>NZ_JAODTZ010000036.1 GCF_025399795.1 Streptomyces rhizosphaerihabitans | reverse complement strand
AATCGACCGGCCGGTCTACGACACGCAGATGGCCGACCAGCTCGACACCGCCATCGAACAGAACGGCAAAGGCGACCTCGCCGCACTCCTCGCCGGCGGCGACACCTGGACCGTCGTCGGGTGACGGACGCCGGTGGTCTCTCCCGGGGCCCGCGGTTTACCTAATCACCATTCAGGGGGACAGCAGAGGGCGGGAGAGGGCGACAACCAGGCTCGTTCGACACGCTGATCAGTACGTGGTTCGCGCCGACGCGGCCCCCGCCGCAGTCCACGGCGCATCCCTCCAGCACGCCGGACTCCCGCCCCCGGCGGGAGTCACACGAGGGTCAAGTCCCTTAGCCCGCCTGCCGGTTCAGTCGCCGGGATCCTCACCCTGGGCGACCTCGACATCGCGGTGCAGTGACACCGCGCCCGCGATGGACGACGCCCCGGCGACCCCGCACACCAGAACCACAGCGACCACGGTCCCTGCGAACCGACGGGACGGCACCTGCTCAAGCAGGGCCCTCACCCGGACGGGTACCGGCCCGCTGGAGGCTCCCGCGGCGAAAGGCGGCGGGACGGCACGGCCCCCGTCACGTGTCGCGGCGAGTGCCGCGCGGCCCACGGCGTGAGCCGTCAGCCTGCGGTCCTTGGTGGCCTCCGCGGCCGCTTCGTCCGCGACACGTTCGGCCGCGAAGGACACCTGCGCCACGACAGCGGCAAGCGCAGGATGACACCATCCGGCGAACTGCGCCGCGGCGAGAAAGACATGATGACGCCCGGTGAGATGAGCCCGCTCGTGCGCGAGAAGAGCCTCACGCTCCGGCGGGGTCAAAGCGCGCAGCATGCCCGTGGTGACCACGATCCGGCTCTCCTTGCGGCGAGTGCCGCCCAGCGCGTACGCCTGCGCCCGGACGTCGTCCACGACGCAGAGTCCGCCGACGTGCGGCAGGTCTGTGACATCGCCGTGCGCCGCACGGAATCGCCGCACCTCTGCCAGCCCCCGTCGCCCAGCGGTGAGACAGGTGACCGCGAGCGCTCCCCCGGCGAGGACGGACAAGGCCCGCACGACTGCCGCAGGACCCGCGTCGAGCGGCTGCATCAGCTCGGCCAGCCGACCGAGTGCCGGAACCGCGAGTGCGATCGGCAGCGACAGAACGCCCAGGCACGCCACGACGCCGATCGCCAGTACCGTCGCCGCCGAAGTGACGGTCCACAGCGCCACGTCGGGGTGCACACGAAGCACGACCCGCCTGGCGAGCGACGGCAGGGCGAACGGGAGCACCAACGGAAGCAGCAGCAGCGCGATCACTGCCCGTTCTCCCCCAACAAGCGCTTCAACTCGACCTCGTCCTCTGGACTCAGCCCCTCGACGAACCGGGCCAGCACCATGCTCCGATCACCGTCCTGATCGAGTTCGCGGTGCATACGGCGAGCCGTCAGCCCGTGCGAGTCGGCCACGGGGAAATACACGAACCCCCGCTTCCCAGGGCTGCGCCCGACGGCCCCCTTGTCGCAGAGACGGGCCAGCAGAGTCGCGACAGTGGTACGAGCGAGCGGCTGCGCCATCGCGGCCCTGACCTGCGCCGCGGTCTGCGGCTTGGCCGCCGCCCACAACGCCGCGAGCACACTCGCCTCCAACTCACCGGCAGGTCGGCGCTCGCCGTCCGTGTCTGTCATGGCCTCTTCCTCTCCCCCGGGCGCTCCACAGCGCAGCAGATCCGCTTCTCTTTGAGGCACAGCCCCTGGCCGACGCCCGCGCCCTCATTATCCAAGGCGGCCATCGCAGCCGGCACGGCACTCGGATTCCGCGTCCGACGACTCAGCGGCGCGGCCGCCCTCCGTCGCCGATGTCGCTGCGCACACCTGCGACGTCTCCGACGCCCCGTCCGGAGGAGCGGAGGTGATCAGCAGCAGTTGCCTCGCCCGGCCGAAAAGCGCGGGCCCGGTCGTGGCGACGGCTCATCTCCAGGCAAGTGCGCCCCGAGCCGAGTTCAGCGGGGATCATGAAGCATGCGCCCGGATGACTGGCACCTCACCGAAGACGTCGACGCCTTCCTCGCCCGAGCGGGAGACTTCCTGCGCTCGCGCCCCGCCCTGCACAACACGCCACTGACGGACATCGACAAATTGCGAGCGGGACCGCGAACACGTGGGACAGACCCACACGGCCCTGCAGCCACCGTCTTCGGCCGGCTGGAGGCAGCAGGTCAGGTTCGCGCCATCTTCTACCGGACTCCGCGCGGCCGTCTGGGCCTCACCCCGCTCTCCGCCGAGCAGGCCGGTACGCTCGCCGCTCACCTGGCCGGCCTCGGTCACTCCCCCTCCAACGTCATCGCGGACCACGACACCGCCACCGCTTTCGCCGAGGCATGGCAGCGGCACACGGGCGCTGTGCCGGTGCCCTTCTGGCGGACGCATCTCTACCGTCTCCGCGGACTCACCCCGCCGCAGCCGCGCCCGGAGGGGCGGGGTCGCGTCGCGGGCGAGCAGGATCACGAGCACGTCGTGCGCTGGTGCCGCGAGTTCTGCGTCGATGTCGGAGAGAACGTCTCCATAGCGGCCATTGACGCCGGCTCCTGGGCCGACTCGCGCTTCGCCGACAGACACTTCACGTTCTGGGAGACCCCGGACGGCATTCCCGCCTCCATGGCGGCCGCGACCTCCATGGTCGGCGGCATGATCCGGGTGGACCCCGTCTACACCCCGTCCCACCTCCGGGGCCGCGGCTACGCGGGGGCCGTGACCGTCGAGGTCAGCAGAGCCGCGCTGGCCGCGGGCGCGACGGACGTCGTGCTCTTCACGGACCCCGCCAACCCCACCAGCAACGCCCTCTACCAGCGCATCGGATACGTCCACGTCGCCGACTTCACCGGGTACGAGTTCTCCTACGGCGCACCAGAAGCCGGGTAGGAACACGACCGCCCGAAGCACGATCTGGCTATCCCTGGTCCTTTGCTTCTCCAGGCGGTCGAGGAGGTTGCCGTGGATCTCCTCAAGCCGGGGCATCTGGTCCGGATCGGGTGTGACTCGTCACGCTGACTGTGGCGTCGGCAAGACATCTGTCGTGATGACAGTCGGCCCCTAGCTGTATTGCCCTGTGAGGTTGGGGACGCGGCTGGCGGGTGGTTTGCCTGCGAGCGCGGTGTGTCCGCGGTGGTGATTGTAGGTGTGCAGCCATTGCGGGAACGCGTCGCGTCGTTCGGTTTCTGAGCGGTAGGGGCGGGCGTAGGCCCACTCCTCCAGCAGGGTGCGGTTGAGGCGTTCGACCTTGCCGTTCGTCTGCGGCCGGTAGGGCCGGGTTCGCTTGTGGGTGATCCCGGCCGCTGCGAGTGTGTCGCGCCAGACGTGGGACTTGTAGCAGGCGCCGTTGTCGGTCAGGACTCGTTCGACGGTGATCCCGCACGAAGTGAAGAACGCCTGGGCCCGTTGCCAGAAGCCGGTGGCGGTCTCCTTCTTCTCGTCGGTGTGTATCTCGCTGTAGGCGAGGCGGGAGTGGTCGTCGACGGCGGTGTGGATGTAGCTGTAGCCGACGTTCGAGCGGGTCTTGCGGCCGGCCTGGCGGCCCAGGGTCTTGTGGCCGCCGCCGTCGGGGATGTTGCCGAGCTTTTTGATGTCCACGTGCATCAGCTCGCCGGGCCGGTCGCGTTCATAGCGGCGGATGACGCGGCCGGTGGCCCGGTCCAGGTGGGTGAGCCGGGCCAGGCGGTAGCGGGTCAGCACCCAGTGCACGGTCGAGGGCACCAGGCCCAGCAGGTGCGCGATGCGGGCCGGGCCCCACCGGCGCAGGACGCGGACCTTGATGATCCGGCGTTCGGTGCGGGTCGGTGTCTGGCGCGGGCTCAGGCGAGGCCGGGAGGGGCGGTCGGCCATCCCGGCCTCACCAAGGGCCCGGTAGCGGTCGGCCCATCGCTGTGCCGTGGTCGGTGAGACCTGGAAGCGTTCGGCGGCCCGACGCAGCGGCCAGCCGTCCTCGACCACGCAGCGGGCCAGACGCAGACGGCCGGTCTCGGTCAGGGGTGCATTACGGTGGACCACGAGGGCCTTTCGGTTGGTGTAGACGTCGCAATCCACACCGAACCGGAAGGCCCTCACCCGTTCAAGATTCCTCAGCCGAGACCTGGCTCACCCGTCCACAACCTCCCGGGACAGAACACCTAGCGCGAGGTGACCTTGTAGCTGCCGTGCTGCTTCACCTTCAGGTAGACGTAGCCGGATTCAAAGTGGCCACCGGTAACTCCAGCCGCAGCAGTGAAGGCCCCGTGACGCCACACCACCTTGCCGTTGACGGCGACGGTGCGGGCCTGGCCGGAGACCGGGATCGCGATGGTGCCACTGGTGGCCTTGGGGGCATTGACGGTCAGACTGAACCGATCAGCGCCAGTCCTGGCAGTCCAGCGGACGTCGATGTCGCCTTGCGGGGTAGGAACGATTCCTCGCGTCCAGGTGAGGTCTCCGGGGTGGGGCTGGACTGTCCAGCTGGTGTATCCCGCTGTATCCGGACGAACGCCCAGGACGTAGCTCGACAATGCGGATGTCGGGGCTGTGGACCACCCGTGGGACAGGCTCGTCCCCGACCCCAGGCCAGGTGTCCCGTCGCGGCCGGAGATGTTCTCCCACATGGTCCCGGTGCGGTTCGGGCCCGCAGCGATCATGTGACCCCACACATTGTGCAAGAGCTCCTGCGCGTTCGCGGTGTCGCCGGCCGCCAGGCGTGCCTGGAGTTCGAACCCACTGATGAAGGGGCTGACCAGGTCTTTGTTGCCTGCGTCGGAGGAGAAGGGAAGCGGTCCGTAAGGGGAGCTCCACAGGGCCGACTTGAGCTTGGCCAGGATCTCCTCATGCTTCGAGGACGGCGCGACTCCGTACAGGACGGCCAGGGCGTTGGCGTCCTGCGCGACTCCTGACTGGGTGTCACTGATTTTGTAGAGGCCGCTCTTCGAGTCGTAGAGACGTTCATTGATCCGCGTCTTCAGCGTCTCGGCATCCGCCCTGTAGGCAGCGGCTTGTGAGGCCTCTCCTGCGGCGGTCGCCAGTGCCGCACCGTCGAGCAGTGTCTTGTAGTAAAGGATGTTGTAAGCGGAGACCTCGCCGCCCTTGTCGCTGTCGTAGAAGTTCCAGTCCGCGCCGTCGACTCCGGCTCTGGTCGAGAACAAGCCGTTCCCGTCGAGCCGCGTCGCGTTCCAGGCGAGCTCACGCTTGACGACGGGCCATTGCCTGGCGATGAAATCCTTGTCGCCGGTGTGGAGGTAGTAGCTTGCCAGGCCGGTGACGAAGTACATGGAGTACGTGGCCGAGTAGGTGGTCGTGTCGCCCGGGGTGAGCGGTCCGAGGTGCGGCACGGTCGCCGGGTGAAGGGCGCCGGGAACGAACCCGCTGGAAAGCTGCCGGCTGCCCAGCAGGTTCAGGGACTGCTTGATGTACTCCGGGTTGTTCACGGAGTAGTAGTCGGTGAGGCCCTCGACCAGGATGTCGCCGCTCCAGATCGCACGGTCGCGCCTGGCTCCGTCGAGCACCGACGCCAGCGCGTTGGACCCCGGTGGAGTGAAGTCGGCGAGCGCGGCGGGAGCGGTCAGAGCGGTGCTGTAGAGCGTCGTGCCCGTACTGCTGACGACAGTGAGGTCCTTGAAGGCCGCCTTCTCGTCGCCGAACTCACGAAACCCTATGGTCCCAGCTGGATCGGCAACGGCGCCGGAGGGCAGAGCCGACGTGTCGACGCGGTCGATCTGCCTGCCGTCCAGCGAGATCGTCATGTCGGCTCCGGACACCGTGGTAGCCACGGTGTGCCAGGTCCCCTCGTCCACGGAGGACGGCAGAGCTACGGAGCCGAGGCTGGTGTAGGCCCCGTCATGGACGTTGAACTTCTGCAGCGTATTCGGGGCACCGCCGGTGTCGGTGCTGTCGTCGAGAATGAACAGGTAGCCGTTCTGAGAGTTCTGCGCGCGGACCATCCACCCGGCCTGGTTGTGGAGAATCTTCGTCCGGAAGGTCGTCGTGTAGTCGCTCCAGGAGGCTCCACGATTCAGGACCCCGGCACCGTCATTGATCTTCGAACCGCCGGCATTCAAAGCGCCGTCCTGGACGGACCAGGACCCGGGAAGGGAGTTGGCCGGAACGAGATCGGTCTGCAAGGTGTACGCACCGGCGTACCAGATCTTGTTCAACTCGTCCGAACTCGAGAGGAAGTGGCCCCCGTACCCGTCTGCCTGGGTGCGGTCGGCGATGTAGTCGATTCCGACCTTGCTCAGTGTCAGGCGGCCTGGCGTGGAGAGCGTGATCTGCTGGTACCGCTCGCCTCCCTGCGCGGAGCGGTTGGTGATCGTGCCCGGTCCAGAGACCTGGTAGGTGTTGGATCGAGAACTGTCGCCGTCGGCCCATGGCGGCGACCCGTCACCGGACGGGCTCATGTACTGCAGGCCCTCGCTGTACGCGGCCTTCAAGGTCGGGGACCCGGACTTGGCAGAGACGTTGAAGTAGGGCAGGCCGCCTACCTCTTGGCCATAGTCGAGAAGGACGGTCGGTGCTTCTCCGCCGTCGACGTAGGTCAGCGTTGCTCCGCCCGACCCGCCGCACAGAAGGTTCCGGGCGCCTTCGACAGCGCCTGACGTGCTGACCACGGAAACCGGGCACACATCGGAACGCTTCGGAGTCTGGACGTACTCCCGCCAGTCACTGGGGACTCGGGGCGCCTTGGAGTGGGCTGCACGCTCTGCGGAGACGAGAGCCCGCGTCGCTGCTGTGGCGGACGGTGCCATCGGCTGGGCGAGCATGGCGAGGATGAGGGCCAGGCCCAGCGAGATGGCTGCGCCGGTCGAGCTGCGTCTACGGGGTAGATGCCTTCTGCCGTAAATGATCATGCGTACTCCGAGGTTGCGGGTGCTTCCCTTGATGATCCGGACGCGACGATGCTCCGCCGAGGAATGCGCAGGCCAGGGCGGGCGGATGACGGCTCGAATTATTTTGAAACGATTCAATTCGATACTGCAAGACGCAAGCTATGCAGGAGCTGTAAGTACGTCAACCCATAGCGCAGGCCTCGTCGCGCCTCCCAGGCCTGCCGGCAGGCCTGGGAGGCTCTCGGGACTGGTGGGTGCTGCTCGACCAGGCCGATGATCCTCGAGCGTTCGGCCTCGGTGATCCGTCGTTTGCGGCCCTGCCCGCCCAGATCCTCCAGCCCGTCCAGGCCCAGGCGGAGGGTGTGCGACTCCGGACGAGATTGCGCTGGTGCGCGGTGAGTTGGAGACGTTCGCGGCGGAGGTGTTCGAGCCGTTTGCGCGCACGGACCAGCGCCGGGTCGGGGAATTTGCCCGCCAATGCCCACCAGACGACAAGAAGCCTGCCGATTTCACGACAGATATCGTGCCGATCGGTCATCGAAACCCCAGGTCGGGGTCCTCGTAGGACGACAACTAGCGAGACGAGTCACATCGGGCCGGAGTCGAGGGCATCCGACGCCTGTCTCTCCGAACTGGCGACAGCCCGGGCGAACGGGCGGGAGGGAACTCGTGATTCTCTCGGCTCGCCTCGGAGCCAGGAACTACTGTCGCGAGCATGGTCGAACACGATGCCCTCAGTGTCACCCGCGATGCTTACGACGCTGTTGCCCCCACCTATGCGGAGCTGTTCCGCGACACGCTGCGTGACAGCCCGCTGGACCGCGCGATCTTGAACGCCTTCGCCGAGGTCGCAAGTGCGAGTGGGGACGGCCAAGTCGCGGATCTGGGGTGCGGGCCTGGCCATATCACCGCTTATCTGGATGAGCTGGGGCTGGCGGCGTTCGGTGTCGACGTCTCTCCTGCAATGATCAAGTTGGCTCGGCAGGCCTATCCGGGCCTGCGGTTCGACGTAGGCTCGATGACCGCGTCGAACATCGCCGACGGCGTGCTCGGCGGCGTACTCTCACGTTGGTCCATCATCCACACTCCCCCGCAGGAACTCCCCGTCATCCTGGCTGAGTTCCATCGTGTGCTGGCACCTGGCGGCCACCTTCTGGTCGGCTTTTCGGCAAGCGATGATCCCTCCCACCCGACGCAGGTCTTCGATCACACCGTCGCGCCGGCCTATCGGTGGTGGCCTGATCATCTCGCCGCGATGCTGCGCGAGTCCGGGTTGGCCGAGGTGGCCCGGATGGTTCGCGAGCCTCAGCCCACCGACCGGCGGCAGTTCCAGGAGGTTCAACTGCTCGCCCGCAAAGCCTAGACAGAGGCCTTCCGATCGAACACACGAGCCCGAGACGTCCTTCGGCGAGCGTTGGGGGGACCGGCTCTGGTTGAACGTTCCTGGCCCCTTCTGCACCGGCATCTCCGACAACTGTTGGACCGGCCACTCGCACGTACCGCGTCACGTCGCGGGTCGAAGTCGGCAAGCTCCTCGATCGTGTAGTTGCCCCGGCGGGCCGCGGCCGGCTCGGCTGTCTGGACCAGGATCGGCTTCCCGCCCACAGGAGAGGATTCCCGCCGTGCCTCTCGCCGTGCACGGCGGCGGGGTCGGTAGTGCGCCTCGGTCTCGGAGTCGGCGCTGCCGATGCCGGTGTCAGAAAGAAGTCAGTCCCGCTCCGAGGTTGCGCAGCGGGCGCAGCCGGTGGGCGCGGGCGGAGGCTTCCATGCGGACGGCTTCGGCGAGGTCGGCTGCTTCCTGCGCCGCAACTGCTCACACCCGGAACTGACGGCGCCTGCAAGGTGCTGTCACGCGCCGAGGATCTGGTCGAAGTAACCAGGTCCGGTGCTGGGGAGGACGTGGGGTGCCCTCGTGTAGCGCTGGGTCTGGGTCTGCCAGGCGTGATATCCGCTCATCCACGCGCCCATGATCTCGATGTACGTGTCCACGGCGGCCGCTGCCCCGCCGGTCAGCCTCAGTTGTGCGCACAGGGCGGGCATCTGCAGGGCGAGTTCCTGAAACCGTTCGGCGCGCCGACGGACCTCCCGGCGGGCGTGGCTGATCGCTTCGTCGCGGGTGCAGCGGCGGCTGTGTTCGATGACCAGGACGAGGTTGTCCATGTCGCCGCGCGCTTCCTCCTTCTCCAACGAGTAGACGTCGTTGCACATGAAGGTGACGTCGATGGCTGCCTGCCTCATGATCCGCAGCTGCGGGCTGTGGAAGGCGGCCGCGGGGACGGTGATGCCGGCGGCCCGCTCACCGAGGGAGAGCGGCAGGTCGGTACCGGCGATGCCGCGCCGGACCTGGAGGTAGGTCTCCATGTCCGCCGGGGTCCCACGGAGTCGGCCTATCGCCTCGTGGGCCTGGGATGCGAAGTAGTACTCCCATTCGTGTGCGGTCCGCGCGACCGAGCCGGGATCCGCTCCGTCGGTGCTGCGCGCCCAGCTCTGGGACACAACAGCCCGGATTCCACGCAGCCTTGCGCAGATCTGTGAGGATTCTCCGGGTGAAGGCACCACGCGGGTCGCGGCACGGCGGTCTCCCGCGGGTCCGCTACCACGACGGCCCGGCCACCGGTGGTCAGCCGAACACCAGGAGTGCGAGGGCCAGCGCCGTATTGACGACGAGCAGGGGAAGGACCACGGGCCTGCCCCTGTCTTCGGGAGCGCTGCGCCCGGTCGGCCGCAGAGCGGGATCGGTCAGGACGTCGTCCCCCCGCCCCCCTCGCACGATGACAGCGACCAGCAGGACCACAGAGACGAAATCACCGGGCGGTCGAACTGCGCGCCCGGCGCCGCCACCGCGCAAACGGAGTCACCAGCGCCGACCACGCAAGGGTGATCGTCAGGAACTTGAAGGCGTTGCGCGGCACCGTATCGGTCCAACCGAGCGTCACCGCGAACAGGGCACCGAAAACCAGAACCCCGACGCTGAACAGCAGCCAGTTCATCAGCAGTTCCTGCCACCACGGACGAGCCTGCATCCATTCCCTCATGGCGGCCATCATGCATGATCACCCGCTGGACGCCTCCGGTGGGAGCCGACGTGCGAACGGTCCGTGAGTCGGCACCTCATCGGCACCCCGTGAGCGCCCCACGAGCGCCGAGGCGACACCCACTGCCGCCGGCCCGCACAGATGATCATTCATGGTTCTGGTCAGGCAGCCGAGCTGTCCGTCGGCAACGACCACGAGCTGTCCGCCCACCCGGGACGGACCACTGTCCGTGGACATGGCGGAGCAAGCAGTTGTTGAAAGCCGCCCCTCCGACGGTTTTCGGTCGTACGCGGTTCGAGGACGCGACGGATACGAGTGGCCCGATCCGGACCAGCGGACATCAGGCGACCGACGCCCAGCAGGCGGCAGAGTTGATGCCCGTGCGGCGCCGGACACTGCCTTGCTCAGCTGATCTGCCGACGGATACTCGGGGCCCCACTCTTCCCGGCGGCGGGCACGCTGGGACCCAGCGCATGGAACCATTTGAGCGCCAGGCACACTCTGCGTGTTGTAGTCCCTTTCACCGGAGGATGGCCCAAGCATGATCACGCTCACCAAGGAAGACGGCCCGGCCGACCTGGACGGAGTAACCCACCTGTCCATCGGGGTGTCATGGGACCCTACGGCAGGCAGCAGCGGAGGAGTCATGGGCAAGCTCCGCCTCAAGAGCGGCACCGACCTCGACCTGATCGCCGTCGCCATGCACGGCTCAGACCCGGTGCGCCTGGCCGGCCTCGATTCCCTCGACCCCATGGGCAACGGCTCCCTGATACACAGCGGTGACAACCAGAACGGACACGGCGACGGCGACGATGAAACCGTCTCGGTGGAGTTCGCACGCATCCCTGCCCACATCACGTCGATCGTGTTCGTAGCCGCCGCCTTCAAGAAGGGAAGCTCCTTCCAGAAGGCACGCAACATCAGCTTCAAGGTCTACGACGCAACCGGCGGCAGCTCCCAGCAAGTCGCGGACATCTGGCCCAGCCTGCTCACCCAGGACAACGGCTGCGCCGTGGCCAAGGCCGTGCGGGTCGCCGGTACCTGGAAGCTTGAAGTGATCAACGTGACGGGAAAGATCAAGCAGGGTGATGAACAGGCCCTGATGCGCTTCGCCCTGAGCAAGTAGACCCGTATCTGAGGCCGGTACCCGTCTGAAGCTCGCGTCCGCGGGCAAGGGTCCGTGCTGTTGGCTGTCGCCGGCCCGCGCTGCCGGCGACAGCCCGGAAAGGATCGGCCTCACGACTCGTATGCCGCGCCTGCACGGAGGTGACGTGTTGCAGCGGCGTTGCATCCATCGCGGAGGATTTGCAGGCTCGACCCCAGGACGTATTCCGCACGGTGAAGTGGACCGAGTCGACGGGTCCGCCCCACGCACTCCCACTCCCCTACCGCGCCGGCACCGGCGCCGACCGGCAAACCGTGTGTCACACGGAGTACGCCGGAGCGGAGGACCCGTTGGACGGCCCGGGGGATCAGGCAGCGCCCATGCCGCGCCGTCTTACTGTCCGGAGGATTCGTCGCGCGAGGCGGCTCGACCACGGAGTGTGACGAGGGCCAGCAACGCGGAGAACAGTGCGGCCGAGCCGCAGACCACGAAGCCGATCGAATAGCCGTGGCCGAGGGCGTCCAGGGCGAGCGGGTGCAGGTCGGCCAGTTCGGGGGACGCGGCCGAGGCGCCGTTCACCGCGAGGGGGCCACCCTCTTCCAGTACGGCCGTGCCCGCTCCCTTGAGAGCCCCAGGGAGGGCGGAGTCGTGCAGAGAGTTCGAGAAGTCGCTCGCCGCGCGGCTGAGGGCCACCGCGCCGATGACCGCCGGACCGAGGGTGAAGCCGAAGTCGCGCAGCAGGTTGGTGGTGGCGCTTGCCATGCCGGCCAGGCGCAGCGGCACGGTGTTGACGGCGGTCGCCGTGATCGACGAGACGGTGATCGCGAAGCCCAGGCCGACCAGGCCGAGCGGCAGAATCAGCGAGGTGAACGCGCTGTCGGTGATCGGCAGCGTGGCCGCCCAGTAGTCGCCCGCCGCAATCAGCAGCAGCCCGGCGCTCAGCAGCAACCCCGGAGCCACCGTCCGTAGCAGCCGCTCGGTCAGCGGCAGCATCACCAGCGCAATGCCGTTGAGCAGGACGAATGCCAGGCCCGTCCGCATCGGTGCTTGGTCCTGCACCGGGCCGAGGCGGATGCTGACGGAGTAGGCGGTGCCCAGGAAGGCGAACATCCCCACCACGGCCACGGCGGAGGCGACCGTGAAGGCACGGTTGCGGAACAGGTCGAGCCGCAGCAGCGGAGACTTGGCGCGCCTCTCCGCCAGGACGAAGGCAGCGAGGAACACGGCCGCCAGCACGAAGGCGATGACGATCGAGGGCGAGCCCCATCCGTCCGTGGGACCCTGGATGATGGCATAGAGCAGGGCGAACAGACCCATTCCTATGGTCAGTTGGCCTGCGATGTCGATCGAACGTCCCTCGGGGGCACTGGAGTTGACGGCGAACCGAGCACTGATGGCGGCGCTCGCCGCGGCGACGGCGGTGACGACGACGAAGGACCAGCGCCACGAGCCGTAGGTGGCGGTGACGCCGCCGAGCAGCGGGGCGAGGAACCCGCCGGTGGACAGCAGGGCCGCCCACATGGCGATGACCCGGGCGCGCTGTGCGGGCGAGGTGGTCCCGGCGGCCAGGATGGCGAGTGAGGTCGGGAACAGGGCGGCCGCGCCCAGGCCGGCCAGGGCCTGTCCGGTCCAGAGTTGGTGGACGCCGGAGGCGGTGGCGCTGACCACTTCTCCTACGGCGAGCAGTGCGGCGCCGCCGACCAGCAGCCGCTTTCGGCCGAAGAGGTCGCCGAGCAGGCCGAAGGTCAGCTCCAGTACGGCCACCGGGAGCAGGAAGGCGTCGGAGATCCAGGTGAGCTGTGAGCCGACGGGGTGCAGGTCGGACTGGAACAACCCGTTGAGGGTGGCCGGTATGGCCAGGCCGATCTGGGCGAGGCAGACGGCGAGGAGACCGGCGACCAGGGTGCCTGTGGTCAGGCCGGGGCCGGTGGCGGTTCTGACGGAGGGTTCGGTCGTCGTTGACACGGAGGGCTCCTGAGGGGCGGGAATCTCGGGGTGCGAAGGCAACGGCCACGCGGTCAGCGCGTGCCGGTCGGACGGCTCGGCCGGTAATCGGTGAAGGCGGCGCCCCCGAGGTTCAACTCGGTTGCGCTGTGCTGGAGTTCTTCAGCGGTGGCCGCGTCGTCCCAGTGCCCGGTGTCCAGCCGGTGCTCTACGGCGTGAAGGCCGGCGATCACTTCCGCGGTAGTGAAGTTGCAGTGGCTCTGACGGGCGACGTAGGCCTGGCGCAGCCGTGCGGAGTCACCGGCCCTGCGCACCCTCTCGGCGAAGGCCGACTCCTGCTCGACGGGCACGAGTTGGTCGGCGGTGGTGTGAATGTCCAGCAGCGGCACAGCCACCCCCTGACCGGCGGTGGAGGTCCGCTTCAGATGAGCCACCGCGGCAGGGTCGGCCATGACGTCCGCACCGCGGGTGAGCCGGTTCAGGTCGGTGCGGAGGTTGAGCCCGGCGTCGCGGTAGAGCGCTGCGACCTGCTTGGCGTGGGCGGACTTGTGCAGCAGCCCCGCGTAGTCGACGCCCGTGTTCCACGACGTGTTGCCGCCCGCGGACTGCTCCACCGACCAGCGCGCCGGGATGATGAAGCGGAGCAGGCCTTGGGCCAGCCATGCGTACTGCTGCTGTTCCTGGCCCGCGAAGTCGTCGCGGGCGGGAGGCTGTTGACCGGGTGCCCAGTCGGCCAGGTTGAGGTAGGCGGCCGCCAGTGCGATCCGGGCGCGCCCTGCCGGGGTCTGCTGCGCCGTCTCCACCGCCTTCGAGAGCCGGTCGGCGAGAGCAGCGGCGTCGGCCTGGCCGCCGAGGTTCACGAGGTTGTCGGCGTCGGCCGGGTCGAAGAACGTGGCCAGGGTGTACTCGGCGTCCAGTTGGTAGTTGTCCAGGTCGACGCCACCCGCGACCAGGCCGCACAGGCCGAGCGAGCCGTCGACGCGTCCCGCACCGTCCCGGGCGATCTGGGCATTGATCAGGCCGCCCATGGACAGACCCACGGAGATGACCCGGGTCGGGGTGCCGACCTGCCCCCGAAAGGCGGCGAGCGCGGCGAACTGGTCCCGCTCGGCCGAGTCGAGCGCCCACATCGAGCCGTGCGGGTCGTAGGAGGAGCCGGCGAGGGCATAGCCGGCGTCCAGCAGTGCCTGCTGCGCGGCGGCCGACGGGGCGTCGGCGGCGACAGTCGGTCCGAATCCGTGGCTGAACAGGAGCAGGGTGCCGTTCCACTGCGCGGGTTTGTCCGCGATCCAGGTGGCACCGTCGGACAGAGTGCCGGAGTAGTCCTCGCTGGCCGCGGCTTGGGCGCCTGTCGCCGACCCGAGCAGTGTGGTGGCGAGGGCTGTCGTGCAGGCGGCGAGGGTCGAAAGACGGGGTCGGGGCATGACGGCGGCTCCGCAAGTCGAATGGGGGGAGCAAGCTGCTGCGCGCTGCGAACTTAGGGCTCTTTTTTGATTGCCGTCAATAGACTGCCCAATAATGCGACAGGCAGGCCCGCGAGAAAGATCCGCGAGGCGAGTCCGCACAGGTAGGCGCCCGAGGCCCGGGAACGGGTCCGCACAGGCAGGCACCCGAGGCTCCGGGAGCAGGTCAGCCCAGGGGCAGAGTGTCGAGAATGTCTGCGGCGGCCCGCAGTGCCGAGCGCTCCCAGCGGCTGGCCAGACCGCGGAAGACAGTCTCCGCCCGGGCGGCGGGCCAGTCCGCCGGAAGATGCTCGGCGGGCAGATGCGGGTCGCGCCGCACCAGGTCGAGCCAGTCGGTGTGCAGCAGGAGCTGACCTGCCAGTTCGTCGCCGGAGGCCGCTGCGGGCAGCGGGTCGGTGCGGTCCCAGCGTTCCAGGAACACCCGGTACCTTGCACCGATGGCCGGCACGTCGAACGCCTGCTCCAGCACCTCACGGACGTCGGTCGGTGACTCCACTTCGGCCCGGAACACCCTCAGGTACGGCTCCAGGCCCAGACCCGCCACCATCTCGCGGACGTCGACACGCGTCGGGGCCACCCACAGGCCGTTCTGCAACGGCCCGAAGCCCGCCCAGATCAGACGGGAGCGCAGATCGTGCCGCTCACGGCTCCAGGCCTCGGGGAGCGAAAAGCCCACCATCGTCCACCGTCCGTCCCAGTCCCGGTTGACCGCGCCGGTGCGCCAGATACGGTCCCTGCCGTCCGTCAGCACCTGGACGGCGTGCGGCGTCAGCCCGAAATAGGTCTTCCGGCCCTGACGGCGACGCTCCAGCAAACCCCGTTTGACCATCCGGTTCAGCGTCGTCCGGACAGCATCCTCAGTAGTGCCCACCCTCCCCAGAGCGGCGATCACACTGCCCGACGACACGGCGATGGACCGACCCAGCACATGCGCGCCGAAGAAGGTCAGCATCAGGGACTGGGTTCGCGGCTCGGGACCGCTCCCGGCCGTGGTTTCGGCCGCGACATCGACACTGGTCACCGCCATAGCGTAGGCCCGGGGCGAACGTGCACCGTCCCCACTCCAAGAAACGTGTCACTTCTGTGACTGCAATCAATAAACAGTTCAATATCGGAGACCGGAGCACGGGGAATGGAAGGTGACCGGCAGCGCCTCGGGGACCTGGCGGAGCGTCACCCCACCGGTCCGACGCCAAGACGTACGCGCTCGCCGGAACCGGCTCTCCCAGTGCTCTTCCTCCACCGCCCACCTCTGCCGCTATGCCTGCTCCGCTTCCTGGAGCCGATGGCGGCGCCGCTCTCGAGCAGTAGCCGACGCCGGCTCGACAGCACGCCCTGGCCGATTCATCGATGCCCCCTGGGCCCACACACTGAGTGGCTCATCGGTCCTGCCCGTGTCCGGTGAACATGTCGATCAGTCCTTGGGGTGTGTTGTCGCCGAAGAGAAGTTCGTGGAGCTGGGCGCCGTCGGTGGCGGCCGCTGCACTGCGGGGAAACAGGGCTTGCTCGTATTCCGTGAGAGCAGGGCTTGCTCATATTCCGTGAGAGCGGCCTCGGGGTCACCGGGGTGCGCAGCCCTATCCGGAACCGGGCTCCCTCTGCCGAATGGGTTCATCCCGGCTGCCGCCCGACAATCGACGAATCCCCCGTGGGCTCAACGTGCGGGTGCCACGCACGCCCGCTCGTACTGATCCACCTTCGCCCCCTTGGGATCGTGCCGTGTGCGGCAACCATCGCAAGGCGGCGAACCACACGACGAGCGCGGCTTGCGTTTCCGAGCGCTCCCGGCAGCCGCGGCCGTCGTCCCGCAGGGCCGTCGGCGGTTCGACGGCCGACTGGGGCGGTCACCACGACCGGGTCTCGGCGGGAACCGATCGGCTCCCGCCCGCCCGTCAGGCGGTGCGACGACCGGTCAGCCGGGAGAGGAGGGAGGCCGCGGTCGCCACCGGACCGCCGCCCTGGCGAGCCACCGCCAAGGAGTCGCGTACCGCGGTGAAACCGTAGTCGATCATGTCGCTCTCGTAGCGCCCGATCCCTTCCAGCAGTTCCTGCCCGCCCTCGGCCACCCGCGTCAGCTCGGCGCACAGCCGGCCCGCATCCTTGAGGGCGATGTTCGCGCCGGAACCCCTGCTGGGCGGCATCGCGTGGATCGCGTCCCCGAGCAGCGTGACCGTCGTCGTCGGCCACGGTCCGACCGGGTCAGAGGTGCGGATGCCGACGAAGAACGTCTCCTCCGGTGCCGCCCCGACGACCAGCTGCCGCAGGTGGGGATGCCAGCCCGAGACCAGATCCTCGGCGATGGCCCGCAGCCCCGAGCCGTCCAGCGCCCGCATGCGTCCGTCGGCCGGGAACGCGCTGCCCTTCCCCGACAACGCCCACATGACGTACGAGTCCGCGCCCTCGAAGTCCGCCGCAGGCCAGAGCCGGGCCGCGGCATCGGCGGGCCGCTCCTGGAACCGCACCAGCCCGAGGGCCATGCCCAGCTTGCGCGAACCCACGACGGCGGCGAAGCCGTCCCACAGCATGCCCGGCAGTCGGGCGGCCCTCTCGTCGCTGAGTGGTGTCTTCCCGTACAGCACCCGGTCCCCGGTGTCCCGCACTCGCGCCAGCGGCAGGTACTGACCCCGGACGCGGGAGCCTACGCCGTCCGCGCCCACCAGGACGTCGGCGACGTCCTGGGTACCGTCCTCGAAGAAGGCCCGTACGCCGCCTGCGGGGTCCTTGTCGTCCTGTTCATAGCGGACGAACGTCTTCCCGAATCTCACGAGGTCTTCCAGCCCGGCCAGCAGGATCGTCCGCAGCACGAACCGGTCCACCGAGGTGTTCACCCTGGCGGGGACGGACATGTCCGGCTCGGGGAACTCGACACGGTGCAGCGGCTTGAGCTGCTTGGTCACGACGGTGACCTGTCGGCTGGGGCTGCTCGCGGTCGCCAGGAACAAGTCGTACAACTCCGGCGGAAGACACGCCTGAAGCCCCTGCGCGGCCCGTCCGTCGATGTGCAGTCGGTAGCCCTGCTGTCGGGCGTCCAGGCCGAAGTCGCGCTCGTACACGACGACATCGATGCCGGCCCGTCTGAGCCCCTGGGCCAGACAAAGGCCGCCGAGACCGGCTCCGACGACTGCCACGCGCATCTGCAAACCACCCGCCCTCAACTTCGTTCCGCTCGCTTGCTCGATGCCGTCCGAGGGCAATCTCTCGCCGTGGCAAGGTTGTTGACCCGGCGATCGGCGGACGCGCCCTGACGGATAAACCTGGCACAGCGAGTGACTCGGGCAGCCGGGAGGCAACTCCGGGGAGGATGACATCCGGTGTCACCGGCGGCAAGTTCGTGACTCCTCCCCGTCCTGAAGGACGGGGCTTCTCGCTATGCCGGGTCGGCGTGGCGACGGACCAGCCCGGCCCGTAGAACGTTGACTGCCCCGACCGTGTCGGCGTGCGCGGTGTGGCCGCACAAGAGGCAGCAGAATCTTTCCTGTGTGGGCCGGTTCTCCTTGGCGGTGTGCCCGCAGTGGGGGCAGGTGCGTGAGGTGTTGCGGGGGTCCACGGCGATCACTTCCCGTCCGGCGCTCTCAGCCTTGGCGTGCAGGATCGTCAGGAACACCCCCCAACCGGCATCGCTGATCGACTTGTTGAGTCCGGCCTTGGCGGCTGCCCCGTTGGGCAGGAACACGCCCGACCGGCCGGGGTCGGGCTTCGATGCTGGGACCTTGCTCATGTTGCGGATCTGGAGGTCCTCGTGCGCGATGACATCGTGTGCGCGGACCAGGTCCAGGGCGATCTTGTGCGCGTGGTCCAGCCGCTGACGGCGGATCTTGCCGTGCAGTCGGGCGACCTTCTCCACCGCGCGCTGGTGGTTGGCGGTGCGGTCCTTGGCCTTGCGGCGCGGGAAGCGCGACAGTGCCTGCTGCGCGGCCTGGAGCTTGGTGGCCGCACGACGGCCGTGGCGCGGGTTGGGCACGAAGACGCCGTTCGAGTCGGCGAGGAAGTTCGCGATGCCCAGGTCGATCCCGACCACGCTGCCAGTCGCGGGCAGCGGCTGCGGTTGGTCCTGTTCGGCGGTGAGCACCACGAACCACTTGCGGCCCTCACGCTTGACGGAGACGGTCTTGACCCTGCCTTTCACGGCGCGGTGCTGGTTGACCTTCACATGCCCGACACCCTGGAGGCGGACGCGGGTGACCGGGTCGTGCGGGGTGGAGTCCCAGCGGCAGCCGTCCCCGTCCTTGGGGAAGTCCACCGTGTCGAACCAGTTCACCCCGCGAAAGCGCGGGTAGCCCGGGGTGTCGCCGGACTTGGCGCGCCGGAAGAACGCGGCGAACGCCTTGTCCAGGCGGCGCAGAGTGGCCTGCTGCGAGCTGAAGGACCAGCGGCCCTGGCGCTCCGGGTCGAATGCCCGGATCTCCTTGAGCTGCGCGGACTGCATCCCGTACTGGACGCTGGTCTTCGACGGGTGCCGGTAGGCGTCGCGGCGTTCCTGCAGGGCCCCGTTGTAGAGGGAGCAGTGATCCCGCAGCATCTCGGAAAGTGCCTGCGCCTGACGGACGGTGGGCCGCAGCAGGAATCTGTACGCACGGATCATCCAGCCCACCCCCCGGTCGAGTCCACTCGATCCTACTACACTTGGTGTATGTCACCGCGCTGGGAACCAGATCCCGATGTCCGACGAGGAAATCATGTCGTTTTCAACCTCCACGCACACTTGGTGTTCGTCACGAAATACCGGCGGGAGATCTTCAACGGCGAGATGCTGACGCGCTGCGAGGAGATCATGCGCGATGTGTGCGAAAGCTTCGGCGCGGAACTGCGGGAGTTCAACGGCGAAGGCGATCACGTCCACCTGCTCGTGCACTACCCGCCGAAGATCGCCCTGTCCAAGCTCGTCAACAGCCTCAAGGGCGTCAGCTCCCGCTACCTGCGAGCGGAGTACACCGGCCGGATCAACCGGATCGGGACCGGCCCAGTGTTCTGGTCCCCGTCCTACTTCGCCGGATCCTGCGCCGGCGCGCCACTGAGCATCGTCAAGGAGTACATCGAGAGCCAGAAACGGCCGGCCTGACCGTCACCACACAAACGCAGTGATCTCCGGCGCTTCGCGCCTCCAGACCGAGCATCGCATTCCCGCCCGGCCCGAAGGCCGGGATTCCACGCGAATATCAAGGGATGGCCGTAGACGACTGTTGGGTCCCGCCGCGCACCAGCCATGCCGGATCCGGTACGAAGGACGGGCGCAGCGGCGGCGAAGCGATGGCGCATCTTCCGCAGGGACGCCCTCGCAGGCGAGGCAATCGCGAACCACCTGAGATCGAACACCCCATCTACCTCGCAGCATCCCAGCTCAACGCCTGAGCCCGGCCATGCGTTCGGAGAAGATCCGCATCACCAACTCGCCTGTTGCGGTGCCGATATGTACACACCGTTCGGGGAATGCGGCACTCGACGTGTCCAAGTACCCGGCACCCCACCGACATCACCACCAAAGTCAGGACCTTGGGGCCTGGTTCTGTCGGCTCCGTTCCGAGCCGGTGTCGCCGACACCACGGGTGGTGTCACTCGGTACCGGCGGCGAAACGGTCGGTGCCCAGCACGGTGAGCAGGGCGAGTTTCTCGTGGCTCCGCGTACCCGGGGTGGCGGTGAATATGAGCAGCGCCTGTCCCTGGTCCGGCTCGAGCAGGAGCTGGCAGTACAGGTCCAGCCGCCCCACTTGGGGATGGACGAATCGTTTGGTCTCGCTCCATCTCAGGCCCACCTCGTGCCGCTCCCACCATCGGGCGAACTCATCACTGGTGCGCAGCAGGACGTCCGCCAAGTCCGCCGCTGGAGAGCCTGGCCCGTCCCGGGTGACAGCCGCGCGCAGCAGCGCGGCGTTGATCCGGCTGTTGTCGTCGTGCTCCTCGGGGTGGTACCGCTCACGGGCGGCCGGATCGGTGAACCACCGGTACGTCGCACTGCGGGCGTTGCCCGTGTACCGGGTCTGGTCGCCGAGCAGTGCCACCGCGGACGGCGTCTGCAGCAACGTCTCGCCCAGCGGGCCCATGACCTGCGCGGTGGCGCCGGTCAAGCCGTCCATGACCCGCATCAGCCCGGGGCTCACATGGTGACGCCTCAGATCACGGCGGGCGGTGCGGTAGCCGGCGAGCAGGAACAGGTGATCGCGTTCGTCCGGGGTCAGCCGCAGACCGCGGGAGAGGGCCGCGACCATCTGTTCCGACGGTTGCGGCCCGTCGCCGCGTTCCAGCCGGGCGAAGTAGTCGGCGGACATGGTGCACAGTTCCGCCACCTCCTCGCGGCGCAGGCCCGGGGCACGCCGACGCTGCCCGCGACGCAACCCGACGTCCTCCGGTTGCAGCGCCGCACGCCGGGTGCGCAGGAAGGCGCCCAGGGACGAGCGGTCGAACATGTGGTCCATGGTCCCCATCGTTGGCCATCCGGCGCGCCTTAGCCACGACCTGCCGGTCAGTGGTTGCGCGTGTCCTTCCAGCGCCCGCGGTGCGACGAGTTCACTGGCGATGCGATCACCGATCGCCCCGAACCCGCGAACCCGCGAACCACGGAGACAGGACCCATGACGAGTTGGACAGCGAATGACCTCCCGGACCTGACCGGCCGTACGGTGGTGATCACGGGTGCAGGCCGAGGCCTCGGCCTGATCACGGCACGCGAGCTCTCGCGCGCCGGTGCCCGCGTCGTGCTGGGGGTACGCGACACCGGCAAGGCCCGCCGCGCCGTGGCCGAACTGCCCGGCAGCTTCGACATCCGGCCCCTCGACGTGTCGGATCTGGCCTCGGTACGAGCCTTCGCCGGCTCCTGGTCCGGCGATATCGACATCCTGATCAACAACGCCGGCGTGATGGACATCCCCGCCGCGCGGACCGCCGACGGCCTCGATCTGCAGACCACCACCAACCACACCGGTCCCTTTCTGCTGACCACCTTGCTGCTTGAGCGCATCACCGACCGCGTCGTGCACGTCACCAGCGAGTTGCACCGGCAGGGCCGGATCGACCTGGACGACCTCGACTGGCGCACGCGCAGGCATCACGGGATGCGTGCCTACGAGGCGTCGAAGCTCGCTGTCGTCCTGTTCTCGCTGGAGCTGCAGCGTCGGCTGACCGCCGACGGCAGCCCGGTACGTTCGGTGCTCGCGAGTCCGGGCATCGCCCGCACCACGCTGGCGGCCCACTCCCGGTCGAACGTCATCAACCGGCTCACGTTCCTCACCAACCACCCGGAGCGCGGAGCGCTGTCTCTGCTCTACGCCGCGACCCAAGACGTCCCAGGCAACTCCTACGTAGGGCCGGACGGCCTGGGCGGTCTCCGGGGCTCCCCGGCCGTCCGCCGGCAGGGCAAGGCCGGTCTCGACTCGGCCATGGCCGGTCGGTTGTGGGACGCGACCACCGACCTCATCGGGTCGGTCGCCCGATGAGCTGTCTGAAGGCCCCTTTGCCGTTTCGTCGCGCTGCCAGGACATCGCCGGTCGGTGCGGCGCCGGAGCCGGTCAGACACCCGCGCCGCCCCGTTTGACGACGCGGCCGACGATGGCCGTCTCGACACGGGTGATTCCCAGGCCGACCAAGTCGCGGGAGAGGAAGTCGTAGAGGGCTGTCAGGTCACAGAAGTACGCGGCCGCGTGGAGGTTCGAGGGTCCCGTGGTCGCGAACGCCCCGTGCACCGAAGGATGATCCGCCAGCGCCTTTCCGGCGGCGGCCAGATGGTCGGGGGCCACGTGCAACAGGAGTTTGGCCTCGATGGGCAGCCCGAGACGGCGCGTGTCCACCTGAACCTGGGTGATCAGACGGCCCTGTGCGGCCAGTTGGGCGATGCGTCGGCGGACCGTGGTCTCCGCGTGTCCGGTGCGCCCGGCCAGCTCCGCGGCGGAGAGGCGCGCGTCGGGGGTGAGCGCGTCGATGAGGGACTGTTCCAGGGGATCGGTGTCGACGCCGTACGGGCCCGGGGATCCGGAAGACGTCCGGCCGGGGACCGGCTCGGCCGGGGTGAGGGCCGCGCGTTCCGGTGCCGTCAGGACGTTGTGACGCCACTCGGACGTGAGCCGGAAGACGTGCAGCACCGTGGCGCTCTCCAAGGACGTGACCGCCTGGGTGGAGGGCAGTTGGCGGAAAACCAACGGATCACGCGATCCCGGCTCGGTACGGGCGACCGCGAAGATCTCGTCACCCGAGGTGCTGACGTCGATGAACGAGATGTCATCGCGCCCGGCGAGCGCGGCCACGATCGTGTCCAGCCTTCCTCGCAGGACCCGGATGCGCAGGAACAGCGCCCCGGCAGAGCCTCCGTTGCGCGGCCGGGCGACAGGTGAGATCACCACACGCACGGTGCCGTCGGCCCGCAGCACGTGCAGACGGCGGCGCACGGTCGCAGAGCTGAGACCCAGTATCTGGGCCGCCCGTTCCGCGGTGACACGGCCGTCGCACTGCAGAGCGGCCACCAGCCGCTGGTCCGTGAGGCTCAGTACGGAATCCGCCGATACGTGTGCCATGGGGACAAGTTTCGCTCATTCCGCCGCGCTGCGGCGCCCGTCTCGGTGACCGCGCCCGACGATGGATGTCATCCGCACCCACTCCTTTCCCTCGCTCGGGTCGGCGGACCAAACCAGGAACGCCCTCACAGGAACGACCGAATCCACCACGGAGGCCGATATGCCCGCCCTCAAGGAACGGAAGAAACTACGCTTCACCAGCGGCGACACCACATGCGCCGCATGGCACTATCCAGGCACCAACGGCGGCTGCGTGATCATGGCCGGAGGAACCGCCGTCACGAAGGAGCCGGCCTCGGACCGCTTCGCACAGCGATTCCACGACGCGGGCTTCGCCGTCCTGGCCTTCGACCACCGGGGGTTCGGGGAGAGCGGGGGCGTGCCGCGCCAGGTGGTCCGCCTCGATGAGCAACGCGCCGACTGGCAGGCCGCGATCGGCTGCGCGGCGGAACTGCCCGACGTGGATCCCGACAAGATCTCGCTCTGGGGGTTCTCCCTCGCCGGCGGCCACATCTTCCAGGTCGCGGCCGACAACCCACGGCTGGCCTCCGCCATCGCCCAGTCACCGCTGGTCGACGGCCCCGCACTCGCGCCACACGCGCTGCGCTCCATGACCCCTCTCGCGTTCCTCCGGCTCTTCGGCCGAGGCATCGCGGACGCGCTCGGCAGCCTCCTCGGGCGGCCGCCGTTGCTCGTCCCCACGGCGGGAGTACGCGGCGCCGTCGCCTCGCTCACCACGGCCGACGCCATGGACGGGGACCGCGCTCTGGATCCCGATCACCGCTACCCGAACTGGGAGCGGACGGTCGCCGCTCGGATCGCGCTGCAGATCGGCGGGTACCGACCAGGACGCCACGCCCCTCGTATTCAATGCCCTCTGCTGGTGGTCGTGTGCGACCAGGACCAGAGCGCGCTTCCCGGCCCAGCCGTCCGGGCCGCCCACAACGCACCGGACTCCGAGGTACTTCATCTCCCCGGCCGTCACTACGCCCCGTTCCTCGATGCGCACGAACAAGCCGTCGAGGCGGAGATCGCGTTCCTCGAGAAGCACCTGCGGTGATCGGGCCCGGCGCGCGGTCGAACCCGCCCAGCCCGCCGATCGTCGGGCCCGTCCCGAGCTGGACACGGAGACGGTGACTGCCGTCCCGCGCCGGGCACGGAGACGGTGGCCACCGTCGGCCATCGGCTGTAGCCACCGTCCGCCATCGACTCGCTCGCCGTCCGCCTTCCCGGCGTGCCTCCCCCGGGCGCCCGGTACACGGCTCGAGCCGCCCCGGACCACCCATGAGTCAGCGTCACAGCAGGGGGTGCACGTCGGGTGGCGGCCGGTCGTCGTCGGCCGCCGTCCGGTCCGGTCAGTGCTTGTGGTGGGACTGGTCGACCCGGCCCTTGGTGGAGGTGACCGCCGGGTCGAGGTCCTTGAACTGCCTGGTGTAGGAGCCCACCGAGATTTCCCCCACGTCATGGGACCTGGCCAGTTGCTGGAACGAGGTGGTCCTGGACGCCATGGTGAGGATCCGGATCGCGCTGCGCTGGAGGTCGCCCAGGCGCATCGTGTAGGCGCTGGCGGCGGGGTAGTTGCCGGTGAGGGTGACGGTGTAAGCGGTCACGGGGCTCGCGGTGTCTCCCGCAGTGGCGTGCTGCACGTTCGAGACCGTGATCGCCGCCTTCTGGGCTGCGGTCAGGGCGGAGGAGGCGAGCAGGTCCTGGACGGCCCGGTAGGCGTCCTCGACCGAGGTGTACTTCGGGTGGGCGGTGTAGGTCTGGTTGTTGATCGCGTCGATGACGGTGGTGCCGGACAGCGGAGCCTTCGACAGGTCGGTCGAGGAGTCCACGGTGGAGGTGATGCCGGCGGTGCCGCCGGCAGCCAGGGTGAGTCCGCCGAGCTGGAAGGTGTAGCTGGTGAAGCCGGTGCTTCTGGCGGTCTTGGTGTAGGCGGGCAGGCCGGTGATGTCGATGGTCGGCGTGGCTTTGACGGTCGCGTTGACGATGTCGGAGGGTCTGCCGCCGGGCTCGATGAGGTCGTTGCCGGAGTACATGGTGCGGGTGGCGCCGTGAGCGCCGCCCCAGTCGGTCATCACGGTGCCTTTGAACCCCCACTCGCCGCGCAGCACGTCGGTGAGCAGGTCGTAGTTGCCGGAGGCGTAGGTCCCGTTGACCTTGTTGTACGAGCTCATGACGGACATCGGCTGGGCTGCCTTGACGGCGATCTCGAAGCCCTTGAGCTCGATCTCGCGCAGGGCCCGCTCGCCTGCGATGTCGTTGCCGGAGTTGCGGGCGGTTTCCTGGTTGTTGCCGGCGAAGTGCTTGATGGTCACGCCCACGCCGGGGTTGCTCTGGACGCCCTGGGTGGTGGCGGCCGCGGTGAGTCCGGAGACGAGGGGGTCCTCCGAGTAGTACTCGAAGTTGCGGCCGTTGAGCGGGTCGCGGTGGATGTTCATGCCGGGGGCAAGCCACAGGGCGACACCGTAGACGTTCATCTCCTTGCCGACGGCGGTGCCGACCTGATCGACCAGGTCGCGGTCCCAGGTCTGGGCGAGGAGGGTGCCGATGGGCCAGGCGGTGGCGTACTGGTACGTGGCCGGGGTGGTGGGCAGTTGCTGCGTGAGCCGGAGCCCGGCAGGCCCGTCGGACAGGGTCATGCTCGGGATGCCGAGGTCTTCGTGGGCGCCGGTGGTGTATCCGGCGGCCCCGACGGCTGACGCGGTGGTGCCGGGGACGCCGGAGCCTTCCACGAGGTCGGCCAGCTGCTTCACGGAGAGTCCGGCGACGAACCGCTCGATCGAGGTCCTGCCCTTGACGACGTCGTACAGAGTGTCGCCCGAGTCGGGACGGACGTACTGGACCCTCTCGCCGGTCTTGGGTGTGTAAGGGGCGCCGGTTCCTTCCCAGTCCGTCTCACCGCGGTCGAGGTAGACGGTGGTGGAGGAGACCTGCGCCCCGTCGAGGGCGTAGTAGGGCGAGGAGGAGTCGACGGTGACGTCCTGCTCGTAGGCGGAGGCGTTGTTCTGGGTGTGGAACGAGCTGGGGTCGAGCGTGATGCGCCGGGCGGCGGCGATCTCCCCTTCCTCGTCGGCGTACGTGTAGAAGTCGGCCGGGGTGCTGGAGAGTTCGGCCGCGGGCTTCTGGTCGGTCAGTTCCGCGTGGTCCTGCTCGGTCACCACGGCCTTCGCCAGGTTCAGCTTGGCGGCGACGTGGCTGGTACGGGAGGAATTGCCGACGCGGACCAGATACTCGCCGGCGTCGAGGACCCACGCGGCACGGGGTTCACTGTAGGAGGCCAGTGAGGAGGTGTTGAAGCGGATCGTCACGGTCTGCGAGGCACCGGGCGGCAGGTTGTCGGTCTTCGCGTACCCGGCCAGCTGCTGGTAGGCCTTGTCGGCACCAGCCTGCGGGGCGGAGACGTAGACCTGCACGGTCTCCTTGCCGCTGTAGCGGTGTCCGGTGTTGGTGACCTTGGCGGTGACGGTCACGTGCTCGGCGTTCGCGGTCACCTTCTGGGTCTGGATGCCGAAGTCGGTGTAGGAACCGCCGTAGCCGAAGGGGTAGTTGACGACGGACGCCGGATCGCTCTCGTTGATCGTGCGGTAGAAGGAGTCGAAGTAGCGGTAGCCGACGTAGATGCCCTCGCTGTATTCCTCGGTCGCCGAGTTGCCGTCGTTGTTCGCGAAGGTCCCGGAGGCCGGGTAGGCGGAGTAGCTGGACGCCCAGGTGTCGGTGAGCTTCCCGGAGGGGGTGGTGGTCCCGTCGAGGACGTCGACCAGGGCGTTGCCGCTCTCCTGGCCGGCCTGGCTCATCAGCAGCATCGCGTCCAGTGCCCGGCCGCCGGAGGAGTCCTTCTCGGCGGCGTTGATCTGCCGGTAGAAGCTGGTGTCGATGATGCCGCCGGAGTTGATGACCACGACCACGTGCCGGTAGGTGCGGCCGAGCAGTTCGAGGTTGGCCCGCTCGATGTCACCGAGGAGATAGTCGCCCTTGCCGGAGGAACGGTCGAATCCCTCACCGGAGTTGCGTGCGATGACGTACACGGCGGTGCCGGTCTCGGCGGTCGGTTTCACCGTCGCCGCGGTCAGCGGCTGTTCCACGGAGGCGTAGTCGATCGCCGGGCCGATGAGGACGCCGGAGGGGGTGCCGTACTTGGTGTCGTAGGCGCTGGTCATGGCCGACCAGTAGGCGTCGCCGGTGGTCACGGTGTAGCCGGCGTTCTCCAGGCCCTGGCGGACGGTGATGGTGTACCGGTTGTCCACGTTGCCCGAGCCGGTGCCGCCCTTGACGGTCCGGTAGGCGCCGACGCCGTAGAGGGCGATGCTGCCGGAGGGCTCGATGGGGAGTGCCCGCTCGTGGTTCTCCAGCAGGACCATGCCCTGCTCGGCCGCCTGGCGGGACAGCGCGGCGTCGGCCTCCTCCAGCCCCACGGACTGGGGATCGGTGGCCTCCGCCTCCGCGGGAATCCACCCACCGAACATCAGCGTGGACGCCACGACCGAGGCTGCGGCGGCCACGATCACCGGTCTGGTCCGGGGGTGTCGCGCAAGGAAGGTCATCGGCAGCGTCCTCTCTGTCCCCGTCCGGCTGAGAGCTGGACGCAAGAGGAGGTTATGGAGCACCTTTCAGTCCGTCAATGACTGAAAACCACTGCGATTCTCGGGTTTTGCGTCAAACCATGGCAACAATTACGCCAATGATTGGCGTAATGGGAGGCGATCACTATCATCGGCGCATGGACGTGACCTCCGATCGCTCCTCGCCGCGCAACAGGACCCGAGAAGAGATCTTCCGTGTCATGCAGGGCGGCGGGGCCCTCACGCGCGCGCACCTCGTCGAGGCCACCGGTCTGTCCCGCAGCACGGTCAACCACGCCGTCTCGCGGCTGATAGCCGAGGGGCGCGTGGCGGAGGGCGATCCGGCGGCCAAGGGACCGGGCAGCGGCAGCGGGCGCCCCGCAGGCGTCCTGCGATGCGTCTCCCGCCGAAGCAGTTCCGCGGCACTCGACTTCGGACACAACCACATCAACGTCGCCGTCGTCGACGGCTCCGGCCACATGATCGCCCAGCGACGCGCCGACCTGGACATCGACCTGTGTGCGGCCCAGGCCATGGACGCCGCCGCAGAGATGCTCAGGGCCCTTCGCCAGGACCACGACGTCGATGACCTCTCCACCGTGGTCGTCGGCATTCCCGGCCCGCTGGACTCGGCCTCCGGCCTGGTCCGTTCACCCACCATCCTCTCCAGCTGGGTCGGCCTCGATCCCCGACGGGAGCTGGAACACCGGCTGGGTCTGCGGGTCCACGTCGAGAACGACGCCGTCCTCGGCGCCTACGGTGAACTGCGGCGAGGCGCCGGCCGGGGCTACACGGACTTCCTCTATGTGAAGGTGTCCCACGGCATAGGCGCGGGCATCGTGCTGGGCGGCGAGCCCTACCGGGGATCGCTCGGTTTCGCCGGGGAGATCGGCCACACACCGCTGCACGGATACACGGAACTGTGCCGGTGCGGCCGACGCGGCTGCCTGGAGGCAGTCGTCTCCGTCTCCCCGGTCATGGCGCAGGTCGCCCACACCCATCCCAACCTGGATCCCGACGCGTCGCTCGCGGACCTTCCGGACGACGCCACCACCCGGCGCATCCTGAACGACGCGGGCCGCATGCTCGGAGGGGTCCTGTCCGTCCTGAGCAACCTCCTCAACCCGGCCGCACTCATCATCGGCGGCGAACTCGGGGCCATGGGCAGCCCCCTGCTGGAAGGTGTCGCCTCGGCGGTGCAGCACAACGCCCAGCCGGCGATCGCCGCGTCCCTCGACATCCTGCCCGCCCAGCTCGGACAGAACGCGGAACTGGTCGGCGCGGCAGCGCTCGCCGGCGCGCTCGCCCGCAGCTGACCCAGAGGCCCAGGGGCCCCGAGACCGGGCAGCAGGCGCACTCGTACGAGCCGCCGGCCGGCCGCGCCATGAGCAACCCACCCGCTTTCTCCGCCTCTGACCCGCCCTGCCGAGGAAACGGGCAGCCTCCTGCGATCGAGGGAGCACGAGCCGGCCGGCGGGTCTCGTATCGTGATGCCCATGCGGATCACTGTGCTGGGGGGCTGTGGTGCGTGGCCGTCGGCTGGTCTGGCGTGCAGTGGTTTCCTCGTGGAGCACGAGGGCTTCCGGCTCGTCGTCGACCTCGGCTACGCCGCCCTTCCCCGGCTGCTGGAGCACACGACTCCCCAGGGCGTCGACGCGGTCCTGATCAGTCACGGCCATCCCGACCACTGCTCCGACCTGAACCCGCTGCTGCGGGCCAGGGCGCTGGACAACGACCCGCCGCCCGCGCTTCCTGTCTTTGCCCCACCCCGGGCACTCGATGCGGTCCTTGCACTGGACCGGCCGGGAATGCTGGACGCCTCGTACCTGCTGCACGACTTCACACCGGGCGCACGGTTCGAGATCGGTCCGCTCGAGGTGGCGACCTGGTCGTTGCCTCACTGGGTGCCCAACGCCGGCATCCGGCTGACGGCGGGTGGGCGGCGGCTGGCCTACACCGGTGACACCGGGCCGTGCCCCGACATCACGGACCTGGCGCGGGATGCCGATGTACTCATCGCCGAGGCCACCTATGCCGAGGAGGTGCCCGAGCACTCCGCGCAGTACCTCTCCAGCGCGCGGCAGGCCGGCCAGTACGCCGCTCAAGCGCATGTGGGTCGCCTCCTGCTCACCCATCTGTGGCCCGGATCGGACCCACATGTCTCCATAGACGCTGCCCGCCGGGTGTACGACGGCGACATCGCGGTCGCCGACAGCGGTCTCGTCATCGACCTCCACTGAAGCGCCCAAGGCCATCCGGCCGCCCTGCCGGCCGAGACCGGTGAGACCACTTCCTGAGACCGGACACCCGCACCGACCAGCATCCTCACGATCTACGCCTGGAGTACCTGTACGCCAGTTGTAGAGTGACCGGGGATGCTGAGGCGTCAGAGGTGGCGATGTGACGGAGACCGACCTGGAGCTGAGCGACGGTCGCAGGCTGCATGTCTACGACACCGGCGCGGATGACTCGGACGACGGCTTCGCCGTCTTCTGGCACCACGGCACGCCGAACATCGGCGCACCACCCGAGCCCCTCTTCCCGGCCGCTGCCCGGCTCGGCATCCGCTGGGTGTCGTACGACCGTCCCGGATACGGGGGATCAACCCCTCGCCCGGACCGGAACGTGGCATCGGTGGCTGCCGACGTCTCGGCCATCGCCGACGCGCTGAGCATCGATCAGTTCGTAGTCATGGGCCATTCCGGTGGCGGTCCGCACGCCTTGGCATGCGGCGCGCTGCTGCCAGAACGTGTCCTCGCCGTGGTCAGCGTGGCAGGGCTGGCCCCGTTCGGCGCCGAAGGGCTCGACTGGTTCGCAGGTATGACGGACTCCGGGGTGGGGTCCCTGCGCGCGGCCGCCGCGGGGCGAGCGGCGAAGGAGAGCTACGAGGCGGGTGCCCAGTACGACCCGGACATGTTCACCCCGGCCGATCACGCCGCACTCTCTGGTGAGTGGTCCTGGTTCGGTGATGTAGTCGGTCCAGCCGTGGCGGCCGGTCCGGGCGGGCTGATCGACGACGACCTGGCCTATGTCACGCCCTGGGGATTCGACCCCGGGCAGGTCGTCGCGCCGGTCCTCCTCCTGCACGGCGGCCAGGACCGGATCGTGCCCAGCTCGCACAGCCAGTGGCTCGCGAGCCGCTGCCCCGCGGCAGAACTGCGACTGAGCCCGGACGACGGACACATCTCCGTCCTCAACACGGGCGGGGCCGCCCTGGACTGGCTCGCGGACCACTCCGGCCACTGATGATCCCGGCGTGACGCCGCGCGGTGCGCGCTCACCCAGCCTTCGCTGACACGCTCACGAAGTTCACCGGCACCGGACGGTCGGGGCCGGTCCGGAAAGGCCTGCGGTCACCGGTGATCATCGGTGTGTGAAGGCGGAAGATCAGGTGGTGGCCGCAGGTCACAGCACAGATTCCGCCCGCTGGCAGGCTCTGTTCGAGGTTCCGACGGGTCGTATCGCTGGGCGATTCTCCCAGGTGGAACCACCGAGGTGCGTACGGGAGTTCGTGTCGCACCGCTGTCGGACCCCGCCGCACAAGGTGCCGTCGGCGGCTAGCGTCCGAGCAGGGGCACGAGCGCTGTGCGCAGATCGTCGATCCGACGGTAGTGGAGACCTGTCATGCCTGCCTCGCGGGCCGCCCTGACGTTCACCGCGATGTCGTCGACGAACAGACAGCGCTCAGCGGTGACCCCGACGCGTTCGGCAGCGATGCGGTAGATCCTGGGATCGGGCTTCACCACGCCGATGCGGGCGGTGTTCACCACCGTGTGGGCAACGCCGTCCAGTCCCTGACGGGCGAGGTCCTGCTCCAGACGGGTCGTTCCGTTGGAGACCAGGGCGACGCGGGCGACCTCGCGGACCCGGGTGAGCAGGGCCACCAGTTCCAGGTCCACGAACGGGGCGCGACCGGACCAGGCGGTCACGGCGGCGCGAGCCCGCTCGCGGGAGCCGCAGGTGTCGGCGAGGTCCGCCGCCACGTTGGACCGCCACTGTTCGTCGGTGATCTCGCCTGTGATGGCGGGGTTGACACGAGCGGGCGCGAAGGCCGCGGCGGCGAGGGAGCCGGCGGGCAGCCCGTGGGCCTGCTCAATGTCGTCGTCAGCGGGCCAGTGCCGCAGTACGCCGTCGACATCGCAGAGCACGGCGGCACAAGGCAGGAACGAATCAGCCGGGCAGCTCTCAGTCACGCCGATAGTCTGCTCCCCGCACCGATCCCTGGAAGGCTCATCCGTTAAAGACGACGGGGCGCACAGGCACACCGGGCTCGCGTACATCGGTCACCAGGTCGGCGAGACCCACCGGGCAGACCGTGATGTCCGCAGCGCCTCCTGAGATGCTTGGCCGTGGCATGGGAGCAGGCTGTCCGAGCCCACGGAGCCAGGGCAGCCCGGCCACCGGCCATCAGATACAGGTCACCGTCAACGGCCGGACCACCTGTTCCGTGCCGGGCCGGGAGCCTTCCAGCACGTCCTGGTCCGACCGCCGCCCAACTCCAGCTTGTGGCTGCGCGATGACCACTGCGCCAGACGCTCGTCCGCCGTCACGGCATGACGGCACCAGCCACGCGGTGGCCAGAGGACGGGTCACTCACCGGTGGCGCCGTCGATGGCTTCGCGCAGGAGGTCCGCGTGTCCGACGTGGCGGGCGTACTCCTCGATCACGTGCTCGAGCACGAACCGCACATCGGTGTGCCCGAACTCCGGGTTCGGCACGATCCGCGCGGGGTCGCCGGTCACCTGCGCGAAGACCTGCCGCGACTCCTCGCACGCCTTCAAGTAGTCCTCGTAGACCTCCATGGCCGACGTGGGGTCCGACTCGTCGTACCACTCGTCACCGGCAGCGGTGACGGAGGTGCGGTAGGAGAAGAACCGAGGCGTTGCGCCCGCCAGCGTCCGCTGGAACCAGGCACGCTCGACCCCCTGCAGATGACGCATGAGCCCGAGCAGGGTCAACTCCGAAGACCGCAAGGGCCGTTGCCGCAGCTCCGCGTCCGAGAGCCCCTCGCACTTCCACATGAAGGTCGCTCGGTGGTACTCCAGGTTCGACGCGATCACCTCCAGCCATGGGCCCGACTTCACGCGCGCGGGCCGAACAACCTTCTGGACCACAATGTCGCCCACGATGGGGTCTCCCTACTCGTCATCAGGTCTCTTCGTCGAACGTACGCGGACCTTTCGGGCCTGCGGCGGGGCCGTACTGCCACCTCACATCAGGCACGGTCACCCAAGGAAGACCCCCTTGCGCATGGAACCCAATCGGTTCCTGAAGAGTCGGCTCGGATAGGTCTGGCGGCAGGTCCACCGCCAGGAACAGGTTCGCAGTAGTCACTCACACCACGAACCCAGCCTCGGATACTGACAGTTCAGCGTGAACCAGGCGTGCCGCGCCGGCCGCACCCGGTGCTGTCAAACGACCGTGAAGACCGGCGGGCATCCGGATCACCAACTGCCGCTCGCACTACCGGACATGAGCTCTCCTCGAACGTGGTCGACGCCCCGACGCCGGCAGCCGGGCCGCGAGGTCGCACGCGGCGGCGAGGCACCTGCTCGGCAACTACGCTACCGGCGACGCGTGTTCACGTAGGAGCACGACACAGGCATGCCGTACCAAGGCCGTTGGGGGCGGGCCTGCGGTGCGATGGCTCCCGTGAAGCCACCGCCCGCGAGAACCTCCAGCTCGGCCGCACCACCCCCGCCACCGACACCGAACTCGCCACCGCCCTGGACGCCGTCGGACTCACCGAAGACATCACCCGCCTCCCCCAGGGCCTCGACATCCGCCTGGGCCGCGAAACAGACCTCTCCGGCGGCCAGAGACAACGCATGGCACTCGCACGCGCCCTGCTCTCCGACGCCGAGATCGTCCTCCTCGACGAACCCACCAGCCAACTCGACGGCCTCAACGAACAGCGCTTCCGCACCATCATCGAAGACCTCGCCACAACACGCGCCGTCATCGTCGTCGCGCACCGCCTCTCCACCGTCCAGCACGCCCACCACGTGATCATGCTCAGCCAAGGAACCATCACCGACACCGGCAACCACCCCACGCTCCTCGCACGCTGCGCCCCCTACCGACAGCTCATCGCGAGCCAGGCAGTCACCGGATGTTGAAGAAGGGCAGGACGGGCAGGAGGGGGCAACCGCTCCCGCAGCCGGCCGGCCCTTCCTCGCCACTCCACGAACCCGGCACAATGGGCAGTCCGCCCAGGACGGCAGGGCAGGTGAACCACCCGGTGACCGGATCGAGCAGGATTGAAGAAGCCACCGTCACCGAGCCGCGGCTAGCGTGATCTGCATGACTTCCATCGCATCCGTCACCCTCGAGGTGGACGACTCCGCCACCGCCCAGAACTTCTACGACGCCGCCTTCAAACTCGGCCCCCAGCTGCGCCTGCGCGCCTCCGAGGCACCCACGACCGGCTTCCGCGGATTCACCTTGGCTCTCACCGTGTCCCAGCCGGCCGACGTCAGCAGCCTCATCGACACCGCTCTCACGGCCGGCGCCACATCACTGAAGCCCGCGTCGAAATCCCTGTGGGGCTACGGCGGCGTCGTACAGGCCCCGGACGGAACGATCTGGAAGATCGCAACCTCGGCGAAGAAGGACACCGGCCCGGCCACCGGAACCATCGACGAGACAGTGCTCCTGCTCGGCGTCGAGGACGTGAAAGCGAGCAAGCGGTTCTACGTCGAGCAGGGCCTGACCGTCGCGAAGAGCTTCGGCGGCAAGTACGCGGAATTCGCCACTGCCGAACCGAACCAGGTCAAACTCGCGCTCTACAAGCGCCCCGGCCTGGCCAAGGACCTCGGCGTCCCCAACGACGGCAGCGGATCACACCGGGTCGCCGTCACCAGCTCCACCACGGCATTCACCGACCCGGACGGCTTCACCTGGGAAGCCTCCTGACACCCGCACACCCCTGACCGCTACCCCTGCCCTGCTCTGCCCTGCCCCTCTGGACCTGGCGCAGCAAGTCCGGCACGACGTGAGCCACCGCACCGAACGGCGTCGCCCGCATCCTGAACTGCCACCGCAGACTCACCGCCCGAGCTGAGCCGCCACGTGGCGGGAAACAAATTCGCACCAGAGGGCTGCGGCATCAGGCCTTGTCTCGCCGTGGGGACCGGCGTAGCCGACCAACTGCTTGTCCTGTGACCCCAGTTCATCGAAGAGGGCCAGCTGGCCCTCCCTGGGAAAGATGTCGTCGTGCCACTGGACGTGAAACAGGGCGGGGGCTGTGATCCGCCGGGCGTCCGCCGCGATGCGCTCCGGCGACTCCAGGCCCTTGTGCAGACCTGGTCCTTGCCGAAGGCCGAACTTGCCGAGGACCACGCAACGGAGCCGGCCGCCCAAGGCGGCCGCCAACGGGATGCCGAACCGCGTTCCCATGGACATCCCCAGGTAGGCGAGGCTGCCGGTGTCCGCGACGCCCGAGGCACCGAGGGCGTCCACAGCCGCCCGCCAGTCGTCCGTCATCCGGTCGAGGACGACATCGATCCCCTCCTCGGCCATACGGGCCTGGTACTCCGCGGCAGGCAACGGAGCGGGGACTCGTTCGCCGTGGTAAGGCCCATCGATCGCGAGCACGGCAACACCGGCACGCGACGCGAACCAGCGAGCCAGAGCACAGATCCGCTCGCTGCTCTTGTGCCCACTGCCCCCGTGCCCCAACAGGACCAGTGGAGGAGGCGACGCGATGGGAGAAGGCCCCAGCCAGAGCACCCCCGGAACCACACCAGCACCCCGGGACAAACGAAACCCCCGCACAACCACACCGCCATCCACAACCCGACGGTCGGTCCACGCTGCTGTCGCACCCACCCAACCACCCAACCAGACACCCACCGCGACCAGCCAGCAGCCAGCAGCCAGCAGCCAGCAGCCAGCAGCCAGCAGCCAGGGCTACCCTGCCGCGGTGACGACCTCGCGAGTACTGTCGATCGCCCTCCATGACACCGATCAGCCCCCGCTCCGTCCACTGCCGATCGAAGCTGCCGAACTGCTTCACGACGTTGACGCACCGCCGCGCCTGGTCGCCCATCTGCGGGCAGTCCACGACGTTGCAGGGCAACTTCTCGAATGGATCGCCGGCCGCAACCTGGATCTGGGGATCAACGCGGAGGCTGTTCTCTTCGGGGCCGCCACCCACGACATCGGAAAGAGCCTGCACCCTGCCGAGTTGTCTGCTCCCGGCGCACAACACGAGGAAGCCGGCCGTGCGCTGCTCATGGCGCAAGGCGTCGATTCCGTCATGGCACGCTTCGCCGCAACGCACGCTGCTTGGACCGCCCAGGAGGCCGGAATGGAAGACCTCCTGGTCAGCCTGGCCGACAAGATCTGGAAGAACAAGCGGGTCCCCGAACTCGAAGACCTTGTCGTCGCCGGACTGGTGGTGGCGAGCGGAAGGTCGGTCTGGGAGGAGTTCCTCGACCTGGACAGCGTGCTCACGCGCATCGGTGATCAGGCCGATGAACGCCTCGCCTTCCAGATGTCCCACCCCGCGGACGGGAGCGGCCGATGACCGCCGAACCTCCCGGCCGCGCTCACGAGATGGTTCTCCGAGAACGAGGCAGCTCTCCGCCCACGTGGGATCACCGCCGAGCTGGGGCTCCCCCGAGGACCGCCGTCCGAAGAAGAGCACGTGGCTGACCGTCGAGGCCGGGAACCGGGTGCCCTGATATCGGCCCCCACCGTCCTGTAGGCGTGCGTGTCACCGGCCTGCCCCCGCGCGGTCGGCGGCCAGGCGGGCCTCGAAGCCGTCGAGGAGGGACTGGAGGCCGAACTCGAAGGACTTGTCGGGCGCTCCCGCGTACTCCGCGGCGGCCGTGGTGTCGAGGCGTTTCCGCAGGTGCGGGAATTGCAGGGCGGTCTCGGTGGCGCGTTTCATGGCATCCGCCATCAGCTGCTCGGCGTCCGCGCCGCTCCTGTTCAGCCGACGGTTCAGGGAGACCTGCGCGGCGGGACCGAGCGTGCTGCCGAGCACGAAGGCGAGCGCGGCACCTGCCGCCCGGTCCGCGTCCGCGTCGGCGAAACCCGCCTTTTCGTAGATGGCCAGGCTGAGGTCGTTGTGCCGGGCCTGGGCGGGTCCGTGCAGGAGGTGGCTGCCGAACGCCTGGACGAGCCAGGGGTGTCGGGTGAGCATCGCGTGCATGCCGACGGCATGGGCGGCGGCCGCCGTGCGCCAGTCAGTGGCGTCGAGATCGGGCGCCTCGACCTCGCTCCAGACCGCGTCGCTGGCGAGCCGGACCAGGTCGTCCTTGTTCTTGATGTGCCAGTAGACGGCCGTGGCGGCCGAGCCGAGGCGTTGGGCCAGGCTCCGCATATTGAGGCCGTCCAACCCCTCGTCGTCGAGCAGCTCGATGGCCGCACGAAGGATCCGGTCTGCGGTCAGCGTGTCTCGCGGCATGGCCACCAGAGTACTTGAACTTAGTTCATGACGGGTCTTGCACTTTGTTCAAGCGAGTCCTACGCTCCTACTCGTACTTAGTTCAATCATCGGACGGGGGAGCCATGTCGCAGGACAAGCTGTCGGAGTTCGTGACGTCGCAGGCCACGGAGCTCGGCGTTCCCGGTGTCGCCGTCGGGGTGCTGCTGGACGGCCAGGAGATCTACGCCTCGCACGGTGTGACCAGCCTCGCCAACCCGCTGCCGGTCGACGAGAAGACCCTCTTCCCTCTGGCATCGGTGTCCAAGACCTTCACCGCCACCGCGCTGATGTGTCTGGTCGCCCAGGGAAAGGTGGACCTGGACGCGCCGGTGCAGCGCTACGTGCCCGAACTGAAGCTGGCCGACGAGCAGGCCGCGGCACAGATCACCGTCCTGAACCTGCTGAACCACACCGCGGGCCTGGACTGGAACCTGATCGACGACGGCGAGGGCGACCGTTCCCTGGCCGGGCTGGTGGCGAAACTGCCCGGACTTCCACTGATCGCACCGCCCGGGGCCCGCGCCTCGTACAGCCAGGCCGGCTACAACCTGGCCGGCCGGATCGTCGAGAAGGTCACCGGGCTTCCCTTCGAGCAGGCCATGACCTCACTCGTCCTGGAGCCGGTGGGCCTGGAGGACACGGTGTACGGACTGGCGGAGGTGATGATCCGCAAGTTCGCCGTGGGCTACAACCGCGGCGAGGACGGGGTACTGCGAGCCGCCCGGCCCTGGAACGCGTTCAAAGAGGGCGCCCGCGGCGACAACCCCGGCGGCGGCCTTGCCTCCTCGATGAGCGATCTGCTGCGCTGGGCACGGTTCCAACTCGGCGACGGCGACGGCGTGCTGCCCGCCGCGGACCTGCACCGGATGCGGGAGCAGACAGTCGAAATGCGCGGCAGCTCGCTCGGCGACGGTTTCGGCATCTGCTGGTTCCTGCACGACTTCGACGGCCTCCACGGGATCGGCAGCGGCGGATCGGGCAACGGCCAGTTCGCCGAGTTGCTCATCGTGCCCGAGCGTAATTTCGCAGTGGCATCCCTGGCCAACGTCGGTCCGGACGGCTACCCGTTCAACCAGTCCGTCGTGCGGTGGGCGCTCGAGCACTACCTCGGTTTCGCCGAAAAGACGGCGGAGCCGCTCCCGTACGACGAAGCAAAGGCCCAACAAGTCGTCGGCCACTACGAGATCGACGCCCTGAACCTCGACATCGCCACCGACGGCACCCGCCTCACCTTGGAGGTCGGAATCAAGACGGAGATCCGCGAGGCATCGGACGAAGACATGCCTCCGGACTACCCGGCCGCGAGCATCGGCTTCCTTCCCGGCGACGGGGACGACTACGTCATCACCGAAGGCGGCCTCGAGGGGCAGCGCGGCTACTTCTCCCGCGACGCCAACGGCACGGTCACAGGCATCGACCTGGCCGGCCGGCTGTTCGGCAGGGCCTCTCGAACGTCCTGATCCCGACACGGCACGGGCGGCCCCGAGCGCCGCCCGTGTCGGCGCCCCGAACCGGTCGCCGGCCGACATGCCGTCACGACGCACCTCAGTACCGGAGTTGGTGCGACCCGTTCCTACGCGGCAGGACACGGTGACGGCCTCCATCGCATGCGCCACTGATCCGGATCTCCCATGAACTGCCCGCTCCGACGGCGGCCGTTCAGCTCTCCGCTCGCAGCTGCCTGCCCGAACTCGCCCAGCACACCGCTGCCACCGCGTTCGGATGGACTCGGCACGTACGGTGAGCGCGCGAAGTGAACGGCACACGACGGCACATCGGAGGATGAAGCGTACGGAGCAGAAGTAGGCCGCATCCCGTCACTCCTTCAGGCCTTGACACCTTGACGCCAAGGGAAGGGAGCGAGGTCGGGCTCGACCCAACCGGTCCTGGCCGCCGCGTCTGCCAGCGTTGCGGGCCGGTAGAAACGAGTCAGCAGCTTCTTGTCGAGGAGCGCGGGACACTCGCTCGCGAAGCTGTCGAAGTCGGCGGCGTCCGACTCATCCGCGTGGTGACCCACCAGCTCGACCCAGGCACGGCTGACGGTGGAGTTGTACTTCTGCGGAACGCCCGCGTAGCGGGCGGTGCGCCGGATGCCGTCGCTGACCAGGTCCACGGCCTCGGCCGTTCCGTTCCGCCGGACGGCCAACCACGTGAGGTGAATGTGCTGGCGGTGCCCGAAGCGTTCGGCGTCGGCCATCACCTCTCCCATCAACTCCGTGAACGGCGAGGGCTCCTCGTGCACGCGGTCGTCGGGCGCCGTCATCTCCCCTCCCGCGTCAGCGCATCCAGGACGGCGTAGAAGCCGGCGACCGCCTCAGCGGGCAGACCGTCCAGCGCCCGCCTCTCGAGATCGTTCAGCGTCTGCTTGATCAGCCCTGCCGTCGCGTGCCCGGATTCGGTGAGTTCGATGAGCACCGAGCGGCGGTCACCGGCGCGCGTGCCACGGGTGATGTGCCCGCGTCGCTCCAGACGATCGAGCACGCTCGTCAGAGTCGTGGGACGCGCACCGACGGCTGCGCCCAGTTGGGACACGGTGCGACCCGTACCGTCGGCGAGGTTGGCCAGTGCGTTGATCTCGGAGGCGGTCAGGTCGAGGTCGACGAGTTCGGTGGCGATCAGGTGCAAGGTGGCGTGGGTCGCGCGCTGCAGGGTCAGCAGCGCGGACCGTTCGGGGGATACGGATTCGGACTTCACGATTTCGTATATTACGAAATCGTATTACCGACCGCAAGCTCTTCTTGGGTGATCTCGATGCCGCCGAGCCCGGCTCCCCCTCGTGGCCCGCGGCTGACCTGCTTGCCTGCCTTCAGACGGCAGCCGCGCAGGCAAGCGGTACTCGCCACGAAGAACAACCACCCGCGGCCGACAGGTACATTTCAGGAGAGGCTGACGGACGCGTCCACCCCGCCTACGGCTTGGGGATCGACATCAGTGGCGGCTGGTCGGTCAGGGCGCCGAGATGTCGAGCGGCAGGTCTCGGTGGAAGACGGCCATGGTCCGGCCGGGGCCGTTGTAGTCGTCGACAATCCTCACGTCGAAGCCGAGGCCGCGATGGAAGGCGATTGATCCGGCGTTCTCGACGGACGTGATCGCCTTCAACCGCCGTGCACCGTGACGCTCCGCCGCTTCAGCGAACGCCGCGTACATACGGCGCCCGAGACCCGTTCCACGGGCATCGTCCCGCGTCGCGATCAGATGCACGTAGCCGGTGCCGTTCGGCGTGACAAACCCGAAGACGTACCCACGGATTCCGTCCTCGGCACGGGCAACCAGGCACATGGATCCGAACTCCTGCACCAATGCCAGAAGGTGCAGAGAGCGCAGGTCGCGTTCACCCCAGTAGCGGGGGTGATCCCTCAAGACCTGGTGGAAGTCGGCCACCTGGGCCGACGCTATGTCTATCCCCATGAAGACGATCATGACAGGCATCTGGCAGCGTCGCGCCAGGACAACAGCGCGACCACGGGCCTGGTGGTCCGCTCTGCCGGTACCTGCGACGACGGGGCGCACGATCACCTCACGAAGACCTGTCCCGCTTCCGGTGAAGTCCCGTCTCAGCGAGGTCCAGTCGATCTCACTGAGCGCGCCCGGGGCCCGGCCGCCGCCGCGCTGCGCGGCGGCGGCCGGGAGCGCGAGGGACCGAGGCTCCCCCCGGTCACTCCTCGCGCGAGTGCCCTCCGGACGCCGGCGCGGGGCTGCGGGGGTTGCCTCGCCTGCACGTCCTGGAGGGCGCGAGGCTGGAGCCGCGCAGTCGGCGATGCGGCTCCAGCTGGCCTCACAAGTGAGTCACGGCTCGGGGTCTGGGAGCCCGCGGCATGGGCGAGAGCCCAACTTCACCTGCCCTGAGAGTAGAAGGTTCGCCGGGATGATCGGAAGCTGGTTCTCGGAACGCGACGGAGAGGACCACTGCCCGGCGGAACCGTCGAAGCCGGGGAATCCCTCGAAACGACCGTGATCCGTGAACTCGCCGAGGAAACCGGGCTGATCACACGGCCCGACGACGTCACGCTCCTGGGCACACTCGTCGACCACGTCGATGACGTCGTGCGGGTCACCGTCGGCGCCGTCGTGGGCGCCTGGCAGGGCCGGCCGGCCAAGCAACCGGAGGAGAGTGCCGACAACTGCGCCCGGTACCCCCTGGACCGGCTGCCTGACGGTCTGTGCGTGTGCAGCGCCCGGATCCTCACAGCCTGGCGACCCGGCCTGCCGATCGACCACGCACCCGCGTATTTCACCCCGCACGCCCACCACAAGGCGCCCACAGCGACCGCGACGGACGGCCGCGCATGACAGCGACGCGCTGAGGCCGGCCCACTCGGCGTCGCAGCAGCCGGCTTGCAGGAACGGGCCAAGCCGGTTGCCGCGGCCAATGAGACTCCGGGCCACGACCGCTGGTCCATCGCCGCGCCTGGCTCAGGAGTTCACAGGAACCGCCACAAGTGGTCGGCCGTTCCGTTGTCGTCGAACTGGACCACCTGCGCGCTGTTGTCGGTGGACATCCGGTCCACGCCTAGGACTTTGCCGCTGTTCTTGTTGCGGATGCGATACCAGCCGTCGCCGTTGGCGACCAGAGTCCACAAGTGATCGTCTGTTCCGTTGTCCTCGAATTGCACGACGATCGCGCTGTTGTCCATGGACATGCGGTCGACGCCAAGTACCTTGCCACTGTTGCCGTTGCGGATCAGATACCAGCCGTCCCCCTTGTCGACGAGCTGCCAGGCGTGGTCACCCGTCCCCGTGTTGTCGAACTGCACGACGCGTGCGCTGTTCTCGGTGGACATCCCGTCGACGGCGAGGACCTTTCCGCTGTTCTTGTTGGCGAGCCTGCGGAAGGGTGGTTCCGGCGTCCAGGCCCGGCCGTCGGGTGCCGCCGTGGGGAAAGACGTGATGCGAAGCCGCGCGGAGCCCATGGGGATGAGGGTGACCGTCTCCACTGGAGCCTCGCTGCGGGCGGGACTGTCCTGGAGCGGTGCGACGACATGTTCGTCGTCCGCGACCCACTCCGGGATCTTCCGGACCTGCGCCGAGATGTGCAGAGGCGTCGTGCCGGGAGTGAACGGCTGATCCGGCACGACAGCACTGGTCTGTACGGGCGTCAGCGGGGTCTCGGGGAGGAGACCGTAGTTCCATGCGGTGGTCGCGTGGACCTCGTATGCGGGGAACGTGTCATCTCCCGCGTAGCGGTCGTAGCGTTCGCCGATCTTCAGAGAGTAGGCCAGCGGACCTCTGTCGACGCCGACTGCGCCGTGCTGGCCGGGCCAGGAACGCAGCTTGGCCTGCTGAGGCAACTGCAGACGGACGACGTCGCCGTCGCGCCAGGTTCGCTCCACCCGCGCCCAGGACGGCCCGTCCGAGGCCGCCACTGAAGTGCCGTTGACCTGTAGCCGCGGCCCTTTGCACCAGCCCGGCACGCGCAACTGCAGGGGGAAGCGCACGGGACGGGGCGTGGAGACGGTGAGGGTGACCGTGTCCTCGAAGGGATAGCCCGTTTCTTCGGTGACGGTGACCGTCGTTCCGCCGGCGACCGTGGCTCGGACCCTGCTCGGAGCGTAGAGCGCGGCGGCGAGACCGCCGTCGGCACTGGCGAGCCAGAGTTCCTCGGTGAAGTACGGCCAGCCCATGCCGTAGTTGTGCGGACAGCACCGGTACTGGTCGACGCCGGCCTGGAAGGCCTGCATGGCGAAGCCGTTCTGGAACTGCCCTTGCGTCTTGGGACGGTTGTCGAGGTCGACGCTGTTGGCGCTGGTGATGTAGTGAACGGATTTTCCGTCGGGGTCGAGGGAGGCCGGGAGCATGTTGAAGGCCAGGTCCTCACAGCGGTCCGCCCACACCGGATCGCCGGTGATCCGGGTCAACAGCTCGTGGCTGGCCATGAATTCGACAATGCCGCAGGTCTCGAAGCCCTGCCGGGGGTCTGTGAAACCGGGGCGGAAGTTCTCGTCGCCGGCCAACCCGCCACCGGGGAACCGTCCGTAGGTGCCCATGACGGCGTCGTAGGCACGATAGGTGGCCCGGGTGAGATCGGCGGAACCGGTCAACTGGGCATACTGAGCGGGCTCCCGGAAGCCCTGGGCGATGTTCACGTTGTGCCGACTCGGGGTGGCGCCGGTCCAGTCGACGCCGTAGGTGTGCATCTTGGCGGCGAGATCGAGCAGGAACGCCTCGCCGGTCCGGCGGTGGAGCCATACGACGATGTCGAGACCGTCACCCCAACGGTAGGACACCCAGCTGGTGTTGAAGGCGCCCGGCCCCTGGGCGTTCATGTAGCGAAGGAAACGGACCAGGAACGGCACGACCCGCTGGTCGTGGGTGTACTCCTCGTGTGTCCGCAGGGCCTGCAGGAGCGGCAGGAAAGGCCAGAAGTCCGGGCCGCCGTTGAGTGCGGTGCGTAAGGCGCGCGGTCCGAAGAAGCCGTCGCTGTCCTGGGTTGCGAGGATCCCGTCCACCCACTCGCGCGAGCGGGTCAGCGCGTGTGCGTCCCCTGTGGCGATGGCCAGCGGTATGTAGCCGCGCAGCCAGTACGGCACCTCCTCCCAGGCGTTGCGCTCGGGGTGAACCCAGCCGGTGGTGGAGAGGTCGAGGAAGTGCGAGAGGTTTTCGTACGTGCCGCACAATCCGTCGAGCTGCAAACGGAGTTGGCCGGCGAGCCAGCCACGGGCGACCACACTGCCGGGCGGCAGCTTCTGGAATCGGTCGGGCACCTGCGTTTCGGCTCGCGGTTGGGGAGCCGCGGCCGCACCTCCCGCGAAAGTGACTCCGAGAGCCGCGGCTCCCAAGGCGCTGGAGCCCATACCGAGGATTTTCCGCCTGCTCATTGACATGCGGGTGACCTGCCTTCGAGAGGAGTCGGCTTGCAGTGCGACAACGTTGTCTCTTTATCGGACAACGCCGGACAACGCCGGATCATCCAGAAGCGGATCCACAGCGTGAATGCGGAAGGAGGCGGGAAGCGCTGCGATCTTCTACAACGTTGGAAATGGTGCCGCGGACATGACAGCACGGCCAGGTCCGCCTGTCCAGAGTTCACGCGCGCCACGAAGAGCACCCGCGCGATCACCCGGGCAGCGGCGTCAGCGTTACCCGCGAGGGCGGTGAAGGGTGACCGCGTCGGGGTGATCTGTCACGTAGTCCTGGACCACTGACAGGAAACTCGGGTCGGGCTCCAGACCGAGCCCGGCGGCGCGCCGGTTGTCGATGACGGCCGGCCACGAACCGACGACGGCCGCGATGGCAGGGTCGGGTGTGAAGGTCACCAGGTCGGTGGCGGCGGAGCCGGCCACCTGTCGCAGCGTGGCGAGCATCTCGGCGACGCCGACCGTGAGTGCGGGAAGGTTGACCGGCAGGCGACCCTCCAGGCGTCCCGGTCCGGTGCCGCGCTCGGCCTCCGCGACACGGAGGATTCCCTCGATGGTGCGTCGCGGCGAGGCCAGGGCCACCTGCGTGCCGGGGGCCACGGGACAGGTTGCGGGGAGTCGGGCGAGTGGCTCGCGGATGATGGAGGACAGGAAGCCCGAGGCAGCCGCGTTCGGCCGCCCGGGCCGCACCACGACGGTCATCAGTCGGACGACCCGGCCGTCGATGAAGCCACGGCGAGTGAAGTCCGCGATCAGGTGTTCGCACACGAGTTTCTGCGTTCCGTAACTCGACTGAGGCAGGGGCACAGTCGCCTCGCTGACCACGGACGGCAGGGGAAGCTCCGGGGTGGAGCCATAGACGGCGAGGCTGCTGGCAAACAGCATCCGCGGTACGGCCCCGCCGGCCGGCGACTGCGCCCGAGCCGCCTCCAGCAGAGCACGAGTGGTGTCGAGGTTCGCGCCCATACCCAGGTCGAAGTCCGCCTCGCACTCGGCCGACACGGCAGCGGCAAGATGGAACACCACGTCAACCGGCTCGGCGAACACGTCATCGAGACGGTCGGTCAGATCACCGTGCACCACGTCCACAAGCGGGTCGTCCGCCGACGCGAAGCCCGGCCCGACGACGTGGTCGACGAGGACCAACCGGGTGATCGGTACGCCGTCGAACGTCCGCGTCCGCAGCAGGCGCCCGACCAGCAGACGCCCGAGGAATCCTGACGCACCCGTGACGATGATCCTCATGTGGCGTCTCCTCGCCAATGGCCGACCGCAGCATCGTGGACGCCGCCGCGGTATGCCCCGCCCTCTTCTGCGGCGGCCCGTCCTGCATGTCCCTACCCATATCTTCGGACGCGCAGCAGCATCCTCGTCCAGCGGCGAATCCACCACACCCTGTCACCAGTGATGGAGGGATCCGGCAGGGCTCAGGTACGGGGCCAGTCCTGGCCGGCGGTCACCTGGCGTGCAATGCGGCGCCACTGGGCCTCCCCGCCGGACAGGGGCCAGGCCCAGCTCGGCTGTTGCGCGGTGTTCAGGTCGTGGAGGAGGCGGACGAGCTGAGGGCCGGTGGTGGCGGCACCGTCCGGGACAGTGGGACCGTGGACCGCGCGGAGTTCGGCGAAGCGTGCCAGTTCGTCCTCGTAGAAGCCCACTGCCTCATCGATGCGCGCGGCCAGGTCATCGCGCGGCACCGTGCGGTGCAACTGCAGCAGCGGAGGCTCGACGGATTCGGCGATCGCCGCCGCGAGCCGGGCGTGGCCGTCCAGGACGAGATGGCAGTCCAGGCCGCTGACCCACCACAGCAGGACGGGTGGGAGCGTTCCTTCCCGGGCCTGCTTGCGGTACGCCTTGACCCGGCTGTCGTCGCTATCGGGCATCGGCCGCAGCGGAAGGACCTCCCACCCCCAGGAGTGGAAGAACCAGTCGATGTAGCCGTCCGGATGGCCGTCGATGAGCATCGAGCGCCAGTACTCGGCGTGTGAAGTATCGGCGTGGCGCCACCGCAGGAGCGGATTCTGGCATGAGAGCAGCCATCGGCCCTCGTGCAGCGGGCTGTCCAGCGAGTCGATGAGGTACTGCGCGAAGCGGTGGGCCCATCGTTGCGGGCTGCCCGCCAGGGCACGCCCCGCATCGGCGCGCAACGGGGGAACGACGGAGCGGTACTCGTCGGTGCGCCAGAAGTCCACGCCCTGGAGTTGCTCGTCGACAACGGCAAGCAGCACAGGGCGCGACCGCCGGGAGACCAGCAGCCGCGCCCCGGCACTGAACACGCACAGCCCTGGCAGACGGCGATCCTGTACGTCCAGGGACAGGCCCACCCAAGTGCCGTCGTCACTCGTGACATCGCTGCGCTGCATGCCGAAATCGTAGACACTTATCCGGGCCGGCATGAGTGCCTCGATCCGGCCCGCAGTCCGGCGGAGATCGTGACCGCACTGCCTGACCCCGGATGGGTGCTGCCGGGTGCGAGTGCCGGTCGTCTCGCAGCGCATGCGACGAGCGACGTGGTCAGTCCTGCGACCGGTCGACGACGGGCACGGCGGTGACTGGGTTGTGGCCCGCCGCGACCAGCCGCATGACGAAACCCGCCACGTCTTCAAGCTGCCGGGCGTGCTCCAGTCCGCCTATCACGGCGGGCACGCCACCGAGGTCGCGGATCAGTTCGGCGGCGATGCCGAGCGCCGCGTCGTCGTCGCCGCACATCGCCACGGTCCGCTTCGGTTGCCCCGACGGCGTCGGCGCCAGCCAGCCCGTTCCCGCGAACAGGTGCAACGCCTTGACCACCCGGCTGCCTACGGCTCGCTCGGCGATGTGCTGTACGACCGACCCGGTGGGCGGCTTGAGCAGGCCGGAGGTGTAGTCGACTGCGTTGGTGCAGTCGATCACGGCCTTGCCCGCCAACGACCCCTCGTCGGCCTCGGCGAGAGCGAGCACCTGGTCGAGCCCCTCCCATGCCACTGCCACGACCACGGCATCGCTCGCCCTGGCCACCTGCACGGGGTCGACCGCCTCGACCGCGTCGCCGAGCCGCTCGGCGATCGCCCGAGCCTTGTCCTGTGAACGGCCTCCGACGAGGACGTGATGTCCACGTCGCGTCCACGCCTCCGCCAGTGCCGAGGCCATCACGCCGGTGCCCAGGATTCCGATACGCACGTCGCTCTCTCATTCCTCGAAGGGCTGATGCCTCGCTACGGTAGGAACCTCGGGCCTACCGATCGGTAGGCCCGAATCCGGTAGGAAGAGACGCGTGAACGACCACTGCCCGCCCTTCGCCGCCGACTGTGCGGTGCGCCTGGCCGCCGACTTGATCGCTCACACCTGGGACCCAGTGGTACTGATGGCGCTGCGAACGGGCAGACGCCGCCGGATCGACCTTCTGAGTGACATCGCGGGCGTCAGCGACAAGGTCCTGACCCAGACGCTTCACCGTCTGCACGCCAACGGCTTGGTCGTACGGATCACCACGCCGGCCGACCGCTCCGTGGCGTATGAGCTGTCCGAGTTGGGCGGCAGCCTCGCCGACGGACCACTGGCTGCCCTCGGCCAGTGGGCGATCGATCACGCCGATCAGGTGCTTGCCGCTCAAGAGCACCACAGCGCTGGCAGCGGCAACCGAGCAGCGGTCAGATAAGAGTCGTGCGGAGAAGGGTGCGGGTCATGGTCGGCGGTTCGGGCGTTCGTCCCAGCGGTGGGTCGTCCATGCCTGCCGTATCAGACTGCGTACGGTGATGCTCGTGTCGGCGAGGTCGAAGAAGGCGTCGATGACGGTGGCGCGCCACTCATAGCAGCGGGCGAGCCGGGTCTGGCAGTCCATGAACGGTCAGCAGTCCGGCGACCAGGCAGAACTGGCCACCGCCCTGCTCACCCTCGTCAGTCGGGAGCAGCCCGGGCCGCTTCGTCGCCGACGCGATCGGAGCCGTCACCGTCAAGGCCGACGCGCTGCGCGCGCAGGCCGACGGCTGGCCTCGCGCGAGCTCGGATCCGACCTCCCCTACGGCAACGCCTGAGGATCAGCCCAGGCACCTCCTCCCGATCGAAGAAGAGAGCCATGGAACACATCACCTCCACCACCACGCTGAAGGCCCCCGCCGAGCGTTTCACCGGCGACGTCTACCTCAACATGATCGAGACACCCGCCGAGCCCGCCCGCCTCACGGCCGGTCTGGTGCGCTTCACCCCGGGCGCCCACACCAACTGGCACTCCCACGCGCTCGGCCAGGTTCTGTACATCACCGACGGTATCGGCCTGGTAGGCACCCGCGACGGGGACGTCGTACGCGTGAGCGCCGGCGAGATCGTCAAGTGCCCGGCCGGCGAGGAGCACTGGCACGGCGCCACCGACACGACCCTCATGGCGCACATCGCCCTGGTGGTCGGTGACGGCAACGGCGACGGGACCACCTGGCTGGAGCCTGTCAGCGAGGAGCAGTACGCCGCCGCCCTCGCCACCGTCAAGGTCTGAAGGTCGAGGGAGGCCGGAGAAGAGTTGCTCCGGTCCGCCGCTCCGGCACCGCCGTGACGCCGGAGCGGCACGCCACGAGGATCCTGTTGGTCCGACCCAAGTGACTGCGGCTGTCAGCGAGTGGCGCGACGACGAGGGAGGGGCGCCCCCGACTCCCCCGAGGTTCCCAGGACTTCCGGCGGCTTCCTCGGCGTCCACGACCTGCGAGCGGGCATCTGCTCAGAGATCATCCGGACTTGCCCAGATCACCGAGTTTCTCCATTTGGCCCTTCACAACAGCGTCCGGCACTCCGGCCGGGCCTTTGCGCCGCGAAGGGTTGTTGAAGCTGTGGAACATCAAGACGGCCGTCCCCTTTCGTACGACCACCACGGCCTGAGGAACCTTGACAGGCGCAACCTCTTTGCCTACGGCAGGCAAGATCTGGATGAACCTCAGGGAGACGGATTCGTCGCCGTATCCCGGGTCGGGTCGGACTTCGACCGACGAGTACTGAAAATCGGTGAAGGCATCGTAGAAGGTCCTGCACTCCTTGGCCGCCGTACGGACGGCATCGACCACCCGCTTCCCGTCCTCGGCGCTGAACGAGGAAAGGCTCATGGATACTCCGGGGCTGTGATCCTTCGCGGAGAACAGCCGGGCGATGCGAGTTGTGGCGGGGTAGGGGCTGTTGAGCGCCATTGCCATGGGAATCGGTCCGCAGGAGGCCGGGGCGACTTTCCGGTGGGAAGCCGCGGCCCGCGCCGGCTCAGGGTTCACCTCGTATCCGGCGAGGTCCTTGCCCGTGACCGCCACACGCTCAAGATCCGGCGCGCTCAACAGCGTCTCCGGAGTTCTGGACGCTGACCGCTCGCTGTCCGCTTCCGACGTGGCGTCTTCCCCGCGTCCATGCCCCGATCCGCCCCCGCACGCCGTGACCGACGAAAGCACGACGAGCAAGGCAGCCGCTACACGGACACCAGTCCGACGAACCACTGTGTTCCCCACCTGTCCGGTCTGTTGAGCGCGCGGAGTGTTCTACGCATGCGCGATGTGATCTCCTCCGGCCACTGCGCCAGCACGCCGGAGGCCGCTCGTTGGGCTGTGGCCGCACACCTCACCGCACGCACCCGGGCCCCGACCGCCTACCGGCCCACCGTGGGAGACCGATGGCGATCATGGCAGCAATTCACCTGTGGTGAAAGCGAATTGAGGCGGTCGAGGTCAGCCGCATCGATCCCTTGCCGGTTGTCGACGCCCCGGTTCCGCTTCGTCAGGATCCCTGTTCCGATGAGGAGGCGGCCGCGGGTCGTGCAGATGCCGGTCCGGCACCGCGGCAGCGGCCGCGGATCGTGCAGATACCGCGCCAGCCCCGCGGCACGTCTTGCGAGTACCGCCCGTTTGGCGGCGCTGGGCGCACCCGCGCGCGAGGAATCCATCCAACATGCAGCCCTCCGCGCGCACTGCCACCGGACCAGCCCACACCGACTCCTCCGGCGACGCCCCATCCGTCGGCGCGAGGCCGGTGCGGCGTCCCGCCGACGGTCTGGAGGCCCGCTTGGCCGCCGTCAAGGAGGACATGGACGCGCGGCTCGCGCTGGCGGCCGTCGCGTACGAGGTCAACACCGCGCACATCGATACCGCCCCCGTCGACTGGTCCCACATCGCGGCCCCCATGGCTCCCACCGCGCCGCTCCCGGCGCCAGGCCCGTACGCCACACCCATTGCGGCGCTCCTGCACCGTGCCTCCCTGCGGCTGCAGGAAGGAGGCTGGTGCGCGGGAGCACTGATCGATGAAGACGGGAGCCTGTGTTCGCAGGGTGCCATCCGGATGGAATCCTGCGGCGACCGGAGCCTGGAGGCTCAGGCCCTGGAGGTGCTGCTGGACGCGATCCGCAGACGGTTCGGCCCCCACGTGGAATCGGTACCCTCCTTCAATGACGCCTGGGCCAACGGCCGTGAACCGACGCGCATGATGGAGCAGGCCTGCATTCTCGCGGATGCGCGTGGCATCTGAGTCCGCGCGCCAGGACAGGACGGTCGCCGGCGTCCGGATCGACTGCGACACCATCGGCTGCCGTACGACCACGTGAGGCAACCTTGATCAGTGCGGCGAGGAGCATCTCGTCATCCACTCCAAAAACCCGCTGCAGCACCGTCCGACAGGCGGGCACAGTGCATGACGAGCAGGCGCGGTACCCGCTTCAGTTGCGGATCATGGACATCAGTTGCCGGTGGGTTTCGGCGTCGGCGGCCGCCACAAGTCCGACGCCTGACTGCCCGATCGGCGCACCGTCGATTCCGGTGACCACGCAGCCGGCGGCCCGGCACAAGGCGATGCCGGCGGCGAAGTGCACGCTCCCGGACAGGTCGCCGCCGTCCGTCACGTACGCGGCGCGCTTACCGGCGGCAACCCAGGCCAGCGCCAGAGTCGTGGACACGACCCGGGGCCGGAAACGTGCCACGAAGTCGGGCTGCGCCAGCAGGTTCACGGCCCGGAAGCCGGGCGCGCTCGTGAACGGCGGGTCGAGATTGACGTCGACGAGTCGGCTGGCGGACGTCGGCGCCAGTCGGGCATCGGCACCGTCCTGCCGCACCCAGGCCTGCTCGCCGTCGGTGAAGAAGACCTCGCCGCTGAACGGATCGGCCACCGCCGCGGCACCGCCGCGAAGCGCCACGTTGACCGCCACCAGCATGTTGCCGACCGCGTAGTTCAGCGTGCCGCACAGGGGATCCACCAGCCATTGACGCACGGCTTCCGCCGGACCCTGCTGCCCACCCTCTTCGCCGAGCACGGCGTCGTCGGGCCGGGCGGCACGAAGGACGTTGAGGATCACCTTCTCGGCCTCCACATCGGCGGCGGTGGCGAAGTCTCCGCCACCCTTGTCGATGCGTGTGAGCCGTCGGCCGTACATGGTGCGCACCACGTCCGCACCTGCCAATGCCGCGGCTGTCGCGACCTCGGCATCGTCAAGGCTCGCATATGAGTTGATCACGTCACGCAGGATATCGGCGGGACCAGCGGACGGGCCGGCGGTCACTTCACGAGCCGGAAGCCCGGTCGGCGGGCCCACGCTCTGAGGAATTCCGCTGAGCCGTACGCCGCGTCCCACGGATCCGTCACCGTCGCGACAGTGCCCGGAAGGCCGGCCACGATCGGCACTTGATCCTCACGGAGTTCGGCGTCGGTGACGCCTCCGAGCACATCCGTCACAGCCGCGGTCAGCAGGGCCGTGAGCTCACCCCGCTCACTCCCCCATCTCCCGGCTGCGAACCGTCACCTGAGCGCGGAGACGCTCCGCGCAGACCGGCAAGGGCTTCGATGCGCCGAGCGGGACCTGTGTGGGCGCCGGGACCGATTGTCAGTGGCCGACGCTAGCGTTCAGCGCATAGTCGCATTCGGCCCGGGCGGACTGACCTGGGTGAACTGTGCTCTCAATCTTGTGTTCTTGACGCGGAAGGCTGTGGCTCGTGGGTTGGCTGTCAGCGGGTGACGGGTATGAAGTCGCCCTTGTGGAGGGGCGGGTGGCGGCGCGTGCCACCTCGGGCCGGTCGGCGGGGCGGCAGTTGAAGTCGCTGCCGCGCGCGCTCAAGGACCACCCGGAGGTGGACCGGCTCCGACGGTTCGCCGAGTGGCTGGACCGTCATGCCACGGCGTGTGTCGCGCAGGTCGACGCGTGGATGGTGTCGTCGCTGCCCGTACCCACCGGGCTGCTGGCCCGGGTGTGGCCCGACGAGGCCTGGCAGTCCGCGCTGCGCGATCTGGCCGTGGTCGGCGACGACCCGGACGAAGTGGGCTTCCTGCGCGGCGCCACGGAAGCCGGCGAGCTGCGGCTGGTGAACCTGGACGGCGAGACCGTCCGGATGGCCCCGCGCACGGTCACGCTGCCGCACCCGGTGCTGCTGCCGGACCTCGACGACCTGCGGGAGTTCGCGGCCGAACTGGGCATGGTCCAGCGCGTCGAGCAGATCCACCGCGCGATGTGGCGGCGGCCCGAGGACCTCGACCCCAAGTCCACCGAGGTGCGGGACTTCACCGGGGGCTCGTTCCGCTCCCGCTTCGCGCTCGCCGCACGCGCCAGTTCGCTCGGCTACCGCGTGTCGGGTGGTTACGCGACCGCCCGGGTGCGGGACGGCGGACGCACCGTCGAGGCCTCGGTGTGGATCGGGGAGCCGTACTGGGAGGACGGGGTCGAGACCGGCGCGCTCACCTGGCAGGACCAGGACGGCCGCGCGCTGCCGCTGCGCGAGGTGGGACCGGTGGCCTGGTCGGAGGGGATGCGGATGGCCGCGGCACTGTACGCCGGCCGCGTCATCGAGGAGGGCAAGAACGCATGAGCGGGGGGACGCAGGTGTCGTACGAGGAACTGCTGACGGCGGGCGCGGTGCTGCCGCCCGACACGGATGACGCCGGGGAGCGGGGGGTGCCCCTGACGGCGCGGACGTACCGTCACCCGGGCCTGGACGAGCGGGTGGTGGTGCGGCTGGTCGCCGGCGAACTGGGTGCGGCCGAGGACCTGGCCGCCGGATTCCTCGGCCTGGAGCGGGACGCCGAGCCCGCGGTGGTCGGGTTCGGGCTGCGCCAGTCTCTGGGCTTCCCGGAGTGGGTGCTGGTGCACCACCCGAAGGACGGTCATCACGCGCTGGGCGTCGTTCCGGACCTGGAGCGGGCGGCCCGGCAGACCAAGTCCCGTCCGAAGGCCGCGCTGGACGCCTTCGTGGAGCTCGGTGAGCGGTTGGCGGCCTCGGTGCCGCACTTCCTGCCCACGTTCTACGAGCAGGCCGGGCGCGTGTTCCTCGCGGAGGAGAACGCCACATACGCGGCCCAGTTGTTCACCCGCGCCCGCAAGGCCGAGGCGGAGCACGGGCTGACGGTCCAGGAGGAGCGGCTGGACGCCGTGTTCCTGGAGTTCGCGCTGGCCGGAGCGCTCCCGGTGAAGGTGCTGTCCGCCTACGCCAGGGAGTTGGCGGCGCGCGTGCCGGCCGAGGAGGCGCTGCGGCGCTTCACCCGGCTGTGCCTGCGCCGGACGGCGGGCGGGCTGCCGCCGTCGGCGCAGATGGCGAACGACCTGCGCAAGCTGGCCCGGGCCGCCGGCCGGGACGTGAACCTCGCCGAACAGGAGTACCTGTCCGAACTCCTCGGTCTGCCGGCCACCTTGCGCGCGTCGGCCGGCTGGTGGAAGGGGCACCGTACGGCGCTGGTGGCGCTGGCCGCGCGCGAGCCGAGCGTGCGGGGCACCCTGCTCGACCTGCTCCCTTCGAGCCACGACAGCGAGATGCCGGCGATGTGGCTCGGGCTGCTGGAGGCCTCCGGTGCGACGGCGGGACTCTGGGACGCCTCCCTTCCCGGGGACCGGCGGCCGCATGACGGCGCGGCGGGCTGGCTGGAGCGGTTCCTGACCTACCGGGAGCGGGCCCGGTCCTGGCGTGCCTCCAGTCGTATGGCTGAGCTGTATCCACTGGTGGAACGGACGGCGGACCGGCTGCGGACCGAACTCGCCGCGTCCGGTGGCGCGTTGAAGGTCCTCCACGACCTGGACCTGATCGACCTGCTGCTGTCCCTGGGCATTCCGGTGGCCGCTCCGCAGAAGGACGAGACTCTGCTGCTGACGCAGTGGGCCCTTGGAGAAGGACACCGTGACCTGGTGTCGCTGGCCGCGGACACCCGTTTCCACGACGCCTTTCAGCGGGGCGCCGACCGGTTCGTCAACGACGAGCACACGCTGCGGGCGATCAGGCTTCTCTCGGCGTCGCCGGGCGGCAGCCCGCTGCTCGCGGACTGGGTGCGCACCGTCGTACGGCGGTTCACCGCGGTCGGCCTGCCCCAGCTGCCCGAAGCGCTGGCCCGGCTGAAGTGGCTGCCCGCCGAGGCGCTGGCGCTGGCCGAGGACGAGGTACGTGAGGCCGCCGGAACCGACCTCGCGCCGGTGCTGGCGCGCACCCTGCGGGCCGGGCTCTTCGACGAACTCGGCTGGCCCGCCTGGGAGGACGCGGTCGCCTCCCTCGTTCCCAAGGCCGACATCGAGGACGTGATCGTCGCCGACGCCTGGCCGAACCTCATCGTCGCCGGCGCCGCCCAGGCCCGGGTGATCGGCGCCGGGGGCACCCTCCTCACGCACGACCTGCGGATCCCGGCGAACAGCAGCTGGGGCGATCCCGGCTTCCACCATGTGGACGGAGAGCTCCTCGTCTACTGGAACGACCGCACCGACGGCCTGCGCGGCTACTGGCACACCCGCGCCGACCGCCCCGAATCCCTGGAAGGCGCCCGCAACACCCGGGGCACCCAGATGGACTGGTACCGGGGCGACATGCCGATCACGCTGCCCCTGCCGGGCGGCGGCCGGACCACCGGCGGCGCGGTCCTGCAGGCCGGGGACACCACCGTGCCCCAGGAGCGGCACCTGCTCTGCGACGGCGTCTCGTACTGGGTGTGGCACGCGGAGGGCGAGGACCACCAGGCGCACGGCTGGCACGAGTTCGACCCGATGACAGGTGAGCGGGGCCGTATGAGCAGGCCCGCCTTCCTCGCGGACGCGCTGCGTGACGCCCCCGAGGGCAGCAGCGTCGACAGCGGCCGGCTGCGCCCCTCGCCGGCCTCCGGCGTCGCGCCGGCCTCGACGCCCGTGGACGGGCTGGCCGGACTGCGCGTGGTGCGGCTGCCCGACGGCTCCGTGCGCGCCCAGGACCTTTCCGGACACACCGTCACCGTGCCCGCGGACGCCGGCCGTCCCGCCACGCTCGTCGTCTTCCCCGGAACCGACGAGGCGCGGGCCGTCGTCCGCAACAGCTGGCAGCTCGCCATCGTGGACACGGACGGCGTGACCACCTCGGTGGCCAAGACCGACCGTGCGCCCGGCGCCTTCGGCGAAGGCTCGCTGCTGCTGCCGCCGGTGCAGTACTGGGAGTGCCTGACAGCCCGCGACCCGGGCGGCTCCAAGGCGCTGCGCGACATCGACCGGGACACGGCGGCGGCCCTGCTGTCCGCCGCGGCCCACGAGAACAAGGAGGCGCTGCCCGAGGCGATCCGTTCCCTCCTCCCGGTCACCCACACCGCGCTGGTCACGGGCATCGCCGGGGTCGTGCGCCACGCGGCCGGTCAGCAGGCCGTCCTGGACGCGGCGGCCGACCGGCTCACCCGGACCCTCGACGGCGGTCTGCAGGACGAAGGCCCGGCCGGGCCACCGGACGCCGTGCTCCTCGACGCGATGAACGGTCTCGGCGGATCCACCCGCTCCTGGTGGAACCGTGACGTCCAGACCGACACCGTGTTCCGCGCCCTGCGCGAGCTGAAGCGAGCCGCCCAGCTCCCCGGCGACGCCGGGGCGGAGGGACCGGCCGCACACCTCCACGCCGACGGACGCCGGTTCCCCGTCGGCCAGCCCGGCCTGGAGACACTGCTCGACCGCGTGAGCGCCCTGGCCTTCCGCACGGCGGCCCGCACCACCCCCGACGATCACCGGGAGGCGCTGCACGCGCTGCTCGCCGAGTTCGACGCCCTGGGCCTGGTTCCGGCCGCCGAGCCCTCGCACTGGCGCAAGGTGAAGCTGCTCCTGGAAGAGGAAGGTCCGCTGCGCACCCCGTCGGGCGAGTGGCGTGAGGGCGCGTGGAACGGGCTGCTGCCGCTGGGCGGGGGTTCCTTCATCGCCGTGGTGGGACGCGTCTCACAAGATGACGACGACTGCGTGTTCAGCGGATACTTCCACGATCCGGCCGGGCGCTTCGAGACCCCGGAGCCCTACACGCTCCGGGCGTCGGCCCCACTGGGCGAGGGCGGGCACGAGGGCCGGCTCGGCGCGTTTCTCACGGAGCTGGCCGCGCGCGGACCGGCGCCCTGGTTCCCGCAGGCCGCCGAGGAGTTCGCGCGCCTGACGGGCGTCACCGAGACCATGGCCCGGCTGATCGTGGCCGGTCTGCCGCAGGTCGATGTCTACGAGCGAATGTTCCTGACACCGCAGGCACGCGATGCCATCGGGGTGAAGGCCGCTCCGGCGGCGGTCGCCAAGGATGAGCTGCGCCAGGTCGATCCGGCGATCCGTGCCGCGGTCGTGGCCGCACTGCTGCCCGCCGAACCCGCCCGGCTGTGGACCGAAGGGCCGGACTGGGCCGCCGCGGCCGAGGTCTGGAACAGCAGGATGGGCCGACGGGCGGCCGTACCCGAGGAGTTGCTCAGCGACGCGGTACGCGCGTTCAAGCACGGGCCGTGGACCGTCCGCCAGGCGCTGCCCGCACTGCTGAACCCGGCCGGTGAGCCCCGGCTCACCCAGGACCTGGAGTGGGCGGTCGAGGGCGACCGGGTCAAGCCCGTCGACAAGAAGTCGGTCGGATTCGACGGAGCGACGCTCGTCGGCGCCATCGGCCTCGCCGCCTGGCTCGCCCACCGTCTGCCCGCCGGCGATCCGATCCGCGCCTCGCTGCCGGCCGCGCTCGACGCCGTACGCGAGCGGCTGGCCCACCCCGGGCTGATGCTCGACCTAGGGCAGTACGTCAGTCTCCCCGCCTTCCGGAAGACCGCGGGCGCACCGACCGAGGTCGGCAAGGGCTTCGAGCGGTACGGTGCCGTCGTCCTCGCCACCCACGACGACCAGCCGTCCCCCGCCGTCCGGGTCGCCCTGCTCGACGAGGCGGGCCAGGACCCGTACCTGCCCGCACTGCGCGTCGAGGGCCAACGCCCCTACCAGGCCGAGGTGGCGCTGCGTCTGGCCCGCTCCTCCCGCTTCGCGGCCCTGCTCGCCGATCCGGGCGACCCGCAGGCGGGCGAGCGGGCCGCGGACGGCACCTGGTGGCCGCAGGACCCGGGCCGCTCCGTGCCGGACCTGGTGACCGAGGCCGCCAAGGAGTACGGCGTCGGCGAGGACGCCGCCACGCTCTATCTGATGCTGCTCGCCATGCCCGACCCGACCGACCGGATGACGGCCCGGTGGACGGGGTGGAAGCCGGCCCGCCTCAAGGCGGCCCGAACCGAACTGGCCGCCACCGACCTGGTGGTGGAGGCCACCCGCACCAGGGCCGGACGTTCGCTCTTCCTGCCCGGTGGCTGGGTGGACCCCAAGGCTCCGCGCGTTCCGCTGGAGCAGTGGAAGCGGCCGCTGTTCGACGGCCTGCTGAGCGGTGAGGAGGCTCTGCTGGCCGCGATCGTGCCGACCGAACCGGCCGCGGACCTGTACCGCAGGGCCTGGCAACTGGTCCGGGAAGGCGAAGGGCCCCGGTTCGAGCAGCTCAAGGTGCGGCGGGGACGCCGCCGCTGACCTGCCTCCGGGGCGCCGCCCACGGCCTACCTCCCGGGGGCACCGGCCCGACCGGCCGGTGCCCCCGGCACCCCCTGCCACGACGACAGACCGACCCACCGAACAAGGACGAACGCATGCCCCCGACCGACACGGCGACGGCCCCTCCGGCCCGGCAGACCCTGCCCGCCGAAGAGCGCCACGCCACCGAACTCGCCTTCCTCGCCGCCCACGACACAGGCCCCCGCCCGCCCGGCTGGTGGCTGACACCCCGCTCCGCGATCACCTTCGTCTGCGGCAGCGGCGGGGAGGCCCTCAAGCTCCCCGAGCGGCACGCGACCCTGCCGGACCGTCTGGTGATCGCCCCCAAGTTCGTCGGCGAACGCGCCCTGGTGGAACGATGCGTGGTCACCCTCGCCGGAGAGCGCGGGCTCCTGCTCGTCGGTGAGCCGGGCACAGCCAAGTCGATGCTCTCCGAACTGCTGTCCGCCGCCGTCTGCGGCACCAGCGCGCTGACCGTGCAGGGCACGGCCGGCACCACGGAGGACGCGATGCGCTACGGGTGGAACTACGCCCTGCTCCTCGCACAGGGCCCCACGCCGAAGGCGCTGGTCGACTCCCCGGTGCTGGCCGCCATGCGCGCCGGCCGGGTGGCCCGCGTCGAGGAGATCACCCGCTGTCTGCCCGAAGTACAGGACGCCCTGGTGTCGATCCTGTCCGACCGTCGGATGAGTGTGCCCGAACTGGCCGGCACGGACGACGCCCAGGTCTCGGCCGCTCCCGGATTCACCGTGATCGCCACCGCGAACCTGCGTGACCGCGGTGTCTCGGAGATGTCGGCCGCGCTCAAGCGCCGCTTCAACTTCGAGACCGTGCACCCGATCGCCGACGTCGACGCCGAGACGGAACTCGTACGGCGGCAGGCCGTGGCGGCCGTCGAGCGGGCGGGCGCCGTCTTCGGCGTCGACGACGCGGTGCTGGATGTGCTGGTCACCGTCTTCCGCGACCTGCGGGCCGGGCGGTCCGCGGAGGGCTGGGACGTGGAGCGGCCCGGCACGGTGATGTCCACGGCCGAGGCCGTACAGGTCGCCGTCTCCCTCGGGGTGGCCGCCGCCTATCTTCCCGGTGCCGACTCCCTCGATCTGGTCCCCGGTCACCTGCTGGGCGTGGTCCGCAAGGACGACCCGGCCGACCACGCGCGCCTGCTCGGCTACTGGGACGGTCCGGTGCGCCGCCGCGCCGAGGACGGATCGGCGCTGTGGCGCCGTCTCTGGGACCTGCGGGAGAACCTCCGGTGACGCACACCCAGGATCCACGGGCGGCTGTCACCGCCCTCGCCGACTCCGTGGTGCCGTACCTGCTGGGGGTACGGCACCACAGCCCGGCACTCGCCGCGGCGCTGCCCGCCCTGCTCGACGCGTGCGGGGCGGAGGTCGTATGCGTCGAACTGCCCGCCGACTTCCAGCCGTGGCTGACCCATCTGGCCGCGCCGGGCACCATCGCGCCGGTCGCGCTCGCCGGGGCGGGTGAGAACGGGCGGCTCGGCTTCTACCCGTTCGCCGACTTCTCCCCGGAGCTGGCCGCGGTCCGCTGGGCGCGCGAGCGGGGAGCGGAGGTCGTGTGCTGCGATCTGCCGATGTCCGATCCGCGGTGGAACGCGGACGGCCCCCTCCCCTCGGGCGACACCCGCACCGCGGTCGCCGAGGTGGCCCCGGCCGCTCCCGTCTCCTTCGGGAACGCCCTCGCCGCGTCCGGGACCGGCCGTGCCGGCGACGATCTGTGGGACCGCTGTGTGGAGGTCCTCGCCCCGGGATCCGCCCCCGAGGCGATCCGCCGTGCCGCCCTCGGCGTCGGTTGGGCACTGCGCAGCGACGCCGAGGCCCAGGGCGGAGTACCGGCGGTGGACCTGGCCCGTGAGGCCCACATGCGCGAGACGATCACCCGCGCCGCGGGGGACGGGCGCCGGGTCGCGGCCGTCGTCGGCGCGTTCCACGCCCCGGCACTGACGGCAGCCGCCCTGCCGCCCGATACGGTTCCGGTTCCGGGTGCCGCCGCTGCGGTGTCGAGGGCGGCCGATCACAGCGTTGCCGGGAAGCACCCGGGCGTCGTCACCTCCCTCGTCCCCTACGCCTTCGATCTGCTGGACTCCCGTTCCGGCTACCCGGCCGGCATCCGCGACCCGCGCTGGCAGCAGGCGGTCTTCCGGGCCGGAGGCGATCCCGAGCGGGTGCAGGGCGCGGCCGCGCGAGCGGTCACCGACGTGTGCCGGGAGCTCCGCGCGGCCGGGCACAGCGCCGGAACGGGCGAGGCCGCCGAGACCCTGCGGATGGCAGGTGATCTCGCCCGGGTGCGCGGACTCGCGGCGCCGGGGCGCGGCGAGCTCATCGAAGCGCTGACGAGCGTGATGGGCCAGGGCGAACCGCTCGGCCGCGGCCGAGCCCTCGCGCGGGCGCTCGAAGTGGTCCTGGTCGGCACCGACCGGGGCCGGATCGCGCCGGGCACCCCGCGCTCGGGTCTCGGCCCGTGCGTGGAGGCGGAGGTCGTCGCACTGCGGCTGCCCGGACCGGACGACCCCGCGTCGCGCGAGGTACGGCTCGACCCGCTCCGCTCCGCTCTCGACGGGCGCCGCGAAATCCTGCTCCAGCGCCTCGCGGTCTGCGGCGCGGGCTACGGCGAGGCCGTGGCGGTGGCCGGAACGGGCGACGCGGCCGCACTGACCACCCGGTGGCGGGTGTCGTGGACGCCTGCCGTCCCCGTACGGCTGGACCTGGCCGGGATACGCGGTGTGACCGCGGCCCTGGCCGCCGAGGGCACCCTGCGGGAGACCTTCCGCAGGGAGTCGGCGGACGGCGGTCCCACCTGCGCCCATGTCCTCGCGGCGCTCGGTGCGGCCGCCCGCTGCGATCTGCCGGCGCTGGTGGCCGAGCGGCTCACCGATGCCGCCATCGTGCTCCCCGCCACGGCCACACTGCCCGAACTCCTCACCGCACTCGATCTGCTGGAGACGCTGTGCCGCGGCCACCTGCCCGGCACCACCAAGGACAGCCGACAGACCGCCGCCGAACTGGCCACCGGCCTCCTGGAGTCGGCGGTCCGCGCCCTGCCCGGGTTGGCGGGCAGTGACCGGCCGGAGGACGCGGCCGCGCTCATCGAGCTGGCCTCACGGGCCGGTGAACACCGTCTCGGACTGCGGATGGACGACGCCCTCGGCACCCTCGCTCGCACGGGCTCCCCGATCGTCCAGGGCGCGGCGCTGGCAGCCCGGGTCCTGCTCGACCTCGACGACGCCGCCATGCTCGGCGCCCGTACGGCGGGCTGGATCGACACGGCAACCGGCCCGGAGGCACGGCATGCGCTGGGCCGTCGGCTCGGCGGGCTGCTCAGCGGTGCGGCCGCGCTCCTCCAGTCGGCGCCGACGGCGCTGGACCCGCTTCTCGACCGCATCGACACGCTCGCCGACCAGGGCTTCCTCGACCGGCTGCCCGCCCTGCGCGGGGGCTTCGACACGCTCACCCCGGCAGGCCGCGACCGTCTCCTGCGCACCGTGACCGAGCGGCTCGGCGACCGTCTCGACCTGTCGCTCACCGCCTCGCCGAGACTCCTCGCCCTGTGGACGGCCGCGGACGCGGCAGGGCTCGAGGCCCTCCGCGCGCTGCGTCTGCCGGCCGGGCCGAACGCTGCGGCGCCCGCGGATTCCCGGCTCCCCACAGTCCCGGACGATCCCGAGCGCCCCACATCACCCGTACCCTCCGCCGTACCGCGCTCCGCGGAGACACCCGCCTCCACGGCGCCGTCCGCCACGCTCCGGATCACCCCCACCGACCGCTGGCGGCTGCTTCTCGGCCGGGAGACCGACAAACTCCCGCAGAACGCCCGCCGATACGCGCACGCGCTCGACGAGTTGTACGGCACCGGCCGCGGTGAGGGCTCCGCCGACCTCGGCCGGGAAAGCGGCGCCCGGGGGCAGAGCGGCGGCCGGGACGCGTCCTTCCCGACAGCCCGCGAATGGGCCGAGGAACTGGAGGCGCTGTTCGGCGCGGAGGTCCGTGAGGAGGTGCTGGCACGCGCCGCCGACCAGGGGCGCTCCGACGTACTGGCCGAACTCGACCCCGCCGCGGTCCGCCCCTCGGTCGACCTGCTCACCTCCGTCCTGTCCCTCGCCGGCGGAATGCCCGAACAGCAACTGGCCAGGCTGCGCCCTCTCGTACGTCGTCTGGTCGACGAACTGGCCAAGGAACTCGCCACCCGGATGCGCCCGGCCCTCACCGGGCTCGCGACACCACGCCCCACCAGGCGGCCCGGCGGCCGGCTCGACCTGCCGCGCACCCTGCGGGCCAACCTCGCCCACGCGCGCCGGACGGCCGACGGACGGACCGTGGTCGTACCGGAGCGACCGGTGTTCAGCACCCGCTCGCGCAAGGAGGCGGACTGGCGCCTCATCCTCGTGGTCGACGTGTCCGGGTCGATGGAGGCCTCCGTCATCTGGTCGGCCCTGACCGCGGCCGTTCTGGGCGGCGTCCCCACCCTGTCCACGCACTTCCTCGCGTTCTCGACGGACGTGATCGACCTGACGGACCGGGTCGAGGACCCGTTGTCGCTGCTCCTGGAGGTGCGGGTCGGCGGCGGCACCCACATCGCGGCCGGGCTGGCACACGCCCGCTCCCTGGTCACCGTGCCCAGCCGGACCCTCGTGGTGGTGGTGAGCGACTTCGAGGAGGGCTACCCGCTGGGCGGGCTCCTCGGCGAGGTACGGGCCCTGGCGAGCTCCGGGGTGCACCTGATGGGATGCGCCGCCCTGGACGACACGGGCACCCCGCGCTACTCGGTGCCCGTCGCCCAGCAACTCGTCGCGGCCGGCATGCCCGTCGCCGCGCTCAGTCCCCTCGCCCTCGCCCGCTGGGTGGGCGACCGTCTCCGCGGAGAGACCCGATGAACGCCGAACTGCCCCCGGTGGCGCCCGATGTGGTCGCCGCCGCCGTGGAGAGCCTGACCACCAGGCTGCGCAAGAAGCTGGATGCCGCGATCGAGTCGTACGCGACCGCACCTGTCGTCGCCGACGGCGCTGTGCGGCGCGTGCGGTGTGGTGAGGACGCGGAGGTCACGCTCGCACCCGGTTCCTCCGGCACCGTCACCGACGCGGACCAGGTGGTGTGCAGTTGCCTGCTCGCCCCCCGGTGCCTGCACCGGGCCGCTGTCCTCGGCGCCTGCCCACTGGCCGACGCGGAGGCGGACGCCGAAGCGGGTTCCGTCGGCGACAGCGCGCCGCAGGAGGATTCCGACGCCGCGGCAGACGGGGCGCTCGGCGCTTCGACCGGCACCGGGCCGGGTGCCCGGTGCGCCGAGGAGACCCTCGCGGAGCCCGGGGAGACCGTCCCCCTCACCGACGCCCAGCTGGCCGCCGCGTCCGAACTGTGGACGGCGGCAGCGGCCGTGCTCGCCGCCGGGGTGCCCACCGCGGGCGCGGTCCCCCAGGCCGAGTTGCTACGAGCCGCACACAGGGCGCGCCTCGCAGGGCTGCACCGCGCCGAGGCAGCCGCGCTGCGGGTCGTACGTGGGCTGCGGGGCGCACGCGCCCGCCACGACGGCCACCGGCTGGGCGACCTCATCGCGAATGTGCGCGAACTGCTGCTCACCACCGCGCTGTTGGCCGTGGCCGACCCGGATCAGGCGTTGATCGGCACTGCCCGCCGCAGTTACCGACCGGGCGGCAGCCTGCGGGTTCACGGCGTGTGCCGGGAACCCGTGATCGCGGCCACCGGCTACGGCGGTGTCGTCACCCATCTCGTCTCCGACGACGGACGCTGGTTCTCCGTCGCCGACGTCAAGCCCGGCGGTCCGGCCCGAGCCCAGGGAGCGGCCACGGCCACCGTCGCGCTCGGCTCGGGAAGCCTCGATCACGCCCAACTCGCCCGTGGCGGGCTGCTGATCTCCGGCGCGACGGTCTCCTCCGACGGCCGCCTCGGCTCCGGCAAGGGGGTACGGGCGACCCCGCTCACCGGTCAGTCGTGGACATCGGGCCCGCTCGCCGCACTGTTCGCCCGCCCGTTGACCGAGTCCGTCGCCGAACGGCTCGCCGTGGCACCGGGCGCAGACCCGGAGCGGGCCGAACAGGCGGCGCGCGAGCTGGTCGGCTGCGACCTGATCCTCGTCGGAGCGGTCGGGGAGCATCTGATCGCCCGGGAACTGCCGCCCGGACAGCCGGACGGAGACGGCCTGTTGATCCGGCTGGCCCCGTCCAGCGGCCATCCCGGCCTCGCCCACACGGCCAACTTCCGCCGGCTCGCGTCCAGGCCGGGGCTGCGGCTCCGCGTGATCGGCCGCCTGGACCCCGACCGCGCTGCCACTCTCCGCCCCCTCGCGGTCGCCCCGCTGCCGGACACCGAGGCGACGTTGCGACTGCCCGCGGACTGGCAGGGCCGCGCCGACCTGGGCTACGACCGCCTGGAGGGCGCGCATCTCCCGCCCACGGACGTCCTGCCCGCCGCGCCCGCCCTGGACGGCCCGAGCGACGTCCCACCGGACCCGTTGGCGGAGGCTCCCCTGTGGCGGCTGCGCCGGCTGATCGAGATCGCCGTGTCGGGTGGCCGCAGAGCCGTCGCCGAACCCGCGCGCGACGGCGACCGGACCGGGGGCGGGGCAGCCATGCGACGCGGCGGCTTCCACACGGCCGCGGACTTGGCGGCCGATCTCACCGCGGAGGCCGACCGACGCACCCGCGACGTCTTCGGCCGCACCGGCGATGCCGACCCGGACGGCTACGCACGGGCGTGGCTCGCCGCGGCCGTCTATCTGACGGGCGTCGAGCGGGCGTTGATACAAGCCACCTGGCAGCCGGAGACGGCCAGTTCCTGATCACCCGCCTCATGGTTCCCGGCGGCCGGACCCGGCTCGGGGTGGAGCGGGTCCGCCAGGTGTTCTTGGCACTTGAGTTGAGGCCGGCGCTGAGGATGGCAGCGTGGTGCCTGCGGGGATCGCGGCGGGCACACCTGCCTGCGGACTGCGCGGCCGGCTATGTGGTGGCGCCCGTGAAAGGCCGGTCACCCACTGAGCCGGCCGACTGTCATGGCCAGGAGCGGGCATGCGCCCTGTGAAGTGCTTGCCGCCCGGTGCAGCCGCGGAACAGTGGCGGAGGATGCCAAGGCTCAGGGTGGCGGACGGTCTCGAAGGGACTCGCGTTCACGGCGAAAGGCGATGCGATGGTTGAGGCAGTGCGTGATGTGATGACCGGGCCGCCTCGGTCGGTCCTCCCCCGGACCCCTGTCACCGATGTCGCCCGGTACATGCGGGACGAGGGGATCGGCGCCGTACTGGTCACCGAAGGCGGACGTCTGCGCGGCGTCGTCACCGACCGGGATCTTGTCGTCCGCGTGATGTGCCGGGGCGGGAACATCGACCACGTGACCGCGGCGCAGGCCTGTAGCGACGTACTGGTCACGGTCTCGCCCGACGACGACATCGACCGGGCTGTCACCCTCATGCGCCAGCGCGCCGTCCGGCGCATTCCGGTCGTCGACGACGGCCGCCCGGTCGGCATCGTCACGCTCGGCGACATCGCCGTGGAGAACGAACCCGACTCCGTCCTGTCCGCCATAACCACCGCCGCGCCCAACGAGTGACGAGCGCTCGAGGGGAGCGGCTCCCTGCCCGGCGCCTCCGCGGATCCCGGCGGGCCGGTGGAGACCGGGCCCGGTGGTTTCCCTTCGGACTGCGTGGTGCCCCGGCGGTCAGCCGTTCTGCCGGGGCAGGCGCACCACCTGGACGAAGAAGTCGTCGATCTGGCGGACGGCCGCGATGAACTGGTTCAGATCGACCGGCTTGGTGACATAGGCGTTGGCGTGCAGTTTGTAGCTGCGCAGGATGTCCTCCTCCGCAGCGGAGGTGGTCAGCACCACGACCGGGATGTGCGACAGGGCAGGGTCCGACTTGATCTTCTCCAGGACCTGCCGGCCGTCGTACTTGGGCAGGTTGAGGTCGAGGAGGATCAGGTCGGGCTGCGGCACGTCGGTGTGGGCGCCGCGCCGGTAGAGGAAGTCGAGCGCCTCCTCGCCGTCCCGCGCCACGTGCAGGGTGTTGCCGATCTTGTTGTCCTCGAACGCCTCCCGGGTCATGAGCTCGTCGCCCGGGTCGTCCTCTACGAGGAGGACGTCGATGGGAGTGCCGGCGGGTGTTGTCATATCAGGGCCTTGTCTTCGGTACCGGCGGGAAGGGTGTCCCCCGCGTCGGTGGACGGGAGAGTGAAGCAGAAGCGTGTGCCGTCGGTGTGGGACGTGTCGATCCAGATGTGGCCGCCGTGGTACTCGACGATCTTCTTGCACAGCGCGAGGCCGATGCCGGTGCCACCGTAGGCATCGCGGCTGTGCAGCCGCTGGAAGATGACGAAGACCTTGTCCTCGAACTCGGCGGGGATACCGATGCCGTTGTCCGTGACGCACAGGCGCCAGGCGTCGAGGTTCTCCGGGTCCCGCTCGCACGTGATCCGGATGTGCGGTGGGCGTTCGGGGTGGCGGAACTTGACGGCGTTGCCGACCAGGTTCTGCCAGAGCATCGTCATGAGCGTCGGGTCCCCGACGATCCGGGGCAGCTCGTCGGGCCGGTCGACGCGGGCGCCGCTGTCGGTGACAGCGCTGTCCAGGTTGACCAGCGCCTTGCCGAGTACCTGGTCGAGATCGACCGGAAGGCGGGCGTCGTTGACACGGCCCACGCGGGAGAACGTGAGCAGGTCGTTGATGAGGATCTGCATGCGCTTGGCGCCGTCGACGGCGAAGTCGATGTACTGCCGGGCCCGGTCGTCCAACTGGTCGCCGTAGCGCTTCTCCAGCAGCTGGCAGAACGAGGCCACCTTGCGCAACGGTTCCTGCAGATCGTGGGAGGCCACATAGGCGAACTGTTCGAGCTCGGCGTTGGAGCGGCGCAGCTCCACGGCCTGCGCGTCCAGGTCGGCGGCCTGCCGGGTGAGGATCTCCTGCTGCTCCCGGGAGGAGGCCAGTTCCGCGACTATCCGCTGCCGCATGTTCTCCACATCCGTGGCCACCGCGGTGAGGTCGGCGGGTCCGCCGCCGGTGATGACATGGTCGAAGTCACCCCGCGCCACCCGGCGGGTGGCGATCTGCAGGTCCTCCAGCGGACGTGCAACCAGCACGCGGATCAGGATCGTCAGCACCACGCCGGTCGCCAGGAACACCACGACCATGGCGATGAGCACCGCGTCGCGGACCTTCCGCGAGGACCTCAACTGGTCCCGGCCGTCCTGGGCCGCCGCCGCCAGTCCGGCGTTCTGCTTGACCGCAGCGCTGCGAATGCGGTCGAAGGCCTTCTTGCCGCGTTCGGCGGTCGCCTGGTCGATCGTTCGCGGCCTGCCCGGTTTGACGCCCGCCACGAGGGGTTCGGCGTAGGTGCGCCGCCACTCCGCCGCCCTCGTCTCGACCGTCTGCAGGTCGTCGAGGAGTTCGGGGCGGTCGCCGATGAGGGCGCGCATCCGGGCGGCGGCATGCGCCTCGTCCGTCTTGCCCTGTGCGTAGGGGTCCAGGAACTGGCGGTCGGCTGCGATGGCGTAGCCCCGGATTCCCGTCTCCTGGTTCACCAGAGCTGCCTGCAGCCGGTACGCCTCCGTCTGCGCGGGCTCGATGTCCAGGAGCAGATGGTCGGTGACCGAGGCCGTCCGCTGGAGCAGCCCGGAGCCGATCACGGAGCCCACGACCACCAGCAGCGCCATGAGCGCCAGCACCAGCCTGATCCAGCTCTGCACCGTCAGCCGGCGTCCGGCCCACCGCTCGCCGGTCATGTTCCGTATCCCGTCCTCGGACTCACTGTTCTCACGCGCTCCTTCACACCCATCAGCCCCAGCGCAGATAGAGCACGGCGACGTCGTCGGCCAGGCCGCCCTGTCCCTCGGCCAGCGTCTCGGCCCGCTGGATCAACCCGTCGACGAACGCGGCCGGTGCCAGATCGGCCAGCTCACGTGCCACCGCCAGCAGTCCCTCCTCGCCCAGCCGCTCCGTACCGCGCCCGACGCGCCCTTCGAAGAGGCCGTCGGTGAACAGCACCAGGGCCGCACCCTCCGGGAACGCCAGCTCTTCCACGGGCCAGCGTGCCCCGCCGGGAACGATCCCGAGCGCCGGCCCGCCCCTGACCTCCACCCACTCGACCCCGCCGCTCGCGCACAGCAGCACACCGTGATGGCCGGCCCGCACCATCCGAACGCGCCGTTGGCCGGGGCTGACGGTGAGGATGACCAGGGTGGCGAAGACTCCCACCGTGGCCCGCTCGACCATCAGAATCTCCTCGAGCCGGCCCACTTGGTCGGCGCCCGTGACACCGCTGAGTACGAGGGTGCGCCAGGCTATGCGCAGCGCGACCCCGAGAGCGGCCTCGTCCGGACCGTGCCCGGAGACGTCACCGATCATGGCGTGCACGCTGCCGTCGGCGCTCTGCACGATGTCGTAGAAGTCCCCGCCCAGCAGTGCGTGCGCGCGGCCGGGCCGGTATCGGGTCACGACCTCCACGCCGTCCCCGCGCAGCAGCGGGCGCGGCAGCAGCCCCCGCTCCAGGCGGGCGTTCTCCCGCGCCTGCATCTGGCTTGCCTGCAAGGCCACCGCGTCCTGCTCGGCCTGCTTGCGCTGGATCGCGTAGCGGACCGCCCGTCCGAACAGTTCCGGCTCGACCCGGCCCTTGACCAGGTAGTCCTGTGCGCCCGCCGCCACAGCGGCCAGACCGGTCCCCTCCTCGGCGAGTCCGGTGAGCACCACGACGGCGACGTGTTCGGCGCGCTCGCGCACCCGCGACACCGCCTCCACGCCCTGCGCGTCCGGGAGGTGCAGGTCGAGCAGTACGCAGTCCGGGACCTCGGACGCGAGCACCTCGCACGCCTCGGCCATCGAGCGCACCCACCGCAGGCGCATACCGAGCGCGCTGTCGGCGACCATCTCCTCCACGAGCAGCGCGTCGCCCGGGTCGTCCTCCACCAGCAGCACCGACGGCTCTTCCGTCCCCCAGGCCGCTGTGCGGTCCAGCTCGGGCGAAGCCACGCCGGCAGCCCCGGGCTGCGACGTCATCATTGAATGAACCCCCCACACCCGCCACCATTCCGCCGCTCCCTGACGGACAACTCCGCGAGCATACTCACGCTTGCATCGGCGTACACAGAACGAACTTGGCGCTTCTTGCGCCACCGCGCAGTAGCCCTCGCCGTTCGCCCCCGGCTCAACAACTCGAACAACGCGGCAGGTAAGCCGTACTTGAGGCCTTGGGGCTCACCGGCCGAATGTGCTCCTGGTTCCGGCGCCGAGCGTTCCGCGCTTCCGGAACCGGCTTCTCTCAGCTGCCCGCGCGCGCCCCGCCACCGCACGTCCGACTTCCTTCCTCCGGCCCCCGCCCTACAAGTCGGCCTGGAACAAGGGTGACGGCCCGCGGCCACCGACTTTCAGCGGGTACATCCCGAAGGACGGCCCACCCGCGATGAAGCAAAGGTTCCGCAGCATCAAGGGCCGGCACCGCGTTGTCGCCGCCCAAAGCCCGATGGAAATGGGCTGCGGCGAATATCAACGCCGGGGTGGCGGCACCGAGCTTGTCCCCGATCGTGAAACCCTTGGCCTCCGCCCCCTGCATGTGTGGTTCCCGTATGCAGCCTGGGCGGCACAGGCTGACGCGGACTTGCCGTCGCGCATGCGCTCGGCCGGAAACCCGGCCGAGCGCATGCGTAAAACTGCCCACGGCCCGCGGTTCGCGGTTCGCGGTTCGCTCAACGCGGTCACGTGTGGCGACGGCCCCTCGAATCCGCCCGGAGGCGGAGGCCCCTTACGTTCTTTCGAGGCTCAATCGGCGGGTCAGCGCGCTGAGCTGGATCCCGTGGTCACGAGCCGCTCGCGGTCACATCCGCGGAGTAGACCAGCGCGACCCGGTGGTTGTACTGGATGGTGTACATCTGCTTGGCACCGGTGACGACCGCCCCGGACGTGAAGTAGTCGTCGGTGTTGGCCGGCGGCCGGGTGGCGACGTACGCCTGACCGGCGGGGACGGTGTAGTAGCTGATGGGCGCCTGCGTCGAGGGGGACAGCCCGGCGGGGTACTCCGCTCGGTCGGGGTAGCTGGAGCCGTAGACGGCCACCGACGCGGCGCCCGCGGCCGAGACCAGCGTCACGCCGTACGCGGGAGTGGTGTTGACGCCGCCCGGGTTGTAGAACCAGACCTTCGCGCCGCTGTACCAGATGGCGGTCCAGTCGCCGTTGACGTCGGCCACCACGAACTGCTGTCCCGCCTGCGCGGTGGATCCCCAGTCGCTGATCCGGTCGGTGCCCGCGCCGCCCTTGTGAATGGCCTGGTCACCGAAGAGCGGGGCGGTGTCGCCGGGCGCGGTGCGCAGGAAGACGAAGTTGGAGGACTGCTGCTGACCGGTGCAGGCGGGAGTCGCACCGGTGGGGTCGTCGCCGGGGCAGATCTGCACGGTCTGCTGGTTCTCGGTGAAGCCGGGGGTGATCGTCACCGCCGAGCCGACCGGCCCGACCCCGCGCTCTCCCGCCACCGGGGAGCCGAGCAGGTTCATGAAGTGCTCCCAGTCCCAGGAGGTGCCCGGGTCCCAGTGCATGCCCGCGACGAGGCTGGAGTTGGGGCCGGCGACATTGTCGTGGCCGATGATGTGCTCACGGTCCAGCGGTATGCCGAAGCGGTCCGAGAGATACCGCACCAGAGACGCCGTGGCCTCGTACTGCGCCTCGGTGTACCAGGTGCCTCCGTGCGCGGCGTAACCCTCGTGCTCGATGCCGATGGAGTGCAGGTTCGTCGAGTAGTTGCCGGCGTGGAAGGCGATGTCCTTGGTGGGCACCATCTGCGTCACCGCGCCGTCCGAGGACCGCATCACATAGTGTGCGGCACCGCCGCCCGGGTTCTGGAACGTCGAGATGGCGGCCTCGTACGACGACTCGGTGTCATGGATGACAATGGTGTCGATCCTGATGCCGTTGTCGGGCCGGTTGGAGACCTGGCCGTTGGACGACGCCGCCGGCACGAACGTGCACGAGACCTCCGGCGGGCACTCGGTCGCCGCGGATGCCGCGACGCCGGTCAGGGAGAGCGTGCTCAACTGCCCGGTCGCGAGGCGGACTTTCCGGTCAGCACTCATCGACACCCGCTGGCCGTCGAGGGTGGTGCGCGCGGCCCCGGTCCTGATGGTGGCGTAGACGCGGTCGGCGAACGCCGTGGCGCCCCGCTTCTGCGACGAGCCGCTGTAGCGGGCCACCGCTCCGTACCACTGGCCGGCGTCCGACGGCCGGCCGCCGGTCACGGTCTGCTGGTAGGAGGCGAGCAGCGCGGCACCTCCCTCGATGTTGGCTGCGGGGTCGTCGCGCAGTCGGGCAGGGGACAGGCCGGTGAGCTTCGCCGCAGCCTGCAGCGTGTGCAGGCTGGGGTCCTTCGCCATCGCGGCAAGGTCCGCTCGACCCACCGCCCCGGCCGGACCGCCGGCCAGGCTCGCGGGGGTGACATCGGTCAGGTGCATCGGGCCGTAGCCGCCGCTGGTGCTCATCTGGCCCAAGTGGGCGTCCCACGCCGACTCCTGATACGCCACGGCGAGCAACACCTCGGCGGGGATACGGTACTTGGCAGCCGCCGCCGCGAAAGCGTGTTGCTGCGTGTCCGGCCCTGACGGCACAGCGGTCCCGGCCTGTGCGGTCGCCGGCACCACGGCGGTCAAGGCTCCCGCGGTGAGCACACTCGCGGCGGCCAGACCCATCAGCCGATACCGTGCCACAGGCATGCAGGAAGCCTTGACCGTTGTCTTCTTCGTCTTCACGTGTTTCCGTACTCCAGAACAGCTGGGAAAGAGTGAGCGGCGTTGTCCGCCGGATGGCCGAGCCGAGGCCGCTTCAAGGCGGGAACATGAGGAAAATGCCGAGATCGCCGAATGGCGAACGGTCCCGAAAGGACCGGCCACCGCGATGTCGCATGTCATGTCGAGGCGTCAAAATCCTTATGGATCAGGCGCGTTGGAACTATATGCAGGTGAACTCGGCCGTGCAAGCAGCCTTTTGAGCCATGGGATTGCCATCGCGGACAGAATGCGATAGCGCGAGACATTCAGCGAACGAGGTCGGAATCCGTCCCGCATCGGGACAGCCCCGTGCAGAAGAGTTGTGAGCACCCCGGGAATCCGCGGTCTCGCCGGGTTCAAGAGCGGCTTCGGCGGCAGCGAGGGACATTCGGCGGTTGCCGAGGCCTGCCCCAACCTCCGGCCGAGACGCGCCCCAGCTGCCGACGGCAGGTTCAAGCCCCTGCCGCGGTTGGCGGGGTTCCGCTGTCCGGGCCGGCCAGAGGAATCGTCCGGCATGCGGCATGACCGACAGTGCGTCAGGGGCCATCTTGTCGGACCGCGTTCGCCGACACGCTGGTCCGACTGTTCAGCGCTGGTCGGCGTTCCGAGGAAAATTGGCTACCGTGCCGACCGGGAAGAGATCAGACTCGTCGCGTGACTGACATGGAGTCGTTCCGGAGAGCGGTTACGGCGTGGGCGGCCGGCGGCCCCGGCGACCCCGCGCACGAGCTGGCCGCGCGGCTGTCCGTCCGAGCGGTCGTTCTGCTCGAAGGGCCGAGCGATGTCGCGGCGGTCAACGCACTGGCCGGCAGCCGGGACCGGGACCTGGAAGCCGAAGGCGTCTGCGTCCTGGCGATGGGCGGTGCCATGAGCGTAGGGCGCTTCGCCCGTCTCCTCGGGCCGCCCGGCCTGGGCCTCCGTCTCACGGGACTGTGCGACGAGGCGGAGCGTGGCTACTACGCCCGCGGCTTGGAGCGGGCCGGTGCGGCAGAGCAGGGGTTCTTCGTCTGCGCGGCGGATCTGGAGGACGAGCTCATCCGCGCGCTGGGCGTGGCACGCGTGGAGGAACTCGTCCGGGCCGAGGGCGACCTGCGAGCCCTGCGCACCTTCCTGCGCCAGCCCGCACAGCGGGGCCGCACCTCACACCAGCAGTTGCGGCGTTTCCTCGGCACGAAGAAGGGACGCAAGATCCACTATGGCCGCGTCCTTGTCGAGGCCCTCGCCCCCGACCGCGTACCCGCTCCGCTCGACGACTTGCTCATGAGCCTCTGACCACTGGGGCCGTCATTCCCGGCACAAAGACTCCGTCGAGCGCGGAAATCCGCCGGCGTCCGGGGCGCAGCCCCGGCACCATCCGTCGAAAGCGGTTCCCGCAACTCGCCTGGCGTCAGGCGCTGGTCAGCTCCGGCGCAGCGAACAGCCCCACCAGTCAAGCGAGTTGCTCGACTACTGGCCGAGGATCCGCGAGTTGGGCTCGAAGCGGTTCCTGTCGTCCGGCGCGACGATGTCGTCCAGGTCGGTGAAGTAGAACGACGTCGTCGTGCCCGCAACCACTTCGAGGAGGAACTGGCTGCACGACATCGGATACGTCTCCCAGAGGGGGCCGCGTCCCTCATTGAGGATGACGCTCCATTCCTCGGGCTCGACGCCGGGCCGGACCAGCCAGTAGAGGTAGTGTCCTCCGCCTTCCGCGTACCCCCAGGGCACCAGTCCGACGTTGCCCTCGTGGAGTTCTGACGGCTTGTCCTCACCGGATTCCCAGAGTTCGGCGAGGATCTCCTCGCATTCCGCGGTCTGGGTGAGCATGTCGTACATCGGATCCGGACAGCCCGGTTCCAGCAGCCAGAGCACTCCCGCGAACACCCCTCCCCCGTACATCCGAACGAGCCGCTTGTAGTCGGCAGGCAGCTCGACGCCCAACTCCTCCTCCACGGCGGCCCACTCCACGGTTCGGCCGTCTCCAGGGGGCGGACAGATACGCGAGAGCGGTTCGGTGTGACGCAGACTCCGGGCGGCCCGCATGTCGCCCGGCAGGGCGCTCAAGCGTGGTGGGGTCCTGGAGGAGTCCAGCACCACCGCGGGCATTCGGTCGCCGACCACGGGACGAGGCCTGTCCGACCACCATGAGGGGTGCTTCGCCTGGTCGATGAAACCGTCGTGCCCGTCCACGTGGACGGCGGTCCCGGCTGGAGTCACGGCCGTGACCACTACCTCGTACTCCTGATGATCGGCAAGCATGACCTCCACCCTGCACCATGCCGGCGGACATCCGCGAGATCCCGCTGGGCCGAACCGGAACGGTCGCCAGGGATCGCTCCCGGGGGCGCCTTCCTGCTGTCGGACGAGTCGTCCTTCATCACCGCTGCGGAGATCCCCGTGGACGACGGCCTGACCGCGCACGGCGGTGTCGTGCCCGTGTCGGACGCGCTGCGGGACGGGGCGGAGGGATGAAGCGGCGCCGTCCGCATCGGGGCGACCGACAGCCGGCCGGCCGAGGACTTCACGTTCACCATGCGCGCCGATGACCACGCCTCCGCGCGGCCACGCTCCGGGGGCGCTGCGCCGTCTTCCCCTCGTGTACCGAGTAGGGCGACGATGGCAGTCATGACTTTGTCGACGGCGTTCACGAAGTTGTTCGGTGTCCAGCATCCGATCGCCTTGGCTCCGATGGGCGGATCGGCCGGCGGCGAACTGGCGGCCGCCGTCTCGTGCGGGGGCGGGCTCGGCCTGGTGGGCGCCGGAGGCGGCGACCCGGATTGGCTGGCACGCGAGCTGCCGATCGTGGCGGGTGCCGGAAAGCCGTGGGGCGTCGGGTTCCAAGCCTGGGCGACCAATATGGACGTGGTCGAACAGGCTCTGGAGCACAGCCCCAGAGCTGTGATGTTCTCCTTCGGGGATCCGAGCCCGTACGTCGAACGGGTCCGTGACGCCGGTGCGGCGGTGATCATCCAGGTCACCGATCTGGAGGAAGCCGAGCAGGCGGTGGCCCTGGGCGCCGACGTCATCGTGGCGCAGGGCACGGAGAGCGGTGGACACGGCGCCCGGCACGGGCGATCCACGCTCCCCTTCGTACCGGTCGTGGTGGACCTGGCCGAGACAGTGCCGGTACTGGCGGCCGGTGGGATCGCCGACGGACGGGGCGTGGCCGCCGTCCTGGCCCTGGGCGCCGCCGGGGCGCTCATCGGCACCCGCTTCCAGGCGACGGCCGAGGCACTCATCGACCCCTCGACCGCCAAGGCGCTCGTCGAGGGACGCGGGCAGGACACGGAACGCAACCGCATCCTCGACATCGCCCGAAACTCGCGATGGCCGTCGACGTACTCGGCCCGCACGCTGGACCACCCGTACCTCGACCGATGGAGGGGCCGGGAAGCAGAGCTCGCGGCGGACCCCGCGGCAACCCGCCAGGCATATGAGGCTGATGTGGCACGCGGTGATGTGCCCGCGTCGCCGGTCTGGGCGGGCGAGGGCATCGACCTCGTCACCGACCTGCCACCCGCAGCCGAGCTTGTCGCCACCCTTGCCTCGGAGGCCGGCCATGCCCTGGCCCGAGCGGGACGTCACTGACGGGAGCCGGACGTCACGGACGGGAGCGGCACACCATGGCCGGAATGTCGGCCACTACGGCCAGGGGCGTCTGCCCCGCGTCCGGCGCCATGCACAACTTCGCGAAAGACGGGTAGTCGCTCTGACGGAATGTCACCATGCCCCGAAGAACTGTTCCGACCCACCCCCGTGACAACCCATCGGCAGCCGGCACGACACACCACTCGGACCACTTCGACTCAGCTCACGGGCCGTGGACACCCGCGCCTCGAGACCCTCTTCCACTCCCACGTACGCACGCGACCGGCCGAGCCTCGGCATCACGACCACCGCACCTCACGTGGCTGGGCCGGTCCGGTCTACGGCATCGCCGGAACAGGAGAACGCCCATGCGCCTTTACGCCCAGACCCCAGCGCGTCGGAGCCGTCAGGTGCTGGCCGACCTGATCGCCGTGGTCCTGATCGCGGCCGCTGTCTGGTTCGCCCTGGCCGTCCGCGACGCGATCCTGCTGCTGGCCGAGCCGGGCAGGAAGGCCCAGAGCGCGGGCGACAGCCTCGCCGGCGGTCTCGGTGACGCCGGCGACGCGGCTTCGAAGGTGCCGTTCGTCGGAGGTTCTCTGAAGAAGCCGCTCCTGTCCGCCGCCGATGCCGCCACCGGTCTTTCCGACGCCGGACAGTCCCTGGAGGATCTGGTGGGCCGCGTGGCCACGCTGGCCGCAGTCGCCCTGATCGTCCTCTCGGTGGCCTTCGTACTGCTGTTGTGGCTGCCGCCGCGCCTCCACTGGATCCGGCGCAGCGCCACCACCCGGCGTCTCCTCGACGCCCCTGGAGGCGCGGACCTGCTCGCGCTGCGCGCGCTGACCGGACCGCAGCGCGATCTCGCCGCGGTCTCCGCCCCGCCGGGTGGCCTCGCCGATGCCTGGCGGCGCGGAGACCAGCAGGTCATCGCCGATCTGTCCAAGGTGACACTCAGGCAGGCGGGCCTGCGACCGTGACGCGTGAAGTGCGCACCTCGAGAGGGCAAGCGATCCAGACGATCGGACGGAACCCCGTAAAGCCCGTCTTCAGCAATCGATCGCGGCCTTCTGTACTCGCTGACTCGCTGACAGAACTGATAGACATGTGCGATGGCAGGTGACGACTCCAGCGAATCTCAGGCAGGGCAGTCCGGACTGGTCGTGAGGGTCCCTGAACTGGAACCTGTTGTACGGGCGTGGCGGGAGCGGCTGGACCCGTCCGCCGTGGCGGGTGTCCCGGCGCATGTCACCGTGCTCTTCCCCTTTCTCGACGAGACCCGCATCGACAGCGGCACCTTGGCCGCCATCGATGGTGTGATCGGATGTCATCAGCCCTTCGAGGCCCGGTTCGAGCACTTCGGTCGTTTCCCCGGGACTCTCTATCTCGCCCCTGAACCGGACGCGTCATTTCGCCGGCTCACCGAGGCCATCGTGCAGCGTTGGCCCGAAACCCCGCCGTACGGCGGGCAGTTCGATGACATCGTCCCGCATCTGACCATCGCCCAGGCGCAAGACGATGCCGTCCTGGACGTGGCCGAAGCCGACCTTCACGGCCGGCTTCCCGTCATTGCCCGCGTGTCGTCGGTCGATCTCTTCGTCCATGACGGATCACAGTGGCAGCAGCGGGCGTCGTTCGCGCTCCGCTGACACCGCGCCGAGCGAGAGCGCTCGGCCGTCGGCTCTCAGTGACCGGCCTGCGGCTCGAAGCAACCCGCTTCCGGGTAGGGGCCGTTGGTGGAGACCTGATAGTTGGTCTTCTGCACGAACGCCGTGACACAGGCGTCGTCATGGACACGCAGGCCCACCCGTGCACCCTCGGGAGTGACCTCCCTGCCGTTCTCGAAACGGGAGTCCATCGGCTTGACCTGCAGTGTCCCGCCGATCAGGTTCCACTTGGCGTCGAAACGCTCCTCCTGGTAGCCGAGCTTCAGCATCGCGGCGCGGACCGACTTCGGATCCCACGTCTTCTGCTGCCACAGCCGCTTGAGCACCGGTTCGATGCGAGCGGCCTCGTGCTGGGCGTCCTTGGCGCTCGCTGCGGACATCTGACCCGCGATCCGGAAGCCGTTGTTCTCGCGGTAGTGAGGGGCGCCGTCGCCGGCTCCCGGTTCCACGTAGGGAGACCCCACGGGTGAACTAGGAGTGGTTTCGGCCCCCGGCGTGGTTCCGGTCTTGGGCGTGGTTCCGGACCCGGGCGTGCTTGCGGTCCCGGGCGTGCTTCCGGTCCCGGGCGTGCTTCCGGATCCCTCATGCGTCGTGGTACCGCCGGTCGCCCCCGTGGTCACCCGCTCCGTACCGCAGCCGCCGAGCGACACCGTCGCCAGGACGACCAGAGCCGCCGCCAGGACACCCCTGCCGCGCTGCCCGGACCACCACTGTCCGGCCTCCCCTGACGCTCCCTTGCCCACAAGCCCCTCCCCCACCTCTGCGTCCCCCGCTCCAAGATCGAGCCCATGCTAGGAGCCCTCCCTGTCCTCAGTCGTGAGTATCCGTACTCACTTCCGTGCTCGCGATGCCTCCAACAGCGTCCCTCAGCCCTTGGGTTCGGCGAGGACGGCAAGGACGACTCAGCCCTCAGATCAGTTGCTTGTGCATGACGATGCAGGGACGCCGGTACTGGCGGTCGGTGCGGCGGTCGATCTCCTGCCAGCCGAGGGAGCTCCAGAAGGCCGAGGCGGCAGGGTTGTTCTCCAGGACAGCCAGCCGGATGCCGTCCCTCCCCTCGCGGCGGAAGCGCTCCTCCACCAGCCCGGCCAGCCGTCGGCCGACCCCGTGCCGGTGAAGACTCCCGTGCACCAGCAGCAGCCCGATCCACGGATGTCCGTCTGTGGGGTGACGGTCGAGCAGGCACAACAAGCCGACGATCCGGCCCTGCCCCTCGCGGGCGAGCAGGACCTCACAGCCCTCGGTCTCCGCTTCCTCCCGCAGATCGGCCTCGACCGCGTCGGCCGGAATACGCTCAGGGTCGTACTCGCCCGCAGCACGGCAGTACTCCGGGTTGCTCGTGTAGAGGCCGACGACCTCGGTGATCTCCTCCGGGGAGAAGCGGAGAGGGGAAAGCAGCAATGGTGACATCCGGGCAGGTTGACGTGCTCCCCGGCCTGAAGTCCAGTGATCCGGGCCCGGGTCGTGTGACCTTTCCCGGGGCTTCCTGCTTCAACGCGCGGTGCGGGCACGTGTGTCCGCGCTGACCCGCGTGCCTCATCCTCGGCCTGCGTCACCACGGGCCCATCGTGCGGCCCGGACCGTGCCTCCTGGATGTCCCGCTGGGGCAGTTGAAGGCCGAGCGCGTCGTCCAGAGCGTGGAAGTACAGTGCGAACGTGCTGGTCAGTTCCGGGTGGTCGAGTTCGGCGCGGCGTATGGCCTGGTTGAGGAAGTCGAGGCGGCCGCCCCGGTAGCAGGGGGTGCGGCCACGGTCGTACCAGATCAGTTCCAGACCACCTCGGCCGTCGTCCACGAGACGGCCGTCGCGTGTGTAGGCGAAGGTGTAGACGGCCTTCGCGGCGCAGACGCTCAGCCGCACCGTCTCTGCGACCCCGAGCCGGGTGAGAGCCGCGCTGTCGCCCCCGGTGCCGCTCGGTGTGTCGTGGTACATCAGGAAGACCCAGTCGCCTGCCTGCCCGAAGGAGAAGGTCTCCCAGTCGGATTCCCAGTGGTCACGGCCGGGGTCATCCGTGCTGCGCAGATCGGACAGGCGTGTCCCGGCGGCGGTCTGCTCGGGGTCGGCTCCGTAGAGGAGGGCGATCCGTTCGGCGCTGATCCCCTCGCCGCGGAAGAATTCGAGGTGGGTGTAGGGGTCCTGGTCCCGCCATGTGTGGGCTACCCAGGCGAGACGTTCCAGTGGGTCGCGTCCGCACGGCTGCGCGGACTGCGTTGCGTCCATGCCTCCGCTGCGGAATCTACGTCCCCATGCGGGCTTGATCCGGTCGAGCATCTGGGCCTGGCCGGTGACGAGGTTGCTGACCGGGCCGTGCCCCGGGGAACGGGCCGCGATGTACTCGGCGAGATGACGGACCGCCTCTTCAGCGGCGAGGTACAGCACCTCGTCGAGGTCCTGGGTCGCGAAGATCTCCTGGTAGGGACTGCGGTAGCCGCGCACAGTGCCCTCCACGTCCAGAACGAGGAACAGGCCGCCCGGATCACCCATGAGCCGTTCGTACTGGTCGCGTGATGTACCGATGGCCGGGAGCATGGCGTCGTCGAGCAGGTCAGAACCTGCGGCCAGCTGGTGCCAGGCGCGTCTGAGTGAGTCCTCCGTCATCTGCATGGGCGTCAGTATGCTGACGGGCACTGACAATGCCGTCTCCGGCATCGGGGCAACTGCGGCTGTCGGACGGGGACTTACCCCTTCCGACGCTCGTGGAGATGGCATCGAGTACTGACCGGCCATGGCCGTCCTCGAAGATCCCTTGACCGCACGCGAAGATCCTTGACCGCACGCGCTCCGCCGGCTGCCGCGCGCCGACGGTGATGAGGCGCGGGTCGCATTCGTCCATGTCACAGGAAGCCGGGCTACCTCGTCTCAGGGGGTGTAACCCTTTACGACCACAGGGAGCGCCCCATGGATCCGCGGCTGAACTACTTCGCCAGCCCGACCGCCGGTAAGGCCCTCAAGTACTTCATGTCGGCGGGCAAGGCGCTCAAGGACTCGCCGCTCCCCGCCGCCACGCAGGAGCTGGTGGCACTGCGGGTGAGCCAGGTCAACGGATGCGCCGCCTGCATCGACATGCACACCAAGGAGGCCGCCGCTGCCGGCGAGACCTCGGTACGGCTGAACCTGGTCGCGGCGTGGCGGGAGGCCACGGTCTTCACCGAGGCCGAGCGGGCCGCGCTGGCGCTGGCTGAAGAAGGGACCCGGGTCGCGGATGCGGCCAAGGGCGTCAGCGACGAGGTGTGGGCGTACGCCGTCAAGCACTACGACGAGGAACAGCTCACAGCCCTGGTGATCCTGGTTTCCTTCATGAACTCGGTGAACCGGCTGAACATCATCACCCAGCAGCCGGCCGGCGGCTACGAGCCCGGACAGTTCCACTGAACGGCAACAGCGACTGGTTCGGGGCCCGGCTCCGGGCCACGGGAGAGGTTTCGCCGTGAACAAGGTTGAGGAGTTCGAGGAGCTGCGACCGCTGCTGTTCTCGATCGCCTACCGGATTCTGGGCAGTGTGAGTGAGGCGGAGGACGCGGTGCAGGAGACATGGCTCCGGTTCGACCGCTCGACGACCCCGCCCACCTCCGCCAAGGCCTTTCTGTCCGCCACGGTGACACGCGTGTCGATCGACGTACTGCGCTCCGCGCGCGTACGGCGGGAGGAGTACGTGGGCTCGTGGCTTCCCGAGCCGTTGCTGAGTGATCCCTACCAGGATCCGGAACGCTCGGCGGAGCTGGCCGACTCCGTGTCGATGGCGGCGCTGCTGTTGCTGGAACGACTCAGCCCGCTCGAGCGGTCGGTGTTCGTGCTGCGGGAGGTCTTCGCGTTCGGGTTCGACGAGATCGCGTCGGCGGTCGGACGTTCGGAGGCGGCGTGCCGGCAGTTGCTGGTGCGGGCACGGCGGCACATGGAAGCCGGACGGCCTCGGTTCGAAGTGGACCGGCAGGAGCGGCAGGAACTGGCGGCCCGGTTCTTCGACGCGTTGAGAGACGGCGATGTGGGCGCTCTGCGGAATCTGCTGGCCGCCGACGTACAACTGGTCGGGGACGGCGGAGGCAGGGCCCCGCGTCTGGCGAGGGCCGTCAGCGGGGCCGAGAACGTGGCCCGGCTCCTTGCCGCCGTCTTCCCTCTGATGGCCCGGATCGATGTGACGTTCGAGCCGCACGAGGTCAACGGCCAGCCCGGTGCGATCTTCCGCGCCCGGGACGGCAAGATCCTGCACATCCTGGCCCTCGATGTGCTCGAGGGGCGGATCCAGGCCATCCGATCGGTGATCAATCCCGACAAGCTCGGCCACCTCGGGCCGGTGGCCGACGCCTGGGCCGTCGATCGCGAGGTGAGGCAGGCCCGCCGGCAGATGAATTGACGCCGTAGGTCCGTACGGGGGGCTTCTACGGGATTCAGCCGAGCCGTGTGACGATCGCGTGGCCCGTGCGCCGCAGCTCTTCGTCGTGCTCACCACCAGCAAAGGCTGAGGTCAAAACGATTCGCCCTGGCCAGGGCGCGCCCGCTACTCTCCGCGACGTGAACCACCCCCGCGCATGCCGCCGCCCCTCATGAGTCTCGCCCGAACCCTGATCGACGTTCGGCCTCTGCGTACGTCCCCCGTCTTCAGGCGTCTGCTGATCGGCCGGACCGTGTCCGTGCTCGGCAGTTTCATGACCATGGTCACCGTCATGTACCAGGTCTGGGACATGACACACAGCACCGTCTGGACCGGCGCGGTGGGGCTGGCGCAGGCGCTGCCGATGGTGTTGTTCGGGCTGTTCGCCGGCTCGTGGGCGGACCGCGGCGACCGTCGGCGCATCTTCCTGTTCGCCACCGTCGGTCAGGCGGTCGTCTCGCTGCTGCTCGCGGTGCAGGGTTTCACCGGGCACGTTCCGGTGGTGGGTGTGCTCGGCCTGGTCGCCGCGCAGTCCTGCTGTGCGGCGGTCGGCGGTCCCGCGGCGGGCGTCTTCGTGCCGAGGCTGCTGCCGAAGGACCAGGTGGCGGCCGGGCTGGCGCTCCAGCAGGTCACCGGTCAGGCGATGATGCTCGCCGGTCCGGCGCTCGGCGGCATCCTGCTCGGCTGGGTCGGCATCGGCCCCTGTTACCTCGTCGACACCCTCTCCTTCGGGCTCGCCTTCTACGGCGCGTTCGGCCTGCCCGCCCTGTCGCCCGCGGGTGAACCGTCCCGGGCCGGACTGCACGGGGTGCTGGACGGCCTCCGCTTCCTGGCCGGGCACCGGGCGGTCCGCGGCGCCCTGATCACCGACCTGGCCGCCACCGTGCTCTCGATGCCGGCCAGTCTCTTTCCGCTGGTCAACGCCGAACGATTCGGCGGCAGTCCGCGCACTCTCGGTCTGTTCCTGTCCGCTCTCGCCGTCGGCGGCACAGCCGCGTCCGCGCTGTCCGGCCCGGTCACGCGGCTGGGGCGCCCCGGGCCGGTGATGCTCTGCGGTGCGGGGATCTGGGGTGCGGCGCTCGCGGCGTTCGGCCTGACGCGCGATCCGTGGGCCGGCCTCGGACTCCTGGTCCTCGCCGGGGCCGCCGACGCCGTCTCGGTGATCTCGCGCAGCACGATCGTGCAGACCCACACGCCGGACGCCCTGCTGGGCCGGGTGACGGCGGCCGAGCAGATCGTCGGCCAGGCCGGCCCCAACCTCGGTAACCTGCGCGGCGGTGTGGTCGCCGGCTGGACCTCGGGGGCGACCGCACTCGTCAGCGGCGGGCTCCTCTGCCTGTTCGCGGTCGCTCTGGTCGGCGCGAAGACGCCGGAACTGCGCGGCGGATTCGTCCCCGATCCCTGCGTCGACGCCCCGCCTCTCCAGCCCGCGGACGTCCCCGTACCGGAAGCACCCTGACGTACACGGCCGGCATGGCGGTAGTCATGGTTACTCCTGGCCTTTTGTCATGGACCCGGTCAACGAGACATCGCAGGTCACAAGCGACTCGGCACGACTTCGAACACGTCGCCCACTGACGACCGCTGGAGTCTTCCTCCACCCGCACCGTGCCGTGCCGTGCCGTGCCGTGCCGTGCCCGAGGGTGCGTAACGGTCGTCCGATCGTCTTCCGCTTCATCCGCGTCGCCCTCGCAGCTCACACCGCCCCCATGGTGCGCTTCCCGACTCCCGCTTAGAGGTCGCTTCCACGCAATTTGTTCCACTTCAGCATCCCCAGAAGGCCACTCACACCTCTCACGCAACGGGTCAGAGCGCGCCGCGGTAGGCGCAATCGCCGATACGGCGACTCTTTGGAATGAGACAGGCTCGCTGGGATGAGACAGACAATCCGGTCGTCCGCTCAGTCTCACCGACCGCAAGGAACACCGGCGCCTCAAGAGCCGAGTCTCATCACGGCGACATGTTTGGATCAAACAGACTCTACTGATGAAAACGACCTCTAAACATGACATACCAATCTGCCTCCTCTTCGCTGCGTCGAGCGGCCCTTGGCGTGGGTGGCGGTGGTGTGAGGGAGCGACCGCCGACCGTTTCAACGGTCGGGGCGGTATGCCGGGAAACTGGCTGGGGCGAGCTGGGCGTCGTCGAGCGGGTCCTCGCCGTACAGGTCCTGGACCCAGTTGTCCTGGTAGACGGTGTCGAGGTATCGCTCCCCGAGGTCCGGTGCGACGGCCACCGCAGTGAGCGCTTTCGCTCCGTGGTCCGTCAGCCAGTCAATCGAGCCGCTGACTACGGTGCCGGTGGAGCCGCCGAAGAGGAAGCCGTGTCTGGCCAGGCGGCGGCAGGCTCGTATGGTGTCAGCCTCCTCGACCTGCACGACCTCGTCCACGTAGGACTCGTCCAGGAGTGGCGGACGCATGCTCATGCCCAGACCCGGGATCATCCGGCGGCCGGGGGCACCCCCGAACGCGACCGAGCCGACGCTGTCCACAGCGATGATCCGCACCGGACGATGCCAGCCCCGGAAATAGCGTGCGCAGCCCATCAGCGTTCCGGTCGTCCCCGCACCCACGAACAGGACGTCCAGTTCAGGGAACGAGCGGGCGATCTCCGGAGCCGTCGTGAGGTAGTGCGCCCTCCAGTTGGCGGGATTGGAGTACTGGCTCAGCCACACGCACCGGTCATCGGTGGCGCACATCAGCCGGACGTGGTCCAGCCGCGCACTGAGAAAGCCGCCGTTGGCTTCTTGGCCGACGACGACGTGCACCTCGCTGCCCAGCGCCTCCATCATCAGTCGCGTCGACAGGTTGCAGCGTGAGTCCGTCACGCAGACGAAGCGGTATCCCTTGCTCGCCGCGATCATGCTCAGCGCCACGCCGAGATTGCCGGACGAGGACTCGACGAGAATGGAGTCGGCCGTCAGGGATCCGTCGCGTTCGGCCGACGCCACCATCTCGGCGGCTGCCTTGAGCTTGATCGAGCCTGCGAAGTTGAAACCCTCGCACTTGAGGAGCAGCGAGTGCCCGAAGATCGACTCCACGTCGACATAGAGCTCCTCTTCATTGAAGGCTTGAGGAACGGATATGACCGACATGACGAACTCCTCTGCGGTGTGGTGCTAGGTGCGCGTGCTGGCAGTGGCCCGGGTGAGGTGTTTCTGGTGCCGTACTGACGGGCCTGCTTCTGTCATCCGTAGCGGCGTCGTTCGTGGAAGAAGTCGTCGACGGTCTGCAGTTCGCCCGAGCGGGCCACCTGGTCGTAGACGTAGCTCCCGACCGCGAGATCGAGCACGCCGAGGCCGAACGGTGAGAACACCGCGGGCCGGTCTGCCGGCACGTCCACCCGGCCCGCCATCACGTCGTTCAGCGTGCCGTGTACGAAGTCTCTGTTTCCCGTGAGCTGTTCGGTCAGATGGGGTGAGGTGGCAGCCCTGAGGCAGTGCTCGATGTCGTCCACGATGTTGGTCGACGCCATCAGGACCTGGGGGGCGAGATCCCTCAGCGACACGTGCAGCACCACGGGGTTGTGGTCGAACCACTCCGGATCGCTGACATGCGGCTCTCCGGCCACGGTCGCGAAGACCACCAGATCGCTGGTGCGGATCAGTTCCTCAGGCCCCTGGTGCACTGTGACGCGGGTGGCGTTCCTGGATTGCTCCGCGTACATGCGGAATCCGGCGGCGCTGTCGAGAGAGAGGTCGTACACCCCGATGTCGTCGAACGACCAACCGGAGCCTTGGAGGAACATGTGAACGTACCGGGCGATCAGTCCCGTTCCGAAGAACCCGATGCGTGTTGGCCGCGGCCGGTCACGGCTGAGCCGGTCGGCGGCCGATGCCGCGGATGCGGCCGTCCGGGTAGCGCTGATGATGGAGCTCTCCATGCAGGCGAACGGGTATCCGGTGCTGGGGTCGTTGAGGATCAGAACGGCAGACGCTCGCGGTATGCCGGACCGCACGTTCTCCGGGAAGCTGGAGATCCACTTCATTCCGTCCACCGGCGACTCACCACCGAGCGAAGCGGGCAGGGCGATCATCCGCGAGGCGGGGCGGTCTGGGAAGCGGAGGAACGAGGAGGGAGGGTTCACCGTTCTGCCTGCTCCGTGCAGCCGGTAGGTGGCCTCGACCAGCTCCACGATCTCCTTCTCACGACCGTCGAGGGCGCGCTGGACCTGGCTGCCGGGGATCACCGCGAATGGCGGCACGATGATCTCGCTGGAGCCGTGGGCGAGGGTCGACTGGGCATGTCCGGCGTTCATCGCAGCCCCACTTCGAGCGTCGGCGAGGAGGTATCGAGCCGCGTTGGGGAGGCCATCGCGACGACCACGTCGCGGGGTCCCTCATAGGCTTCCCTGCTGTGTGCGGTGCGCACGTTGTCGACAGCGAGCATGTCGCCGGCCTGCCACGGGACGCGTACGGTGTGGTCCTCGTAGACCGAGTTGATGAGCCGGACGACCTCTTCGTCGAGGGGGTCGCCGTTGCCGTATCGCGTGTTGAACGGCAGACCGTCGGCCCCGTACTCGTCGACCAGGTACTCCCGTACCTCAGGCGCGAGCGTCCACTCGTTCAGGAAAGCGATCTGGTTGAACCAGCAGCGCCGTCCGCTGACCGGGTGGTGCACCACGGCACTGCGGCGCTGGGCGGTTTGCAGGCTGCCGTCGGGCCGCCAGGCGAACGTGATGGCGTGGGCGCGGCAGTAGCTCTCCACGGCATCCCGGTCGGCGGTGCCGAAGGCCTCGGTCAGCGTGGCCCCGATCTCGTCGTTGTAGTTACGGGTGAGCAGCCATCCTTCTCTCTCGAACCGGTCGACCAGATCGCGGGGCAGCGCGTCGAGGACGGCCGCCGCGTCGGCCAGGCAGGTGGCTCCGCCAACGGTGGGCTCAGTGAGGCATGTGAAGAGCATGAGGCCGGGGAAATCGAGGGTGTAACTCAGCTCGTGGTGCATGCACATCGGCTGGTTCGGCGGCCAGGGAGACGCGGAATGCACACCAGAGGTGTAGGTCTTCCTCTGTGCGAAGGTCTCCCTCTCCGCCACTGGTTCGACGTCCAACTGCTCAAGAACCGCCGTGACGTCTGCCGTGTCGCGCAGCTTTAGCCCGCGGATCATGACCGCGCCGTGCTCGACGAGCGCGGCACTGAGCCCCTCCCGGGCTTCGGTGGCCCAGCGGGCCGGGTCGTCGGCACCCCGGACCCGCAGCATCGCGGGCTGACCAGGCTCCCGTTCCAGGGCGATCGGTGAGGTGGTCAATTCGATGGAAGACATGTCGCTCCTTACGGTGGCGATCGGTTCAGGGCGCGGAGCGGCGGTCGACCAGCTCGGCCAGGTCGGTGAGTACGGGGTGACGGACGAGGTCCTTGAGCGTGACCTCCCGGTCCAGGGAGATTGCCACCCTGACAGCTGACAGGGACGTCCCGCCGCGGTCGAAGAAGTCGTCCCGCCGGCCCACACGGTTTCGCGGGACGCCGAGAACCTCGGCCCAGACCGCGGCCAGACGCCGCTCTGTGGGAGTGCGGGGTGTGTCGTCCCCGTGCTCGTCGAGCGGGTTGGATTCCGCGGCGAGTGACGTCAGTTGCGCCCGGTCGATCTTCCCGTTGTCGGTGAGCGGCAGAGCCTCCCGTCGGCTGAAGGCGGACGGAACCATGTAGGCGGGCAGGATGCCCCCCAGCCGCTCCTGGAGGGTGGTGGTCTTCAGCGGGCGCCCGGAACTGTAGAAGGCGAGCAGGTGCCGGCCGCGGGCCGCCCCCTCGGCGACCACCACCGCTGCGTCGTGCACACCTGGTACGCGCAGTAGTGCGTCTTCGATTTCGCCGATCTCGATCCGGAAACCGCGGACCTTCACCTGGTTGTCCCGGCGGCCCAGGAACTCCAGCTGCCCGTCGGGCAGCCAGCGTCCGTAGTCGCCGCTGAGGTGGAGCCGCTCGCCCTTCCGGTAGGGATCCGGCAGGAAGGCCGCCCGGGTCCGCTCGGGATCGTTGATGTACCCACGGCCGACGCAGATCCCCGAGAAGGCGATCGCACCAGGGGCGCCCAGCGGCACGGGCGAGAGGTGCTCGTCGACGAGGTAGACGCGCACGTTGTTGACTGGACGACCGAGCGGCACCTGGTCGCCGTCTGGAACGCGGTCCATGACCGCGTGGTTGGTGTCGTCCGACGTCTCGGTCAGCCCATAGGCATTGACCAGCCGGACGTCGGGCTGGGCTCTGAACCAGCGCTTGACGAGGTCCTTCTTCACCGCCTCGCCGGTGACCGACACGCAGCGCAGATCGGGTAGTTCGCGCGGGTGTCGTTCCAGGAAGGACAGAACCACGTCGAGATAGGAGGGCACCACCTGGAGCACGCCAGCTCGGCCGTCGGCCAGCGTGTCGAGGAACCGCCCCACGTCCAGGATCGCCTCCTGGTCGACCAGCAGGGTACGGCCGCCGACCAGCAGTGCGGACAGAAGCTGCCACAGGGAGATGTCGAAGCACTGCGGCGCTGTCTGGGCGACCGCGTCGCCCTCACCGACCTCCAGGTCGTCGATCTTCGCGAACAGATGGTTGAGCAGTCCGGCGTGCTCGCACATCGCGCCCTTGGGTTCGCCGGTGGAGCCCGAGGTGAAGAAGACGTACGCGAGCCCGTCGGAAGCGACGGCGACGCCGGGGTCGCTGTCATCGCCGCTCTGCTCACAGAGTCGGTCGATGAGCAACGTCCGGATTTCCGGTAGGTGCTCCATGGCCCCGTCAAGGGTGGCGGTGCTGCCGGATTCGGTGAGCACCAGCGCGCACCCGGCCCGCGTCAGCATGGCGGCGATGCGTTGGGCCGGGAAGTGGGGCTCGATGGGCAGATAGGCGCCGCCAGCCTTGAGGACCCCAAGGACGCCGGACATCCACTCCAGACTCCGCTCGGTCACCACGGCGACGACGTCTTGCCGGCCCAGACCGGCGTTCAGCAATGCGTGTGCAATCTGGTTTGCCCGGCTGTTGAGTTCCCGGTAGGTCCACTGTCGGTCGTTCTGCACGGCTGCGACGACCTCCGGGTGCGCGCGCACTCGCTGTTCGAACAGTTCGTGACAGCGCAGGTCGGGCAGGTCACGGCAGGGTCCTGCGAGACCGTCGAGCTGGTAACGGAGTTCGTCGTGCGACAACAGGCTCTGCCTGCCGTGCGTGGCATCCGGATCGGCTGCGATCAACCTGAGCGCTGTGAGGTGGTAGCCGACGATTCTGGTGGCGCATGCGTCGTCGATGACCTCAGTCCTGTACCGCAGCCGGATGACGGACCGACCGTCGTGTCGTGCGATGGCCACGTGCAGCACGGTGCCCTGTACGGGCACACCGTCGCCGGTCGGATCGAACACCGTCTCAAGAACGATGGTGGGCAGGCCCAGCTCTTCTCGGAGAGCTTCTACCGGAAACTCCTGATGGGCCAGCAGTTCCGCCTCGGTGGCATGCGCGTGCAGGAGCAGGCTCCGCCACGATGCTGTACCGGTCGTCAGGCGGCAGAGCTGCGGAGACGTATGCGCGACAGGGACATAGCCCGTTGTGACGGCGGATTCACCGGACAGGGCGGCGAGCACCTTGGCGTGGGCCGCCAGCATCAAGGAGGTGGAGGAAACGCCCGTCGACGTTGCCAGACGGTCCAACTCCGCGACGAGAGGTTCCGGGATGGCCGCCTCGGACACCGCAGTGCCGGGCATCGGGGTCCGTGTCCACCGAGGCACCGAGGTGGAACCACCCGCGAGGAGCACATCGCGCCAGTACTCCGCGCTGGTCCGTGCGGACGTGTTCATCGTGTCGCCTCCTCTTCCGGAGCGCTGCCCGGTCGGATCTGGCGGGCCGGATTCCCGCCCCACGAGGCGTCCTGCGGGACGGTTTCGCCCTTCATCAGGAAGGAGTCCGGTGCGAGCACGGCTCCGTCGCCGATCGTCACGCCGTAATGCACAAACGCACCGACCCCGAGTGTGCAGCGGGAACCGAGCGTGGAACGGTCGGACTTGAAGGTGCCGTCCTCCTGCGAGTGGCACTGGACGACACTGCCCACATTGAGGGTGGCTTCGTCCCCGATGGTGACCATCGTGCGTTCGGTCAGATAGCAGCCGTCGTCGAAAACCCTGCGGCCGATCCGGACGCCCAGCAGGCGCCAGATCACACTCTTGAAGGGAGTCCCGTTGAAGACCTGGAGGTAGGTCTCCGACGGAACCTTCCAGTAACGCTCACGCCGCCAGAAGCGGCGGTCGTAGATCGAGCAGAACAGCGGGCCCGGCGGGTGGAAGGCTGTGATCGCGCGTTCCACGAGGACGAAGTACACGGCGCTGACGACCACGACGAGGACATTGCCCAGGGCGACCGCCTCGGCGCCGATCGAGGTGTAGAGCTCAGCAGATCCCGATACGACCATCGTGACTACGAAGGCGTAGAACCATCGCGCCAGCAGGTACAGCACCATGGATGCGGCATTGTGCCGATTCTTGGCGGCGAGGCCGCTGCGCAGCGCCTCACCGCGGTTCATCAGGTCGAAGCTGCCGTCGCGCCGGACCGAGCGGGGGATCTCGAAGCTGGGCGAGCCCAGGAGGCCGACGTCCTCCCGGATCCTCCCGTCGACCGGGACCATGACCTTGGTCGCCAGCAGACAGTTGTCCCCGGTCCTGCCCCGCGAGGGGTAGGCGATCCTGTTTCCCAGGAAATTGCGCGCCCCGATGGTGGCCCGGGACACACGAAAGGACGTGCTGGAGAACTCGGCGTTGTTGATGGACAGCCCGTCGGCGACCATCGTTCCCGTCCCCACCGAACTCAGGTACGGCGTCTCGTGCTTCACCTCGGTCCCGAAATTCGACCCTGTCTGCTCCACCCGCGAGAGGTCGTAGCCGAGCAGCCAGAGATAGGGCACGATGCCGGAGCTGTCCCCGAACAGCCGCGTCAGGAACCGTCGGTTTGTCAGGAGTGCGATCGCGCGGTGCACTCCGTAGTGGAAGCCGTAGAGCGGATAGATCCTGTCCGGTGTGATGGTTCGACTGAGCAAACGGGGGAGGGTCGCGAGCAGGAGGAATCCAAGCGGCGTGATCACGAAGAGCAGTACGAACGAGACCGCCAGGGCATCGCGGTAGAACGCCCACGTCGTGAGGACCGTAGGCCCTGGTTGCAGCACCGCGGAGAGCTGGGGCGCTTCGGCAAGCAGGATGCCGATCCCGCCGACAGCCAGCGGCAGATACAGCAGCAGCGCGCTCAGCAACTGGGTGGTGCCGTGGGCCGACCTGCGCAGGGCGCCGCAGGCAACCGGTCCCACCACCTCGTACTCCACCCCGGCGCGCTGCGCGGGTGATCCGTGCCAGTGCTCGCCGGCGGGCACCGCCTGACCGCTGTGCAGGGCCGACGCATGGGCCAGCCGGGCGCCGTCGCCCAGCGATGTCTCGATGTCGAGCACCGATGATTCGGCGACGACCGTGTCCTTCCCGAGAGTCACGGTGCCGGTCTGGATCAGGCCGCCCTGGGCGCGGTAGCAGCCGAAGAAGGAGTCCTTGCGAATGACCGCGGAGTCCCCGATGGTGAGCAGGTCGGTACAGAGAGGCATGTTGCGGGAGAAGATCGCGACGCCCGATCCGATTCTCGCGCCCAGCGCCTTGAGATAGAGCGTGTAGAGCGGAGACCCGACGAACAGGACGAGGGGATCCGAACGGACGAGCGTTTTGACGATCCAGAAACGGAAGTACGCCAGGCTCCAGATACGTATCTGCTGGGGCTTCCAGCGTCTGATCAGGACCCACTTCACCGCGACCGGCAGGCCGGACAGCCCCAGGAAGACTGCGGCACCGAAGAGGACAGAGCGAAGGTACACATCGAACAGACCAGCCCCTGCGGAGATCCACCCGTAGCCTTGGACGCTGACGAACGCGATGAGGCCCGAATAGCCGACAAAGGCAAGGAGTTGTAGCGCCCCGCACACCACATACCTGGCCTTCCCTGTGGGAGACGCCAGTGAGCGGGTGGACGGACAGGGGATCGACGGCTCTGGGAGATAGGCGGGTACGGACGCCTCCATCGCGAGCGCCAGGGCCCCGATGGAGGGGTGTGTGTAGACGTCTCTCATCGACACCCGCCCGAGGTCCGGATGCTTCCTGACTCGGGCGCAAAAGCGAGCCATTATCAAGGAGTCGGCACCCAGGTCGTTGAAGAAGTGACTGTCGGCTGCCACCTGGTCGAGGTGCATCACGTCGGCGAGCACCTGCGACAGAGCATCTGCGACCGGGCGGCCGGCCACGACATTCCGAGGGCTCTGGGACAAGGTGGCGACCTGCTTTCCCGTCATGGGAACTCCCTGGGAGAATTCGGCCTCAGCAACCTCGGTGTATTCCGGGTTCGAGGCACTGTCGCCCGCAGGGCCCGGGACCGGACCAGGCGAACGAACGACGCGTGGAGCGTTGGGCACGGACCGTAAGTCGTCCGTGGACAGGTTCTGCGTGGAGCGCACCTGGTCCGAGTCTCACGCGGACGTTCTATGAGGCATTCGAAGCCGACAGGGAGGCTGGATTGCCCTGATGGGTAGAAATATCAGATTTCGCCCGCTGACCCCCTTGAGCCTCGCCACCGGCCACAGCTGCCTTGACTGCCGCCGCAACGGAACGCCGGTCACTCTCCACCAGTCAGCTCGCCGCGCGGAAGCAACGCTCTGTTTACCCAAGGAAAAACGGTGTGCCTTGCCTCAGCCGGCGTGGAATTGTCAAGCCCGGACGATCCGCTGACTGCCTCGGGTCGCCGGTCGGCCGGCGCGTGACGGGCGGCAAACACCACCTGATCTGCGAGGGACGCGGCACGCCACTGGGAGTCATCACGACCGCGGCCAACGTCAACGGCGTCGGCATCGCCCAGACCCTCACCCTGGTCGCCGGCATCCCCGCAGGCGTCCCGACGCTCTGCTCGGAGACAAGGAGCGGTGGCAGCAGGTCCACGATCTGCCGGCCGGGGCGTGAGCATAGTTGAGTGCGCACGCCGCCTCGGCGTGCGCACTCAATACGGCAAAGCGCTACGCGCGCCACAGCGAGCCCGACCCTCGTTGATGCTTACCGCGACTATCTACGGATCTGGCGCAGGTAGCGGTTCGGGTCCGCCGCCACGCCGTCCTCCAGGGCCTCGGACATCGCGCGCAGCCCGGCGAGCGGGGTGCGCAGGTCGTGCGAGATCCAGGCGACGAGCTCACGGCGCGAGGTCTCCAGGGCGCGTTCGCGGTCGCGGGACTCGGCCAGCTTGCGACTGGTGGCCGCCAACTCACGGCTGAGCGCGGAGAGTTCGGCGGTCGCCGGGCCCTCGGGGGCCGCGAAGTCGCCGCCGTCACCGACCCAGAAAACAGAGGAGAACTAACCCTCAGAATTTCTGGCGCATCACACTAGCGGTGGTTTGTTGACGGCGGGTCACAGCTGCAGTAGGCCGGTAGCAGAGGACCGTCGCCTCGCCGCCAGGGGGCTCGTGATGACCCGTCGTGTGCCGTGTCCGCCCGCACCTGGCCCGCTGGAAGCCTACGTCAGCGCGGCGGCGTCCTCGCCGACGAGCATCGCCACCACGGCTGCGGTGTCGTCGGGGGTGAGCGGCCGGGGCAGCGCCTGGAGCGCCGCGACCTCCTCGAACTCCGCCGTCGGCACGACGCCGGTAGCCGAAGTGCGAGTCAGCCCCGGGGCCACAGCCGTGACCGCGATCCCGTGGCCGCCGAGCCCGACGGCGAGGGCGTGGGTCATGCCGATCAACGCCCCTTTGGACGCCACGTACGCGAGCATGTGCGCGCCCGGGGGACGCCAGAACGTGTTGGACACGATGAAGACCACCCTGCCGAAGCCCCGCTCACGCATCCCCGGCGCGAAGGCCTGGGTGAGCAGCAGCGCCGACTCGACGTTCACTGCCTGGACCTGACGCCACAGGTCGAGTTCGAAGTCCTCGAACGGTCCGAAGGCGACCATTGCAGCCGAGTGGACCAGGACATCGCACCTGCCGTAGCGGTCCAGCACCAGTTGCGCGGCCCGGCGCACATCGGCCGGATCACCCAGATCGACCGGGACATCGCCGGTGCGGTCGAGCACGACCACGGTGTGATTGACCGCAAGCCGCGCGGCGATCGCACCGCCGATCGCACCAGCGCCGCCGGTTACGACCGCGACCCGCCGGCTCCCAACGGTCTCAGTAGACGCGGTAGACACTGCTCAGCGCTCCTCTCACTGCCGAATCCGTCGGCACGCGGGCTGCCCACCTCGGCGACCAGTCGCCACAGAGAACCCGTCCGCTTGCACAACAAGCCAGGCCTCTTCACGCACCGTCGTCCAAGACCTGGTACCGGCTTCAGCGACAGCCGCCCGCTATCAAGCTGTCGGCTCGCAACCCGAGCCGGTCGTGCTCAGGCGGCCGTTTCGATGGGCTCGAGGACCGCCTCGACGTCGACCGTGACATCGACCATGGGGCTGACAACCACTCCGCTGCGGTCGATCACATCGTTCCAACTCACCCCGAAGTCATGTCGGTTGATACGTGTCGTGGCGGTGAATCCGGCGCGGCGCCTGGGCCCGAGGTCCCGCCCTTCCTCCCACCAAGGGGTATCCCACTGTCCCAAGTAAGTGACGTCGAAGGTTACGGGCCGCGTCATGCCGCGTACCGTGAGATCTCCGGTCACCTCGAACTCGGTTCCGCTCACCTGATGAACACGCGACCCGACGAACGTCCAGGTCGGGTGGTGTTCGACATCGAAGAAATCAGCACTGCGGAGATGGGCGTCGCGCTGGGGCTGACCGGTGTACACCTGGGTCGCGTCAACCGTAGCCTCAACGCGCGCCTTCTCCGGCTCGTCGGCATCGACCTCCAGCAAGCCGTGCACGTTCTTGAGCTGCCCCCGCACGTAGGTAACCATCATGTGCCTGGCGCGGAACTCCGCCGCAGTATGACCAGGCTCGAAGAACCACTTGGTCATGGCCACATGCGCCCCTGACTTACCCCATCAACCAGGACGGATCCAATAACGGTCACGGAGCGCGTACGGCAGCCGTGGGGCTGACGCGCTCGTGGTGCGTCAGCGGTGTTCGTACACGCCCTCGGCGATGAGGGAGACGCCGATGCCCAGCATCCAGACGTCCTTGGCCAGCACGGTTCCCTGCTCGGTCGGGCGCAGGCTGCCTTCCTGTCGCATCCCCGGCGTACGCAGGTAGAGCCCGAGGGTGCCAACGGAGAATGCGGTGAGCGCAACCCCGGCGACAGCGGCAGGGACGACCGGCAGGAGCAGTGTCGTGGCAATGGCGAGCTCCCCGGCGGAGAGCAGCCGTACGAACTTGTGGGAGTCGTGCCTGCCCAGGAACGGGTAGGTCGTGGCGGCGAACTGCTGCAGCCTCTCGGCGGTGGCCTCGTCCGCACCGAGTTTCGAGAGCCCCGAGTTCAGGAAGAACGCGCCGCTCGTGAGCCTGAGCGGAAGTTGCCGAGCTGCGGAAGATCGTGCCCAACCGAATGCCATGCCGAGCCTCCCAACATTGGCCCCAGATACAACCCTGCCATCCGTTCGAAGCATGTCAAACGGGGGCCGATTTGATTCTCCCCACCGGCTGGGCCCCGGAGACCCCGGACCAGGTCAGTACAGGTGAAGCAGAACCCGACATGCTTCGATGCCGGGACGCGTGCGACAGCGGCGATCCTGCAGCAGCACCCGACGCCGGAGGACGCCGATACGGTCGCGTGTGACTTCACCGTCACCGCCCCCGGTTCCAGGAACTGCTTCTCTGCGTATTAGGCCGTGCAACGGAAGTGGCCCGAGGCTGCTGGTTCGTTACTCCTGGTACAGAGAGCCGAGCCAGCGGTCGTCCTGGAATTCGGCAGGCACCTCGTCCTCCCAGGGATCGATCCCGCGGCGCTCCAGCTCGTCGAACCATCGGTCCCGCTGCGACTCGGGGAGGCGTCGTCCGCACCAGGGGCAGAAGTCGATCGTGATGCTCGACGTGCCGCCGTCATGGATGATCAGCCCGTACTCCTGGAACTTGGCGCTGAAGTCGACCAGTGCGTCCGGGCAGGCGAAGGGGTCATCGTGCTGGTCGCAGCACACGTTCACGCGGCTGGTCATCGCCTCGCAGCAGTGATCGGTCATGGCCTCGACTTCTCGTTGACCGGCATCGTGACCAGAAGTAGATCACGGTCTGTAATGATCACCGGGTGGCACGTGGAGATCCGACGGACGCGCAATGGGCGGTGCTGGATGGGCTGTTCCCCAGCGAGAGAAGATCATCCAGCTTGCGCACCGTCTCGGCACGCGCCGCCTCACGACCACCGTTCGAGAGAGCACGCGCGAAGACCCCAAAGGAATCGATCACCTCGGTGACACCCGTGACGAAGCCCTCGTGCGCTTCGCGCCGCATTTGACGGCTCCAATGATGATGTTCAGCAGCCGCTTGCCCCCACACCTGCTGACGAGCACCCCACACGGCCGCAGCTCCGTCGATAACTGCACCTGGCAGACCGAAATCTCCGGCCACGAGTGCTGCCCAGCCCTGATCCGCCCCTGCACGCCGGCAGGGGCTGCCGAACAACTCGGCGGCCCGTAGGGAGGTCTTCGCGATCAGCGCCAGCCGGGGGCTGGTGGTAGGGGCCAGTCGGGCGGGACCGGCAGTGGCTGGTCGGACGTGAGCGGGGGGTCGAGCACGCGGCCGCTGAGCCAGCCTAGGAGGGCGTGGCCCGAGCCGGTGATATCGGGGCCGGTCGGGGACACGGTCCAGGTTCGGCCGAGGTCGAGGGCTTCGACCCGGGCGAGGGGGAAGTCGCGTGCGGTGAGCGCCGTGATGGTGTCGTCGAGGGCCCAGGTCACGTACGTGCTGGGCCAGTCGGTCGTGCGGTAGCCGACGTTCAGGTCGACGTGGTGTGTTTCGAACTCGCGCCAACAGCGGTGGAGGGTGTACCAGGCCGGGTGCCGCCAGCCGGCCAGTGCCGTGACCAGGGTGTCCCAACGTTCCACTGGCATTGATGTGACGTCTTCGGCCAGGTACGCAAAACGGCTGCGCAGATCGGTGGCGAGTTCGGCCGCGGGGCGGTCGGCGCCTTCCCGGACGGCACGGGCGAGCGCCTTGGCGTCCGTCCTCGGGGCGGGTTCGATGCCGGTGCGGGCCCCGGCGAGCAGCCGCTGGTAGGCGCCGACGCTGTGAGCCAGGTGGGTGATGACGTGGCCGCGGGTCCAGCCGGCCAGCGTCGTGGGTGCACGCATCTCCAGGTCGGTCAGCGCGTCGACGGTGGCGGTGATCCGGGCACCGGAGCGGGTGACTTCCTCGAATGTGTCGAGCATGTTCGTACCGTAGTGGCGGGGTAGTCGTCACCGAGCATCGGGCGGACCTGAGCAACGGCTTCTCAGGTTCGGCAATCACCCCGGTCAACAGCTGGCTGAAAAGCCCTGACCGGGGTCAGTGCCCCGTGGGTCGTTTCTCGATCGGCGGGAACGCGACACCGGTCGGGGCGTTGAGGCCCGAAGCGGGAAGCGTGTCCTGTCCACCGCCGGCCTCCCGTACTCGTACCACCCGATTGTTGAGTCCATCGGCCACGTAGAGGCAGCCGCGGCCGTCCAGGGCGATGCCGAGCGGACCGCTGAGACCGGTGGTGGGCACCGTGCTCTGCGTACCGCTGCCCGCGGACACCTTCACCACGCGGTTGTTGCCGCTGTCCGAGATGTAGAGGTCTCCTGCGGCGTTCAGTGCCAGTCCGGTCGGTTGGGACAGGCCGACGGTGGGGACCGTGGTCTGACCGCTGCCGTCCGCTGGGACCTTCACCACCCGGTTGTTGACGAAGTCGGAGATGTAGAGGTCCCCACCGGTGCCCAGGGCCAGGCCCCAGGGGTGGAGCAGTCCCGTGGTGGGGACGGTGGTCTGGCCGCTGCCGTCGGAGGGGACCTTCACCACCCGGTCGTTGAAGCTGTCGGCGATGTACAGGCTGTCGTGGGCGTCGACGGCGAGGCCCAGCGGGCGTGACAGGCCGACGGTGGGGACGGTGGACTGTTCCCCGCCCTTCGCCCCCAGCCTCACCACTCTGTTGTTACCCGTGTCGGAGACGTAGAGCTCGCGGGCTGCGTCCCACGCCAGTCCGGTCGGACGCACCACGCCGTTGAGAGGGACCGTCGTCTGACCGTCCCCGTTCGCCGGCAGTCTCACCACGCGGTCGTTGCCGTAGTCGGACACGAACAGGGGTGGTCTGGCCGGTGAGGAACCGTCTTCCTGTGTCGCACCGGCCGGTCCGGCAGGGAGTGCACAGAGCACGAGGACCCCTGCGGTGGCCATGAGCAGCCGGGCCCAGCTCCCTCTGCGGCCATCACCGCTCGACGTCTCGCGCGTTCGTGATTCCGTTGTCCTGCGCTTCACTGTTCACCCATCTGTTCTCGACGGTCGGCGCGTCGCCGACCGTCTGCGGAAACGGTTGCCGCCGCTCAGGTGCAGAGCCTCACCGCTGATACGACGGGCGCCCGCCCGGAGGCGGAGACGCCGTCGTGGGTTCGGGCGGCGACCAGGTCGGCGGCATGACCGATGCCTTCCCCCCATGACGCGCCGCGTCCCACTGCCGTCGCCCGCTCGGCCGACCCGCGTGCCCGGCAGCATGCGCGAGGCGGGCGTCCCACTCGATCCTGCAGGCCGTCGGCACCGCCCCCGTGCGGCCCCTGCGCGGCGCCCCTCGACAACCACCGACGAGCCGCCCTGACGCCACCGGCCGTTGGGGCGGCGGCCGGGGGCGGAGGTCGGCAGTTCGTCGAGGGCAGCGTGGATCCCCGGCGGGGTGCCCAGCTCACAGGCGTTGGTACCGAGTCCGGTATCCCCTCGACTCCGTCATCGCGGGCCTCACGGAAACCGTCTCGCCGGCCGTCACGCTGCCAGGTACGTTCAGCTCGTGTGCTATTACGCCGAGAAGCCCTACAAGCTGCACTACGCGTGTGTGTCCTGCCGCATCGCGTTCAAACGGCATCCCGGGCCCGGCGACCACCGGTGCCCTCGATGCGCAGAGCGCATGGCCTGTGCCGGCCACGATTTCGCGGCACCGAGGCGCCGAGACACCAAGGCCTGGACCGTCGTGGCCGCAGTGCTCAACGCCGGGCTGCGTTACGAAGGCCGTGAGCCGTGCGGCTGCGGCAAGGAACCCGGGTTCCGACCCCGTACCCGAGCCCAGTTGCGGGCACGTCGGATCGCAGCGGCCCGAACCGGCATTCCCCTCGCCGACATGCTGGGACGCGCAGATCTGCAGACACCCGGCTGATCCGACCGAGCGGCGCACGAACGGCGTCCGATCCGCCAGGTGTCAGCCATGGCGTCCTTCACGCAACCGCGACCGGAGCCGGCTTCGAGGAACGCCGACAGAGCCGGGGCGGCTCCGGACTCGAGCCCTTCGGCGCCCCTTGCGAGCCGTCGGCGATCCTCCAGGACGCTCCTCGGCCCGGCACCCGACGGACCCGGTGTGCGGAGACCTACCGTGCGCCTGCGCAACAGACGCCGGAAGAGGTACTTAGATACCGGAGCATGACTACCGAGTCGCAGCGTTTCACGGTTCTGCTGGTCCCCGAATACGTCGAGAACAAGGACGCTGCCTCCGCGCAGGACTCGGCTGTGCGATCGGCCGTCGTCGAAGCGACCGGAGAGACAGGCGAAACGGGCTACCCGCGTTACGCCGGGGAGGGGATCGTGGCCGACATCGACCCCCGTACGCGCACGGTCGAGGCGGTCCTGGTCGACGGCTCGGAGCTGGACTACGGGCTGAACGCCATGGTCGCTTCCTGATCTGGCCGTGGCCCCCTCCCGAAGCCGCTGTGCGGGGCTGAGCGCGCCGACCCGCCTCGCCCCGGACGCGTCCCGGACACACATTCCGGAGCCTGCCCGGACCGTCGGCGCAGGTCGAGCCGCATCAGGATGCGGGGGTGACCGGCCAGTACCGAGGTGGTGTCGGCGGCGTGGGCGAACCCGGCGCGTTCGGAGTTGAGCTTGGAGAAGAACAAACAGGCGCGGCGATGATTTCGGGGCGGGCGACCGGTCGTTATCAGGAAGAGGAAGGGAGATCCGCCATGCCGACACAGGATTCCGCGAAGGAACCCACCGCCGAGCTCGATGCCCGCTACAGCTCCGCACTGAATCCCCGCCCGGGTGCCGCGGACGTCACCGCCACCGAGTGGACCGAGGCCCAGCGGCTACTGGAGGCCGCCGAGATCTTCTGGCTGTCGACGGTGCGGCCGGACGATCGGCTGCACGTCACTCCCGTGATCGCCGCCTGGCACGACGGGGTGCTGTACTTCTCCACCGGCGCTGGTGAGCAGAAGGCGAAGAACCTCGCTCATGACGCCCACTGCGCGCTGACCACCGGGGGGAACTCGCTCACCGAAGGGCTCGACCTCGTGATCGAGGGCAAGGCGGAGCCCGTTGCCGACCCGACGGTGCTGGAAAAGGTGATCGCGGCGTACGAGGCGAAATACGGGGCGCACATCACCTCGCCGGAGGGCACCTTCCACGGGATCGGGGACGCGTTCCGAAAAGGGGACGTGGTGGTGTTTGCGGTGGCCCCGGCCACGGCGTACGGCTTCGGTCGCGACGAGGGGGTCTACACCCATACGCGGTGGGCGTTCTGAGCGACGCTGACACCGGACGGTGGCCTGCCCGGCACCGGGAAGGCCACCGGGAGGCCCGCCCGGTTCAGTGCGCCGGGCGGGCCATCTCGCTGTCCAGCGCGGCGCAGAGCCAGTCGTGGGTGGCGCCGGGGGTCGGTTCCGACGAGTCGGTGAGCTCGGCGGCGAGTTTCCAGTAGTGGTCGATACGGGGGTCCGCGGCCAGCACCCCGCTGAGCCGGCGGCGAAAGGCCGGCGTGTCCCGCGCGCCGCGTGAGCGGGCGTAGGCGGAGACGAAGCAGTCGAGTGCCTCGCCGGCGTGCGGCGGCCGCTCCGACCGCAGCTGCGGCGACGCCAGCGCGTACGCCTCGACGAGACCGTCGTAGAGAACAGCGGGACGGCCCCCGTCGGGCCGGTGTGCTGCGGGCTGGCCGTTGCCCGTGCCGGAGCAGGGGGCGGAGACGAAGGCGTGCAGCCGGGTGAAGGCCAGCACCTGGGCCGGCGTCGGGCCTTCGGGGAGCGGCGGAACGGAGTGTTCGACGATGGCGGAGACAAGGCGGGCCGGGAGCCGTGGCGGCAGCCAGCGCCGCCAGAAGCGCGCCAGTGGTGCCGTGCTGGGCGGGACGGACACGGCACCGATCAGCCGCAGTCGCGCGGCGCGTTCCTCGGGGGCGCAGTCCTGGAGCAGTTGGAGGGCCGCCTCCTGCCAGCGCAGGGCGGTCAGCCGCGAGCCGATCTGCCGCAGCTGCCCCGCGACGACGTCCTCCAGCGTGTCCTCCTGGTCGAGGATCCGTCCCACATCGGGAACCGGCAGATCAAGGGTGCGCAGGGAGCGGATCAGGTGGAGCCGGTCGAGCGCCTCAGGCCCGTACCGGCGGTGGCCGCCGGTACTGCGGGCGCCTTCGGGCAACAGACCCCGGTCCGAGTAGAAGCGGACCGTCTTGACGGTGACGCCCGCGCGCTCTGCGAGCTCTCCGATGCTCCACATGCTGTCGGGGGACACGGACTTGAACCTCCCTCAGGGGGAGTTCCTACCGTACCGGCGAGCGCGGAGCGCCGGTACGGCCGGACCCGCGGACCACAGTGTGCGAGGAGACGGCGATGACGGCATTCATTCTGGTGGCGGGCGCCCACACCGGCGGCTGGGTATGGCAGGAAGTGGCCGCCCGGCTACGGGAGTCGGGGGCAAAGGCGTATCCGGTGACGCTCACCGGCATGGACGACCGCGGCCGGCCCGCGGGACCCGACACGGACCTGGAGACGCACGTTCACGATCTGCTGCGGCTGATCGACGAGGTGGACGCGGCGGAGGTGGTGATGGTCGGTCACTGCTACGGCATCTACCCGGTACTCGGCGCGGCCGACCGGCGTCCGGAGCGGATCGCCCGGATCGTCCACCTGGACGCGGGCATGCCCCAGCACGGCGACCAGGCCCTGACTCTGGTACCCGACGAGGCGGTCCGCGACCGGCTGTCGCGCGGGGCCGGTGCGGCCGGGAAGGAATGGCTGATCCCTCCGCCGCCTCTTGAGGGGTGGCGGCGCTGGGGCAGCGTCGCCGATCTCCCGTCGGCCGTCCTGGCCCGGCTGGCGCAGAACGCCGTCCCGCAGCCGGTGGGCACGCTCACCCAGCCGCTCCGTCTGTCGGGAGCGGCCTCCGCGCTGCCGACGACCGGCGTCCTGTGTACGGGCAACGGTTCGAGCATCGCCATGGTCGAGGGCTTGGTGGGATTGGGGGACCCTCGTTTCCAGGTCCTCACCGAGCCTCGGGTGAGCTTCTTCGAACTCGGCACCGGGCACTGGCCGATGCTCTCCCGCGCCGACGAAGTGGCCGAGGTACTGCTGCGGGCCGCCGCGGGAGGAGGCCACCGGGTGACCGGCACAGTGCGCGAACAGCCGGCGCATCTTCGCCCGTTCCTGATGGACGTACCGGAGCGGCACCGCGAGCGGATCGGACGGGTCGATCTCCACCTCCCCGGTGGCCTCCCCGCCGGTGTCTCCGACGGCCCCGCTGCAGCCGAAGGTCCGTGGCCGGTGGTGGTGTTCGTCCACGGCGGCCCGGTCCACCCCGACGTGCGGCCGACTCCACGCGACTGGCCGGGGTTCCTCGGCTACGCCCGCTACGTGGCGGGTATGGGAGCAGTCGGCGTCACCCTGGACCATCGGCTGCACGAGCTCGCCGACTACGGACGGGCCGCCGAGGACATCGCCGAAGCGGTCGAGCTCGTACGGGCTGATCCGCGCGTCGACGCAGACCGCGTGGCCCTGTGGTTCTTCTCCGCCGGCGGGCTGTTGTCGGCGGACTGGCTCGCGGCGCCGCCGCCGTGGTTGCGGTGTGTGGCGGTGACCTATCCGGTCCTCGCACCGCTGCCGCAATGGGTGCTTGTAGAGTCCCGGTTCCTCCCGGCGGTCGCGGTACGGGCCGCGGGCCGGCTGCCCGTCGTGTTGACCCGGGTGGAACTGGAGCGCGCGGAGATCGCGGTGACGGTCGAGGAGTTCCTGGCTGCCGCCAAGGAGTGCGACGCCGACGTCGAGGTGGTCGACGTACCACTCGGCCACCACGGTTTCGAGACGACCGACCACACCGAGCAGGCGCGCCGCTCCGTGGAACGCGCGGTGCGGTCCGTGCTGGGTCATCTGAAGGGCTGAGCCTTCGCTGCCCGTGCCGGGGCACCTGCGGCTGGCCATCGCCGTCCGTACCGCAGTCGGCGTCTCGGCACCGGGCCGATTTCGCGGTGCGGCAGCGCGGTCAGTCCTTGACCATCCTGGTCTCGGCAGCGGGAATCCCTTTGTCCCACCAATGCCGGTAGCGCCGGTACACGGCTGGATCCCGGTCGGCGAGAAGCGCCGACAGCTGCTCTGCCTCGTCGGTCAGACCGTGCCACGCGGCCTTGCCGAGTTTGCGGAAGGTGGTCAGTTCCAGTCCGCCGTCGGCGGCGCGCCACACTCCGGCGACCTGACCGTCGACAAGCAGGGTGGGCAGGATGTCGCCGTTGCGCCGGACGACCAGCGGCCGGTATTCCTGGGGCATGACCCGCCCGGGGAGGGTGTGGGCCAGCAGCGTGCTGTCCCACATCGGCAGGAGTCTCGGCGGCGCGTGGGTGTCCTCGACGGGCACGGTGGCGCCTGCCAGGTCGAACAGGACGGCGCGGTCCGGGCCGGTCACCCGTACCACTTGGTCTCCGAGGTCGTGCAGTGCCTGGGCGATCACCGGGCGCCCCAGCAGGGTGAATCGGGCGAAGTCCTGGGCCGACGCGGGTCCGAAAGCCCGCAGGTAGGCGAGCAGCAGCCGCTGCGCCCCGGCTGCCGCGTCCTGGGGCGCGGACCCCGGGGTCGTGGGGGAAGCGGCGTAGGTGTTCGGCTGTGTGAACGACCAGGGGCCGCCGGTCGGCACATGGTGGAGTGGGGCGTATGTCCGCAGCGCCCACCACAGGCGGTGCGCGTGCTCGCCGAGCTGCCCGGCGACCTCTTCCTCCACCTCGGCGCCGGTGTGGGGTCGCGCCAGGAACCCGGCAAGCTGTGGGAGCAGCTCGTCGGCGTCGGCGTCGGTCAGCTCTGTCGAGGTGAAGCGGCGGTCGTACAGCCGCGACGCCCGCAGTGTGCTCGCCATGGCTGCGTAGTAGGACACGTAGTCCTCGGCGTGGACGGCGTGCAGTGTGACGCGCATGAGGGTCGCTTTCACGATCCGGTGATCCGCGAACGCCGTGTCGAGGTCCTCGGGCACGAAGTCCTGAACTCGGTTCCACAGAGCCAGGTACGGCGATGCCGGAGCCTGTGCCTGCAGTGCGCAGACCTGACGGACCGCCTCCGCCACGTCGATACGCCGCCGCTCCAGGAGGAGTTGACGGTCCAGGGTGGCCAGAGCGAGCTGTCGCGCGGTGAGGGGCACGCCCGGATTATGGCGCACTGTCCGGTCTCCGGCGCGGGGTCGTGCAAGGCAGGCTCCCCGTCACCGGCTGCGTCGTCGGTACCGTCACTTCGGCGTCTGTTCCGAGAGCGCTTCGGTGAACGGGGTGACGGGGCGTTCCAGGTCTTCGCCGTCCACGGTGATGTCGACCGCCTCGTTGTAGAAGGCCAGGAGATTCTTGATCGTGCCCACCGCGGGCAGCGGTTCCGCGTAGCTCCAGAGGATGTTCGCCGGGACGGCGGCGCCACCCCGCCACGACCAGTACTCGGCTGTGCCCTTGTAGGGGCAACCGGTGTGGTGGTCGGTGCGGTCGAACAGTTCCAGGCGGACGTCCTCGCGTGGGATGTAGAAACGCGTCGGCAGGCCGGTTTCGAAGAGCAGGACCGGGCGGTGGGTGTCGGCGACGAGGGTGCCGTCGACCTCGATCCGAACGTGGCGGCTGCTCGGCATCGCGTCCACCCGTTTGTGCGGGTCCCGCGGGTGGATGAAGATCTCTTCCTCCTCCTCGTACCAGTGGTCCAGACCTCGTCCCACCCGCCGGAACCACTCGAAGGCGATGTGGCCGGCCAGGTCGGCGGCGGGGAACGTCCAGGCCGCGTTCTCCATCAGCTCGCCGTCGAGCTCGAGGTCGTAGAAGATCCGCGATCCGGTGTGCGTGCCCGTCGGGGGATTCTTCGCGGGGCGGAGCAGGTCCTCGCGGACCTCCTCGCGAGGGAAGGCGTACAGCGGAACCGGTACCGCGGGCTCCCAGACGAGGACGGGGTGCCTGCTGTCCACGACGGTGACCTCGCCCTTGCGGCCGCGCACCCAGCGTTCGCTGGGCTCCCACAGAAGGCCCTCCGGGGTTGTCCGGACGGCTCGCGCGGTGGGGAATGTGGTCATGACCGGCCCTCCTTCGGACTGCTCAGGGTGATTCGGCTGGTTCAGGCGTCCAGGCGTCGCGGTGCGAGCCAGGTGACCATCTTCGGGTCGTGATGGTCGAAGAACAGCGTCGTGCCGGTGTCGAGGGTGGAGATGGCGGCCATCTGGTCGTCGTCGAGCTCGAAGCCGAAGATGTCGATGTTCTCCGCCATGCGCTCGGCGCGGACCGACTTGGGGATCGCGACGACACCGCGCTGGGTCAGCCACCGGAGCACGACCTGCGCGACGGACTTGCCGTGCTCGGCACCGATCCCGCTCAGCAGCGCGTTGGTGAACAGGTCGTTCTTGCCTTCGGCGAATCCGCCCCACGACTGGATCTGGACACCGTGCTCGCGCATGAGGTCCTGGTCGGCGGTGCGCTGGAAGAAGGGGTGGGTCTCGATCTGGTTGACCGCGGGCGTGATCTCGTTGTTCAGGACGAGGTCGACGAGACGGTCGGGGTAGAAGTTGGCGACGCCGATCGCCTTGGCACGGCCTTCGCGGTTGAGGGCCTCCATGGCGCGCCACTGGCCGTAGACGTCGCCGTACGGCTGGTGCATCAGGTACAGGTCGAGGTAGTCCAGGCCGAGCTTGCGCGTCGAGGCGTCGAAGGCGCGCTGGGCGTTCTCCTCGGCCGGTGCGTCCTGGACCCACAGTTTGGTGGTGACGAACAGTTCCTCGCGCGGGATGCCGCTCTTCTTGACGGCACGGCCGACGGCTTCCTCGTTGCCGTAGGCGGCGGCGGTGTCGAGCAGCCGGTATCCCGCCGCGAGGGCCTCGGTGACGGCCTGCTCGGTCTGCTCCGGCGGAATCTGGTAGACGCCGAAGCCGAGGATGGGCATCTGGACGCCGTTGTTGAGAGTGACGGTCTGCATGGAGATCTTTCCTCGCTGTTCGGGCGGGCCGGGGGGAGCCGGCCGGTCTGCGGCCCGCACCGCCACCGGGCCCCCGGGCTCCGCGGGGGTCATGGATCCACCCTCCCGCGGATTCCGTCCCGGCGGCAGGCCGGGCTCTTCGGGGACAATGACAGGGCCCCCATCGCGCCGCCCGGCAGGTCGGCGCGGTGTGACACTGAGACCATGGCACCTGAGCGCACCGTTCCTAAAGACTGAGCGGGAGTGGGTCCTGTTGCCAGAACCCATGCTCAGTCGAACGCCCCGGACGGTGTTGGGTGTTCTGGTTGCCCGCGTTCGCTCCGTGTCCGGGCGGCACGGATCGTGTCCGTGGTCCGGGAATGCGGGGGCGGGGTTCCTCACACCCCGGGGAACCAGGTCCGGCCTGGACGGTCCGATGCCCCGCACGATCACTCCGGTCGTGCGGGGGCGGTGCCGTCCGTCGCCGGATCGGATGCCCCAGGGCGCGCCTTCCGATGGCCACGGCGGCTGCGTCGTGGCGGGTGGTTTTCCTGGTGGTGCTGGTGAGGGGTTTTTGCCAGTGCTGGGCGCCCCAGCGGGAGGTGTAGGCGGGGTCGACCGCGACCAGCGGGATGCCGAGTTCGGTGGCCATCGACACCAGCCGGGCGCGGAGCCGGGCGACGGGCATGCCGGAGATCAGTTTGCGGAACTTCTTTCGGCGGCCGTGT
>NZ_JAODTZ010000035.1 GCF_025399795.1 Streptomyces rhizosphaerihabitans | reverse complement strand
CACCGGCGCCCGCACCCGCGTCTCCCGCGCCCAGCGTCGCGCCGACCGCCGCCAGCGCGGTGGTGACCGGCTGGAAGAAGGTCTCGCCGCCGGCGGTGCAGTCACCGCTGCCGCCCGAGGTCAGGCCGACCGCGCCGCCGTCCTGGGTGAACAGGGAGCCGCCACTGTCGCCCGCCTCGGCGCACACATCGGTCTGGATGAGGCCGGTGACCGTGCCCTCCGGATAGTTCACGGTGGCGTCCAGACCGGTCACGTTGCCGTTGTGGAGACCGGTGGTGCTGCCCATCCGGAAGACCTGCTGGCCCACGGCGGCCTCGACGGCCTGGTTGATCTGGACGCTCTGCCCGTTGCCGACATTGACCGCGCTGTTCGTCTGCGTGGCCGGGTCGTCGTACTTGACGAGGGCGAAGTCACCGTTGCCGGGGAACGTGGCCTGGTCGACGGTGGCGATGGACGCGCCGGTCTGCGAGTCCGACCACTTGGCGGCGGCGACACCGCAGTGGCCCGCGGTGAGGAAGGCGGGGGTGCCGTCGCCCGCGGTGACGTTGAAGCCGAGCGAACAGCGCGCGTTGCCGCCGAAGATGGCGTCGCCGCCGTCGACGAACGTCTTGAAGGTTCCCGCGGACTTCTTGAGGGTCGCCACGCCCGAACCGAGGTTCTTGACGGTCGACTCCACGGTGTCCCACTTGGTGCCCGTGACGGTGGAGTCCGCGGTCACCTGGATCTCGTTGGTCTTCGGGTCGACGGCCCATGCCGTGCCCGGGATCGTCGCGTCCGCCTTCAGCGTCTTGGCGGCGGCCTGCAGCGCCGAGGTGCTGTTCTGCACCTGGTGCGCCACGGCGCCTGCCTGCTCGATCTGATTGACGACGTTGCTGTTGTTACCGACGATGTTGATGACCAGCTGCTTCTTCGCCGGGTCGTAGTACGACCCCGCGAAGGCGTCGCCCAGTTGGGTGGCGAGCATGGAGGCGACGCTCGAGACATCGGTCGCCTTGAACGTTCTGGGAGAGGCGTCGTCCCCGTGCGACTGCGACGCGTTGGCGTGGGGCAGCAGAAGAGCCGCTGCTCCGAGCGCCGCGACGCTGCCTACCGCGATGGCGGCCTTGCGCTTGGGTATCCGTTTGTGACTCAACTCTTGACCTCCTGGGGACGGGGTCGATGCCGCGTCCGGCAGCTGACTGGGGGCGCCTGGTTGCCTGTTGATACGCGTGCGTCACACGGGGCGTTCAACTGCCATTGCAAATAGCGGGAGTTGGTCGACACAAAGGCATGGATTGCGGGGACAATCGGGCCATTCCGCCGCACGGAACCGGGAATTCGGAGCGAACGGGAAACGCGAAGCGCCGAACGGGGCCGGAGGCCGAGGGCTACGGTGTGCGACCGGGCGACGACGCTCCGTCGACGATCAAGAACGGAATCCCGGGTTCAGGGAATCTGCACAGCCCATGCTCAACCAAGTCACCTCGTACGGGGGATCTGCACAGGCGTGCGCCCCCCTGCGTGCCATTGGGCCGGGACTGTCCCATTCGGTGCGCAAGCGGCAAGGGTTCGCGTGCATCGATGCCGCGCAGCATGTGAAGAAGTGGCCGCAGAGGCGTGTGGGCGCCTGCACGGTTCACCGCCCGTGGAGCACAAGTTCGCAGGTGAGAGCCCTGGTTGATTGGAAGCGCGCCCCGGGCCCGTGCTTTGATCCGGTGCACCGCAGAGGTCGCGGCACCGCTCCCGGGAACGGGAGCCGCACCCCTGCGGTGGCGGCCGTCATCTGTCCCCCAGAGGGGGCCGCTCTCCCCCCTTGTGAATATCCATATGAAGGGAAGTTCCATCATGAACTCCACCCCCCGTGTCGAGACCGCCGAGATCTCCGACGCCGACCTCGACAACGTCTCCGGCGGCCTCGCCCTGAACGCCGTCGGCACCGTCACCGGCCTGGTGGACAGCGTTGCCCCGGTCTCCGGCGTCCTGGGTACGGCCGTCGGCACCGTCGAGGGTGTGACCGGCCTGAACACCGCCCCGGTCACCGGCCTGGTCGCCGGTCTCTGATCGCGTTTCACGCCGCCGAGTCCCGGAGCCGCCCCACCGGTTCCGGGACTCTCGGGTGCCGTAGGCCTCTCGAACAGGTGAGGGAAGTCCCGTGCAGTTCCGCCAACAGGCCCTCGCCAAGCTGCGGTCGCCCGAAGAGCTCGACCTTCCGGTGCGCTTCGCCCGCCCGCAGGGCTGGCTCGTCCTGTCCGTGACGGTCGTCGCCATGGCCGCCGCGTCCGTCTGGGCCGTGACCGGCACCGTCGCCTCCGCGGTCGGCGCGCCCGCCGTCCTGACGCACGCGGAGGGCAGTTACATCCTGCAGAGCCCTGTCGCGGGACAGGTCACCGCGGTCCTCGCGAAGGAGGGCGAACGGCTTCCCGCGAACGCCCCCGTGCTGAAGGTCCGTACGGCGCAAGGCCGGTCGGCCGTCGTCCGCACGGTCGCCGCGGGCCGTGTCACCGCGCTCGCCGCCACCATCGGCGCGATCATCTCGACCGGCGCGAACGTGGCCGCCGTGGAGAAGGTCGCCCGCGCCGACGACCCGCTGTACGCGACGGTGTACGTCTCCGCCGGGAGCGCCGCCACGATTCCCGCCGGCGCGGCCGTCGACCTCACTGTCCAGTCGGTGCCGACCCAGCGGTACGGGGTGCTGCGCGGACATGTGAGGACGGTGGGCCGGAGCGTGCAGACCCGGCAGCAGATCGCCGCCTACCTGGGCGACGACCAGTTGGGCGAGCAGTTCACCGCGAAGGGCAGGCCGGTGGCCGTCCTGGTCCGGCTCGACCGTTCGTCCGCCACCCGGAGCGGCCTGAAGTGGTCGTCCGCAGACGGACCACCGTACGCACTCACCTCCATGACCCTCGCCACGGCTTCGATCCGGCTGGCCGGTCAGCGCCCCGTCGATTGGCTCCTGCCGTGACCACCGCACCGGACACCCGCAACAGACGGCGCGCGGCCCCGCCCCGGCGCAGCGTTCCCAAGGGCCGGGTCAAGAGCGTCCGCACCCCCACCGTTCTCCAGATGGAGGCCGTGGAGTGCGGTGCGGCGTCCCTCGCCATGGTGCTCGGCCACTACGGCCGGCACATCCCGCTCGAAGAGCTGCGCATCGCGTGCGGTGTCTCGCGGGACGGCTCGCGCGCGAGCAACCTGCTGAAGGCGGCGCGCAGTTACGGCCTGACCGCCAAAGGCATGCAGATGGACACGGCCGCGCTCGCCGAGGTGCGGGGGCCCGCGATCCTGTTCTGGGAGTTCAACCACTATGTCGTGTACGACGGCATGGGGCGCCGCTTCGGGCGCCGGGGTGTACACATCAACGACCCCGGCAAGGGCCGCCGTTTCGTGCCGATGGAGGACTTCGACACCGGCTTCACCGGAGTCGTCCTCGTCATGGAGCCGGGGCCCGAGTTCCGCCGCGGTGGTCGCAGACCAGGGGTGCTGGGCGCCATGCCGGCCCGGCTGCGCGGCACTTCGGGCACGATGCCCGCCGCCGTGCTGGCGAGTCTGCTCCTGGTGGCGGTCGGCGCGGCGGTGCCCGCGCTCAGCCGGACGTTCATCGACCAGTATCTGATCGGCGGTCAGAGTTCGCTGCTCGGAGTGCTGTTCGCGTCGATGGGTGCCTCGGTGCTGCTCACGGTGGTGCTGACCTGGTTGCAGCAGGCGAATCTGCTGCGCGGCCGCATCATCTCCTCGACGCTCTCCAGCGCCCGTTTCCTGCGCCATCTGCTGCGGCTGCCGGTCACCTTCTTCTCCCAGCGCAGCCCGGCCGACCTGGTGCAGCGGCTCCAGTCGAACGACGCGGTGGCCGAGACCCTGGCCCGCGATCTGGCCGCCGCGGGTGTGGACGCGGTCGTCGTCGTCCTCTACGCCGTGCTCCTGTACACGTACGACCCGCAGCTGACGGCCGTCGGCATCGGTGTCGCGCTGCTCAACGTGGTGGCGATGCGGGTGGTGATCCGGCTGCGCGCGACCCGCACCGCCAAGCTCCGCGCCGACATGGCCCGGCTGACCAACACCGCTTACAGCGGACTCCAGTTGATCGAGACGATGAAGGCCACCGGCGGTGAGGACGGCTACTTCCGCAAGTGGGCCGGACAGCACGCCACCACGCTGGAGGAACAGCAGCGCCTCGGGGTGCCGAGCGCCTGGCTGGGGGTGGTCGCCCCGACCCTCGCGACGCTCAACAGCGCGCTGATCCTGTGGATCGGCGGTCTGCGGGCCGTCGAGGGCCATGTCTCCGTGGGCCTTCTGGTCGCCTTCCAGGCGCTGGTCACCCGCTTCACCGCGCCGATCACACGGCTCAACGGTGTCGCGGGCCGCATCCAGGACTTCGCCGCCGACGTGGCACGTCTGAAGGACGTCGAGAACTTCCGGGCCGACCCGCTCTACGCCCGCGCGGGCACCGGTGAGTCCACCCGGCGACTGCAGGGTCATGTGGAGCTGGAGAACATCACGTTCGGCTACAGCCCGCTCGACAAGCCGCTGCTCACCGGGTTCTCGCTGACGGTCGGCCCGGGGCAGCAGGTCGCGCTGGTCGGCGGCTCGGGCAGCGGCAAGTCGACGGTCTCCCGGCTGATCTCGGGCCTGTACGCGCCGTGGGAGGGCACGATCCGGATCGACGGCCGACGGCTGGAGGACATCCCGCGCGGCGCGCTCGCGGCCTCCGTCTCCTTCGTCGACCAGGACGTCTTCCTCTTCGAGGGAACCGTCCGCGACAACGTGGCGCTGTGGGATCCGTCGATCCCGGAGGACGCGGTGGTCGCCGCCCTTCAGGACGCGGCGCTGTACGACGTCGTGACGCGCCGTCCCGGCGGGATCCACAGCCGGGTCGAGCAGGACGGGCGGAACTTCTCCGGCGGTCAGCGGCAACGCCTGGAGATCGCGCGGGCGTTGGTGCGCAGGCCCAGCATTCTGGTGCTCGACGAGGTGACCAGCGCCCTGGACGCGGAGACGGAGCAGAGCGTCATGGACAACCTGCGCCGGCGCGGCTGCGCCTGTGTGGTGATCGCCCACCGGCTCAGCACCGTGCGGGACAGCGACGAGATCGTCGTACTCGATCACGGTTCGATCGTGGAACGCGGGCGGCACGAGGCACTGGTGGCGGCCGGCGGTCCGTACGCCGGTCTGGTCAGGGAGCGTTGAGATGACCACGGTTCACGAGGGCGTCCATGAGCAGGACGTGGTGCTCGGCGCGCTCGGCGGTATGGGCACGCCGGTCGGCTGCGTGGGGCTGAGCCGCCTCGATCTGGAGGGTCCGCAGGTCCTGTGGCTGGTGGCCGCGGGCGCCATGGACCTCTTCGCGGTCGACGCCGTGCAGCAGGGGCACTGGCATCACCTCGGCCGGCTCGAAGCGGGCTCTTTGCTGCTCGGTCCGGTGACGGGTCCTCAGCACACCCTGGTGGGACGGCCGTTGCGGGACTGCGAAGTACGTCGGATCGGATTGCGGGAGCTGTACCAGCAGGCCGACACGGCGACCTGGTCGTACGACGCCTACGGCAACCCGCAGTACGTGCCGCCGACGGAGAGCCCGCTGGAGTACGCGCTCGCCCTCGGCGTCGGACGCAGTCTGTCCATCCTCATCCAGGCTCCGACGGCGGCGGAGAACGCGGCGGCGCCCACCGACGACGATGTCTTCTGGATGCGGGTGCCGCCGGGAAGCGTGCGGTACGGCTCCCTGTACGGGGCCGAGGCGGCGGCCGATCTGCTGATGGACTCCGGGGTCTGGCAGGGCATGGTCGACCAGCAGTACCGGCTGCTGTCCACGCTCGACCGCTGGATCGAAGAACTGGAGGCCGGTCACGAGGACCGTACGGCGGCGGGCATCAAGGCCGGTGAGGCCGTCCGCGCCCAGGCCGACCGCACCCTGCTCGCGTCGATCGGCAGAGCGTCGGGGAAGCGCCCGACCGCGGCCGAGACGGACGCCACGTACGCGGCTTGCGAACTGGTCGCGCGCGCGGCCGGGATCACCCTCGCCGAGCGAGCGCGCAGTGGCACCGAGAGCGACCGGCTCGACCCCGTCGAGCGGATCGCGCTCGCCTCACGGATCCGGGCCCGCGCGGTGCGTCTCGACGGGCGGTGGTGGCGCGACGACATCGGCCCGCTGGTCGGCCACCGGGCGGTGTCCGGTGCGCCGGTCGCGCTGCTGTGGCGGCGCGGCGGATATGTGGCCGTGCAGCCGTCGTCCGGGCGCGAGACACCGGTCGAGAAGGCCAACGCGGCGGAGTTCGAGCCGCGGGCCGTGATGTTCTACCGTCCGCTGCCCGAGCGGAAGTCGAGTCCGCTGCGGCTGCTGCGGTTCTGTCTCACGGGTACAGGCGGAGATCTGCGGAACCTCGCGATCAGCTCTCTGGTGACCGTGGCGATCGGCGCGCTGGTGCCGATCGCCACGGGCAAGGTGCTCGGCGAGTACGTGCCGAAGGCCGAGCACGGCCTGATCGTGCAGGTCTGTCTCGCGCTCATGATCACCAGCGTCGTGTCGGCGGCCTTCATGCTGTTGCAGAACCTCACGCTGCTGCGGATGGAGGGCCGGATCGAGGCGAGTCTCCAACCGGCCGTGTGGGACCGGTTGCTGCGGTTGCCGACGGCGTTCTTCGCGTCCCGCTCGACCGGTGAGCTGGCCAGTGCCGCGATGGGCATCAGCGCGATCCGCCGGCTTCTCGCGGGGGTCGGCCCGACACTCGCGCAGGCGGGCACGGTCGGCGCGATGAACCTGGGTCTGCTGCTCTGGTTCAGTGTGCCGATGGCGCTGGCCGCGATCGGCATGCTGGTGGTGATCGCGGCCGTGTTCCTCGGTCTCGGTCTGTGGCAGGTGCGCGGGCAGCGCCGTCTGGTGGTGCTGAGCAACAAACTCAACAACCAGGCCTTCCAGACCCTGCGCGGTCTGCCCAAACTGCGGGTCGCGGCGGCCGAGAACTACGCGTACGCGGCCTGGGCGGGCGAGTTCGCCCGCAGCCGTGAGCTCCAGCAGCAGGTCGGCCGCGTCAAGAACCTGACGACGGTGATGGGCGCGGTGTATCTGCCGCTGTGCTCCCTGCTGATGTTCATGCTGCTGGCGGGCCCGGCGCACGGCTCGCTGTCGGCCGCTGACTTCCTCACCTTCAACACGTCGATGACGATGCTGCTGACCTCGGTCACCCAGATAACCGGCGCGTTCGTCTCCGCGGCGGCCGCGCTGCCGATGTTCGAGGAGATCAGGCCGGTGCTCGACGCGACGCCCGAGGTGCGGGTGGCGAGCACCCGTCCCGGTGTCCTGTCCGGCGGGATCGAGGCGCGGCGGCTGTCGTTCCGGTACGCCGACGACGGTCCGCTCGTCCTCGACGACGTGTCGTTCGCGATCCGGCCGGGCGAGTTCGTGGCGATCGTCGGGCCGAGCGGCTGCGGCAAGTCCACCCTGCTGCGGCTGCTGATCGGCTTCGACAGGCCCGTGTCGGGCAGCGTGCTCTACGACGGCCAGGATCTGGGGGCGCTCGACCAGTCCGCCGTACGCCGTCAGTGCGGTGTGGTGCTCCAGCACGCGCAGCCGTTCACCGGGTCGATCCTCGACTGCATCTGCGGCACTGAGCCGTACACGCCGGAGGAGGCGATGGAGGCGGCCGAGATGGCGGGCCTGGCCGAGGACATCAGGCGGATGCCCATGGGCCTGCACACCCTCGTCGCGGGCAGCGGCGCGATCTCGGGCGGCCAGCGCCAGCGTCTGATGATCGCCCAGGCGTTGATACGACGGCCACGCATCCTCTTCTTCGACGAGGCGACCAGCGCCCTCGACAACGCGACACAGCGCACGGTGATCGAGAGCACCAAGGCGCTCAACGCCACCCGGGTGGTGATCGCGCACCGGCTGTCGACGGTGCTCGACGCGGACCGTGTCATCGTGATGGAGAACGGCCGGGTGGCCCAGCAGGGCCCGCCCGCACAGTTGTTGGCGGACACGGGCGGGCGGCTGCACGAACTGGTGCGACGGCAGCTGGCCTGAGCGGTCAGTCCGTCCCCGGGACCGGCGCGCCGGAAGGGACACCCGCCTCGACGTAGGCCTCGTAGATCTCCTTCCAGACCGTGTTCCCCCCGGCGCGCGGGCCGTCGGGCCGTTCGCCGCGGGCCGTCGTGTCGAGGGCGGTGAGGCACACCTCCCAGCCGGCGCCGTTGCGGGCGGCCGTGTCCGGCTCGGCGAGCACATTGGTGAGCGTGAAGCGGGTGCGCCGGCCGTCGAGGGCTTCGAGGTCGAAGCGCAGTTCGTCGCCGCCCCACTCGAAGGAGAGATGACGGGGCGGGTCGACGGCGAGGACACGGCCCGTCGACTCCGGCATGTTCGGATCGCCGCTGAACGTGATCGTGCCGCCGGGGCGCAGCTCCATCTCTGCACGGGAGGGGAACCACGCTGCCAGTTCGTCGGGGTCGGTCACGAACCGCCAGACGCGGTCGACGGGGTGGTCATAGGTGCGGCTGAAGCGGACGGCGGGGCGGCCGTCGTCCAAGGTGAGGTACGTCCCGGTGCGGGCGGTGGCTTCGGCGGACATGGTGACTCAGCCCTTCGGTGAGGGTGCCTTCGGTGGGAGTGCCTTCGATGCGGGTGCTTCGCCGTTCGGCTGCTTTCGATCATGCGGGAACGGCTCTTCGGCGTGGTCCGACGGCTCGCCCGTCACTCGGCCTCGATCCCCGTCCAGGCGGCGGCCGAGGGCGTCCAGGCTCTCGTTCCACAGCGTGCGGTACGGGGTGAGCCAGGCGTCGAGTGCGGCGATCGGGGCCGGGTCGAGGGCGTAGACCCGGCGTTGCGCGTCCTGCCGTACCCGGACGAGCCCCGCGTCGCGCAGCACCCGCAGATGCTTCGAGGTGCCCGGCTGGCTGAGCCCGCACGCCTCGACGATCTCACCGACGGACCGGGGGCGCTCCAGCAGGAGCGCGACGATGGCCCGCCGGTGGGGGTCTGCGAGGGCGGCCCAGAGGGAGGCGTCGTCGGACATGAAACCAATATGCCTCTCCAGTTATATGACCGTCAAGGAATACATGGGACCGACGTCACACCGGGCCACCTAGCGAAACGTTGCCGTTTCGTTCGACGGGGTTTAAGGTCGAACCGTCGATGTGTACGAAACCGTTTCGTTTACGTACATGCAATGAGCGACTTCCCTGGAGTGCTTCTCCCATGTCCCAGACCCTGACCAAAGGCACCGGCGCGGGTGCCGCGGACCCGGCGTCCGCACCCGCGTCGAAGCGGCGATGGTGGATCCTCTCCATCATCGGCATCGCCCAGCTGATGGTGGTCCTCGACGCCACCATCGTGAACATCGCCCTGCCCTCCGCCCAGGCGGACCTCGGCTTCTCCGACGGCAACCGGCAGTGGATCGTCACCGCGTACTCGCTGGCCTTCGCCTCCCTGCTGCTGCTCGGCGGGCGCATCGCGGACCTCTTCGGACGCAAGCCCGCCTTCCTGGTCGGTGTCGCCGGGTTCGCCGGGGCCTCCGTCCTGGGCGGCGTCTCCAACAGCTTCGGGATGCTGGTCACCGCCCGCGCACTGCAAGGTGTGTTCGGCGCCCTCCTCGCGCCGGCCGCCCTCTCCCTGCTGAACACGACGTTCACCGACGCCAAGGAGCGCGCCAAGGCGTTCAGCGTGTACGGCGCGATCGCCGGTGCCGGTGGCGCGGTGGGCCTGCTGCTCGGCGGCCTCCTGACCGACGCGCTCGACTGGCGCTGGACGCTGTTCGTCAACCTCGTCTTCGCGGTCGTCGCCTTCGCCGGCGGCTGGGTCCTGCTGAGCGGTCACCGTGACGCGGCGAACTCCAAGCTCGACCTGCCGGGCACCCTGCTGGTCTCCACCGGCCTCTTCGCCGTGGTCTACGGTTTCTCCAACGCCGAGACGCACCACTGGAGTTCGCCCGCCACCTGGGGCTTCCTGACCGTGGGCGGCATCCTGCTGGCCGCGTTCGCCCGGTGGCAGACGCGGGCGAAGCACCCGCTGCTGCCGATGCGCGTCCTGCTCGACCGCAACCGGGCCGCCTCGTTCCTCGCGGTGCTCATCACCGGCGCGGGCATGTTCGGCGTCTTCCTCTTCCTCACCTACTACCTTCAGCTGAACCTCGGCTTCAGCCCCACCAAGACGGGTGTGGCGTTCCTGCCGATGATGGCGGCCCTGATGGTCATGGCCCAGGTCTCCACCACGGTCCTGGTGCCCCGGATCGGGCCGAAGGCGGTCATCCCCGCGGGCTTCGCGGTCGCCGCGCTCGGCATGGCCTGGCTGACCGGCATCGGCATCGACTCGTCCTTCTCGACCGACGTGCTGCCGCCGCTGCTGCTGATCGGTGCCGGCCTCGGCATGGTGATGCCGCCCGCCATGTCACTGGCCACCAGCGGGATCGCTCCCGAAGACGCGGGTGTGGCCTCCGCGACCGTCAACACCATGCAGCAGGTGGGCGGTTCGATCGGTACGGCCCTGCTGAGCACACTCGCCGCGAGTGCCTCGACCAGCTATCTCGCAGGCAAGGACGCGACGGACAAGCTGGTCCAGGCCCAGTCGACGATCGAGAGCTACACCACCGCCTTCTGGTGGTCGGCCGGCTTCTTCGCCGCCGGAGCGCTCCTCGCGCTCGTGCTCTACCGCCGCGGCACGCCGGCCCAGGACCCGGACGCCGCACCGGTCGTACACATGTGACCAGGTCCTGACCCGGTCACCCATCAGGCCGAGGGGCCGCCGTCCGCAGGGAGACGGCGGCCCCTCACCCGTCGCCGGTAGCGGGCCGTCGCGGCGACCCGGCGCGCCTCCTGGCGCAGTTCGCCTCCCGGCCGGACGGGCCGGTACACGACCAGCGCCCGCCGCTCCTTCTCCAGCCGCAACCCGGCCGCGCCGGGGTGGACTTCGCCGTCGTACGCGAGGGCGCCGGCGCCGATGATCCCGTCCAGCTCCACCCAGGGAACCTGCTCCGCGCCGTAGACCCGTGAGTGACTCAGGGTCCCGAGGACCGCGGAGGCGACGACACGGGTCCGGGCGAGGCGGTGGTCGGCGTCGACCAGGCGTACATCGAGCAGCCCGTCGTCCAGACGCGGCCGGAAGGCGGGGGCGAGGCCTTCGGGGGCGTAACGGCCGTTGCCCGCGAGGAGCAGCCACAGGCGGCGGGGCCGGCCGTTGACGTTCAGCTCGATGGGACGCGCGGTGCTCAGCACCCGGACCAGGGCGACGGCCGCCGCCGGCCCGCCGCCCCAGCGCCGCGCCAACTGGTCCCGGAGCCGCACGAGTTCGGGGTACGGACCGATGCTGAACGTGTTGAGGAACGGCATGTCCTGTCCCGTCACCGGGCGGGCGACGCCGATGTCCACCGACACCGCCTCGCCCCCGGCGACGGCGACGGAGGTGTCCTCGAAGTCGCAGGTGCCCACGTCCAGCGCGAAGTGGTTGAGGGTGCCGCCGGGGAACACGGCCAGCGCCAGCCCCCGTTCGGCCGCCGCGCGGGCAGCGGCGTTGACACTGCCGTCGCCGCCGCAGACCCCGAGCGCGCCACCGGTCTCCGCGGCCCGGTCGGCCGCCGCGGCGAGCAGCTCCGCGAAGTCGTCACCGGGACCGCGCTCGATCAGTTCGGCCTCGGGCAGCAGGGCGCGCAGCCGCCCGGCGGGCGACAGCGGTGCCGCGGACGCGCCGGCACCGGAACCGCCGCCCGCACGGGCACTGGCAGCGGCTCGGTCGTTGACGAAGACGACCAGCCCCTTGCCGAGTGGCAGTGCGGGCGCCCGCGCGGCGGGCCGCTCCCGCTCCGGTACGGCGGGGCGCGGCGGCCACCAGCGGCAGGTGAGGGCCGCCGCGCCCACGCCGATGGCCACGCCGGCGAGCACGTCTCCCGGGTAGTGGACCCCTACGTAGACACGCGAGAAGGCGACGGCGGCGGCCACGGGCGTGACCAGGGCGCCATAGCGCGTGGACTCCAGGGCGACCGCGGTGGCGAAGGCCGCGGCGGAGGCGGAGTGCCCGGACGGGAAGGATGTGGTGTGCGGCTGACGGGACAGGTGCCGGATGGAGGGGACGCCTTCCAGCAGCGGGCGGGGGCGCCGGGCGCTCCACTTCACCAGCGTGTTGACAGTGAACGAGGCCAGCGCCAGTGAGCCGAGGCCGCGCAGCGCCGCCCGTCGTCCCGTGGACCCGCCGACCAGGCCGAGTCCCGCCGCCGTGCCGATCCACAGGCACCCGTGGTTGGCCGCGTGGCTGAGCCGCCGCAGTGCCGGATCGGCTCCGGGCACCCGCGCCGCGGCCACCCGTGTGAACAGCCGCTGGTCCCATTCGACGAGTACACCCATGCTCCACCGCTACGCCGCCTCGGCCGCGTCGGCATCCCGGGTGACTCGCAACGGTGACGCGCGTGGGCCGTGCGGCGGAGGAATCGGTCCGTCGCGGAACGCGGCGCCCCCGTGAGGGACGCCTCGCGGAACGCGGCGCCCGCCGTGAGGACAGGCCACGGGCTGCGAGCCCTCCGGAGGGGCAGCCGCCGGGAGGTACGGCGTTCCGGTCGCGAGCGGTCGTGGGAGGCGACACCCTCCGGGAGGGATGGCCTCGGGAAGCGTCGCGTTTCCGGAGACACCGGGCGTCGGTGCGGCTCCCTCGGGGGGTGACGCCTGTGCCGCGGTCGTTCCGGTCGTGCACGCAGAAATGCCGAGGGCCGGCCGACGGCCCCACTCCGTCTGGCCGACCCTCGGTGCGAAATCACATGGCACCTCGCGACGGAACCCGCACTCCCCAGCTACGGACCCCGGTCCATGTCCACAAGGACCACGCGATCCCGGTCTCTCAGAACGCGAAGACGGTCATCCCGTAGGAGTTCTTCACGCACTCGTTGGCGAAAGTGTGCTCGTACGAGACACGCTTGCCCTGCCAGACGCCGGCCACTGTGACGACCACGGGGTCGTACTGCCTCGTACAGAAGACGTCGTTTCTAGGTGTCAGTCCGTCGAAATCGCCCTTGACACCCCGGAGTTCGGCACAGGCGTCGGCCGCTGCCGGGTGGGTCCCGGAGGCCGTCGGGGCGCAGTTGAGGGTGACGGCGCGTTCAGGAGTGGTGACGGCCGCGCTCTGGCCGTGGCCCGTGGTGAGCACCAGGGCGGAGGGGGCGTAGAGCCCGGACGGGCCGAGGGCGGGGGCTGCGTGGGCGGACCCCATCAGGGGGCCGCAGACGGCGGTGGCCGTCAGGGTGAGAGTCGCTGCCCAACGCGCGGTGTTCGGCATTGTGTGCATCCTTCCGCTCGATCGAATGCGATACCGGCTCGGTCGAGTGCCGGTTCGGCGAGCGCGAGTCTGCCGAGTCCGCACAGGAAACACACATCGACCCCACGCGTTTCGGTAACTTTGAGTATTGAATCAGTGGCGCGAAGTTACAGAATTCGAACGCCTGAGGCCCGGAACTGAGCGGTTGTTGATCGCCGCCGACGGCCACCTGGCCGGATTGACATGGCTCAGCAATAGGCCTGAAACATTCCGCTTCAACCGGCATGCCGCCTCGACTTCCGCTCTCGGCGGACTTCTCCGGGACCTCTTGCACTTCGTCCGTAACGGAGTAATCGTCATTACATGATTACAACGGAGCAACGCGAGAAGCTGCGCGGCTGGTTCGCCGGCCGCCTGCCCGACGATCTCTTCGAGAGCCTGGCGGAGGTGACGGTCGACCGCGAGGAGATCACCGTCGTCGGCCGCATCCCCGAGCCGAGGCTCGCCGATGGCGCCTCGGACGCCGAGAAGGAGGCGGCGCTCCAGGCCCGTATCCAGGAATTCCGCGAGCGCACCCGGGACGACCGTGTCGAGGTGGCCCGCGAGGCGGAGCACCGCTTCCGCAAGAAGGTCTCCTGGGGTGTGGAGTGCGGCACCGAGCGCGCCCTGTTCACACATGTCGCCGCGCCGGTCATGACCCGGCTGCGCCAGCCCGAACGCGAGGTCCTCGACACGCTCATCGCGGCCGGGGTCGCCCGCAGCCGCAGTGACGCCCTGGCCTGGTGCGTCCGTCTCGTCCAGCGGCACACCGACGACTGGCTCGGCGAGCTGCGCGACTCCCTGGAGCATGTGCAGCGGGTCCGCTCGCAGGGACCGGACGCCGAACCGCAGGACGCTCCCGACGACGAGGAGTGACCCGGCCGGCGGTGCCACCACCGCACCGCTCCGGGGTACGGCGCCACACTGGCGGCAGGTGCCGACGGGACGAGGTGTCGCGGAGGTCGGCGCCGCCGCGTTCCCGCCCGTCCACCGCGGACGGCGGCACGGCCCGCGGAGGAACGGGAGCCGCTCGTGCCCGACATGGACGAGAACCAGGCGCGCCGCCGTTTCCTGGCGGCGCGGGTGGCGACTCTCGCGACCGTGGACGCCGAGGGCCGCCCGCATCTGGTGCCCCTCGTGTTCGCGCGCTGCGGCGACGAACTCGTCACCGCCGTCGACCACAAACCCAAGCGGTCGCCGCTGCTGCGGCGGCTGCGCAACATCGCCGCCCGGCCGGCCGTCTGTCTGCTCGTGGACGCCTACGACGAGGACTGGGAACGGCTGTGGTGGGTACGGGCGGACGGCGAGGCGCGCATCGTCCCGCCGCCGGACGGGCGGGAGCGCGGTGAGGTCGCGCACGCCTACGCCGCTGCGGTCGACGCGCTGCGGGACAAGTACCCCCAGTACCGGAACCGGCCACCGGACGGCCCGGTGACAGTGATCACCGTCCACCGCTGGCGGGGCTGGCAGGCCGCCCCGGAGCCATGAGCGGCGCCCGGGGTACCGAGGGAAGTTCGCCCTCGGTACCCCTTCCCGTCCCGTACCTGGGGCTCCGCCCCGGACCCCACTCCTCGAACGCCGGAGGGGCTGCACTTCCCGTAGGGGCGGCGGGGGCGAAGACAGCCTGGCCTCGGCTCAGTCGCGGATCGTTCGGGCGATGTCCAGGGTGAGCCGCTGCCAGGGGTCGCGCGGGTCGCGCCCGGTCAGTTCGTGGACGCGGCGCAGGCGGTAGCGCAGGGACTGCGGATGAAGGTGCAGGGCCCGCGCGGCGGCGTTCGCCGAGCCCGAGTCGATGTACGCCGTGAGCGCCTCCAGCAGATGCCGCTGGGCGACGTCGGTGAGCGGTCCCAGCACCACCCCGGCGATGTGGTCCGGCGCGGCGGCCGGGCGCCCGGCGAGCAGCACGAGGACGTGCGCGTCGGCGTCCGTGAGAACGTGCCCGGACCGATGGGCGTGGGCCGGCGCGGTGTCGAGGGCGTCGGCGGCGAGCCGGTGTGCGAGGGCGACCCGGTCCAGGCCCTCGCCGGTGATGACGCACCCGCGCCAGGACCGTTCGCCCAGGACCGCCCCCACGTGCGCCGACGCCGCGAGCGGCAGCAACAGGACGGCCCGGGAGCCTCGTACCGTCGCGAGAGGCGTCATCTCACCCCCGGAACCGGCCAGCGCGTCGAGCAGCCCGGTCGCCGTCTCGTGCGCGAGGTCGGGCCGGTTCGCGGCGACCGGCTCCGCCACCAGCAGGCAGCAGGGATCCGGGAGCTGGATGCCCAGCCGGGCGGAACGGTCGGTCAGCGCGCCCACCGAGGCGTGCCGCCCGGCGATCAGGTCGTCGAGCAGCAGCCGCAGCGCCCGGGTCCGGTCGCCGGCCAGGTCCTCGCTGGTGGCGGCGTACGCGGTGGCCATCTCCTCGGAGAGGGTGTCGAGCGTGGCGAGCAGCATGCGGGCGAGCGCGAAGGCGTCGGCGGCGGCGAGCCGGGGCGCGCGGGCGGCGATCTCGTCCGTGAGGACGGTGCCCGCGACCCGGTAGGCGCGCAGCACCGCCTGCACCGGGCGCCCGTCCGCCGCGCGGGCCGACGCGATACCCCGGAAGCGCCGCAGATCGGCCGGCCCCAGCGTGCCGTCGGTGGCCCACAGGCCCAGCAGCCGCTCGAGTCCCCAGGCCGCGATGGCTCGTACCTCGGGCAGCCTGCTGTCGTCGAGCGCCGCGTACACCGGGACCTGTTCGTGGACGGCTGCGACGATCGCCTCCACGACGCGCGGGTCGGCGACCATTTCCTGCCGGACGCGTTCCCGGTCCTCGGACGGCTTGTTTGTCACAGGGTGATGATTCCAGCCGCACGTTGTGCGCACCACGGTGGACGGGACTTGTCACAGTCGCCAGGATCGACCTCGTACAGCGCGGTCTCAGGGACGAGAGGCGGGACGTACGGATGGCGAAGCACTGGGCCGACTTCCAGTACGAGATCTATCTGAACGGAATGACGGGCGCCGTACCGCGGCTGCCCACCGATCTGACACGGCTGGAGGAGCTCACCGAGCAACGGCTCGGCCCCGGACCGGTCGGTTATGTGGCGGGAAGCGCGGGCAACGGCAGCACGGCGCGCGCCAACCGGGACGCCCTCGACCGGCGCCGGATCGTGCCCCGCATGCTGCGTGACGTCCACGAACGCGACCTGTCCGTCGAGGTGCTGGGGCGCCCGCTGCCCGCGCCGCTCGCGCTCGCGCCGATCGGCGTGCTGTCGATCATGCATCCGGACGCGGAGTGCGCGGCGGCACGGGCCGCCGCCGCGCAGGGCGTGCCCTACATCCTGTCGTCCGCCTCCAGCACCCCCATGGAGCAGGTCGCCGAGGCCATGGGGGACGCCGAGCGCTGGTTCCAGCTGTACTGGGCGAAGGACCGCGAGGTCACCCGCAGCTTCCTGGACCGGGCGAAGGCGGCCGGGTTCACCGCGCTGTTCGTCACGCTCGACACGCCGTTGCTGGCCTGGCGACCACGCGATCTCGACCAGGCGTACCTGCCGTTCCTGCACGGTGTGGGCACCGCCAACTACTTCTCGGATCCGGCGTTCCGGGCCGGTCTGGCCAAGCCGGTGCACGAGGACCCGAACGCGGCCGTGATGCACTTCGTGAACATGTTCGCGGACCCCGGCAAGACCTGGCCGGATCTGGCCTTCCTGCGGGATTACTGGGACGGGCCGATCGTCCTCAAGGGCATCCTGCACCCGAACGACGCCCGGCGCGCCGCCGAGGCCGGGATGGACGGCGTGGTGGTCTCCAACCACGGCGGCCGGCAGGTGGCGGGGTCGGTCGCGGCCGCCGACGCGCTGCCCCGCGTGGTGGAGGCGGTGGGCGACCGGCTCGGCGTGCTCTTCGACAGCGGCATCCGCACCGGCGACGACATCTTCAAGGCGCTCGCCCTCGGGGCACGGGCGGTGCTCGTCGGACGTCCGTACGCCTATGGGCTCGGCCTCGACGGGCAGGCGGGCGTCGAACACGTCGTCCGCTGTCTGCTCGCCGAGTTCGATCTCACCCTCGCCCTGTCCGGACACGCCCGCCCGGACTCCCTGGGCCCCGACGACCTCATCGAGGAAACCGCATGACCGTCACGAAGAACGTGCTCGCCGTCGTCTCTCCGCATGTCGGCGGCCGTACGGCGGGAGCAGCGCTCGCCACGCTCTTTCCCGGGCAGGTCCGGGTCACCGTCGTGGAGGCGACGGACGAGGACCCCGCCGCGCTGCGCGAGGCCCATGTCGTCGTCACGGGCCTCGGCCCGGTGACCGCCGCACACATCGCCGCCGCACCGGACCTGGAGCTGATCCAGTGCGCGAGTCACGGCTTCGACTACGTCGACCTGGACGCCGCGCGCGACCGGGGCGTACCCGTGTGCAACATCGGATCCAGCGGCGCCGAGAAGCAGAACGTGGCCGAGCAGACCTTCGCCCTCATGCTCGCCCTGGCCAAGCAACTGGTGCCCGCCCACACCGCGTTGACCGAGGCGGACTGGGCGTTGCCCCGGCTCCAGCAGTCGATCACCGAGCTGTCCGGCAAGACGCTCGGCATCGTGGGACTCGGCCATATCGGCGAGGAGGTCGCCCGACGCGCGGTCGCGTTCGACATGAGCGTCGTGTACGCCGGGCCCACGCGCGCGTCCGCCGAGACGGAGGCCCGGCTCGGCGCCCGCCATGTCGAACTCGACGAACTGCTGCGCATATCGGACTACGTCAGCCTGCACGCGCCGCTCACCGAGGCGACCCGGCATCTGCTGAACGCCGAGCGGCTCGCGTTGCTGAAGCCGACCGCGTTCGTCGTCAACACCTCGCGGGGCGCCCTGATCGACCAGGACGCCCTCGCGGACGCGCTGCACGCCGGCGCCCTCGCCGGGGCGGGCCTCGATGTCTTCGACCCCGAACCGCCCACCCCGGCCCTGCGGTTGCTCAAGGCGCCGAACGTCGTACTCTCGCCGCACGTCGCCGGTGTCACCCGCGAGACCCTGGTACGGATCGCGCTGGCCGCCGTCCAGAACGCCGCGGACTTCGTGGCGGGCAAGCCGCCCCAGGACGTCGTCTCCTAGCCACGTTGGCCCTGCGTCCGCGACGGGCGGCAGCGGATCGGGGTGCCTCTAGCCGGCCTCGGTCCGCCAGCGCTGTATGTCGGAGTAGTCGCGGACCTTGACCACGATGTCGGCGCCGGGGTCCGTGGACGCGGGTGCGACGGCCAGTCCGTCACGCCCGCGGGACAGCAGCTCGCCCTCCTCGGTGAGGTCGTAGCGCATGTCCTCGCGCTGCTTCGCGTCCTCGCCGGCGCAGCGGTCGAGCAGGAGGACACCGTCGTCGGCACGCGCGTCGAGGCAGAGCCCGGGACCGGCGACGCTGCGCAGCAGTCCGTCCCGCTCGTACACCCACTGCTGGGTCCAGGCGGACGAGCACACGTCCAGCGTGGCCTCGGCGCCTTCCACGGCCCTGGAGTCCCGGACGTCGAGACACAGGTCGGCGTCCACGTTGCGCAGCCGGGCCCGGTCCCCCTTGACGAAGACTCCGGCCGCGGTGGACGGGGTGGACGTCACGGGCGGGACCTGAGAACCCTGGGTGGGTGAAAGTGTCCGGCTGCTGCTCGCGCCGATGGCGGCCGCGGAGTCGGCGCCGCCCTCCTCGTTCGGCCACAGGCTGACCGCCAGGACGGTCGCCAGCAGGGCGGCCGACAGACCGGCCCCGGTGACCAGTGCCTGCTGCGGTACTTCCGCCGGCCCGGCGGCGCGGCGCCCCGTCGGGGCGAACGGGGACACCAGACGACGGCGGCCGCCCGCCCCGGGGCGCCCACCGCCCGCCGGGCGCCCACCGCTTTCCGGGCGCACGTCGTCCCCGAAGCGTTCGCCCACCCCCGGACGCCCACCACCCGCCAGCACCTCACCACTCTCCGGGCGCACCTCGTCTCCGAAGCGCCCATCCCCGCCGGGTCGCCCACGGCCCGCCAGGGTCTCACCACTCTCCAAGCCCACGTCGTCCCCGAAGCGTTCGCCCACCCCCGGATGCCCACCACCCACCAGCACCTCACCACTCTCCGGGCGCACCTCGTCCCCGGAGCGCCCACCCCCGCCGGATCGCCCACGACGTCCCAGGCGTCCGTCGTCCACGGGACGTCCGCCCTTGCCGGGGCGCTCACCGCCTCGCTGTCGTCGGCCGCCGAACGGGGACACGCTCCGGTGCCGTAGTGCCTGCCGCCCGCGGCTCCGGCGGGAGTCGAAGTAGCGACGGGCGCCCCAGCCGAGCACGGACTCGACTATCAGGACCCCCAACTCTCCCTCAAAATGGCCGAGTTGTGCCGCCGCGTAGCGGCAGTAGGAGCACTCCGCCAGATGCTGCTGGACATCCGGCAGCAAGGCTCCACCGCGCCGGATCGGCACGTCGAGGAGCCGGTTGTGGAAACCGCATTCCCTGGTCGGGGCGAGTTCCAGATGGGCGCGCAGGCAGGCCTGGCGAAATTGCTCGCGGGCCTGTTCCCAGGCGGCGAACGCGGTGTCGGCGTCCATGCCCAAAAGGCCGGCCGGCACGGACAGCGACTCGTCCTCCACCTCGGTGTGCCACAACAGGCATCGGGCGGCGCCCGGAAGAGCGAGGAAAGCGCGTTCGGCGAGCTTGCGGTTTTCGGCCGTCATGGACTTCGCCAGGCGCATACCGCGGCCCCCCGCGGGTTTCCTCAAGGCCGGCAGGGCTTCTGATATCCGGTCGTCCGCCGCCCAGTTCCGGACCGTGTCCCGTACCGTCACGAGGAGTCGGGGCCGCAGCGCGAGAGCCTGCTCGCCCTCGGCGAGGCGGTCGAGCACGTGATGGAAGGATGCCTCGGTGACCATGGAGGCGACCTGCGACGAAGTGGCGAGGCAGATCACCGCGTAGTCGTACGCCGGCCGCCAGTGCCGGGCTGTCAGCAGAGCGACGGGACGGGTGGCGTCAGCCTCCGACCCGCCTCTCAGCACAGCGGCGAGCTCCTCGTCGGATTCGCCGAAATATCCGCCGGGCGGATGGGCGGGAAGCGGTGGGTGGGGGGTGCGCACGGGAGCGGGTTCCTTCCGAGGTGCAAGGTGGCACAGAGAAGTGCTTGCCCGTCGAAAAGGAGTCCCGATTGGCATAGACCTTTTTGACGGAACGCCGGGAAAACGGCCGGGGACGAAGGCCGTGCGGCGACCGTCGGTCAGGAGCCTCTTGAGCTCGTCGACAGCCGGGAATGGCGAACAGCGATTCAGACCCGGCCCTTGACCAAGCGCGGGAGGCTCACCCTCGCACAACACACTCGTGACCAACAAGGCGAACGAGCGAGATCGACCTTATTGAAAGAATGTCAAAAAGAGTTCGGCAACTCGCCGAGGCCGTAACGGCATTCGATATTCTATGCGCCCCGTGTGAACCGCGCGCACACGGCGGGCTCTCTCGCACGCTCCCGGCGCACAGAACTCCGTAGTCCACTGGGACCGGCCCTCCTCGAAGGCCCCGCGCGGGACGGCGGCTCTCCCGCGCGAAACCGGCCGCCGACCCCGTTCTTCCCGCCCTCGGTCGGCGGCCCCGAGGGGGCCCGCTCGGCAACGGGCCCGGGCCCGCGCTCAGACGGCCTTCCGGCCGGTCAGCGCGAGCAGCCGCTCCAGGGGCGTGGCGTCGGGGGCGGGCACGACTTCGGGACCGAAGGCCCCGTTGGCGCGGGCACTCTCGGCGATCTGACCGGCGACAGCCGCGGCGGTGGCGATCACGTCGTCGTCCGCCGTGAACGACTGGCCGGTGGCGGTGGCCAGGTCCCAGCCGTGCACGGTCAGCTCCATGATGGTGATCATCCCGGCGACCGGCGCGGGGCGGACGCTTCCGGCGAAGGACGTCTCCCCCTCCCAGGCGCCCGGCTCGGACCAGGCGGCGGCGAGCTTGTCGACGAGCGGCGGGAAGACCACCCAGGGGGCTTCGGTCAGGGCCGTCGGGGCGTCCGCCGCCAGCGGCTCCTTCGCTGCCGCGCGAGCACCGGTGACCAGCACGCCGAGCAGGTGTTCACTGAGCCGGTGGACATCGAAGTCGACGCAGGGGGTGGGGAGTTCACGTTTACCGGTGAGGGCGGACGACTGTGTGTGGTCCCGCAGGTTGTGTGCCGCGCGGGCGACCTGGCCGGCGAGTTCCACGGAATCGGCGTACATGGCGGTTTCTCCTGTCCGAAGGGCGTGACCCGTCGACGCGGCGGACGGGTCACCATGTACAGACCGGGCTCGGCCGGAAAAGGAAACGGTCCCACCAGCCGCGTCTCCTCTCGCCCCCCACGGGACCGCGCCCGATCCGACCTGAGACGTGCATCACATTTCGGCCGCCGGATGTCACATTCGGACCCCCTCCTCCCCTCGCAGTGGTGAGCGCATCAAGGGAGGCGAGCCATGTCCGAAAGTCCCGAGGCCGTCGACGACGGCCCGACACGGGTCTTCGTCGAGCACCGCGAGCTGCTGTTCGCGATCGTCTACAACATCCTCGGAACCGTCGCCGACACCGAGGACGTGCTCCAGGAGACCTGGCTGTCATGGACAGGCCGCGCCCGCCGCTCTCCCGTAGAGGACATCGGCAACCCGCGCGCCTACCTCGTGCGCATCGCGGTCAACCACGCGCTCGCCCGGCGCGCCGCCATCACCCGCCGCCGGGAGACCTATGTGGGCCCCTGGCTGCCGGAACCCCTGCTCGACGGACCGGCCGCGGCCGAGCGCGCCGACGACCACGCCCTGCGCTCCGAGTCCGTCTCGCTCGCGATGCTGGTCGTCCTGGAGTCGCTGACCCCGCTGGAGCGCGCGGTCTTCGTCCTCAACGAGGTGTTCGGCTACCCGCACACCGAGATCGCGCAGGTCATCGACCGCAGTCCGGCGGCGGTCCGCCAGCTCGCGCACCGCGCCCGGGAACACGTGCACGCCCGCCGTCCGCTCTACCGGGCCCACCCCCGGGTTCGCCGACAGGCGACCGAGCGTTTCGTGGACGCGGCGCTCGGCGGTGACATCACCGCGCTGATGGAGATCCTCGCCCCGGACGTCACGGTGTGGACGGACGGCGGCGGCAAGGCCCGCTCGGCCGGTCTGCGGCCGGTGCGCGGACGGGACAAGGCGGCACGTCTGCTGGCCGGGTACGCCACCCGCCGTGGTGCCGGTCTCGACGTCCGCTACCGGCGGGTCAACGGCGACGACTCCGCGGTGGTCTTCGACGGCGCGTCGCCCTACGCGGTCATGGTCATGGACCTCACTCCGGACGGCGAGCAGGTGTCCGGCGTCTACATCGTCACCAATCCCGAGAAGCTCTCGCACGTCCGGCGCGACGAGGAAGCCGACGCGGGCGGGTTCGGTGAGGCGGCGCAGGGGAGGCGCGCATGACGGCCGCCGGACGACCGTCCTCCGGCGAGCGGGAGGCCACCGGACGACCAGGTCAGCGGGCATCCTCCGGGGAGCGGGTCGCCGACTGGCTCGACGGGCGTCTCGGTCTGCACTCCCTCGGCAGGCGGTACCTGCGCAAGGTCTTCCCGGACCACTGGTCCTTCCTGCTCGGCGAGATATGCCTCTACAGCTTCGTCGTCCTCGTCCTCACCGGCGTCTGGCTCACCCTCTTCTTCCATCCGTCGATGAACGAGGTGACCTACCACGGCAGTTACGTCCCGCTGAACGGCATCCGGATGTCCGAGGCGTACGCCTCCACGCTGGACATCAGTTTCGACGTGCGCGGCGGGCTGCTCATCCGGCAGATCCACCACTGGGCCGCGCTCGTCTTCCTCGCCGCGATGCTCACGCACATGATGCGGCACTTCTTCACGGGCTCGTTCCGCAAGCCCCGCGAGGTGAACTGGGTCTTCGGCTGGACGCTGCTGCTCCTCGGCATGTTCGAGGGCCTGTTCGGCTACTCGCTGCCGGACGATCTGCTGTCCGGGACGGGGCTCAGGTTCGTGAACGGGGCGCTCCTCGCGACGCCGGTCGTCGGCACGTACCTGTCCTTCTTCCTGTTCGGCGGGGAGTTCCCGGGTCATGACATCGTCGCCCGCTTCTACGCGCTGCACGTCCTGCTGATCCCGGGCATCATGGCGGCGCTCGTCGTGGCCCATCTGATCCTGGTCGTGTACCACAAGCACACCCAGTTCGCGGGGCCAGGAAGGACCGAACGCAACGTCGTGGGAACGCCGTTCATGCCGGTCTACCTCGCGAAGGCGGGCGGCTTCTTCTTCCTGGTGTTCGGTGTCCTCGCGATGGTCGCGGCGGTCGCGACCGTCAACCCGGTCTGGGCGTACGGCCCTTACCGCGCCGACCAGGTGTCGACCGGTGCCCAGCCGGACTGGTACCTGGGGTTCGCCGAGGGGCTGGTGCGGGTGATGCCGGGCTGGGAGATCACCCTGTGGGGCCACACCCTGGTGCTCGGCGTGCTCATCCCGGTCGTCGTGTTCCCGCTGCTCCTGATCGCCATCGGCGTGTACCCGTTCGTCGAGGCCTGGATCACGGGCGACCGGCGCGAGCACCATCTGCTGGACCGGCCCCGCAACCGGCCGGTGCGCACCGCCCTCGGAGCGGCCTGGATCAGCCTGTATCTGATCCTGCTCGCTGGCGGTGGCAACGACATCGTCGCGACCCGCTTCCATCTGTCGATCAACACGGTGACCTGGACAGTGCGGGTCTCCGTGCTGCTCGTACCCGTCGTCGTGTTCGTCGTGACGCGCCGGATCTGCCTGGGTCTGCAACTGCGGGACCGTGAACTGGTGGCGCACGGCCGTGCGACCGGCGTCGTCAGGCGCCTGCCGCACGGCGAGTACGTCGAGGTGCACCGTCCGCTCGGCCCGGCCGAACTCCACACGCTCACCGAGCACGGGCGGCGGGCCCTCGACCCCGGCCCGTCAGACGACCGGGACCTCCAGTCTGCTGATCCGCAGTCCGCCGTCGGCGGCGCCCGGGTGCCCGCTCGCCATGACGAGACGCAGCCGTGAGCCGCGTACCGCGTCGAAGGTGATCACGGTCGGCGCGTCGGACGTCGTGGCCCAGTCGACGGCCGTCCCCCGCACCGGCGCCCAGCGCTCCCCGTCCCACACCGACACCTCGACGGAGGCCGGGCGGGTGTGGGTCGCGTCGACGGTGAAGGAGACCTCGACGCGGTCCACACGGCGGGGGCGCACCCAGGTGACCGAGACCCAGTCCTCCGGGCGGGCCCCGCTGAAGGCGGGCAGCAGCGCCGTCGCGGACTTGTAGAAGGCGTTGGACCAGCCGGTGGCCGCGTCGCCGTCGAGCATCGCGGCCGGCAGCGAGTCCGGGCGGCCCGAGTAACTGGCGTCTGCGTAAGGGTAGTCGGGGGCTGCAGGGTGGTCGGGCGGGAACGGCGTCGCGGGAGTGGTCGCCCGGGATCCGGCGGGTGTGGCGCGTACGGCCGTGGAGCCCGTCCGCAGTCCCGGAGCCCGCGCGGTCACCTTCACAGCACCTGCCCGCGTCCCGGAGCGGACGATGGCGAGTGCCTTGCCGTGGAAGGCGGTTCGGGTGCTCGCCTGATAGCGCTCGGCGCTCTCCTGGCGGCCGTTGTCCAGGCCGGCCAGCGATCCGCCGTCGACGTCGAACGCGATCAGGTCCTCCGCGTCGGGCACGACGACACCATGGGCGTCGACCACTTCGGCGGTCACGAACACCAGCGAACGGCCGTCCGCCGCGAGCGAGGTGCGGTCCGGCGTCAGCCGGATCGTGTGCGGGGTCCCGGCCGTGCGCAGGACGTCCGTCGCGACCGCCCTGCCGTCGCGCCGGGCCACCGCCTTCAACTCCCCTGGCGCGTACGGGACTTTCCAGATGAGATGCAGTTTGCCCGCGCTGCCGTTCGGACTCGTGTAACTCCCGGGATAAGCACCGTCGGTGAAGGTCTTGTCGTCACCGGTCGCTTCCGTGGTCTCCAGGTACGTGCGCCCGTCGGTGGTCTTCTTGGTGTCGAACGTCCGCGTGCCGAGGGACTTCCCGTTGAGGAACAGCTCGACGGTGTCGACGTTCGCGTAGGCCCAGACCTCGACGGTCTCCCCCTCCGTGTGGTTCCAGCTCATCGGCAGCAGATGGACCATGGGCTCGCTCGTCCACTGGCTCCTGAACAGGTGGTACATGTCCTTCGGGAAGCCTGCCGTGTCGACCGCGCCGAAGAAGGAGGCCTTCACCGGGAAGACGTCGTACGGCGTGGGCTCGCCCATGTAGTCGATGCCCGACCACAGAAACTGGCCCGCGAACCATTTGCGGTCCCGGTCCTTCTTGTGACCGTACTCGCCGCTCATCGTCCAGGAGGCGAGGTTGTTGTCGTAGGAGGAGACCGCACGCCTGCCCGGGGTGTGGTTCTCCCCGGTGTTGAGGTGTTCCGGCTCCTGGTACGCGGAGCGGGTGGAGGTCTCGGACGACGACTCGGACTCGAAGAGGAACAGGTGGGGGTAGGCCGCGTGCAGGGCGTCCACCGACTTGGCCGTGTTGTAGTTGAGGCCGAGACCGTCGAGCTTGGCGAGCATGAGGTCGGCCGCGGAACCCTTCGTGGGCAGGCGGCGGTACTTGTCGGAGCCGATGACCAGCGGGCGGGTGTCGTCGGCGGCCCTGATGGCGCCGATGATCCGGTCGGCCATGGCGAGCCCGGCGGTGGAGGTGGAGTCGGGGATCTCGTTGCCGATGGACCAGAGCACCACGGCGGGCGAGTTGCGGGCCGCAAGGACCATCTCGGTGGCATCCTTCTCGCACCACTCGTCGAAGAAGCGGCCGTAGTCGTGGGCCGTCTTGCCGGTCCGCCAGCAGTCGAAGGCCTCCACCATCATCACGATGCCCAGTTCCTCGCAGACCTGGACGATCTGCGGCGAGGGCGGGTTGTGGGAGGTGCGGAAGGCGTTGACGCCCATCGACTTCATGATGGTCATCTGGCGGCGTACGGCGTCGATGCTGATCGCCGCGCCGAGCGCGCCCTGGTCGTGGTGCAGGTCGACGCCCTTGATCTTGGCGTACGTGCCGTTGAGGTGGAATCCGTCGTCCGGGTCGAAGTGGAAGGTGCGGATGCCGAACGGTGTACGGAAGGTGTCGACGACGGTGTCGCCGACGCGCAGTTCGGTCTCCAGGGCGTAGCGGTGTTCCGGACTGGCGAAGTCCCACAACTTCGGTTTTTCGACGGTGAGTTCGTGGGTCTCGTCGGTCCGTTCGCCGACGGTGACCGTGGTGGCGGTGCGGGCGGCGGTCCGGCCGTCGGGGCCGACGATCCGTGAGGTCACCCGGACGTCGGCCGGGGTGCCGGTCTCGTTGACGACGGTGGTCCGGGCCCGGACGACCGCCCGCTCCCCTTCGACCTCGGGGGTCGTGACGCGGGTCCCCCAGCGCGCGACATGGATCGCCTCGGTCACGACCAGGCGGGCGTCGCGGTAGATGCCACTGCCCGAGTACCAGCGGCTGCTGGGGAGTTGGTTGCGCACCTGGACCGCGATGACGTTCGCGGTGCTGCCGTCCGTGTGCAGCAGGCCGGTCAGGTCGAACGCGAAGCCGGTGTACCCGTAGGGGTGACGGCCGACCTCCTCGCCGTTGCAGTAGACGGAGGCGTCCATGTACACCCCGTCGAATTCCACGGAGATCCGTTTGCCTGTGAAGCCGGACGGCAGGGTGAAGGCGGTGCGGTACCAGCCCAGGCCGCCGGGGAAGAACCCGGTGCCACTGGTGGTGCCGTGCTCCGTGGTCGGGGCCTGCTCGATGCTCCAGTCGTGCGGCACCGCCACCGCGCGCCACGCCGAGTCGTCGTAGTCGGGCCGCTCGGCCCCCTCGTAGGCACCGGTCGGGTCGGTGATGCCGCCCGGGTCGGCCAGCGCGAAGCGCCAGCCGTCGCGCAGCGCGAGCGTGCGGCGCCCCCGAACGGGCTCGGAGGCCGTCGGCCCGGCGTCGGCGGCGCCGGTGAGTGCGCCGACGGCGGGAACGGCCGTTCCCGCGATCAATACCGCTCTTCGAGTGACCGTCACGGCGACTCTCTCTCATCAGGGCCCATAAGTCATCACAACTGATCGTGAACAAACAGATTCTGACGGAGAGACACACGGCGCCGTCAAGGGTCGGGTCATCACTTCCGTACCGCGAGCCGCATCGGCCGAAAACGCACCGCACGAATGGCTGTCCGGGCCGCCCCTGTTCGGGGGTGTGCGAGACGCCGAGCCACTAGGCTGGAACCCGGACGACGCGCTTGTTCACGGTGAGTGTGCACAAGGGAAAGTGGCGACGATGAGCCCGGTCCACCCTCTCGACGAGGCCGCCACCGCACGGGCGGTCATCGACGGGAACGGCACCCTGATCCGCTGGAGCGAGGGCGCCCACCGGCTCCTGGGCTACGCACCCGAGGAGGTCGAGGGCCGCCCGGCGGTGGATCTCCTGGCCCCGGCGGACACAGCCCCACCCCTGGGGTCCACCGGGGATCACTGGAACGGGGTGCTCGCCCTGCGCCACCGCGACGGCCGGGTCCTGTCCGTGTGGCTGCTCGCCCACCGCCTCGAGCGGAGCGGCGACTGGCTCGTGCTCACCCCGCTGGGCGGCCGGGAGCCCCGCGGCACGGACGACCCGCTGATCCGCGCGGCCCTCGCCCAGGCACCCTGCGCCATGGCCGTCTACGACGAACGGCTGCGGCTGTACGGCATCAACGACGCGATGTCCGAGGTGATCGGCCTCCCGGAGGACCGCATCCGGGGCCTGCGGGTGTCCGAGATCGGCGACCGGCGGGCCGGCGAACAGATCGAGCGCGAGATGGCCGCGGTCCTCGCCTCCGGCCGGGGGCGTGACGTGGAGACGTACGCCCGCAGCGGCGGCGAGGAGCGGGCGCACCACTGGCTGGCGCGGATCGCCCCGCTGACCGACACCCATGGGCGGGTGCTCGGCGTCTGTGTGGCCGCGCACGACTTCACCGAGCAGTACCGGGCCCGCAAGCGGCTGCAGCTGGTCAACGAGGCGAGCGTGCGCATCGGCACCACCCTCGACGTCACCCGTACGGCCCAGGAACTGGCCGACGTCTGCGTACCCGCCCTCGCCGACTTCGTCAGCGTCGATCTGCTGGACCCCCCGGAGAACGGCGGCGAGTACCGCGTCGAACCGCCGACCGCACCGATCATGCTCCGCCGCGCCGCCCACCGGTCCGTGCACGCGGGCGATCCGGAAGCGATCGTCCGGCCCGGCGACGTCGACGTCTATCCCGCGTCCTCCCCGCAGGCCGACTCCCTGATCGCCGGCCGGCCGCTCGTCGCACCGAACGCGACCGGCACGCTGGCGGAATGGCTGAGCTGGGACGGACTGCGCGGCAAGCACGTCAGGGAGTACGGCATCCACGCCACCATGTCGGTACCCGTCCGGGCCCGCGGCCGGACCCTCGGGGTCGCCGTCCTCAGCCGGTTCCGGAGACCCGAACCCTTCACCGACGACGACGTACTGCTCGCCGAGGAGGTCACGGCCAGGGCCGCCGTCTGTATCGACAACGCCCGCCGCTTCTCCCGCGAGCGCCAGACCGCGCTGGCCCTCCAGCGCAGCCTGCTCCCCCAGTCCCTCCCCCGGACGGCGGCCCTGGAGGCGGCGTCGCGCTATCTGCCCGCGGCGCGTGCCGGGGTGGGCGGCGACTGGTTCGACGTGATCCCGCTGTCCGGGATGCGGGTGGCCATGGTCGTCGGCGATGTCATCGGCAACGGCATCCAGGCCTCGGCGACGATGGGCCGGCTGCGCACCGCCGTCCGCACCCTCGCCGACATCGACCTGGCCCCGGACGAGCTGCTCACCCACCTCGACGACCTCGTCGTACGGCTGTCCACCGAGGCCGGATCCGAGGGCACCACCGGCGAGGTCGGCGCCACGTGCGTCTACGCGGTGTACGACCCGGTCTCCCGGCGTTGCACCCTCGCCAGCGCGGGCCATCCGCCGCCCCTCGTCCTGCCGCCGGGCGGCCCGCCCCGGCAGATCGACGTGCCGCCCGGTCCGGCACTCGGCCTGGGCGGACTGCCGTTCGAGTCCGTCGAGCTCGACCTGCCCGAGGGCACGGTGCTCGCGCTGTACACCGACGGCCTGCTCGAAAGCCGCGAGCGGGACGTCGACACCGGTCTGCGGCTGTTCTGCCGGGCGCTGGAGGAGTCGTCGCAGTCCCTGGAGGGGGCGGCCCACGCGATCCTCCAGGCGCTGCTTCCCGCGGGCGGCGCGCCGGACGACGTGGCGCTGCTCCTCGCCCGTACCCATGGCCTCGCCCCTTCCGACGTGACGACCTGGGACATCCCTGCCGACCCCGCTCTCGTCGCGCCGATCCGCAAGCAGGTCGCCGATCAACTGGAGCTCTGGGAGCTGACCTTGGCCACGTTCACGGCCGAGCTCGTGGTGAGCGAACTGGTCACCAACGCCATCCGCTACGGCGAGCCGCCCATCCGGCTGCGGCTCATCCACGACGCCGAGACCCTGATCTGCGAGGTCTCGGACAGCAGCCACACCGCGCCGCATCTGCGCCGGGCGAAAACCTTCGACGAGGGCGGACGCGGGCTGCTCCTCGTCGCCCAGCTCACCCAGCGCTGGGGCAGCCGGCACACCCCTGAGGGCAAGACCATCTGGGCGGAGCTGTCGCTTCTCGGCGAGGAGTGAGAGCCGTCCGGGGGTGGGGAGCGGGGCAGGGCGCCGACGCGGAGTGGGCGCGCGCGGGCGCGCGCGGGCGCGCAGTGTCCCATCTGATGTGATGGGGGTGCCGCCATCACCGCCCGGAGGACCCGATCCTGAACAGCCCACTCGCCCCCGGAATCTCCGGCGCGTACGGCGCCGTGCCGCTCGCCGCGGCCCTCGGCAGTCCGTTCGCCGAGACGCTGTCCGTCGTGCTGCTCGCGGCCGTCCTCGTCTGCGCGGTGGTGCGGCCGTTCGACTGGCCCGAGGCGGTGGTGGCCGTGCCCGCCGCCGGTCTTGTCCTGGCGACGGGGGCGATCTCCTGGGACCACGTCCGCGCGGAGGCCGCACATCTGGGTCCGGTGATCGGCTTCCTCGCGGCGGTCCTCGTCCTGGCCAAGTTCTGCGACGACGAAGGGCTCTTCCAGGCCTGCGGCGCGTGGATGGCCCGCTGGGCCGCGGGGCAGCCCGGCCGCCTGCTGACCGCGGTCTTCGCGCTCGCTTCGGCGATCACGGCGGTGCTCAGTCTGGACGCCACCATCGTGCTGCTCACCCCCGTCGTGTTCGCGACGGCGGCGCGGATGGGAACCCGCCCGAAGCCGCATGTGTACGCGTGCACCCACCTGTCGAACACCGCCTCGCTGCTCCTGCCGGTCTCCAACCTCACGAACCTGCTCGCGTTCACCGCCAGCGGTCTGAGCTTCACCCGGTTCGCCGCGCTGATGGTGCTGCCCTGGCTGGTCGCGATCGGCGCCGAGTACGTGGTCTTCCGGCGCTTCTTCGCCCGTGACCTCGCGGCGGGCGCACTCCCCCAACGGGCCGAGGAGCCGCCGGACCTGCCGCTGTTCGCGCTGATCACCGTGGGCTGCACCCTGGCCGGTTTCGTCCTCGCGTCGGCGGTCGGCATCGACCCGGCCTGGTCCGCCGCGGCGGGAGCGCTCGTCCTTGCCACCCGCGCCCTCGTCCGCCGCCGCACCACCGCGCTCACCGTGGTGCGCGCCGCCGCGCCGTCCTTCCTCGCCTTCGTCCTCGCGCTCGGCATCGTCGTCCGTGCGGTGGTCGACAACGGTCTGGCCGACGCGCTCGACAGCCTCCTCCCGGAGGGCGGCTCGCCGGCGGCGCTGCTCGGCATCGCCGCGATCGCCGCCGTACTGGCCAATCTGATCAACAACCTGCCCGCGGTCCTCGTCCTGCTGCCGCTGGCCGCCGACTCGGGCGCGGGCGCGGTGCTGGCCGTGCTGCTGGGCGTCAACATCGGGCCCAATCTGACGTACGCCGGTTCGCTGGCGACACTGCTGTGGCGACGTATCGTGCATCAGCACGAACACGGCGTCGATCTCAAGGAGTTCACCCGGCTGGGCCTGATCGCCGTACCTGCGGCGCTGGTCCCCGCCGTACTGGCGCTGTGGGTCTCGCTCCACTTCATCGGAGGCTGATGGACATGCGGGTGGTCGTCTGGCTGGTCGAGGGAACTTGGCCCGCGTGCGTGGACGCCGTACGTACGCACGCTCCCGGCGCGACGGACGTGGTGCTGCTGCATGTCGCGGACCCCGGGGTGCCCGGTCTCGCGCACGGTGCCTTCGCGGGGCTCCTCGGCCGCGGGCGCTCCGAGCCCGATCCGGGCGACCTGTTGGAGACCCTCGGTACGGCCTCCGCCGCCGAGCTCCTCGACGCGGCGGCCGAGCGGCTCGAGGGCCCGGCGACGCGGCTGGAGCGCACCGGCCGGGTCGAGCGGGAGGTGGTCGCCGCCGCCGAGGGCGCCGGTCTGCTCGTGCTGGCCCGCGACGGCGACCGCAGCCGGCTCGGCCCGCACAGTCTGGGACCGGCCGGTCGTTTCGTCGTCGACCACGCGCCCTGCCCGGTACTGCTCGTCTGGCCCGAACCGGCACCGGACGTCACGACGATCCCGCCCCCACCCCCGCATCCGCCGCATCACCCCCACCCTTAAGGGGACATGGCCGAAAGACACCCGGCGGCGTCCCGCGCCGCCAGCGGGGAGAACCCGGTCGAAGTGCCGGGTGCCGGTGAAGCCGCGTGCCGCCGCCGTCCGTTCCGCCATCGGGGCACTTCCCCGGCGAGGACATCCGTCAAGTGACCGGCCCGCGTCCCCGACGTGCGGGACCGCGGGCCGGCGGGTGCCCGTGGCGGAGGCAGGCCCTTGACGAAGTCGGGCACGCACGATTTGATCCTGGCGTGCCGTGGTGCGACCCGGCACGCAGAGGTACGCCCAGCCGGTAACGGACCAGGTTCAAGTCCGGCCAAAGTCGCCAGGATCGCTCGCAGCGTCCGAGGCGGGGACGTACTCGCGATTGATGGAGCGGACATGCCCCCCGTCAAACGTGTTCTCCGCGCCGGAGTTCTGGGCACAGCCACGGCCCTGGCCGGTCTTCTGACACTCGCGGGCTGCGACTCGGGCAAGGACACGAGCGCCTCGCCGAAGCGCCCGAGCACACCGTCCAAGGCCCCGGCCGCCGCGCCGACGGCCTCCGGAACCACGGCCGATCCCTCGGCGCCGGTCGAAACGGCGACCACATCGCCGAAACCGACGCCCCGGCCCGGCCCGACGACAACTGCCGTGAAACTCCCTCCGCTGCACGCGGGGTTCGACTACCAGATCGGCGGTGCCTATCCTCCGGCCGCCGGTGTGCGCGTCGTCAGTCGCGACCGCTCGTCGTCCCCGGCGCCCGGCCTGTACAACATCTGCTACGTCAACGCCTTCCAGGCACAGCCGGAGGAACGCGGACAATGGCCGGCCGACCTGCTGCTGCGGGACGCGCACGGCAAGGTCGTCGTCGACCAGGACTGGAACGAGGCACTGCTCGACATCCGCACGCCGGCCAAGCGCAAGCGGGTGGCCGCGCGCGTCGACCGGTGGATCGACGACTGCGCCACCAAGGGATTCGACGCGATCGAGCCGGACAACTACGACAGCTACACCCGCTCCCGGAAGCTGCTGACCCCGGCCGACGCCACCGCGTTCATCACCCTGCTGTCGCGGCACGCGCACGCCCGGCATCTGGCCATCGGGCAGAAGAACACCGTCGAACTGGCGGGGCTCAGATCGCGGACCGGGCTCGACTTCGCGGTGGCGGAGGAGTGCGGCGAGTACGACGAGTGCGGCGAGTACGCGAAGGCGTTCCACGACCGGGTGGTGGTCATCGAGTACACCGACAGCGGTCTGCGCAAGGCCCGTTCGGCCTTCGGCAACCGGCTGAGCATCGTGCGCCGGGACGTCATGGTCTCGACACCCGGCAGCGCGGACTACGTCCGCAAGACCCGCTGACGGGGGCCGGGATGACACGCGCGATCGCGCGGCGCCGGCTGCTCCTGGGCGCGGCGGCCGCGGGGGCTCTCGCCGGCTGCGGCGGCCCCTCGGACGGCGTCGGTGCCGACGGCAGAGTGACCGTCGAGCTGTGGCACGGCCAGAACGACACGGCCAGGAAGGCCGTGGAGGCGCTGGTGGACGAGTTCAACCGCACACATCCGCGCATCCGCGTGGACAGTTCGGGCGGCGGGGTGCTGGCCGACGCGATGCTCCAGAAGGTGACGGCCGCGCTCGCCGCCGGCTCGTACCCCGACATCGCCTACATCTTCGGCTCGGACCTGGCGAGCGTCGCGCGCAGCCCCCGGGTCGTCGACCTGACGACCGCGCTGCACCACGGCACCCCGCCGTGGAACTCCTTCTGGGCGCCGGTACGGGACGCGGTCACCGTCAACGGCAAGGTGCGCGCCGCCCCGGCGGTGCTCGACTCGCTGGCCGTCGTCTACAACAAGAAGCTGTTCCGGCAGGCCGGGGTCCCCTACCCGAAGCCGGGCTGGAGCTGGGACGAGTTCGTCGACACCGCGCGCAGGCTCACCGACTCCGGGCGCGGGGTGTTCGGCACGGGCTGGCCGGGCACGGGCGACGAGGACACCGTCTGGCGGCTGTGGCCCATGATCTGGGACCTCGGCGGCGAGGTCGTCGCCGCCGACGGCAAGGGCATCGGCTTCGCCGAGCAGGGCACGAAGGCCCTGGGGACCCTCGCCCGGCTGACCCACGACAGGAGCGTGTACGTCGACCCGAAACCCGGCAGCGAGCAGATGTACCAGGTCTTCCTGGGCGGCCGGATGGCGATGGTGGCGACCGGGCCCTGGGAGCTGCCGGACATCATCACCGCGAAGATCGACTACGACGTCGTACCGCTGCCGACGTACAACGGCAGGCCGATCACCATCTCAGGGCCGGACACCTGGACCGTGTTCGACAACGGTTCGGCCCGTTCCCGGGCCGCCGTCGAGTTCGTGAGCTGGATGAGCCGGCCGGCCCAGGACGCGCGCTGGGGCATCTCGGCCGGCAGCCTCCCGCTCAGTTCGGCCACCGCCCGGCGGCCGGAGTGGCGGAAGCACTCCGCGACGACCACGGGACTCGACGTGTTCACCGAAACACTGACCTCCGCCCGGGTCCGGCCCGTGCACGCGGCCTACCCTCAGATCTCCCAGGCTCTCGGCGAGGCGATCGTCTCGGTCCTGCTCGGCAAGGACTCCCCCGCCCACGCCATCCGCCGGTGCGCCGACACGGCCGACGCGGCCCTGCTCATCCCCCGGTGACCCCGACTTCAGACGTTCCCAGCCGACTTCCGGCTGAAGGAGGCCGTCATGTCCACCCTTCCCCGCGCCCTCACGCTCGCACCCGGCGCCGCGCCGGCCCCGGCCGCCGCGCGACGCGCCGCCCGCCGCCGTACCCGTCGCGAGACGGCCACCGCCTGGGCGTTCATCAGCCCCGCGGTCGTCGTGATCCTCGGTCTGAGCATCGTGCCCGTCGTCTGGTCGCTGCTGCTCTCGTTCCGTGCCGACGATCTGGTCACCCCGGGCCGCTGGGTCGGCCTCGACAACTACCGGGCTCTGTTCCAGGACCCCAACTTCCGTACGGCCGTGGGCAATACGCTGCTGTACACCGCCCTGTACGTGCCGCTCAGCCTGCTCGGCGGGCTGGCGCTCGCGCTGGCGCTGAACCGCCGTATCCGGTTCATCGGCCTCTACCGCACGCTCGTCTTCGTTCCGTTCGTGGTGTCGGCGACCGCGCAGGGCGTGCTGTTCTCGTTCATCCTCGACCCGGAGTTCGGTGTCGCGAACTCCCTGCTGCACAAGCTCGGGCTCTCCCCGCAGGGCTTTCTCACCGACCCGGACCAGGCGATCTATCTGCTGGTGCTGATCTCGCTGTGGAGCGGCGTCGGCTTCTGTGTCGTCGTCTATCTGGCCGCGCTCCAGGACGTCCCGCCCGAACTCGTGGAGGCCGCGCGCATCGACGGGGCGGGCCGCTGGCGGGTACTGCGCCACATCATCCTGCCCACCCTCACTCCGGTCACCGTGTTCCTGCTGCTGTGGCAACTGATCACGGCGCTCCAGGTGTTCGACCTCATCTATGTGACGACGAAGGGCGGACCGCTCGGATCGACCGGCGTGGTCGTCTACTTCGTCTGGCAGCAGGCGTTCCAGATGTTCACCGCGGGCTACGGGGCCGCGGCGGCGTACGTCCTCGCCCTCGCCCTGCTGGTGGCGGGCGGGGCGCTGCACCTCGTACGGCGCCGGCGGGAACGTAGCGAAGGAGCGGTCCGATGAGTTCACCCACGACCTCCCGCAGGCCGAGCGGCTGGCATCTGCTGCTGGCGCCGCTGACCCTGTGCTTCGCGCTGCCGCTGGTGTGGCTGGCGCTCAGCTCGGTGATGTCCAACGCGGAGATCAACCGGTTCCCGCCCGCGCTGTGGCCCAAGGGGATCGACCTGGGCGGCTACCGGTATGTGCTCGGGAACGCGATGTTCCCCCGCTGGTTCGCCAATTCACTGATCGTCGCGGCCGCGGCCGTCCTGTCGAATCTGCTGCTGGGGGCGCTCGGCGGCTATGCCTTCGCGCGGATGCGGTTCGCCGGATCGCGGGCGCTGCTCGGACTGATGCTGGCGACGATGGTGATCCCGTTCCAGCTCACGATGATCCCGACCTTCCTGGTGATGAAGGAACTGGGTCTCATCGACACGCTCGGCGCGCTGATCGTGCCGTCACTCGTCACCCCGTTCGCGGTCTTCCTGTTCCGGCAGTTCTTCCTCGCGCTGCCCCGGGAGATGGAGGAGGCGGCCTGGATCGACGGGTGTTCGCGGCTGCGGGTGCTGTTCTCGATCGTGCTGCCGCTGGCCCGGCCGGCGCTGGCCACGGTCGCGGTGCTGACGTTCCTGAGCACCTGGAACGACCTGTCCTGGCCGCTCATCGCGATCAACCACGACACCCAGTACACGCTGCAACTCGGTCTGACGACGTTCCAGGGACTGCACCACACGCGGTGGTCGGCGGTGATGGCGGGCAATGTGATCACCGTGCTGCCCGTTCTGGTCGCGTTCCTGCTGGCGCAGAAGACCTTTGTCCAGTCGCTCACTTCGAGCGGCCTGAAGGGTTAGGCCACCATGAAATCCTTCGATCTCCTGGTCGTCGGCGACGCCAATCCGGATGTCGTGGTCGGCCCGCTGCGCGGCCCCCTGGAGTTCGGGCAGCGCGAACAGCTCGTCGAGCACGCCGGGTTGGTGCTGGGCGGCTCCGCGGCGATCATGGCGTGCGGGGCCGCGCGGCTCGGGCTGCGGGTCGCTTTCGCGGGCCGGGTCGGGGACGATCCCGCGGGCGTCTTCGTGCGCGAGGCGCTCGCCGGGCGCGGCGTCGACGTCGGCTTCCTGGTCACGGACCCGGTCCTGCCCACGCCGCTCACGACGGTCGTCACGGCCGGGGACGGGGACCGGGCCATCCTCACGGCGCCCGGCTGTCTCACGGCGACGGGCCCCGAGGACGTGCCGCGGGAGTTGATCGCGGCCTCCCGGCATGTGCACGCGGCTTCGTTCTTCCTGATGCCCCGTCTGGCGCGGTCGCTGGCCTCGGTGTTCGGCCTGGCACGGGAGACGGGCGCGACGACCTCACTCGACACCAATGACGACCCCGCGGGTTGCTGGGACCACGAACTCCTGGACCCGGTACTGAAGTTCACCGACTTCCTGCTGCCCAACGCGGCGGAGGCGCACGCGCTGTCCGGGGAGCCCGAACCGGCCGCTGCCGCCGCCCTCCTGGCCGGGCGGGGACCGACGGTCGTCGTCAAGGACGGCGCGAACGGCGCCCTCGCCTGCGCGGGGGCCGAACTGTCACGCGCCCCGGCCGTGTCCGTCGACCCCGTGGACACGGTCGGCGCGGGCGACAGCTTCGACGCCGGATTCGTCGCCGCGACCCTGCGGGGACTGGACCTGCGCTCCGCGCTCACGGTGGCCGCCGCCTGCGGTTCGCTGTCGACGCGGGCGCACGGCGGTACGGCGGCGCAGCCCACCTGGGACGAGGCCCGCGCCGCGATCCGCGCGGACAGCCCGGGCATCCCTCCCGGCGCGAACGCCCCGAACACCACCGAATACCCGGGCACTTCGGAAACCCCTCGCACCAGCGACACCAGGAGCCGTACATGAACGACGTCACCCCCGCGAAGATCGCCTTCATCGGAGCCGGGAGTGTGGTCTTCACCCAGGGACTGCTGGCCGACCTGTTCACGTTCCCCGAACTCGCCCACGCCCGCATCGCGTTGCACGACATCGACCCGGAACGGCTCGCCACCGCGGAGGGCGCCGCCCGGTACATCGCCGGCGTACGCGGCGCCAAGCCCACGATCACCGCGCATCTCGACCGCCGCTCGGCCCTGGCGGACGCCGACTTCGTCATCAACATCATCCAGGTCGGCATGGACGGGGCGACCCGCACCGACTTCGACATCCCCGCCCGCTACGGACTGCGCCAGACCATCGGCGACACGCTCGGCATCGGCGGCATCTTCCGCGCGCTGCGCACCTTCCCGGTGCTCCGCGCGCTCGCCTCCGACATGGCCGAACTCTGCCCGGACGCCCTGCTGTTGAACTACACCAACCCCATGGCGATGAACGTCCTCTACCTGAGCCGGATCGCGCCGAAGCTGCGCGTCACCGGCCTGTGCCACTCGGTGTACTGGACGATGCACGACCTCGCCCAGCTCGTCGGCGTCCCCTTCGAGGAGGTCACCCATCTGGCCGCCGGGGTCAACCACCAGGCGTGGGTACTGCGTTTCGAGCGCGCGGGCCAGGACCTCTACCCACTCCTGGACGAGGCCATCGCCAAGGACCCGGGACTGCTGCGCCGGGTCCGCGTGGACATGTACCGCCGCCTCGGCCACTACCCCACCGAGACGAGCGAGCACTCCTCGGAGTACGTGCCGTGGTACCTCCACCACGACAGCGAGATCGAGCGGCTCAGGCTGCCGGTGGGGGCCTATCTGGAGATCATCGAGGAGAACGCGGCGAGTTACCGGCGCACCCGCGAGGCCCTGGCCGCCGGGGCGCCCCTCCCCGTCGAGGGGACTTTGGAGTACGCCCCGCAGATCATCCACAGCACGCTCACGGGTACCCCGCGCACGATCTACGGCAATGTGCCCAACCGCGGCCTGATCGACAACCTCCCGGCGGACTGTGTCGTCGAAGTCCCTTGCCTGACCGACGCGTTGGGGGTGCAGCCGACCCGCGTCGGCGCGTTGCCGCCGCAGTGCGCGGCACTGAACAGCGCGTACGTCGCCGTCAACGACCTGGTGGTCCGCGCGGCCACCGATCACGAGCCGCGCCACATCCGGCACGCCGCGATGGCCGACCCCGCGACGGCCGCCGCGCTCCCCGTCGAGCGCATCTGGGACCTGTGCGACGACCTCGTACGGGCCCACGGAGATCTGCTCCAGCCCGAGCTGAGGGTGCTGCTGGGCCACTGAGCCCGCGACTCCCGGCCCGGGGGAGCGGCCGGGGCGCCGGTCCGGCGGGCCCGCGATCCCCCGGCCCGGCAGGGGCGACGGGTGCGGAGCGGCGAACCCCCGGCATGGGGAACGGTGGCCGTCCGGCCGAGCGGCGAACCCCCGTCACAGGAGCGGCGACGGCCGTCCGGCCAAGCCCAGAACCCCGGCAACGGCGGCCCTCCGGCCAGACAACGAACCCCGGCACGGGCAACGCCAGCCCTCCGGCCAGGCAACGAACCCCGGCACGGGCAAGGGCCACCGTCCGGCCAAGCCGCGAATCCCGGCAACGGCGGAAGCGGCCGGTGCCGGGCCGACCGTCCCCCTCCCTCGGCCTCTCCCCTCTTACCCAGGCCCCGGGTCTCAGGCTCCGGGGCTCCGGGTCCCGGGACTCGGGACTCGGGACCCAGGGCTCCGGACTCGGGACCCAGGGCTCGGGGCCCTTCATCGTCACCCTTAGGGGGTGAGGCCGGAGGGGGCCGGCTGTCGCAGGCTCGGTGGTGAGTGGCTGCGACAGCGGCCCACGCAACGGAGGTTCAGCCATGGCAACCACCCAGCATCACACCCACTCCAAGACCGCCCTGACGGCGGCCGGCGGCTTGATGATCTTCGCCTCGGTGATGCTGTTCGTCTCCGGCGTCCTGGACATCCTGCGGGGCGTCATGGCGATCGCCCAGGACGACGTCTTCGTCACCAGCCAGAACTACGTCTTCAAGTTCGACCTGACGAGCTGGGGCTGGATCCACCTGACGCTCGGCGCGGTCGCCGTGGTCGTGAGCCTCGGCCTGTTCACGGCGGCCACCTGGGCACGCGTGATCGGCGTGGGCATCGCGGCGCTGCTGATCATCGCCAACTTCCTCGACATCCCGTACTACCCCGTCTGGTCCCTGACGCTGATAGCCCTGTACGGCTTCGTCATCTGGGCGCTCTGTGTGGCGAGGCCGGACGCGGACACCGAATAGCCCGCACGGCACCACATGACACCGCGCGGTAGCACCGGGCGGAGACTCGGGACGGCACGGGTCCGCGGCTCACAGGAGGTGCAGGTCGCGGGCCCGCCGTACGGCCTCGCCCCGGCGGGTCGCGGCGAGCTTGCGGTAGACGCTCTTGAGGTGGGTCTTGACCGTGTTGACCGACAGATGCAGGTCGGCGGCGATCTCGTCCCTCGACATCATCTGCGCGAGGCGTTCCAGCACCTCCTTCTCGCGATCGCTGAGGGCTTCGATCACCGGCGCTTGATCCGGCCGCGGGGCGGGCTCGGTGCCCCGCACCGCGGCCATCACCGGGAGCCATTCGTGGCCCTGGGCCAGCACGGGCCGGCGTCGCACGAACGACCGCAGCCAGGGACCGGCCTCCACGAACGGCCGTCTCAGATGCTCCGGCCGGGCCAGCCGCAGGGCCCGCGCCACCAGCCGCTGTGCTGTGGAGTCGTCGCCCAGCGCGTCCGCGGTCTGCGCCCGTGCCAGCAGCACCCGGACGGCGATGCCGGGCCCGTCGTCCAGCTCGGTGGGAAGTCCGTCGAGCAGGGCGCGTGCCGCCTGCTCGTCACCGGTCGCGAGCCGGGCACGGGCGGCGGCCGCCGTGGCCTCGGGACCGGTGGCCCGTTCCTCCGCGAGCACGTCCAACGCGGCGAGCGGATCACCGAGGGCCAGGTGCGCGGTGGACATGGCCAGCGCGGCCCGGTCGCTGAACCACGGCGAGGGCTCGACGCCGTGCGGGGGGCGCTTCAGCTCCTGCAGGACGCGCAGCGCCTCCTTCGGATGCCCCTTGGCCAGCAGCATCCGGGAGCGCAGGAGACCGAGGCCCGCCGTCGCGACGGGATCGTGCGAGGCCGTGGTGGAGGCGGTCGCCTGGTCCAGGTGTGTCTGCGCCGCGGCCAGATCGTCACGGTCGATGGCGACCGCCGCCAGCACGAGCTGGGCGACCCCCGTCCGGGCGGCGGGCGGCAGACCGGAGCGCTCCGCCTCGGCGACCGCCGCCCGCGCGTGCGTCTCGGCGCGGCCCGGCCGGCCGCACACGAAGTCGATCAGGGCGAGCCGGCTGAGCGATTCGTGCCGAGGGTACGCGGTGGACGGTCCGTCATCCAGCTGCGCGACGCCGGACAGCGAGGTCCGGGCGGCGTCGAACCGCCCCGCCCACAGCTGTGCCGAGCCCAGGTCCGTGAGCATCAGGGCCCACAGTTCCGGGTGCTGTTCCAGTCGCTCGGCCGGGAGGAACAGCTCCGCCGCCTTCATGTCCTCGGCTGCCGCCTCCGCCCGCTCGGCCGAGCCGGTCAGCCGGGCGGCGAACACCCTCAGCAGCGCGTGGCTCAGCCGCAGAGCCGCCGTTCCGGCACCCTCGTCGGTCAGGTTCTCCCCGGCCCGGCGCAGAAAGTCGAGCCCCCGGTCGACGTCGTGGCGGACGAGCTCACGGGCGGCGCGCACCAGGCACGCGGCCGGACCGGCGGCATCCGGAGGCATGGCGGCGAAGAGTCCGTCGAGGCGCTCGGCGTCGAGCCCGGTCAGCAGCTGCCCGATGGCCAGTTCGTCGACGAACCGGTCCGCCGCGAGCTCCCATTCGCCGGCCCCGGCCGCATGCGGCAGAGCCTCCGCCAGCAGTCCCGCGTCGCTCAGCCAGCGAGCGGCCCGCCGGCGCAGCTCGGGCTCCATACCCGGATGGCGTACGCGCAGATGGACGCGCAGGATCTCGGCGAACAAGGGGTGCAGCCGGTACCACGAGTGGCCGATGGCCTCGACGAACGCGTTGGCGTGCTGAAGCCCGGCCAGGATGGGTTCCGCGTCGTCCCGGCCGGTCAGGGCGTTGGCCAGATCCGGGTGAATCTGTTCGAGGATGCTCGACCGGAGCAGCAGGTCCTGTGTCTCGTCCGACTGCGCCTCCAGCACCTCGGCCAGCAGGAAGTCCGCGAGCGTGCTCTGGCCCGCCTCGAAGTTCTTGATGAACGTGTCCGGATCGTCCACGTGCTGCGCCGCGAGGATGCACAGCCGCAGCCCGGCCGCCCAGCCTCCGGTCCACTCCGTCAGCGACCGCGCGCCGTCGTCCGACAGCCGGATGTCGTGGCGGCTCAGCAGGGTCGCCGTCTCGCCCGGAACGAACGCCAGGTCGGCGCCCCGGACCTCGGCGACCGCTCCGGCGGCACGATAGCGGTGCAGCGGCAGTTGCGGCTCCGTACGGCTGACGATCACCAGGCGCAGACCGCCGCCCGCGTGCCGCAGGACGAACTGGAGCTCGTCCGCGACCTCTGCCGAGGCTCCCACCCGGTCGAACTCGTCGAGCACCAGGATCACCGGATCCGCGCGCTCGCTCAGCCAGGCCGCGAGCCGGGTCAGCAGTGAGTGGTCCACGTCGCCGGGGCTGGAGGGGCTGCCGATGTCGTCCGGAACCGCCGCTCCGTGCCGCCGCAGGGATTCCAGTACGTACGTCCAGAAGATGCCGGGGCCGGTGTCCTCGTGCTCCACGGTCAGCCAGGCCACGTCACCCGGACGGTCCATCGTGGAGATCCAGTGGGCGACCAGGAGCGTCTTTCCCGCGCCCGCGGGCCCGTTCACCAGGGTCAGCGGGCCCTGAACGCCCTCGGTCAGACGTCCGACCAGACGAGGCCTGCGCACGAAGGTCTCCGTCAGGTCCGGGACGGTGAACCGGACGGCGAGCAGGGGGTCACCACCTGGGGTCAGCAGCCCGGCCATGGGGTTCTGCCTCCGCGTTCCATCGGCTGCGGCGACGTGTTCGATCCGATGTGGTCCGGGTCCACAGCTCCCTCCCCGGCGTAACCCCCGCACACTGATCGTCACCCGCTGTGCCGAAAGTCGCAAGGCAGGCTCCGGTCGCCCGCGGTGGGTGAGGCGGGATCCGCCGTCTTCGGGTCTCATGGGAGCGGAGCAGGGGCCGGACGCCACTGTTCGACGCACCAGCGTCACGGGCCGACTCGATGAGGTGGTTACCGGTGAAGCACTGGCGCGCTCTGATGGTGCTCGGCACGGCCCAGTTCCTGATGGTCCTGGACACCTCCGTGATGAACGTGTCCATCAGCCAGCTGGTCGAGGACTTCGACACCGAGGTCACCGCCATCCAGGCCGTCATCACGCTCTACGCCCTGGTCATGGCGGCCTTCATGGCCACCGGCGGGCGGCTCGGTGACATCCTCGGACGCCGGCGCATGTTCATCATCGGACTGATGGTCTACGGCGTCGGGTCGGCCCTGACCGCCGTGGCTCCCACGCTGTGGGTACTCACGCTCGGCTGGTCGGTGATCGAAGGGCTCGGCGCCGCCATGGTTCTGCCGGCCATGGCGGCCCTCGTGGCGGAGGCCTACACCGGAAAGGACCGGGCCGTCGCCTACGGTGTCATCGGCGGGCTCGCCGGCGCGGGCATCGCGGTCGGACCACTACTGGGCGGCTGGGTGACGACGTACCTCACCTGGCGTCTGGTCTTCGCGGGTGAGGTCGTGGTCGTCATCGCGATGCTCGTCTTCCGCGGGGCGATCGCCGAATCGCCCCGGACCGAGCCCCACCCGAAGCTGGACGGCGTGGGCGCCGCCCTGTCCGCGGCCGGACTGGGGCTGGGTGTGCTCGGTGTGCTCCAGAGCAGTTCCTGGGGATGGGTACAGCCCCGCAACCCTCCTTTCACGATCTTCGGGTTCGCTCCGACGCTGTTCGTCGTCGCCGCAGGCGTGCTCGTCCTGGCCGCCTTCGCCAAGTGGGAGCGCCGCAGGGAGGAGCACGGCACCGACCCCCTGATCCATCTCTCGCTGCTGCACAAACTGCCCCTGCGCTCCGGTCTGCTGACACTGGTCAGCCAGAACCTCATCCTGCTGGGGCTGTTCTTCGCCATCCCGCTGTATCTCCAGGTGGTGCAGGGCTTCGACGCGTTCCAGACGGGACTGCGGCTGCTCCCGGTGTCCGTCACCATGCTGGTGGCCTCCGTACTGGCCTCCCGGCTGGGACGGGTGATGGGGCCCCGCCGTGTGGTCAGGCTGGCCCTTCTGACCCTCCTCGGCGCGATCGCATGGCTGCTGTCCACCATCGACCCGGTCATCGACGACGCCCAGTTCGCCGGAGCCATGGCTCTGCTGGGCGTCGGCATGGGTCTGCTCGCCTCGCAGCTGGGCAACGTGGTGCAGTCCACCGTCGGCGAGGAGGAGCGCAGCGAGGTCGGCGGCCTCCAGTTCACGGCCCAGAATCTGGGCTCCGCGCTCGGTACGGCGCTCATCGGATCGATCCTCATCGGCGCCCTGGCCCAGGCCTTCACCACCCAGGTGGCGAACAATCCGGACCTGTCGGAGGAGGCACGCCAAAAGACGGGCGTCGCTCTGGAGGCGGGCATCAGCTTCGTCTCCACCGACCAGGTGCATACGGCGGCCGAACAAGCCGGCCTGCCGCCGGCCGAAGTAGCCGCTGTCACGGACTCCTACGCAACGGCGCAGCTGAACGGCCTGAAGGCGGCGATCCTCGCGGCCGGCGGCATCACGCTGGCCAGTTTCCTGGTCACGACGCACCTGCCGACCGGGCGGGCGGGCCGGAAGAAGTCCCCTGACAGCGGCGCGCCGGCCGACTCCCTCGGGCAGGCGTGAACGCGCGAGGCGGCGCCTCGGACCCAGGTTCACCTTCTGCGGGTGAGGGCGGGAGACACGGCGCGCCGGATGATCGTAGGGAAGGGCCGTCCGCCTGCCCCAGGCCGCTCGCCGGGGGGAGCCCCACATGCAGTACGAGATCCGCGTCGAGGGACATCTGTCGGAGACGCTTTCCGAGGCGTTCCCGGAGATGGATCACGTGCTGATTTCCGGCCAGACCATCCTGTTCGGCCCGGTCGTCGACGAGGCACATCTGTACGGGCTGCTGGCCCGCTGCCGGTCGCTGGGGCTGCGTGTCGTGGAGATGCGCCAACTGCCGGAGCAGCCATGAGGACGCGGCCGGCGCAGCCATGAGGATCACCCGTCGGGGGTGACCCGCCGGACGCCGGCGCACGGGACTCTGGAGGCCGGGAATCCACCCACCGTCCCGTCGGCGGTCCGGCAGTGGCCCGCTCGACCGCGTGAGGAGGAACCATGACCGAATCGCATGGTTCGGCACCGCCCGCCGGATCGGAACCCGGGCCCGGCGGCCCGGTTTACGGGCCCCCGGGTGACCCCACGGTGCTGCTGGACCGAGTCGGCGCCTCCTGGACCTGGCTCCTCGGCTCGGCCGTCGCGACGCTGGTCCCGGGCATCCTGGTCCTGGTCTGGCCCGAGGAGACCCTGCACATCCTGGCGGTTCTCCTCGGTCTCTATCTGCTCGTGATCGGCCTGTTCCGGTTCGTGTCGGTCTTCGGCCACCGGGAGCAGGGCAACCGGTTCGCCGCACTGCTGATCTCGGTGCTCTATGTACTGGCCGGCGTCCTGTGTCTGCGCAACCCGATGCAGACCATCGCCGCGCTGTCCCTGATCGTCGGCGTCGTCTGGCTCGTGTCCGGCGTGCTGACCGCGTACACGGCCCTTGCGAGCAAGGACCTGCCGCACCGCGGCTTCGTCCTGTGCGGGGCGGCGATCGGCATCATCGCGGGCATCGTCGTGCTGGCGTTGCCGACCGAGTCCGCCCGTGCCCTGACCCGGCTGCTCGGCCTGTGGATGGTGCTGATCGGACTGGTCGAACTGGCCGTGGCCTTCGCCTGGCGGGCCGCCCTGCGCAGGGCGGTCTCGGCCGGGCCACGTGACCCGGCCTCCCCTTACTGAGGCGAGGCCGAGACGGAGGAGGCCGGGCACGCCCTGCCGTACGCACACAGCCGCCCGCGATTCCTCGAGTTGTGCGGAAGGCCGGGCATACTCGTGACTCCCCTGCCTGGGCGCCGGCCGGATCATCCGGCCGGCGCCTCGACGCGCACCCGAATCCGTGGGCCGGCCGATGAGCAGGCTCGTACGGAGCGGACGTAACAAAGGGCATGCCGACATTCATGGCCAGCAGGGTCGACGACCGCGTGCTGGTGGACAGCGCCGTGGCGCCGCCGAGGTTCTTCGAGCGGCTGCGGCGGCACAAGCGGGCCGCTTTCGTCGTCGCCGTGGTCCTGCTGCTGGTCCAGATGGCCTTCGCCATGGTCAGTACGGCCGTGGAGCAGACGCCGACGATCGACGAACCCGTGTACGTGGGCGCGGCGACGGTCTACGTCCAGCAGCACGACCTTCGGTACAACCCCGAGCATCCGCCGCTGGGCAAACTGATCATCGGCAGCGGGCTGCTGTTCGCGCACCCGCACCTCGACCCCGCGTTCAAGGGCGACCAGACGGAGCTCGGGCGGCGTGTGCTGTACGAGTCCGGCAACGATCCCTGGCGGCTGATGTTGTGGGCACGGTTGCCGGTGATCGTCCTGACCCTGCTGTTCGGTCTGGTCGTCCTCGCGTTCGCCCGTGAACTCGCGGGCCGCGTGGGCGCGCTGGTGGCGCTCGCGCTCTACGCGTTCTCGCCCGACGTGATCGCGTACGGCTCGCTGGCCACGCTCGACGTGCCGGCCTCGGGTTTCCTGCTGACTTCGGTGTGGCTGGTGTGGCGGGCCAGGCGGCGGCCGCTCCGGTACCTGCCGCTCGCCGCCGTGGCGCTCGGCGCGGCGGTGGCGACGAAGATGAGCATGCTGCCGGCCGTTCCGGTGCTGCTGCTCCTCGCGGTCGCGTCCGTGTGGCACGCGGGCCGCCCCGCACCCGGCGCGGCGCCGTGGAGCGACACGCGGGCGAAGGCCCGGCTGCTCGGACGGGGTGCGGCGGCCGCCGCGGGCATGGCCGTGGTGGCCCTCGCGGTGGTGTGGGCGACGTATCTCGCCGTCGATCCCCGGCTGCGCTGGACGGCGCCCGCGGACATGCCCGCCGTGCACGGACTGCGCGCACTGCTCATCGGCCACCTGCCCGTGCCCCAGCCGTACCGCGACGGGATGCGGGTCCAGTTCGGCTACGAGAACGCGACCTGGCAGGGCTTCCTCCTCGGCCGTCTCTACCAGGGTTCCCTCTGGTACTACCTGCCGGCCGCGCTGCTGATAAAGACCCCGCTCGGCATGGCGGCACTGTGGACGGCCGGCGCGGTCGCGCTGCTCGCCGTGCGCCGGCTGCGGCCCGCCGCCCCGTACCTCCTGGTCCCTCCGGCGCTGCTGCTGGCTTCGGCGATGACCGGCTCCCGCGATCTCGGCGTGCGCTACGCCGTGTTCATGCCGGTGTTCCTCGCGGTCGCGGCGGGCTGTGCCGTCGTCGTGCGCCGGCGCCGGGCGGTGATCGTCACGGCGGCGCTGGTCCTGTTCGTCGCCGTCAGTTCGCTGCTGACATACCCGTACTACCTGCCGTACTCGAACGAGGCGTTCGGCGGCCCGGAGAAGACCTATCTGCGCCTGCACGACTCGAACGTCGACTGGGGCCAGGATCTCGGCCGCCTGGCCGACCGGCTGAAGGGGCACTACCCGCACGAGAAGGTGTGGTTCGTGTACAAGGGCGCCGGTGTGCCGGCCGCCTACGGCATCGACGCGGCCGATCCGCGCACGGTGCCCGCGGACCGGGTGCACGGGCTGCTCGTCGTGTCCGACACCTCGATCGACAAGGCCGACGCCCCGCTGAAGGCTCTGATCGCCACGAGCCGACGGGTCGAGGAGGTCGGCCACTCGATCACCATCTTCCGCAGACCGTGAGCCGACCCGACGTCACCGTCACCGTCACCGGTCGGGTGTGACGCGACCCGCCATCACTCGTCGGGCGTGAGCAGGTCCAGCACCCGCTCCCACTGGAAATCCTTTCGCCCGCCGTCCTGTTGGACCTCCCCGGCGTACGGGTCACCGAAGCGGACGCCCATCCCGTTCAGCCTCTCGACACTGGCGCGGTAGGCGGGGTGAGCCGCCAACGCCTCGTTCACACAGGGCAGTACGGCGATGGGGACGCCGAGTCCGTATGCCTCGCACAGCGTTCCGAGGGCGAGGGTGTCGGATATGCCCGACGCCCACTTGTTGACGGTGTTGAAGGTGGCCGGTGCGAGGGCCACCGCGTCCGGTGCGGGGAAGGGGCGCGGATCCCCCGGGGCCCGCCAGGCGGAGCGGATCGGGCGGCCGGTCCGCTCCTCGACCGCCGCCGCGTCGAAGAAGCCGAGTCCCTGGGGCGTGGCGATGACGCCGACCTCCCAGCCCCGCTCCTGCGCCGCGGTGATCAACGTGCCGATGTCCTCGGCGATGCCCGCCGCGCACACGACGACGTAGAGGAAGGGCTTCTCGGTGGGTTCGCTCACAGGGGAACCCTATGGAAGATCCGGCCTCGCCACCGAAGGGGGCAGGGCTCCCCTACTCGAGAGGGAAGGTCTCCCCGCATTCCGACTCCGGGCGCGGGCCGAGGATCCGTCGTTCCTTCTCCTCGATCGGAACGTCGTTGATGGAGGCTTCGCGCCGGGTCATCAGACCGTGCTCGTCGAACTCCCACAGTTCGTTGCCGTAGGAGCGCCACCACTGGCCGTCGGCGTCCCGCGACTCGTACTGGAAACGGACGGCGATGCGGTTGCCGTCGAAGGCCCAGAGGTTCTTGCGCAGGGCGTATTCGTGCTCGCGGGCCCACTTGGCCGTGAGCAGCTCGACGATCCGGGCGCGGCCCGTGACAAAGGTGTCCCGGTTGCGCCAGACCGAGTCCTCCGAGTAGGCGAGCGAGACCTTGTGCGGGTCGCGGGTGTTCCAGGCGTCCTCGGCGGCCTGGACCTTCTGGAGGGCGGTCTCGCGGGTGAAGGGCGGCAGGGGCGGACGGTCGCTCATGGGGACTCCTCGGCACACGGATGGAAACGGACACTGATGCGACTCGGACACGGATCTGGATGCGGTTCTGGATGCGGTTGCGGACACTGACACGGGAGGACGGGCGTTCTCCGTCTCTGACAGCCAACGAACGGGGCGGGCACCGAGTTCGGTGGCTTCGGAGAGGACGCCCTGGCTGCCGTCGGGCCGCACGCCGCACGCCCGCGCGCATGGCGTGCGGCGAGCCGGCCGCCCGCCATGCGCACCGAGGCCGAAGAAGTGCCTCAGGCCTGCGTCACCGTGATGGCGCCGACCGGGCACGCCCGTACCGCCTCCCCCAGCATCGGGTCGCCGTCGCCGTCCGCGCGGCCCGGCAGCAGCGCGCTGAATCCGTCGTCGTCCTGGGTGAAGACGCCCGGGGCGGCGAGGGCGCACTGGCCCGCGCCGATGCAGACGTCCTTGTCGATCGCGATGCCGATGTCCATACCCACCAAGCCCCTTACCAGGTCACGGGGAGTTCCAGCATCCCCTGGATCGTGTCTCCGGGCTTGAACGCGATGGCGTCGGCGGGGGCGGCGAGCCGCAGGCCGGGGAACCGGTCGAAGAGCGACAGCAACGCGATCTCCATCTCGGCCCGGGCGAGGTTCTGGCCCAGGCACTGGTGGATGCCGAAGCCGAACGCGACATGGTGCCGGGCCGAGCGGTGCCAGTCCAGGGCGTCGGGCCCGGGGAAGGTGTGCTCGTCACGGTTGATGACGGACGTGGAGAAGACAACGCCCTCGTCTTCGCGGATCGTCGTCCCGGCCACCTCGATGTCCTCGGTCGCGACGCGGAGCAGCCCGTCCGCGATGGACAGGAACCGCAGCAACTCCTCGACGGCGGCGGGCATCAGCGCCGGTTCCGCCCGCAGTTCGGCGAGCCGCTCCGGATGCCTGAGCAGGGTGAAGGTGCCGAGCGAGATCATGTTCGCCGTCGTCTCGTGCCCGGCGACGAGCAGGATGGTCGCCAGCGAGATCAGCTCCTGGCGGTCCGCCCTTCCCTCGCGCAGCTGATCGTGGATGAGTTCGTCGAGGAGTCCGTCCCCGGGATCCTTCTGCTTACGGTCGATCAACGACCCGAAATAGGCGTCCAGTTGGTCGCGGGCGTCCTCGGTGTCGACGGCGGCCGGGCCACGCAGCAGCCGACGGGACTGCGCCTCGAAGAAGTCGTGGTCGCCGTACGGAACACCGAGGAGGGCGCAGATCACCATGGAGGGCACGGGGAGCGCGAAGTCGTTCACCAGCTCGGCCGGCGGGCCCTGTTCGGCCATCCGGTCGAGCAGCCGGTCGACGGTCTCCTGGATGCCGGGGCGCAGCGCGCCGGTCCGCTTGAGGGTGAAACTCGGTACCAGCATGCGGCGTTGGACGTGGTGCTCAGGGTCGTCGACACCGAGCAGCGCGATCCGGCGGTTGCGCGCCGCCGCGAACCGCTCGGTGACCGCCGGGAACGCCCGCAGCGTGCGGTCCGAGGACAGCCGCGGGTCGGCGAGGAGTTCACGGGCGACGGCGTGACCGGTGACCACCCAGACTCCACGTCCGTCGAAGAGGGAGATCCGAGACAGCGGACGCCCCTCACGCAACGGCGCGTAGGCGGCGGGCGGGTGGTAGGGGCACGTTCGGTCCTGCGGGAAGGCGATCGGTGGATCGAGCCGGGCCGCGGCGGACCGGGCCGCGGAGAGCTCTGATGCCGGGGACTGGGTCAGGGGAGTTTCTGTCATGAGTGACCTCACATGCGACGGTTCCCTCTTGCCGATCTTCATTAGATGCCCCAGGCACCTATCCGGCCACGCGAAGTTCGGCCAGATGAGCCGATCGCGCGATCTGGCCGAAGCAGGGCGGGCCCGCTTCCGGTTTTCCCCCGGTTTCCCGCCCCGCCGACGCCCAGCCTGCGCGGTCATGGCTCGAACTCCTCCAGAACACCCTTCCGAAAATCGGTTGCGCAGGCATGTCCGGTGGCCCGAACATCGGCCCATGTCCACGATCGAAGCCTTCCTGCCGCCGACCTCCGCCGCCGTTCGTCCGGTGCGAGTCCAGCAGCAGCCCGGCCGACCGCGGAGGCCCGAGCTTCCCCGGTCGTGACGGCCGCGCTCGTCGCGGGGCTTCTCGCGGGCTATGGCATCGCCATGCCCGTGGGAGCGGTCGCGACCTATCTCGTCTCCCTCACCGCTCGTACGTCCCTGCGGATCGGCGCCTCGGCCGCGCTGGGCGTCGCGACGGCCGACGGACTGTACGCCCTCGTCGCCGCCCTCGGCGGTACGGCGCTCGCCGCCGGGCTCCAGCCGATACTGCTCCCGCTGCGGTGGGCCTCCGTGCTGGTCCTCGCCGCGCTGGCGGTCCGCGGTGCGATCGGCGCGGTCCGCCAGTACCGCGAGCGCCGGCTCGCCGAACGGACCGGCCAGGATCCCCCGCACCCGGCCCGCGCCTACCTGGCGCTGCTGGGGATCACCCTGCTCAACCCCACCACGGTCGTCTACTTCGCCGCGCTGGTGCTCGGCAGCCGTACGGCCGAGGCGGTACGTCCCCTGGAGCAGGGGGTGTTCGTCCTCGCCGCGTTCGCCGCGTCCGCGAGCTGGCAGCTCCTGATCGCCGGGGGCGGCGCACTGCTCGGCCGAACCCTGACGGGCCACCGGGGACGGCTGGTGACGGGGCTCGCGTCGAGCGGCCTGATCATGCTGCTGGCCGTACGGGTCCTGATGGCCGCGCCATGAGAGCACGAGGTCTGTCGCAGGTGTGCGCCCGATCTCCCGGTACACCTCACCGGGGGATCGGCCCGGCGCGGAAAGCCACGCGGGGCGGCGGTGCGGAAGATTCACGTCCGCACTGGTGTTGAATCGTCCCGAGACACGACCAGTCCGACGCGACGATGGGACGGAAGTCATGCCACTTGAGGGCGAGTACGAGCCCAGCCCCACGCAGTGGGTGCGGGACCAGGTGGAGTTGTACGAGGGTTCCGGTGGGACCAAGGGAACGACACTGATGGACACCGGCATGCCCGTCATCATTCTCACGACACGCGGTGCCAAGAGCGGCAAGATCCGCAAGACCCCGCTGATGCGCGTCGAGCACGACGGACGCTACGCGGTGGTGGCGTCGCTCGGTGGTGCTCCCAAGCATCCGGTCTGGTACTTCAACATCACGTCCGATCCTCACGTCGAGCTCCAGGACGGGCCCGTGCGCAAGAAGTTCACGGCCCGGGAGATCACCGGCGAGGAGAAGGCCCAGTGGTGGGAGCGCGCGGTCGCCGCGTATCCCCCGTACGCCGACTATCAGAAGAAGACCGACCGGGAGATCCCCGTCTTCGTACTGGAGCCGACCGGCTGACTCCGGCCCACTCTCAGGGAACACCCACGCGGGGAAGGGGCCCGTACCGGCACGCGCACCGGTACGGGCCCCTTCCCTGTGCGCGGGCCGGACGGCACGTCCGGTACACCGGGCGGCGCCGGACACTCCCGGATTCGGCGGTGCCGATGTGCATGAAGCGTCGGACGTCGGGCATTCGCGTGTCAGGCCCCGCCGCGTTCCCCCGTCGCGGCGGGGTTTCCTGCTGTCGCGTCGCGGGCCCCCGCCCGGTCGCTCGCCCCCGTCTCGCCGCGGCGCGCGGCCGCTCGCGCCGCCCGGGCGTCGGTCACGTCGAGGAAGATCTGGTCGGCCTCGGGGAAGGTGTGGGCGACCGAGCGTTTGATGCGGACGGCGACCTCCTCGACCTCCTCGCTGTCGAGCCCGGGAACCAGATCGATCCGGGCGGCCACCAAGGTCGAGTCGAGGCCCAGCTCCATGGTCAGCAGCGCCTCGACGCTGTCGATCTCGGGCTGCGCCTTCAGCAGTTCGCGGATCCGGCCGCTCTGCTCCTCGTCGACGGCCCGCCCGATGAGCTGTTCGCGCGCGTCCCGGCCGAGCCAGAAGGCGATGCACACGAGCAGCAGCCCGATGGCGAAGGAGGCGGAGGCCTCCCACACGACCTGGCCCGTGACCATGTGGAGCACCATGCCGACGATCGCGAGGCTCACGCCGAGCACCGCCGTACCGTCCTCGGCGACGACGGTACGCAGGGCGGGGTCCCGCATGCCGCCGGCACCGCCCTGACCGCGTACCTGGTGCAGCGCCCGCAACAGCGAGCCGCCCTCGGCGAGCAGGGCGACAACGAGCACCGCGATGCCCACCATGTAGCCCCCGAAGGATTCGTCGGCGCCGTTGCGGAGCGCCTCGAAGCCCTGGAAGAACGAGAAGCAGCCGCCCATGACGAAGATGCCGACGGCCGCGAGCAGGGACCAGAAGAACCGTTCCTTGCCGTAGCCGAACGGATGCCTGCGGTCGGCGGGGCGGCGACTGCGGCGGAGCGCGGCCAGCAGGAACACCTCGTTCATGCTGTCCGCCACGGAGTGCGCGGCCTCCGAGAGCAGCGCGGGCGATCCCGCGATCAGTCCGCCCACGGCCTTGGCCACGGCGATCAGCAGGTTCGCGCCCAGTGCCACGATCACGGTGACCCTGGTCCTGCTGTCCGAGCCGTCCTCCTTCTGCCGATTCCGCCGATTCCGCCGATCCTGCTGCTTCCGGCGCGTCGAATGGTCGCGATCCGTCGATTCCTTCGTTTCTTCACCGCTCACACCGGCCGGTTTCCCCTGGCCCTCCACCTCACACCGCGCCGGCCGACAGAATCGGACCGAGGGGTAGGGGTGCCGCACATCGGGCACCCGTACCCGGTGGGAGGAGGCCGGCGCACGCCCGCGGCCTCGGGAGCGGAGAAGGAGCCTCAGATGTCCAAGAAGCAGAAGAAGCGCCAGCTGTCCCTGGCCTACAAGCCGATCGGCTTCGTGCTGAGCTGGGCCGGAGGCTCCCTCGCCGGACTCGCCTTCCAGAAGACCTGGATGGCGATACGTCGCGAGGAAGACGCTCCCGACGCCCTGGACAAGAACCGCGGCTGGGGCGAGGTGCTGCTCGCCGCCGCCCTCCAGGGCGCGATCTTCGCCGTCGTGCGCAGCGCGGTGGACCGCTCGGGCGCGAAGGCCATCGAACGCTCCACCGGCGTGTGGCCCTCCCCCGACAAGTCCGGCCGCGACTGAGCCCCGCTCGGCGGAGACTCCGGGCCGGTTCCGGGGAGGAGCCCGGCCGGTTTCCGGCGGAGACCCCCGGCCGGTTCCGGCGGCGGGCCGGTCAGCCCTGTTTGGGGGCCGTCGACCGTACGCAGCGCAGGGTGAAGGAGTGTCCGGCCGGGTCGGCGTAGCCACGTTCCTCGTACGGGCCGGACGCGTCCTTGGTGTCGAGCGGCCGGCCGCCCAGGCCGACCACCACGAGCTCCACCTGGTCGAGGTCGTCCACGTGGAAGTCGATGTGGGCCTGGAAGGCGTTCTCGGGACGCGGCCAGCTGGGCGGTGTGACATTCCCGTCACGGCGGAAGGCCATCCGCATCCCGTCGGTGCCCTTGATCTCGACGCGGTTCGCGCTCGCGTCCGTCTCCTCGGCGTCGAGCAGTTCCTTGTAGAAGGCGGCGAGCTTCTCGGGCTCGGCGCAGTCCAGCACCACGACGGCTGCCGTGACCAGTGCCATGTTTCCTCCGTGAGGGGTTCCGGGACGACGGGCGGCGTCGGGCCGCCACTGCCCTGTCGTCCCGGGTTACCCGGCTCGGGGAATTCAGTCGGCCACCAGCCATTCACCGTCCCGCATGAGGTCGCGGCCGGAGATCTCGTTTGCCTCGCGCCAGGCCTGCACGCGCTGTGGCGTGACACTGAAGTACTGGTAATGGGTGGTGAGTCGGCGCGGGTCGAAGCCGGTCCTGGTGGCGAACGCGTCGCCGGTTCCGTCCGGCAGTTCGTCGGCTTCGAGTGTCCGGACGGTGCCGTCGATCATGACCACGTCACGGGTCGGCCCGATCCCGAGCCGTACGGCGCCGGTCGCCCGCAGGTTGCGGCCCGTGGGACTGGCTGCGGGGGTGGCCAGCAGCACGGTCGTCCCGTCCCAGAGGTAGGACAGCGGGACCAGATAGGGCGTTCCGCCGGCGCTGTCGGCGGTCGACACCCAGGCGTCGACATCGCTCTCCAGCCGGTTGAGGGTGTCCTGCTTGCGCTGCTTCTGGGTGCGTGCGGGCGGGTTCATCTGCGGACAGCCTCCTGGTCGACGGCGTACGGCGGCACACGTGCGATAAGGGCGAGCAAGTCGCTCCGCCGGGTTTGACGGCCGAGCGTGCCTCAGTGTGACGGGCCGGGTGGGCGCTGTGGGGTTCCCTTCGCGTCCCCGCCGCCGGTGATCTCCGTGAGCCGGGCCGCCGCCGCGCTCAGCAGCAGGTCGAGCGCCGTCGGATAGGCGCTGCGTCCCATGTCGAGCACGAGGTGGCGGGCCGTCGCCGCGATGTTCGGGTGGCTGTCCACGGGCAGCCGGGCGTACGTCGCCCGCCACACGCCGGCCTCGGCGTCCCGTGCGGCCCGGGGCAGGGCGACGCTCGCGGCGTCCAGGGCCGCGAACGCGAGCGCCTGGTCGACGAAGGCGTGGTAGATCCGTACGGCCTCGGGATCGGGGAATCCCGCGCCGCGGAGCACGCCGATGATCGTCTCCACCGCCGCGATCTCGTGGACCCGGCCGGTCACCCGGTAGGAGCTGAGCACGGCGGCCTGCGGATGGGCGAGGGAACCGGAGTGCACGCGCAGGCCGAGGTCCCTGAGGTCGGCACGCCAGTCCCCCGTGGGGTGCCAGGTCCGCAGCGTCCGGCCGATGAGCTCGTCGGCGATGGCCAGCAGCAGGTCGTCGGTGTCGCGGAAGTAGCGGTACAGGGCGCTGGGGTCGGCGCCGAGGGCGAGGCCGAGGCGGCGGACGGTGAGCGCGTCGGCGCCGTGTTCCTTGAGCAGACGCAGGGCGGTCTCGACGATCAGCTCCTCGGAGAGGACGACGCCGGACTTGGTGGGGCGTCTGCGCCGCCGGGCGGCGGGTGGGACGACGCGGTCGTTCGTGGACGTCATGGGTCTCCCTCCGGTGCGGGCACCTTATGACAACAGCGTTGACCTGTTAAGGCCCCGGGCAGTTTCATTCCGGTCATCGGGCCGGAATCAGGCCCCGGGTGCGATCGGAGCAGGCCATGACGCAGAAGCCGTACGGTGTGGATCCCCCGTCCTTGCGCAAGACGCTCGGCGTCATGGACGGTGTCGCCATCGCCGCCTCCAGTACGGCGGCGACGACCAGCATCGGCATCGGTCTCGGGGTGACCGCCGGGGTGGTCGGGCTGCATCTGCCCGCGATCATGCTGCTGGCCTTTCTGCCGATCCTCGGGATCGCGGGCGCCTTCTCCCGGCTGAACCGGGTCGAGCCGAACGCCGGCAACGGCTATGTGTGGGTGGGCCGTTCGCTCAGTCCCTGGCTCGGGTTCCTGGTCGGCTGGGTGAGCATCGTGGCCACCGTGGCGTTCCTCGCGTACACCACGGCGGTGACCGGTTCGGCGATGATCCAGCTCGCCGGCGAGGCGGGCCTGCACACGGTGGCGGGCCTGGTGCTCGATCCTGGCTCGACCGCCCAGACCACGGCCGTGGGAGTCGTCGTCCTCGTCGCCGTCACCCTCACTGCGGTGACGGGCGTCAGGAGCGCGGCACGGCTCCAGGGCGGGCTGCTGGTCTTCGAGTACGTCGTCCTGCTGGGCTTCTGCGGATACGGCATCGTCGCCGGACCGCACCCCTTCAGCCTGAGCTGGTTCGACCCGTTCCAGATCCCGTCGGCGACGGCGCTGGCGCAGGGGCTGCTGCTGTCGGTGTTCTGCTACTGGGGCTTCGAGGCGGCGTTCAGCGTGAACGAGGAGGTGCGCGATCCGCGGGACGCCTCGCGGGCCGGGACCATCACGCTGGTGACCATGCTGGGACTCTTCCTGCTCGGTTCGGTGGCCTTCCAACGCGTGCTGTCCGAGGGCGAGTTGGCCGGGCACGGCGCCGAGGGGCTGGCCTTCCTCGGAAACCGGCTCGCCGACCAGCCGCTGGCCGCGCTGCCCCTGGTGGCGCTGATGTTCTCGGCCGTCGCCTCGCTGCAGGCGGGGGTGATCCCGACGGCGCGCGGGATGTTCGCGATGAGCCGGGACCGTACGCTCGGGCCCGTGTGGTCCAGGGTCAGTGCCCGGTACGGAACCCCGGCGATCGGCACACTGCTGATCGGCGCGATGGCCGTGGTCGTGGCCACGCTGTCCCTGGTGATCCCCCGGCTCGCCGACATGATCATGGCGACGGTCAACGCCGTCGGGATCGTGGTGGCGCTGTCGTACGCGCTCATCGCCCTCGCGGCGGCGGCCCGGTTCCGCGGGCTGCTCCGCGAGAACTGGCGGGAGGGGATACGCGCGGTCGTCCTGCCCACGCTGAGCGCCCTGGCACTGCTCGGCCTCGGCGGCTATCTGGCCTGGTCGTTCTACACCTCGACCGACCACTTCGAGGTCAGCGCGGACAACGGCTGGTTCCTGCTGCTCGCCCCCACCGTCATGATCGCATCGGGCTTCCTGGCCGGCGCATGGGCCAAGTGGGTCCGCAGATCCCCGTACTTCACCACGGGACGGGGAACCGACGCCGACGCCCCCCAGCTCCTGGCCACCCCCAGCTGAAGCGACCGAGGACTTCTGGCCACTCCGACCAAGGAAACGGAACCATGCACGCTGACCTTCTCTTCACCGGCGGCCCGGTGTTCACCCCCGAGGGCCGCGCCGCGACCGCGGTGGCCGTCACCGGCGAGCGGATCACCGCCGTCGGGAACTCCGAGGTCCATGAACTGATCGGCCCTGGCACCGAGGTCGTCGACCTGGCCGGGCGGCTCCTGCTGCCCGGGTTCCAGGACGCGCACGTCCACCCGGTCCCGGCGGGTCTGGAACTCACCCAGTGCGATCTCACCGGCGCGAAGACGGCCGAAGACACCGTGGCCGCTGTCCGCGCGTACGCCGAGGCCCACCCCGAGCGGGAGTGGATCACCGGCGGCGGCTGGTCCATGGAGGCCTTCGCGGGCGGTACGCCGACCAGGGAGCTGCTGGACGCGGTCGTACCGGACCGGCCGGTGTATCTGCCCAACCGGGACCATCACGGCGCCTGGGTCAACAGCCGCGCCCTCGAACTCGCCGGTGTCACCCGGGACACGCCCGACCCGGTCGACGGGCGGTTCGAGCGGGACGCGTCGGGTGAGCCGACCGGCATGCTGCAGGAAGGGGCCATGCAGTCCGTGGGCCGGCTCACCCCCGCGGCCACGCCCGCCGACCGGCTCGCCGCACTGCTGCACGCCCAGCGGCATCTGCACGCGCTCGGCATCACCGCCTGGCAGGACGCGATCGTCGGCACCTTCCTGGGCATGGAGGATCCGTCCGAGGCGTACCTGACGGCGGCCCGGGACGGTTCGCTGACCGCGCGGGTGGTCGGCGCCCTGTGGTGGGACCGGGCGCGCGGCGCCGAGCAGATCCCCGAACTCGTGGAGCGCAGGGCCGCGTTGGAGCACGGCAGGTTCCGGGCGACCAGCGTCAAACTGATGCTGGACGGTGTCGCCGAGAACGGCACCGCCTCGCTGCTCGACCCCTATCTCGACAAGTGCGGCTGCGCCACGGCCAATCGGGGCAAGAGCTTCATCGACCCGGCTCATCTGCCCGCCTATGTCACCGAGTTGGACGCGCTCGGGTTCCAGTGCCATTTCCACGCGCTCGGCGACGGGGCCGTACGCCACGCCCTGGACGCCGTGGAGGCGGCGCGGAAGACGAACGGGCCGAGCGACACCCGTCCGCATCTGGCGCATCTCCAGGTCGTGCACCCCGACGACGTGCCCCGCTTCGCGCTGCTCGGCGCCACGGCGAACATCCAGCCGCTGTGGGCCGCCCACGAACCGCAGATGGACGAGCTGACCATCCCCTTCCTCGGGCCCGAACGGGCCGCCTGGCAGTACCCGTTCGGGTCTCTGCTGCGCTCCGGCGCGCGACTGGCGGCGGGCAGCGACTGGCCGGTCAGCAGCCCCGACCCGCTCCAGGGCATCCATGTCGCGGTCAACCGGGTGAGCCCGGACGAGCCGGGTCCGGTGTTCCTGCCGGCCGAACGCATCGACCTGGCGGCTGCGTTGACGGCGTACACCGCGGGAACGGCGTACGCGAACCATCTCGACGACACCGGGAGCGTGCGGGCGGGTGCCCTGGCGGATCTCGTCGTCCTGGACCGCGACCCCTTCGCGGGACCGCCGGAGGCGATCAAGGAGACCGGGGTCGCGCTCACCTATGTCGGAGGGGAGCGCGTGTACGCGGCGCCGGACGCCTGACCTACCGCACCGCCGCCTCGACACTTCTTGGACAGTCGTCCAGCTATAGTGGACACCTGTCCAAGAAATGCCGAGGCGAATCGGAGCCTGCCGACGATGGATACGGTCGCGAACGTGCTGGTGGGCCTGGTGGCCGCACTGCACGCGTACATCCTGGTGCTGGAGATGTTCCTGTGGGAGAAGAAGCCGGGGCGGGGGCTTCATGGATTCGACGCGCCCATGGCGCGGGCGACCGCGCCGCTCGCCGCGAACCAGGGGCTCTACAACGGGTTCCTGGCCGCGGGCCTGGTGTGGGGGCTGATCGCGGCGGAACCCACCGGCCATGACGTGCAGGTCTTCTTCCTCTGCTGTGTCGTGGTCGCGGGTGTGTACGGATCGGTCACCGCGAACCGCCGCATCCTCTTCGCACAGGCCCTGCCGGGCGCGCTCGCCCTGGCCGCCGTCCTGCTCGCCGGATGACGCCCGACGACCCGCGCGCCGCCCGGACCCGCGCGCGGCTGCGGCAGGCGCTGCTGGAGGAGTGCGCCGAGCATCCGCTCGAGGAGATCGGCGTGGCCGCGCTGGTGCGGCGGGCCGGGGTCGGCCGGGCCACCTTCTACGTGCACTACGCCGATCTGGAGGCGCTGGCGGTCGACGCGTGCGCCGATGTCGTACGGGAGGCCGTGGAGGCGCTGCACGCCTGGCGCGGCCGCCCCGATCCGGTGTCCGCGCCACCGGCCCTGCGCGCCTTCTTCACCGAACTCGCCCCGCACACCGGTCTGTACCGGGTGTTGCTGAGTCCGGGCGGCGGCGGCCCGCTGGGTCGCGTACTCCACCACGACCTGCGGGCCCGCAGCCTGGCCGAGCGCACCCTCGCGGGCGCGCCGGACGCCCCGCTCGTCGCCTCCGCGGTGGCCGCCACCTTCGCGGGCGTCCTCGCGGACTGGCTGCACGGCCTGCTGGACGGCAGCCCGGAGACGGTCGCGGACCAGGTCTGGCAACTGCTCGTCGCCCTGCACATGAGCCGGTGACGCCTCAGGTCAGGGGCCACTGAGGCCGGGCCCCTGAGTCGGCGACAAGCCTTCCGGGAGCCATGAGCCGGGATGCCCGGTTCCATGAGCCGGCTGCCGGGACGCCTGCCCGGATCGACGGCCCCTCACATGCACCCGAGACCCGACCTCGCCGCAGGCCATGCCTCCACCCCGTCGGAAGTGCGGACGTACGCCGTCGACTTGTCCGGCGCCAGCCAGAGGTGCCAGTCGCGGTAGTGGTAGCCGGTGTCCCGCGCGCCGGCGGGCATGCGGACGTCTCCGTCGTACTCGGCCGTGAGCGACTCGTTCCCGAAGAGCCCGCGCGGATCGCGCACGTAGTGCCGGGAGTCGCGGCCGCTGCCCAGGTCGAGGAAGTGCGCGCTCTGCCAGTCGCAGTGCTCGCCGCCGGCCGCACTGCTCACCTTCGTGGTCGGCACGCGGTGGCCTTCCCGGTCCTCCCAGATCTCGTATCCCTTCGACTCGGTGTAGCTCGCCGGAAGCTCCGAAGGGTCACACGACGCGCTGGTCTCCAGGCCCCAACCCGGGCGCTGCGGCTGGTCCTTGGCGACGACGACGGCGACCTTGGTCCGGCCCTTGACGTCGAAGGAGAAGAGGACGCGGTCGTCTGCGCGGCGCTCCACCCGATAGCCGTAATCCGGCACCTCGGGCTGGTAGATGTCGAAGTACGCGTTCAACCCCTCCTCGGGGGTCGAACCGCCGTCTCCCTTGCTCCACGCGTCGCCCGCGTCGCCCGCGTGGATCGAGCCGTCGCACTCCAGTGCCCGGCCGGCCGCACCCGAAGCCTCGTCGGCCTCCCGGTCACCGCCGTCCGCGCTCTCCTTGAACGGCAGGTCCAACCGCCCGGCGTACGGACTGGCGGGCGGCGTGCCCTTGACCACCAGGCCGTCGCGGTTCCCCCCGCCGCACCCCACCGCCGCGAACCCCACCAGCACCACCGCCACGATCCCCTTGCGCATCTCCACCCCTGTTCCGCCGACCTTCGTTCGTCCTCCTACGACGCACGGGTGCCGGCGTTCGTTCGGTGGTCTGCGCGCGTGGTGGGGACGGGAGTCGCTTGACCTGGTGCGGCCGAGAGTCCGGTCGTCAGCGCGCGGTCTGGAAGGTGCGCCGGTACGTCTGCGGCGAGACGCCGATCGTCGCCTGCAGATGCTGGCGCAGCGAGGCGCCCGTGGCGAAGCCGACCTCGCCCGCGATCCGGTCCACCGACAGGTCGCTGGCCTCCAGCAGATGGCGGGCCCGGGCGACCCGCTGCTGGACGATCCAGCGGCCGGGGCTCATGCCCACCTCGTCGTTGAAGCGGCGGGCGAAGGTGCGCAGGCTCATTCCGGCGTGGGCGGCGAGATCGGTCAGGGCCAGCGGGTCGCCGAGGCGGGTCAGCGCCCAGTCGCGGGTGGCGGCCGTGCTCGCCGTCGAGGGCTCCGGTACGGGCTGCTCGATGTACTGGGCCTGGCCGCCCTCGCGCAGCGGCGGGACCACGCAGCGCCGGGCCACCCGGTTGGCCAGTTCGCTGCCGTGGTCGCGGCGCACGATGTGCAGGCAGATGTCGATACCGGAGGCGGCACCGGCCGAGGTGAGGATCTCGCCGTCGTCGACGAACAGGACGTCGGGGTCCAGCTCCACCCGCGGGAACATGCGGCGGAACAGGTCCGACACGTGCCAGTGCGTGGTCGCCCGGCGTCCGTCCAGCAGCCCGGCGGCGGCCAGGACGAAGGCACCCGTGCAGATGGAGACGACGCGAGTGCCCGGCCGGATGAACGCGAGGGCGGCGGCGACCTCCTCGGAGAGGGCGCCGGTGACCCGGTCCGGGGTGACGGCCGCGATGACCACAGTGTCCGCCGCGCCCAGGGCCTCGGGACCGTGGTCGACGACGATGGAGAAGTCCGCGTCGGTGCGGACCGGTCCTCCGTCGACGGTGCAGGTCACCACCTCGTAGCGGCCTTCCGCCGCGCCGAAGATCCGGCTGGGCATGCCCAGCTCGAAGGGGTAGACGCCGTCGAGCGCCAGGACCACGACCCGCTCCACATGCTGCATGGCACGATCCTATCGAAGGTTGACCATTCTGCCATTTCCCCAGAGAGGACGCCCGGGCAGGCTGGTTCACCATGAACACTGTGAACACGATGCGAGCCATCAGCCAGAACGTCCTCGGCGGTCCCGAGGTTCTTGAGGAAGTGACCCTGGAGCGGCCCGCGCCCCGGCCGAACGAGATCCTGGTCCGGGTACGGGCCGCCGGGGTCAACCCGACCGACTGGAAGCACCGCGCGACCGGAGGATTCCTCGGCGAGCCGCCCTTCGTCCTCGGCTGGGACGTCTCCGGCGTGGTCGAGGCGACCGGGATCGGCGTCGCCCACGTCCAGCCCGGGGACGAGGTCTTCGGCATGCTGCCCTACCCCTTCGGGCACGGATCGCACGCCGAGTACGTGACCGGTCCGGCGCGCGCCTTCACCCACAAGCCGTCGGTGCTCGACCACACACAGGCCGCCGCGCTCCCGCTGGTCTCCCTGACCGCGTGGCAGGCGCTGACCGAACGCGCCGACGTACGGCCTGGGCAGCGGGTGCTGATCCACGCGGCGGCCGGCGGGGTCGGCCATGTGGCCGTGCAGATCGCGAAGGCCCTAGGCGCGTACGTGATCGGCACCGCCAGCGCGGGCAAGCACGACTTCCTGCGGTCCCTCGGCGTGGACGAGCCGATCGACTACACGGACGTCGATTTCACCGAGGCCGTGCGCGATGTCGACGTCGTACTGGACACGATCGGCGGCGAGACCGGAATGCGCTCACTGCGCGTGCTGCGCCCAGGTGGCGTGGTCGTCTCCATCCTGCCGGTCGGGCCCGACACCTTCTACGACGAGGCCGAGCGGCTCGGGGTCCGGGCGGTGCGGATGCTGGTCGACGCCGACCAGACCGGGATGCGGGCGGTCGCGGACCTCGTCGAGAAGGGCGCGCTGCGTCCCACGATCGCCGAGACCTTCCCGCTCGCCGATGCCGCCAAGGCGCACGCCCTGGGCGACACCGGCCGGACCGCGGGCAAGCTCGTCCTGGTGGTCGACTGACGGATGGGGCCGACGCGCACAGATGGCCAACTCGCCGCGCACAGCGAAGACATATGTCAATCGAACATGCTGGAATTCACTTCAACGAGGGTAACTTGCAGAACAAGGAACGGTTTTGCATCCACCGGCGCCCCGGGTCGTGTTCAGTGATCACTTGACGTGTCGTCGCCCCGGCCCCCGGTGACCCTGCCCTCCCGCCTTCGGGAGCAGGCCAACAGCCGGCTGGAGGTGATGTCCGCGTGGCGAGCGACCCCACACCGTTCACCAGGCATCTGCGCATCCATCATGACCACGGTCATGTGGTGCTGGAGTTGCACGGGGAGATCGACCTGCTCGCCACGACGGAGATCACCCCGCTCCTGGACGCGGTGACCTCGGACCCCGCACCGCAGGTCGTGATCGACCTGCGGTGCGTCGAGTTCTTCGACTGCTCGGGTCTGCGTCTGCTGTACCGCGCGAGGCGTCGCGTCCTCGACCGGGGCGGTCGGCTGCACCTGGTCTGCGCCCATCCGCTGACACTCCGCATGTTCCGGCTCACCGGGCTCTCACGGATCCTGCCGCCCTCCGCCTCGCTGGAGGAGGCGCTGAGTCGCCCGGAGGCCACTTCGGACCTGTCCTGAGAGCCCCGCGAACCGCCTCCGCCATGATCGCCCGGACAGACCCTAGGGCCGGATCTTCGTGACCTGCCCGGCACCGACCGTCCTGCCGCCCTCGCGGATGGCGAACTTCAGCCCTTCCTCCATCGCGATCGGCTGGATCAACTGCACCTCCATGGTGGTGTTGTCGCCCGGCATGACCATCTCCGTCCCACGGGGCAGGGTCACGACCCCGGTCACGTCCGTCGTACGGAAGTAGAACTGCGGACGGTAGTTGTCGAAGAACGGTGTGTGCCGGCCGCCCTCGTCCTTGGAGAGGATGTAGGCGCGCGCCTCGAACCGGGTGTGCGGGGTCACCGAACCCGGCTTGATGACGACCTGCCCCCGCTCCACGTCCTCGCGCTTCACTCCCCGCAGCAGCAGTCCTACGTTCTCGCCCGCCCGGCCCTCGTCGAGGAGTTTGCGGAACATCTCGACGCCGGTCACCGTGGTGCGTGTCTTCTGCTCGTGGATGCCGATGATCTCGACCTCGCTGTTCACCTTCAGCACCCCGCGCTCGATCCGGCCGGTGACGACCGTGCCGCGGCCGGTGATGGTGAAGACGTCCTCGATCGGCAGCAGGAACGGCCGGTCCACATCACGCACCGGTTCCGGCACGAACGCGTCGACGGCCGCGAGGAGTTCGAGGATCGTCGCGCTCCACTTCGGATCGCCCTCCAGCGCCTTCAGCGCGGAGACCCGGACGACCGGGACGTCGTCGCCCGGAAACTCGTACTCGCTGAGCAGTTCGCGCACTTCGAGCTCGACGAGTTCCAGGATCTCCTCGTCGTCCACCATGTCCGTCTTGTTGAGCGCGACCACGATGTACGGGACGCCGACCTGCCGGGCCAGCAGGACGTGCTCCTTGGTCTGCGGCATCGGACCGTCGGTCGCCGCGACCACGAGAATCGCGCCGTCCATCTGCGCCGCCCCCGTGATCATGTTCTTGATGTAGTCCGCGTGACCGGGGCAGTCCACGTGGGCGTAGTGCCGGTTCTCCGTCTGGTACTCGACATGGGCGATCGAGATCGTGATCCCGCGCTGCCGCTCCTCGGGCGCCTTGTCGATCTGGTCGAACGGTGTGAACGGGTTCAGATCGGGGAAGCGGTCGTGCAGCACCTTGGTGACGGCCGCCGTCAGCGTCGTCTTGCCGTGGTCGATGTGCCCGATGGTGCCGATGTTCACATGCGGCTTGGTCCGCTCGAATTTCGCCTTGGCCACTGCGAGCCCTCCTGATCACCTGGGTGACGCCGAGCGTTGCTCCGCGGCTTCCCGGCCGGGCACGGCAGCCGCTCCGGATGACCGAGCGGTGGGGAGGGAAGTTCCGCTCCCTCCTGTCTATTCGTTCCGCGGCGCGTCGAACAGGGCGCTGACCGACTCACCGTTGTGAATGCGCCGCACCGCTTCCGCGAGCGCCGGGGCGATGGACAGCACGCTCAGCTTCTCCGTGTGCTCCTCCACCGGGATCGGCACGGTGTTCGTGCAGACGATCTCCAGTACGTCGGGCTGCTCGCTGAGCCGTTTGAGCGCGCCCGCCGCGAACAGCCCGTGGGTGCAGGCGACCCGGATCGACCTGGGCCCCAACTCGCGCAGCCGCTCCAGGAGTTCGAGGACCGTGCTGCCCTTGGCGATCTCGTCGTCCAGCACGATGACATCGCGTCCGGAGATCTCACCGATGACGGAGCTGATGCTCACGCGGTCGTCGGCGAACCGCTGCTTGGCACCGGCGGCCACCTGGGCCCCGATCAGCCGCGCGAAAGCCGCGGCCTCCTTCGCGTTGCCGAGATCGGGCGAGACCACCGTGGTACGGGACAGGTCGTTGGCCCGGAAGTGCGCGGCCAGCTCCCGCAGGGCGTGCAGATGGTCGACCGGCACCGAGAAGAAGCCGTGTACCTGCGGGGAGTGCAACGTCATCGCGAGGACACGGCTGGCACCGGCCGCCACCAGCAGATCCGCCACGAGTCGGCCGCCCATGGAGATCCGCGGCATGTCCTTCTTGTCCGAACGTGCGTACGAATAATGGGGCATGACCACGGTGATCCGCCCGGCGGAGGCACCGCGCGCCGCGTCGCACATCATCAGCAGCTCGACGAGATGCTCCTGCACCGGAGTGACCAACGGCTGCACCAGGAAGACGTCACGCTCGCGGCAGTTGGCCTGGAGCTGGACCTCCAGGCAGTCATTGGCGAACCGGCTCACACGGGTCGGGCTGAGAGGCACACCGAGATGCGCGCAGAGCTCGGCCGCGAGCTCGGGATGGGCACTACCGCTGAACACAGCGATGTCACGCACGACCGCTCCTCGCATGATCGAACCGGGTTGCGTCGCCGATTGGCAAGATCGACCCGGAGTGCGTACCTCATGCTACTGGGCACCTTTCGGGCCTTCGACCGGGGGAAACCAGTTGCGGACCACCGCCCTGGTCGCGCCGTGATGTCCCGACCAGCACCCCCTCACGAGGTGCGCCCCTCGATCACGGGAGCCCTGCGGCGGCTCGGCCTGCCCACCCTGGTCCTCGTCAACAAGATCGACCGAGTGGGAGCGCGCCAAGAGGACCTCCTCGACGACATCCGGCGCCTCCTCACGCCGCACGCGATCCCGCTCTCGCGAGTGACGGACATCGGCACCCCGGCAGCCCGCGTGCTGTCGCGCCCCCTCGACGACCTCGCGGCCGGCACCCTCGCCGAGGTCGACACGGGCGTCCTGGCCGCCCTCGCGTACGGTCCGCCGCCGACCCAGGACGAGCTGTGGACCGCGCTCACGGCACGTACCGGCGACGGCTCGGTCCACCCGGTCTGCTTCGGGTCGGCAATCGGCGGCCAGGGCGTCGCCGCGCCGGCCGAGGGGCCGACCCGGCCGGTCCCCCGCCCACTCTCCCCCGCCGACGCCGCACCGCGCGGCACGGTCTTCGCCGTACGGACCGCACCGGGCAGCGAGCGTACGGCCCATCTGCGGTTGTACGAGGGTGAGATGACGTACCGTCAACAACGGTTCCTCGTACGCCGCGAGGCAGGACGAGGAACGCAAGACCCGCGGGTGCCCGCGCCGCCAGGATCACCCCCCGTCAACGCCTCGCGTGTACGGACCCGACACTGGTTCCGCCCCCTGCGGGGATCATCCCTCGGCACCCCGGCCACGATGCCGGCCATCGGCCCTGCCTGACGCCTGACGACCGCTCTCCAGCCACATCCGTCTTGCCTGCCGAATATCGTCGATCCCATTTGGCGGAGGCCCGTATCCCCCTACCCTGAACCAGTGTTGCCGCAGGAATGTCGCGCCATTTGCTGCGGTACGGGGGGAGGGGTGCATGCCACAGAGACAGTCGGTGGTACTTACACCGCGGGAGCAGATCCTGCGGAAGGTCGTCAGGGTCCTCGCGGATGCCGCCGCGCTGAGAGACAGTCAGGGCCGGCTCCAGTGGCGCCGTGAGTTGTTCGAGCTCTTGGACGGCGACGAGTGGGACGAGTTCGCCACCGCGCAGCAGGAGTTCGTGGAGGCCACTCGTTTCTGTGCGAGACAAGTCGGTGGCCTTGACGCACTCGTGGAGGCAACCTCCCTTGTGGCGCCGGCAACCCGGCATCGCCTGGCGCCACTTGCGGAAGAGGTCCACGCCATGGACTTCTACGTCGGCCGGGACTGGGCAGCCCTGCGTGCCGCTCTTCAGCTTCCGGTGCACGAACTCAACGCGACGGTCGCCCTGATCATGGGTGACAGGATCCGGCTGCCCGCGTACTGCGACACCGCCTGGCGCGCGTTTGTCCATCTGTCCGGCTGCAGTGCCCAGCCGGGCACGGTGCTGGTTCCCGGCATGGTGCTCCTTGAGCATCTCGCGCTGCATCCGGATCTGGCCTCATCCGTCGGGGAGTTCTACGCGTGGAACGACCATTTCGCCGGCATGTGGGGCGTAAATGATCTTGAAGGGGGTCTGCGCGAGTTACGGGAGTCCTTGAGTGCGCAAGGCTCCCTCGCCGACGTGTTCCATTCGCGCGCGCCCAAACCGGCCGGGCTGTCTCTGGAGAAGCTGCCCGAGTCGGCGACACGTCCTGTGATCAGGATGTACATCAAACTGGCGCCGGACCTTGCCCCCGCGGAGAGCAGCGGAAGGCGGAACGTCCGCAGAGGGAACCGCTACTGGATCTCTGCCCGCGTGAGGTATGCCGAGTCCGCCGGTCTCCACCACGAGGACGAAGGTGAAGGGCTGGAGCCGGTACCGCGGTCGCAGCTCCCGGTCGCGGTGGCCACGCTGCTCACGCGCATGGCCACCCTGTGGCGGGATCGCGCCGAGGACGTTGTCCTGGAATTCTTCCTTCCGACGGAACTGCTCAACGAGCCGGTGGAGTGGTGGGACCGGGATCCCACGCGCCCCTACCCCAACCCTCTGTTCAGCAAGTACCCGGAGATCTTCTTGCACAGCCTTGAGCGTCTGCAGCGCCGGGATCTCCATCATGGGTGGCGCCTTCGCTGGGCCCGGTGGAAGAACGATCCGAACAGCGCCGGCGTCCATTGGTGCGAACCGGAGGAGGGTCGCAGCGTAGGCGATCACCTGGAGCTCCTGGACGCACAGATCGGTCAACAGGACGACGTCGTCGCCATGGTCTTGAGCGAACCCCCACTGCCACGCAATGCCGCCGGAGTGGGAGAACTCCGCATCGGGCTGGACTTGGGTGTCCCGGTCTTCATCCACCACCGGGAAAGCGTGACAGAGGAGTTCCGCAGCGTGGTGAGGGAAGGGCTAGCCGAAGGCGGTCTGGCCAAGCTTCCCACTTATGCCCGACAGTGGAAGGGAAGTTCCGCAGCTCGCGGAAATAGCGTTCCGAACGGCCTGGTTCGGCACATGAGCGTGATCTGGGACGACCCCGAACAGCTGCTGGACGGCGGGGCAAGTGCACCTGCCTCATTCGTGGGGGGTATCGAATGAGCGGACCCGACAGGAACTTACGCTCTTCCGGTGGCACCGCGCCCAACGGACTGCTCTACAGCGGCACCGGCGTCCCACCTGCCGGAGAGACGCCCTACGAGGAACGACAGTGGCCACCGGGCCCGCGCTGGCGGACCTTTGACGGAGGGCCCGAACAGCCGCAGCCGCCTGATGACGCAGAGGCAGATCGGCGCCTGGGCCCCGCGGAAGCCGTCAGGCGTCCGCTTGCTGCGGAGATCCGGATGGTGAACGCCGCCATCCTGCTGCGGCGCCCGCTGTTGGTGACCGGTCGCCCAGGGGTGGGCAAGTCGACGCTGGCATACCGTATAGCCCGCGAACTGGGGTTGGGCCGCGTGCTGCAATGGCCCGTCACCAGCCGCACCACGCTGGCATCCGGCCTGTTCGAGTATGACGTGATCGGCCGCGCCCAAGCCGGGCAGGCCTGGTACGCAGCTCAGCACAAGGCCGCGGATCCGAGCGACGGCACCGGCCCGGCAGCATCGGATCAGCCCACCCCGCTGGACATCGGCGACTTCATCCAGCTGGGTCCGCTGGGAACCGCCCTGCTACCGCATCGACTCCCGCGGGTACTGCTCATCGACGAGCTGGACAAGGGCGACAGCGATCTCCCGAACGATCTGCTCACGCTCTTCGAAGACGCCTGGTTCGCTGTTCAGCCTCTCGTTCGGGTGAAGCGTCAAGTAGGCAACGTCACCGTCTACACGGCAGATCCGGGCAGAACTGCTTCAATTCAAGACGGAATCGTAAAAACTCGAACATTTCCCATCGTGATCATGACCTCGAACGGTGAGCGGGAATTCCCCGAGGCGTTTATGCGCCGCTGCCTCCGGCTTGATATACCGGAGCCCGGACCAGAGGCACTGGGCGCGTTGGTCGCCGCGCACTTCGCCAACCGGTTGGGAGATGTGCAGGAAAGGCTCGTCCAGGACTTCATGACACGCAGCGCGCAGGTCGACGGATTGGCCGCCGACCAGCTACTCAATGCCGCACACCTGGTCACATCGGGCGCCTACTCCTACCGTGATGAAGACCGTGCCGAGTGGCAGGCTGTCCTGGAAGCCATTTGGCACCCGCTGAACGGAGACGGAGCAGACTGGGGTGCCTGACCGACCGCCGAAACTCAACGGTCGCGCGGCGGACGGCGGACACGGTGATCCGGCGCCGGCCACGGACGGCACGCCCATGCCCGTCACCCGGCTCCATGCCCGAGAAATCGCCGACGCACTGTGGCTGGCCCAACACCACTCGGACGTTGCCGCCTTCACCGGGTGCGACGAGGCACCCGATACGCGATCAGCGCCGAAGCACCTCGCACCGCGCCCCACAGACGCAGGACGAGCGCCGACAGGAGACACCGCGGTTCCGCCCCCGACGGAGCACCCGCGCAGCCGGGAATCAACACCTTCCCCCGCACACAACTCCCCGGACGCTCCAGCCTCCGAGCACAGGCCACACCACCACCGCTCAACCCAAGTGCCTGCACAACGCCCCGCTCAGGACGCTCCCCCACGGGCTCTGCCCACCCGTGGCAGCGAGCGGAAGACAACACGCCCGCGGTCCAGGTCCTCCTCTTCCACCGGGCTCGAGTCGGCAGCAGTCGCCCGGGCCCTGGAGCCATTGCGCCGCCCGGCAATGACCTATCGCGCCCAGCAGGTCGACCCGCAAGGCACAGCCGAACGACTGTCGTTCGACCCAGGCCTGCCCGCGGTCATGCAGCCCGGACCGGCGCCACGCTGGGACGCCGTTCTGGTCCTGGATGTCTCACCCCGCATGGCGGTCTGGCGGCATCCGGTCTCACGCTTCGCGGCCTTGCTGCAGCGGCACGGCCGATTCGGGAATTTCAAGGTCGTGCACCTCGATGCCCCTGGCCCGTCGCCTCAAGACGTAACCCTCCGTGAGCCGAACGCAGCAGCGTCCCCGCACTCCCCCCGACGACTGGTGGATCTCAGCGGACGCACGATGATTTTCGTCCTCACGGACGGGTTAACCCCCGTCTGGCAATCCGGTGCCATGCACGCCCATCTGGCCACCTGGTGCCGGCATCAGCCCACCGCGGTTCTCAACGTTCTGCCGCAGCGGCTATGGCACCGCACAGCGTTGAACGCACAACGGGTGCGACTGCGCTCGTCCGGACCCTGGCATGCCGGGATGCCCTGGGAGTACGCCGAACCTCTTGGCGCTCCCCGGAGGCAACAGGGTCAGACACCGGTTCCCGTGCTGGAACTGTCCGGTGACTGGCTGGCCCCATGGGCACACTTCGTCGCAGACGACGGACCACGCAGCACCGATGTGCCCGCCGTCGTAGTCTCACAGCACCAACGCGTGCCCCACACCGACGAGCTCCCCCGTGAGCCGTCCGAACGGAGCGCGGCTGAGAGAGTGGCCATCTTCCGGGCCTGGGCCTCTCCCGGCGCTTTCCGCCTCGCCACACGACTGGCCACAGCTCCGCTGGATCTGCGCCTGATGACGTCACTCCAACAGCGCACGCTTCCGCGCACAGGCCCGGAGCATATGGCCGAATTCCTCATGAGTGACCTTGTGAAGCCCGCTTCAGGACAGACCGCGAAGTTCTCGTTCCACCCTGGCGTCCGAGAGGAAGTGCTGGCCGCAAGCACCCGCCAGGCAACCGAACTCGCTACACGAACAGCGGCCGAATTACTCGCCCCGCACAGCGGCGTTGCAGCGGAGATGCTCGCCTACTTCGGAGGGGAGACACCGGAGAGGCCCGAAGTGAACCAGGAGAACCTGCATCTGCGCGAGATAGAACGCGCGGTCCTCGAATCACTCTCCGGATCCCACATCAGCCGGGCGCGACTGATTGGACAGTTGATCCAGGCGCATGAAGCATCAGATCAACACACGGACGAATCGACACGCGGCGAGATTCCAACCACCACGCACACGGAAAGCTATGGCATAGTGAATGAATCAAATATCCCCGAGGCGCCCGTCCTTACCGAGATCGGTCCGGTTGAGACTGGCACACCTCCCGGAGGGGCGCCAGTGGTATCAACCCATCCCGCTACCGCACCGCGGTTGAATCTTGACATCACTCGCTCCAAGCCGACCGTACCCATGCGGCCTTCGGTGTGGGGGAATATGCCCCCTCGAAATCTCGTGTTCACAGGACGCGAAGATCTGCTGAACCGGCTGGAGCGGGAACTCCGCGACGGCCCGACCGCAGTACTTCCGCACGCCCTCCACGGACTGGGCGGCGTAGGAAAGTCGCAGCTCGCTCAAGAATTCGTATACCGCCAGGCAAGCCGGTACGACATCGTCTGGTGGATCCCGGCAGAACGCCCCACACAGATCTCACAGGCTCTTGTCGAACTGGCCCACCGCCTGCACCTGCCCGTCAGCAGTGAGGCCATCACTGCCGTGCCGGCCGTGCTCGAAGCTCTCCGCACCGGTAGCCCATTCAGCAAATGGCTGCTGGTGTTCGATAATGCGGAAAGCCCGGAAGCCGTCCAGGACTTCTTCCCCAGTGGCGCAGAGAGCGGGCCAACGGGCTCCATCATCATCACCTCCCGCAACCCACAGTGGAACACGTTGGCTCGTCCCCTGGAAGTAGACGTCTTCGAACGCGAGGAGAGCATCCAGCTCCTCCAACGCCGCAATCCCGACCTGTCCGAGACTGAGGCCGACCAGCTCGCCCACGTCCTGGGCGACCTGCCACTGGCGGTCGAACAGGCATCGGCGTGGCGAGCCGAAACCGGCATGCCGGCAGCCGAATATCTACGCCTGTTCGAAGAGAAACGTGCAGAACTCATGACTGTATCCCCACCAACGCACTACGAGCAGACTGTGGCAACCGCCTGGAATGTCTCCCTGGACCACCTGGCGAGCAAGAACCCGGCCGCATTGCAGCTACTGCAGATCTGCGCGTACTTCGCTCCTGAGCCGATCGCGCGCTCACTCTTCTCCGGGGCCCCCGTCCAACCCATCGCCCCCGACCTCGACCGCGCTCTCACCGACCCACTGCGGCTGGCCCGAGCCATCCGGGAAATCAACCGATACTCCCTGGCGAAAATCGACCACCGCAACAACAGCATCCAAATGCACCGACTGGTGCAAGCAGTGCTGGTTGCACGGATGACCGAAGAGCAGCGAGAGCGCATGCGGAACGGCGCACACCTGCTCCTTGCCGCTAATGCCCCACGTGATCCGCGCGACCCCGACCACTGGGCCCGCTTCGGTGACCTGTACCCCCATGTGGTGGAATCGGGTGCCATCGAATCCGAGGTCGGCAACGTCCGCCAGCTGATCATCAACACGGCCGAGTACCTCTACTTCTGGGGCGACCACGAAAGCGCCCGGGAGTTCGGGCAGAGGGCCTACGAGCAGTGGGTGGAGAAGTACGGAGAAAGCGATCAGCAGACGCTGCTCCTGTGCCGCGGCCTCTGGTACGTCCTCTGGCGCATGGGACGCTACGGAGAGGCAGCGGAACTGAGCCAGCGCATGCTGGCAGCAGTCCGAGAGCTGGGTTCGGACGCCGAGGAAGAACTTCTCTCCACGATGGGGTCCGTAGCCATTGACCGTCGCTCCCACGGCGACTTTCTCGGCGCACTGTCCATCGCCCAGGAAGTTCACGAAAAGGCCGTGCAGGCCTACGGCGAGGAAGACCCCCTCACCCTCGACCACACGCACAATCTCGCGGTAGCCCTTCGCGCATGCGGCCTCTATCACCAGGCGCTCAAACTCGACGAAGAAACATGGCGCCGCAATGTCCTCATCTACGGCGAGGAAGCCTACGACAGCCTGCTCTCCGAAATGGGCCTGGCGCTCGACCGCCGCGAGGCCGGCGACTACGCACTTGGCGCGCGGATGTTCGAGGAGATTGTAGAGAAGTACCGCACCGTCTTCGGCGAGACGAACCCACACACCCTGCGGGCCGCAGCCCGACTGGCCGTGTCACGCCGCAAGGCCGGTGACCACGAAGCTGCCTACGAACTGAGCCTCCAGGCAAGCAAAGCGCTCACCGACCGCTACGGCGAGCGCAGCCCCGACTCCCTGGTCGCTTCACTCAACCTCTCCGTGGACCTGAGGCAACTCGGCAACCTGGAAGAGGCCCTCAGCCTCGGCGAGAGGACCCGCGACCTGTACGTCGAAGTTTTCGGCTCCCGTCACCCCGACACCGTCGCAGCCGACATCGACCTCGCCATCACTCTGCGTCTGGTCAATCAAGCCGACGCAGCTCGCTCGCTCAATGAGAGCGCACTCGAACGCGCGCGAGAAGCACTCGGCGACGACCACCCCACGGTGCTCGTCTGTGCCGCCAATCTCGCCAGCGACCTGTACGCGCAGGGGGATGCCGCCGCTGCCCTCGAACTCGACCAGCACACCCTGGAGCGGGTCAATGCCACTCTGGGAGAGCAACATCCCACCGCGCTGGCACTGATGAGCAACATCAGCAGCGATCTCCGCGCCCTGCGCCGCATCGACGAGGCCGATGCGATGCATGCGGCAGCACTGGAGGGACTCCGAACAAAGCTGGGGCCGGCCCACCCCGCTTGCGCGAACGCGGAGGCCTGGCGCCGCGCCAACTGCGACGCCGATCCCATGCCATAGACGCCGAAGCGGTCCTGGTCACGCCCTGGGCGAAGGCGCCACCGTGCGCCCCAGCCAGTCAGCCACGGCAGCCGGATCGGGCCGCGACTCATCACCAGTGCCGATCGCCGCATAGACGTGGCGAACCAGTTCCGGAAAGACCGACAGGGCGCGCGCAGCCCACGTTCGGTCGGACCGACCCTCCAGAGCGAGCCCCAGCCCGGCCCACACCACTCCAGGTGCCTGGGCCGGCAGGGGCACTCCGGCGATCTCAGCCGTGTAGAGCCGCTGGGCAGAATCGTTATTGCCGCTCAACAAGTACAGATCTCCCCGCCGCGCACCTCGAACAAGGCCCTCCACGCCGCCGACCGACAGCTCCCGGGCCGTGCTCCGCATCATCCGCACCCGCATCAGCACCGCTCGGGCATCCAAATGGCGCGCGGTCGGATCCGTCCTCAACCGCGGCTCCGGGTACGCCCACCCGTGAGTGACCGTTGCAGGATCAAGATCGCCATTGGCCCACTCATCAGCCAGGGCGGCCACGAACCGGGCGTCGGGCAGAAGATGATGGGCTCGCCAGCTCATCCAGTGGTCATTGGCAGCTCTTCCGGCCTGCTCCAGGCTGTCCGCCCGCACCTGTTCGCCCTGCCACTGCTCAACCACTTCCAGGAGCCGACTCACCACCCGGCGGCCCAGGGCGGTCAGCCTTTCGTCTTCGTTCAGCCTCGGCAGAACCCGCAGTAGCTGACACCGACGAAGCGCGAACTCGAAGGAAGCCAACGCCTCCTCCTCCGCAGGACAGCCGTTGAGGACATAGCCCCGCCAGAAGCGCGCCACTCCCGTGAAGGCGTACACGCCGTGCAGCATCCCGCGCAAAGGCCTCGGGTCATCTCGCCACGGGGCATAGAGACCATGCGATGCATCGGGGACATGCAGCGAGTACATGTGCAGCAGCGCGCTGAGCTTGCTGTGCTGGATTTCGTGAGTGAGGATCGACGCGAATTGAGCAGCGGCTGCGGGCTCCGCTCCCGTCGGCTCGGACGCCGCCATCCCGCCCATTCCGTCTTCCATAGTGGCGCTGTACCAGCGAAACGGCAGCGCCGGCGGTAGCGGCTCGATGGAACGCAGACACGAACTCACATCTTCGGCAGCTCTCGGATCGACCCGCGCCAGCAACGGCCAGGCCCGCTGCAACAGATCGCGCCAGCGCCCCAGTTCGTCCTCGGAAGTCGCCCCGAACGCCAAACGTTCGGTATCCGGCTGCATCCGGTAGGGACCCAGATCGTGAAACAGGATCTGCCGTGGCCCATCCGGCAGGTCCACCGACACGAACCGAGGCTCATGCCAATCAGCATCGGGCCGGCTCTCCGCCAACCTGACCAGAACCGGGTCCTGTCCCTTACCCGCGTCCCCGGCAAGACCGACGGACAACGTCTCAGCCTCGTACAGAGCATCCGCAGCCTGCCACGACGTCACTTCACCACGGACCGAGGCACATCCAAGCGTTGGAAACCAAATCCGACCATGACGAGCGGGGACTTGCAGACTGAACGACAGCCCCGTGCGAACCGCCGCTACAGCGGCAAGCAGATGCAGATGCCCGACATCCACCCATAATGGAGGCTCGTCATGCTCCCGCAGACGAGGGGGCTCCTGAAGGCGCTGCAAGCAATGACGAAGCCAGCGTCCCGTTTCCGGCAGCAGGAGCAATTCGTCAGCAACCGTGCTGCTTCGCCGTTCAGAAGCAACCAGCAGATCCCACGCCTCATCGATCCCCGACAGCGGACCACCGGCGTCCGGCCGCCGCCCCGCCGCGGCAGTCAGCAGGCCGAGAAGCACCAAACGGTGGCTCCGCTCGGAATCCCACAGATGCGCGAGGACGGCGCTACCGCCTCCACCTTCAGCAAGCGCATCGAAGTGTCGCGGCGGTAGCCCATGCCGCGGGACCCGGTCAGCCGGCCAGCCCGAGGGCACAGAGAAGCCACGCACCGATGAGCCTCCATGATCACAGTCCGAGTCTCGGCCTCACATGGACGCACTGCTTTTGGGGTCACCCGCGAACACGGACGGGTTGGCGAACTCGTGCAGGAGTCGCCGCTCCATTTCCTGCCACTCAACGCCGCGCCGACATGTCCACACATCCCCCAAGGTCAACTGTGAAAGATCCAATAGCTCCGACTCAATGGCTGACGCTGTCTGATCCATGCCCCGCGGCTCTCCCTTCTGCGGGCCTGACGGCCCTTGCCTGCGCCTTCATGATGTCCCAGTGCCGCATGACCGGAAACCCCGCGTCGAAAACGGGCCCTCAGCCATGGCCGTTCTCCGTCACCCCTCGAAACACAGACATTCGCTCCAGAACACCGTGGAGCACCTCAAGGCTGCGCGTCCCGGCATCCACAGTACTGATCGCCTCCCACAGCTCCGCCAGTCCCTCCGGGAAGGCCAGACACGTCTCAACAACGCCCAAGAGCTCAACCCTCGTAATCGGAGACCTCGGGATACTCGTGGCCACTTCGGGAGGCAACATCCGCAGAACTACCGCTCGTGAACCAGGATCAGCCATCGCAGGGACAGCCTCGAGAGCCAGAACGAGGGCCCTGCGCTGCCCCGAGTCCAGATGGCCACCCGTCCGTCGCACCTCCGCCGCAATCGGCCGGATAGCGGTGCTCTCGTCGGCCGCAGGCTCCTCGCCCCGCAAAGCCGCCGATGGCGCTGGCGGGCCCCCCGCGACGGACGACTGCTTCGCGTACGGGAACGCGCGCGATTCAAGCAGCTCACCCCCTGCATGCGCGGCCAGACGCAGGTACCACTGCCTGACCCCCGGACCAAGGCTCGTGAACGTCGTGAAAGCGAGAGCCCCCGCGACAAGAGAAAGGAGCAACTGATCAGCCCACGGCTCGCGCCAACCGCCCATCAGGCCAGCAGCCGTGTCCCTCACACAGTCGACCCGAGCAGCTGCTCCGTGCGGCAGATCAGAAAGGTGAGCCTCCTGCGGACGGACAACATAGTCGAGCAGCAACAACTCCTGACGAGCCGACAACGGCTCCTGCAGCACCGGCACAAGAGCTGACAGCAGCAGCATGGCCACATCTCGCGTCAGCGCACCGTCCGAGGTGAAACTGCACAGATCGATGAGGCGGTACTCCTGCGGCAGCAGCACGCCTCGGCGCCTGGGGACCAGCACATTGTCCAGATGAAGGTCACCGTGCGTCAGCCCTGTGAGCACCGACACCTCAGGATCATCGAACTCCGAGTGGCCACCGGTGACCAGCAGGAACGGATTGGGCAAACGCCGTCCACCCGCTTCGAACCAGGGAACATCCGAACCCGAGAGCCCGGCACGCTCTCGCGCCTGCTCCAGCGACGCCCCGCCCGACCAGGCAGCTCGTAACTCCGACTGCAGAAAAGCTGATGCCCGCATCCGCCGTGGGCGCCTTGGCGTTGTGTTCCACTCGGTGAGCAGCCCCCTCACTACGTCAATGCACGCCAGTGCAAAGTCGTCCCCGCCCAACACGCGTATAGGCGCCATGTCGCGGAGCCCATCGCCCGCCACACCCTGGAACATCAGCGCGCCACCGCCCTCCAAGGGATACGGTGCGAAAGGCAGTTCGACCAAATGTTTCTCGGCGAAGTCCGGAGGAGATGTCCGCAGGGCACGAGTGTGACGTCCTGGCTCCCCCCGATGGGGCCCTGCCGGCAACACCTTCAAGATCACCACGCGCGCGGGCGGGGCAACCTCCAACGCCTCCAAAAGGGCACCCGTATAGCCCCTGCCGGGCGGGGACCAGGACGGCAGACTCAAATCAACCGACAGATCGTTGAGTTCAGCCCAGTCGAGCAAGCCTCGGACAACGCCGCTGCCCAGCCTGGCAGTAACAACCGAACGGTCAGAGAACGCGGCCACGCAGCCCTCCCGTAACCACGTCACGCACCACCCAACGTAAGAGGGACCTGCAAGCGACGGAAGCCTGTCGCGCGCGAGCACTTCAGTCGCGCACCACCACGCCCTGGCACGTCCGGAGCCACGGTCTTCACTATCGCCCTACTTGATCACGCAATTCACGCATCGCCGCGAGGAAGTCAGCACGATCGGAAGCCTGGTACTGACGGAAGAACCAGTTCGGAACCCGGGTGTAGGTCTGCCTCGAAAGAAAGATCACGTCCTGCACCTGCCGCGCCAGTCTCAGCAAGTCAGCTTCTCCGCCACCCGCCGCTATGCGGCCTCGTACCAAGGACAGCACACGCTCCCTCTCAGCAGCGACCGCCCACTGAGTGCGCACGGTGGTGACTCCCAACAGCAATGCTGCGAGGGATGGCACATACCATCTCACCAAGGCTTCGCCCAAGTCGAAATGCGCAGACAAAGCGACCACCAGACCGGCAACACCCCAGACACAGGTCACCCCTACCACAGCCCGCGCATAGCGGCGGCGAATACGTGCACCCCACCCCAGATTCTGAAGCTGACAAGCAATCACGTCATAGGGGTACGGCAGATCCGGAATCTCATAGTAGTCGCGGATCTCCTCTTCCTCCCCGGAGAAGCGCCTACTGAGCGCATTCACCTCGTGCGACAAAGGCTCCTCGCCCGCGAGTACCGAATTCCACGACAGGCGAAAAAGCCGAACGTCCAACAACTCCTGGACGTAAGCCGCCCGCCTTGCTGCAGAATCCACCCACGAAGAGAACACTGTCGAATAAACAACAGCCCAGACCGAACCGGCGATGGCAACGACGCCCACCAGACTCGTCACAAATGATGCCGCGCAACCGGCAGCAGCGAGCAGCACAGAACACCAGGCGCTCAGCGCCGCAAGGCGCTGCGCTCTCTTGTGCGACACCGACATGGCGCGCAACCGAACCAGTGCATCGGACTGGTTCTGCTCCCTCAGCACCGGAGAAACGATCAACGTAGGCGACGAACCATCCACCACGGCTTCCCCCCGTCATGCGGCAGACGCTGTTCCAACTGTCTTTCACCGCCGGCCTTTTGTCGAGAACTCACGATGGAGTTCCGCCGCCTGGATAGCGAGCCGCCCTTCGATCCACCATCCGGGCCATCGCCGATTGCCGTCCCACCAGCAGACCATGGACCCGAGGGGTCCTCAACTCGTTCGAGGCCGTCCCACCAGGCCCTCCCCCGCCCACCGGATGAGCAGAACTCGGCCACCTGCCCGAGAGGTCACGCACCCCAAGTCGCAAGCCAACCGGGTGGCCTGCCAATGGGCTTGGGGGGGTATACGGACGGTTGAAAGGAGGACCGTCGACATGACGACGCCCATCAAACGCATGCCCGGTTGGGCGAAGGTGCTCTCCGCCTTCGTGCTGGTGCTCGTGGTGCTCTTCGCCGGGCTGCGGCTGGCCGTTCTGCCGGGGCTGCGCGATCTGTTCGGCACGGAGAGCCATGACAATTCGGGCCCCACGCTCCTCAAGTCCATCCAGGACATGAGCCGTTACGACGCCGCGTCCGGCAACTTCCAGGTGGTCGTGGACCTGGAGAAGGACGCAAAATACCTGCCGGACGCGATCCGCGGCACCCGCACGCTGTACGTGGGGGCCGGCACCGTCGACGCCTATGTCGACCTCGGGCGCATCGGCCAGAAGGACGTGACGGTCAACGGTGACCGTACGTCGGCCACGCTCCGTCTGCCGCACGCGGCACTGGGCAAACCCGCCCTCGACCCCGACCACTCCTACGCCGTCTCCAAGCAGCGCGGTCTCCTCGACCGGATCGGCGACGTGTTCTCGGACAACCCGAACGACGAACGGGCCGTGCAGCGGCTCGCGGCCAAACACATCGGCAAGGCCGCACAGGACAGCCGCCTCACCGCCCGGGCCGAGGAGAACACCACCGGCATGCTCGAAGGCCTGTTGCACTCCCTCGGTTTCAAGGAAGTGACGGTCACCTACGGTGCCTGAGTCCGGGCGGGCCCACTGTGCCCGAGCCCGGGCGGTGCCGACGGCGCCGGGGCGAGCCGGCGGTCGCACCCGGCGCCTGCGGCCGTCCCGGAGGCGGCCCTCCGGATGGCAGTCCCCTCCTGGCGGGCAGACGATGGAAAAGGGGAAACGGAAGGGAGCCGTCATGCTGGAGATCAAGACGGTGGACAAGCCCGACGAGCGACGCGATTTCCCGCGCGGCCACCTCGAAGCGGTCCACATGAGCGGGCTCGACTTCGCCGTGGGAACCTTCGAACCGGGCTGGCGCTGGTCCGAGTCCGTCGGCCCGATCGCGGGAACGAAGAGCTGCGAGGTCCACCACAACGGCTATGTGGTTCAGGGACGGATGCACCTCACCATGGACGACGGCGGCGAGGGCGAGGTAGGACCCGGCGACGTCTTCGTCTGCCCGCCCGGGCACGACGCCTGGGTCGTGGGTGACGAACAGGTCGTCGTATACGACTTCGCGGGAGGCATGGCCACCGACTACGCGAAGGCGAAGGGCGCCTAGGCACTCAGGGCGACCCAGGCACTGCACTCTCCGCTTCCCCGGAGTGGGACACCTCGGCGGCCGAGCGCAGGTTCGGCCGAGGTGAGGCGGGGCGGGGCGGGCGGGGCGGTATACCGAGGCAGGGTCGACCCAGCCGGGCGGTCGCCGCGGTCGACCCGGTCAGCCGGTACCGCCGCCCCCTCGCGGTTCGGACCGCTCTGAGGGCTTCCCTTGCCGAAAAGCGCCCCCGTTGCCGCGAGGCCCTCCCGTTCGCCGAAGCGCCCGGGCATCGTCGGCCCCATCGGGGGTATGCGGGCTGCACCAGAGGGCAGTTCGAAAATGGGGAGGGGCTCATGGTCCGCACCGCGTTGCGCGCACGTGCCGCGAAAGCCGGCCGCCGGAAGCCGGCGCCGAAGTCCGGATCGGACCAGGGGAAGCCCGCGTCGAAGGCCGAGCGGAGCAAGCCGGCGTCGAAGTCCGGACCGGGGAAGCCGGAGAAGTCGCGGTCGTTCTTCGGCCGCAGGAAGCCGCCTCCCGCGCCGGAGCCCGCGCGGGAGACCGGAGCCCTGGCGCTGCCCTTCCGGCTGTTGGCCGTACTGATCGCCTTCGCGGCCATGGTGGCGTTCGCCGTCGCGCTGGCCCGGCTGACACTGGAGCCGTCACCGGCGTCCACGGCACTGATCCACAACAATCTTCACCCCGGCCGCTCCCTGCGGGCCTATCTCGACCAGCCGGAGCTGCGCGACGCCGTCAAGCAGATCGGCGGCAACCTCGTGCTCGGGGTGCCCTTCGGAGTGCTGCTGCCCGTAGTGTTCCCGAAGACCCGCGGAATCCTGCGCGTCCTCGCACTCACCGCGGCGGTCATGCTTCTGGTCGAGCTCGTCCAGGGAGCCCTCATCACCGGACGTTCCTTCGACATCGACGACGTCATCCTCAACACGGCCGGGGCGCTGGTGGGTTACCTGCTTCTGGGTCGGCGGCTCGGGCGGGCGGTACACCCCAGGAAGCGTCTTCGCGCCTGAGGCAGCCCCCCAACTACTGGTCCGTACCAGAGTATTGACACCCCGTTACCTCACTCCTTAAATCAAGAGGCGAAGCATGCACCCCCCACCTCAGTCGGCTCACCCGCCCTAGGGCAGCCGTACGGAAATGAGAGTCATGGACTCCCCACGCCTGCTCCGAAGATGCCTCTTCGCCGCGCTGTCCGCCGCGCTCGTCGCCTCCGCCTCGGCCGTCGTCGCTCCCGCCCACGCGGGTCCGGCCGCGGCCACCGCGGCCGTGACGTTCGACGACACCTTCGACGGTCCCGCCGGTTCGGCCGTCGACTCCTCCAAGTGGCAGATGGAGACCGGCGACAACGTCAACAACCATGAACGGCAGTACTACACGTCGGGCAACAAGAACGCGGCGCTGGACGGCCAGGGCCATCTGGTGATCACGGCCCGCAAGGAGAATCCGGCCAACTACCAATGCTGGTACGGCACATGCCAGTACACCTCGGCCCGGATGAACACCTCCGGGAAGTTCACCACGGCGTACGGTCACGTCGAGGCCCGGATGAAGATCCCGCGCGGGCAGGGCATGTGGCCGGCGTTCTGGATGCTCGGCAGCGACATCGGGCAGGTCGGCTGGCCGAACTCCGGTGAGATCGACGTCATGGAGAACGTCGGCTTCGAGCCGTCGACCGTGCACGGCACGATCCACGGTCCGGGGTACTCCGGGTCCGCGGGCATAGGCGCCGGGTACTCCCTGCCGAACGGCCAGGCCTTCGCGGACGCCTTCCACACCTTCGCGGTCGACTGGGCACCGAACTCGATCACCTGGTCGGTGGACGGCACGGTCTACCAGCGGCGGACGCCCGCCGACCTTGGCGGCAACACCTGGGTGTTCAACAAGCCGTTCTTCCTGATCCTGAACCTCGCGGTCGGCGGATACTGGCCCGGCGACCCCGACGGCTCCACCGCCTTCCCGCAGCAGCTCGTCGTCGACGAGGTGAAGGTGACGACGGGCGACAGCTCGGGCGGCACCGCCGGTCCGATCAAGGGCCTCGCGGGCAAGTGCGTGGACGTGGCCGCCGCCAACTCGGCCAACGGCACGCCCGTACAGCTCTACGACTGCAACGGCACCGGTGCCCAGCAGTGGACCGTGTCCTCGGACGGCACGATCCGCGCGCTCGGCAAGTGCCTGGACGTCACCGGCAACGGTACGGCGGACGGCTCGACGGTCCAGCTGTGGGACTGCGCGGGAAGCCCCAACCAGAAATGGACGGTCACCGCGGCACACGACATCGTGAACCCACAGGCCAACAAGTGTCTCGACGTCACGGGCAACAACTCGGCCAACGGCACACGGCTCCAGATCTGGACGTGCGGCGGCGGAGCCAACCAGAAGTGGACGGTGGGCTGAGAGGCCTCCGGGGCTTGTAGGTGCGCATTACCGATGTCCCTTTCCCACCGCCTGTGACCCGCGTCTGTCCCAAAGCAAAAAAGGAACTACGAAGAACATTCGCTTGATTCTTCACACGTTCGCGTGTTGATCGAACGGCCTGCCTTCACGGCGAGGCGCCCCGGTGTGACCGCGTCGGCGGGACACCGGGGCTTCCGCCCCCAGAACACTTCGTTCGGGGGCCGGCATGCGGCTTGCATTCAGCGAGGTCTCGGTAAGCCTTCGGCGCAACCGGGCGCCTGGGTGTGCTCCGCGTGAGCGGCGCGACCGTCAGTCGTGCGGGACCAGCACGACGGGCTGGGGCATGTGGTGGAGCAACGCGTGGGCCACCGGACCGGTGTGGGCGCCGACCGCGGTACGCCGCCGACGACGGCCCACCACCAGTAGTCCGGCCCCGCCTGCCGCGCGTACGAGGACGTGGGCGGCGCGGCCCTCGTGGAGGCTCGCCTGGACAACCACACCGGGGTACTTCGCACGCCAGGGTTCGAGCACCTCCGCGAGTGCGTACTCCGCCGCCTTCCGGATCCGCGTACGCTCCTCGACGCCCGGGACGCCTCTGGTGAGCGGCACGTGCCACGCGTACGCGGCGCGCAGCGGCGCCGCACGGAGTTCGGCCGCGCGGAACGCGTAGTCGAGGACGGCGTCGCAGGGCGCGCCGACGTCGACGGCGACCGCCACGTCGCGGTGGGGGGTACCGGTCGACGCCCTTCCGAAAGCGTCGGGGAGGTGTTCGTCCGTCGCGGTCTCGCCCGCCCGTACGAGGACGACGGGCCGGTCGGCGTGAGCAACGGTGGCCATGGCGACCGACCCCGAGATGAACCCCCCGACACCGCTCGTCCCCTGGCTTCCGATGACCAGCAGCTCAGCGCTCTCCGCCTCGGCGAGGAGCGCGGGACGTGGCTGCCTGCGCACCTGCTCGGCGGCGATGTACAGCCCCGGATAGCGCTCGTGCAGTACGTCGACGGCCCCACGCAGCACCCGCCGCGCGTGGTACTGCGGTGCCCTGATCTCGGGCAGGTCCGCGGCGGTGCCGTCGTCGGGCAGGCCCTCCCAGGCGTGTACAAGACGAAGCGGCAGTCCGCGGCGAAGGGCTTCTCTGGCCGCCCAGTCGGCTGCGGCGAGGCTCTCCTTAGAACCGTCCAGACCGGCTACGACTGGCCTTGTCATGACCGTCACCTCCTTCGTCCGTTCGAGCTGTCGCGAGTCCTTCGAGAGCAGGCCCGCGCTCTCGGGGGCTCTCTAGAAATGGGGTACGACGGCGATGGGGCAGCCGACGTGATGGATCGCGGCATGGGCGACGGGGCCGGTGCGGGGGCCGAGCGGGCGTTCGGCGAGGCGGTGGCCGACGACGAGGAGACTCGCTCCGGTCGCGGCCCTCACGAGCGCCGTCGAAGGTTTGTCGGCCACCACCGTCTCCAGGACCTCCACGTCGGGGTACTTGTCGCGCCACGCCTGGAGCACGGCCTTGAGGAAACCCAGCCATTCCTCGCCCTGCCGGGACTCCTCGACCATGCCGATATCGCCGGCTCCCAGGCCGATCGGGCCGGATGCGTGCCACGCGTGCACGGCCCGCAGTCGTGCGTGCCGGAGCCGGGCGGCCTCGAAGGCGAACTCGATGACCTGGTCACAGGCCTCGTCGAGGTCCACGGCCAGCACGACGTCCTGGTAGCCGGTATCCGTCGAGGGGCTTCCGTCGCGTGCCGGCACATGTTCGTCGGCCGCCTGCTCGTCCGCCCGGACGAGGACGACGGGGCGCGTCGCCTGCGCGACCACGCCGAGGGCCACGGAACCCACGAGGAATCCGGTGAAACCGCTCAGACCTCGTGAGCCCAGGACCATCAGGTCGGCCTGGTCCGCCGCCTTCGACAGGGCGGCGGTGGCGGGGCCTTCCGTCTGCTCGTCGGTGAGACGGACGCCGGGGCACTCGGCGCGGACACGTTCCTCCGCCCGGCGCAGCGAATTCCGGGCCAGCTGCCGCTGGGCGGCGCCGACGATCTCGCCTTCCTGCCGGCGGGGGTGCCAGTCCCAGGCATGTACCAGGTGCAGCGGTCGGTCCCGCCGCTCGGCCTCGCGGGCCGCCCATACGGCGGCGGCCAGACTCTCGGCGGATCCGTCGATTCCTGCGACTACGGGCGCAAGCATGTCGGCACCTCCAGAGTTCGGTCTGTCGTGCGCTACCAGCGTCACGCTGCGGCCGGCGCGGGGGCAGGGGCTGCCCGGGTCCCTCCGGGGGCCGTCCGGCCCCTCTGCGAGAAGCCCGTCGCCGGTCCGGAAGGAGGAGATGACACGTCTCGCCGGGTGAGCCTAGACCGCGCGATCCGGCAGCCGGACGCTGATCGGGGGCGAGGCTTTCGGGCGAGCCGTCGGGGCCGACGGTGATGGCGGGCATGGATGAGCGGTAGTGACTGAGGCCGCGTTCCCGGGACTCCGCCTCAGTGCCTCGAGACCATCGGACAGCGCCGCCGGCCTGGTTCGCTGCCCCACGCGCCACACACCTCACGACAGACCACTTCAGGCGCGCATACGGGCCTCCGCTGGGCCGACCGGCCCAGCGGAGGGGACCGACAGCACCTGCCCCTCGGCTCCGCCCGGTCGGACCCTGGAGATGTACCCCAGCCCCGAGCCCATCGAAGGAGACCGGCGTCATGGTTCGTTACGTGTACGACTTCACAGAGGGCAGCCGTGAGCTCGCCGATCTGCTCGGTGGCAAGGGCGCGAACCTGGCCGAGATGACCCGGCTGAGGCTGCCGGTGCCGCCGGGCTTCACCGTGACCACCGAGGCTTGCCGCGCCTTCCTCGCGGTCGGCACCGCACCGGACACCCTGGCCGACGAGATCTCCGAACATCTCGCCGCCCTGGAACAGGCCGCGGGACGACAGCTGGGTCGGCCCGACGACCCGCTGCTGCTGTCCGTCCGCTCCGGGGGGCGGTTCTCCATGCCCGGCATGATGGAGACGATCCTCGACATCGGCCTCAACGACGCCTCCGTGCTCGGCTTGGCAAAGGTCTCCGGGAACGAACGCTTCGCCTGGGACTCCTACCGCCGCCTGGTGCAGATGTTCGGCAGCACTGTCATGTGCGTCGACAGCTCTCTGTTCGAGAACGCCATGGCCGACCTCAAGCGCTCGCGCGGGGCGGCGAACGACCTGGGGCTGAACGCTGCGGACCTGGCCGAGCTGGTCAGGACGTACAAGGACCTGATCCGCGGGGAGACCGGCGAGGACTTCCCGCAGTCCCCGGCCGAACAGCTGCGCCGCGCGGTGCTCGCCGTCTTCGAGTCGTGGAGGGGCGAGCGAGCCCGGCTGTACCGCCGCCGCGAGCACATCCCCGACGATCTGGGGACTGCGGTCAATGTGCAGACCATGGTCTTCGGCAATCTCGGTTCCGACTCCGGCAGCGGCGTCGCCTTCACCCGCGACCCGGCCACGGGACGGCCCGGACTGTACGGCGACTACCTGGCGAACGCGCAGGGCGAGGATGTCGTCGCCGGCATCCGCAACACCGTTCCGCTGACCGCTCTCGAGATGCTGGACCCGGTCTCGTACGGGCAACTGCGCGATCACATGGAAACTCTGGAAACGCATTACCGGGATCTGTGCGACATCGAGTTCACCATCGAGCGGGGCCGGCTGTGGATGTTGCAGACCCGGGTGGGCAAGCGCACCGCCGAGGCCGCGTTCGCCATCGCGGCCGAGCTGGTCGACGAGAAGCTGATCACCGCTGACGAAGGCCTGGCCCGGGTCGACGGGGACGGCCTGGCCCGGCTGATGTTTCCCCGGTTCGACGTCTCGGCCGTCGGCGAGGCGCTCGCGCACGGACTGCCCGCCTCACCGGGTGCGGCGGTGGGCGCGGCGGTGTTCGACTCGGCCGAAGCAGTCCGTCGGGCCGCCTCGGGCGAGAAGGTCGTCCTCGTGCGTCAGGAGACCACCCCGGACGACCTGCCGGGCATGATCGCCGCCCAGGCGGTGCTGACCAGCCGCGGCGGCAAGACCAGCCACGCCGCCGTGGTCGCCCGTGGCATGGGCAGAGTGTGCGTGTGCGGTGCCGAGGAACTCACCGTCGACTCCGCGGCACGTCGCTTCACCGTGGGCGACACCGTCGTCGAGGAGGGCACGGTCGTCTCCGTCGACGGCTCGGAGGGAGCTGTCTATCTGGGTGCCGCACCGCTGGCCGACTCCGCTGTGATGCGCTTCTTCGAGACGGGCGAGCGATCCGGCGGGCTGGTCGAGGCCGTGGCCCGGGCCATGGAACGGGCGGACGGGGTCCGGCGACTGGAGGTGCGGGCGAACGCCGACACGCCGGAGGACGCCGCCCGCGCCCGGCGGTTCGGCGCGCAGGGCGTCGGGCTGTGCCGCACCGAGCACATGTTCCTCGGCGAACGCCGCAAGCTGGTCGAGGCGATGATCCTGGCGGGCGACGAGACCGCACGCGAGAACGCGCTGGGCGCCTTGCTGCCGCTCCAGCGGCAGGACTTCATCGGCATTCTGAAGGCGATGGACGGGCTGCCGGTCACCATCCGGCTCATCGACCCGCCCCTGCACGAGTTCCTGCCCGACCGCACCGACCTCGCCGTGCGCATCGCCACCGCCGAAACCCGGGGCAACGTGCCCGCCCCGCACGACACCGACCTCCTCGACGCGGTCAACCGCATGCACGAGGAGAACCCGATGCTCGGTCTGCGCGGGGTCCGTCTGGGCCTGGTCGTCCCGGGACTCGTCGCCATGCAGGTGCGGGCGATCGCCGAGGCGGTCGTGGAACGCACCAGGGCCGGGGGCTCCCCCCAGGCGGAGATCATGGTCCCACTGGTCGGCGCCGTCGAGGAACTGCGCATCGAGCGGGCCGAGGTGGAACGCGTCCTGGCCGAGGTCTCCGAGGAGTCGGGCATCCCCGTGCACTGCCCGGTCGGCACCATGATCGAACTGCCCCGGGCCGCACTCACCGCCGGCCGGATCGCCGAAGAGGCCGAGTTCTTCTCCTTCGGCACCAACGACCTCACCCAGACCACCTGGGGCTTCTCCCGCGACGACGTCGAGGCGGCCTTCTTCTCCGCCTATCTCGACAAGGGCATCTTCGCCACCTCACCCTTCGAGACCCTCGACCGCGACGGTGTGGGCCGGCTGGTCCGGATCGCCGTCGACGAGGGCCGCGCCGCGCGCCCCGACCTGAAGATCGGCGTCTGCGGCGAGCACGGCGGGGACCCCGACTCCGTTCACTTCTTCCACGCGACCGGCCTGGACTACGTCTCCTGTTCGCCGTTCCGCGTCCCGGTCGCGCGACTGGAGGCCGGACGAGCCGCGCTCCCCGAGCCCGGAACGAGCGACAGCAGGTGACCTGCGAGCGCCGTGAAGGCGGTCGGCCGTCGGAGCGATCTCCCGGACCCGCCTGATCCGGCGCGCGGCGGCCCAGTCCGCGGATACCCGGTACGACAGTTCCGGATGCCCCACTGGGCCGCTCCTCCCGGCACGCCGCCACCGTCGCTCACGCCTGGACAGCGGAGGAACCGATGTCGCCGCCCGCGATCACCGTGCATCCGGAGCCGCGGATCGCGCAGCCGGGCGGGGTGTCACGGAGTCGAACACCTTCCAGTCGTGGACGAGGAGCATCGACTGGTCGGCATCGCCTCGCGACCTGCTTCCGGTCTTCCTGCGCACGAACGACGAGATCCGCAGACAGGCCGCGACGAGGTGCCGGCCCACATCCGTCGCCGTCCGGACCCCGGCGTGGCGGATCTCGGTCCGCGACGGCAGGACCACGCGGAAAGGAGCCCTGCGACACGGCGGAGCCCTTCCGCTCCTGTTCCGGGAAACGCATCGGGCGGACGGTGTGATAGATCGTCAACAGGCCTACCGTCCGCGTTTTTTCGGGGCCGGTCGGCCCCGCGAAGGGACCATCGGGGCCTGGGGCGGCACACCGCTGACGAGAGACGCTACCGGTGTGAGCGGTACCGGCCACCGTCCCCGCGGTACCGCTCCCTCCCCGCACCGCCCACCGTGCGGTGCCGCCCCTTTTCGACGACGGAGGCTCGCCCCCATGACCCGCCACCACGACCGCATCGCGACCACCGACCCCGCCGCCGCGCCGTCCGACATCGCCATCGCGGTGGACCGCCTGGTGACGAACGGGCTCAAGGCACTCACCGACTACGAGGCGCTCGATCAGGAACAGGTCGACCACATCGTGAAGAAGGCCTCGGTCGCCGCGCTGGACCAGCACACGAAGCTCGCGCGGCTCGCGGTGGAGGAGACCGGGCGTGGTGTCTTCGAGGACAAAGCGGCCAAGAACATGTTCGCCTGTGAGTACGTCACGCACAGCATGGGCCCGATGAAGACCGTCGGCGTCATCGCCCGCGACGACATCGACGACATGACCGAGGTGGCCGAACCGGTCGGCGTCGTGTGTGCGATCACCCCTGTCACCAACCCGACCTCCACCACCGTCTTCAAGGCGCTCATCGCTCTGAAGACCCGCAACCCGATCGTGTTCGCCTTCCATCCTTCCGCCCAGCGGTGCAGCGCCGAGGCGGCCCGCATCGTGCGCGACGCGGCGGTGGCGGCGGGTGCGCCGGAGGACTGCGTGCAGTGGATCGAGACCCCGTCCGTGGAGGCGACCGGCGCCCTTATGCGGCACCCGGGTGTCTCGCTGATCCTCGCCACCGGCGGCAACGCCATGGTCAAGGCCGCCTATTCGGCCGGCAAGCCCGCTCTCGGCGTGGGCGCCGGCAATGTTCCTGCCTATGTCCACCGGAGCGCGGATCTGCGCCGGGCCGTCAACGACCTGGTGCTGTCCAAGTCGTTCGACAACGGCATGATCTGCGCCTCCGAACAGGCCGTCATCCTGGACGAGGAGATCTACGACGTGGTGCTGGACGAATTCCGCGTCCTGCACGCCCACTTGGCCACCGCCGAGGAAAAGGCGAAGCTGGAGGCCTTCCTGTTCCCCGTCGGTGCCGCGGGCGCCGGCTGCGAGCCCAAGGTGAACTCCGCTGCCGTCGGGCAGAGCCCGGTGTGGATCGCCGAGCAGGCGGGCTTCACCGTGCCCGCCGACACTTCCCTCATCCTGGTCGAGGCGGCCCGGGTCGGCCCGGACGAGCCGCTCACCCGCGAGAAGCTCTGCCCGGTCCTCGCCGTCCTGCGCGCCGGCTCCGAGCAGCAGGGCTTCGACCTGGCCGCCGACATGGTCGCGTTCCACGGCCAGGGTCACAGCGCCGTCATCCACACCCAGGATCTCGCACTGGCGGAGTCCTACGGAAGGCGCATGAAGACCGTGCGGATCATCGTCAACTCCCCGTCCTCGCAAGGCGCCATCGGCGGCATCTACAACAGCCTGCTGCCGTCGCTGACGCTGGGCTGCGGTTCCTGGGGCAGTACGTCGGTGTCCAACAACGTCTCCGCCGCCCAGTTGCTGAACATCAAGCGCGTCTCGGTGCGCCGCAACAACCTGCAGTGGTTCAAGGTCCCGCCGAAGATCTACTTCGAGCCGGGGGCCATCCGCTACCTCGCCTCCATGCCGGACGTCCACCGCGTCACCGTCGTCACCGACGCGACCATGACCCGCCTCGGCCTCGTCGACCGGGTCGAACGCGTGCTGCGGCGACGCCTCGAGCCGGTCACCATCCAGGTCATCGACAACGTCGAACCCGAGCCGAGCATCGACTCCGTCCGGCGCGGCGCCCGCCTCATGGGCGACTTCCGCCCGGACACCATCATCGCCCTCGGCGGCGGCTCCCCCATGGACGCGGCCAAGGTGATGTGGCTGCTGTACGAACAGCAGGCCGAGGGCAAGGACGTCGACTTCGCCGACATGCGGCACAAGTTCTCCGACATCCGCAAGCGCGCCTTCCGCTTCCCCGTCCTCGGCAAGCTCGCCCGCCTGGTGTGCGTCCCCACCACCTCCGGCACCGGCGCCGAAGTGACCCCGTTCGCCGTCATCTCCGACCCCGCCACCGGCAAGAAGTACCCGCTGGCCGACTACGCGCTCACCCCCAGCGTGGCCGTCATCGACCCGCTCCTCACCACCGCACTGCCCCGGGCGCTGGCCGCCGACAGCGGTTTCGACGCCCTCACCCACGCCATCGAGTCGTACGTCTCCGTCTACGCCAACGACTTCACCGACGGGCTCGCCCTGCACGCGATCCGGATGATCTTCGACAACATCGAGGCGGCGGTGAACGACCGCGCGGCGCGGCCGGAGGCCCAGGAGAAGATGCACAACGCCGGAACCATCGCCGGCATGGCGTTCGGCAACGCCTTCCTCGGCATCGTCCACGCGATGTCCCACACGCTCGGCGCCACCTTCCACGTCGCGCACGGCCGCACCAACGCCGTTCTGCTGCCGCACGTCATCCGCTACAACGGGAGCATTCCCACGAAGCTCACCGGCTGGCCCAAGTACGAGAGCTACCACGCCCCCGAACGCTTCCAGGACATCGCCCGCACCCTCGGTCTGCCCGCCGCCACCCCGGCCGAGGGCGTCGAAGCGCTCGCCTCGGCGGTCGAGCGGCTCCGCGACGCGGTGGGCATCGAACCGACCTTCCAGTCCCTCGGTGTCGACGAGCACGCCTTCCTCGACGCCCTGCCCCAGCAGACCCTCAACGCCTACGAGGACCAGTGCGCGCCCGCCAACCCCCGGATGCCGATGCTCGACGACATGGCGGAGCTGATGCGTGCGGCCTACTACGGCCACGGCGTGGAGACCGGCGGCACCGTTCCGGCGAACTGAGACGGCCTGACCGAACCCGCCCCTTTCCTGCCCTTCGCCTCGCCTTCCCAGGAGGATCCATGCTGTCCGCGGAATCCGCCGCCCTCGTACGGGCCACCCTGCCCGCCGTGGCCGGAGCGCTCGACGAGATCACCGCCCGCTTCTACGCCACGATGTTCCACGACCGGCCGGAACTCCTCGACGGGATGTTCAACCGGGGCAACCAGGCCAGCGGCGCCCAGCGCCGGGCCCTGGCCGGCTCGATCGCCGGATTCGCCGGCGCGCTGCTGGAGAATCCCGAGGCGCGGCCGGACGCGCTGCTGTCCCGGATCGCCCACAAGCACGCCGCTGTCGGCGTCACCGACGACCAGTACACGATCGTGCACAAGTACCTGTTCGGTGCGATAGCGGAGGTCCTCGGCGACGCGGTCACCCCGCAGGTGGCAGCCGCCTGGGACGAGGTCTACTGGCTGATGGCCGGAGCCCTGATCGCCCGGGAGGCCCTCCTCTACCAGGACGCGGACGTACAGCCCGGCGGGAGCTGGCGGCCCTGGACGGTCGTCGAACGCCGTACCGAGACCCCCGACGTCGTGTCCTTCCTGCTCCGCCCGGCCGACGGCGGACGCACGCCGCGGGCCCGCGCGGGTCAGTACGTGAGCGTCCGCGTGCGCATGGCCGACGGCGTGCACCAGCTGCGCCAGTACAGCCTGTCCTCGGACCCGGGCGGAAAGCTGAGGAGGATCACCGTGAAGCGGGTGACGGGTGACGCCGACGGGCCGGACGGCGAGGTCTCCGCCCTGCTGCACGACCACGTCCATGAGGGGGACGAGCTGCTGCTGTCCGCACCGTTCGGCGATGTCTTCCTCGACGACCCGGTGGATGCCACCACCCCCGTCGTACTGGTCTCGGCCGGAATCGGCTGCGCCCCCATGACCGGCATCCTGGCCCATCTGGCCGCCCTCCGTTCGATCCGCCCGGTACTGGTCCTGCACGCCGACCGCTCCCCCGCCGACCACCCCCTGCGAGCAGAGACGCACGACCTCGTCGGGCAACTGCCGGGCGCCCGGGCCGTCTTCTGGTACGAGTGCCCCGGACCGGAGGAACCGGACGCCGGCACCGGCCTGATGGATCTGAGCAGCACCGAACTCCCCGACAACGCCACGGTGTTCCTGTGCGGTCCGCTGCCCTTCATGCGAGACGTACGCGGACAGCTGCTCGGCGCCGGGGTACCCGCGCGACGCATCCGCTACGAGGTCTTCGGACCCGACCTGTGGCTGCCCGACACCGCGGCCTGAACCCCACCGCATCTTCTGACGCCCGACGAAAGGACCCCCGATGACCACCCACAGCGCCCAGGAAACCCCCTTGGTCCGGCTGCGCTCCGACGGCGCCGTGGACGAGGAGACCCTTGCCTACGCCCGTACGAAGATCGACGTGATCGTGGGCAGGCCGGGCCTGCCCGTCGTCACCGGCGAGGTGCACATCGTGCGAGCGGCCGCCCACCACGCCGGCCGGCCGTGGTCGGCCACGGCCGACCTGCGCATCGGCGGCCGTCACGTGGTGGCGGCGGCCGAGGAGGCGACCGGCACGGAGGTCGTCGACCGGCTCCAGGACCGGCTGCGCCGCCAGACCGACAAGGCCTCCCAGGCCTGGGACAGCGGACACCGGACAACGGCCCCGCCGTGGCGCGGTGCCACCGAGCGGCCGTCTGCCGCCGCGGGACCCGGCAGCACACCGGAGGACTCCCCCACGGCGTGATCCCGCAGTCACGACAGGCCCGGTCGGCCACAGTCCACCGACCGGGCCTGTCCGCAGCCTGCGGACGATTCGCCGCTGCCGGCTTTGGCGGACGATTCGCCGCTGCCGGCTTTGAGGGCCGTCCGGGACCAGCGAGGTGACCAACGGCCCACTGACACAAGCCCTGGCGGCAGGAGACCGTGGGAGCCGCGGTACCCCGATCGACCAGCGAGAACGAGGAGTTGTGCGATGGCGAAGGCATATCTGGTGGGCAGCGGGATCGCGGCCCTGGCCGCGGCGACGTTCCTGATCCGCGACGGCGGCTTGAAAGGTTCCGACATTCACCTCTTCGAGGAACAACGGGCCCTCGGCGGCAGCCTGGACGCGGGCGGCACGCCGGACGCCGGCTACACCATGCGCGGCGGGCGCATGTTCGAAGCCGAGTTCCGCTGCACCTACGACCTGCTGTCCGGCATCCCCAGCCTCGACGACCCCGCCGTCTCGGTGACCGAGGAGATCCTGGCCGGACATGAGGACTTCGCCTGGAACGACATCGCCCGGCTCGTCGACGGGGACGGCAAGATCGTCGACACGACCTCGATGGGATTCTCCGAACGTGACCGGCTGGAGATGGTCCGCTGCCTGGCCACCCCCGAAGCACATCTGGACGGCAAGCGGATCACCGACTGCTTCGGCGAACACTTCTTCACCACCGCCTTCTGGTTCATGTGGTGCACCACGTTCGCCTTCCAGCCCTGGCACAGCGCGATCGAATTCCGCCGCTATCTGAGGCGCTTCGTCCATCTGTTCTCCGAGTTCGCCTCCATGACTGGCATCCACCGGACCCGCTACAACCAGTACGACTCCATCGTCCGGCCCCTGACCGCCTGGCTCCAGGAGCGCGGTGTCACCGTGCACACCGGCTGTCACGTCACCGACCTCGGCTTCACCCCGGGCATCAGGAGCGGCACGGTCGAGACCATCCACCTGAACCGACGCGGCCACGACGAGAAGGTCACCGTCGCACCCGAGGACCTGGTCCTCGTCACCAACGGATCCATGACCGACGCCTCCAGTCTCGGCTCCCACACCTCCACGCCCCCGCCGGCTCCGCACCGCTCGGACGCCTGGCTGCTGTGGCACCGGCTGGCCCGCGGCCGCGACGACTTCGGCAACCCCGACGCCTTCGACAAGCACGTCAAGGAGTCCCGCTGGGAGTCGTTCACGGTCACCACCAAAGACCCCGCCTTCCTGAAGGCACTCGAGGAGTTCAGCGGCCGGCCGGCCGGCAAAGGCGGACTGATGACCTTCACCGGGTCCAACTGGCTGCTCACCATCGTCGCCAACCGCCAGCCCGTCTACCGCGACCAGCCGGAGGACGTCGGGGTCTGGTGGGGCTACGGCCTGTTCCCCGGCCGCGCGGGCAACCACACCCCCAAGCCGATGACCATGTGCACGGGCCGCGAGATCCTCGAAGAGGTCCTGCACCACCTTCCGTTCGACGAGCGGACGGCGGACCGGATCCGGGAGACCTCCATCGTCGTGCCCTGTGTGATGCCGTACATCACCAGCCAGTTCCTGGCCCGCCGCCGCGACGACCGGCCCCGAGTGGTCCCGAAGGAGTCGGTCAACCTCGCCTTCATCGGGCAGTTCGCCGAGGTGCCCGACGACGTCGTCTTCACCGTCGAGTACTCCGTACGCACCGCCTGGACAGCGGTGGCGCAGCTCCTGAAGCTGGACAGGCATCCGCCGCAGGTCTACAAAGGCCATCACGACCCTCACGTGCTGGCCGCCGCTCTGGAGACCATGCACCGTCGATAGGTCACGGGAGGTACGAGGGCTGTCCCGGCCCACGATGGGGCCATCGGCAGCCATCGGCAGCGGGTGGCGGCGTCGGGCGGACAGGCCACACCGCAGCAGACGTACCGCAGAAGTGGACGGATCCGACCCAGACGGGTGGGCGAGCACAGTGAAGCTCCTGGCAGACAACGGGCGTCCTGGTCGTGAACCCGTCTCCCAGGAGCTTCGACGCTCCGTACAGCCGGACGTCCCCGACTCCCGCCACTCACAGCTCGGTCGGCGCAGGCTCTCCGTCTGACGACCGGGGTACGCCTCGCAGCCGACGTTCCGTCCCGTGTGCCTGAACGGCGTCCGTTGTGCGGGAGCTCGGCGGTCGGTGCGGCGACGCCTCGGCCGGCAGGCCGATGTACGAGCCGGGCAAGCCCACTGGGTCGCGGCGTCACGCGAGGCGTCCGCCAGGAGCGCGCCCGCGTCTGCGATCACAGTGCCGACCGACCGGTCCCCGCGGCGGGAGACCCTGAACGTGTCCAGGCCGGCAGCGCGATGGCGCGGCAGTGGGGTCGGTCATCCATGGGGTACGACGACCACCGGGCAGTGCGCCCGGTGCAACAGGGTGCGGGCGACCGGACCCAAGCGCGGCCCGAGCACGCTCGTACGGCGGTGCGCGCCGATGACGACCACGGCAGCCTCCCGGGTCGCTGCCAGCAGTTCGGCCGCGGGAGCGGCGCGGACCGTGTGGGTCTCCACCGTCACGTCTGGGTGCCGGTCCTGCAGCTGGGTGAGGGCGTAACGGGGTACGGCCTCCTCGGCCAGGGCCTCCCTGGCCAGTCGTTCCTGGCCCGGACTGCGCGTCGGCACGAAGGAGGGAAGTTCGGGGGTGCTGTGCCGATGGCTCCAGGAATGCAGGACACGGAGCCTCGCACCGCGCCGCTCGGCCTCCTGGAAGGCGTACGCCGCCGCCTGCGTGTCCGTGTCGTCCGCCAGTCCGAGCAGTACGTCCTGCCCGTCGTCGCACGGGTGGTCCCCGCGGACGACCAGGAGAGGTCCTTGCGCGAGCGCGGCCGGCCTCAGGCTCACGGAGCCGAAGGCCGGGCCGGTCAACGCTCCCAAGCCGCGTGTTCCCACGACGGTAAGGGCTGCGGCTGCGCTCTCTCGCGCCAATGAACGCACCACTCCTCCCTCCACCGCGGCGGTCTCCACCAGCAGTTCGGGGTACCGCGCATGGATGCGTGACACAGCATGGTTCAGGACCGGTGCGGCCTCGTCTCGGTCGGAAACGGCGTACAGCACGCGCAAGCCGGTGCCGTGCCGTACGGCCTCGGCCGCGGCCCGGTCCAGCGCCCTTACGGAGATCAGAGAACCGTCCACTCCGACGACTATGTGATGCGAGGTCATGGCGTACCCGTCCCTTCCTTGAACGACCGTTCGACGGAAGCGACGCTCGACGAGCGCACCGGCCTCCATGAACGATGCTCCTCGCGGACCGGCGCCTCGGGCAGCAGCCGGGAGAACCCGAAGAGACACCGAACGGCCCTTGCTTCAAGGGCCGTTCGGTCCGGAACAGAAAGGACGACGAGGTGCTGAATGACGCGGCGATGGGGGTTCAGGAAGGGGTCTGCATGTCGTACAGGGGGCGTCCGCCGACGAGTTGGCGTCCGGTGACCAGCGCCGAGGCGATGCGCACGTAGACCTCCTGCGGTGCCGGCACCCAGGACGGGGGCCCGGTCCTCAACAGCCGTGCGTGCTCGGCTGGATCGGTCACGAGGTTGGCCGACCCCACGATCACGACACTCCATCCGGAGTGGAGGGCGGCATCGAGCTCATCGGCCTCGAAGGCCACCACGGCTCCGTCGATCGCTGTCACCAGGTCCGAAGAGGCCGAGGTGCACACCAGTACCGCGCCATCGTGGTCAAGACAGAAGTTGACCGGCAGGACGGCGGGCAACGCCAGCCGTGTGTACACGATCCGCCCCACAGGCACTGCGGCCAGCATGGCCAGGCACTCCTGCCGGTCGAGTTCGCGAAATCCGTCGTTGGCGTACATCTGCCTTCTCGTCTCTCACCTGACAAAGCGGTACCGCGCTGGTCCATCCTCAAGCGGTGTGGACACCCTCAGCCAGGGACCATGGGACCCTGGCTTCCCGAGAGAGACCCCGTTCAGACCACGATGCGGCGTCCCGTGAGGGCATACGGTCCGATGCGCACCCACATATCGCGCCTGCCACCGGACCACGGCGCGCTGTACGCCTGCTCCGCGAGCCGATGCACTTCATCGATGTCCGTCACCTCGCGCGCATACCCGCGCGCCGGCACGCTCCAGCCCTGGCTGAAGGCGTCGTCGACGCGGTCGACCTCGAACGCGACCAGGCAGCCCGACGCCGACGACGGTGTAGCGCCGCGGGCCGTTCTGAAGACAATCGCGTCATCGGCGACGCTGTAGTTGACAGGAACGATCGCCGGCCCGAGCGCTGTGGGAACGGCGACCCTTCCTACACCGTGCGTCGACAGCAGCTCAGCACACTCGGCACTGCTCAACTCGGTGAATTCGGGAGCACGCCCGGCCTGTTCACGACCGGATGGCACGTCGGCATCGCCGCCGGTGAGTTCCGAGACCGTGGTCCGCAGTGCCGCCGCCAGCGTGAGCAGTGCGCCTCGGCCGGGCGCGGCGTCAGGGTGCTGTTCCAGGTGCGTCACGTAGCTGGAGGCCATGCCCGCTCGAGCGGCCGTCTCCTCTGCCGTCAGTCCGAGGTGGGCGCGGCGTGCGGCGAGTCGGCGGCCCAGGTCACCCGAGGGCAGACCCTTCGTCCCGTTCGCCTGTGTCTGTTCGGTCACGGCTCGTCACGTCCTCTCGTCAGGCCGCCGAAACGGCGACCGCCTCGCGCGACGGCTCGCCGAGCACCACCTCGAGGGCTCCGGTGTCGGCGGTGCGGGCGAAGACGTCGCAGGCCTCTTCCATGCGCTCCAGCGGGAAGGCGCGGGTGACCGGCTGCGCGGTGGACAGCCGGTCGGCGGTGGCCATGCACAGCAGGGTGTGTCTGTCTATTTCGAGTACCGAGATTGCCCGATAAATTCATATTGCCCAGTAATCACCCCGCCCGCTTGGGCCATCCGGCCCTATCGCTCGACGAACGGCTCTTGCCGTCGGTCCGGGAGCGAGGGGTGGGTCAGCTGTTCCAGGTCCAGTCGGCGACCTCGGGCAGGTCGCTGCCGTGCTCGCGGATCCAGGCCTGGTGTCGGCTACGCACGTCGGCCATCTGCTGCCGTACGGCGGCGGCGCGCACCGCGAGTCCTGGGACTCGGTCGATGACGTCCATGACCAGCCGGTAGCGGTCGAGGTCGTTGCGGACCACCATGTCGAACGGCGTGGTGGTCGTGCCGGACTCCTTGTAGCCGCGCACGTGCAGGTTCTTGTGTCCGGTGCGGCGGTAGGCGAGCCGGTGGATCAGCCAGGGATAGCCGTGGTACGCGAAGATCACCGGCTTGTCGGTGGTGAACAGGCCGTCGTACTCGAAGTCGCTCATTCCGTGCGGGTGTTCCTCGCGCGGGAGGAGTCGGGTCATGTCGACCACATTGACCACGCGGACGGCGAGGTCCGGGAGGTGCCGGCGCAGCAACTGCGCGGCGGCCAGTACCTCCTGGGTGGGCACGTCCCCGGCGCAGGCCAGAACGACATCGGGCTCCCCGCCGTTCTCCGTGCCCGCCCACTCCCAGATCCCGGCGCCGCGGGCGCAGTGCGCGCGGGCCTGGTCCATGGACAGCCAGTCGAAGCTGGGCTGTTTGCCGGCCACGACGACGTTGACGTAGTCGCGGCTGCGCAGAACGTGATCCGCCACCGACAGCAGGGTGTTGGTGTCCGGCGGCAGATAGACCCGTACGACTTCAGGGCTCTTGTTGAGGACGTGGTCGACGAATCCCGGATCCTGGTGCGAGAAGCCGTTGTGGTCCTGGCGCCAAACGTGGGAGGTCAGCAGGTAGTTGAGGGAGGCGATGGGGGCGCGCCACGGCAACTCCCGTGACGTCTTGAGCCACTTGATGTGCTGGTTGACCATGGAGTCGACGATGTGCACGAACGCCTCGTAGCTGGAGAACAAACCGTGCCGGCCGGTGAGCAGGTAGCCCTCCAGCCAGCCCTGGCAGGTGTGTTCGGACAGGATCTCCATCACCCGGCCGTGATGTTCGAGGTGCTCGTCGACCGGCAGATATTGGGCCTGCCATGCCTTTCCGCTGATGTCGAAGACGGCCTGAAGACGGTTCGACGCGGTCTCGTCCGGGCCGACGAGGCGGAAGTCCCTACGGGCACCCGTGTCTTTCATCACCCGGGCCAGGAGGTCCCCCAGAACGCGGGTCGGCTCGTGCAACGTAGTACCCGGCTTGTCGACCGGCACGGCGAACTCGTTCAGCGGGGCAACGGGCAAGTCGCGCAGGAGCAGACCGCCGTTGGCGTGCGGGTTGGCACCGAGTCGCTTGGCTCCGTCGGGGACGCAGGCGAGAACGTCGGCGGCGGGGCGGCCTTCCTGGCCGAAGAGCTCCTCCGGCTTGTACGAGCGCAGCCAGGTCTCCAGCTGGCGGAGGTGTTCGGGGTTTTCGCGGACACCGGCCAGGGGGACCTGGTGGGCTCGCCAGGTGCCCTCGACGGGCACGCCGTCCACCTCGGCCGGACCGGTCCAGCCCTTCGGGGTGCGCAGCACGATCACGGGCCAGTGCACGCGCTCGCTGACACCGTCCTCGCGGGCGGTCCGCTGCATCAGGGCGATGCGGTCCAGCGCGTCGTCCATCGCCGCCGCCATGGCCCGGTGCACCTGGACCGGGTCGTCGCCGGTCACGTGGATCGGCTCGTGGCCGTATCCCCGCAGCAGAGAATCGAGTTCGGTCTCCGGGATCCGGGAGAGCACCGACGGGTTGGCGATCTTGTAGCCGTTGAGGTGCAGGATCGGCAGGACGGCGCCGTCGTGGACCGGGTCGAGGAACTTGTTGGAGTGCCAGGCCGCGGCCAGCGGCCCGGTCTCCGCCTCGCCGTCGCCGATCACACAGGCGACCAGCAGGTCCGGGTTGTCGAAGGCGGCACCGTACGCGTGGGAGAGCGAGTAGCCGAGCTCGCCGCCCTCGTGGATGGAGCCGGGGGTCTCGGGGGCGACATGGCTGGGCACGCCGCCGGGGAAGGAGAACTGCCGGAACAGCCGTGCCATGCCCGCCGCGTCACGCGACACGTCCGGGTAGGTCTCGCTGTAGCTGCCCTCCAGCCAGGAGTTGGCCAGGATCGACGGACCCCCGTGACCTGGACCCCACACGCACAGCGCGTCGAGCGCCCGCGCCTTGATCACCCGGTTGAGGTGTGTGTACACGAGGTTGAGGCCGGGCGAGGTGCCCCAGTGGCCGAGCAGCCGGGGCTTGATGTGCTCCGGCTTCAGGGGCTCGGTCAGCAGGGGGTTGGACATCAGGTAGATCTGTCCGGCGGCCAGGTAGTTGGCGGCCCGCCAGTGCGCGTCCAGGGTACGCAGCTCTTCGTCGGTCAGTGCGGTGGCGTCCGGGTGCTCGGCCTTGGACATGAGGGACTCCGTGAATCGTCGGCGTGAGGATCATCGGGTGGTGCAGGTGGTCCGACGGCGAGAAGGTGCCGGCAACTGCCGTGTGGACGGGACGAGATACGTCCCCGACCGCGGTGCCGGCTTCTGAGCAGCCGCCCGCCTCTGTCACGCCTGCTCGGGTACGACCGCGACGGCGGAGGCGGCGTGGTGCAGCACCGCGTGGGCGACGCGCCCCAGCTGGAGTCCGAGGTGTCCCGGGTTGCGGCGGGCCCCGACCACCAGCAGGTCTGCTGCGCATGACGCGTCCAACAGGACCCTGCGGGCGGGACCCTCGACCGTGCGCCGGCGCAGGTCCACATCCGCGGGTACGTCTTCCAGCGCCTTGTCCAGGACCTCGCCGGCCTGCTGCTCGTGCAGACGCGCGGGTTCCCCGGCGAACAGGGGGTGGTCGGTGGTCTCGTGCGCCGGGCACCGCCAAGCACGTACGGCGTCCAGGGTCGCGTGGCGAAGCCTCGCCTCCTGGACAGCGAAGTTCAGGGCGGCGGAGCCCGTCGTCCTCTCCCCGATGCCCACGACGACGCGACCGTGCGTCCGGGCGCGGACCTGGTTGTCGTGGCTGCCGCGGAGCACGATCACCGGGCAGTCCGCGCGGGCGGCGACCGTCAGGCTGACCGAACCGAGCAGCATCTCGACGAAGCCGCTGCGACCGCGGGTGCCGAGCACCAGCGCGGCGGCCTCGCGTCCCTCGCGGACCAGCGCGTACTCGGGCTCCTCCGGCAGCACGTCGGTGGAGATCTCCAACTCGGCCTGGCGCAGACGGGCGCGGTGTGCGGCGGTCCGTACGATGCTCTCGGCCGTGACCTCCTCGGACGGCTTGCCGAGGTCCTGTACGAGAGCGGCGCCCTCGTAGCGCTCCCAGAGGGAGGCGTACACCACCCGCAGTGGCGCCCCGCGCAGGGCCGCCTCGTCGGCCGCCCAGTCGACGGCTCGCAGGCTGGGTTCGGATCCGTCGACGCCGACGACGATCGGGAGATCCATCTGTCTCACCGTCCCGCGCCGAGGCCGAAGACGATCCGGGCCTTGCCCTCGCCGCGCAGCACCTCGCCGTTGGAGTCGTCGACGGATGCGAGGTGGCGGACCTCGTGGATGACCAGGGGTTCACCGAACGCTCGTACGACCGCTGCCTTCATGGGTCTCTTCTCCTCGGAGTGGCTCAGCTGTGCGGGACGACGGCGACAGGGGCGGTGGAGTGATGCAGGACGGAGTGCGTGACGTGTCCGATGTGGGCGCCGAAGGGGCTGCGCCGGATGCGCCGGCCCACGACGACGAGCGAGGCCTCGCGCGAAGCGTCCACGACGAGTACGGCCGCGCTGCCGTAGCGGGAATCCTCGACGACCTCCACGTCCGGGAACTTCTTCCGCCATGGACGCAGCACCTCGGTCACGGCCCCGGACGCGCTCAAGGCCAGTGCCTCGTGCAGCGCCGGATTGACCGGCGTGCCGTACGCGTAATAGGGCGGCGGGTACCAGCCGTGGACGACCCGCAAGGACGTCGCACGGCGCTTGGCGGCGTCGAAGGCGAACTCGATCAGCGCCTCGTCGGGGTGCTCTACGTCGAGTGCGAGGACCACGGGCCGGAACGGCGTCGCGGCGGACGGAACACCCGCCGGGTCCAGTTCGTGCTCGTCCGCGGCTGCCTCGAGCGCGCGGACCAGTACGACCGGGCTGTCCGCGTGCGCGACGGTGGACAGGCCGACCGAGCCGACCATGAACCCGCCGATCCCGCCGAGGCCGCGCGAGCCCAGGACGAGCAGTTCGGCGCTCTTCGCCGCCTCGGCCAGTGCGTCACCCGGGTGGCCGGAGAGCTGCTCCGTGCGCACCTCGACGCCGGGGTGACGCAGCCGGACCCCCTCGGCGGCTTCCCGGGGAATCCGCTCGGTCCAGTGCTGCTGGGTCTCGGCACCGAGGAGTGGCGACTGAGCCATGGGCTCCGGCACCGGCTCCCACACGTGCACGATCTTCAGCGGCAGGCCGCGCAGCTCCGCCTCGCGAGCCGCCCATTCTGCGGCGGCCCGGCTCTCCTGCGAGCCGTCGAGACCTACGGTGATGGTGCGGAGCATGATCTCTGCCTCCTGGGGCGAGGGGTGGGATTCCGGAATCGATTTCGAGGGGTTCCTCGTGCAGGGGCCGCTGGTCCCGAATCCGGACCGCCCGGCTCCCTGCACGGCGGGGCGCTGTCGGCCGAGTGATGGGCCCACGTCGCCGTCGGTGCTCAGCGCAGCCAGCTGTGGTCGTGGACGAAGGGGAGCTTGGCCCAGAGCCTGCCCGCGCCCAGGGTGTCGCCGGCGGCGACAGCGGCCAGGACGATCAGGGCGGCGGCGTAGATCACGTGGTAGTCGATGAACGGGTTCGTCGACATGCTCGGCGTGCCGTCCGAGAGGTGCTTGACCGGCGGCCACTCCGCGATCCACATCAGCGCCATCATCGCGGTGCCGGCGACGGCGGCGATGCGCAGCGCGACACCGGCGACCAGGGCGAGGCCGATCCCGAGGAGACCGAGCGTGAACAGCCAGTCGGCCCACGGGTCACCGGCCCAGGAGTGGAAGGTTGACTCCATCGGCCCGGCGGCGACGGAGCCGAGGAAGCCCTTGGTCGGCGAGCCGCCGTCGATCCAGCCCTTGCCGGACGGGGTGGCGTAGCCGAGGCCGAAGGTCTTGTCGAGGAAGGCCCACAGGAAGACGAACCCCGTGAGCAGGCGCAGGGACGCGAAGGCGTAGGCCCGCGCGGTGTGCGTGCCGGTGTCTGCCGACACGGCCGACTCGGATGCGTAGGCGGTCCGGTTCCTGCGGAACGACGGCAGGTGGAAGCCGGAGCTCCGGTGAGGGTGCTCGTGCACGGCCATGGTCGGGATTCCCTTCGAGGGCGGTCGGCTCGGTACCTGACACCCCTCACTCTGACCGTGCACGCCCGTCGGCGACGGATGCCGAAGGTCCGCGACCAGGGGGCCGAACGGCCCTCTTGTCAAAGGCCGTTGGGCGTTGTGATGCATGCAGTGGATGACGTTGAGGGTGTTGCCGCGTCTGCCGGCCAGTCGGCCGCGAGGTCGGGGCGGACCAGGGTGCCCGACCGGCCGTGCACGATCTCGTAGGCCGCGTCCAGGGCTCCTACGGCGGCGAGACCTCCGGTCCGTTCCACGAATCGCGCGGCGGCCTCGGCCTTCGGCCCCATGGAGCCCTCCGGGAAGCCCTTGCGGCGCAGCTCCGCCGGGGTGGCGTCGAGCACGGGCTGCTGGTCCGGGGTTCCGTAGTCCTCGTAGATACACGGGACGTCGGTGAGGATGAGCAGGAAGTCGGCCTTGAGGTCCTCGGCGAGCAGGGGCCGCGGCCAGGTCCTTGTCGATGACGGCCTCCACGCCGGTCAGTGCGCCGGTGTCGTGGTCCGCGGTGACGGGGACGCCTCCGCCGCCTGCGCAGATAACGAGGGTGCCGCTGTTCAGCAGCTCGTGGACGGTGTGGGTCTCCACGATCCGTACCGGCACCGGGGAGGGTACGACGCGGCGCCATCCGGTGGTGTCCCGCGCGATGTGCCGGCCGCGCCCGCAGGCGACAGGACGAACGTCGACTCCCATGAACCTGCCGGAACCAAGTGGCCGCGCCCGCAACCGGTCCCGGCAGTCGCGGCGGCCCCATGACCTCCGCCTGCGAGGAGGTGACTCATCCGCCAGGAGCTTCGCGTACTTGTCCACTCGTCGTCGATCGATCTGTCCAACCAGGCGCTGCGGCACCTGGACAGGCAACTGGCCGAAACGCTCGACGCGGGCCTGCTGGGGATGGAGCAGGTCGTGGAACGACTCGCCTCAGCCAACGCTCAGGCATTCTGTCGTCGGCACAGCGGCCTACGCGCGGCAACCGGACCGGAGCCCTCGCATCAGCGCGGTCCGTCAGCCGGCATGGAGCGGGGCGCGGCCGTGCTGAAGCGGGATGCGCGGCGCCGCAGATGCCGGTGACCCGCGTAGTGCCCGGGGGTCGGCGACACGGTCGCTGCCGCGCCGTAGAACAGCCGCTTACCGGCCTCGATGAGTGCCAGGTAGGCGACGATCATGCCGACCAGGGTGGCGAAGAACGCCGTGGGGAGTGGTTGGAAGCCCAGTGTATGGGCGAGTGGCGTGGCCGGCAGCAGCGCGCCGATGGTGACGACACCCAACGCGGCAAGAGTCAGCGGCAGGCTGGGGTGGCTGCGGAAGAACGGGATGCGGCGCGTGCGGATGGCGAAGATCACCAGGGTCTGGGTGGCCAGCGACTCGACGAACCAGCCGGTCCGGAACTGCGCCGGTCCGGAGTGGAAGATCCAGAGCATGACGCCGAAGGTGACGAAGTCGAACACTGAGCTGAGCGGGCCGAAGGAGATCATGAAGCGGCGGATGAAGGCGATGTCCCAGTGCGAGGGCTTCCGCAACTGCTCCTCGTCCACGTTGTCCGTCGGGATGGCCAACTGGCTGCTGTCGTAGAGCAGGTTGTTCAGAAGGATCTGTGAGGGGAGCATCGGCAGGAACGGCAGGAAGAGCGAGGCTCCCGCAGCGGAGGCCATGTTGCCGAAATTGCTCGAAGTACCCATCAGCACATACTTGATGGTGTTGGCGAAGATCCGACGGCCCTCGCCCACACCGTCGGCGAGAACATTCAGGTCCTTCTCCAGCAGGATGACGTCGGCCGCGTCCTTGGCCACGTCGGTGGCCGAGTCGACGGAGATGCCCACGTCGGCCGCATGCAGAGCAAGGGCGTCGTTGACCCCGTCGCCCAGGAACGCAACGCCGCCGCGGCTGAGCCGTTGCGCGTGCACGATGCGTGCCTTGGCCTCGGGACTCACACGCGCGAAAACCGTGGTGCCGGTGATCGCCTCGGCCAGTTGTCCGTCGTCCAGGGCGTCGACCTCGCTGCCGGTCATCACTCCCGAGTCGGGGAAACCCAGGTCGTGGCAGACCTTGGCTGCAACCGCGGCGTTGTCGCCCGTGACAACCTTCACCGCGACGCCGAGCCCGGACAGCCTGCGCAGCGCCATGGCGGCATCCGGCTTGGGCGGATCCATGAACACCAGCAGGCCGGCAAGAGTCAGCCCCTGTTCGTCCTCAGGCCCGACACCCTGCGTTGCGGTGACATCGGCCCGGGTGGCGACAGCGACCACCCGGTTGCCCGCGGAGAACTCGACCGCCAGTGCGTCACGGGCTGCGGGCGGGACGTCGACGCAGCGGTCCAGGACCGTCTCCGGAGCTCCTTTGGTGACCAGGCTGAAGCGCCCGTCGCCGTCCCGCAGCAGAACGGACACCATGCGTCGTTCATGATCGAAGGGCAGTACCGAGACCTGCGTGTACCCGTCCAGACCGGCCCGCCCGTCGGCCGTGGCCGGGGATCGCCAGAGGGCTTGGTCCAGCGGGTTTCCTCCGACGTCCTGAGCGTCGCGCGCCTCGTTCTCCGTACCGAGCAGCCCCCATCGCACCACCGCCTCGGCGTGTCGGCCGTCGGCCGGCACGGCGCGCATGAACTCGATCCGGCCCGTGGTGAGCGTGCCGGTCTTGTCGGTGAACAGGACATCGACATCGCCCAAGTCCTCGATGCACACCAGTCGTTTGACCAGCACCTTGCGCCGACTCATCCGTCGCGAACCTGCGGCCAGGCTGGTCGATACGACCGCGGGCAGAAGCTGCGGGGTGATTCCCACCGCGATGGCCAGTGAGAACAGCAGTGCGTCGATGATCGGCTTGTGCAGGGCTACGTTGATCACGAAGATCGAGGTCGTCAACGCGCCCGCGACGTAGACCAGCAGCATGGAAAAGCGCCGCAGGCCGACCTGGAACTCGGTGTCAAGAGGATGGGTGTCGAGGCCGGCAGCGATCTTGCCGAACTCGGTACGTGCTCCGGTGGCCACCACCACCCCACGGGCGGCGCCG
>NZ_JAODTZ010000034.1 GCF_025399795.1 Streptomyces rhizosphaerihabitans | reverse complement strand
CGAGAACCTGGACGCCGTCGCGTTCCTCCAGGAGATGAACGCCACCGTCTACCGCCGCAACCCCGGCGTCGTCACCATCGCCGAGGAGTCCACCGCCTGGGACGGGGTCACCCGGGCCACCCACCACGTCGGCCCCGGAGGCTTCGGCGGTCTGGGGTTCGGGCTGAAGTGGAACATGGGGTGGATGCACGACTCGCTGGACTATGTGTCCCACGAGCCGATCCACCGCAAGTACCACCACAACGAGATGACGTTCTCGATGGTGTACGCGTACAGCGAGAACTACGTCCTGCCGATCTCCCACGACGAGGTCGTGCACGGCAAACGCTCACTCGTCTCCAAGATGCCCGGCGACTGGTGGCAGCAACGCGCCAACCTCCGCGCCTATCTCGCCTTCATGTGGGCCCACCCGGGCAAGCAACTCCTCTTCATGGGACAGGAGTTCGCCCAGGGTGCCGAATGGTCCGAGGCCCACGGCCCCGACTGGTGGCTCCTCGACCCCGCCTACGCCGCCGAACCCGACCACCGTGGCGTCCGCGACCTGGTCCGCGACCTCAACACCGTCTACCGCGCCGAAGCCGCCCTGTGGGAGCGCGACACCGATCCTTCCGGCTTCACCTGGATCACCGGGGACTCCGCCGACGACAACGTCTTCGCCTTCCTGCGCCACGCCGCCGACGGCACCCCGCTCCTGGCCGTCTCCCACTTCTCCCCCGCCGTCCGCCACAACTACCGCCTCGGCGTCCCCGAGGACATCCCCGCCTGGCGCGAAGTCCTCAACACCGACACTCTCCGCTACGGCGGCAGCGACATCACCAACCCCGACCCCGTCAAACCGGAGCCCCAGGGCTGGCACGGCCGTCCGGCCAGCATCCAGCTGACGCTGCCGCCCCTCGCGACGGTGTGGCTGCGGCCTGCCTAGCGGCGTCGCGCACCCGGTCCCCGGCGGCACAGCCGCCGGGGACCGGTCAGGGGTGAGCCGGCGGAACCGGCGAGCCCGTCGTCACTCCGGACCGGCCCCCCTCATCCGCACCCCGCACCCTTCACTCCAGCCCGGTGCCGCGCAGCGACGCGGGCAGTTCCCCGGTGTGCAGGACGCCCAGGGTCTGGGTGGCCCGGGTCAGCGCCACGTACAGGTCGCTCGTCCCGTACGCCGCGGGCTCGACCACCAGTACGGAGTCGAATTCCAGTCCCTTGGCCTGACGGGGGTCGAGGAGCACCACCGTGCGGGTCAGGTCCGGTTCCTGGGCCGCCGTCACCCCGTCCAGCCGGCCGGCGAGCGCGGTGTGCAGGGCACGCGGCGCGATCACCGCGAGCCGTCCCTCGGCGGGAGTCAGTTCGGCGACGGCCTTGGCCACCGCGCCGGGCAGGTCGTCCCCGGCATCGCGCGCCCAGGGCCGCACCCCGGTGGAGCGGACGGAGCGCGGGGGCTCGAACCCGGGGCGTTCGGCCCGCACCACACCGGCGGCGACATCCATGATCTCCGACGGCGTGCGGTAGTTGACGCCGAGCCGGGTGTGCTCCCAGCGGTCCTCGACGTACGGGGAGAGGATCTCCTCCCACGAGCCGACCCCCGCCGCCTCCGCGGTCTGCGCGGGATCGCCGACGAGCGTCATCGACCGCGTGGGGCTGCGCCGCATCAGCAGCCGCCACGCCATCGGCGACAACTCCTGTGCCTCGTCGACGATGATGTGGCCGAAGGCCCAGGTCCGGTCGGCGGCGGCGCGTTCGGCGGCGCTGCGGTGGTCGTCCTCCTCGTGCCGTTCGGCCATCCGCTCGGCGTCGATGATGTTGTGCGCGGACAGGATCTCGGAGTCCTCCTCGTCCTTGTCCTCGAACTCGTACGTCCGCGAGGCGTAGGAGACGTCCAGCACGCCCTGCGCGTAGGCGATCTGCGTACGGCGTTCCTGGTCGGCCAGCGCCCGTGCGACCCGGTCGTCCTCGCCCAGCAGTTCGGCGGCCTCGTCGAGGAGGGGAACGTCGGCGCCGGTCCAGTCACCGGCCCCGGTCAGCGGGCGGTGGATCGCCGCCGCGTCCTCGTCCGGGACATGGCCGTACGGGTCGGCGAGGAAGTCGGCGACCAGTCGCTGCGGGGTCAGCCTCGGCCACAACTGATCGACGGCCGACCAGACTTCGGGGTTCTCGGCGAGTTCGTCGCGGATCTGGGTGATGTCGCTCGGGTCGAGGAGGTTGGAGCCGTCGAAGGGGTCCGTGCCGATGCGTTCGGCCAGCATGTCGGTGAGGGCGTTGAGGATGTGGCCCTCGAAGTGCTCGCGGGCGACGTTGTGGGGCAGGTCGGCCGCGCGGGCGCGTTCCCGGGCGACCTGGACGAGGCCCGCGTCGAGCATCAGGACGTCCCGGTCGTGCTCGATCGCGATCACCGGGTCGGGGAGGGCCTGGCGGTCCCGGACGACCTCGGCGAGGACCTCGGCCATCTCGGCCCGCCCCTTCACGGCGGCCGCGTCGGGCGTGTCGACGGCCGTCGCGTGGACTCCGGGGAAGAGCTCGCCGACGGTCGAGAGCAGCACGCCGGTCTCGCCGAGCGAGGGCAGCACCTCGCCGATGTAGCCGAGGAAGGCCGGGTTGGGGCCGACGATCAGGACGGCCCGCTTGGCGAGCAGTTCCCGGTGTTCGTAGAGGAGATACGCGGCGCGGTGCAGGGCGACGGCCGTCTTGCCGGTGCCGGGGCCGCCCTCGACGACCATGATCCCCCGGTGCGGCGCGCGGATGATCCGGTCCTGTTCGGCCTGGATGGTCTGCACGATGTCGCTCATCCGGCCGGTGCGGGCCGAGTTGAGCGCGGCGAGCAGCACGGCGTCCCCGGTCGGGTCCTCGTGACCGGTGCGCTCGCGGTCGCCGAGGTCGAGGATCTCGTCGTGCAGGTCGGTGACGTGCCGGCCCGCGGTGCCGATGTGCCGGCGGCGGCGCAGGCCCATCGGGGTGTGACCGGTTGCCAGGTAGAAGGGGCGGGCGACCGGGGCCCGCCAGTCGACGAGGATCGGGGTGCGCTCGATGTCGTCGGCGCGGATGCCGATCCGGCCGATGTGATGGGTGACGCCGGCGGAGGGCGCCCCTCCCCCGGGGGATTCCACCGGGGCGAGGTCGATACGGCCGAAGCAGAGTGAACCGTCCACGGCGTTCAGCGCGGCCAGCAGTCCCGAGCGTTCGGCGACCAGGATGTCCCGTTCGAGCCGGGCCTGCCTGGGTGTGTTGCCCTGGGCGAGCGCGTCCCCGACAGAGGCCTCGGTGGCATCGCGCAGGGCGTCCACGCGCGCGTACAACCCGTCGATGAATTCCTGCTCGCTTCGCAGTTCATCGTCGGGGAATTCTGTGTGCGATCCCTTGTTTGACAATTCCGCTCCCACCCAGATATACTGCGCCTACTGAACTTCTTTGCGACTCGGTCCCCCGAAGTCGCGAATCATTGAATATACGCAGAGAAATCCCCCGGGCGCAATTGCCCAGGGGATTTTTTGTGCGCCGAGTTGTCTGCCGGGTGGGATCAGAGCACGTCGGACAGCTCCTGCAGCAGCCGTCGCTTGGCCCGGGCGCCCACCATCGACTTCACGGGCTCACCGTCGCGGAAAACCATGAACGTCGGCATCGAGAGCACGCCGTACGCCAGCGTCGTCTCCGGATTGGTGTCCACGTCCAGCTGGACCACCTTGAACCGGTCGCCCTCCTCGAAGGCCAGCTCGCTGAGCACCGGGCCCATCTGCCGGCACGGCGGACACCAGTCGGCCGTGAACTCCACCAGCACGGGCAGATCCGACCCGATCACCTCCGCCCCGAAGTCCGCGTCCGTCACTTCGGCCACGCCTGCCGCCCTGATCATCGCGTCTGCCCTCCCAGTTCGCATACGGGTTCCGGACCACCCGGAACCTCCGCGTCGGCCGCCAGCTCGTCGCGCGCCCGTTCCGCCCGCGCCAACTGCTCGCCCACCTGCGCACGCACCGACCGCAGCTCGTCGATCAGCCCGTCGAGCTCGCCGAGCTTGCGGCGGTAGACGTCCAGGGACGCCGGGCACGAGTCGCCCTCGGGATGCCCGGCCCGCAGACACTCCACGAAGGGCCGTGTCTCCTCCAGGTCGAACCCGAAGTCCTGCAGCGTCCTGATCTGCCGCAGCAGCCGCAGGTCGTGCTCGTCGTACGTCCGGTACCCGTTCTCGCCCCGCCGCGCGGGCAGCAGTCCCCGCGACTCGTAGTAGCGCAGAGTCCGCGTGGTCGTCCCGGCCCGTTCCGCCAGCTCGCCGATTCGCATGCCTCGACGGTAATCCTTGACGCCGACGTCAAGGCAAGGGGCGGCGGGCGGTCGCCTCGGGTCAGCGAGGCTCAGCGTGAGGTGCGCGGCAGCAGGGGCTTGCGGTCCACCGGTGACGACAGCACGATCGAGGTCGTCGTCCGCCCCAGCGCGGAGGTCTGTTCCAGGACGTCCTCCAGATGGATCGTGTCCTCGACGGCGACCTTGAGGATCCAGCAGTCCTCGCCGACGACGTGGTGCACCTCGGTGACCTCGGGACGGGCCAGCAGTTCCAGGGTCCGCGGATGCTTGAGGGTGTAGCCGCCGTGCGGGTTGACGCGGATGAAGGCCTGGATGCCGTAGCCGAGGCGGGGCGCGGACACCCGGGCACCGTAGCCGGTGATCGCGCCCGTCGCCTCCAGCCGGCGCACCCGCTCCGCGACCGCGGCCGGGCTCAGCCGGACCCGGCGGCCCAGCTCGCTGAGCTTGATACGGCCGTCGCTCTGGAGCAGTTCCAGGATCTGCCGGTCCAGCGTGTCGAAGCCCGCCGACGTTTCGCCGGAGACGGCGCGCGGATGCCGTGTTTCTTTCGGTGCGACAGCCGGATCTCCCATGTCTCCCCCTTCGGACCTGACCCCTGCGACGGGAGAATTATGACCACAGGCCGGAGCACCGTGAGCGGCTGGCGACCGGTGACGGGTGCTTGGGGAAACGGGTGCCCGAGCGCAGGGACGCACAGGGCACGGGTGACGGGGAAACAGGGGAGAGCGACGTGCGAGAGATCTGTGTCATCGGCGGAAACCGGTATTTCGGAAAGCGTCTCATATCCCGGTTGACGGCCGCGGGAGACCAAGTCACCGTCATCAATCGCGGCTCTTCGGCGCCGCCCGCCGGGGCGATACATCTGATCGCCGACCGCAATGACGAGAACTCCCTGGAAAAGGCGCTGGGTTCACGGACTTTCGACGTCGTCGTCGACCAGGTCTGCTACACACCGCGGCAGGCGGAGATCGCCCGCCGGGTCTTCGCGGGGCGCACTCGCCGGTATGTGATGACATCCACCGTAGAGGTGTACGAGGACACGGCGGACCCGGTCGGCGAGGACGCCGTGGATCCCCGTACGGTCGCCGTCGATCCCGGCCTTCCCTGGGACGACGCCGACTTCCTCGACACGCACTACGGCGAGGGCAAGCGGCAGGCCGAGGCCGTGTTCGCGGCCGACCCCGGCTTCCCCTACGTGGCCGTACGCGTCGCCCATGTACTGGGCGGGGACGACGACTTCACCGGTCGGCTGGAGCACTACGCCGACCGGATCCGTACCGGCCGGACGATCGCCGTGCCGCCCGTGAACCACCCGGCGACCTATATCCACGTCGAGGAGATCGCCGACTTCCTGTTCTGGACGGTCGGCGAGGACTTCACCGGCCCGGTCAACGCGGCTTCCCACGGGCCGCTGACCACACAGGAGTTGTGCGAGGCGATCACCGCGCACCTCCCGGACGGCAAGGCGGTCCTGGGAGCCGTCCAGGTGGGCGAGGTCTCCCCCTTCTCCTTCAGCCGTTCCTACGGCATGGACAACTCCCGGGCCACCCGGCTCGGTTTCCCCTTCGGTGACGCGCGGGCATGGCTGCCGCGTGCCGTGGCCGAGACCCTCGGAAAGGGCAACTGACATGCGATACCGGACACTTGGCGGTCTTCGGGTCAGCGCCGTGGGACTCGGCGCGATGCCGCTGTCCATCGAGGGGCGGCCGGACGAGGCGCGGGCCCTGGCCACGGTGCACGCCGCCCTGGACGCGGGCGTCACCCTCCTCGACACGGCGGACTCGTATCACCTGCCCGGCGACGAACCCGGCCACAACGAACGGCTCGTGGCCCGCGCTCTGGCGACGTACGGCGGCGACACCGCGGACGTCCTGGTGACCACCAAGGGCGGGCGCGGCAGACCGGCCGACGGCACCTGGACGGTGAACGGCTCCCCGCGCCGGCTCAAGGCGGCGGCCGAGGCCTCCCTGAAACGGCTGGGCCTGGAGGCGATCGGCCTCTACCAGCTGCACAAGCCCGATCCCGCCGTCCCCTTCGAGGACTCGGTCGGCGCGCTGCGCGACCTTCTCGACGCGGGCACGATCCGGCTGGCCGGCATCTCCAACACCACCGCCGACCAGATCCGCCGGGCTCACGCGATCCTCGGGGACCGCCTGGTCTCCGTCCAGAACCAGTACTCCCCCGCGGTCCGGGACAGCGACCCCGAACTGCTCCTCTGTGCCGAGCTGGGGCTCGCGTTCCTGCCGTGGAGCCCGCTGGGCGGCATCTCCCGCAGTTCGCTGGACGGCCCGTCCGGGCCGTCCAGCCCGTCCGGCAGCGGTTCCGAAAAGGGTTCCCAGGGGCGGTTCGGGGCGTTCCACACGGTGGCCCGGGAACACGGCGTGAGCCCTCAACAGGTATGTCTCGCCTGGCTGTCGCACCGCTCCCCCACCGTGATCCCGATCCCGGGCGCCAGCCGCCCGGAGAGCATCCGGGACTCGGCCGGGGCCGCGGACCTGGTCCTGACCGCGGAGGACCTGGCCCGCCTGGACCCGGCGACGGCCCACCGGCCTTGATCCGGTCCTGGGTCCGGGCGCGAGCGGGTCGTGAGCCGGGCGTGGGTCCGGCCGCGAGCGGGTCGTGGGTCCGGGGTTCAGACCATGACCCCGGCCGACTCCTCGACCTCCAGAAGCGATGCGCTCTGCCGCTCGGCCTCGAACGCCTTGTGTCCGCCGCGCAGGCCGAACAGCCGTTTGGCGAGGGCGATGTAGAGGACGGCGAGGATGTTCAGGACCAGCGTCGCGATCTTCAGCCAGCTGATGTGCTCGGTGAGTTCGTAGATCTCCAGCGGGAGGAACGCGGCGGTGGCGACGACCGTGAGGTACTCCGCCCAGCGCTTGGCGTACCAGAGCCCGACCGCCTCGACGAGCTCGACCAGCGCGTACACCAGCAGCAGGACCGCGACGAGCAGCAGCGTGGAGTGCTTGTAGCCGAAGGTCTTCTGGATGGTGCCGACCACGGGCGAGTGGTCGAGGTCGTAGTGGAAGTGCCGGAAGACCGGCCTGAGGACGTCGAGGTACTCGTCGAAGAGCCGGCGCACCGCGAACTGGCTGTTGCTGAACTTCCAGACGGCGGCCGCGACCAGCACGATGAACACCCCGCGCACGGCACGCTCGATCGCCAGGAAGCGCAGGATGAACAGGTCGCGGAGCACCTTGCCGCGGGGCACGAGCGGCGCCTCGTCCGCGGGGCCCGAGCCGTGCGGATCGCCGAGCGCGAAGTCGCCGCAGCGCAGGCAGCGCCAGGCCTCGCCGAGCGCGGTCTCGGCGTGCAGCCGCACCCGCAGACGCGGGTCGTCCGGCGCGTAGGTGATGTGCCCCTTGCGCGCGCACGTACGCCGGTCCCAGTCGATCTTCATGCTCGGTGTCCTCCGCAGAACGTGCCGTGCCGTGCCGGTCGGTCCGGCACGGCACGGTAGTGCATGTTCTACGAGACGGCGGCCCGGGGGGTCACGGTTCCGGCGGAATCGCCACCCGAACCTCCGGCCTCACCGCCGGCCCGCTCCGCGGCATCCTCGTCGGCCTCCGCCCCGGGCTCGTTGCCGGCCTTGTCACCGGCCTCGGTCTCATCCGCGGCCTTGTTCCCGACTTCAGAGGCAGCCTCGTTCTCGACCTCGGGCTCGGCCCCGGCCTCGTTCTCGGCCTCAGGCTCATTCTCGGCCTCAGGCTCGTTCTCGGCGGCAGGCTCGTTCTCGGCGGCAGACTTGTTCCCGCCCTCGGTCTCGGCCCCGGGCTGAGCCTCGGGCTCATTCTCGGGCTCGGCCTCGTCCTCCGTACGGCCCTTGCGCGGCAGGAGCACCGCCACCAGCACGGTGCCGACAGCCAGGATCACCGCTCCGACGAGGCTGGTGTGCGCCACCGCGTCCGAGAAGGACGAGCCGACCGCGTCCGCCATCTGCCGGGCTCCGCCGGCGAGTTGACCGGCCTGCGCCTTCAGCTGGGCCGCCTGCGTGGCGTCCGCCGTCTGCGCGGCCTGTTCACCGAGCGCGCGGGCCTTGTCGCCGATGCCCTGGGCGACGGCGTATCCGGCACCCACCGAGTCCTGGGCCGTGGCCAGGGCGCCCGCCGGAAGCTTGCTGCCCGCGGTCGCGTCGGCGAGGTGCGAGGAGTACGAACCCGCCAGCACCGAGCCGAGGATGGCGATGCCGAGCGAACCGCCGAGTTCCAGCGAGGTGTCGTTGACCGCGCCGCCGACGCCCAGTTCGGCCTCGGGGAACGCGCCCATGATGGCGTCCGTGCAGGGCGAGAGCGCGAGTCCGATGGCGAGGCCGAGGATGACGAGGGGCAGCACGAGGTCGCCGTACGCCGACGAGGCGTCCACCCGGGTGAGCAGGGCCAGTGCCGCCGTGCCGCCGACCATGCCCGCGGTGACGGTGAACTTCATGCCGATGCGCGGGGTGAGGTACCCGGTGAGCGCCGAGCCCACGAACACGGCGCCGGCGAGCGGCAGCATCCGTACCCCGGTGTCCAGCGCGTCGTAGCCGAGGACGAACTGGAGGTGCTGGGTGAGGTAGTAGAAGGCGCCGAAGACGGCCAGGAAGAAGAGGGCGACGGCGAGGTTCGAGCCCGCGAAGCGACGGTGGGCGAAGCGTCGTACGTCGATGACCGGGCGCGGGTGGCGCAGCTCCCACAGGACGAAGAGGACCAGTCCGGCCCCGGCGACCACGGCGGCGGTCACGGCCTTCACGCCCCACCCGAAGTGCGGGCCCTCGATGATCATGTAGACCAGCGAGCCGATCCAGACGACGGAGAGCAGCCCGCCGACGTAGTCGATGCGGTTGTGGTGCGCGGCCTTGGACGGCGGTACGAGGACGAGGGCGCCGACGATGGCGAGGGCGGCGATCGGCACGTTGATCAGGAACGTGGACGACCAGCCGTGGTTCTCCAGCAGGGCGCCCGCGACCAACGGCCCGGCGGCGATGGCGAGTCCGGCGGTGGCGGTCCACAGGACGATCGCCTTGGCCCGCTCTGCGCGCGGGAAGGTCGCGGCGAGCAGGGAGAGGGTGGCGGGCATGATCAGCGCGGCGCCGACGCCCATGACGGCGCGGGCCGCGATGACCCCGGTGGAGCTGTCGACGAGCGACCCGGCCACCGCGCCGCCGCCGAACACGACGAGCCCGAGGATGAGCGCCCCGCGGCGGCTGTACTTGTCCCCGATGGCGCCGAGCAGCAGCATCAGCGCGGCGTACGGGACGGTGTAGCCGTCGATGACCCATTGCAGGTCGGCGCTGGACAGACCGAGATCCTGGGTCATGTCGGGAGCCGCGACCGTGAGGGCGGTGTTCGCCATCACGATGATCAGCAGGCTCAGGCAGAGCACAAGGAGCGCCCACCAGCGCCGGACATAGGGCCGGTCCATCCTCTCGACCGGTTCGTTCATGACGAGACGCATGGCTACGGTCGCCCTTCCTTCGTCGACGGGTACGGAGATCGTCCGCACCAGGACTTGCACAGTGGAGTGCAACTGCACAACTCTGTGCAAGATACGAGATTGCACAGCACTGTGCAAATGAAGGAGGTGGAGACCCTGTGACCACGGGACAGGAGGTCGCCCGGAGGGCGGGCAGAATGGCAGCCATGACCACGGGTAACCCGAGCCGCGCCGATGTGAACCGCCGCCGCATCCTGGACGTCGCACTCGCCGAACTGCTGCGTGACCCCGACGCGTCCATGGACCAGATCGCCCGGGCGGCGGGTGTCGTACGGCGCACGGTGTACGGGCACTTCCCCAGCCGCGAGGCACTGGTCGGCACCCTGACCGACGAGGCCGTGGCGGCGGTCGCGGCGGCGCACGCGGCGGGCCGCGAAGGGGTCGTGGACCCGGCCGAGTCCCTGGCCCGCTCGACCCTGGCCGTCTGGGAGATCGCCGACCGTTACCGGCTGCTGGTCGCCCTCGCCCAGCGCAGCGTCACCATGCAGGGCATCCGCGAACGCCTCACGCCGGTCCGCGAGGCCTGCGCGGAGATTCTCCGACGCGGCCTGGAACAGGGCGTGTTCGCGTCGCCGCTGCCTCCGTACGCGCTGGCGTACGTGCACGAGCAGACCCTGTTCGCCCTCATGGAGGCGGTGAACGACGACCTCCTGGCAGCGGAGGAGGCGGGCAGCTCCGCCGCGGTCACCATGCTGACCGCGGCGGGCGTACCCGCCTCACGCGCCACCGAACTCGTGGCCAAGCTGAGCGACTGAGTCCTCGGAGGGGTCAGGGACCTCCGAGGACTCGGCCGCCGTCAGCGGTGCACCGGGTGGCCGGGCCCGTGGGGGATGCCCGGCCGCCCGGCGTCCTGGGGGTGGGCGTCCCGAGGCCGCGTACCCCCGTCTCAAGGGGTGGGACACCCGGCCCGCGTGCGCCCGTCCGCCCGAGCGGAGCCGGAGTTCCTACGCCTCGGCCGGTTCCTTCTCGCCGCCCTGCTCCGGCACGTCCGCGTGGCCACCGGCGGAGGCGGCGGTGCCGGCGTCGGCGTCGTCCAGCAAGGTCTTCTCGTCGAAGGGAAGCTCTCCGGCGAGAACCCTGGCCACCCGCTCCTTGTCGATCTCCTTCGTCCAGGTTCCGATCAGGACCGTGGCCACGGCGTTGCCGGCGAAGTTCGTCAGCGCGCGTGCCTCGCTCATGAAGCGGTCGATGCCGACGATGAGGCCGACGCCGTCCACCAGGGCGGGCTTGTGCGACTGGAGGCCGCCGGCCAGGGTGGCGAGGCCCGCCCCGCTGACGCCCGCCGCCCCCTTGGACGCGACGAGGAGGAAGAGCAGGAGCGGGATCTGCTCCCCGATCGCCATCGGCGTGCCCATCGCGTCGGCGATGTAGAGCGAGGCCATGGTCATGTAGATCATCGTGCCGTCGAGGTTGAAGGAGTAGCCGGTCGGGACGGTGATGCCGACGACCGATTTGCCGACGCCCAGGTGCTCCATCTTCGCGATCAGCCGCGGCAGGGCCGACTCGGAGGACGAGGTGGAGAGGATCAGCAGGAACTCCCGGCCCAGGTACTTCAGGAACGTGAGGATGTTCAGGCCCGTCACCACGCGCAGCACCGCGCCGAGCACGATGAAGACGAAGAGGAAGCAGGTGACGTAGAAGCCGAGCATCAGCACGGCGAGGCTCTTGAGCGCGTCCAGGCCGGCGGAACCGGTCACGGCCGCGATGGCGCCGAAGGCGCCGAGCGGGGCGGCCCACATGACCATGGCGAGGATACGGAAGACGAGCCGCTGGATGTGTTCCACACCGCGCAGGACCGGCTGCCCGGCCGGCCCCATGGCCTGCAGCGCGAACCCGGTGAGGAGCGCGACGAGCAGGGTCTGCAGAACCTGGCCCTCGGTGAACGCCGAAACCATCGTGGTCGGGATGATCGAGAGCACGAAGTCGACCGGCGGCAGCGCCTCCGCCGACACCTGGCCCTGGCCGGCCTGCTTGACCGCGTCGGTCATCGCCAGGCTGCTGCCCGGCTCCAGGATGTTGCCGACGACCAGGCCGATGGCGAGCGCGACCAGCGACATGACCAGGAAGTAGCCGAGCGCGATACCGCCGACGGCGCCGACCTTGGCGGCCTTGCGGACCGAGCCGATGCCCAGCACGATCGTGCAGAAGATGATCGGGGAGATCATCATCTTGATCAGGTTCACGAAGCCCGTACCGATGGGCTTGAGCTCGACGGCGAAGTCGGGGGCGATCAGGCCCACCGCGATTCCGAGAATCACGGCGCCGATCACGGCGATGTACAGATAGTGCGTGCGGTCCCGCTTGGCGGCGGGTGCGGCAGGTGCCGTTTGCGGCGTGCTGGCCACGGCTGCCCTCCTTGACGACGTCTTCGGCATCATCCGGCGTGCGGCTCACGACCGGCGGTACCCGGCGTGCGGCTCACGACCGGGGAAACCGGGAGGCGTGGGCTCCCGGGGGGATGAGGGGACTATCTCCCGGCGTGTGAGGGCGGTCACCCTTCCGTTCATTGAGTTCACGCGCCCCGGCGGGGCCACCCGGTGCCCGCCGCCCGGATCCCTCGCTCGATCCGCACCCCCCGGAAGCGCCGTTCGGCTCCCGCTCCCGGTCGAAGCCGCCCGGCTCCCGCTCCCCGGCCGGAGTCCTTCGGCTGCCGCTGTCCGGATGAGCACCCGTGCGGGCGAGGCACACTGAACGGCATGCGTCTCCCCCGTGTCCCGCGCCCCCGCAGCCTGGCCGGCCAGCTCTTCGGCATGCAGGCCGTACTGATCGCGGTCCTCGTCGCCGGGTACGCGCTGTTCACCTACGTCAGCGACCGCAGCCAGGCCGAGGAGGCCGCGGGCCGTCAGGCGATGGCGGTCGCGCGCTCGGTCGCGGACGCCCCGTCCGTCCACGCGGCCATCGGCACCGCGAACCCCACCGAGGAACTCCAGCCGTACTCCCTGCGGGTGCAGCGGGACACCGAGGTGGACTTCGTGACGATCATGAATCCGCGGGGCATCCGCTGGACGCACCCCAAAGAGAAGCTGATAGGCAGGCACTTCCTCGGGCACATCGGGCCCGCGCTGGCGGGCGGGTCCTTCACGGAGACGTTCACGGGCAGCCTCGGTGCCTCCGTACGAGCCGTCACCCCGATCCAGGACGGCGGGCGGACCATCGGACTGGTCAGCGCAGGCATCAAGGTCGAGGCGATCACCGAACGCGTCCAGAACCAGGTCACGGCTCTGTTCGGGGTCGCGGCGGGCGCGCTGCTGCTGGGCGCCGTCGGCACGTACGTCATCAACGCCCGGCTGCGCCGCTCCACCCACGGCATGAACGCGGCCGAGCTGAGCCGTATGCACGACTACCACCAGGCCGCCCTGCACGCCGTGCGCGAGGGGCTGCTGATGCTGGACGGGCAGTTCAAGGTGGCGCTGATGAACGACGGCGGGCGGGAACTGCTCGGCGTCACGGACGACGTGGTCGGCCGTTCGGTGGCCGGACTCGGGCTGCCCGCCCCGCTGACGGGCGCGCTGCTGTCGGCGGAGCCCCGCGTGGACGAGGTCCATCTGACGGACGCGCGCGTGCTGGTCGTGAACACCTCCCCGGTGTCCGGCGGCGAACGCCGCGGCACCGTGGTCACCTTGCGTGACGTGACCGAACTCCAGGCACTGACAGGCGAGTTGGACTCGGAGCGCGGATTCACCCAGGCGCTGCGCTCGCAGGCGCACGAGGCGGCGAACCGTCTGCACACGATGGTCTCCCTCATCGAACTGGGCCGCGCCGAGGAGGCCGTCGACTTCGCCACCGCCGAGCTGGAGCTGGCGCAGGCCCTCACCGACGAGGTGATCTCCGCGGTCAGCGAACCGGTCCTCGCCGCGCTGCTGCTGGGCAAGGCGGCCCAGGCGAACGAGCGCGGTGTGGAACTCGTCGTCTCCGAGGACAGCGGCATCGACGACGGACTGCTCCCGGCCTCGCTCTCGGCGCGCGATCTGGTCACCGTCCTCGGCAATCTGATCGACAACGCGATGGACGCGGCGCAGGGCACGGTGGGCGCCCGCGTCACGGTGACGGCGTTCACGGACGACTCGGCCCTGGTGCTGCGGGTCGCCGACACCGGGTCCGGAGTGGACCCCTCCCATGCCGAGCAGGTCTTCCGGCGCGGCTGGTCCACGAAACCGGCGGGCCCCGGCGGCCGCGGCCTCGGTCTGGCCCTCGCCCGGCAGACGGTGAGCCGTCACGCGGGCACGCTGGAGGTACGGGACGGGGCCGACGGCGGAGCGGAGTTCGAGGTACGGCTACCGCTCCCCACGCCGCCCCCGGACTCCACCCCCACCCCGCACCAGACCCCGAACTCGGACCCGGCCTCCGACCCGAACCCGGATTCCGGCTCGAACCGGAGCTCGGGGTCGGTCCGGGGCCCGGATCCGGGCTCGGACCCGGCCACGGACACGGGGTACGCAGCCGCCGACTCCGTTGCGTCCGGGTCCAGCCGGACGTTTCAGCCACCCCGGCCCGCTCAGGCGCCCCCGCCCACCCGGTCCGCGCGGCCGTCCGAGCCCGCTCTGCCCGGAGGCGGCGCATGACCGATCCGATCCGTGTGCTCGTCGTCGAGGACGACCCCGTCGCCGCCGACGCGCACGTCCTGTACGTCGGCCGGGTGCCCGGCTTCACGGCGGTCGGCAAGGCCCACACGGGTGCGCAGGCGCGACGCGCGCTGGACCGCACTCCTGTGGACCTGCTGCTGCTCGACCTGCATCTGCCGGACACGCACGGCCTCCAGCTCGCCCGCTCCCTGCGCGCCGCCGGCTATCACGCCGACGTCATAGCGGTGACGTCGGCGCGGGACCTGGCGGTCGTACGGGAGGGGGTGTCGCTCGGCGTCGTCCAGTACGTGCTGAAGCCGTTCACCTTCGCCACCCTGCGCGACCGGCTGATCCGGTACGCGGAGTTCCGCGCGGCGGCCGGCGAGGCGAGCGGCCAGGACGAGGTGGACCGCGCGCTGGCCGCCCTGCGGGCTCCGGTCCCGGCCGCGCTGCCCAAGGGCCTGAGCGCGCCGACCCTGGAACGCGTGACCGTCACCCTGCGGGACCGCGCCGACGGCCTGACGGCGGCCAAGGTCGCCGAGGCCGTGGGCATCTCCCGGATCACCGCCCGGCGCTATCTGGAACACCTCGTGGGAGCGGGCCGGGCGGCACGCGCTCCGCAGTACGGGACGGTCGGGCGGCCGGAGTTGCAGTACCGCTGGGTCAAGGGCTGAACCTGGGGCGGGCCTCTCGCGGCAGGCCGGGGCCGAGGACCTCGGTCGACCCCCTGCCGGAGCACCGGCAGGGGCGGTCACGGGCGCCCCGAGGAGCAGCGCGCCGAGACCGCCGGCCGGGCAACTTCCCTGCCGCTTCCGCGCCTTGCACCACTGCACAGTCATTGACCTGACATCCGCACAGCTTTACGTTCGGCGGGCAGACAACTCGGCTCGCACGACAACGATGTCGGTCCGTAGGAGGTCCTGCCCGTGCGCCCCACCGCCGCCCCCGTTCTCCTCGCCACGCTGCTCGCCGCGACGACGCTCACCGCTTGCGGATCCGGTTCCGGAAGCGATCCGGACACCGTGAAGGTGTCCTACAAGCAGTCCACGGACAACTCGATCCGGGTGATGGACACCTACCTCGGCGAGATGAAGAAGCAGTTCGAGAAGGCGAACCCGGGGAAGAAGGTCGAACTCGTCCCGATCAAGGCCCCGGACTCCGAGTACTACACCAAGCTCCAGCAGATGCTGAGGTCGCCCAAGACGGCGCCCGACCTGGTCTACGAGGACACGTTCCTCATCAACTCGGACATCACCAGCGGGTACTTGAAGCCGCTCGACCCGTATCTGGACAAGTGGTCCGACTGGGGCCGGTTCATCGGCACCGCGAAGGCGGCGGCCAAGGCGCAGGACGGGAAGACGTACGGCGTCCCGGACGGGACGGACACCCGCGGCCTCTGGTTCGACAAGGGCGTCTTCGCGAAGGCGGGGCTGCCGGCCGACTGGCAGCCGAAGACCTGGGACGACATCCTCGCCGCCGCCCGCACCATCAAGAAGAAGGTCCCCGACGTCACCCCCCTGAACGTCTACACGGGCAAACCCGCGGGCGAGGCCGCCACCATGCAGGGCTTCGAGATGCTGCTGTACGGGACCGGCGACGGCACGACGGACCCGCTGTACGACACCGCTTCCAAGAAGTGGATCGCCGGCGGCCAGGGCTTCAAGGACGCCCTCGGCTTCGTGGAGACGGTCTACAAGGAGAAGCTCGGCCCCGACGTCACCGACGCGCTCGACCCGAACTTCGCGACCAGTGTCCGCGGTGAGCTGCTGCCCAAGGGCAAGCTCGGCATCGACCTCGACGGCAGCTGGCTCCCGCAGGACTGGCTGAAGGGCTCGGGCCACGAGTGGCCCGAGTGGTCCCAGAAGCTCGGCCTCGCCCGCATGCCCACCCAGCACGGCCAGGCCCCCGGCAAGGTCAGCATGTCCGGCGGCTGGACCTGGTCGATCCCCTCCAAGGCGTCCAACCCCGACCTGGCCTTCACGTTCGTCAAGACGATGCAGACGAAGGCGAACGCCCAGAAGTGGTACATCGCCAACTCCGGTATCGCGGTGCGCAACGACGTCGCCGCCGACCCGGCCTACGTGAAGGCCCAGCCCGGCATCAAGTTCTTCACGGACCTGGTCGCCAGCACGCACTACCGGCCCGCCTACCCGGCGTACCCGAGGGTATCGACCGCCATCCAGGAGGCCATGGAGAGCGTGACCACCGGCGACAGTTCCGTGGACAGGGCAGCGAGCGCGTACGACGAGGAGCTGAAGACGGTCACCGACGGCCAGGTGACCCGGAAGTGAGTGCCGGCACGAGGGCGGCGTCCCCGCCGGTCCGGCCGCTGGGGGCAAGGGGCGCCGCCCCGCGCCGGGGAGGCCTGCTGCGCTCCCTCACCCGGACGCTCCCGCTCGCCCCCGCCGTCGTCCTCCTGCTCCTCTTCCTCGCGGGCCCGATCGTCTACTGCGCGTACATCGCCTTCACCGACCTGCAGTTGACGGGCCAGGCGCACGCGTCGTTCGTCGGCTTCGACAACTTCCGGGCGGCGTTCCGGGACGACGCCTTCATCAACGCCGTATGGCTGACGCTGGTGTTCACGGTGCTGTCGTCGCTGGTCGGCCAGAACACCCTGGGCCTGGCCCTGGCCGCGCTGATGGAACGGGCGTCGAAACCGGTGCGCACACTGGTCGGCGCGGTCGTCATCACGGCATGGGTGCTGCCGGAGGTGGTCGCGGGCTTCCTGCTCTACGCCTTCTTCCGCCGTGAAGGGACCCTGAACGCCATCCTTCAATGGCTCCATCTGCCGTCCCAGAACTGGATGTTCACGCTGCCGATCCTGGCCGTGTCGTTCGCGAACGTATGGCGGGGCACGGCCTTCTCCATGCTGGTCTACTCGGCGGCGCTGGGCGAGATCCCGAAGGAGATCACCGAGGCGGCGGAGGTCGACGGAGCCGGTGGCTGGCGGCGGATGTGGCACATCACGCTGCCGATGATCCGCCGCTCGATCGGCACCAACCTGATGCTGAACACCCTGCAGACACTGTCGGTGTTCGGGCTGATCTGGGTGATGACGAGGGGCGGTCCGGGAAACCGCAGCCAGACCCTTCCCCTGTTCATGTACGAACAGGCCTTCCAGAACAGCATGATCGGGTACGGGACGGCGGTGGCTCTGCTGCTCCTGGTGGTCGGCTCGCTGTTCTCGTTGGTGTACATGCGGCTGCTGCGGACGGAGTTGTGACATGGCCGTACTGACGCACCGCGCGACGCCCAGGTCCCGCCGCTCGGGGCGGCGGCTGGCGGCCGACGCCGGCCTCCTGGTGGTGGCGGCCGCGTTCGCGCTCCCGCTGGCCTGGGTGATCCTGTCCTCCCTGGACGCGCACGCGGACCTGCGGGTGAAAATGCCGGACGGTGTGACGCTGTCCAACTTCGACGCCGTACTGAAACCGGACATCACGTTCACCCCGCTGCTGAACAGCCTGATCCTGTGCGGTGGCGGCACCGCGCTGACGGTGGTGTGCGCGGCTCTCGCGGCCTATCCCCTCTCGCGCTTCCGGTCCCGGCTGAACCGCCCCTTCCTGCTGACGATCCTCTTCGCGACGAGCCTGCCGATCACGGCGATCATGGTCCCCGTGTACGCCCTGTTCGTGCAGGTCAATCTGATCGACACCACGCAGGGCACGGTCTTCTTCTTCGCCGCCTCCCAACTGCCTTTCGCCATCTGGCTGATGAAGAACTTCATGGACGGCGTGCCGAAGGAGCTGGAGGAGGCGGCCTGGACGGACGGGGCGTCGTCCCTGCAGTCCCTGGTGCGGATCGTGCTGCCGCTGATGGGGCCGGGCGTGGCGGTGGTGACGGTCTTCTCGTTCGTGATGATGTGGGGGAACTTCTTCGTCCCGTTCATGCTGCTGCTCACGCCGGACCAGATGCCGGCGTCGGTGAGCATCAACGAGTTCTTCGGGAACCGGGGGACCGTGGTCTACGGGCAGCTGGCGGCGTTCTCGGTCATCTACTCGACCCCGGTGATCCTGCTGTATGTGCTGGTGGCCCGGCGGCTGGGCGGGGGGTTCGCTCTCGGCGGGGCCGTCAAGGGATGAACCCCCGTTCCGGTACGGCGAATTCAGGGCCACGGCCGAAACCGTATGTTCCTACAATCTGTGATTGTGGCCGAACAGACCGTAGTCATGGTTGCCCCGGACCCATACCTTGTGCGCGTGCACCGACCGCAAGCCCAACAGCCCACCCCGCCCTTCAACGCCCCCGCCGCCCGAAGACTGCGGGCGGCACTCGGAATGGGGCCCGAGCATGTCGCTTACGGACTGAGAGCCTCGTACGGGCTGCCGTACGTCACGCCCGATCTCGTCACCGCCTGGGAGCGCGGCTTCACCGCGCCGAGCAGCCCCGAACTCACGGCCCTCGCAGGTGTGTTGTGGTGCTCGGCAGGTGAACTCATAGGCGCCCCGCGCACTTTGCGCGAACACCGCATCGCCCGCGATCTCGCCCCGGAGGACGTGGCACACGCCGTCGGGATCGAACTCCTCGCCTACCAGCGGATGGAGGAGGCCGACAGCTGGCGCGGCAACGAGCGGCAGTCGACCGCGCTCGCCGAGGTGCTGGAACTCTCGCTGCCCGACTTCATCACCTTGACGGGCCGCGACGGCCGGCTCGCCGACCTGCTGCGCAGCGCCGTGACGACGCGCTGGCAGGCCTACGTGCGCCCGGTCGCAAAGGTGGTGCCCCTGGACCGGAACCTCCTGGAGAACGTGCTGGAGGAGATGCACACCGACTACCAGGGGCAGATGGTCGCCACGCTGAACTGGGGCGGTGTTTCGGCCGCCACCGGCTCGGGCGAGTCCGGCCGGGACTTCCTCGACCGGGTCCTCGACCACTTCTGGTCGGCGGTCCAGAGAAATACGTACTGAGGGCCGCAGGGCCGCAGGGCCGCCGCCCCGGCCCGGTGCCGGGCCCCGCTCGGAACACGGCCCAGCCCGGAGCACGGCCCAGCCCGGAGCACGGCCCCGAGGGGACTAGAAGACCGACTCCGCCTCGTCCATCCGGTCCTTCGGGACCGTCTTCAGTTCGGTGGTCGCGTCCGCGAGCGGCACCATCTCGATCTCCGTGCCGCGCAGCGCGGTCATCCTGCCGAAGTCGCCGCGGTGCGCGGCCTCGACGGCGTGCCAGCCGAAGCGGGTGGCGAGGACACGGTCGTACGCGGTCGGCGTGCCGCCGCGCTGGACGTGGCCGAGGATGACCGGCTTGGCCTCCTTGCCGAGGCGGCGCTCCAGCTCGAACGCGAGGGCCGTGCCGATGCCCTGGAAGCGCTCGTGGCCGAACTTGTCGATCGCGCCGTGGCCGTAGTCCATGGTGCCCTCGGCGGGGTGGGCGCCCTCGGCGACACAGATGACGGCGAACCGCTTGCCGCGCGCGAAGCGCTCCTCGACCATCGCGACGAGGTCGGAGGGGTCGAAGGGACGCTCGGGCAGGCAGATGCCGTGGGCGCCGGCCGCCATGCCGGACTCCAGGGCGATCCAGCCCGCGTGCCGGCCCATGACCTCGACGACCATCACGCGCTGGTGGGACTCGGCCGTGGTCTTCAGCCGGTCCATTGCCTCCGTGGCGACGCCGACGGCGGTGTCGAAGCCGAAGGTGCGGTCCGTCGCGGAGATGTCGTTGTCGATGGTCTTCGGCACGCCGACCACGGGCAGGCCCGCGTCCGACAGCATCCGGGCCGCCGTGAGCGTGCCCTCGCCGCCGATCGGGATGAGCACGTCGATACCGAACTCGCGGGCCATGTCCTGCGCGTTGTCACAGGCCTCGCGGAGCCGGTCGCGCTGCAGCCGCGAGGAGCCGAGGACGGTGCCGCCGCGGGCAAGGATGCCGCTGACCGCGTTGAGGTCCAGGGTGCGGTAGTGGCCGTCGAGGAGCCCGGCGTAGCCGTCCTCGAAGCCGATGACCTCGTCCCCGAAGTTGGTGACCGCTCGGTGCACGACCGACCGGATCACTGCGTTCAGGCCAGGGCAGTCGCCGCCTGCGGTGAGAACTCCGATGCGCATCGTGCTGTGTCTCCTGCTCCCTGCTGGTTCGTGTGAGCCGCTTCGATTGTTTCACGGCCCGGGATGGGCCGCCGATTCCCTCCGGCGGCCCATCCGCCGGGCCGCCGGAACGCCGGTTCCGGCCGACCGGCACGTCTGCCCTGGCGGGCGTCCTAGCCAGCGCCGGAGGTATTGTCAAGAGGGTTCTGCTCACGTTGGTGGGCCCTTTTTCCGAGCCCAGAAACCGCCTGGCGACGAAACGGATGGAGAGCACGCGTGACGCGCAGCGTGTACGTGACCGGGATCGACCGAGGTGACGGCCGCCAGGTCGTCGAACTGGGGGTCATGGAGCTCCTGACCCGCCAGGTCGACCGGGTGGGGGTGTTCCGTCCGCTCGTGCACGACGGTCCGGACCGGCTCTTCGAGCTGCTGCGGGCCCGCTACCGGCTGGCGCAGGACCCGGCGACGGTGTACGGCATGGACTACCACGAGGCGTCCGCGCTCCAGGCCGAGCAGGGCACCGACGAGCTGGTGTCCACGCTCGTCGACCGGTTCCACCTGGTCGCCCGCGACTACGACGTCGTCCTCGTCCTCGGCACCGACTTCGCCGGCACCCAGGTCCCCGACGAGCTGGCCCTCAACGCCCGCCTCGCGAACGAGTTCGCCGCGTCCGTGATCCCGGTCGTCGGCGGCCGGGGCCAGAGTGCCGAGTCGGTGCGCTCCGAGACGCGCAACGCCTATCGCGCGTACGACGGGCTGGGGTGCGACGTCCTCGCGATGGTGGTGAACCGGGTGGCCCCGGAGGACCGGCCGCAGATCCTGGAGCGGCTCGACTCCCGGCTCCCCGTGCCCTGTTACGTCCTTCCGGACGAGCCCGCCCTCTCCGCGCCCACCGTCGCGCAGATCACCCACGCGCTCGGCGGCAAGGTGCTCCTCGGCGACGACGCGGGGCTCGCCCGTGACGCGCTCGACTTCGTCTTCGGCGGCGCGATGCTGCCGAACTTCCTGCAGGCGCTGACCCCGGGGTGTCTCGTGGTCACCCCGGGGGACCGGGCCGATCTGGTGATCGGCTCGCTCGCCGCGCACAGCGCCGGCACCCCGCCGATAGCCGGCATCCTGCTCACCCTGGACGAGCGGCCCAGCAGCGAGATCCTCACGCTCGCGGCCCGTCTCGCGCCCGGCACCCCGGTGGTCTCGGTGGCCGGGAACTCCTTCCCCACCGCGACCGCGCTGTTCGCCATGGAGGGCAAGCTGAACGCGGCCACGCCCCGCAAGGCGGAGACCGCGCTCGGCCTCTTCGAGCGGCATGTGGACACCACCGACCTGCTGAAGCGGGTCTCCGCGCCCAGCAGCGACCGGCTCACCCCGATGATGTTCGAGCACAAGCTGCTGGAGCAGGCCCGCTCCGACCGGCGCCGTGTGGTGCTTCCCGAAGGGACCGAGGAGCGTGTCCTGCACGCGGCCGAGGTGCTGCTGCGCCGGGGTGTCTGCGATCTGACGCTGCTCGGCCCGGTCGACCAGATCCGCAAGAAGGCCGCCGACCTCGGCATCGACATCAGCGCCACCCAGATCATCGACCCGCAGACCTCGCCGCTGCGGGACTCCTTCGCCGAGAAGTACGCCGAGCTGCGTGCGCACAAGGGAGTGACGGTCGAGCTGGCCTACGACGTCGTCGCGGACGTCAACTACTTCGGGACGCTCATGGTGCAGGAGGGCCTCGCCGACGGCATGGTGTCGGGGGCCGTGCACTCGACGGCCGCGACCATCCGGCCCGCGTTCGAGATCATCAAGACCAGGCCGGAATCGAGGATCGTCTCGTCCGTCTTCTTCATGTGCCTGGCCGACAAGGTCCTGGTCTACGGCGACTGCGCGGTGAATCCCGACCCGAACGCCGAACAGCTCTGCGACATCGCCATCTCCTCGGCCGCCACCGCGCAGCAGTTCGGCGTGGAGCCGCGGATCGCGATGCTGTCGTACTCCACGGGCACCTCGGGTTCGGGGGCCGACGTCGACAAGGTGCGCGAGGCCACCGAGCTGGTGCGGCAGCGCCGCGGCGACCTGCGGATCGAGGGGCCGATCCAGTACGACGCGGCCGTCGAGCCGTCGGTCGCGGCGACCAAACTGCCGGAATCGGAGGTCGCCGGGCAGGCGTCCGTGCTGATCTTCCCCGACCTGAACACCGGCAACAACACCTACAAGGCCGTGCAGCGTTCGGCCGGCGCGATCGCCGTCGGCCCGGTGCTCCAGGGTCTGCGCAAGCCCGTCAACGACCTGTCCCGCGGCGCGCTCGTCCAGGACATCGTCAACACGGTCGCCATCACGGCGATCCAGTCCCAGGCCCCCGACCAGAAGGCTGCCCAGCAGTGAGCGCCCACCCGTCCCCCTCCTCCGCCGACGTGACCGACGAGCCCGCTTCCCCGCCGGCCACGCGCGTCCTCGTCCTCAACTCCGGCTCCTCGTCGGTCAAGTACCAGCTGCTCGACATGCGCGACAGCTCGCGGCTCGCCGTCGGTCTGGTGGAGCGCATCGGTGAGGGGACCTCCCTGCTGCGGCACACCGCGCTGACGACGGGTGAGACCCGCGAGAGGACCGACGAGTTCGCCGGCCACGAGGCCGCGCTGAAGGCGGTGGCGGCGGAACTGGCGGTGGACGGACTCGGCCTGGACTCCCCCGAGCTGGCCGCGATCGGCCACCGGGTGGTGCACGGCGGACGGACCTTCACCGAACCGACGGTCATCGACGCGGCGGTCATCGCGGAGATCGAGCGGCTCATCCCGGTGGCGCCCCTGCACAACCCGGCGAACCTCACCGGCATCCGCACCGCGATGCTGCTGCGCCCCGACCTCCCCCAGGTCGCGATCTTCGACACCGCGTTCCACACGACGATGCCGGAGTCGGCCGCGCGCTACGCGATCGACGTGGCGACCGCCGACGAGCACCGCATCCGCCGGTACGGCTTCCACGGCACCTCGCACGCCTACGTCTCCCGGGCGACCGCCGAACTCCTCGGCAAGGCACCCGAGGAGGTCAACGTCATCGTGCTGCATCTGGGCAACGGGGCCTCGGCGTCGGCGGTCAGGGGCGGGCGGTGCGTGGACACCTCGATGGGGCTCACGCCCCTGGAGGGCCTGGTGATGGGAACGCGCTCGGGCGACGTGGATCCGGCCGTCATCTTCCATTTGGAGCGCGTTGGCAAAATGTCCACGGACGAGATCGACACTTTGCTCAACAAGAAGAGCGGTCTGATCGGTCTGTGCGGCGACAACGACATGCGGGAGATACGCCGCCGTGTCGACGAGGGCGACGAGCGGGCACGGCTCGCCTTCGACATCTACATCCACCGACTGAAGAAATACATCGGCGCCTACTACGCGGTCCTCGGCCGGGTGGACGCCGTCGTCTTCACCGCCGGAGTGGGCGAGAACTCCGCCCCGGTGCGCGAGGCGGCGATCGCGGGCCTGGAGGAACTGGGGCTCGTGGTCGACGGCGACCTGAACGCCGTGCGCGGCGGTGAGCCGCGGATCGTCTCACCGCCGTACGCGCGGGTCGCGGTCGCCGTGGTGCCGACGGACGAGGAACTGGAGATCGCCACACAGACGTATGCGCTGGTCGGAAAGGGCAACGCCTGAGCGGGCCGGAGAGCCACGCCTGAGCGGCCGCCCGCCCATTTGTATCTTCCGCCAGACGGAATATTCCGTAGCGAAACAAACCGATAGGATCGCCCCATGCGCCGTTCGAAAATCGTCTGTACTCTCGGCCCCGCGGTCGACTCCCACGAGAAGCTGGTCGAGCTGATCCAGGCCGGCATGAATGTGGCCCGCTTCAACTTCAGCCACGGATCCCACGCCGAGCACCAGGGCCGGTACGACCGTGTCCGGGCCGCCTCGGCCGAGACCGGTGTCGCCATCGGCGTGCTCGCCGACCTGCAGGGTCCGAAGATCCGCCTGGAGACCTTCGCCGAAGGCCCCGTCGAGCTGGAGCGTGGCGACGAGTTCGTCATCACGGCCGAGGACGTGCCGGGTGACAAGCACATCTGCGGCACGACCTACAAGGGTCTGCCCGGGGACGTCTCCCACGGCGACCAGATCCTCATCAACGACGGCAACGTCGAGCTGCGCGTCGTCGAGATCGACGGCCCCAGGGTCAAGACGGTCGTCATCGAGGGCGGCGTGATCTCCGACCACAAGGGCATCAACCTGCCCGGTGCGGCCGTGAACGTGCCGGCGCTGTCGGAGAAGGACGTCGAGGACCTGCGCTTCGCCCTGCGGATGGGCTGCGACATGGTCGCCCTGTCCTTCGTGCGCGACGCCGACGACGTGAACGACGTCCACAAGGTGATGGACGAGGAGGGCCGCCGCGTCCCCGTCATCGCCAAGGTGGAGAAGCCGCAGGCGGTCGACAACATGGAGGGCGTCGTCGCGGCGTTCGACGCCGTCATGGTGGCCCGTGGCGACCTGGCCGTCGAGTACCCGCTGGAGCGGGTCCCGATGGTGCAGAAGCGCCTCGTGGAGCTGTGCCGCCGCAACGCCAAGCCGGTGATCGTCGCGACCCAGATGATGGAGTCGATGATCACCAACTCCCGTCCGACGCGCGCCGAGGCCTCCGACGTGGCCAACGCGATCCTGGACGGTGCGGACGCGGTCATGCTGTCGGCCGAGTCCAGCGTGGGCGCGTACCCGGTCGAGACCGTGAAGACGATGTCGAAGATCGTCGTCGCGGCCGAGGAGGAGCTGCTCTCCAAGGGCCTGCAGCCCCTGGTCCCGGGCAAGAAGCCGCGCACGCAGGGCGGTTCGGTCGCCCGCGCCGCCTGCGAGATCGCCGACTTCCTCGGCGGCAAGGGCCTGGTGGCCTTCACCAAGTCCGGTGACACCGCCCGCCGGCTCTCCCGCTACCGCGCCGCCCAGCCGATCCTGGCCTTCACCACGGACGAGGGCACCCGCAACCAGCTGACGCTGAGCTGGGGCGTCGAGTCGCACGTCGTGCCGTTCGTGAACAGCACCGACGAGATGGTCGAACTGGTGGACCGCGAGCTGCAGAAGCTCAAGCGGTTCAACGAGGGCGACGTCGTCGTGATGACCGCCGGCTCGCCCCCCGGCGTCCCCGGCACCACCAACATGGTCCGGGTGCACCACCTGGGCGAGGTCCACCACGCCTGATCCCCCGGCCTCCGTACGCCGCTGAGGGCGCCCCCTGCGAACAGGGGGCGCCCTCAGCGTTTGTGCGGCTCCCGGACGGGCTCTGGACGACTCAGCCGGTCGTGTACTGGTGGAGTCCGGGTACGGTCAGGGTGCCGCCGAACTGACCCGCCTGAACGACCTTCACCTTGGTGAAGTAGATCAGCGGGATGTTCAGCGGCGGAGGGTTGTCCGGGTCGAACGTGACCGGGATGAGCCCGAGCAGGTTCCCGGAGATGCTCTCCGTGTACATGATCGTCTTGCCGTCACGAATGGTGGACGTCGAGCCCTTGGCAGCCTGCACGTGGTAGGTCTTGCCGGTCTGCTTGTCCTCCACCGTCTGGTGCAGGTCCCCGATGTCGGTGCCGTCGGAGATGACGTACTTCAGCACCTTCTTGACGGTGCCGTCGGCGGTCCTCACCTTGACGATGCCCTGGTAGTCGGCGCCCTTGAGGGTCAGCGAACTGGCGTTGAGGTACCAGGGGTCGACCGGCAGGGTGACCGGGTTGTCCACGCCGCCCTCGTCGTCGGTCGCGACCGGGCAGTCCGCGGCGTTCGTGGTGGCGCTCGCGGAGGGGCTGGGCGACTCGGTGACCGCGTCGGCCGCCTTCGAGGCCTCGTCGGTGGTGTCCGAGGCGGCCTTCGAGGCCGTGTCGGTGACCTTCTCGGTGGTGTCCTTGAGCGTCTCGGTGACCTTGTCGGTCGTGTCCTTGACGGTGTCCGTGGCGCTCTTGCCGTCGGTCGCGGGCGCACTCGTGCTCGCCGAGGCGGACGGTGCGGGGGTGGAGCTCGCCGTCTCGTCGGGCGTGAGGATGTCCTTGATGGCGTCGCCGACGCCCAGCGGGTCGAGCGGGTTCGTGCTGCTCTTGGACGCCGCGGGGGTCGGCGTGGACGCGCTGCTGTCCGCCGCCTTGTCCGACGTGCCCGCGGAGGAGGACGCGGAGGGAGCGGGCGTGGCCTTGTCGTCGGAACCTGAATCCGAGGAAGAGGTCTCGCCCGGCGCCGCGGACTCCGACGACGCGGAGGGGGTCGGTGTGGCCTGGTCGGAGGACGCGGAAGGGGTCGCGCTCGCGCTCGCCGAGGCGGACGGCGTCGGTGTGGCCGACGCGTCCTTGCCGGTCACGGCCTCGACGCACGCCTGGTACTCGTCCGCCGTGAGGGTCTTGGAAGTGGAGTGGTCGTCGGCCTGGGCGAGCGTCGGGACGAAGCCCATTCCCATGAGAACGGCCGTCGGCATCGCCGCTATGGCTATCGCCTTGCCCGCAGGCATCTGGATCCTGGTGAGCAGCGGCTTCCTCGGGGCCGCGTGGCGCGGCCCGGTTCTCACACGGGACTCCTCCACATCAGTCCCGTGGGTCACCTCGTCAGCCGGCACTGTGCCTCCCGTTCGCCCCGTTGCTCGGGCTCGTTCCTGACAGATCGTTCGGGTCGCCCGCACCGTCCGCCGCCTCGGGCCCGACGGGCTCGGCCGCCGCGCTGTCCGGCAGGCCGTCCTTGTCGAGGGACCGCTGCGTGGAGTACCCCTCGTCGGGTTCGCCGGGAACCCAGGAGACCGCCATGGCACCGCCGATGAGGGCGAACAGGAAGCCGATGAGGAAGCCGCCCAGATTGGCCACCGGGAGGGACACCAGACCGAGGAGGATCGCGGCGACACCCGCGAACGTCCGTACGTGCTTCTGGAACCAGAGGCTGATCCCGAGCACGACGAGAAGTACGCCGATGATCAGGGAGCCGGCTCCGGCGGTGGTGGACATCGCCAGCGTCAGATGGCCGACCTGCAGGTGCGCGTACGGGAAGTAGGCGATGGGGACACCGCCGAACGCGATGAACAGACCGGCCCAGAACGGGCGGCTGCCCCTCCAGTTACGGAAGTTCCGCCGGAACACCTGAAGGTAGTGCTCATCGTTCTGGCCGGGCGCGGCAGGAGTCTCGGCGCTCATGGAAACAGCTCCCTGGAACGGCATTGCTGTGAGAAGTACGCGTTGAGTGCTCCGCGTACGACGGGCGGAGCGGCGGGGCGGGCGAAGCGGCCTAGGCCTCCTCGCCCACCCCTGGGGTGCTCAGTAGCACTCGTGGGTGCCCGCGGACACCGACATCTTCAGACCGCTGAGCTTGAACGTACCGGCGGTGGTCGCCCACGCCGTCTGCTTCACGTCGGTCAGCGTGGCCGAGGTGGCCTGCTGGGCGAACCCGTAGGGGTTGGCCTGCTCGCCGCCGCCCTTCATGCCGGGACCCTTGGTGGCGTCCTTGGCTGCGACACCGATGTCGATGCCACGGAACGTCGCGTCGGCGCCGAGGTCCTCGACGTCGATGTACAGGTTGTCGGCATGAACCGGCGTACCACTGCCACCGGCCTTCAGCACGAGGCTGACGGAACCGAGGTACGGGATACCCGGGGTCACGACAGACTGGCACATGTTGGTGATGTCGGCGCTCGTGAACGCCGACACCGCGACGGGGTGCAGCGCCGACTTGCCGTCGAGGCCGGTACCGGTGTCGAGAGCTCCGTACTGCGAGAAGCCCTGGCCGTCAAGCTTGTCCGCGGACACCTTGAACGACTGACCGGAAACGCTGAACGACGCGGCGAGGGCACCCTGCGCGAGGGCGACACCTATCGCTGCCGTGGCTGCCACGCTGGGCACCATGACGACGGCGAACCGCTTCCATCTGGTCCCGCCACGCACCTGGGACATCATATTTTCCTCCTTCTCGGACGTACATCTCCTGGCCCTGACTGCCACGTTGCGGCGGCTCAGCCGGGCAGGGATGGGAGAAGTGCTACGTCCTCGGGAAGGAGAGCGCCTGTACCCGGAGGTGCTATTGCACCCGAATCACCGGCGATCACCCCCGAGCGACAACCACTGGTCGCGCCTGACACACATCACGCACAACCTGCTGGACAGGCTCTGCCGGACGGCAAAGACCCCCCTGCCCAAGAACCGACCGCACTGGCTGTCGGCCCTACTCGGTGGGGACCCAGAAAGTCCGCCGACCCGATTGGCTGTCGGGGTGCGGGAATGGACCGAGCGTCGCCGATCGTGGTGCATTCTCGCCGTGGGCACAAGGGGGTTCGTTACTGGCTAGTAACGGCGGGATAACCGAAGAACGACCCGTCGGTATCGGGTGGCGACTCAGGGTGGCCCCGCAGGGGGTGACACAACGGTCAAATGCCGGACGGAACCAGACAGTTCAACGCCCTCGACTTACTACGAGTAACAGCGGCCGCGTTTACCAAGTTTTGGTAAAGCGCGGCCACATGTACCCCTGTCGGTCAATCTTTCACCCGGGCATCACAGGCCCTGACGTTTAGGGACTGGTCAGAACAGAGCCCGGGCCAGTGCCCGGCGCGCCGCGACCACGCGCGGGTCGTCGGGCCCGACCACCTCGAAGAGCTCCAACAGCCGCAGCCGTACGGCGTCCCGGTCGTCGCCCGCCGTGCGCCGCACCGTCTCGATGAGCCGCCCGAAGGCGTCCTCGACATGGCCGCCGACGAGGTCCAGGTCGGCCCCCGCGATCTGCGCCCGCACGTCACCGGGCTTCTCCGCGGCGTCCTTGCGCACCTGCTGCGGATCGAGACTCTGCACCCGCTGGAGCAACTCGGCCTGGGCCAGCCCCAGCTTGGCCTCCGTGTTGCCCGGATCGTCGCCCAGCACGTTCTTGTAGGCCTGCACGGCACCGCCGAAGTCGCCCGCGTCCAGCGCCTGTACGGCGGCCTCCAGCAACGCGTCGTACGGTCCGGCCGGCAGCTCCTGCTCCGTGGGGGCCGCACCCGGCCCGGCGTCCGAGTCGACCGTCAGGCCGGTCAGACCGAAGCGCTGCTCGGCGACCTGGACGAGCTGGTCGAGGGTCCCGCGGATCTGCGCCTCGGCGGCGGCTCCCTGGAAGAGCGGCAGGGCCTGTCCGGCCACCACCGCGAAAACGGCCGGAATCCCCTGGACCCCGAACTGCTGCATCAGCATCTGATTGGCGTCGACGTCGATCTTGGCGAGCACGAAGCGCCCGTCGTACTCGACGGCCAGCCGCTCCAGGACCGGGCTCAGCTGCTTGCAGGGCTCGCACCACTCGGCCCAGAAGTCGATGACGACGGGCACCTCGGTGGAGCGTTGCAGGACATCGTGCTCGAATCCCGCCTCGTCGACGTCGATGACAAGGCTCGCGGGGGTCACGGCGCCACCCCCGCCGCCCTGCCTGGCCGCTTCGGCGCGCGCCTGCTCCGCCTTCGACTTGGCCTCCTGGGCCGCCTTCACCGCGGCGAGGTCGACGACTCCGCTCATGGACATGTTCCGTGGCTGCATGAGTACATCCTCCCCCTTCCTCGCGCACGTGTGAAAAGCGTTGTGAAAGCCAAGCCTTGTCATGCGTGTTCGGCGTCGGGTCCCCACCTGACGCCTGTGCGGTTGTCGCCGCGTTCGAGCTTTCGCTACGAGTCGTAGCGTAACTGTGCGAGGGCATGCCTGTGCACCGTCTCCCGGTGATCTCCCTCACGGCTTCACAGAACCGCCGGATATGGCTGTTGAATCGGCCGGATATGGTCACTGACATGCAATGTCGCTCCCAGGCGGCCCGTACGGGCCGCCCCCGCAGCGCCGCCGCGGACGCCGCGATCCTGGAGGCGACGCGCACGGCCCTGGTCGAACTGGGCTGGTCCAAACTGACGTTGGGGTACGTGGCGACCCTCGCGGGAGTCGCGAAAACGACCCTTTACCGTCGCTGGGCGGGCAAGAACGAACTCGTCGTCGACGCGGTGGCCGAGCTCTTCGACGAGCTGGAACTCCCCGACCGGGGCAGTCTGGCCGCCGACATCGAGGGCGTGGTGCTCCAGTTCGCGGCGATCCTGGACCGCCCGGAGGCGAAGACGGCGCTGATGGCCGTGGTGGCGGAGTCCACCCGCGACGAACCGCTGCGCGAACGCATCCGCACGTCCATCGTCGACCGGCAGAAGCGCCTGGTCATGGAGGGCCGCGCCCGCGCCCAGGTCCGCGGCGAGCTCCCGCCGGAGGCGGACCCCGCCTCCGCCGACCGCACCGCAGCCCTGATCTTCGACGTGGTCGCCGGAGCGGTCGTCCATCGCACCCTGGTCAGCGCGGAACCCGCGGACGAGGAGTGGGTGCGCTCGTTCACCCGGATCCTGCTCCTCGGCCTGACCGGCGCGACGGCCTCCGGCCCGGTATCCACGGACGGCCCGTCCGACGCCTGACCGGCGTCGGACGGGGCCGACACCCGCCGGGCGGGCGTCCGAGAGCCGACCGGAACGGCGGCCCGGGGGCCGAACGTACTGAGCCCCCGCCGCCCCGCCGGACGGCGTCTCCTCGGTGCCCGAGGAGCCGGCCCGGGGGTGAACTCTGGGGCGCCGGGCGGGATGGGGGCAACAGGGGCGTCAGGATGCCCACACGGGGCTTCCGGGCGACCGGGGACCGCCGGGCTGCGGAGCCCCTGGAGCCACGCCGGACCGGTCGACCGGAGGCCCGGCGGCTCGGTTGCCCGGCAGGCGGACGGCCCCGCGCCCCGGTGGCGCGGTTGCCCGGTGGCCCGGTGGCCCGGTGGCCCCGGCGGGTTTCTCAGAAGCCCGCCGGTTCCGTGTAGACGCCCCACTCGTCCCGCAGGACACCGCAGATCTCGCCCAGCGTCGCCTCGGCCCGCACCGCCTCCAGCATGGGGGCGATCATGTTGGACCCGTCGCGCGCGGCGGCGAGCATGGCGTCCAGCGCACCGCGCACGGCGGCCTCGTCACGGCCCTCCTTGCGCGAGGCCAGCTCCCGCACCTGCTCACGCTCCACCTCGTGGCTGACCCGGAGGATCTCCAGGTCGCCGGTCACGGACCCGTGGTGGACGTTGACGCCGACGACCCGCTTGTCGCCCTTCTCGACCGAGCGCTGGTACTGGAACGCCGACTCGGCGATCTCCCCGGTGAACCACCCGTCCTCGATCCCGCGCAGGATGCCGGAGGTGATGGGACCGATGGGGTGCCGCCCGTCCGGGTGCGCCCGCAGTCCGCGCTCCTTGATCTGCTCGAAGATCTTCTCCGCGTCGGCCTCGATCCGGTCGGTGAGCTGCTCGACGTACCAGGAACCTCCCAGCGGGTCGGCGACGTTGGCGACGCCGGTCTCCTCCATGAGCACCTGCTGCGTCCGCAGGGCGATCTCCGCGGCCTGCTCGGACGGCAGGGCGAGCGTCTCGTCCAGCGCGTTGGTGTGCAGCGAGTTCGTACCGCCGAGAACCGCCGCGAGCGCCTCCACGGCGGTGCGCACGACGTTGTTGTACGGCTGCTGGGCCGTCAGCGAGACGCCGGCGGTCTGCGTGTGGAAACGCAGCCACTGCGCCTTCTCGGAGGTGGCGCCGTACACGTCCCGCATCCAGCGGGCCCAGATCCGGCGCGCCGCGCGGAACTTGGCGATCTCCTCGAAGAAGTCGACGTGCGCGTCGAAGAAGAAGGAGAGGCCGGGGGCGAAGACGTTCACGTCGAGCCCGCGGGAGAGCCCCAGTTCCACGTAGCCGAAGCCGTCCGCCAGCGTGTACGCGAGCTCCTGCGCGGCCGTGGAGCCCGCCTCGCGGATGTGGTACCCGGAGACGGACAGCGGCTTGTACGCGGGGATCTTCTCGGCGCAGTGCTCCATCAGGTCGCCGATGAGGCGCAGATGCGGCTCGGGCTGGAAGAGCCACTCCTTCTGCGCGATGTACTCCTTGAAGATGTCGGTCTGGAGCGTGCCGTTCAGCACGGCGGGGTCGATGCCCTGGCGCTCGGCGGCGACCAGGTACATGCAGAAGACCGGCACCGCGGGCCCGCTGATCGTCATCGACGTCGTGACGTCACCGAGCGGGATGTCCTGGAAGAGGACCTCCATGTCTGCGGCCGAGTCGATCGCGACACCGCAGTGCCCGACCTCGCCGAGCGCACGGGCGTCGTCCGAGTCGCGGCCCATCAGCGTGGGCATGTCGAAGGCCACGGAGAGGCCCCCGCCGCCGTTGGCGAGGATCTTCTTGTAGCGCTCGTTGGTCTGCTCGGCGTTGCCGAACCCGGCGAACTGCCGGATGGTCCACGTACGCCCCCGGTAGCCGGTCGCGTACAGCCCGCGCGTGAAGGGGTACTCCCCGGGCCAGCCGATCTGCTCGAAGCCCTCATAGTTGTCCCCGGGCCGGGGACCGTACACCGGCTCCACGGAATCACCGGAGAGCGTGGTGAAGTCGGCCTCGCGCTTGCGCGAAGCGTCGTAACGGGCCTGCCAGCGTCGGCGGCCTTCCTCGATGGCGTGAGCGTCCATACCCTCGAATTTACTAGGACGTCCTAGTAAATGTCGATGGCAAACCGCCGTACGGTCCCGTACGGCGGTGCGGATCAGGCCTTGACAGCCTCGGGGGAAGCCTCCGTGACCTGCGACTCCAGCTCGTGGCTGATGCGGCGCTCCACGAAGAAGGCGGCCGTGGGAATCGTGCCCGCCAGCAGCACCCAGAGCTGCTTGCCGACCGGCCACTTCGCCTTGGACCCCAGGTCGAAGGCGAAGATCAGGTAGACGACGTACAGCCAGCCGTGCGCGATGGCGACGACACGGGTGAAGTCCGCGGCCCCGTCGACGCCCAGGCCGTACTTGGCGATCATGCTGAGGCACAGCAGAACCAGCAGCACGCCGGTGACGTAGGCCATCACGCGGTAGCGGGTCAACACGCTCTTCTTCATGGCACGAGGGTAACCACCCTTTTTGCGCGATCTTCACGCGCCCCCACGCCTCGCCGCCCACCCCGGCACGCTCCGCCCGCCGCCGGACCGCCCGCCACCGGACCACTCGTCGTCGGACTGCTCGTCGTCGGACTACTCGTCGTCGAAGTCGTGCGCGGCGACCCGCAGCGGCCGCAGCATCGCGAAGATCTCCGCGCACTCCTCGGCGTCGTAGACCCCGAGCCCGAAGTCCATCGCCATCAGGTCGCGGGTGGCCGCGTCGCAGACCTCGCGTCCCTTGTCCGTGATGGAGGCGAGGGTGCCCCGCCCGTCGTTCGGGTTCGGGCGCTTGTCGACGAGCCCGGACCGCACCAGCCGGTCCACCGTGTTGGTGACGGACGTCGGATGCACCATGAGCCGCTCGCCGATCTTGGACATCGGCAGCTCGCCCGCCTTGGAGAAGGTGAGGAGCACCAGCGCCTCGTAGCGCGCGAAGGTCAGTCCGTACGGCCTGACGACCGCGTCCACCTCGGCCAGCAGGATCTGGTGCGCGCGCATGATCGAGGTGATCGCGGCCATGGACGGGACGGAACCCCAGCGCTGCTGCCAGTGTTCGTCGGCGCGGGCGATGGGATCGAAGGCAAGACTGAGCGGCTTCGGCACGCCAAAGACCTTACCGGCCGGTCACATCGTGGTCAGCCCCGTCTCGCGTTTCGGTATGCGCCCCCACGGCGGCCGGGTTCCGGGCCCCGTCGACCGGCCGGATCCACCGGCCGTCCGCGTCTCTCCCCCGCCTCTCTACTCGCCCCGTGCCCCGCCGTGTTCGGTCCGCCGAGCCGCGACCGCCAGGCCCGCGCAGACCACGGTCCCCAGCACGCTCGCGCCCACGACCGTCGCCCGCACCCCGGCGAACTCCGCCACCACCCCCGACAGTGCCATTCCGACGCCCTGAACGGTCATCAGCCCGGCCGTGTTCAACGTCATGGCGCGCCCGAGCAGTTCGTCCGGCACCGCCCGCACGAACCACTGGTCCAGGCCGAGGGTGTACGCCGATCCGGCGCCCGCGAGCACCAGCAGGACCAGCGACCAGCCGAGACCGGGCCGCAGCGCGTAGCCGGCGTAGGGCAGCAGCGTGACGCAGACCAGCGGGAGCGTGAGCCGGTTCCGGGTGGCCGGCCGCAGCCGCGACCCCGCGAACAGCTCCCCCGCGATCGTGCCGACGGGCAGCGCGCACATCAGCAGACCGAGCCCGGCCGTACCGGCCCCGAGCCCCTCGGCGTACGGCGCCGCCAGCGCCTCCGGCGCGACGACGAACATCGACGGCGCCCAGAACAGCAGGAGCAGCACGAGGATCCGGCGGTCGGCGAGCACCTGACGGGCACCACGCAGGGAGTCCCGCACGAGTGCCTGCCCCCCGTGCGCCCGCGCGGGCCGCCGCCGGGTGCCGAACCGCAGCAGCACGGCGGAGACGAGGAAGGTGCAGACCGTGACGAGGAGCGCGTGGCGCGGGGACACGACGGTGAGCAGCAGGCCGCCGGTCCCGAACCCGGCCAGCAGCGCGCTCTGCGAGAGGATCCGCAGCAGGGAACGGCCGAGCACGAACAGCTCCCCGTCGCCGAGGACGTCCGCGAGGGTCGCCGTCCGCGTTCCCTGGAACACCGGGGCGACCAGGGCGAGCGCGGCCCGCATCGTGAGCAGCACCGCGATGGGCGCGCCCGGCAGCACCATCACGGCCACGCATCCCGCGCACACCAGATCGCACACCACCAGGACCCGGCGGGCCGGGAAGCGGTCCGCGATGCCCGCGAGCAGGGTCCCGCCGATCAGATAGGGCAGAAAGCCGAGCGCGAACGTCAGGGCGCTCAGCAGCGGAGAGCCCGTCAGGTCGTAGACGAGGACGGAGAGCGCGATCTCACTGACGACGAGTCCGAGCAGCGAGAACGCGTGCGCGGCGAAGACGGCGCGGAACTCGGGCACGGCGAACACGGGACCGTACCCGGTGCGCGCGGGGACGGTTTCCGGGACATCTTTCGAGGCGCTCGGGATGCTCCCCGGCTCAGTCTCCGCGGCGCCCTCCGCGGCCGGCGTCGCGGTGCTCGTCACGGTGTACGCCGGGGCGGGCATCGCTTTGCCGTCCGGGGCGGGCGTCTCGGTGTTCTCCGTGGCGGGCGTCGCGGTCTTGTCCGCGGTGCTCGTCGCGGTCTTGTCCGCGGTGCTCGTCGGTACGGGCACGGTCGCCGTGCCCTTCGTCTCTGCTTCCGGCATGGGCGACAGCGTGCCCGGACCCGCTCCGGACCCGTAGAGTTTCGGCGTCAGCCGAATCTTCTGGGGTCGTGTCATGCCGTCACTGCTGCACTTCGGGGAGGACGACCTCCTCAACTGCCGGTTCGCGGTGTCGCCGCTGTGGGAGACGCAGGAGGCGGTGCGCACGCTCAACCGGCCCTCGCGGCACGGCTATCACGCGCACTGGCTGCGCCGTATGCGCGCGGCGGCCGCCGGACTCGACCTCGCCCCGCTGTGGCTGCTGATGCCGCAACGGGGCTACTCCCCCGACTGGCTCGGCCCGCCGCCGCTGGGCCCGGCGGCGAGCTTCGAGGAGGAGCTCGCCGCGATCCGCGCGGCCGACCCAGACGTGGCCCGCGAGGAGAGCGCGCGTTCACTCGCCGCGACCCCTGGCGCCCTCGCCTCGCCGCGCGGCCGGGCCCTGCTGGCCGACCCGGCCCGCATGGTGCGCGAACTCACCGGCCTGCTGGAACAGGCCTGGCACACCCTCGTAGCACCGGACTGGCCACGGCTGCGCGCCCTGCTGGAGGCCGACGTCGCCTTCCATTCACGGCGGCTCGCCGAGGTCGGCCTCGGCGGTCTCCTCCCGGAGATCGACCGCCGGTTCGGCTGGCGCTCGCACACCCTGACCGTCGAGGTCGGAGGCCGGCACGAACGGCACCTGGCCGGACAGGGCCTGGTCCTCATGCCGAGCGTCTTCTCCTGGCCGGACGTGATCAGCGGCTTCGAACCCCCCTGGCAGGCGACCCTCGTCTACCCCGCGCGCGGCATCGGCGGCCTGTGGGCCGAGCCGACGGACCGTACGCCCGACGCGCTCGTACGACTCCTCGGGCGCGGCCGGGCCGCCGTGCTCACCGCGCTCGACGAACCGGCCGGCACGACGGCCCTCGCCCACCGGCTGCGCCTCGCGCCGTCGTCGGTCTCCGCGCATCTCGCCGCCCTGCGCGACGCGGGCCTGCTCGTCTCACGCCGGTACGGGCACCAGGTGCTGTACGAGCGGACACCGCTCGGGATCGCGCTGGCGTCGGGCGGCGACTGACCCGGGGGCCGGGGGCGTACATCACGCCACGCCGCTTCCCTGTCGATATGCCCCCTTGTGCAACGATTGGTGACTTGTCGTCACCTTCGCGCAAGGGAGCAGCATGCCCCGGCTGATCCACGCCCTCGCGGCTCTCACGGTGCTCGGGCTCATGGCGGGCTGCGCGCCCGAGGTCGGCGAGGCCTCCGTCGCCGGTGCCGCCTCGAAACAGGCGGGCCCCGCCGCCCGCTCCCCCTTCTGGGTGGACCCGGCCGGCCCGGCGGCCCGGCAGATCGAGCTGTGGCGGCAGCAGGGCCGCACCCGGGACGCCCTGCTGCTGAAGCGGATCGCGGACCAGCCCGTAGCCCTGTGGCCGGCCGGCGAGCTCGACCCCGGCCCGGCGGTGCGCTCGGCGACCGCGTCCGCGACGCGGGAAGGACGGACGGCGCTGTTCGTGGCGTACGACATCCCGCACCGGGACTGCGGCCAGCACTCGGCGGGCGGGGCGGCGGACGCGGACGCCTACCGGCGGTGGATCGACCGGTTCGCCGACGCCCTCGGCGACGGCCGGGCCCTGGTGGTCCTGGAACCGGACGCGCTCGCGCACATCGTGGACGGCTGCACGCCCGGCGAGTACCAGGACGAGCGCGAGCGGCTGCTGAACGAGGCGATCGTGCGGCTGAAGCGCCAGCCGCGCACCAAGGTGTACCTGGACGCCGGGAACCCCGCCTGGATCCTCGATTCCGGAGAACTGGTCGAGCCCCTGGAGCGCGCGGGCATCGCGAACGCCGACGGCTTCTCGCTCAACGTCTCCAACTTCCAGACGAACGAAGCCGCCAAGCAGTACGGGGTCCGCCTCTCCGACCGGCTCGGCGGGAAGCATTTCGTCGTCGACACCAGCCGCAACGGCAACGGCCCGCTGGAGGGGGTCTGGTGCAATCCGCCGGGCCGGGCACTGGGCACTCCGCCGACCACGGCCACCGGTGAACCCGCCCTCGACGCCTACCTGTGGATCAAGCGGCCGGGCGAGTCGGACGGAGAATGCGGGGGCGGACCGGCGGCCGGGCGGTGGTGGCCGGACTACGCCCTGGAACTGGCACGCAACTCCGTCACCTGACCTGGATCCATTTCGCCTCGGACGGCGTGCCCTGACCGTCCGTCACGAAGAGCATGTACCAGCCGGGCGGCACCAGCGACGGGTCCCTCGGTACGTCGACGGTGACCGAGTCCGCGGTCTTCGTGAGCCCCAGTTCGATCGACCGCTGCTCGACGTCCGTGGTGTGGGTGACGGCGCTGGGGCGCATCAGCCGGGCCTTGACGACCCGTTCCGGGTGGTCGGTGGCGAACGTCGCCCGGTGGTTCCCGTCGAGTTCCTCGGGGCCGTGGCCCAGCGCCGGACGGTTCTTGCCGTTCCGGTGCAGGGCGGGCGGGGTGAAGACCTCCATGCGCTGTTCGAAGTGGCCCAGTTCGGTGTTCCGCCGGTCGTCGAAGAGCGGGTCGGAGCCGAAGGTGGCGACGCGGCCGTCGGGCAGGAGCAGCGCCTCGGAGTGGTAGTTGCGGCCCACGCTCGGGGACGCGGCCTCGTGGAAGGCGTTGGCCTTGGGATCGTAGAACTGCGCCTTGAGGATGTTGCTGGCGCCGCGGCCGCGGTAGTCCTTGGAGCCGTTGGTGGTGAAGACGGAGTCGTCCGGCATGATCACGCTGTTCAGATAGCGCGTGCCCTGGGGAAGGTCGGGGCCGTCCTGGAAGGCCGGGCTGTCCTTCTTGAGGTCGACGACGGCGGTGCGGGCGGTGGACTTCCCGGACTCGCCGACGCCTCCGCCGCCGAGGATCATCACCTTCTGGTCCTGGGCGGGCGGGAGCAGGAGCGAGGCGGAGGTCTCCGTCCGGTCGGCGTCCCGCAGACCGGGCACCTTCTGGAACGTGTTGGTGCGCAGGTCCCACAGGCCCGGCTCGCGGCCCCGGTCGGCAGGTCCGTATCCGGCGTTGGAGGCCGGGTAGAAGAGTTTGCCGCCCTTGGTGAGGAAGAGGGCCGGGTAGGTGGGGAAGTAGCGCTGCGGGCCGGGGCTCCACTTCTTCGTCCTCGGGTCGTAGATCTCGTTGTCGCCGGGGTCGATGACCCCGACGTCGTCGAGGCCGGAGACGGCGAGGACCCGCCCGTCGTCGAGTCCCACGAGGGTCGGGTACCAGCGGGCCTTGTCCATCGGGTCGACGGGGATGTACTTCTCGGCCTTCGGGTCGAACTCGTAGGCGGCCCTGATGCCCTGGAAGTCCTGCTTCTCCAGCGTGATCTTCTCCGAGAGGCCGTACGTGTTGCGGGCGTCCTCGCCGCGCAGGCCGACGATCTCGTACTGGGCCTGCCGGTCGGTGACCGACCCCGGTCCCTTCTCCTCGGCCTCCACGAAGACACGGGCCTCGCCGGCCGTGACCTCGGTCTTCCAGGGCTGCATGACGCCGGCCCTGTCGTACGTGATGATCTGGTTCCGGCCGGCCCTGGGGACCGTCACGTCGACCCTGCTGACGTAGTCGACGCCGGCCGGTGAGCGGAAGACGGTGCCCTTCTTGAGGACGATGGCCTTGTCGGGGTTCTCGTTCTTGACGCGCATGCCGCCGCCGGCCCGTACGACCTCGCCTTCCAGCCGCTCATAGCGGGCGGTGCCGCCGGCCACGAGCATTCTGCCGTCGGGGAGCTGTGCGTGTCCGGAGCAGAAGAAGTCGTCCGGGGTGGGGACCTTCTTGAAGGTGTCCGTCCTCGGATCCCACAGGATCGTGTCGAAGGACCCCTTGTCGAACTTCTTCTGCTCGTTGCCCGACCCGGCGACGATGAGCACCTTCCCGGTGTGCAGCAGGGCCGCGTGGATCGCGTTGGTGCGGTACTTCGCGGGGATGTCGATCCGGCTCCAGGAGCCGTACTTCGCCTGGTAGGCGGGCTGGGAGATCTTGTACTCGTAGTACTTCTCACCGGCGAAGCCGAGCGCCGCCGGGGCGTTGAGTCCCGCGAGGACGGCGATTCCCGCGATGCCGAGCACCGTCTTCTTCGTCTTCTTCGAGGGCCGGTACGCCATGGCCTAGGTGCCTCCTGTCGTGGAACCGGTGACCGTCATGGGGGTGCCGGCCGCGGCCGGCACCGGTTCCCCGCTGTCGTGAGCGCGGGCGGGGGCCGGCAGGGCGAGCCGGGTCCGGCGCTCCTTGAGGAGGGTGAGGACCCAGACCGCGACCGGTGCGAGGGAGATCCCCATGGCCAGCAGCGCCCAGGTCCGCATGGCCGCGTGGGTGTGGCCGAGGACGACCGACGCGCCGAGCGAGACGGCGAGCAGCGCGGCCCAGCCGAGGTGGACACGGAAGGTCCGGAGCCGGTCGGGGCTGGCGTCGCGGCCCTTCGGAGTGACGACGAAGCGGCTGGGGCGCCGGATCAGGGCCTCGCTCAGAGACTTCAGATAGATGGGGGCCGACAGTGCCGACATCGCCATGCCGGCAAGGCCGCCGGATCCCTCGGGTTCGTGCGGCGAGACGTTGTGCCGCCGGTTCCACAGGTAGAGGCAGATCTGCAGGGCGGCGGCGTCGCTGTAGAGCATCAGCCACACGGAGGCCGTCACCTGTGTCCCGGAGGCCCCGAACCACAGGAACAGAAAGCAACTGAGCATGCCCAGAAGCCAGTTGACGGCCGTCATCGGGTAGTAGAGGAGCATCAGGGTGTACGAGAAGAGCCGGCCGAAAGGCATGGTGAACGGCGCCTTCCAGTACTGCTTGAACAGGGTCTCGTAGGTGCCGCGCGACCAGCGCGTCTGCTGGGTGAAGAAGTCGGTCCAGGAGGAGGGCCCTTCGCCGACGGCGAGGACGTCCGGTGTGTAGACGGACCGCCAGTGCCGGCCCGTCCGGGGGTTCCGGTGCCGGTGCAGTTCGAACCCGGTGGCCATGTCCTCGGTGATGGAGTCGTACAGCCCGCCGATCTGCTTGAGGGCCGCGATGCGGACGACGTTGTTGGTGCCGACGAACATGGGCGACCCGTAGCGGTTGCCGGCGCGCTGGATCAGGGCGTGGAAGAGGAACTGCTGGGACTCGGCGGCCTTGGTGACGGGGTTCCCGTAGTTCCCGTACACCTGGGGGCCGACGACGAACGCGACGTCGGGGTCCCGGAAGTAGCCCATCATGCGCTCGAGAAAGCCGGGCAGCGGGACATGGTCGGTGTCGACGGAGGCGAAGAAATCGTACGCGTGACCGTACAGGGAGAGCCACGCGTTGTAGTTGCCGTGCTTGGTCCTGGCCCTGTGACTTCCCTCGGGGCGGTTCCACTCGGGCACCCCCTTGCGGGTGAAGTGCCTCACCCCGAGCTCGGCGCACAGGGCCCTGGCCTGTGTGTCGTCGCCCTCGTCGAGCAGCCAGATGTCGAGGCGCCCGGTATGGGTGATGCCCACCGCGCCTTCGAGGGTGGCGCGGACCGTGGCGAGGGGTTCCTTTCCCGGAACGTAGGTGGTGAGGAAGGCGACCCGGGTGCCCTGCGCGGGGACGACGGGAACGGGGTCGCGCGCGACCATCGTCGCGTGGGCGATGCTCATGACGTTGACGACCATGAAGAACTCGATCAGAGCGATGGCGACGAGCATGGTGGTGTCGAGGGCGATCAGCCAGGGCTCGCCGCCTTCGCGCTCCACCCAGTGGGTGGGCCACACGAGGTAGACGAGGAGCGCGCCGGTGAGGACCGGGGCGAGGGTCATCAGCACGATGGCGCGTATTCGGTGCGGTCCCCGCGACAGGAGCTTGGTGTACCGCACCCGGTAGTCCGTGCCGGACGGCTGGGTCAGGGGTCCGGCGAGTCGACTGTAGGTGTCGTAGTCGTAGCCCTCGGGCCGCACATCGCCCTCCAGTGGTTGAACGTGCCCGGTGATCGTTCTGGCTGGTACCCACACATAAGTGGAGTTTTGACGACGTGTCGAACGGGGCGCGTCCGAAGGGGTGCGGGGGCGTGCGGGCGGGTGGTCTTTCGCCCCCGGGGCGGCCGTTCGGCCGCGGGCGTGGAACTGCGCGCCCGCGCGGGGCCGGTGGCGCCGCAGGCGACCGGCCCCGTCACCACCGCCCTCACCGTCACCGCCGCCGGAACATGAGAGAACCCCGGCCCTGGGGACCGGGGTTCTCTGCGCGGGGCCCGCGCCCCGAGGTCATGCAGTCACGCCGTTATGCCGTTATGCCGTTATGCCGTTATGCCGACATAACGGCACGGCGTCATGCCGACAGGTGCCGTTCCACCGTCTCCACCTTGGAGGTGAGGCCGTCCGTCACGCCGGGACGGATGTCCGCCTTGAGGACGACCGAGACGCGGGGCGCGCGTTCCTCGACGACGGCGACGGCGCGCTTGACGACGGCCATCACCTCGTCCCACTCACCCTCGATCGACGTGAACATCGCGTCGGTGCGGTTGGGCAGGCCCGACTCACGGACCACGCGGACGGCGTCGGCGACGTACTCCCCCACGTCCTCGCCGACACCGAGCGGCGTCACGGAGAAGGCGACGATCATGCGTTCACGACCCCTTCCTTGCGGGCGCGGGAGGCGACGACCGCGTCCTCGGCCTCGCGCTTGAGCTTGCGCTCGGCGAAGAAGCCGCCGGTGGGCAGGACGGAGAGGACGAAGTAGAAGGCCGCGATGCCGACGCTCCACCGGGCGCGGTACCAGGCGAACGCCCAGAGGACCACGTACAGGACGAAGAGGGCGGCGTGGACCCGGCCCATGACGGGCACGGCATCGAAGTCCGTGGTCCGCTTCAGCACCGAGCAGACGAGCAGCAGCAGGAAGGAAACGGCTTCGGGCGCCGAGACCAGACGGAGCCGGCGGAGTGCGGTGGCGGTCTTTATGTCCACGGGTCACCTTCGGTGGGTTTCGCTGTCGGGGGGGACGCTCACCTTGTGAACGCAAGCACAAGCGTCCGGGACATTGTGGCATCCGAAGGACGCGATCCCGGGTCCGGGGCCCCTAGGGGTCGGCTCAGGGGTCGGATCCACCCGTGGGCTCTGTCGGCGGTACGGCGCTGCGGCTACCTTCACAGAGTGGCGATGTTTCGACTTCAGGGCAGCAAGGTGCTGGCCGTCGACGTGACCGGGGACGCCGTGAAGGCGAAGAACGGCTCCATGGTCGCGTACGACGGTCAGATGGCCTTCAAGAAGCTGAGCGGGGGTGGTGAGGGGATCCGGGGGATGGTGACCCGGCGCCTCACCGGTGAGCAGATGACGGTGATGGAGGTGAAGGGGCACGGCACCTGCTGGTTCGCGGACCGGGCCTCGGAAATCAACCTGGTGGCCCTTCAGGGGGACAAGCTGTACGTGGAGTCGAGCAATCTGCTCGCCACGGACGCGGGTCTGCGCACGGGCACGACGTTCACGGGGCTGCGCGGCGCCTCCCAGGGCAACGGTCTGTTCACGACCACCGTCGAGGGCCACGGCCAGGCGGCGATCATGTCGGACGGGCCCGCGGTGGTGCTGCGGGTCAGTGCCCAGTACCCATTGACGGTCGATCCGGGGGCGTACATCGCGCATCAGGGCAATGTGCGGCAGTCGCTGCAGTCCGGTGTGACGTTCCGCACGTTCCTCGGCGAGGGAGGCGGCGAGGCGTTCCAGATGCGCTTCGAGGGCGACGGGCTGGTCTACGTCCAGCCCAGTGAGCGCAACACGATCGCGGGGGATGTCTGACATGGCGTTCCGCGAGGTGAACTCGAAGATGGTCGAGGCGACGGTGATGCCGGGTCAGCGGCTGTTCAGTCAGCGCGGCGCCATGCTCGCGTACAAGGGCGAGGTGTCGTTCACGCCCAACATCCAGGGCGGGCAGGGCGGTGTGATGTCGATGATCGGCCGCCGGCTGGCCAACGAGGCGACCCCCCTGATGACCGTCGAGGGCGCGGGCACGGTGCTCTTCGGGCACGGCGGCCACCATGTCCACGTGATCAGCCTCACGGGTGACACGTTGTACGTCGAGGCGGACCGGCTGCTGGCCTTCGACGGGACGCTGCAGCAGGGCACGATGTTCCTGGGCTCGCAGGGCGGTGTGATGGGCATGGTGCGGGGCCAGGTGACGGGTCAGGGGCTCTTCACGACCACGCTCAAGGGCCACGGAGCGGTGGCCGTCATGGCGCACGGCGGTGTCTTCGAGGTCCCGATCACTCCGCAGCGGACGGTGCACGTCGACCCGCAGGCGTACGTGGCGCACCACGGCGACGTGCGCAACAAGCTGTCCACGGCGCTGGGCTGGCGCGACATGGTGGGCCGCGGTTCGGGCGAGGCGTTCCAGCTGGAGCTGAGCGGGAGCGGTTCGGTGTACGTCCAGGCCTCTGAGGAGAAGCTGTGAGCGGGTACGGAGCCCCGGGCGGCCCGGTGATCCACGATCCGATGTCGCTGCCGGTCGACGACAACGTCAACAACTACACCTTCTGCGTGGAGCTCAAGGGAAGCGAGTGGTTCCTGCAGAAGGGCAAGATGATCGCCTACTACGGATCGATGGAGTTCAACGGGATCGGGCACGGCCGACTTGACCGTCTTGTCCGTACGTCGTTCCATTCGCCTCTGCACGCGAGCGACTGGGTCGTGGCACAGGGTTCGGGCAAGATGCTCCTCGCCGACCGGGCCTTCGATGTGAATTCGTACGACCTCGACGAAGGCAACCTGACCATTCGCTCGGGCAACTTGCTCGCTTTTCAGCCAAGTCTCGCGCTCAAGCAGTCGATCGTGCCGGGCTTTCTGACACTGATCGGAACCGGCAAGTTCGTGGCTGCGTCAAACGGTCCGGTGGTGTTCATGGAACCCCCGATCCGGGTGGACCCGCAGGCCCTCGTCGGATGGGCCGACTGCCCGTCCCCGTGCCACCACTACGACCACGGGTACATGACAGGCGTAATGGGCGGTCTACGTGCGATGACGGGCCTCGGAGGGGCTTCCGGGGAGGAGCACCAGTTCGAGTTCGTGGGGGCAGGCACGGTACTGCTCCAGTCCACCGAGATCCTGATGGCGGAGCAGGCCACAGGGGCGGTCCCGCAGCAGGCCGGAGTACCCGGCGCGGGAGGGGTGCCCGGTCAGCACGGGCAGCAAGCCGGCGCACCGCGCCTTCCCGGACAGCTGGGGGACCTCCAGCGTCGCTTCGGGCTGTGAGCGGTAGTCTGCGGAGTGTGACATCGAACGTGCATCGAACGCGTGCACACGGTCACACAACCCCTCACTAGTTCGCCTTTCAACATTTTAGGTAGACTTCATTTATGGAGACCGAGACGGCCACGCGCTGGCTGACCGATGCGGAGCAGTGCGCCTGGCGCACCCACCTGGAGGTCAACAGGCTGTTGACGTACCAGCTCGAAAGGGACCTTCAGCCGTTCGGGCTGACGATGAACGACTACGAGATCCTGGTGAACCTCTCCGAGTCGGAGGGCGTTCGCATGCGGATGAGCGACCTGGCGTCCGCCACCCTCCAGTCCAAGAGCCGTCTCTCGCACCAGATCACGCGCATGGAGAACGCGGACCTGGTGCGCCGTGAGAACTGCGAGTCCGACCGGCGAGGGCTGTACGCGGTCCTCACCGAGCACGGCATGGAGACGATGAAGAAGGTCTCGCCGCATCATGTGGCGTCCGTACGGCGGAACTTCATCGACCTGGTGTCACCGGAGGCACTGGAGGATCTGCACAAGTCGCTGCGGCCGATCGCCGAGCACCTGCTCGGGCAGCGCGGCAAGCCGTAGCACTAGCCGGGGAGTTGCGCGCCGTCCGTCTCGGCGGGGCGCGCGACCCCGGCCGCACGGCGCCCCGCGTCCGCGTCCGGACGCGGGGTTCTCGCGTTCCGTACACAGACCAGGGCCGCGGCCAGGGCCAGTGTTCCCGAGAGCGCGAAGCACAGCCCCAGCGACAGCCTGCCCACCAGCAGGCCCGCGCCGGCGGCGCCCCCTGAACTCCCCGCGTTCACCGCGGTGTTGACCCAGGCTCCGGCCTGGGTGCGGAAGCCGGGCGGAGCGGCCGCGTCGGCCATCAGATAGGACGTCGTCAGGGCCGGGGAGACGAAGAAGCCGGCACAGGCGACGGCCGCGGTCAGCGCGCCGAGGCCGGGGGCGAGCCCCGCTGCGAGCAGCGTGAGGCCCAGAGCGCCGGCCAGCAGCGGCAGCCGTACGCCGGGGGCCGTGCGCCAGTCGACCGCGCCGTTCAGCAGACCCCCCAGCGCGCTGCCCAGCGACAGCGCGGCGAGCACCCAGGCCACCACGCCCGCGCCGTGGTGGTGTTGCCCGGCGAACGCCATGACCAGGAGGTCGACGGCGCCCAGCGACAGGCCGACGCCGAGCGCGACGACGACCGGCTGGGCGAGCGCCCGTCCACCCCGCCACCGGCGCCCGGCGTGCGCCGCTTTCGCCGCGGCCGGACGGACCCCCGCCACGACCGGGGAGAGGACGAATGCCAGGGTTCCCGACCACACCAGCAGGGCGCTCAACGCGACCGCCGCGGCAGGCGGCGCCGCCTGCACGACCGCGCCGACGAGCAGCGGCCCGGAGACGAAGAGGATCTCCTCCACGACACCGTCCAGGCTGTAGGCGCGCTGCAACAGCCGCTCGTCCTGGACCACTTCGCCCCACACGGCGCGCATCGTGGGTCCGAGCGGTGGAGTGCAGGCGCCCGCGGCGACCGCCAGCGCGCCGATCGCCGGTACGGGCGCGCCGGGCCGCCAGGCCGTGGCCGCGAAGGCCGTGAGCAGGCCCGCGTAGAGCGAGGCCATGGGGATCAGGGCACGGCGGGCGCCGTACCGGTCGATCAGCGCCGCCCGCGCGGGCGACAGGAACACGCTCATCGCACCGAACAGCGCCATGACCGTGCCGGCCACGGCGTAGGACCCGGTGGCGCGGGCGGTGGTGAGCATCATGGCCAGGGAGACGACGCCGTACGACAGACGGCCGGTCATGGCCGCCACGAAGGTGCGGCGGGCATGGGGAACGAGGAAGAGCGCGGCGTAGGACGGCCGCGAGGATGACGCAGACATGGGTGGAGTTCCTCAACAGCGAGGCGGGACAGGGGTCGCCGGAGTGCCGCGACGCCGCGGTCACAGTGCCGCGTGTGCGTCGCGGGCCTGGGCGGGCCCTATGCCAGGAGGAGGAACATGCCGCTCAACGTAACAGCGGGCGCGGGGAGTCGGCCAGGAGTTTTCCCGAACCCCGCGCTCCGCGCCACACGGTTGGCCCGGCCGGTTCCGGTTCACCGCGGGCAGCGCGAAGGGCGCCCGTTCCAGGAGGGAACGGGCGCCCTTCGCGTACGACGGCCGAGAGCCACGCGTCGGCCCCGGAGCGCACCGCGCGGTGCGGCGCCGCACCGCGCGACACCACGTCGGAGCGCGCGCCCCGCACTGCCGGGTTCGCCGTCGCTCAGGCCTCCGTGAGGCCCTCGATCAGGGAGTCGGCGGCCCGGTAGGGGTCCAGTTCGCCCGCGACGATGCGCTCCGCGAGGGCGCTCAGGCGGCGGTCGCCGTGGAGGTCGCCGATGCGCCGCCGCAAAGCGGTGACGGCGATCGTCTCGACCTCCTGGGACGCCCGGGCGAGCCGGCGCTCGGCCAGCACGCCGTGCTCCTCCATCCACGCCCGGTGCTTCTCCAGGGCCTCGACGACCTCGTCGATGCCCTCGCCGCGCGCGGCCACGGTCTTCACGATCGGCGGGCGCCAGTCCCCCGGACCGCGGGACTCACCGAGGCTGAGCATGTGGTTGAGCTCGCGGGCGGTGGCGTCGGCGCCGTCACGGTCGGCCTTGTTGACGACGTACACGTCGCCGATCTCCAGGATTCCCGCCTTGGCCGCCTGGATGCCGTCGCCCATGCCGGGGGCCAGCAGCACCACCGAGGTGTCCGCCTGGGAGGCGATCTCGACCTCCGACTGGCCGACACCGACGGTCTCCACCAGGATCACGTCGCAGCCCGCCGCGTCCAGGACGCGGATCGCCTGGGGGGCCGACCAGGCAAGTCCGCCCAGGTGGCCGCGCGTCGCCATCGAGCGGATGTAGACGCCCGGGTCCGAGGCGTGGTCGGACATCCGGACGCGGTCGCCCAGCAGCGCGCCCCCGGAGAACGGCGAGGACGGGTCGACGGCCAGCACACCGACCCGCTTGCCCTGCCGCCGGTAGGCCTTCACCAGCGCCGACGTCGAGGTCGACTTGCCGACTCCGGGCGATCCGGTGAGCCCCACCACGTACGCGTTGCCGGTCAGCGGGGCCAGCGCGGCCATGACCTCACGGAGCTGCGGTGCCGCTCCCTCCACGAGGGAGATCAGCCGGGCCACCGCCCGCGGCCGTCCTTCCCTGGCCTGGGTCACCAGCGAGGAGACGTCCTGCATCACAGCTCCGTTCACGAGGGGTCGGTCGTTCGAACGCGGGTCAGGCCTTGGCCACCCGCACGATCAGGGCATCGCCCTGACCGCCGCCGCCGCACAGGGCGGCCGCGCCCACGCCGCCGCCGCGCCGCTTCAGTTCGAGGGCGAGGTGCAGCACGACCCGGGCGCCGGACATGCCGATCGGGTGACCGAGGGCGATGGCGCCGCCGTTGACGTTCACCTTTTCCGTGGAGACCCCGAGGTCCTTCATCGACTGGACCGCGACGGCCGCGAAGGCCTCGTTGATCTCGATCAGGTCGAGGTCCTCGACCTCCAGGCCCTCCTTCTTCAGGGCGTGCAGGATCGCGTTCGAGGGCTGCGACTGCAGGGAGTTGTCCGGCCCCGCCACATTGCCGTGCGCGCCGATCTCCGCGATCCACTCCAGACCCAGCTCCAGCGCCTTGGCCTTGCTCATCACGACCACGGCGGCCGCGCCGTCCGAGATCTGGGAGGAGGTGCCGGCGGTGATGGTGCCGTCCTTGGCGAAGGCGGGACGCAGCTTGCCGAGCGACTCGGCGGTCGTCTCGGCGCGGATGCCCTCGTCCTTGCTGAAGACGACGGGCTCGCCCTTGCGCTGCGGGATCTCGACGGGTGTGATCTCCGCCTCGAAGATGCCGTTCTTCTGGGCGGCGGCCGCGCGCTGGTGGGAGAGGGCGGCGATCTCGTCCTGCGCCGGGCGCTGGATCCCGAGACGGGTGTTGTGCTTCTCCGTGGACTCGCCCATGGCGATGCCCTCGAAGGCGTCCGTCAGACCGTCGTACGCCATGGCGTCGAGCATCTCGATCGCGCCGTACTTGTAGCCTTCGCGGGACTTCGGGAGCAGGTGCGGGGCGTTCGTCATGGACTCCTGGCCACCGGCGACGACGATGTCGAACTCGCCGGCGCGGATCAGCTGGTCCGCGAGGGCGATGGCGTCGAGGCCGGAGAGACACACCTTGTTGATGGTGAGGGCCGGGACGCTCATCGGGATGCCCGCCTTGACGGCGGCCTGGCGTGCCGGGATCTGCCCTGCCCCGGCCTGGAGCACCTGGCCCATGATCACGTACTGCACCTGGTCGCCGCCGATGCCCGCACGGTCGAGGGCGGCCTTGATCGCGAAGCCTCCGAGGTCGGCCCCGGAGAAGGACTTCAGCGAGCCCAGCAACCGTCCCATGGGCGTTCGGGCGCCCGCGACGATCACCGAGGTACTGCTGTTCGTTCCAGACATGAGGTGCGATCCCCTTACCGGCTTGCACAGCCGAGGAGTGAACGAGGGTTTACTGAGAATGTACTGAGCGGTAGGCCACCCGTCATCCGGCCCGCAGTGTGATCGCGCGCACGTTGCGTAACCACGCCAGGAGCGCTGCACTGACTCCATGCTGACGCGAATCGACCACATCGGGATCGCCTGTTTCGACCTCGACGCCACTGTCGAGTTCTACCGTGCGACGTACGGCTTCGAAGTCTTCCACTCCGAGATCAACGAGGAGCAGGGCGTCCGGGAGGCCATGCTCAAGATCAACGAGACGTCCGACGGCGGCGCCTCCTACCTCCAACTGCTCGAACCCACCCGCGAGGACTCGGCCGTGGGCAAGTGGCTGGCCAAGAACGGTGAGGGCGTGCATCACATCGCCTTCGGCACCGCGGACGTCGACGGTGACGCCGCGGACATCCGGAACAAGGGCGTCCGAGTGCTCTACGACGAGCCCCGGACCGGGTCCATGGGGTCCCGGATCACGTTCCTGCACCCCAAGGATTGCCACGGAGTACTGACAGAACTGGTCACTTCGGCGGCGGTTGAGTCAGCTGAGCACTGACCTCCGTATATCTGGGCCGGTAGGGTTGGGGTCGGCCGTCGCCTTTTGCGGGGGACGGCCGAGGTCCCGGCGCCTTCCGGCGAGCGGGACCAAGGGCCGGGGTCCAGGTTTCGGGGGGCGAGCGTCGGGGCAGCAGCCCGTGCTCCGCCGTTGATCTGACACCATTCCCCGGGGGCCCCGTTCGGCGGAAGAACGGTGCTCGTTCGGATTTACTTGCGACCAGGGGACGGATGGGACCGCGCAGTGCGGGGCTACGAACGCCAGGAGCGAGAGCCGGCGGCTGACGTCGACCACCTCTCTCGGTTCGAGGCCGAGATGGAACGGCTGAAGACCGAGCGGGAGAAGGCCGTCCAGCACGCCGAGGACCTCGGCTATCAGGTCGAGGTGCTGCGCGCCAAGCTGCATGAGGCGCGCCGCAGTCTGGCGACCCGTCCTGCCTACGACGGGGCCGACATCGGCTATCAGGCCGAGCAGATGCTCCGTAATGCCCAGATGCAGGCCGACCAGCTGCGCGTCGACGCCGAGCGCGAGATCAGCCAGGCACGGGCGCAGACCCAGCGCATCCTCCAGGAGCACGCCGAGCAGGCCGCCCGGCTCCAGGCCGAACTGCACCAGGAGGCGGTCACCCGCCGCCAGCAGCTCGACCAGGAGCTGGCCGAGCGCCGGCAGACCGTCGAATCGCACGTCAACGAGAACGTGGCGTGGGCGGAGCAGCTGCGTGCCCGCTCCGAGTCCCAGGCCCGCCGTCTGCTGGACGAGTCGCGTGCCGAGGCCGAGCAGGCACTCGCCGCGGCCCGCGCGGAGGCCGAGCGGGTCGCCGCCGAGGCGCGCCAGCGGCTCACCAACGACGCCGAGGCGACCCGGGCCGAGGCCGAGGCGCTGCTGCGCCGGGCCCGCACGGACGCCGAGCGGCTGCTGAACGCGGCGTCGACACAGGCCCAGGAGGCCACCGACCACGCCGAGCAGCTGCGCAGCTCCACCGCCAGCGAGTCGGACAACGCCCGCCGCCAGGCCACCGAGCTGAGCCGGGCCGCCGAGCAGCGGATGAGCGCCGCCGAGACGGCGCTGCGCGAGGCGCAGGCCGAGGCGGACAAGGTTCTGGCCGAGGCCAAGGAAGCCGCGGCCAAGACGCTCACCGGCGCCGAGTCGGTCAACGAGCAGCGCACCCGCACGGCCAAGGAGCAGGTCGCCCGGCTGGTCAGCGAGGCCACCAAGGAGGCCGAGACCACCAAGTCCGAGGCCGAGCAGATCGTCGCGGACGCCCGCGCGAAGGCCGAGACGATCGTCGCCGAGGCCGAGGACAGCGCCCGCAGCCTCACGGCCGAGGAGACCGCCTCCCAGCTCGCCAAGGCCGCCCGTACCGCCGAGGACGTGCTCAACCGCGCGTCCGACGAGGCCAAGAGGACCACGAAGGCGGCGGCCGAGGAGGCCGAGCGGATCCGCACCGAGGCGGAGACCGAGGCCGACCGGCTGCGCGCCGAGGCGCACGACATCGCCGCACAGCTCAAGGGCACGGCGAAGGACGACACCAAGGAATACCGCGCCAAGACGGTCGAGCTCCAGGAGGAGGCGCGCCGGCTGCGCGGTGACGCCGAGCAGCTGCGTTCGGACGCGGTCGCCGAGGGCGAGCGCATCCGCGCCGAGGCCCGGCGCGAGGCCGTCCAGCAGATCGAGGAGGCCGCACGGACCGCCGAGGAGCTGCTCGGCAAGGCGAAGGCGGACGCGGACGAACTGCGCCAGGCCGCCACGGCCGACAGCGAGAAGGTCCGCACCGAGGCCATCGAGCGCGCCACGACGCTGCGCCGGCAGGCCGAGGAGACGCTGGAGCGGACCCGCGCGGAGGCCGAGAAGCACCGGACGGACGCCGTCGAGCAGGCCGAGACGATCGCGGCCGACGCGGAGCGGGCCGCCGAGCGGCAGCGCGAGGAGACCGAGCGGGCCATAGCGGCCCGTCAGGCCGAGGCCGCCGAGGGACTGGCGCGACTGCACACGGAGGCCGAGGAGCGTCTCACCGCCGCCGAGCAGGCGCTGACGGACGCGCGTGCGGAGGCCGAGGGGATCCGCCGCGAGGCCGCCGAGGAGACCGATCGGCTGCGTTCGGAGGCCGCCGAGCGGATCCGTACGCTCCAGGCGCAGGCCGAGACGGAGGCCGACCGGCTGCGCAACGAGGCCGCGGGGGACGCGTCGGCGTCCCGGGCCGAGGGCGAGGCCATCGCCGTACGGCTGCGTTCGGAGGCCGCGGCGGAGGCCGAGCGGCTGAAGTCGGAGGCCCAGGACAGCGCCGACCGGGTGCGGAGCGAGGCGCAGGCCGCGGCCGAGCGCCTGGCGACCGAGGGTGCCGAGACGCTGGCCGCCGCCCAGGAGGAGGCCGCCCGGCGCCGCCGCGAGGCCGAGGAGACCCTCGGTTCGGCGCGCCAGGAGGCCGACCAGGAGCGTGAGCGGGCCCGCGAGCAGAGCGAGGAACTGCTCGCTTCCGCGCGCAAGCGCGTCGAGGAGGCCCAGACCGAGGCCGTACGGCTGGTCGAGGAGGCCGACCGGCGCGCGACCGAGATGGTCTCCAACGCCGAGCAGACCGCGCAGCAGGTACGGGACGCGGTGGCGGGGCTGCACGAGCAGGCCCAGGAGGAGATCACCGGGCTGCGCTCGGCCGCCGAGCACGTGGCGGACCGTACGCGGACCGAGGCTCAGGAGGAGGCGGACCGGGTCCGCACCGACGCGTACGCCGAGCGCGAGCGGGCGTCCGAGGACGCGGCGCGCCTGCGGCGCGAGGCGAACGAGGAGACGGAGGCCGCGCGCGCCCTCGCGGAGCGCACGGTCACGGAGGCGATCGCCGAGGCGGAGCGGATGCGTTCGGACGCGGCCGACCACGCCCAGCGGGTGCGCACCGAGGTGTCGGACTCCATCGCGAACGCCGACCAGGACGCCGCGCGCACCCGTGCCGACGCCCGGGAGGACGCGAACCGGATCCGTTCGGACGCGGCCGCTCAGGTGGACACGCTCATCACCGAAGCGACGGCGGAGGCCGAACGGCTCGGGATCGAGACCGCGGCCGAGGCCGAGCGGGTACGCGCCGAGTCCGTGGCCAAGGCCGAGAAACTCATCTCTGACGCGACCGGTGACGCGGAGCGGCTGCGCGCCGAGGCCGCCGACGCGGTCGGTTCCGCGCAGCAGCACTCCGAGCGGATCCGCACCGAGGCCGAGCGCTTCAAGGCGCGGGCGACGGAGGAGGCCGAGCGGCGCACGGCGTCGGCGCGCGAGGAGGCCGAGCGCACGCTGGACGCGGCCCGTCAGGAAGCCAACAAGCGTCGCTCCGAGGCGGCCGAGCAGGTCGACACGCTCATCTCCGAGACGGCGTCCGAGGCGGACAAGCTGCTCTCCGAGGCTCAGCAGAGCGCGCAGAAGGCGACGGCGGACGCCGAGTCGCAGGCCGACACGATGGTCGGTGTGGCGCGGGGCGAGGCCGAGCGGCTCGTCTCGGAGGCGACCGTCCAGGGCAACACCCTCGTGGAGCGGGCCCGTACGGACGCGGACGAGCTGCTCATCGGCGCGCGCCGGGACGCCACGGCGATCCGGGAGCGCGCGGAGGAGCTGCGCGACCGCGTCACCTCCGAGATCGAGGACCTGCACGAGCGGGCGCGCCGTGAGTCGTCCGAGGCGATGAAGAACGCGGGCGACCGGTGCGACGCGCTCATCAAGGCCGCCGAGGACCAGCTCGCCGAGGCCGACGCGAAGGCCAAGGATCTTTTGTCGGAGGCGAACTCCGAGGCGAGCAAGGTCCGTATCGCCGCCGTGCGCAAGGCCGAGGGGCTCCTCAAGGAGGCCGAGCAGAAGAAGTCCTCGCTCGTCGCCGAGGCCGAGAAGATCAGGTCCGAGGCCATTCAGGAGGCGAAAGCCGCCGTCGAGGAGGGCAAGCGCGACCTGGAGGTCCTGGTCCGCCGGCGTGAGGACATCAACGTGGAGATCTCCCGTGTCCAGGACGTCCTGGAAGCGTTGGAGTCTTTCGAGGCCCCGACAGGTGGCAAGGACGGCGGGGTGAAGGCGGGTGCTGCCGCCGGGGCTACCCGTTCGGGTGGCAAGGCGGCGGAGAGCTAGCCGGAAGCACTGATTCCGTGCTTTGTGGGACGTTTGTCACAGGTTCTGGCAAGCCATCCGGCAGCTAGCCACCCAAAAGGAGTGTCATTCTCCAGATCAAACACGTATCCGCTCGATGACACACCGCATTGACCCCTAGGATTCCACCTATCACCTCACCGGTCTCATTCGACAGGAACCCCATGAGCGACACTTCCCCCTACGGCTTCGAGCTTGTGCGGCGTGGATACGACCGCGCTCAGGTGGACGAACGCATCTCGAAGCTCGTCTCCGACCGTGACAGCGCTCTGGCCCGTATCACCGCCCTCGAAAAGCGCATCGAAGAACTCCATCTCGAAACGCAGAACGCCCAGGCCCAGGTGAGCGACGCCGAGCCGTCGTACGCGGGTCTCGGCGCGCGCGTCGAGAAGATCCTCCGCCTCGCCGAGGAGGAGGCCAAGGACCTGCGCGAGGAGGCCCGTCGCGCGTCCGAGCAGCACCGCGAGCTCGCCGAGTCGGCGGCTCAGCAGGTGCGCAACGACGCAGAATCGTTCGCCGCGGACCGCAAGTCCAAGGCGGAGGACGAGGGCGTCCGGATCGTCGAAAAGGCCAAGAGCGAAGCCTCCCAGCTGCGCGGCGAGGCGCAGAAGGACGCGCAGTCCAAGCGCGAGGAGGCGGACGCCCTCTTCGAGGAGACCCGTGCCAAGGCCGCCCAGGCCGCCGCCGACTTCGAGACGAACCTGGCCAAGCGCCGCGAGCAGTCCGAGCGCGACCTGGCGTCGAGGCAGGCCAAGGCCGAGAAGCGCCTCGCGGAGATCGAGCACCGCGCGGAGCAGCTCCGCCTGGAGGCCGAGAAGCTGCGCACGGACGCCGAGCGCCGCGCCCGCCAGACGGTGGAGACGGCTCAGCGCCAGGCCGAGGACATCGTGGCCGACGCGAACGCCAAGGCCGACCGCATCCGCTCGGAATCCGAGCGCGAGCTGGCCGCCCTCACCAACCGCCGCGACTCGATCAACGCGCAGCTCACGAACGTCCGCGAGATGCTCGCGACGCTCACGGGCGCCGCGGTGGCCGCCGCCACCGGACCGGCCGAGGACGAGCCGATCTCCCGCGGGGTTCCGGCACAGCAGTCCCGGTGACTGCACAGCAGTTCCGGTAACCGCACAGCACGACACCAGGGCCCGTTCCCTCTGCCGAGGGCGCGGGCCTTGTCGTGCGCGCGAGGGGGTCATGGCTCAAGTGGCAGGCCCCCTGGGGCCGTCTTAGCGTGGCCGCATGATCGAGCTCGAGGGGCTGACCAAGCGGTACGGCGAGAAGGTGGCGGTCAACAACCTCACCTTCTCCGTCAGACCGGGCATCGTGACCGGCTTCCTCGGTCCCAACGGTGCCGGGAAGTCCACGACGATGCGGATGATGCTCGGGCTCGACCGCCCCACCGCGGGCGACGTACGGATCGACGGACAGCACTACGACCATCTCAAGGACCCCCTGAAGTACATCGGCGCCCTGCTGGACGCCCAGGCCATGCACGGCGGCCGCAGCGCCTTCAACCATCTCCTCTGCCTCGCCCAGAGCAACGGCATCCCGAGGGCGCGTGTGCACGAGGTCCTCGACACCGTCGGTCTCACCACGGTCGCGCGGAAGAAGGCGAAGGGGTTCTCGCTGGGCATGGGCCAGCGGCTCGGCATCGCGGGCGCCCTTCTCGGCGACCCGCGGATCCTGATGTTCGACGAGCCGGTCAACGGCCTCGACCCCGAGGGCATCCACTGGATCCGCAACCTGATGAAGTCCCTCGCCGTACAGGGCCGTACGGTCTTCGTCTCCTCGCACCTCATGAGCGAGATGGCGCTGACCGCCGACCACCTCGTCGTCATCGGCCAGGGCAGGCTGCTCGCCGACACCTCGATGGCCGACTTCATCCAGCAGAACTCGCGCTCGTACGTCCGGATCCGCTCCCCGCAGCGCGAGCGGCTGCTCGACGTACTGCAGGGCTCGGGAATCACCGTCGTCCGGACGGGCAGCGGCGCCCTCGAAGTGGACGACGGGAAGCCGGAGCACATCGGTGAGCTGGCCGCGCAGCACCAGATCGTGCTGCATGAGCTGAGCCCTCAGCAGGCCTCCCTGGAGGAGGCGTTCATGCAGCTGACCGCGGAGTCGGTGGAGTACCACGCGCACACCGACGCGCCGGGTCCGCAGATCTCGTCGACACCGCCGAGCCCGCCGAGCCCGCCGAGCCCGTCCCCCGCCCCGCAATGGGGCGGCGACTGGAAGAAGGCCTGACGATGGCGGCCACCCAGGTCCTCAAGTCCGAGTGGACCAAGATCCGGTCCGTGTCGTCCACGGTGTGGACGCTGAGTCTCGCGGCGGTCGTCACGATCGCCCTGGGCATCCTCATCTCGCTCCTCTCCAACAACCAGTGGGACAAGTTGAGCGCGAGGGACCGGCTCACCTTCGACCCGACGCGCATCAGCTTCGCGGGCATGGGCCTCGGCCAGCTCGCGATGATCGTGTTCGGGGTGCTCGTCGTCGGCAACGAGTACAGCACCGGCATGATCCGCACCTCGCTCGCGGCGGTCCCGCAGCGCGGCACGTTCCTCTTCAGCAAGATCGCGGTGGCGGCCGGACTCGCCCTCGTCGTCGGCCTGATCACCAGCTTCATCACGTTCTTCGTGGGCCAGGCCGCACTCGGCACGCACAGGGCGTCGATCAGCGATCCGGGCGTGCTGCGCGCGGTGATCGGCGGGGGCCTCTACATGACGCTCATCGCCGTGTTCTCGATGGGCGTCGCGGCGATGCTGCGCAGTCCGATGCTCTCGCTCGGCATCCTGATGCCGTTCTTCTTCCTGATCTCCAACATCCTGGGCGCCGTGTCCGCGACCAAGAAGGTCGGCCGATACCTCCCCGACCAGGCCGGCAGCAGGATCCTCCAGGTGGTGACGCCCCTCGACGACACCCCCTACGGACCCTGGGGCGGCCTCGGCATCATGGTGCTGTGGGTGGCCGCGGCCCTGATCGGCGGCTACGCGTTGCTCAAGAAGAGGGACGCGTAAGGCTTCGTACGGAGGGCTCCCGGGCCGGGGACGACGGGCGGGTCACCCCCGCCGGTCACGGACGGGCGGGCAACCCGGTCACGGACGGGCTGGGCACCGGAGTCGAGCCGAGGACCCCGGGACTCAGGAGGGCTCAGGAGGCTCGTCGCCGTTCGGACTCGGGCGGATCAGCCCGTCGAAGTCGGACCACCCCTCCCAGTGCCACACGTCCTTGTCGAGGTCCGGCTGGAGCGGCACGAAACGGCCCAGCTCGAAGTCCCCGGCCTCCAGGTCGAACCAGCGCTCGTCCGCGACCTCGGTACCGAGCCCGACGGTCCGCGCGGTGAGCCGGACGAGAAGCTTCACCCCCGACGAGCCCGACAGCTCCTTGCCCTGAATCCTGCGGAACGGCAGTTCGGCCACCGGCGCCTCGACCGGTATCCAGACCGTGAAGGGTGCCCCCCGTTCGACCGCGAGCCAGCTCCTCTCGTCGGCCGGCTCGCCGTTCGCGTCCAGGACCTTCAGCCACTGCTTGTAGATGACGAGACTGCCGTCGTGCGGGGAGCGCTCCAGATAGCGCAGATGGGCGCGGGCCCGCAGGTCGACGACCGACAGATTGTCGAAGCGGTTGTAGAAACGGACGGCGATGACGGCGTCGTCGCCGTCCGCGTTCCGTCGCGCGTAGCCCGGGAAGTCGGCGGTCCAGGCGTGCGAGATGCTGGCCCGCTGCCGCCAGACGAACGGCCGCAGCGCGAACAGCTTGATCAGGACGATGCCGAGCAGCACCGCCGGCGCCAGCGCGCCGGTCACGGAGGCGAGCGTGGCGAGCAGCTGGTGAGCGGTGCTGTCCGGTTCGGGTTCGAGGTTGTCGGTGCCGACGCAGGCCCGCAGCACAGCCAGGCTGAGGTCGAGGAGGCGCTCCTCGTCCGAGAACCGGTCCGCCATCGAACGCGGCGAGTTCTCGGTCAGTGTCCACGCCGTCGCCACGACCACCGAGAGTCCGGCCAGCGCGCCCAGTGCCATCAGCAGCAGGGCATGGACGGTGCGTCCCGCGATCCACCAGCGAACGGACGTACGAAAGCGCGGATGCGCCGACCCCCGCCCCGATCGCCCCGCTCGTCGCACTTCTTGCCTCATCGGCCTCAACTCGCTTTCCCCGTAGCCGACTTCGCCCCCACTCGTACAATTGGGACGGCATCATTCCCGGTGTCGGTTCAGGCCAACCCCGCCCGACCGGAGAGACCGGGCCCCACGACGGGTACATCTGGCGTGAAGGCCCGGGCACATCTCGCGTGAAAGGCTGTGCCCGTATGCGCGCGACACCACCCCCGAAGGGCGTCACCGTGACGACGAAGGACCGAAGCCTCGAGGCGCTGGGCCTGGACGACGTGCCCGCGAAGAAGCCCCTCACCTATCCCGGCCGGCCCACCACCGAGCCGGCCCTGCTCACCGGCGGCGAGCTGCTCCAGCTGGACGTGCGGCCGCTGCGGCTCGGCGAGTGGTACGTGGAGGAGCGCCAGGAGCAGCAGCGGCTGGACGAAGCCCTCGCCGACCTGGGCCAGGTGGGCACCGGGCTGCGCCACCCGGTCATCGCCGTCGGCTCGAACGCCTCCCCCGGGCAGGTCGCCCACAAGCTGACCCGGCTCGGCATCCCGGCGACGGTGCCCATGATTCCGGTGCGGGTGCGCGGAGTCGGCGTGGGCTGCTCCGGGCACATCAGCCCGGCGGGTTACGTGGCCGGGACGCCGTACGTGGACCGGACCGCCGAGACGACGCTCGTGGTGACCTGGCTCGACTCGACGCAGCTCAAGGCCGTCGACGACACCGAGTTCCCGGACTACCGGCGGGCGATACTCCCCGGCGACGAGTTCGCGATGACGATGCCCTCCGGGGAACGGCTCGGCGGCGCGTACATCTACTTCAGCGCGCACGGCGTGCTCGCCGAGCCGGAGACCGGGCGGCCCCGCCGCGGCGGCGGCGACCAGTCCGAGCTGCTCCGGGCCCTGCTCGCCGGCTCCGCGCGCCTGCGCGACCTGCTCGGGCCCGACCCGGCGGCCTGGGTCCGCCGGGCGGGGGCCGAACGGTCGCTGCGCGAGGCGGGCACGCTGATCTTCGGCGAGGAGGGCTGGGTGCTGCCGCAGACCGACTTTCTGCCGTACCTCGACGAATCGGCCGAACTACGGCTGTACGACGACCTGCCGCCGCTGGACCATTCCCTGCCGGACCGGCCCTGAAATTCCCCGTCGGCCGGACGCGCGCGGATTCCCTTTTCCCGCCCGACCAGGGAAGGCGGGTACCTGACAGGACACCCGTACGAAAACTTGCCCTCTACTGGATCTTTCACCGGCCGATGGGCATGACTTTACTTTCTCTTGAGTGGAACCAGCTGCGCCCGGATATCCTCCTAAGCCTTACGGGGGCGTGCGCCCCGACGTCCTGAACCTTTCGATGGGTGCGGAGAATGATCGAGGCAGTCGGCCTGACTAAGCGCTACGGCGCGAAGACGGCCGTGTACAACCTTTCCTTCCAGGTCCGGCCGGGTGCCGTCACCGGTTTCCTCGGGCCCAACGGCTCGGGCAAGTCGACGACGATGCGCATGATCCTCGGCCTCGACAACCCCTCCTCCGGGCAGGTGACGATCGGCGGCTTCCCCTACCGCAAGCTGCCGAACGCCCCCCGCCAGGTCGGCGCGCTCCTCGACGCCAAGGCCGTGCACGGTGGCCGGCACGCCCGCAACCACCTGCTGTGCCTGGCCCAGCTGTCGGGCATCCCGGCCCGCCGCGTGGACGAGGTGCTCGGCGTCGTCGGTCTGCAGGACGTGGCCAGAAAGCGCTCCAAGGGCTTCTCGCTCGGTATGGGCCAGCGGCTCGGCATCGCCGCCGCGCTCCTCGGCGACCCCCAGGTGCTGCTCTTCGACGAGCCGGTCAACGGTCTCGACCCCGAGGGCATCCTCTGGGTGCGCAACCTGATGAAGTCCCTCGCGGCGGAGGGCCGTACGGTCTTCGTCTCCTCGCACCTCATGAGCGAGATGGCGCTGACCGCCGACCACCTCATCGTGATCGGCCGCGGCCAGCTGCTCGCCGACCAGAACATCAAGGACTTCATCTCGCACAACTCGGCCGACTTCGCCCGGGTGCGCACCCCCGACACCGAGCCGCAGCAGCGCGAGAAGCTGACCGCCGCGCTGACCGAGGCGGGCGGCCAGGTGCTGCCCGAGCAGGACGGCGCGCTGCGCGTCACCGGGCTGCCGCTCCCCCGCATCAGCGACCTCGCGCACTCGTCCGACGTCCGGCTGTGGGAGCTGTCGCCGCACCAGGCCTCGCTGGAGGAGGCGTACATGCGGATGACGCAGGGCGCCGTCGACTACCGCTCGACCATCGACCAGAAGGCCGGGCTCCAGCAGCAGCTGCCGCCGGGCGCCATGCCGCCGCCGCAGATGCCGGTGGCGGGCCAGGGCCAGCCCGGCTGGTACGCGCCGCCGCCGCCCCAGCAGGGCGGGCAGCCCTTCGCGATGCCGCAGACCGGGCCGTACGGCGCTCCCGTCGCCCCCGGCGCGGGCGGTCCCGGGCCGTACGGCGCTCCGGCCGCCCCCGGCGCCCCGGACGCCAACCCGTACGCCCAGGCCCCCGCGAGCGCCCCGGCGCCCACTGCCCCCGCGTCGGCGCCCGCATCCGAGCCCACGCCCGCACCCGCGCCTGCCGCCGACCTGACCAAGCCCGAGGACGCCCGATGAGCACGCCCCAGCCCCCGATGCCGCAGCAGGCCGCCGCTGCCCCCGACTGGCAGACGGCGCCCGGCACTTCGTACACCTCGCCGATCCCCGTGACCCGCACCCACCTCGGGCACGCGCTCAACTCCGAGTGGACGAAGATCAAGTCGGTGCGCTCCACGATGTGGACGCTCGGCATCTTCCTGCTTCTGGTGGTCGGCATCGGCTTCCTGGTCGCCGCGCAGACCACGAACGAGGACTTCCAGGACGTTCCGTACACGATCACCGCGTTCTTCGGGCTGATGCTCGGACAGATCTGCCTGCTCACGCTGGGCGTGCTGGTGGTCTCGTCCGAGTACGGCACGGGCATGATCCGTACGACGTTCACGGCCTCGCCGCAGCGGCACCGGGTGCTCGCCGCGAAGCTGATCATCTTCTTCGCGGTCGCGTTCGCCGTCTCGGCCTTCGCGATCGGGCTGGTCGGCCTGTTCACCGCGGGAATGCACAGCGACGGCTCCGACGTCCCGTGGGGCGGCACCGTCCTGATGGGCGCGCTGTACGTCTCGCTGCTCGGCGTGCTCGCGCTCGCGGTGGGCTCGATGCTGCGTCACTCGGCCGGCGCGATCACCACGATGCTCGGTGTCGTGCTGCTGCCCGCGATCATGCCCGCGTTCCTGATGATGTCCGAGAGCCTGCGGACGATCGGCGAGAAGATGCAGGAGTACAACGCCCCCAACGCCCTCGCCAAGATCTTCCGGCTGGGCAGCGAGAACGGCCACGGCGGCGCGCAGCTCGGCCTGCTCGCCGGAGTGACGGCGGCGGCGATCGTCGGCGCCTTCGTGCTCCTTGAGCGCCGGGACGTGTGACGACCGCGCCCACCGGACGGCCCGGGGCCGGACAGCCCGGGGCCGGACGACCTGACACCGGACAGCCCGAGACCGGACGGCTTGAGTCCGGACCGTCCGAAGTCGCCTAGAACCTGGGCGCGTTACGAGACCGCTGCACCCGCGAGGTGCGGCGGTCCTTCGCGTTCCAGCAGGCCTTGTGCCAGTGCCGCCGCTCGTCGACGCCCGAGTGCTCCGGCCAGGCCACCACGTGCGGAACCCCGGACGGGATCAACTGGTCGCAGCCGGGGCAGCGGTAGGTCTTGCCCTGCGCGCTCGCGCCCGCCACATGGCGCACGCTCCACTCCTCGCCCCGCCAGCTCTCCGTGGACTGCCAGCCGCCGTAACGGTCCGACGAGTCCTCCTCCGGGCTCCTGCCGGACGAGCCGGCGTCCTTCGGACGGTTGCGACGCGGGGACAAGGGACACCTCACGGAGCTGTACAGGGAGCAGGGGCCAACTCCAGCCTACGCGGCACGCACGGGGGTAGGCGTACCCCGCCAACCCGCACAGATCCCCCATCGGACAGCCCAATTCCCAGACAATCCGCAAATCTCTCCGCAAGGCCGTGTCTTCGGCACGTGTCACGCGGTTATGCCGGGTGGGGGAGCTCCGTGTCGGAGCCGAGGAAGCAGGAAGTTCGATGCACGTTGGAAGCTTTGTACTGGCCGCCCAGTTCCCTGGCCAGGGCCAGGGAGAGGCCCTGCACCGCGCGGCGCGGTCGGCCGAGGTCGCCGAGGAGGCCGGGCTCGACGCGGTCTGGCTGGCCGAGCACCACTTCGTGCCGTACGGGACATGCCCGTCGGCCATCACGCTCGCCGCATATCTGCTCGGCCGCACCCACCGTATCCGGATCGGCACGGCGGTCAGCGTGCTGCCCACCGTCCATCCCGTGGCGCTCGGCGAGCAGGCCGCGCTGCTGCACCTGACGTCCGGCGGGCGGTTCTCGCTGGGTGTCGGCCGCGGCGGCCCCTGGGTCGACCTGGAAGTCTTCGGCGGGGGCCTCGCGGCGTACGAGCAAGGGTTCCCGGAGTCACTCGATCTGCTGGTCCGCTGGCTGCGCGAGCCGTCCGTCGCCGGCACCTCCGAGCGCTTCTCGTTCCGCGAAGTCCCCGTCGTGCCACGCCCGTCGGAGGCGCTGAGCGGCGCTCCGGGCCCCGAGGTCGTCGTCGCGTGCACCTCGCCGTCGAGCGTTCGGCTCGCCGCCGAGCGCGGACTGCCGATGCTCCTCGGCATGCACGTCGGGGACGAGGAGAAGGCCGAAATGGTGGCACTGTGGCGGCAGCACGCCCGCGCGGCGGGCCGCCCGTCGGACGAGATCCTCATGGCCGCCCATGTCTCCGCCGGCGTCTGCCAGATCGCGGACCGCCGCACCGACGCCGTCGAGACACTCGTCAAGGCGATGCCTGGCTGGCTGAAGCAGGGCTTGGACGCGCATGTGACGGTCGACGGCCGCGCCCGCTCGATGCGGGACCCGGTGGCGTACACCGAACTGCTCTGCGGGCTGCACCCGGTGGGCACCCCTCGACTGTGCGCGGACCGGCTCGCGGCGACCTCGGAACGGACCGGCATCACGCGTTTCGCCCTGCTCGTCGAGGGATCGGGCGATCTGGCGGCGACCGAGGAGAACGTACGACGGCTCGGGACCGAGGTGCTGCCCCATCTGCGGTGACCGCACGCGGTCCGGCCGGGTGGGCCGGAGCTGCGGGGAGCTTGCCGCCCCGGTACCAATGCACCTCCCGCGTACGGAGCGGCAAGCAATGCGGCTCAGTGCGTCAGCAGTCCCTGAACTCCGGGGACTGGTTGAGCAGCTGACTGCGGACCGAGGTGAAGCGTGCCAGTGTGTCGCCCACCGAGTCGTCCAGTGGGAACACCGCCACCCGGTGGCAGTTCTGGAAGGCCAGCCGCACTCCGAAGTGCCGCTGCAGCGCGCCGCGTATCGCGTCACTCGCGAGCGCACGCAGCAGCTGGCCACGTGCCTGCTCGTCCGGCGGAGGCGTCTGGTTGTCGGCGAACTTTCCACCGTCCACCTTCAGCTGGGCCACCAGGGAGCTGATCATCTCCCACGCGTAGGGCAGGGAGGTCCGGACGCAGTCGACGAAGTCAGCTTCGTCGACCTCGCCTCGCTCGGCCTGTTGGAGTAGGGCCGGTGAGACGTCGAGCGACATGGGTTCTCCTCTCGCACCCCTATACCTCAGGGGTTGCCGGACAGGGACGGGGGTCGCAATATCGAACACGCTGAGTACATGCATCGCGACCTCCCGTTCATACGGTAAGCATCGCCAGGTAACGGCACCAGGAGAATGCGCACATAGCGAACGCCCACTAGGCCGACAATCAGCCACGGTCGAACAGGGAACCTTCAGGATCAATGGGGTGACCCGCACGAACGCCGGTCGGGCGCCGCGACCGGAGCCCGGAGAACAAAAAGGGCGAACCGTGGATTCTCCGTCGGGGGTGATCGCGGGAGACGGGTGGGAGAATCGCGTGCACCACCGCCGGTCGAGTAGCGTTGCCGACCATGCGTCTCGTCATTGCCCGCTGCTCCGTGGACTACGCGGGCCGGCTCACCGCCCATCTCCCGTCGGCTCCCCGCCTGATCCTCGTGAAGGCGGACGGCAGCGTCTCGATCCACGCGGACGACCGGGCCTACAAGCCCCTCAACTGGATGTCGCCGCCCTGCACACTGAAGGAGGGGTCAGGCGACGACGAAGGCACCTGGACCGTCATCAACAAGGCGGGCGAGAAGCTCATCATCACGATGGAGGAAATCCTCCACGACTCCTCTCACGAGCTCGGCGTGGACCCCGGCCTGATCAAGGACGGCGTGGAAGCGCACCTTCAGGAGCTGCTCGCCGACCGCATCGAGACCCTCGGCGAGGGCTACTCGCTCATCCGCCGTGAGTACATGACGGCCATCGGCCCGGTCGACATCCTGTGCCGGGACGCCGAGGGGCGGACCGTCGCCGTGGAGATCAAGCGCCGCGGCGAGATCGACGGCGTGGAGCAACTCACGCGCTACCTGGAGCTGTTGAACCGCGACCCGCACCTCGCGCCGGTCCGCGGCATCTTCGCCGCCCAGGAGATCAAGCCGCAGGCCCGCGTCCTCGCCACCGACCGCGGCATCGGCTGCACGGTCCTGGACTACGACGCCCTGCGCGGCATCGAGGACGACAAGCTGCGGTTGTTCTGACCCCCCGGTTTCGTATACGGGAGAGGGCCGGGTCCGATGTCGGACCCGGCCCTCTCCCTTTCCGTACGGTCAGATCACCGCGCCGCTCGGCGACGCGGCGACGCCGGTGCTCACCGGCACGCTGCCGGCCGGCACGCCGACCGAGGTGCTCGCCGGCGCGCTGCTCGACACGGGACCGCTCGCGGAGACCGAGGTGGAGGGAGCCGTCGGCGTGCCGGTCGAGGGCGACGCGGACGGCGACGCCGAACCGCTCGGCTTCGTACCGGACGGCGACGGCCAACCGCTCGGCTTCGTACCGGTCGGCGACGGCTTGACCGTGGACGACTTCGAGGGCGACGCGGACGGCGACTTCGAGGGCTTGCCCGAGGTCGTGTGCGTCCCGCTCGGCTCGTCGGAGGGCTGATGGCCGGTCGTGGCCGTGGCCGGGGGCGTCGGATCGTCCGAGGTGCCGTAGGTGCCGTCGGGCCCCGGGTCGGTGGGCTTGGCCACCGCGCTGGGAGCGGAGTCGTCACCCTTCTTCGCCTTGTCCGCGCCCAGGCTGTCGTCCTGGCTGCCCGGCGTGGCCGACGGGTTGACGCCCACCTTCTCGGAGGGAGTGTCGTTGCTGTGGTCCGAGGTCGCGCCGAGGGTCACCACGGTGCCGAGGACGGCGACGAGGAGCGCGCCCGCTCCCGCGGCCACCAGGTTGCGCCTGGTGCCGGCGACCAGCCGCCCCGCGACGCCCTGCCGCTTGGCAGCGAAGGTGCCGGGGCCGGCCGGACGGGCGAGCACCGTCACGGTGTCGCCGGACGGGTCGGTCCGGGAGAAGGCGGCCGGTACACCGCCGGGAGGCGACATCGACTCGTCGTGACGCGCGTCGGGCACCTCTTCGCCCGCCGGAGTGCGCCCGGCGGTGATCTGCAGGGTTCCGGAGCGGTCGGCGACCAGTGCGAGGGCGCGGCGGCCGACTGTGGTGCCGCGCTTGTCGAGCGCACCGCGCATGCCGACGGAGGCCTCCAGCTCGGCGCGGGCCCGGTCCAACTGCTGGCCGCAGAGCGCGAGGACGCCCAGCTCATGGTGGAAATAGGCCTGTTCCCCGACGTCCTCGGCCAGCTCGGAGGCCTCGACGCCGAAGCGCAGGGCGCGTTCCCAGGCGCTCCAGTGCAGCCCCGCCGCGAAAGCGGGCGCGGCCGTGCGGGCGAGCTGGACGGAGACGCTCTCGTCCTCCTCGTCCTCGGGGACGGTGGTGACCGGGACGAGCACGTCGAGCGCGGCGAGCAGCGCGTCGGCCTCGGCGCAGACCCGCTCCGGGGTGACCGAGGGGTGTCCGGCCCACCAGGCGTAGTGCTGGGCGGCGGCGAGCGCGCGCTCCTGGAGGGTGTCCGCGTATCCGGAGGCCTCCAGCTGCGCCTGCACCCCGGCGGCGAGCCGGTAGCGGGAGCCGACCGGGGAGACCAGCGCGCTGCCCGCGAGTTCGGCGAGCGCCGCGTCGGCGTGCGTGTCGCCCACGAGTGCGGGCAGATGGGCCTGGTGGGGCACCTCGCCGTCGAGCGCGACGGCGAAGCGCAGGGTGCTGCGCGCCGATTCGCTCAGCCGGGAGGCGAGCAGCGCGGCGGGCGCGGCGCCTTCGGCGAGGGAGGGCAGCGGTACGTCGTGGCCGTCGCCGATCTCGAAGGGCGCGTCGGCCGGGGCCTCCTGGAAGACGCCGTAGTCGTCGAAGGCGTCCTCGCCGGCCTGCAGCCGGTCGCGCTGCCGCAGCAGGGCGCCGGCCTGTATGAAGCGCAGGGGGAGTCCCTCGGACTCGAACCAGAGGTCGCCCGCCCAGTTCGACTCGTCCTCGGTCAGGACCCGTCCGACGGCGCGCTCCAGCAGTTCGAGACCGCCGCTGCGGTCGAGGCCGCCGAGGACGACCTCTTCGAGGAGCGCGTGGGCGGACGGGGCCGGTATGTCGGGGGTGGCGGCGATCACGAAGGCGCACTCGGGGGTGGCGTCGAGCAGCACGTCGAGGGCGCTGCCGCCGATCTCCACGTCGTCGAGGACGACGACCGCGCCGATCTCGTGGACGAGCCGGAGCAGTTCCTCGCGGTCCGGTCGGTGCAGCGGGGCTTCGTAGACGGCGGCGAAGAGGTCGTGGAGCAGGTCGCTCGCCGTGCGCCGGTAGCCGGAGAGGCGGACGACGCCGTCGGGGGCGAGGTCCGCGCAGTCGTCGGCGACGGCGTCCAGCAGGACGGTACGGCCCGATCCCGAAGGACCGGTCAGTCGCACCGAGCGCCCGCGCGCGAGGAGGCGTACGAGCTGCTCGCGCTCCTCCTCGCGCTCCAGGAGCGGCAGCCGGGGCTGTGCCGGGCCGGGCGGAACGGGCGGCCGGGCCGCGCGGTCCAGCTCGGCGCGTTCGGCGGCGCCGTGCTTGACCGGCGGCTGCGGTCGCTCGTGCGGCGGGCAGTTCTCGATCTCGCTGCCGTCGACGGGGTTGACGGTGAGCAGAAATTCGCCCGCGACGAGACGGACCGTGCGGACGACCACGGGTTTGTGCTGGCCCAGGTCGGTTGCGAGAGGGTCGCGCGGCGGGCGCGGGCGAGGTGCCTGGCCGTCGTCCTCATGGCCGTACTCTTCGGATCCCCGGTTGATCGGGTCCATGTTCCAAGCCCCCCAAAAGCGTCGTGTGCCGATGCCCTCCCGGCCTGGCTGCACACCGCTCTGTCGCTTCTGGTCCGGTGCCCGCTCGTAGGGTTTCGGTCGGCGGGCAGCCGAACCCTAAACCTTCGCACAGTATCTACGAACAGGCGGGGTACCGCGCCGTCCGAACCGTCACAGCTTCGTGAGGATTGTGCACGTGGTGCGCTTCGTGCGCCGGTCAGGGCACGTACGCGCTCCACACGCGGAGCGAGCGGGGCGCGTACGCGGTCGCACACACGCGGAGCGAGCGGGGCGCGCGCTCAGGTCACACCCGGGGCAGTGACTCGACCCCGATACCACCCTCGATCGCCAGGATCCGGTGCAGCCGGGTGGCCACCAGCAAGCGCTGCATCTGTGGTGGTACGCCGCGCAGTACGAGCCGTCGGCCGCACCGCCCGGCGCGTCGGTGGGCCCCCATGATGACACCGAGCCCGGTGGCATCCCAGGAGTCCAGCTCGGACAGGTCCAGCACCAGATCGCCGGCTCCGTCGTCGACGGCCGAGTGCAGGACCGTACGGGCGTCCGCCGCGCTGCGTACGTCGAGGCGGCCCCCGACGACCAGCTCGGCGTGGTCGCCCCTGATGTACATATGCGCTCCCCGAGAATGTGTCTCGTAACTCCGCGTGTGTCTGTTTCAGCGTCTTCGCGTCTGCATGTTGTGCATGGTCTGACTGTCTGAGGGCCGCGGAGGTTGCCGTCTGTAAGCGAACCGATACCGAATTCACCTGATGGGGTGATACCCGAGAGGCGCATGCGGCTTCCGTGCCCTGTGCGGCGACCGGTTTCGGTCGCCGCATGATCGTTCAGTGCTTGTAGAAGCCCTGCCCGCTCTTGCGCCCGATGTCACCGGCGTCAACCATCCGGCGCATCAGCTCCGGCGGCGCGAACTTCTCGTCCTGGGTCTCGGTGTAGATGTTGCCGGTGGCGTGCAGCAGGATGTCGACGCCCGTGAGATCGGCGGTGGCCAGGGGTCCCATGGCGTGGCCGAAGCCCAGCCGGCAGGCGAGGTCGATGTCCTCGGCGGTGGCCACGCCCGACTCGTACAGCTTCGTCGCCTCGACGACGAGGGCCGAGATGAGGCGGGTGGTCACGAACCCGGCGACGTCACGGTTGACGACGATGCAGGTCTTGCCGACCGACTCACTGAACTCCCGTGCGGTGGCGAGCGTTTCGTCGCTGGTCTTGTAACCGCGGACCAGCTCGACGAGCTGCATCATCGGCACCGGCGAGAAGAAGTGCACGCCGACGACCCGCTCCGGGCGCTCCGTGGCCGCCGCGATCTTGGTGATCGGGATCGCGGAGGTGTTGGAGGCGAGCACGGTGTCCGGGCGGACGATCTTGTCGAGCGCCTGGAAGATCTCGTGCTTGACCTCGAGCTTCTCGAAGACCGCCTCGACGACGATGTCCGCGTCGGCGGCCGCGTCCAGGTCGGTGGTCGCCGTGATGCGCGCGAGCGCGGCCTCCGCGTCCGCGGCTTCCAGCTTGCCCTTGCTCACGAACCTGTCGTACGAGGCCTTGATGCCGTCGAGGCCGCGGTTCAACGCCTCGTCGGTGACGTCGCGCAGGACGACGTCCCAGCCCGCCTGTGCGGAGACCTGAGCAATACCGGACCCCATGAGTCCGGCTCCGATGACGGCGAGCTTCCCTGCCACTCCGACTCCCTCAACACGCGTAACACGCTGCTTGTGTATGCCTCTTCGGCGGAGAGTAGCGTTCGGGAGGGGCCGGGAAACCCGTAAGTAACGCGTGTCACGGTCTCAGGGCGTGAGACACCCGTCACGTCCCGCACGACGGCCTTGGCGATCCCCTCTCCGGCCGGGGACGGAGGGATTCCGACCATCGGAGACCGCACCGCCACCACCTCGCGGGTTCACGCCGGCCGGCGCTCCGCGGACCGGCTCGCGCCGAGGTCTCCACGTCCCGCGACCCACACGCTGGACGTACGGCATCTCCCGTGGCCGCACGGGGCGTCTAAATTGGCTCCATGGTCAATCTGACGCGCATCTACACCAGGACCGGCGACCAGGGCACCACCGCCCTCGGGGACATGAGCAGGGTCGCAAAGACCGATCTGCGGATCTCGGCGTACGCCGACGCCAACGAGGCCAACGCGGTGATCGGTACGGCGATCGCGCTGGGCGGCCTGGAGGCGGAGGTCGTCCAGGTCCTCACCCGCGTACAGAACGACCTGTTCGACGTGGGTGCGGATCTGTCGACGCCGGTGGTCGAGGACCCGAAGTACCCGCCGCTGCGGGTGGAGCAGTTCTACGTCGACAAGCTGGAGGCGGACTGCGACCTCTTCAACGAACGGCTGGAGAAGCTCCGCTCCTTCATCCTGCCCGGCGGCACCACCGGCGCGGCCCTCCTCCACCAGGCCTGCACGGTCGTGCGCCGGGCCGAGCGTTCCACCTGGGCGGCGCTGGAGGTGCACGGCGAGGCGATGAACCCGCTCACCGCCACCTACCTCAACCGGCTCTCCGACCTCCTGTTCATCCTGGCGCGCACGGCGAACAAGGATGTGGGCGACGTGCTGTGGGTCCCCGGCGGGGAGCGCTGAGCGACTTCCCGGCCCTGCACGCCGTACACGCCGAACAGATCCAGGGCGTCTGCGCCGGGCTCGAAACGACCTTCGAGCCCGCTGCCGCAGGCGCCCTTCGTCGTTCCCGCCGAGGCTCCGGCCGACCGCACACGTAACGCGAAAGCCCACGTCATCCGCCTGCCGGACAGCCAGGACCGTGCGAACCGGACATCAACCCGCCCCAGCGTCAAGGGAGTTGATGATCAAGCACAACAATGGACAAGTGGTCCAGACCTATTGACCTATGGTCCAGACCTTCCTATTCTCACGGGCACCGTGGGCGTGAAGGCTCAGTTACGCCCTCCCCTCCCCCAACTCCCCCGAGGAGGCGTGGAATGCGCTTCAGACAACGAGCTACGGCAGGGCTCGCCACCCTGCTGCTCCCCCTGGCCGGCCTGGTCGGTCTCGCGAGCCCCGCCCACGCGGCCGACACCGCCACCGCCACGTACGCCAAGACCCAGGACTGGGGCACGGGCTTCGAAGGCAAGTGGACCGTCAAGAACACCGGTACCACCACGATCAGTTCGTGGACGATCCAATGGGACTTCCCCGCCGGCACCTCCGTCACCTCGGCCTGGGACGCGGACGTCACCAGTTCCGGCACCCACTGGACCGCCAAGAACAAGTCCTACAACGGCAGCCTCGCCGCGGGCGCCTCCGTCTCCTTCGGCTTCAACGGCGCGGGCTCCGGCTCGCCCTCCAACTGCACCCTGAACGGCGGCAGTTGTGACGGCGGCACCACCGTCCCGGGCGACAACCCGCCTTCCGCGGCGGGCGCCCCCACCGCCTCCTCCATCACCGACACCTCGGTGAAGCTCTCCTGGAGCGCGGCCACCGACGACAAGGGCGTCAAGAACTACGACGTCCTGCGCGGCGGCACCAAGGTCGCGACCGTGACGACGACCTCGTACACGGACACCGGTCTGACCGCCGGCACCGACTACTCGTACACCGTCCAGGCCCGTGACACCGCCGACCAGACCGGACCGGTCAGCGGCGCGGTCGCGGTCCACACCACCGGTGGCACCACCACCCCGCCGCCCACCGGAAACGCCGTCAAGCTCGGCTACTTCACCGAGTGGGGCATCTACGGCCGCAACTACCAGGTCAAGAACCTGGTGACGTCGGGCTCGGCCGCCAAGATCACGCACATCAACTACGCCTTCGGCAACGTCACCAACGGCCAGTGCGCGATCGGCGACTCCTACGCCGACTACGACAAGGCCTTCACCGCCGACCAGTCGGTCAGCGGCGTCGCCGACACCTGGGACCAGCCGCTGCGCGGCAACTTCAACCAGCTGCGCGAGCTGAAGGCCAAGTACCCGAACATCAAGATCCTCTGGTCGTTCGGCGGCTGGACCTGGTCCGGCGGTTTCGCCCAGGCCGCCGCCAACCCGGCCGCCTTCGCGCAGTCCTGCTACAACCTCGTGGAGGACCCGCGCTGGGCCGATGTCTTCGACGGCATCGACATCGACTGGGAGTACCCGAACGCCTGCGGTCTGTCCTGTGACACCAGCGGTGCCGCGGCCTACAAGAACCTGATGCAGGCCCTGCGCGCCAAGTTCGGCACCGGCAACCTGGTCACCGCGGCCACCACGGCCGACGGCACCTCCGGCGGCAAGATCGACGCCGCGGACTACGCGGGCGCCTCGCAGTACGTCGACTGGTACAACGTGATGTCGTACGACTTCTTCGGCGCGTTCGCCGCACAGGGTCCGACCGCCCCGCACTCCCCGCTCACCTCGTACAGCGGCATCCCGACGCCCGGCTTCGACACGGCCGACGCGATCGCCAAGTTCAAGTCGAAGGGCGTGCCCGCGAGCAAGCTGCTCATCGGCATCGGCTTCTACGGCCGCGGCTGGACCGGGGTCACCCAGTCCGCGCCCGGCGGCACGGCGACCGGCCCGGCGGCCGGTACGTACGAGCAGGGCATCGAGGACTACAAGGTCCTCAAGACGTCCTGCCCGGCCACCGGCCTCGTCGCCGGCACGGCGTACGCCTACTGCGGCAACAACTGGTGGTCGTACGACACCCCGGCCACCATCGGAACGAAGATGTCGTGGGCCAAGAGCCAGGGTCTGGGCGGCGCCTTCTTCTGGGAGTTCAGCGGTGACACCAGCAACGGTGAACTCGTCGGCGCCATCAACAGCGGCCTGAGCTAGTCCCCGTCCCACCCCGCACCACCCCGCACCACCGCCGCGGGCAGACCTCCGGGTCTGCCCGCGGCACAGTTTTTTGGACCCCCGAGGAACACCCGGCAGGGGCAGCAGACCGCCGGAGGCGCCAGGACACCGGGGACCGCCGGGGGCACCGGGGCAGCGAGACGCCGGCAGCGTGACGTACGGCCGCAGGCAGCGGGACGCATGGCCGCGGACGGGCCGGACGCATAGCCGTGGGCAGCGGGACGCAGGATCCGCAGGGCGGGGACGCCGGGCTCGCAGCACGCGGCGCTGCGGGGCTGCAGGCGGGCGGGGCTGCGGGCGGGCGAGGTTGCAGGGTCGCAGGGCAGACGGACTCCGGACCGCAGGACGCCGGGCAACCGGGCAACCGGGCAACCGGGCACGGGAGACCGGACCACAGGACGCGGGGCAACCGGGCACGGGCAACCAGGCGCGGGAGACCGGGCCGCAGGGCGCCGGGCAACCGGGCACGGGGCAACCGGCTTCGGGGTGTGCGACCGCAGGGCCTCGGGGCGGCAGGACGCCAGACGGGGGACGGCCTGGTGCGGACGCGGACGCGGAGGCGCGACTGCGGGACGCCAGGGCTACGGGAGGCGTCCCGCAAGCCGAGGAGCGAGGCGGATCAGGCCACGTTCACCCGCTGGCCGGGCGGGGCCGCCTCCAGCCAGGCGAGGAATCCGGTCAGCGCGTCCTCGCTCATCGCCAGTTCGAGGCGCGTCCCACGATGGACACAGGCGAGGATGATCGCGTCGGAGAGCAGCGCGAGCTCCTCCTCGCCCTCCGCGGCACGGCGGCCGGCCACCTCGATCGCCGAGCGTTCGAGGACGCGGCGCGGGCGGGGGGCGTACGAGAAGACGCGGTACCACTCGATCCGGTCGCCGTTGTAGCGGGCGACCCCATAGCTCCAGCCCTTGCCACTGGGATCGCCCTTCTCGAGGACGTCCCAGCGCAGGCTGCAGTCGAACGTTCCGCCGGAACGCTGGATCAGCCGGCGGCGGAGGCCGAAGACAAACAGCCCCACCACTACAAGCGCTACTAGTACTCCGCACACAGTCAGAGCGAGGACCATCGACACCGACCTCCTCGTCTCCTAGGTAACGGAAAAGAAAAAACTTCCGGATTTGCCTCAGCCGCGGCCAGGGCCGGAGTGATCCGGTCCCAGCCGCGGCTGAGGCAAAGCTTCACACAGTGCGCCCCCAGCGCCTGAAGGCCTGGGGTCGCACCGATGGTCAGCGGGTCGCCACCGCACGCAGGCGGACGTCCGCGCGGCGCTCGGCGGACGCGTCGACGTCCGACTTCGCGCGCTCGAGCGCCCGCTCCGCACGCTGGACATCGATCTCGTCCGACAGCTCGGCGATCTCGGCCAGCAGCGACAGCTTGTTGTCAGCGAATGAGATGAAACCGCCGTGCACCGCGGCGATGACCGTTCCACCATCACTCGTACGGATGGTCACCGGGCCCGACTCCAGCACACCGAGCAGCGGCTGGTGACCGGGCATGACGCCGATGTCGCCGGACGTGGTACGCGCGACGACCAGGGTGGCCTCGCCGGACCAGACACTACGGTCCGCGGCGACGAGCTCGACGTGCAGCTCAGCAGCCAAGGTGGGCTCCTCGGGTCACCACCCGGCGTTGCTGCCGGGTGTTGGGTCAAAGTCTAGTAGGCGTACGGAGGGGGAAGGACCGCACCCCGCGAGGCGCGGTCCTGCCCCTTCACTCAGAACACGAGGTTCAGGAGACGCCGAGCTCCTTGGCGTTGGCCTTGAGGTCCTCAATGCCACCGCACAGGAAGAACGCCTGCTCCGGGAAGTGGTCGTACTCGCCGTCGATGATCGCGTTGAAGGCCACGATCGACTCGTCCAGCGGGACGTCCGACCCGTCGACGCCGGTGAACTGCTTGGCGACGTGGGTGTTCTGGGACAGGAAGCGCTCCACGCGACGGGCACGGTGGACGGTGAGCTTGTCCTCCTCGCCCAGCTCGTCGATACCGAGGATCGCGATGATGTCCTGAAGGTCCTTGTACTTCTGAAGAACCGACTTGACGCGCATCGCGGTCGCGTAGTGGTCCGCCGCGATGTAGCGGGGGTCCAGGATGCGGGACGTGGAGTCCAGCGGGTCCACGGCCGGGTAGATGCCCTTCTCGGAGATCGGACGGGAAAGAACCGTCGTCGCGTCGAGGTGGGCGAACGTGGTGGCCGGGGCCGGGTCGGTCAGGTCGTCCGCGGGGACGTAGATCGCCTGCATCGAGGTGATCGAGTGACCACGGGTCGAGGTGATGCGCTCCTGGAGGAGACCCATCTCGTCGGCCAGGTTCGGCTGGTAACCCACCGCGGAGGGCATACGGCCGAGCAGGGTCGAGACCTCGGAACCGGCCTGCGTGAAGCGGAAGATGTTGTCGATGAAGAACAGCACGTCCTGCTTCTGCACATCGCGGAAGTACTCCGCCATGGTCAGACCCGCGAGGGCCACGCGCAGACGGGTGCCCGGGGGCTCGTCCATCTGGCCGAAGACAAGCGCCGTCTTGTCGATGACGCCGGACTCGGACATCTCCTCGATGAGGTCGTTGCCCTCACGAGTGCGCTCACCGACACCGGCGAACACGGAGACACCGTCGTGGTTGTTGGCGACGCGGTAGATCATCTCCTGGATGAGCACCGTCTTGCCGACACCGGCACCACCGAACAGACCGATCTTTCCACCCTTGACGTACGGGGTGAGAAGGTCGATGACCTTGACGCCGGTCTCGAACATCTCGGTCTTCGACTCGAGCTCGTCGAAGCGCGGGGCCTTGCGGTGGATGGACCAGCGCTCGCCCGAGTACTTCTCGTCCGAGTTCAGCACCTCACCGAGGGTGTTGAACACCTTGCCCTTGGTGAAGTCGCCGACGGGGACGGTGATGCCCACGCCGGTGTCGGTGACGGCGGCCTGGCGGACCAGACCGTCGGTGGGCTGCATGGAGATCGTGCGGACCAGGCCGTCACCCAGGTGCTGGGCGACTTCCAGGGTCAGCGTCTTCTTCTCGCCGGCGTTGGCCGGGTCGGCCACCTCGACGTGAAGGGCGTTGTAAATCTCCGGCATCGCGTCGACGGGGAACTCCACGTCGACGACCGGGCCGATGACCCGGGCGACGCGGCCCGTGGCAACGGCCGTCTCAGAAGTCGTCGTCATTACTTGTCACTCCCCGCGGTCGCGTCGGCAAGGGCTGCGGAGCCACCGACGATCTCGCTGATTTCCTGGGTGATTTCGGCCTGGCGGGCCGCATTGGCAAGTCGGGAGAGCGAGGTGATCAGGTCTCCCGCGTTGTCGGTCGCCGACTTCATCGCGCGGCGCGTGGCGGCGTGCTTGGAGGCAGCCGACTGGAGCAGCGCGTTGTAGATACGGCTCTCGACGTAGCGCGGCAGGAGGGCGTCAAGGACGTCCTCCGCCGACGGCTCGAACTCGTACAGCGGAAGGATCTCGCCCTTGGGCGCCTCTTCCGCGACCTCTTCGAGGCGAAGCGGCAGCAGTCGGCCGTCGATGGCCGTCTGCGTCATCATCGAGACGAACTCGGTGTAGACGATGTGGAGTTCGTCCACGCCGCCGTCCGCCGTCTCCTTCTCGATGGCCTCGATGAGCGGACCCGCGACCTTCTTCGCGTCCGCGTAGGTGGGCTCGTCGGTGAAACCCGACCACGACTCCACGACCTTGCGCTCGCGGAAGTTGTAGTGGGCCAGACCGCGGCGGCCGACGATGTACGTGTCGACCTCCTTGCCCTCGGCCTCGAGGCGCGCCGTCAGCTGCTCGGCGGCCTTGATGCCGTTGGAGTTGAAGGCGCCGGCCAGTCCGCGGTCGCTCGTGAGGAGCAGTACCGCGGAACGGGTCGCCGTCTCCGCCTCCGTGGTCAGCGGGTGCTTGGTGTTCGAACCGGTACCGACCGCCGTGACCGCGCGGGTGAGCTCGGTCGCGTACGGCGCGGAGGCCGCCACCTTGCGCTGCGCCTTGACGACGCGCGAGGCGGCGATCATCTCCATCGCCTTGGTGATCTTCTTGGTCGCGGTGACGGATCGGATGCGACGCTTGTAGACCCGGAGCTGGGCTCCCATGAGTCAGGTCCCTTCCTTACGTCACTTGGCGGCGGCCGGAGCGTCCTCGCCGAGAAGCTTCCCGTCCGAGGTCTCGAACTGCTTCTTGAAGTCCACGATGGCGTCCGCGATGGCGGTGAGAGTGTCGTCCGACATCTTGCCGCCCTCCTTGATGGAGGTCATGAGGCCCTGCTCCTTGCGGTGCAGGTACTCCAGGAGCTCCTTCTCGAAGCGGCGGATGTCGGCGACCGGTACGTCGTCCATCTTGCCGGTGGTGGCGGCCCACACGGAGACGACCTGGTCCTCGGTCGACATCGGCTGGTACTGAGCCTGCTTGAGCAGCTCGACCAGACGCTGACCGCGCTCCAGCTGCGCCTTCGACGCGGCGTCCAGGTCGGAACCGAAGGCGGCGAACGCCTCCAGCTCGCGGTACTGGGCCAGGTCCAGACGCAGTCGGCCGGAGACCTGCTTCATCGCCTTGTGCTGGGCGGAGCCACCGACGCGGGAGACCGAGATACCGACGTTCAGGGCCGGACGCTGACCGGCGTTGAACAGGTCGGACTCCAGGAAGCACTGGCCGTCGGTGATGGAGATGACGTTGGTCGGGATGAACGCCGACACGTCGTTCGCCTTGGTCTCGACGATCGGCAGACCCGTCATCGAACCGGCGCCCATCTCGTCGGAGAGCTTCGCGCAGCGCTCCAGCAGACGGGAGTGCAGGTAGAAGACGTCACCGGGGTAGGCCTCGCGCCCCGGCGGGCGGCGGAGCAGCAGGGACACGGCGCGGTAGGCGTCGGCCTGCTTCGAGAGGTCGTCGAAGATGATGAGGACGTGCTTGCCCTCGTACATCCACTGCTGGCCGATGGCCGAACCGGTGTACGGCGCAAGGTACTTGAAGCCGGCCGGGTCGGACGCCGGGGCGGCGACGATGGTCGTGTACTCCAGCGCGCCGGCCTCTTCGAGGGCGCCACGCACGGAGGCGATGGTCGAACCCTTCTGACCGATGGCGACGTAGATGCAGCGGACCTGCTTCTTGGTGTCGCCCGAGCGCCAGTTGTCGCGCTGGTTGATGATCGTGTCGACGGCCAGCGCGGTCTTGCCGGTCTGGCGGTCGCCGATGACCAGCTGACGCTGGCCGCGGCCGATCGGGGTCATCGCGTCGACGGCCTTGTAGCCCGTCTCCATCGGCTCGTGCACCGACTTGCGGACCATGACGCCCGGGGCCTGCAGCTCGAGGGCGCGGCGGCCGGACGTCTCGATCTCGCCGAGGCCGTCGATCGGGTTGCCGAGCGGGTCGACGACGCGGCCGAGGTAACCCTCGCCCACGGCGACGGACAGCACCTCACCGGTGCGCTGCACCGGCTGGCCCTCTTCGATACCGCTGAACTCGCCGAGGACGACCGCACCGATCTCGCGCTCTTCCAGGTTCAGCGCGAGGCCGAGGGTTCCGTCCTCGAACTTCAGCAGCTCGTTCGCCATGGCCGAGGGCAGACCCTCGATCTTGGCGATACCGTCGCCGGCGACGGTGACCGTACCGACCTCCTCGCGCGAGGCCGCGTCCGGCTTGTACGACTGGACAAAGTTCTCCAGCGCATCCCGGATCTCCTCCGGCCGGATCGTGAGCTCCGCCATCTGGGTTCCCTGCTCTCCTTGTTGGGCCCGAAGTTTCACTTGGGGGGATGGGGACTCCCCCCTATGAGAGGTGAATCCTCTGCACGGCCCAACATGGGCCGTAATTGCCTACTGCTTATGGGATTACTAGCTCGCCATGCGGCGGGCGGCGTCCTCGAGACGGTCCGCGAGGGAACCGTTGATGACCTCGTCGCCGACCTGCACCCGGATCCCGCCGAGGACATCGGGGTCCACGTCGAGGTTGAGGTGCATCGGGCGGCCGTAGAGCTTGGCCAGAGCGGCGCCGAGGCGCTGCTTCTGTCCGTCACTCAGCGGCACCGCCGAGGTGACCACGGCGACCATGCGGTTGCGGCGCTCGGCGGCGAGCCGGGACAGGGACTCGAGTCCCGCTTCCAGGCTACGTCCGCGAGGCGCGGTCACAAGGCGCGTCACCAGACGCTCGGTCGTCACGTCGGCCCGGCCGCCGAGCAGGCTGCGCAGCAGCTCGCTCTTGGCCGCCGTGGTGGCGGCCCGGTCGGTCAGCGCGGCGCGCAGCCCGGTGTTCGAGGCCACGATCCGGCCGAAGCGGAACAGCTCGTCCTCGACGTTGTCGAGCGCGCCCGTCCGCTGCGCCGCCGTGAGGTCGGCGGTGGCGGTGAGCTCCTCGAGGGCGTCCACCAGGTCGCGGGGCTGCGACCAGCGGGAACGCACCATGCCGGACACCAGGTCGGCGGCGGTGCCGCCCACCTGGCCACCGAGCAGGCGCTGGACCAGCTCGGCCTTGGCCTCGCCGGGCTGCGCCGGGTCGGTGAGGACCCGACGCAGCGACACCTCGCGGTGGAGCAGCGCGGTGACCGCGGCCAGCTCGTCGGCGAGCTGTGCCACGTCCACGGACGTCGAGTCCGTCAGCGCGTCGAGACGCTCACGTGCGGCTGCGGTTGCCTCGCGGCTCGCTCCGTGTGCAGTCATCGAGCCGCCTCGGCCTTCTCCTCAAGCTCGGAGAGGAAACGGTCGATGACGCGGCTCTGGCGGGCGTGGTCCTCGAGGGACTCGCCGACCAGCTTGCCGGCCAGGTCGGTGGCCAGGTGGCCGACGTCCTGACGCAGCGCCTGAGCGGCGGCCTTGCGGTCGGCCTCGATCTGCGTGTGACCGGCGGCGACGATTTCCTCGCGCTGCCGCTGGCCTTCCGCGCGCATCTCGGCGATGAGCGTGGCGCCCTGCTCCGTTGCTTCCTGGCGCAGGCGCGCGGCCTCGTGACGGGCTTCGGCGAGCTGAGCCTTGTACTGCTCAAGAACGCTCTGGGCCTCGGTCTGCGCGGCCTCGGCCTTTTCGATACCGCCCTCGATGGCCTCGCGGCGCTGCTCCAGAACCTTGTTGATGTTCGGGAGAAGCTTCCAGGCCAGGAAACCGAAGACGATGACGAAGGCGAGCAGGCCGATGACAAGCTCGGGGATCGGCGGGATGAGAGGGTTTTCCTTCTCCTCGGCCGCCAGAATGAGCAAGTGGCTCATGTCAGTGCCTTTCGTCTAGTGGGCTGTCGCTGATCGGGTGGATCAGGTGCCGTAGACGAACGGCATGACCAGACCGATGAGGGCGAGCGCCTCACAGAAGGCGAAGCCGAGGATCTGGTTGGCGCGGATCAGACCGGCGGCCTCAGGCTGACGGGCGAGCGCCTGGGTGCCGTTACCGAAGATGATGCCGACGCCGACGCCGGGGCCGATGGCCGCGAGGCCGTAACCGATCGAGCCGAGCGAGCCGGAGACAGCGGCAAGGGTCTGCATGCCAGTTATTCCTTTTCTTTACGGACCGGTGGGGGTTGGCCACCGGACGACTGCGGGGCGGAGAGGACGGGCGCTCAGTGGTGCTCGGCCAGCGCGCCCTGGATGAAGGTGCAGGTCAGCAGCACGAACACGTACGCCTGCAGGGCCTGGATGAACAGCTCGAAGGCCGTCATGACGATGACCATGATGAACGAGACGCCCGAGTAGACGATCCCGAGACCGTTGAGCAGGTACCAGGTGGCGATCGTGAACAGCAGCAGCAGGGTGTGACCGGCGAACATGTTCGCGAAGAGTCGCACCGCGTGCGTGAACGGCCGGACGATCAGGTTCGAGAGCAGCTCGATGAACATGGCCAGCGGGAGAACCGGGCCCAGCGACTTGTCGTAGCCGCTGATGTTCTTGAACGCTCCGACGAATCCGTGGCGCTTGAACGTCAGCGACACCCAGACGACGTAGACGATTCCGGCCAGTACCGCGGGGTACGAGATGATCGCCGTGACCGGGAACTGGGCGACCGGAATGATCGACCAGAGGTTCATCATCCAGACGAAGAAGAACAGCGAGACGACCAGCGGTACGTACTTCTCGCCTTCCTTCTTGCCGATCGTCTCGTAGACGACGCCGCGGCGGATGAAGTCGTAGCCGGCCTCGGCGACCATCTGCAGCTTGCCCGGGACGACCTTCGGCTTGCGGAAGGCGGCCCAGAAGAAGGCGACGACGATAACCGAGCCGAGCAGCGCCAGGAGCATCGTCTTGTTGAAGTACAAGTTGCTGTCCCCGTCGCCCCACAGGGGCTCGAACAGGAACGAGTGCAGGCCGGGTGCCGGGAAGCCACAACCGTTGTTCTCGAAGATGTGGCAGTCGGTCTCGAAAGCGAGCACCTGCGTCGGGTCAGCACTCACCGCGGGCTCCTTCAGCGTGGCGCATAGGTACGGCAACCTCGTTGTGTCGGCGCGGCGCACAGCCGCGGTTCGGCACTGGACTGGTGTAACGGATGTGGGGGCGGCAGTGGGGCATCAAGCCTCGCGATTGAGCAGGCGTCAGCTCAGATGCCCGCGCCCGCGATGCCGCAGTTGGCACCGGACGATAGCAGGATCTCCTACGTGCACTTATCCCGGCCCTACCCCTCACGACGAGTGCCCCTTGTTTTCGGGCTTTTCGCCCTTCGAGGAGTCGGGCTCGACATAGAGGATCTTGGCCTTCATATGGGCACGCGCCTGTGCGCCGATCCACACGAGGGTGGTGACGACCAGGGTGAGCGCGAAGGACTTGGGGTTGAACAGCGAAGTGTTCTTGAACACGGCGACAAAGATGAACAGCAGAAGAATCTGCGCCGTGTAGAGCAAGAGACCCATCGCCTGGAACAAGTGCGGAAGCGATTTGGCAACGCGCTGCAGAACGTAGAGCCCGAGCCCCATGAAGAGAATCACGACCAGCGTCGCGACGATCGCCCCGATCGCTCCTTTGCCGCCGGCGACCACACCGCTGACGACGGCGGCAATCGCGCCGACGGCAGCTGTGGGTACAGCGGCCTGCAGGAGGATCCGGGCGTCATTGGACGGCATGGCGGCAACTCCGCTTGCTAAGGGGGGCGTGTCGTCATGGACGAGCGTAGTCCCGGGCTGAGAGAGAACCTCACGCCAAGGGACCGTGGTGCTCGGGTCCTTCGGCTCTGCCCTGGGTTCTCGTGAACCGTATCACAAACTATTTGATGAGGTCTTTACCTGGCTGGTGTGCCGACTGTCACACATGAGTGTGAAGGTGCGCGTCTGTGCACTCCGAGCGCCAACTTGTCTGGTATTGAGACGCTTTACTACCCCACGATTTGGTCACGCGTTAGTCAGATTCTTACCTTCGGCTCAGCGCGAGGACTCGGCCTCACGTCGGTCCAGAAGTCTCGGACGGGCACCAATTGCCGTCGCTCCGTTGACTCCTGAGACTCCGGCAGCCGCCGGCGCACGGTGCTCACGCGCCTCGTCCGGCTCGCCTGCCACCGCCGCCTCGTGGGTGACGGGCGCCCCCGCTTCGGCGGCCGCTCCGGCAGCCGCGGCGGCGGCCCTGCGGCGGCGGTAGCGCGGCGGCAGGAGGTGTTCGGCCCAGCGCGGGGCACGCGGTGTGAAGCGCGGCAGCAGGAGCAGCACGAGACCGACCGCGCTGAGTGCCGCGATGACGAGCACGCTCCACATGGCCCCGGAGTTGACCGAGTAGGCGAGGGCGCCGAAGGAGATCAGCGCCGACCAGAAGTACATGATCAGGACAGCCCGGCTGTGCGAGTGGCCGACCTCCAGGAGGCGGTGGTGCAGATGCCCGCGGTCGGCGGCGAACGGCGACTGCCCGCGCCAGGTGCGCCGCACGATGGCGAGCACCAGGTCGGCGGCCGGGATCGCGATGATCGTCAGCGGCAGCAGCAGCGGGATGAACACCGGCACCGTCTGGTGCACGGTGTTGCGCTCGGAACCGGAGAAGAGGTTCATCACGTCGGGGTCGATCTGCCCGGTGATGGAGATGGCGCCGGCGGCCAGCACCAGCCCGATGAGCATCGAACCGGAGTCGCCCATGAAGATCCGCGCGGGGTGCATGTTGTGCGGCAGGAAGCCCAGGCACATGCCCATCAGGATCGCCGCGAACAGCGTCGCCGGGGCGGCCGCCTCGATGCCGTACGAGTACCAGATCCGGTAGGCGTAGAGGAAGAACGCGGCGGACGCGATGCACACCATGCCGGCGGCCAGTCCGTCGAGACCGTCCACGAAGTTGACCGCGTTGATCGTGATGACGACGAGCGCCACCGTCAGCAGCGTGCCCTGCCACTGGGTCAGCGCGACCAGGCCGACGCCCGGGATCGGCAGCCACAGGATCGTCAGACCCTGCATGACCATCACGCCCGCGGCGATCATCTGGCCGCCCAGCTTGATCAGGGCGTCGATCTCGAACTTGTCGTCCAGCACGCCGATCAGCCAGATCAGCGCGGCCCCGGAGAGCAGGGCGCGTGGTTCGTTGGAGTTCGAGAAGACCGCGTTCAGGTTCTTCAGATGGTCGGCGACCAGCAGTCCGGCGCACAGCCCGAAGAACATCGCGATGCCGCCGAGCCTCGGCGTGGGTTCACGGTGCACGTCGCGCGCCCGGATTTCCGGCATGGCTCCGGCCACGATCGCGAATTTCCGTACCGGCCCTGTCAGCAGATACGTCACCGCGGCCGTGATGCAGAGCGTCAGCAGGTATTCACGCACGGGCTTCCCCACAGATCTCGCTGGCCATCACAGCCCCACACCCTAGCGATGCACGCATACGGTTGAGGACTTTCGGGTAGCGACGATGGTTGCACGAGTGGCTGTGCAGCTCGGTACGCGTACCCCCGGTCAGTCCGGATAAGGCGGAAATCTACCGGTCAATTCCCGCACTTCCTCCCGTGCCGTCCGGCCGTCGATCTCGTCCCGCAGAACCCCCGCGAACAGTGCGGCGACCCGGGCCATCTCCGGCTCGCCCATCCCCTGCGTGGTCAGTGCCGCGGTGCCGAGCCGCAGGCCACGGGCGTCGCCGTGAGGCAGTGCACACGTGTCGAGGACCATACCGGCGGCGGCGAGCCGTCCACGCGCGGTGTGCCCCTCGACACCGAGCGGCGCCGGATCCGCGACGAGCAGATGGGTGTCGGTGCCGCCCGTGGTGATCGCGAGCCCCTCCGCGGCCAGCCCCTCGGCCAGTACGCGCGCGTTGGCGACCACCTGATGGGCGTACGCCGTGAACGCGGGGGTCGCGGCCTCGCCGAACGCGACTGCCTTGGCCGCGATGGTGTGCATCTGCGCGCCGCCCTGGGTGAACGGGAAGACCGCCCGGTCGACGCGCTCGGCCAGTTCGCCGCCGCACAGGATCATCCCGCCGCGCGGCCCGCGGAGCACCTTGTGGGTGGTGGCGCACACGACATCGGCGTACGGCACCGGGTTGGGCGCCGCGCCGCCCGCGACGAGCCCGATGGGGTGGGCGGCGTCCGCGATGAGATAGGCGCCGACCTCGTCGGCGATCTCCCGGAACAGCGCGTAGTCGATGTGCCGGGGGTACGAGATCGATCCGCAGACGATGGCCTTGGGCCGGCGGGCGCGGGCCAGGGTGCGCACCTGCTCGTAGTCGATGAGCCCGGATTCCGCCTCGACGCCGTAGCCGACGAAGTCGAACCAGCGGCCGGAGAAGTTCGCGGGCGACCCGTGGGTCAGATGACCGCCGAAGGGCAGGCCCATCGCCAGCACGGTGTCACCAGGGCGCAGCAGGGCGGCGTACGCGGCCAGGACGGCCGAACTCCCGGAGTGGGACTGGACGTTGGCGTGGTCGGCGCCGAAGAGGGCCTTGGCGCGGTCGACGGCGACGCGTTCGGCGACGTCGACGAGCTCGCAGCCGCCGTGGTGGCGGGCGCCGGGATATCCCTCGGCGTACTTGTTCGCCAGCGGCGAGCCGAGCGCGGCCAGCACGGCCGGCGAGGTGAAGTTCTCGGCCGCGATCAGCTGCAGCGTGGTCGACTGCCGGTCCAGCTCACCGATGAGGATCTCGGCGAGCTCGGGGTCCTGGCGGCTCAGGACATCCGCTTCGAGTGTGGTGGCGACCGGCATGGTGGACTCCGGACATCTACGGGGGACGCTTACGTCCAATGTAGAACCGGGACCGGTGGGACGCCCGGTGTCACGTCCGTGCGGGTACCCCCGTCAGGGCGGTGACGACCGGGTCCAGGGCCTCGTTGATCTCGTCCCCGATGGAGCGGAAGAACGGCAGCGGCGCCCCGTAGGGGTCGTAGACCTCGTCGGCCTCGGCGGTCGGGGCCAGCAGCCAGCCGCGCAGGGCCGCGGCGGCCCGCACCAGGGCGACGGCGCGTTCGATCACGCCGTCCTGGAGGGGCGGCAGCGTCGCCGTGTCTATCGCGCGGACCAGCCGGGTGAACTCCTTCAGGGTGAAGGTGCGCAGGCCCGCCGAGTGGCCCATGGAGATGACCTGGGCGCGGTGGTCGCGGGTGGCCGTCAGGACCAGGTCGGCCCGGATGACGTGGTCGTCGAGGAGCTCGCGCCCGACGAAACCGGAGGGGTCGGCGCCGAAGTCGGTGAGGACGGTCGCGGCGTTGGCCTCCATGGGCGCGCCCTCGTGGCCCCAGGTGCCTGCGCTCTCCACGATGAGGCCGCCCCACAGGGGGTCGCCGAGCCGGTCCGCCAGGGCATGCCGGGTCAGCCGCTCGGTGATCGGCGAGCGGCACACATTGCCGGTGCTGACGTGGAGGATGCGGAAGGACCCCTGAGGGGAACCACCGGTCCCCGTGATCCCCGCGCCTATCCATCCACGCCCCGTGTCAGGGGCTGTCAATTCGCCACCTCGAGGTCGGGTACGACCTTCCGGAGCTCCTCCGCCGACAGTGCGCCCGCGCGCAGCAGCACGGGCACCTTGCCGGTCACGTCGACGATCGAGGAGGGCACGTTGCCCGGGGTCGGGCCGCCGTCCAGGTAGACCGAGACGGAGTCGCCGAGCATGTTCTGCGCTGCGTCGCAGTCCTCCGGCGCCGGGTGGCCCGTGAGGTTGGCGGAGGAGACGGCCATCGGGCCGACCTCCGTGAGGAGCTCGATGGCGACGGGGTGCAGCGGCATACGGATCGCCACCGTGCCCCGGGTGTCCCCCAGGTCCCACTGGAGGGACGGCTGGTGCTTGGCGACGAGCGTCAGGGCGCCCGGCCAGAACGCGTCGACGAGTTCCCAGGCCATCTCGGAGAAGTCCGTGACGAGGCCGTGCAGGGTGTTCGGGGAGCCGATGAGGACAGGAGTGGGCATGTTGCGGCCCCGGCCCTTGGCGTCCAGCAGGTCGGCGACGGCCTCCGAGGTGAACGCGTCGGCACCGATGCCGTAGACGGTGTCCGTCGGGAGGACCACCAGTTCGCCACGGCGGACGGCGGACGCTGCCTCACGCAGACCCGTGGTGCGGTCGGTCGCGTCGTTGGTGTCGTATCGCCGTGCCATTTAGCGGGCCTCCTCATACACGTACTGCTGGCTGGGGGTGCGAAGAAACGCGGTGCGGGGGGTCGCGGTGCGCGGGCGCACGACGGCGCCGCATGCCCAGGCCCCGTGGGCGGTGCTCACGGCATCGCCTTGCGGGCGGTCGCGAACCGCGGCCGGTTGTTGAGGTCCGGGTGGTCGGCCGCGTCGGCCCAGCCCCGCTCCTCGGTGAAGATCCAGGGCACCTGTCCGCCCTGGGTGTCGGCGTGCTCGATGACGACGACGCCGCCGGGACGCAGCAGCCGGTGCGCGGTGCGCTCGATGCCGCGGATGAGGTCGAGTCCGTCCTCGCCCGAGAAGAGGGCGAGTTCGGGGTCGTAGTCCCGGGCCTCCGGCTGCACGTACTCCCATTCGGTGAGCGGGATGTACGGAGGGTTGGAGATCACCAGGTCCACCTGGCCGTCGAGGTCGGGGAAGGCCGCGAGGGCGTCTCCCTGGCGCAGGTCGACCCTGGACCCGTCGACGTTCTTGCGCGTCCACTGGAGGGCGTCCTCGGACAGCTCCACGGCGTGCACACGGGAGCGCGGGACCTCCTGGGCGAGGGCGAGCGCGATGGCGCCCGAGCCCGTGCACAGGTCGACGATCAGCGGTTCGACGACATCCATCGCGCGGACGGCGTCTATGGCCCAGCCGACGACCGACTCGGTCTCCGGGCGGGGGACGAACACGCCCGGCCCCACCTGGAGTTCGAGGTAGCGGAAGTAGGCGCGCCCGGTGATGTGCTGGAGCGGCTCGCGGGCCTCGCGGCGCGCGGTCACCTCCCAGTAGCGGGCGTCGAAGTCCGCGTCCTTGACGCTGTGCAGCTCGCCCCGCTTCACGCCGTGCACGAAGGCGGCGAGCTCCTCCGCGTCGTTGCGCGGCGAGGGCACGCCGGCGTCGGCCAGCCGCTGGGTGGCCTGGGCCACTTCCGCGAGCAGCACGCTGCGGGGGTTCGGGGGTCGACCCCCAAAATGTTGCTGCACGCTGGTCCTCCGGGGCTGGGCTGTTGTCGTTTGCTGTTACGCGTTGGCGAGCTTGGCGGCCGAGTCCGCGTCGACGCAGGCCTGGATGACGGCGTCGAGCTCACCGTCGAGGACCTGGTCCAAGTTGTACGCCTTGAAGCCGACGCGGTGGTCCGAGATGCGATTCTCCGGGAAGTTGTACGTACGGATCTTCTCGGAGCGGTCGACCGTGCGGACCTGGCTGCGGCGGACGTCGGAGGCTTCCCGCTCCGCTTCCTCCTGCGCCGCCGCGAGGAGCCTGGAGCGCAGGATACGCATCGCCTGCTCCTTGTTCTGCAGCTGGCTCTTCTCGTTCTGGCAGGAAGCGACGACTCCGGTGGGAATGTGCGTGATGCGCACCGCGGAGTCGGTCGTGTTGACGGACTGGCCGCCGGGGCCCGAGGAGCGGTAGACATCGATACGGAGATCGTTCGCGAGGATCTCGACGTCGACCTCCTCGGCCTCGGGCGTGACCAGGACACCGGCGGCCGACGTGTGGATGCGGCCCTGCGACTCGGTCGAGGGCACGCGCTGCACCCGGTGCACGCCGCCCTCGTACTTCAGCCGGGCCCAGACACCCTGGCCGGGCTCGGTGGCACCCTGGCCGCCCTTGGTCTTCACCGCGACCTGGACGTCCTTGTAGCCGCCGAGCTCGGACTCGGTGGCGTCGATGAGCTCGGTCTTCCAGCCGACGCGCTCGGCGTAGCGCAGGTACATGCGCAGCAGGTCACCGGCGAACAGGGCGGACTCGTCGCCGCCGGCGCCCGCCTTGATCTCCAGGATGACGTCCTTGTCGTCGCTCGGGTCGCGCGGGACCAGCAGCAGGCGGAGCTTCTCGGTGAGCTCCTCCTTCTGCTTCTCCAGGTCCTTGACCTCGGCGGCGAAGTCGGGGTCGGCGGCGGCGAACTCCTTCGCCGTGCCGATGTCGTCCCCGGTCTGCTTCCAGGAGCGGTACGTCGCGACGATCGGGGTCAGCTCGGCGTAGCGCTTGTTGAGCTTGCGCGCGTTGGCCTGATCGGCGTGGACCGACGGGTCAGCGAGCTTCTTCTCCAGATCGGCGTGCTCGCCGATCAGTTCCTCGACCGCCTCGAACATCTCCGGCTCCAATGGACTGTCCCCCGCTCCATGACGGGCTCGGGGACGTAGGTACGGCGTGGGGTTCCCCTGCTCTAACGGATCGAGAGCCCGGGGAGGGGGCTGGACCGCAAAGCGCCGGTCCCGGCGTCCCCGTGCGGGAACTCCGAAGACCGGCGCTGTGGGCTCGCTACTTGTTGGCAGCGGCAGCCTTGCCGAAGCGGGCCTCGAAGCGGGCCACACGGCCACCGGTGTCGAGGATCTTCTGCTTGCCCGTGTAGAACGGGTGGCACTCGGAGCAGACCTCGGCGCGGATGGCGCCGCTGGAGATCGTGCTGTGGGTGGTGAACGACGCGCCACAGGTGCAGCTGACCTGCGTCTCGACGTACTCGGGGTGGATGTCGCGCTTCAAGGTGTCTCCTAGTTTCGGGAGGGCACCGGGTCGCCGCCGCTGGATGCGGATGCGTGAACCGGGGCCGACGTACCAGTCTGCCAGCACTGGCCGTATCCCCCAAAACGGGGGGACGCGACGATCTATTCCCTGGAGGTACGCGCGCAGGTCAGCCGGGGCTGACGACGCCCTTGGCGGTGCCGGTGGCGGTTCCCTCGGTGGCCGCCTTCGGGATCGGCCGGTCGGCCTTCAGCGCCTTCCAGACCAGTTCGGCCTTGGCCTTGTCGACGAGGACGCGGTTGGCGTCGGCACGGTCGTACTGGACCGGCATCGTCACCATGTTCATGTGGGACGAGCCGATGCCCTTGAGGCCGCTCGCGAAGGAGGCGAGGCGGGTGACACTGCCGATGTCGGAGTCGGTGGTCACCGTCTTGGTCGCGGTGTCGGCGAGGTCGTACAACTTTTTCGGGTTGGACAGGATCCCGATGTGCTTGACCTGGTCGACCAGGGCCTTCATGAACGCCTGCTGGAGCTGGATGCGGCCGAGGTCGGAGCCGTCGCCGACGCCGTGCCGGGTGCGGACCAGGCCGAGCGCCTGCTTGCCGTCGAGGTCATGCGATCCGGCCGTCAGATGCAGATGGCTCTCGTGGTCCGAGATGGCCTTGGTCGTGGTGACCGTGACGCCGCCGAGGTCGTCGATCAGCTTCTGGAAGCCGCTGAAGTCGACCTCGAGGTAGTGGTCCATGCGGATGCCGGTCATGGACTCGACGGTCTTCACCGCGCAGGCGGCGCCGCCCGTGGAGTAGGCGGAGTTGAACATCGCGCCGGAGACCGCGCCGTGGACGGTGCCCCGGGCGTCGACGCAGGAGGGCCGCTCGACGAGGGTGTCGCGGGGGATGGAGACCACGCTCGCCTTCTTGTGGCCCTTGTACACGTGGACGATCATCGCGGTGTCGGAGCGGGCGCTGCCGTCGTCGGCGCCGCCGCCCAGCTTCTTGTTGGTGCCGGAGCGGGTGTCGGAGCCGAGGACCAGGATGTTCTCGGAGCCGTTGTCGACCTTCGTGGGCCGGTCGCTGCCGAGCGCCTGGTTGATGTCGACGCTCTTGAGGTTGCCGTTGAGCTTGAAATACAGGTAGCCGGCTCCGGTACCGCCGAGCACCACGATGCCCGCCGCGCTCCAGGCCGTGATGAGCAGGGCCTTGCTCCGCGGGCTGCGGGTCTTGCGGCGGCGGCCCTTCGGGCGGCGCTGGGTGCTGTTGCCGGGATCCCCCGGTATCCCGGGCTCCGGCGTGCTCTCGGCAGGCATGTGCTCCTCAGTTCCTCTGCGGTCGGTTACCCCCTGCTTTCAGGGCCAGGCCCATCTGGTCGTGACAAGGCGTACCGATCCATGGTCACTCCGTACGGTCAGACGGGGAAACTCGGGAAAGGGTTGCACAACGCAGTGTGCCCACCGCGTGACGCGGTGGGCACACCGGGTGCTCGACGGGACCGGGGGAAACCCGCTCACCTGCGATGTCAGCCGAAGATGTCGAACTGCTTGAAATCGGTACCTACCGAGATCCTTGTGGCGAAGATCTCGCTGGTGGCCTTTCCGGTCCCGGGGTACAGGTACAGCGTGCCGCCGGCGGTGCGGGCCAGGAAGTCGGCCTTGCCGTCGCCGGTCACGTCACCGACGGCGTCGAAGGCGTTGTAGTCGGGCCAGGTGCGCACCTTGACGCGGGTGGAGAAGGCGCCGGCGCCGGTCTTGCCGGTGCCCTTGTACAGGTAGATGTACGAGCCGGTGCTGCTGCGCACGATCAGGTCGGCCTTGCCGTCGCCGGTGAAGTCACCATGTCCGCGAACGGAGTTGTACTGGTTCCAGCCCATGCCGACGTAGACACGCGTCGGGAAGGTGCCGTTGCCCGCGCCCGGGTACTCCCACATCTTGCCGGCGGAGTCGACGGAGAGGATGTCGGGCAGGCCGTCGCCGGTGAGGTCGCCGGGGGCGACAATCCGGGTGCGGGTCTTCCAGTCGCTGAAGATCTTGTCGTTGGCCCACTCGCGCGTCGACCACATCCAGTGGAGCCAGTAGACATCGCCGGTGGCGGTCTGGCGGATCACGTAGTCCTGGTAGCCGTCCCGGTTCAGGTCGGACTGCAGGACGAGGTTGAGGTCCTTGAACTGGGAACTGCCGAGGTTCAGCCGCGCGGAGAACGAGGTGCCCTTGGAGTCCGCCTCGTAGCCGGTGCCGTCGGAGGCGCGGCGCAGGAACAGGTCGGCCTTGTGGTCGCCGCTCAGGTTGGTGTCCTCGACACGCGGGTAGGCGGCACCGACGTAGGTGCTGACCTTCGAGAAGACGCTGTACGCGCCCTTCGTGACGCAGTCCTCGACGCCCCAGGAGACGACGCCCACGATGCGGCTCACGCCGGCCGCGTCGGTGACGACCAGCGGGCCGCCGGAGTCGCCGTTGCAGGCCGAGACGGTGCCGGTGTCGCTGCCGGTCGCCGGCTTGCCCGCGCAGACCATGTGGCCCTTGATGAACCAGCTGCCGTAGGCGTTGGCACACGTGGTGTCCGAGTTGATCGGCAGCACGGCGGTCTTCAGCGCCTGGGAGATGTTCTGCGAGGCGGAGCTGGTGCGGCCCCAGCCGTAGAGCGTCGCGTTGGTGCCCGACTTGTACGAGGCGGTGTCACCGGACGACGTCATGTTGATCGGCTTGGCGGTGACGGGGTTCGCCAGCGTGATGACCGCGATGTCGTTGTCGATCTTGTCCGGGTTGTACGACGGGTGGGTCCACTGCCGCAGGGGGGCGCTGAGGGTGCCACCGTGCAGGTCGATGTTGTCGTCGGCGTCGCTGCTCAGCAGCTGGGAGGTGCCGGTCAGGACGACGCCGTGCGCCTGCCAGTCGTAGGGCTTGCCGTTCTCGTCCACGGTGCAGTGCGCGGCGGTGAGGATCTTCGTCGGCGACACGACGGAGCCACCGCAGAAGAAGCCGAGGTCGTCGGCCGTGCTGGCGGTGCCCTTGGTGTCGGAGTACCAGAGCTGCGCCATCCACGGGGCCGTGCTGATGGTGGTCGTGGAACCGCCGATGATCTTCGGGTCGACGTGCACCGGGGTCGTCGCGGCACTCAGGGACGTCTTCCGGGTCACCCGGCCCGCGATGTCGTCACCGGCGAGGGCGCCCGCGGCGCGCTCCTCCAGCACCGCCTGGGACGGCGTGGAGTTCGTGGGCCGGGTGCTGGGCGTGGGCAGCGCCGAGCCGGGCGCGGCGTTCGCCGACGACATCAGGAGCGCTCCGGCGACAACGGCGGCGAGGCCGGCCGCGGCGACCGGGACGGCGATCCGTATGCGGCGTCTGTGCCGACCGCCCCCAGACATGGACGTGTCCACTCAAGTCCCCCCTCAGAGATAAGAGTTCAGATGTGTTTCAGCAAAAGATCGAGGGCGTGATCGTACATGCGCCCCGGACAGCGCAAAGGGCCGCCCCCGTCACGTGCGTGACGGGGGCGGCCCTGGTGGTTCCTGCCCTGCGGACCTCGGTCTTTGCGGACTTCGGTCGCGGAGACCTCAGTCGTTGCTGTTGCCCGGCGACGGCGTGGTCTTCTGGATCTGGAGCAGGAACTCGGCGTTCGACTTCGTCTGCTTCATCTTGTCGAGCAGCAGCTCGATCGCCTGCTGCTGGTCGAGCGCGTGGAGCACGCGACGCAGCTTCCAGGTGATGGCGAGCTCGTCGCTGCCGAGCAGGAGCTCTTCCTTACGGGTACCGGACGCGTCGACGTCCACCGCCGGGAAGACGCGCTTGTCGGCGAGCTTCCGGTCGAGCTTGAGCTCGGCGTTGCCGGTGCCCTTGAACTCCTCGAAGATGACCTCGTCCATGCGCGAGCCGGTGTCGACGAGCGCGGTGGCCAGGATGGTCAGCGAGCCGCCGTCCTCGATGTTGCGCGCGGCACCGAAGAAGCGCTTCGGCGGGTACAGCGCGGTCGAGTCGACACCACCGGACAGGATGCGGCCGGAGGCCGGGGCGGCGAGGTTGTACGCACGGCCCAGACGCGTGATCGAGTCGAGCAGCACGACGACGTCGTGACCCAGCTCCACCAGACGCTTGGCGCGCTCGATGGCGAGCTCGGCGACCGTGGTGTGGTCCTCGGCCGGGCGGTCGAAGGTCGAGGAGATGACCTCGCCCTTGACCGACCGCTGCATGTCGGTGACCTCTTCCGGACGCTCGTCGACCAGGACGACCATCAGGTGGCACTCGGGGTTGTTGTGCGTGATCGCGTTGGCGATCGCCTGCATGATCATGGTCTTGCCGGTCTTCGGCGGGGCCACGATCAGACCGCGCTGGCCCTTGCCGATCGGCGCGACGAGGTCGATGATCCGGGTCGTCAGCACACCCGGGTCGGTCTCCAGGCGGAGCCGGTCCTGCGGGTAGAGCGGCGTCAGCTTGTTGAACTCCGGTCGCCCGCGCCCGGAGTCGGGGGCCATGCCGTTGGTCGAGTCCAGACGCACCAGCGCGTTGAACTTCTCGCGGCGCTCGCCGTCCTTGGGCTGACGGACCGCACCGGTGACGTGGTCACCCTTGCGCAGACCGTTCTTGCGGACCTGGGCGAGAGAGACGTACACGTCGTTGGGACCCGGCAGGTAGCCCGACGTACGGATGAACGCGTAGTTGTCGAGGATGTCGAGGATGCCCGCGACGGGGATCAGCACGTCGTCGTCGGCGACCTGCGGCTCGGCGATCTCGTCGCGTCCACGACGCCCACGGCGGTCGCGGTAACGGCCGCGCCGGCCGCGGCGGCCGCCCTCGAAGTCGTCGTCGTCCTGCGGGCCGTTGTCGCGCGGACCGTTGTCGCGGGGGCCGTTGTCGCGGACCTGCTGGCGGTCCTGCTGGCGGTCCGGACGGCCGCCGCCCTGCTGCTGGCGGTCCTGCTGACGGTCCGGACGGTCCTGGCGCTCCTGACGGTCCGGGCGCTGCTGTCCGGCACCCTGGCCGCCCTGCTGCTCGTCGCCCTTGCCCGGACGGCGGTCGCGGTCACGGCCGCCCCGGTCGCGGTCACGGCGCTCACGGCGCTCACGACGTCCGTCGGCGCCCTCGGCGTCGCCCTGCGTCTCGGCCTTCGGCTCGCTCTTCGCCTCGGCGGCGACCGTCTCGGGGCTGCCCGCCTCGGCGGTGGCACGGCGACGGCGGCGCTCGGCGGGAGCGTCGTCGCTGAGCGGCTGGCCGGGGATCTCGATCTGCTGCTGGGCCACGGCCTTCTCGGCGGCGACCTTCTCGGCCTTGTCCTCGGCCGGCGCCGCGGCCTCGTTGCCCGTACGGGCCTTCGAGGTGGTCCGGCGCTTCGGCTTGGTCTCGGCGGCGTCGTCGGACGCCGTCTTGGCCGGAGCACCCCCTCCGGCCTGCGCCTCCTTGATGACCTCGATCAGCTGGCTCTTGCGCATACGCGCGGTGCCCCTGATTCCGAGGCCGGATGCGACCTGCTGCAGCTCGGCCAGCACCATGCCTTCGAGGCCGGTACCGCGGCGTCGCCTGGAGCCGGCACCGGTGGCAGGCGCGGAGGCGTCCGTGGCGGGCGCGGCAGCGGTCTCCTCGACACGTGCGCCCATCAGATCGGTGGTGTCGCTCACGAAGGGTCCTTCCCTGGAGCGGACGTCGGCCTGTCTGGCTCGGCGACCGGTTGTGCTGTCCGGCATTGGTCCTTGCTGTGTGGACCGTGCCGGGGCGGTGGTCCGCCAAAGCGGCGGAAGACATTGCTGATGATGACGATTCCGGAGCCGTGGCACTGAGGTTCGGTGTCATCGGCTCGGTCACGCCGGTTCCGGAGCGTGCTCAGCACTGCTCAGCGCATAGCACCCAATGCAAGGCACGTAGCAGTTTGGGAGGCTCCCGGAAGAATGGGTGTCCCGGACGGGGACGCGAAGCACCTCGCCATGGTGGGGTCGGGTGCAGACTTGAGGTTAACACTACCGGATCCAACAAACATTCCCCCTCTCCAAATCCGGCAACCGAGCGTCGTCAATTGACCCCGACAGGTGCGAGCGGCAACACGCACGCCCCCTGGGCGTCGAGGTCCAGACGGTTGGCGGCCCAGCCCTGACCTGCGAGATCGGCCACCTTGTCGGCCGACGCGCGGTCCGCCAGCGCGAGGACCGTGGGTCCCGCGCCGGAGATCACCGCCGGGATGCCGTCGGCGCGCAGGCGCTCGACGAGCGCGGCGCTCTCCGGCATCGCCGGCGCTCGGTACTCCTGGTGCAGCCGGTCCTCGGTCGCGGGCAGCAGCAGCCCGGGGCGCCGGGTCAGCGCCTCGACGAGCAGTGCTGCGCGCCCCGCGTTGGCGGCGGCGTCGACATGCGGGACGGTGCGCGGCAGGAGACCGCGCGCGGTCTCGGTGAGCACGGGCTTTCCCGGTACGAAGACCACCGGAACGATGGAATCGGCGGGTTCCATCCTGATCGCCCGCGCGGCGCCGGACTCCATCCAGGAGAGCGTGAACCCGCCGAGCAGACAGGCCGCGACGTTGTCGGGGTGTCCCTCGATCTCGGTCGCGAGCTCCAGGAGCGCGGTGTCGTCGAGCCTGCTGTCCCCGCCTATCGTCACCGCGCGGGCGGCGACGATGCCGGCGCAGATGGCGGCCGAGGAGGAGCCGAGGCCCCGGCCGTGCGGGATGCGGTTGGCACAGACGATCTCGAGGCCGCGCGGTTGTCCGCCCAGCAGGTCGAAGGCGGTGCGCAGGGAACGTACGAGGAGATGGTTCTCGTCGCGCGGCAGCGTCTCGCTGCCCTCACCCGCGATGTCGATGTGCAGCCCGGAGTCGGCCACCCGGACGACCACGTCGTCGTACAGCCCCAGTGACAGCCCGAAGGCGTCGAAACCCGGGCCGAGGTTGGCGCTGGTGGCGGGGACGCGCACCCGGACGGCGGCGGCGCGGAACGCTGGACCGGCCATCGCTCGATGACTCTCCTTGAGCTGCGTGATGTACGAGATTTTCGAAGAACTGCGAGATGAACCGCGACAGACGGGCACAGGACCCTGAGTCCGCAAAGTCGGCGCGGCACCGCGGCATATGCGGCGGGCGGGTTCGGTACAGCCTATCGAAGGAAGGTTCTGTGGCGACATAGGGCGCACAGGAGGCGCACGATGCGTGTCGTAAGCCCCTCGTGCACCCCCCGTCGGGTCGCCGCAGGGATGACCCTCGCGAGCGGACGGTTTCCGGCGGCTTTCTGACGGTTTCCCGCCCGCCCACGGCGCGTTCCGGCCCTGTTCGACGGGTTCCGCCGGATCGGGCGGGCCCGGCCGGCCCCGCCTGGCGGGTTCACGCCTGGCGGGTTCACGCCACACCGGAGCTGGTTTCACGCCGGACCGAACCTGGTTTTACGCCGGACCAGGCCTGAATTCAGGCCGGACCGGGCCCGGATCGACGCCGGACCAGGCCTCGGTCTACGCCAGACCGAGCCGCTCCGCCGCCGTCGCCGCGTCCACCGGGACCGTGACCGGCTGCGGGGCGCCCGCGACGGCCCAGTCGGGGTCCTTGAGACCGTTTCCGGTGACCGTGCAGACGATGCGCTGCCCCGGGTCGACCTTGCCCTGCTCGGCGGCCTTCAGCAGACCGGCGACGGACGCGGCGGACGCGGGCTCGACGAAGACGCCCTCCTGGGCGGCCAACAGCCGGTAGGCGCGCAGGATCTCACGGTCCGTCACCTCGTCGATGAAACCGCCCGACTCGTCCCGCGCGGCCAGCGCGAACTTCCACGAGGCCGGGTTGCCGATACGGATCGCGGTGGCGATGGTCGACGGGTCCTTGACGATCTCGCCCCGCACGATCGGCGCGGAACCGGACGCCTGGAATCCCCACATGCGCGGGGTCTGCCGCGCGATGCCGTCGGCGGCGTACTCCGTGTACCCCTTCCAGTACGCGGTGATGTTGCCCGCGTTGCCCACCGGAAGGACATGGATGTCGGGTGCGTCGCCGAGCATGTCCACGATCTCGAATGCGGCGGTCTTCTGGCCCTCGATACGCACCGGGTTGACCGAATTGACCAGCGCCACCGGGTAGTTGTCGGACAGCGAGCGCGCCAGCGTCAGACAGTCGTCGAAGTTGCCGTCGACCTGGAGGATCTTGGCGCCGTGGATGAGCGCCTGGCCCATCTTGCCGAGCGCGATCTTGCCCTGCGGCACGAGGACGGCACAGACCATCCCGGCTCGTACCGCGTACGCCGCGGCGCTCGCCGAGGTGTTGCCGGTGGAGGCGCAGATGACGGCCTTCGCGCCCTCCTCCTTCGCCCGGGTGATGGCCATGGTCATACCGCGGTCCTTGAAGGAACCGGTCGGGTTGGCGCCCTCCACCTTGAGGTGGACCTCGCACCCCGTGCGCTCCGAGAGCACCTGCGCGGGTACGAGCGGCGTGCCGCCCTCGCGGAGCGACACGACCGGCGTGCTGTCGGACACCGGAAGCCGGTTCCGGTACTCCTCGATGATTCCGCGCCACTGGTGGGTCATTGCTGGTTACTCTCCTTCAACCCGCATGATGCTGGCGACACCCCGCACGGTGTCGAGGCTGCGCAACGCCTCGACGGTCCCGGCGAGGGACGCGTCGGACGCACGATGGGTGACGACGACGAGGGAGGCCTCGCCGTCCTTGCCCGACTGACGCACGGTGTCGATGGACACCCCGTGCTCGGCGAAGACGGTGGCGACCTGGGCGAGCACACCGGGTTTGTCGGCCACGTCGAGGCTGATGTGATAGCGCGTGACGACCTCACCCATGGGTGAGACGGGCAGCTGGGTGTACGCGGAGGCGCCGGGCCCGGTGGCACCGCCGAGCTTGTTGCGGCACACGGCCACCAGGTCGCCGAGCACGGCGGAGGCGGTCGGGGCGCCGCCGGCACCCGGCCCGTAGAACATCAGCTGACCGGCGGCGTCCGACTCGACGAACACGGCGTTGTACGCGCCGCGCACGGAGGCGAGCGGGTGGGTCAGCGGGATCATCGCGGGATGCACGCGCGCCGTCACCGACCCGCCGTCGGCGGCCCGCTCACAGATGGCGAGCAGCTTGATGGTGCAGCCCATCCCCCGCGCCGAGGCGAAGTCGGCGGCGGTGACCTCGGTCATGCCCTCGCGGTAGACGTCGTCGAGGCGCACGCGCGTGTGGAAGGCGATCCCGGCGAGGATGGCGGCCTTGGCGGCGGCGTCGAACGCCTCGACGTCGGCGGTGGGGTCGGCCTCGGCGTACCCGAGCGCGGTGGCCTCGTCGAGGGCCTCCTGGTAACCCGCCCCCGTGGAGTCCATCTTGTCGAGGATGAAGTTGGTGGTTCCGTTGACGATCCCCATCACCCGGTTGATCTTGTCGCCGGCGAGGGACTCGCGCAACGGCCGGATCAGCGGGATGGCGCCGGCGACGGCGGCCTCGTAATAGAGGTCCCTGCCGTGCTCCTCGGCCGCCGCGTGCAGGGCGGCACCGTCCTGGGCGAGCAGCGCCTTGTTCGCGGAGACGACGGAGGCGCCGTGCTCGAACGCGGTGGTGATCAGCGTACGGGCGGGCTCGATGCCGCCGATGACCTCGACGACGACGTCGATGTCCCCGCGTTTGACGAGGGCTGTCGCGTCGGTGGTGACCAGGCCGGGGTCGATGCCCTCGCGCACCCGGGAGGGCCGACGGACGGCCACGCCCGCGAGCTCGACGGGGGCGCCGATCCTGGCCGCGAGGTCGTCGGCGTGCGTCGTCATGATGCGCGCCACCTCTGAGCCGACAACCCCGCAGCCCAGCAGCGCCACCTTCAGCGGACGCGTACGCATCATCCGACCTCGTTTCCTCATACCGCGTTCGGTTGGACCAGTCTCACTCACCGGACGGGAGTTTCTACCCTTCGTCCGGATCGTGAGACGTCCATTTCATTTTCCTGCCGGGTGGCGACAGGAGATCTTCCGCCCGACGCGCACCCGGCACACACCCGGCGCATCCGGTACATCCGGTACATCCGATCACCCGAAGTCACCCCCTGTCACCTGACGTCACACCTGGACACCCGATGTCATCCCGGCCCCGGCCCCCGGCGTCACCCGGACCGCCGGAAGCCCCCCTGGTCAAGTCCCTACGGTCAAGCCCCTACGGTCAAGACCCTCGGGTCAAGTCCCTCCGGTCACCCGACATCGAGGCGCAGGAGGTCCTCCTCCGTCTCGCGGCGGACGATCACCCGTGCCGCGCCGTCCTTCACGGCGACGACCGGCGGGCGCAGCGCGTGGTTGTAGTTGCTGGCCATGGACCGGCAGTACGCGCCGGTGGCCGGGACCGCGATGAGGTCGCCCGGGGCCAGGTCGGCGGGCAGGAAGGCGTCCTTCACGACGATGTCACCGCTCTCGCAGTGCTTGCCGACGACGCGCACGAGCATCGGCTCGGCGTCGGAGGTGCGCGAGACGAGGGAGACGCTGTACTCGGCGTCGTACAGCGCGGTCCGGATGTTGTCTGACATGCCGCCGTCCACCGAGACGTACGTCCGCAGCCCGTCGAGCGGCTTGATGGTGCCGACCTCGTACAGCGTGAACGCGGTGGGGCCCACGATGGCACGCCCCGGCTCCACGGAGATCCGCGGCGTGCGCAGCTTGGCGGCCTCGCACTCCCTCGTGACGATCTCGCCCAGCGCCTTGGCGATCTCGTGCGGTTCGCGGGGGTCGTCGTCGCTGGTGTACGCGATGCCGAGCCCGCCGCCGAGGTCGATCTCGGGCAGCTCGACCCCGTGCTCGTCCCGCACCGCGGCCAGCAGCGCGACCACACGTCGGGCGGCGACCTCGAAGCCGGCCATGTCGAAGATCTGGGACCCGATGTGCGAGTGGATCCCGACGAGTTCGAGCGCGTCGAGCGCGAGCGCCCGCCGTACGGCCTCGGCGGCCTGCCCGTCGGCGAGCGCGATGCCGAACTTCTGGTCCTCGTGGGCCGTCGCGATGAACTCGTGCGTGTGCGCCTCGACGCCCACCGTCACCCGGATCTGCACCCTCTGCCGCTTGCCCAGGGACTGCGCGATGTGGGCCACTCGCACGATCTCCTGGAAGGAGTCGAGCACGATCCGCCCGACCCCGGCCTCGACAGCCGTACGGATCTCGTTCTCGGACTTGTTGTTGCCATGGAAGGCGATGCGGTCTGCGGGCATCCCGGCGGAGAGGGCCGTCGTCAGCTCGCCCCCGGAACACACGTCCAGGTTGAGCCCCTCCTCGTACAGCCACCGCACGACGGCGCGCGACAGGAAGGCCTTGCCCGCGTAGAAGACATCGGCGTCGTGCCCGAACGCGGTGCGCCAGGCACGCGCCCGCTCCCGGAAGTCGGTCTCGTCGAGAAAGTACGCGGGCGTGCCGAACTCCTCGGCCAGCGCGGTGACTTCGCGCCCGCCGACGCTCACGACACCGTCTTCCGTACGGCTGACGGTGTGCGACCACACCTTCGGGTCGAGGGCGTTGAGGTCGGCGGGCGGGGCGCTGTAGTGGCCCTCGGCGAAGACGTCGGCGTGACGGGGCCCGGCGGGATGTGCGGAACGACTCATGTCTGTAGGGCTTTCTGCTGTGTCTTCGGCTGTGTCATCTGCTGGTCAGAGGTATTCGGGTGCGCTGATGCCGAGCAGGGACAGGCCGCCGGCCAGCACCGTCCCGGCGGCTTCGGCGAGCGCGAGCCGGGTGCGGTGGGCGGCCGAGGGTTTCTCGTCGCCGAGCGGCAGCACGACGTGCTGGAAACCGAGAAGAGCGTCGGCGGTCACAACAAGATGCCGCGCCAGCCTGTCAGGGGCCCGATGCCGCGCGGCGACACACAGGGCGTGCGGATAGTCGGCCAGGGCGGCGAGGAGATCGGCTTCGTGTTGTCGGGGAGGGCTGGGAAGGACGGCTTCGCGGGGGACCGAGGCGAGAGAGACGGGGGATACAGGGGAGGCGGGAGAGGCGGGGATGGATGCGCGGGCGGAGATCTCCAGGGAGGCGTCCGTACGACGAGCACCGGTCGGGACGCTGGTGTCACCGGGGGTGCGCAGGTCCTCCGCCGAGAGGGTGGGCGAGCCTTCATGGGGAACGGCCTCGGTGAGGCCGAGGTCGCCGGAGCCGCTCGGAGGGCGTACGCCGTGGGGGGCGCCGACGTGGCCGAGGGCGGCGGCGTTGCGGCGCAGGGCCCGGGTGCGGGCGTGGGCGTAACGGACACGGAAGAGAGGGTTGCTCTCGCGCTGAACCAGGTGGTCGGCGCTGATCCGGGGCCGGTCGTGGGGCGCGGGGTGAAGCAGCGCCCAGCGGGCGGCGTCGGGGCCGAGGGGGGCGGGGTCCTCGGGCGCGGGCACGGGCCGCAGGTTGACGGGCTCGGTGTGACGCACCTCGGCACGTCCGCCCTGGGTGGCCACGATCCGTACGAGGGTGTCGGCGACGACTTCGGCCCGGGTGTCGTGCGGCACGCGCAACTCGACGACCTGCCCGGCGAGGGTGTCGCCGTACCCGTACCGCGTCCCCTGCTCCAGGACCTCTTCCACCAGGGCGGCGAACGCTCCACCCCCGAGGGTGACGTTGAGGAAACCCGGTCCGGTGACGGCCACGTCGGCGACACCGGGGGCACTCGCGATGTGCGGCCGCAGGATCTCGGCGACCTCCAGAGCGGGCCGCCCGGCCGGACCGGCCAGCCGCAACGCGATGTTCGTCGCGTAGTCACCGCACCCACCCGGCCCCGGTGGGGTGACCACCGCGCTCGCGGGCACGGGGACGCTCAGTTCCCCCACGTCGACAGCACGACGTACCGCGCACAGCACGGTACGGGAGAGCTCGACGGGGGTCACGGGACAAGCCTAGGGGAGGAGGGGGGTGGGTACGCGAGCGAGTTTGGACGATGGTCCGCGATGTGGACGGGCGCGAAGGGGGCGCGGTCTCTGGGGGGGGTCGGGGTGGGGGCGGCACTCCGGCGGCGGGAGACGGTGGCTGGGGTTAGGGGCGGCACCCCGGTGTCGGGGGTCGGGGTGGGGGCGGCACTCCGGCGGCGGGAGACGGTGGCTGGGGCTGGGGGCGGCACCCCGGTGTCCGAGAGACGGCCGCTGGGGTTGGGGGCGTCCGGTGTCCGGGAGCGGGGGTCGGGGTCCGTGGACCCCCGGGGGCCGCAACCCGGGAGTGGACTCGGGACGTGTTCCGGCGGCCGCACTTCAGCGGCACGACGGAGCCCCCTCCTGCGGCTCGACGGGACTACTCCGGCGGCACGACTGGGGGCGTGGGGCGGACTCCGGGACCGGACTTCGCACCGGACTCCGCCACCGGCTCGGGGACCGGGCTCTCACCCGAGACACTGGACGCACCCGGCCGGCCCTCGGCGTGCGTGCGTGCCTGCTGCTCGCCGCGCCCCAGGGCGACACCTCGATACCTTGGGCTGGACCAGTCCCGGCCCCAGTCCCGGCCCAGCCCCTCCCACATCGGCAGAGGGACGGGTGCGTCCGGCGATTGGCAGGTCCGGCATACATCGATGGGCGACCGGGCTGCTCCACACGGGTCGGCCGGCCAACAGACCGGAACGCTCCACCGGCCAAGACACCGAGTACGGCTCAGTGACCGGTTCGCCCCGCCCGCTCGGTCTCCTCGACGGCGCCGCCCACGACACCATCGCTTACCTCACGCCGCTCCATCAACTGCCTTACGAGTCGCACGAGTTCAGAGGGCTCGAAGGGCTTGGCGAGAAAGGCGTCGACACCGACGTCCAGCCCGCTCTCGACCTCGTACTGCGTGCAGGCGCTGACAATGGCGAGGGGCAGGTTCCGCGTCCGGGGATCGGCACGCAGCCGAGCAGCGGTGCGCAGGCCGTCGAGCCGAGGCATCACGACATCGAGGGTGACGACATCGGGCCGAACCTGATGGACGACGTCCAGACACTCGGCACCGTCAGCCGCGGTCACGACCTCGAGACCCTCCAGCTCGAGGTTGACCCTGATCAGCTGCCGGATGACCTTGTTGTCGTCCACAACAAGCACCCGACCGGACACGCCTGGCACAACTCGAGAGTAGGTCCGCGCCCATCGCCGCGTCCGGGTTTTCCCCACTTCCACCCCGTGCGGACCCCGCCACCCACCGCAGACGCACCCCACCCGCCCAGCACTCCCCCACTTCCTCCCGCACCCCCCGCAACACCACCCGCCCCCGACCAAAACACGTGGCGATCACCCCTGAAGGAGCTGGTAGGGTTCTACCCGTCGCCGCACAACGCGCCCGACACGCCCCCGTAGCTCAGGGGATAGAGCAACGGCCTCCGGAGCCGTGTGCGCAGGTTCGAATCCTGCCGGGGGCACCCCTTATGAGGTGCCCAAAGACCCCGTCACCAGCGGAAACGCTGAGGCCGGGGTCTTCGCGTATGTGCAGCCAGACGCCGCCAAAAGCAGCCGTTTGCCTGTGATCACGTAATGGCGACGTAATGATCTTGGCAGGTCTTTCGCCTGGTCAGATGATGTCTCCTCGACCACGCTCTGATGGGATGGTCGAATCCGAGAACCGAGCCTGCAAGGAGCCCCTCGTGATCGACAATCTCATCGCTCCCTTGGTTGTTGCAGCGCTCATCGGGCTCGTAGTGGGGGTTAGGCGTTGGCTGAAGCGCGGGGATCCCCTTGCGGTAACGGGAGAGATCATCGTGCCGAAGGCTTGGGAGCTCGCCCTACCGACAGCGGACGCCCTGCCGTCGCACGTACCTGAGGACAAGCGCTCGTATTGGCCGATGTACTGGCTGCTCCATCATCGCGGTGCTGCGGACTTCAAAGTCACCAACGCGAAAGTCCTCATAGAGAACCGCTCAGAGCAGCCACTCACCATCACCAACATCACGGTTCACAAGGAGCAGGAAGGCGCGCCTTTAAGCGCTGCTTGGGTCAGGTACCCCCCAGCAGGTGCGGCAGAGGCCCTCGTTCTGGACTTCCTGCTTGACGAGGAGCAACCCTCGGCATGGAGCGCTACGTACGAGAGCTTGGCTGAACGGCCGGTCCGCACAGGCAGCCGCCCCTACTTCGACGATCACGTCATCAACCTCTCGCCCGGAGAGACCCAATCGCTTCTCGTCACTGGTCGTGCCGACACCGTGCGGTGCTCCTGGTGGCTAAACATCGAGACATCCCAGGCGGGGAAGCGCCGCGTGATACCGGTCGTGCCGGAGGGCGGCTCCTTCGCCACCTCCGGAACTCCAGTCAACGGCTTTGACCACCGATGGGAATGGAGTTGGTACGACGGAGCCGCAGCCAGCTTCATCACTCCACCCGAGTTCGACTGATTCTGAACGTGCTCATACGACTGAGCCTCGGATTGCTCCGAGGCTCATGATCGCATTCCGGCAATGCCTGGTTTACTCGGTCTTGTCCTCCCCCTCTCCCAACCCGCGCAAGATCCGGTCGTTCATCTCCTGCTCCTGGCCGTCGATGCACTTGGCGTAGATCTTGAGCAGGACATCCACCGAGTGACCCGCGCGAGCAGCGACCTCCGGCGCAGGCACTCCGGAGTTGAGCCACTGGGAGACGCCCGCGTGACGGAGGTCGTACGGGCGGAAGGCCAGCGCCGAGGACACTTGGTGCGGGACGAATGCCAGTTCCCGAGCCTGTTTCCACGCCCGGGAGTACGATGAGGCCGCGATCACGTTGCCCCGCTCGCTGCAGAAGAGCCGGCCGTCGGTGGCCGTACCGAACTCCGTCAGGTGCTCCCGGAGCAGCCGCACCAGTGGAGGCGGAATCGGCACGATGCGCACTTCCCCGTGAGCCCGCTGCTTCAGGCCGCGCCGATCGTGTGCCTCCCCAGAGTCCGTCCACGCCTTTCCAGCAGTGGGGCGTGTCTCCGCCAGCTCGATACGCCCCCAGCCGGACGCCGGAAGTGTGCAGTCGGAGCGGCGAAGCCCGAGAGCCTCCCCCGGCCGCATGGCCGCGTAGTACAGGCATCCGAAGAACGCCCGGAGCCGCCGGCCGCTCGCCCGCTCGTAACCACCCACGTAGGTGAGCGCGGTCAGCAGCTCCCGAGCCTGCCGAGGGTTGACCACCACCCGACGGTCAACCTCCTGCACCGCCCGCTTGCCCCGTTTGCGGCGCACCCGGCTCATCGGGTTGGACGTGAGGTATTCCAACTCCACTGCGAATTCCAGTGCGTTGAAGACCACCGCCCGCCGACGGCGGTACGTCTGGGTGGCAGCAGGCTTGCCGTCCAGCTTCCGCCCCAATCCGTCGATCAAACCGTGAACACGGGCGATCTCTTGCAACTCCCCCACGGGGAGCGATGCCTTGTCGATCCACCGCACGGCCGCGACGATCTCCTCCGGCCGCTCCCGCTCTCGGCGGTTGACCGGCAGGACATACGAGCGCAGCGCCCGCCGCAGCACCTCGGGAGCGGGCCGCCCCCGCCCCGGTTTGACGAGGAGGGGAACGACGGTCGCCAAAGCATCGGTCATGCTGTCGCGTTGCTTCGCGGACACTTCGGCCCAGCGCGCTTCCACGTACTTCCGCGCCAGGTCGAGGAACGACAGCGCCGCCTTTCCCCCGCGAAGCGAGTCGGGCAGACCGGTGACGGTGTCGAACGGTTCGCCCTTGTCGGCAGCGCGAAGGAGCTTGACCCGAAAGCGGTCAGCGAGCGCCTTCGTCTTGTGCGACTCGTGGAACGGCTCGCCGTCCACGGACCAGCGGACGAGGTACGTCGGTTTCTTCGCGGAGCGGTTGATGCTCAGCTTCCAGATGACGACCTTGTACGACTTCACGATGCCGCCCCCTCCGCCCGCTCCTCCAGCCAGTCGTTGAGCACCTCGCGCCGGACCCGCAGCTCACCGTTCGGCAGCCGTATACAGGCCGGGGCGATACGGAGCTCCCGCCAGCGGTAGAAGGTGCGCCGGGAGATGCCGCCCAGCTCGTCGAGCACCTGCCGCACGGTGAGGAGTTCGGCCGACTTCGCACGGGTGTCACGCGCCATGAGAGACACCGCCCTCCCGTACCGAGGCGGCCAGGAGCGCCGCTTCCGGTGAGTAGCCGCGCCCTGCGTAGCGCCACTCGCCGACCGTGACCGTCAGGCGGTCGGCCAGGCCGAGGAAGGCCCGTTGTTGCTCGGCGCGATGGTCGGCACGGGCCTGCCGGAGTGCGGTCAGCGTGGTCGAATAGCGACGCGACTTGCTGGAGAAGTGGCCGCCGTAGCCAAGCATGTGCGCCCAGCGTCGCAGCCCCAGTGACGCGAACTCCGGCAGGCCACCGAGCCACCAGCACGTGCCGATCATGCGCAGCACGTGTGCGCGTACGGGCAGCATGACCATCTCCCGCGCGTCGTGAATCCGCCCGTCCACCGCGCCAGCCGACTCCGCCCCCTTCGTGGCGTACTTGGCGATGTATCCCGCCACGGCAGCAGCGGAGGCCAGCCGCGCGCCCGATCCCCGTTCGTACGGGGTGACCGACCGAACGTCGACCTGTGTGCCGAACCGCAGCACCCGCGGCCCGATGACGTCCGCACCCAGGGCGGTCAGCCTCACCCGACCGACCACGGCCGGTACCGAGTCCACCAGGAGTGGCGCAGTCGCCCAACTCGGCGGCGACGAGTCGGGTCCGTCCGGTCCGTCGAGGCGGATCACCGCATGGAAGTGGACCAGGCCCCGCCGCTGGTACTCGGCGACTTTCGCGTACGACAGCCGGGCGACTTCCCCGAACTCCGAGCGCGACAGACCGGCCCGCCGCGCGACGTCGCGCCGCAGTTCCAACCCGAACCGGTGCCAGAGCCGACCGGCGTACGCCTGCCACAGCACGGCGCCGGCGTAGTCGTAGCAGCGCGGGCACAGCGGTTCGCCGAGGCGGGGATCATCCGCCGCATGCCGCTCGTGGCAACCGATCGGAGCGCCGTGCGGGCAACAGTCCCCAACGCGGCGGGGACGGCAGGCACGTACGCGGCCGCCGTGTTCACGACGGGTGTGAACCGGGCCGAAGCCGGGAGCGGTGAGCGTGGCGAACACTCGCGGATATCCGCTCACCGCCTCCGTGACGTTCTTGCCTCCCACGAGGCCAGCGCGGACGAGTTGGTACGTGTCCGCCCGGTACAGGCCCGAGCAGGTCGGACACACCGTTGCCCGCCGGTTGCCGCAGGCGGTCAGCAAGCGACCGCCGTAGGTATCCGCCCCGTGCGACAGCAGGGCCTCACCCGTGGTCGCGTCGAAGATAATTGCCCCGCCGACCAGGTGAATCGGGTTGGTGCAGCCGCCGAGGCGGACGATGTTGCGGCGCCAGGCAGCGAACCCGGGGGCCGAAGCCCTGGCGACCAAGGCGGCAGCGCTCTCCGGCAAGGTCGTGGTCATCGTCGGCCACCGCCCCCGCCGAACGCCTGCCGCATCACGGCCGAGATCCCCTCCGGCCGGGTCTTGGCACTGAACCGAAGTGTCGGGTCCGTGAGCCAGAACGCGGCAGCGTGCGCCGGGCACAGATGCTGCTCCGTGCCGTCGAGCCCGACGAGGACGACGTGTTCGGGTCCGGCGCAGGTCGAGCTCTCGGAGTCTTTCCTCCTCAGTTCACAGTCGGACAGCGGAGATTTGCGCGAATGATGCGCGTTGGACAAAGTGTGAGTACTCCTTTCACTGCTCATGTGGCGGATGGAGTGGGTTCCTGACGGGGTCGGGTTTGGCGACTTCGCGCCCCGTTGGGAGCCCGTCATTCGGGCGATCACAGCCGCTCCTCGGGAGGAACCCCGACGACGCCGTACGAAATCGACCCGAAGTCGCGGCGTGCACTGAAGTAGCCCCGGCCGTTGTCCTGCGCCGGTAAGCCGAGCGGAGCCGCGACGGACGCCACCCCGATGCGGCGAGCATCAGAGTCGGTGGCATCGACCACGACGGCGACGGATGCGCTACGGGGTACGAGGACAGCCGGGTTGGCGGTCAGGAAGTCGATCAGCTCCCGCAGACCGGCCAGGAAGGCCGCACGGTCACCGGAGCGAATGACGTAGTCGGACACAGCGAGTTCCTTTCTCGGGTTGATGAGTGGCCTCAGAAACGGAGTGAGCCGAGGAGTCCGCTCACGGCGTCGAGGAACGCCTGAACGAGTGGCGCGGCCAGCGTCTGGGACAGCAGGAAGCCGAAGGTTCCGCAGATCAGCGCGTCGGCCCACCTCAGGTAGCGGATGCGCAGGAGGAACCAGATCAGCAGTCCGAGCAGCAGAACGGCGGAGGTGGACACCAGCACGGCAGGCCCCTTTCACGGCGCTTCGACGTGCAGTTCGGACAGGACGGGAGTCAGGTGCGCGTACTCGGCGGCGACCGCTTCCGCCTCCGCCTCGGTGATCAGGTGCGAACGGGCGCGTTCCCAGCCGTCGCCGGAGGCGAGGACTGCCGTGCCGGCCTGTTCCGGGGCGATGGCCTGTGCTGCCTTGAGTGCGTCAGGATTGAGATCGCCGAGCGCCATCTCTGCCGTACCGGGGTCGGCCACGCGGTGGCACACCCGGCCGCCAAGCTGGGCCCGCAGGGCGGTGACACCGGGCCCGAGGTCGGAGCCGACACGTTGGCCCGCGACGACGAGGAACACCCCGAGGGCCGCGCCGAGTTGTGCGATTCGAATGAGCGCCGTGCCTGCCGCTTGCGCTTCGTCCTTCTCGTTCCGACTCGCCACGAGGAACAGTTCCGCGATCTCGTCGACGATCACGACGATGGGGACCGGGCATTCCTTCTCCGGGAGTCCCCAGATGTTGCGGACCCGGGCCTTCCGGCAGACGGTCATGCGGTCGAGGGTCAGGTCTACGAGGGCAGTCAGCAGCCGAACGGCTTGCTCTCGGTTAGTCGCCAGAGCGGACAACCGCGGTTCATAGAGGGACAGTTCCATGCCGCCCTTGCAGTCGATCCCGACCAGGGCGACGGGTTGCGGAGCGAGCCCCGCCACGAGTGCGTTGATCAGCGTCGACTTTCCGGAGCGGGTGGCCCCCACGATCAACCAGTGCGGCACACGCCGCAGGTCGACCACCCACGCAGCTCCCGTCTCCAGCGCGCCCACGCTCACCCGGAGCAAATGGCCGGGCCCCCGTTGCTTCGGCGCCCGAGGAACAGCCAACGGGTCGGACGCCGACACGACGATCCGCACAACCCCCGGCTTCCAGGAGGTCACCCGCACCGTGTGCACCTGCCAGCTCTCCCCCATGGCAGGCGCGGCCTTGACGAAGTCCTTCGGTACCTGCCCCGGCAGAAGCCGCACCAGCACCGCGAAGCCCCCGAAGGTCGGGCGTATGAGACCGCGACGAGGTACACGCGGCTGCGGCGGAGGCGCCCCGTTGCCGACGAGCCCGGACACGACCATCAGCGCCGGTCGACGGCTCACGGCGAGACCGCACCCGGCCATCAGGGGCCGCCAGGTCCGCACGACCCGGAACGCTGTGGCCGGGAACCCTAATAAGAGCCACCAGGCCACGGGGTAGCGGCGGCGCAGGGCCGGGCCCGCGATCAGCAGGCCCGACACCAGCACTGCGGCCACCACCAGAACCCAACTCGGCCAGGTCGCACCGGCCGAAGTGGTGGAGGCCAGCTTCATCACTGTCCGGCCCCCTTGCCCGCCGGAGCGGGAGTGTTCAGAGGCCGGATCTCCGCGGCGCGGAACGCGACGCCGTGCCGCCCGTCGTTCTCCCACGGCGTGGCGACCAGGTCCCGCACGGCCACCGGCATGCCGAGCTGCACTCCGGCCGGCTCACCGACCACGCTCACGTTCACGACGTCCGCCGACGCCCCTGCCATCAGGCAAAGGCCGACCTGGTACATGGTCTTGCCGGTCTCACGGTCAACGCGGAGCTGACCGGTCTCACGGTTGGCAACCCGCGGAGCCGGGGGTACGGCGCAGATGATCCCCGTGAACTTCGCGGTGTCTATCGGAAGGCTTGCCACTGTTCGGATCTCCTTATCTCTGGCACCCGAAGGACGCCCCTTCGGGTTGCTAGACCACCCGTAGTACGGGTGCCTGCTCCAGAGTGACAACCCGTAGTACGGGTTGTCAACAGGTCTGGCGATGAGGGAAGCTGTCCACGATCGTGGGCAAGCTGTCCACGACGATGAACAGCCGAAGAGGCCACGGCCACGGAGGGCCCACATGCCGCCGAAGAACACGCAGCCGAAGTACCGGCAGATCGCCGACTACCTGCGCGAAGGCATCCTGAACGGCACGTTCCCGGCCGGCCAACCGCTCCCATCAGAAGAGGCGTTGGCGAAACAGTTCGGCGTGACGCGCCCCACAGTGCGTCAAGGGCTCACGGAACTAAGGGCGTCAGGTCTCGTCGAGGCCATCATGGGCCGCGGCACCTTCGCCCGCTCCCCCCACGGCCGCCCTAGCCTCACGCGCCCGCGCGGCGTACGCCGGACTCCCGAGGCCCGATACGTCGAGGCCGACGGAATCCGCTGGACCGACGCCGAACCGTCCGTAGCCACCCGCACCGACGCCCCGATGGCCCTGGCGGACCTACTCCGCATCCCGCCAGGCGAGCCGATGTTCACGTACGACGCACTACAGACAGCAGACCAAGGCCGCCTGCGCCAACTCCACCGGACGTACGTCCCGTTCTCCGTACTCATCGACACCAAGTACGAGGACGAGGCCCCACCCCCGGCCCCGGAGCTCTACACCGCGCTCGCCGACCTGGGCCACGAACTCCACTTCACGGAGTACGTCCGCACTCGCATGCCCCTACCCGACCAGGCCCAGGCTCTCCGACTCCCGGAGGGAGTCCCGCTCCTCCACGTCCTACGCGTGACACTCACGGACGCAGACAAGCCCTTGGCCCTGGAGGAATTCCACCTACCGGGCGACGAGTTGGAGCTCTCCTTCAGGCTGTAGCAGACCCCTGTTGGCTCAGACCTTCTCTACGTCATCAAGGGCCCGCGCAAGCGCGGGCAGGCCCCTTGGGCCCGGCCCCTCTGCGCCTTCGGCGCCGGGCCGTGCCCCTGGGGCCGCAAGCGAGTTACGGCCCTGAGTAGAAACCTAAACGGGCAGGGCCACGGTCAGAACGATGCCTCCGGCGGGGGATCGGCCGGCACCGGGATGGGGGGGCGCCGTTCGCGACTGCGGGTCCGAAGTGGCGTGCGCGGGGTGCTCTCATCCCGTCCGCCGTCGACCCAGGCAGAGCCGAGCAGACGCGGCCCA
>NZ_JAODTZ010000033.1 GCF_025399795.1 Streptomyces rhizosphaerihabitans | reverse complement strand
TCGAGGTGTCCGCTCGGGGCGGTTGAACGGCTTTTGTGCGACGGGTCAGGCCGCCGTCAGTGTCTCGGCGAGGGTTTTGGACAAGGCCGCGCCGAAGCCGTCGAGGAAGGTGTCCACCTCGCGGTCCGACACGATCAGCGGCGGGGCGAGCCGGATGACGTCCGGGAGCACGGCGTTCACCAGGAGCCCCCGGTCCTGGGCCGCCTGCTGCACGCGCGCCGCGCGCGGTCCCTCCAGCGCGACGCCCAACAGCAGTCCGGCGCCGCGGACTTCGCGGACCAGCGGGTGGGCCAGGGCCTCCAGGCCGCGCCGCAGCCGCTGTCCGGCCCAGGTCACATGGTCGAGGATGCCCGCCCGCTCGATGGTGTCCACGACGGCCAGGGCGGCCGCGCACACCACGGGATTCCCGCCGAAGGTGGAGCCGTGGGTGCCGGGCGTGAGCAGGTCGGCGGCCGGGCCGAAGACGAGCGTCGCGCCGATGGGCAGACCGCCGCCCAAACCCTTGGCGAGGGTGACGACGTCCGCCTCGACTCCTTCGGCCTGCGCCGCGAACCAGTGGCCCGTGCGCCCGATGCCGGTCTGGATCTCGTCCAGGACGAGGAGGGTTCCGGTTGCCGCGGTGATCTCGCGGGCCGCCCGCAGGTAGCCGGGCGGCGGCACGATCACGCCGTTCTCGCCCTGCACGGGCTCGAGGATCAGCAGCGCGGTGCGCTCGGTGACGGCGACGCGCAGGGCCTTCGCGTCCCCGTACGGCACATGGCTGACCTCGCCCGGCAGCGGCAGGAAGGGGCGCTGTTTGGCGCGCTGGCCGGTGAGGGCCAGGGCCCCCATGGTGCGGCCGTGGAAGCCGCCGGTGGCCGACACCATGTGGGTGCGGCCGGTGAGCCGGCCGATCTTGAAGGCGGCCTCGTTGGCCTCGGCGCCGGAGTTGGAGAAGTAGACCCGGCCCCGGCGTCCGGTGAGCCGCAGCAGGCGCTCGGCCAGGCGCACGGCCGGTTCGGCGATGAACAGGTTCGAGACGTGTCCCAGGGAGGCGACCTGTTCGCCGACGGCCCGGACGACGGCGGGGTGTGCGTGGCCGAGCGCGTTGACCGCGATGCCGCCGAGGAAGTCGAGGTACTCGTTGCCCTCGGCGTCCCAGACCCGGGTGCCCCGGCCTTTGACCAGGGGCAGCCGGGGGGTGCCGAAGTTGTCCGTCATGACGTGCCGCCAGCGGCTGGTCAGCGCCGCGTTGCCCGCCTCGGTGGGGTCCGTGCCGTGGCTCATGCGGTGTCTCCCTCGGATGCGATGTCGTCGTGCGGCACGGCGGTCGTGCCGGCGCCTTCCCGGGCGTTCGTGGCGCTCATGAGGAGTACGCGCTGTTCTCGTGGACGTAGTCGGCGGTGAGGTCGTTGGTGAAGATGACGGCATCCTCCTTGCCCGCGGCGAGGTCCACGGTGATCGTGACGTCGCGGCCGCTCATGTCCACCAGCGTCCGGTCCTCGCCCACCGCTCCGTTCCGGCAGACCCACACGCCGTTGACGGCCACGTCGAGCCGGTCCGGCTCGAAGGCGGCCGCGGTGGTGCCGATCGCGGACAGCACCCGCCCCCAGTTGGGGTCCTCGCCGTGGACCGCGCACTTGAGGAGGTTGTTGCGGGCGATGGAGCGGCCCACCTCGACGGCGTCGTCCTCGCTCGCGGCGCCCACGACCTCGACCTTGATGTCCTTGCTGGCGCCCTCGGCGTCGCGGATCAACTGCTGACCGAGGTCGTCGCAGACCGCGCGGAGGGCCTCGGCGAACTCCGCGTACTTTGGGGCGACTTCACTGGCTCCGGAGGCGAGCAGCAGCACGGTGTCGTTGGTGGACATGCAGCCGTCGGAGTCGATCCGGTCGAAGGTGGTGCGGGTGGCCTCGCGCAGCGCCCGGTCCAGGGCAGCGCTGTCCACGTCCGCGTCCGTGGTGAGCACGACGAGCATGGTGGCGAGCCCGGGGGCGAGCATGCCGGCGCCCTTGGCCATGCCGCCGACGGTCCACCCGCCCCGGGTGACGGCAGCCGTCTTGGGCACCGTGTCGGTGGTCATGACGGCGCGGGCCGCGTCCTGCCCGCCGGACGCGGACAGCAGGGCGACGGCGCTCTCGACGCCGGCCAGCAGCCGGTCCATGGGCAGCGGCACGCCGATCAGCCCGGTGGAACAGACGGCCACGTCAAGGGAGTCGAGGCCGAGCAAGCAGGCGGCCCTCTCGGCGGTGGCCCGGGTGTCCTTGAGGCCCTGCGCCCCGGTACAGGCGTTGGCGCCACCGGAGTTGAGGACGACCGCGCGGATCTCGCCGTTCGCCAGGACCTGCCGGGACCACTGGACGGGCGCGGCCTGCACACGGTTGGAGGTGAAGACGCCCGCCGCCGTGCAGCGCGGCCCCTCGGTCACGACGAGCGCCAGGTCCCGGTTGCCGCTCTCCTTGATTCCCGCGGCGATACCCGCCGCCGTGAAGCCTCGTGCTGCGGTGACGCTCACTTGCATCTCCTTGTCTCTTTGTCTCCTTGTCCGCCCCGGCCGCGGTGCCGGCCGATGGCCCGGCCACCGGTGCGGGGCACCGGTGCGGCGGCCGTCGGCGGCCCGGCCGCATGGGCTCGCCCGGTCGGCGCCGGCCGGTGCCCCCGGCTCACGGGGCGACTCCGACGGCCGAGAGCCCCAGCTCCTCGGGCAGGCCGAGAGCGAGGTTCATGCTCTGCACGGCACCGCCCGCGGTGCCCTTGGTGAGGTTGTCGATGGCGCTGATCGCGATGATCCGGCCGACCGCCGCGTCGAGGACGACCTGGACCTGGGCGGCGTTCGAGCCGTACACGGCCGCGGTGCCGGGCCACTGCCCCTCGGGCAGCAGCCGTACGAACGGCTCGCCGGCCAGCGCCTTCTCGTACGCGGCCCGTACGTCGTGCGCGCCGACCCCGGGCCGCGCCGCGGCGGAGCAGGTGGCGAGGATGCCGCGCGGCATGGGGGCCAGGGTCGGGGTGAAGGAGACGGCGACCCGGCAGCCCGCCACGGAGCTGAGGTTCTGCACCATCTCCGGCGTGTGCCGGTGGCCGCCGCCCACCCCGTAGGGCCGCATGGACCCCATGACCTCGCTGCCGAGCAGGTCCGCCCTGGGCGCCCTCCCGGCGCCGGACGTGCCGGACGCCGCGACGACCACCGCCTCGGGTTCGGCCAGATCCGCCGCGTACGCGGGAAAGAGCGCCAGCGACACGGCGGTCGGGTAGCAGCCCGGCACCGCGATACGCCGGGCGCCCGCCAACACGGCGCGGGCTCCCGGCAGTTCGGGCAGGCCGTAGGGCCAGGTGCCCGCGTGCGGCGAGCCGTAGAACATCTGCCAGTCGGCCGGGTCCGCGAGACGGAAGTCCGCGCCGCAGTCGACGACGAGCGTCTCCTCGCCCAACTGCCGCGCGACGGCGGCGGACTGGCCGTGCGGCAGGGCGAGGAAGACGACATCGTGCCCGCGCAGGGCGTCCGCGGTGGTGGGCCGCACCTCCCGCCCGGCCAGCACCGCCAGATGCGGCTGCAGCGTGCCCAGCCGCTGTCCCGCGCTGGAATGCCCGGTCAGGACACCGATCTCCACTTCGGGGTGGGCCACGAGCAGGCGCAGCAGCTCACCGCCCGCATATCCGCTCGCTCCGGCCACGGCCGCTCGCACTGTCACGGATCCTCCTGGTCGACAGACATGTCCTTCTCACCGGATCCGGGCCCCGCCGCCGATCACCGGGTTCTTCCGAGGGTGCCTCGGCCTTCAGTCCGGGGTGGGGGTGCCTCCCGCTTGCGGGGGAGAATCGGACTCCTGCGGAGCAGGGCAGGAAACGGGATGTCGCCCGAAGGGCGGAACACCGTCTACCCGAGTGGGTAAAGCGCACGCCGTGCGGTGCGAGAACCAAGCGCGCACACCGTGCTGGTCGAGAGCCAGGACAGCACATGCACCTCCAAGCTCTGCTGTATCAAACCGGGCTGGTTTCAACCCGGCTGGTGTTGATCGCGGAAGACCTGCCGGGTTGCTGACCCGCAGGCGGCGTGAGCCAGGAATCCCCTGCTTCAGCTGGGGGAGGATTCGACTCGCCGCCGCCCCGGGTGCGACCGTGCAGCACGCCGTGGGCTCCCGCCCGGCGTCAGCGGGACGTCGGTCCGCCCCGGTGTCAGCGGGACGTCGGGGCGCAGAACTCGGCGTTCAGGATGGGGAGGATCCCCGACGCGTCCCAGTCGCCGTTGTAGTCGAAGGTGAGCTCGTGGCGGCCGTCCTCGGTGAAGGCGGCGAGCGCGAGCGAGCCCACCATGCCTCCGTCGTGGTACCAGAGGGTCGTGCCGCAGCCCATCGTGAGCCGCTCGATGCCCAGCCCGTAGGACGAGATCGGGAAATCGGGGTTGACGACGGTCGTCTTCATCTCCGCCAGCTGCTCGGCCGGCAGCAGCTTCCCGCCCATCAGGGCCTTGTAGAACCGGTTCAGATCGCCCGCGCTGGAGATGATGTCGCCGTCGCCCCAGCCCTGTGACCCGTTCAGCTCGGTGACGTCGTCGATCCGGTCCGGCTGCGAGGCGTAGAAGAGCTTGGAGTAGCCGCGGCTGCTCGGCCGGGGCAGGCCGGTGCCGGTGCCCGGGTTGGACGTCGCATCGAGCCCCAGCGGCTTGATGATGCGCTTGCGCACTTCCTTCTCGTACGACGTGCCGCCGACCTTCTCGACGATCAGCGCGGCCAGGATGTCGTTGGTGTGGGAGAACGAGTGCCGGGCACCGGGCTCGAACTGCGGCGCGTGGGAGAAGGCCACCTGCAGGCGCTGCCCGGGCGTCAGGGTGTCGTAGCGGTGCTGGAGGAAGCTGTCGCCCATGGTGTACGTCTCGTAGTACGTCACGTCGGCGAGGTAGTCGAACAGACCGCTGGTGTGGTTCAGGAGCTGCCGCACGGTGATCTTGCTGCCGTCGTTGCCGTTGCCCGTCACCACGCCGGGAAGCCAGTGCTCCACGGTGTCGTCGAGGCTGAGCTTGTTCTCCGCCTCCATCTGCAGCAGGACGGTCGCCACGAAGGTGTTGGTGATGCTGCCGGTACGGAACCGGTCGTTCTTGCCGCGCGGCGCCCCCGTCTCCCGGTCGCCCACGCCCGATGCGGACTTCCAGACTCCGCCCGCGTCCCGTGCCTCGGCGGTGACGCCGGGGACACCGGCCGCGACGGCCGCGTCGATCGCGTCCTGCGTGGCCTGGTGACCGGTGGCCGTGTCCGCCGAGGCCCGGGCGGGACCGGTGAGGACGGTGGCCGTGAGCGCCACCGCCGCCAGAGCGACCACGCCGGCCCTTGGTCTGCTGTTCCGTGTCGTCATCGTCGTTCCCCGTTCCGTGGAGTCGTCCGCATGTGGCTGATGCCGTACTTGTGCGGTTCGTCGGCGGCAGAGTAGGTCACCCGCCTCGCGTGTCGATAGCGCGTGCAGCCGGACCGCGGCCGACGCGCACAGGAACAGCCGGGCAGCCGGCCCACGGCCCGTGGCGGAACGCCAAGCCGCCTACACTGCGCCCGAGTTGCCTCCAAACGCGGCGGTTCGGCCGGGCCGCCCGAGGCGAACGGCTCTCTTTCGCACGCGCGTTGCCGGTGCGCCGGAGCCGCTCGTCACGTGCGTGCGGGCGGCTCCCGGGGCACCCCGGGGGGCGCATCCGGGCCGCCCGTCACCCGCGGCCCGTCATCCGCCGCCCGGCACCCCGCTGTCCGGCACTCATTGCCCGCGGGCCCGCGGGCCCGCGGGCCGTCACCCGCCGTCCGGCACCCGTTGTGCGCTGCCCGCTGTCCGGCGCCCCGCTGTCCGGTACTCGCGGCCCGCGGCCTGTCACTCGCCGTCCGGCGCTCCGCTGTCCGGCACCCGTTGTGCGCTGCCGCTGCCCGCCGCTCGCCGTCCGCTGCCCGGCTTCCGGCACCCCGTTGCCCGCCGTTTGGCACCCGCTGCCCAGCACCCGCCGTGCGTTGCCGCCGTCAACTCGGCTCGGCGGAGTGGTGGTTGGCCATGCCGTGCCGCGTCGAGGGCCGTGGCCGCGTCCCGTTTCGATCTGCCGCAGCAGAGCGGCCCGGCCGTACAGCGGTGCCGGCCGGCACAGGCACCGGGCCGGCAGGGATGCGGCCGGCCCGGCCCGGCGGGCGCGGCATCGTGGCACAGGAAACCGGTGGGGTACAGAGGATCCCGGTGGGGCGGGGTGCGGGCGGCCGGCCGGGCGGCCGGCGGGCCTGCCGCCCTTGTAGCGCCGGTGGCCGCATCCCTACGGTGACGTGGCATCGCCGAGGCCGTCACCGGTGCCGGGTGTCCCGTCGACCGGACAGCCGGGTGTCCCGTCGACCGGACGGACGCCGGCCGGCGGACCCGTGCCCGGTGCTCTCTCGTGCCCGGCCTGGCGATTTCCCATTTCGAGTCACCCATGACGGACAAGGACGGTGCCAGTTGAGCACGAACCCTTTCGATGACGCGGACGGCCGCTTCCATGTTGTGGTCAACGACGAGGAGCAGCACTCCCTGTGGCCGGTGTTTGCCGAGGTGCCCGCGGGCTGGCGCGTGGTCTTCGGCGAGGCGGCCAGGGCCGAGTGCCTGGAGTACGTCGAGCAGAACTGGACCGACCTGCGGCCCAAGAGCCTGCAGGAGGCGATGGCGGCGGACTGAGCGCCGGCGCCTCCCGAGGACTGAGCGCCGGCGCCTCCCGCGGACCTGACCGGGACGAGGCCGTCCGCTCCGGTGAACGCGAGAGCCCCGGTGCGGGCGCCACGGACCGCGGGGTGCGGCGCCCGGCGTGCGGCGTCGGGGGAGGGACGGCGATCGCCGCCCGGGGTGCCCGGCCCGGTGATCGGTCCACGCCCAGGAAGACACTCTGAGTTGGGAGTTGAAGGTTGTGACGGGGGCTGTGAGGACGGCGAGCAGGTACAAGGCGGGGCCGGCCGAGGACGGCGGTGAGCGGGCGCAGCGCGATGTGCTGCTGTCCTTCGTGGGGACACAGGCCACGGTGCAGAAGTCGGGGATGATCTTCCCGCAGAACCTGCCGGAGCGGTCCTGGGAGCAGATCGGGAGCAACCTGCGCGAGCTCGTGAACTCCTCGGCGTGGTGGCTCGCCGACTGGCTGCTCTACGGGGAGGCCACCTACGGGTGGCGGCGCTACAAGGAGGCGATCGAGCGCACCGGGCTCGACTACCAGACCTTGCGCAACTACGCGTGGGTGGCCCGGCGGTTCGAGCGCCACCGCAGGCGCGACAGCCTCAGCTTCGCCCACCACGCCGAGGTGACCCGACTGTCGCCGCCCGAGCAGGACTACTGGCTGCGCAAGGCCGAACAGCAGAAGTGGTCGCGCAACGAGCTGCGCCGGGCGCTGCGCGCGGGCCTGGCCGTGCAGAGCACCCCGGCCGAATCCCCCTCCGGCGACGACGACCTGCCCGAGGCGCCCCGGCCGACCCGGAACGCGGCCGGCGGGACGGGCCGGCAGAAGGTCACCACGCTCACCATCGAGCTGTCCGCCGGCCAGCTGGAGCACTACTCGAAAGCCGCGGCCGCGCGCGGGCTGCCCCTGGACCAGTGGGTGACCCAGATGATCGAAACCGCCGACCGGCGGACCGCCGACCGGTGAACCGGCGACCGGCCGGCCGCCTGGTGGCCGACCGCCTGGCGGCGGATCTCCCGGACGTGCCGGCAGCCTCCCGCCTCCCCGTGGTGCGCCGGCGGCCCGTCCGACCGGAACCCCTTCACATCGGAGTCAGTTGATGATCCTTCAGGGAAAGCGGGTGGCCCTGCCCTCGGTGCCCGTCGTCCACCACCGGTTCGAGGCGAACGTCCGGGCCACCCCCGACGCCGTCGCCGTCGTCCGGGCCGGTGAGCAGGTGACGTACGCGGAGCTGGACGTGCGGGCGAACCGGTTCGCGCACTTCCTCGCCGCGCGCGGATGCGGCCGGGGCGCGAAGGTCGGCGTCTGTCTCGACTACTCGACCGACATGCTCGTCGCCATCCTCGGCACGCTGAAGGCGGGCGCCGCCTACGTCCCCTTCGACCCGGCCTACCCGGCGGCCAGGCTCCAGCTGCTGCTGGGCCAGGTCCCCGGCCTCGCCCTGATCGTGGCGTCCCCGGCGACGGCCCAGATGGTCGCCTCGGCGGCCGTCGACGTCATCGACCTCGAACAGCTCTCCGGCCACCTGGCGGGCCTTGCGGCGAGCGCCCCCGACGTCCCCGTCACCGGGGACGACATCTGCTACGCCGTCTTCACGTCCGGCTCGACCGGTACGCCGAAACTGACCGCGGTGCGCCACGAGGGCTGGTTCAACCTGATGAACTGGCTCGAGCTCGAGTACGGCCTGCACCGCGGGTCCCACAACCTGGTCGTCAGCGCGTTCGGGTTCGACCTCTCCCAGCGCGCCCTGATGACACCGCTGTTCTGCGGCGCCACCCAGTACCTGATGGCGAGCCGCAACTTCGACGCCATGATGGCCTACCGCATCCTGAGCGAGCACGAGATACGCGTGGTGCACTGCGCCTCCAGCACCCTGTACGTGCTGGTGGACTGGGAGAGGGCGCGCGGCGGTGACGCGCTCACCCGGCTCGACTACGTGCTCTTCGGCGGGGAGCCGCTGAAGATCGAGCGGATCGCGGACTGGGCGCGGCGCGAGGGCAACACGTGCACCCTCCTGCACCAGTACGGTGTCGCCGAGTGCACGGATGTCGCGACGTCGTACGACCTGGCCGGGCACCGGCCCGGCGAACAGGACATCGTGTCGGTCGGCAGGCCGGCCTACAACACCGACATCCACCTCCTCGACGAGCAGCTGCGCGGGGTCGGGGCGGGGGAGTACGGCGAGATCTGCATCGCCGGGGCCGGCGTCGGCGCGGGCTACCTGGGCGCCGCGGGCCCAGAGAACGAGAAGTTCACGACGGTCGCGGTCGACGGCGCGCCGCGCAGGCTGTACCGCACGGGTGATCGCGGCTGTGTGACCGAGGCCGGTGAACTCGTCGTCGCCGGACGGATGGACGCGCAGGTCAAGGTGCGCGGGATGCGCATCGATCCCACCGACATCGAGCGCGCGCTCGGCAGGCTGGCCGGGGTCCGGGAGGCCGCCGTGGCGGTCGTGTACGGCGATGGGGGCGAGGCCGAGCTGGCCGCGTTCATCGTCCCCTCCAGAGACGAGCTCACCGAGGACGACGTGCGCACCCGTCTGCTGAAGACGCTGCCGCGGAACATGGTCCCGGCCCGGTTCGTGAACGTCCTGCGGCTCCCGCTGAGCCCGCACGGGAAGGTCGACCGGGCGGCGCTGGTCGACGCGCTCAAGAAGCAGTACGCCGGCAGCGGCACGGCGGCCTAGCCGACGGACCGTGATGACACAACGGAGAGGACAGCGACAGCGATGACCGCCGACAGCGTGCACGCCATCTGGTGCCGGGAACTGAAGCGCGACGACATAGCGGTGGACGACGATTTCTTCGCCCTGGGCGGCCAGTCCGTGATCATGGTCGGGATTCAGGGCGCCTTCATGGAGGAGCTGGGTGTCGAGGTCCCGATGGACCAGATGTTCCTCCACCCGACGGTGGCGTCGATCTCCGCGTACATCGAATCCCTGGGTGCGGTGACCTTGTAGCGCCGGGCCGGGCGGCGGCCGTGCCGCCTCCCGCCCGCGCGAGGCGGCACGGCACGCACCGGCCCGTTTTCGTCCCGCCGGCCCTGTTGCTGCCGACAGGCCGGACGCAGGCAGCGCCACCTTCGTTCCCGGCAGTGACGGCGGCAGTGACTGTGCTGTCCGCCGCCGTCGACGGCGCGCTCCATCACGAGGCTTTTCCCGCTGCGGACGCATTGCGTCAAAAAAACCACCTGGTAAGAGAGGCGTGCCATGTACGACGTGATTGTGATCGGTGCCCGTTGTGCGGGGTCGCCGACGGCCATGCTTTTCGCGCGGCAGGGCTACCGTGTCCTGCTTCTGGAGAAGGCGCGGTTCCCGCAGGACACGCTGTCCTCGCACTACATCCACATGCAGGGCATGGCACTGCTCAACCGGTGGGGGCTGCTCGACAAGCTCCGCGACGCGGGCTGCAGGCCGATCACCCGCCAGAGCTACCAGAGCTCCGAGGTCCGCATCGACGGCTTCTCCCAGCCGCTCGACGGCCTGCGGTACACGTACGCGCCCAGGCGGTACGTGCTCGACCCGATCCTCGCGGACGGCGCGGTGGCGGCCGGTGTGGAGCTGCGGGAGTCCTGCGCGGTCAAGGACCTGGTGTTCGAGGGCGACCGGGTCGTCGGGGTGCGCTACACGACGCCCGGCGGCACCGAGGCGACGGACCGGGCGCGCCTGGTCGTCGGCGCGGACGGCATGCGCTCACTGGTGGCCCGCAAGGCCGGCGCCCAGAACGTCATCGAGCACCCGCGGGTGACCTGCACCTACTACAGCTACTGGGCCGGGGTTCCCTCGCACTTCGAGCTGTACGAGCGCCCCGGGCGCTGGATCGGCGTCATCCCCACCAACGACGACCTCACGCTGCTCATGACCTACTTCCCGCAGGACGAGTACAACGACGTCCGCAAGGGAGTGGAGCCCTTCTACCTCGACAGCTTCCGCACGACGGCGCCCGAGCTGTACGAGCGGATGTCGGCGGGCGAGCGCGTGGAGCAGCTGTACGGCACGGGCCACCAGGAGAACTACTTCCGCAAGGCCTATGGCCCCGGGTGGGTGCTGGTCGGCGACGCGGTGAACCACAAGGACTCCATCACCGCCCGCGGCATCACCGAAGCCTTCGTCCAGGCCCAGTCGCTCACCGGCCACATCGGGGACCGGCTGCACGACGACACCGCGCTCGGTGCGGCGCTGCGGCGCTACGAGAACGACCTGAGCGGCGAAGCCCTCAGCCACTACCAGGGCGCGCTCAACGTGGCCGAGCTCAAGCCTCAAGGACGGGTCGAGATGCTGCAGAAACTGGTCGGCCACCAGGAGCACATCGACCGGTACTTCTCGACGCTGTCGGGGGCCTGCTCCATCGACGACTTCTACAACGACGAACTGCTGACCCTGCTCGACCTGAGCTGAGTGACCACGTGCTCCCTCATGGTGCTGCCGATTTGGAGAAACAATGATCCCGTTGTCGTTCGCGCAGCGTCGGCTGTGGTTCGTGGACCGCTTCGAAGGCCCTTCGCCGACCTACAACGGCGCCTTCGCCCTGCGGCTGAGCGGTGAACTGGACGTGGGGGCGCTGCAGGAGGCGCTCCGCGACGTCATCGACCGGCACGAGGTGCTGCGCACGGTGATCGCCGAGGACGACGACGGCGTTCCGCACCAGCAGGTGCTGGCACCCGGCCACCAGCCGTTCCACCTGCCGGTCGCCGAGGCGGCGGGGGAGCAGGAGCGGGCCGCGGCGGTCGAGGAGGTGGCCACCGCGACCTTCGACCTGGCCGCCGACGCGCCGATCCGCGCCCTGCTGGTGCGCTGCGGTGCCCGCGAGCACACCCTGGTCGTGGTGGCGCACCACATCGCCGTGGACGGGGAGTCCTTCGGGCCGCTGTTCCACGACCTCACCACCGCCTACGCGGCCCGCCGGCAGGGCGGCGCCCCGGCGTGGGAGCCGCTGCCCGTGCAGTACGCGGACTACACGCTGTGGCAGCGGGACCTGCTCGGCGACGAGGGCGACCCGGACAGCCTGGCGGCCGGTCAGCTGACGTACTGGCGCGAGGCCCTGGCCGATCTGCCGCAGCCGCTGGCCCTGCCGACGGACCGCCCGCGCCCCCGCGTGATGAGCCCCGACGGCGACCGGGTCCCGTTCACGATCGGCCCCGACCTGCTCGCAGCCGTGGAGAACCTCGCCGCGGAGCAGGACACCACGGTCTCGATGGTCATGCACGCGGCGCTGGCGGTGCTCCTGCACCACCTGGGCTGCGGTGACGACGTGAGCATCGGCGCGCCGATCACCGACCGCACCGACGAGGAACTGCGCGACCTCGTCGGGTTCTTCGTCAACACCTGGGTGCTGCGCGTCGACCTCTCCGGCACCCCGACGTTCAGCCGGCTCCTGCAGCGGGTGCGCGAGCGGTCCCTGGCCGCCTACGACCACCAGGACATGCCCTTCGAGCGGCTGGTGGAACTGCTCAACCCGGACCGCTCCACCGCCTACAACCCGTACTTCCAGGTCATGCTCTCCTGGCAGCCGCCCGTACCGGATCTGCAGCTGCCCGGCCTCGGCGTCCGCACCGAGCGCCTCGAGACACAGACAGCCAAGTTCGACCTGTTCTTCGACCTGCTCCCCAGCAGCTCGGGCGGCGCGCACTGCCGTCTGGAGTACGCCACCAGCCTCTTCGACCGGACGACCGCCGAGCGCATCGCGCAGCGCTTCGTGCGGGTACTGGAGAAGCTCACCGCCGACCCGGAGCGCCCCGTCGCCACCCTCGACGTCCTCGACGCCACCGAGCGGGACCTGCTGCTCACCCGCGTCGACGACAGCACCGCAGCGGTGTCCGGGACGACGGTCCCGGAGCTGTTCGAGCGCCAGGCGGCCAGAACACCCGACGCCCCGGCCATCGTGTGCGACGGGCGGACGCTGACCTACCGGGAGCTGGAGGAGCGGGCGAACAGCGTCGCGTGGGAACTCATCCGGCGCGGCGCCGGGCCGGAGCACCTGGTGCTCCTCGCGCTCGCGCGCACCGAGGACCTGGTGGCCGGCCTGCTCGGGATCCTCAAGTCCGGTGCCGGGTATGTGCCGTTGGACCCGCAGTACCTCAGCGGGCGGGCGCAGAGCGTGCTGTCCCAGGCGGCTCCGCGTTTCGCGGTCACCGACACCACGACGTGGCAGAACCTGCCGGACAACGACATCGAGTGCGTCCGCCTCGACCGCCGCACGCAATGGGGCACGCCCGCGGGGGCACCGCACGACACGGACCGGATCGCGCCGCTGGGCCCGGACAACCTCGCGTACGTGATGTACACCTCCGGCTCCACGGGCGAGCCGAAGGGCGCCGCGATCACCCACCGGGGCGTCGTGGACGGCGTACGGGAACTGGTGCGCGTCCTGGACGTGCCGCCCGGCTGGCGGATGCTGGCCGCCACCTCGGTCAACTTCGACGTCTCGGTCTTCGAGCTGCTGACCGCCCTGACCACCGGCGGCACGGCCGAGGTGGTGGCGAACGCGCTGGCGCTCGGCGAACGCGACAGCTGGGACGGCCACGTGATCAGCGGGGTCCCCTCGGTCCTGGGGGAACTGGTCGGCCACCTGCACAAGGCGCCCCACGTGCGCACCGTCGTCTTCGCGGGCGACGTGCTCCCGGGCCGGCTGGTGAAGCAGGTCCGCGAGACCCTGCCCGGCGTGCGGATCGTCAACTCCTACGGGCAGAGCGAGAGTTTCTACGCCACCACGTTCTGCCTGGCGGCCTCCGAGGAGTGGGTGGACAGCGACGTCGCGCCCATCGGCACCCCGCTGGGCAACATGCGCGCCTACGTGCTGGGCCCGGGACTCGCCCCGGTCCCGCAGGGCGTGATCGGCGAGCTGTACGTGGTCGGGACCTGCCTGGGCCGCGGCTACCACGGCCGCCCGGGCCTGACCGCCGAACGCTACGTGGCCAGCCCGTTCGGCCCCGCCGGCGAGCGGATGTACCGCACCGGCGACCTGGCCCGCTGGAACGCGCGCGGGCAGCTGGAATGCGTCGGCCGCGGCGACGGCCAGGTCAAGGTGCGCGGCTTCCGCATCGAGACGGCCGAGGTCGAGGCGGCGATCACCCAGCACCCCGGGATCAGCGAGGCGGTGGTGATCAGCCGGGAGGTCCCCGCGGGCGGCCGGCGGCTCGTCGCGTACGTGGTGCACACCGGCGAAGGAGGCGTCGGCGACGACGGCGCCGGCGGGATCGGCGACGTGGACGTGCTGGCCGGAGCCTCGGCCGCCGAACTGCGCAGGTTCGTCGCCACCCGGCTGCCCGACTACATGGTGCCCTCCGCCTTCGTGGCGCTGGGCCGGCTGCCGCTCGGCCCGACCGGCAAACTGGACCGCTCGGCGCTGCCCGAACCGGAGTTCGGCGGCGAGGTCTACCGGGAGCCGCGCACCGAGGCCGAGACGATCATCACGGCGGCGTACGCGGACGTCCTCGGGGTGGACCGGGTCGGCATCGACGACGACTTCTTCGCGGCCGGCGGCGACAGCCTGCGCTCCATCCAGGTGGTGGCCCGGGCCCGGGCCCGGGGACTTGAGCTCTCCACCCGGGAGATCTTCGAGTGCCGCACGGCGGCCCGCCTCGCCGAGGCGGCGTCCGCCCGCCGGGGCCGGGTGCCCGTACTCGAGGAGGACGATGGCGGCGGCATCGGCCCGATGCCGCTGCCGCCGGTGGCCCGGCAGGTCTTCGAGCACGGCGGCGGAACGGACCGGTTCGCCATGTCGATGGTCCTCGAACTGCCCGACAACATCGACGCGGACGGCCTCGCCGCCACGCTCGACGCCGTCCTGGACCGGCACGACCTGCTGCGCGCCCAGCTCGTGCACGGCGAGGAGCCGCTGCTCCTCGCCCGCGCGGCGGGCACCGTGCGGGCGGCGGACCTGATCCGCCGGGTCGACTGCGACGGCCACTGGGAGAAACCGTCCACGCTGGCGGCGGCGAGGACGGAACTGGACGACGCGGTCGGCCGGCTCGACCCGCACGCCGGGACCATGGCGGACTTCGTCTGGTTCGCCCCGCCATCGGGTGCGGGCAGACTGCTCGTGGTGCTGCACCACCTGGTGGTGGACGGCGTCTCCTGGCGCATCCTCATGTCGGACCTCGCCGAGGCCTGGCAGCAGGTCCGCTCCGGCCGCGCCCCCGAGCTGCCCGCGGTCGGCACCTCGGCCCGCCGCTGGGCGGCGGCGCTCGCCGACGAGGCACTCTCCGAGCAGCGCGAAGCGGAACTGGCCTACTGGCGGGACCTGCTCGAGGCGAGTGACCCCCCGCTGGGCACCCGGGCCTTCGACCCGAAGGCGGACGTGTGGTCCACCGTCGACACCGTGCGGGTGCAGCTGCCCGCCGACGTCACCGACGCGGTACTGACCAGGCTCCCCGCCGCGTTCAGGGGCACCGGCACCGACGTCCTGCTCGCCGCCCTCGCCCTGGCGGTCGACCACTGGCGCGGCGCCGACGGCTCGATACTGGTCCGCCTGGAGGGCCACGGCCGCGAGGAGGACATCGCCCCCGGCGCCGACCTGTCCCGCACCATCGGATGGTTCACCAGCATGTACCCGGCCCGCATCGATGTGCGCGGCCTGGACGTGGCCGACGTGCTGGCCGGCGGCGACGCCGCCGGGACGGCGGTCAAACGGGTCAAGGAACAGCTGCGCCGGATCCCGGACAAGGGCATCGGCTACGCACTGCTGCGCTACCTGAACCCGGACAGTGCCGAGCAGCTCGCCCAGTACCCGGCGCCGCAGATCGGGTTCAACTACCTCGGCCGGATCACCGGCGCGGATGTGCCCGAGCACCTGCGCGCCCACGGGTGGGGACCGGCGTCCTGGTCCGCCGAACTGCTCGCGGTACCCGACCCGGACCTGCCCGCCCTGTCCGCGCTGGAGGTCAACTCGGTCGCCACCGACACCCCCGACGGCACCCGGCTGCAGGCCGCCTTCATGTTCCCCACCGGCGTGCTGTCCCGCGAACGGGCAAGCGAACTGGCCCAGTTGTGGGTCGAGGTGCTGCACGGCATGGCCGCGTACGCCGCCCGCCCGCACACCGGCGGGCTCACCCCCTCCGACGCCCCGCTGGTCACGGTGCGCCAGGGCGACATCGAGGCCTGGGAGAAGAGCTACGGCCCGCTGGCCCAGGTGTGGCCGCAGGCCCCGGGACAGTCCGGCATCCAGTTCCAGGCAGCCCTCGCCGACGGCGCCTTCGACGTCTACCACATGCAGTTCGTCCTGCACCTGTCCGGACCCGTGGACCCGGCCCGCATCCGCGCGGCCGGGCAGCAACTCCTCGAGCGGTACCCGAACCTGCGCTCCGCGTTCCTCACCACCGCCGACGGCGACCCGGTGCAGGTCGTGGCGCAGCACGTCACCCTGCCCTGGCGGCACACCGATCTGAGCGGCCGCAGCGAGGCCGAGCAGGACGCGGCCCTGGACGCCGCCCTCGCCGAGGACCGGGCCGACCAACTCGACCCCACCCGGCCGCCGCTCATCCGCCTGGCCCTGCTCACCTGCGGGCCGCAGAAGGCCAAGCTCGTCATCACCGCGCACCACACCCTCTTCGACGGCTGGTCCTCGCCGCTGGTCATCACGGACCTGATCCGGCTGTACGCGGGCACCGGCGAACTCGCCCCGGTCCGCTCCTACGGCGACTACCTGGCCTGGCTGTCCCGCCAGGACCGCCAGGCCTCCGCCGCCCGGTGGAAGAGCGAACTCGACGGATTCGACCAGCCGACCCTCGTGGCCGCGGACCTGGCCCCCACCGGGGAGGCATCCTCACTGGGCCGGGTCGAGGTACCGCTGTCGATCGACAAGGGCCGCGAACTCGCCCGGCGCGCAGCCGAACTCGGGGTCACCCTCAACACGCTCCTGCAGGGCGCCTGGGCGATCCTGCTGTCGAAACTGACCGGGCAGCAGGACGTCGTGTTCGGCGCCGCCGTCAACGGCCGCCCGGCGGACCTGACCGGCTCGGACGAAATGGTCGGCCTGTTCATCAACACCCTGCCGACCAGGGCACTGTGCCGGCCCGGCCACAGCGTGGGCGACGTCATCACCGACCTGCAGAACCGGCAGATCACCCTCCTGGACCACCACTACTACGGCCTGGCCGACATCCAGCGCGGCGCCCAGCTGCCCGCCCTGTTCGACACCATCGTCGTGTTCGAGAACTACCCCATCGACCGCGAGGGCATCGTCGACGCGAACACCGCGGCGGGCCTGACCATCGACGCCATCCGCCCGTACGCCGGCTCGCACTACCCCCTCACCCTCAACTCCTCCGACCCCTACCTGCGGCTCTCCCTCGACTACCAGACCAGCCTCTTCGACCACGGCGCGGCCGAGACGATCGCCGCCCGCCTCGTCCGCGTCCTCGACCAGGTGCTCCATGACCCGTCGGCACCGGTGGCCGCGATCGAGGTGCTGGGCGAGGACGAACACGACCGGCTGGTGCGCCGGATCAACGACACCGCGCATCCGCTGCCCGCGACCACCCTGCCGGACGCGTTCGAGGCCCAGGTGGAACGCGACCCCGAGCGCGTCGCGCTCATCGGCGAACACGAGACGCTCACCTACGAAGAGTTCAACCACCGCGCCAACCGCCTCGCCCACTGGCTCATCGAGCAGGGCGCGGGCCCCGAACACCTCGTCGCGGTGCGCATCCCCCGCTCCGTGGACCTCATGGTGGCGCTCTACGCGGTGGTCAAGGCCGGCGCCGCCTACCTGCCCATCGACACCGAACTGCCCCAGGACCGGGTGCGCCAGGTGCTGGAGAGCGCGAAGCCGCTGCTGGTCCTGGACAGCGCACTGCCCGACGTGTCCGCACACCCCGACACGAACCCGCGGCGCACCCTGTCCCCGGACAACGCCGCCTACGTCATCTACACCTCCGGCTCCACCGGCGGCCCCAAGGGCGTACCGGTCGCCCACCGGTCGATCATGAACCGGCTCGCGTGGGGCCTGGCGCACTTCGACGTCACGCCCCAGGACCGGGTGCTGCTCAGCACCACGGCGAGCTTCGACGTGTCGGTGCCGGAACTGTTCGCACCCCTGCAGGCCGGCGCCGCCGTCGTCATCGCCCGCCCCGACGGACGCCGCGACCCCGCCTATCTCGCCGAGCTGATGCGGCGCGAGCACGTGACCGGCGCGGACTTCGTGCCGTCCCTGCTGGAGGCGTTCGTCGCCGAACCCGCCGCCAAGGACTGCACCAGCCTGCGCTGGATCGAGGTCGCGGGCGAGGCCTTCCCCGCCACGCTCGCCAACCGGTTCACCGAACTGCTGCCCGGCTGCACCGCCAACAACCTCTACGGCCCCACCGAGGCGTCCGTGGAAGTCACCGCCTGGCAGCACCTACCGGGCGCCGACCGGGTGCCGATCGGCACACCGGTGTGGAACACCCAGGTCTACGTACTGGACACGGCGCTGCGCCCGGTCGCCCCCGGGGTCACCGGCGAGCTCTACCTCGCCGGCACCCAGCTGGCCCGCGGCTACCTCGGACAGAGCGCGCTGACCGCGAACCGGTTCGTCGCCTGCCCCTTCGGCGAGCCGGGAACCCGGATGTACCGCACCGGCGATGTCGTCAGGTGGAACACGGACGGCCAGGTCGAGTACATCGGCCGCTCCGACTTCCAGGTGAAGATCCGCGGGTTCCGCATCGAGCTCGGCGAGATCGAGCAGGCGCTGACCGCACACCCCGACGTCGACAGCGCGGTCGCCGTCGTACGCGAGGACCACGCCGACGACCAGCGCCTGGTCGCCTACGTCGTCCCCGGCGGCCACACGGATCCCGCCGCGCTGGACCTGACAGCCCTGACGGACCTGGCCCGCGAGCACCTGCCGCAGTACATGGTCCCCTCGGCGATCGTGCCGCTCGCCGCGTTCCCCACCACACCCAGCGGCAAGCTCGACCGCAACGCGCTGCCCGCACCGGAGCGCACCGGGGCCGAGACCGGACGAGGACCGCGCAACCACAACGAGGAAGTCCTGTGCCGGCTGTTCGCTGAGCTGCTCGGGGTGCAGGAGGTCGGCATCGACGTCGACTTCTTCGACAACGGCGGGCATTCGCTGCTGGCCACCCGGCTGGTCGGCCGCATACGCAACGAGCTCGACGTCGACGTCAAGGTCACGACGGTGTTCCGCAGCCCGACCGTCGCCGAACTGGCGGCCCGGATCGAGAAGTCGGCCAAGTCGAACCGCCTCCAGCTGCGACAGATGAACGTTTAGGAGAAGCACGATGATCCCGTTGTCCTTCGCCCAGCGCCGGCTGTGGTTCCTGCACCGTCTGCAGGGGCCGTCCGCGACCTACAACATCCCGTTCGTGCTGCGCCTGGACGGCCCGCTGGACACGACGGCCCTGGCCGCCGCGGTGAGTGACGTCGTCACCCGGCACGAGAGCCTGCGCACCCTGCTCGTCGAGAACGCGGACGGCACACCGCAGCAGCGGATCCTGCCCGCCCAGGACGCGCACCTCCCGTTCCGGGTCGTCGACACGGCCGCGGACGCGGTGGACGACGTGCTGCACGCGTTCGTGGGCGAGGGCTTCGAACTGGACAAGGAACTGCCCCTGCGGACCACCGTGTTCCGCGTCTCGGCGCAGCAGCACGTGCTCGCGTTCGTGTTCCACCACGTCGCCGCGGACGGCGCGTCGATGGCACCGTTCCTGCGGGACCTGCTGTCCGCCTACGCGGCCCGCCGGCAGAACACCGCGCCGCAGTGGACCCCGCTCGCGGTGCAGTACAAGGACTACACGGTGTGGCAACGGCAGATGCTGGGCGACGAGACGGACCCGGACAGCGTCGCCGCCGAGCAACTGGAGCACTGGCGACGCGAACTGGCCGGGGTGCCGCAGCCCGTGCAGCTGCCGCTGGACCGGCCCCGGCCCACCTCGGCCGGCCACCACGGCGGCCATGTCGACCTCGAAATGGAACCCGAACTGGTCGCCGGGATCGGGAAACTGGCCGCGGACCACGGCGCCACCGCGCCGATGGTCGCCCAGGCCGCACTCGCGGTCCTGCTGCACCACCTCGGCGCCGGCAACGACCTCACGATCGGCAGCCCGATCGAAGGCCGCCCCGACGAACAGCTCGAAGACCTGATCGGGTTCTTCGCCAACACCTGGGTGCTGCGCGTCGACCTTTCGCACAACCCGGCGTTCGGTGACCTGCTGGACCAGGTACGGGAGCGGGCCCTGGGCGCGTACGACAACCAGGACGTGCCCTTCGAGCACCTGGTGGAACTGCTCAACCCGGACCGCACCACCGCCTACCAGCCGCTGTTCCAGGTGATGCTCGCCTGGCAGTTCGCCTGGTCACCGATCGAGATACCGGGCCTGCAGGTCACCCCCCTCCCGCTGGGCACCGCCACCGCCAAGTTCGACCTGTTCTTCAACATCGTCCCGGACCCCTCCGGGCGCGCCTACGGGCGCCTGGAATACGCCACCGAACTCTTCGACCACACCACGGCCGAGAGCCTGGTCGAGCGCTATGTGCGGGTGCTGCGCCAGGTGGTCGCCGACCCCGCGACCCGCCTGGGCGGCGTGGACGTCCTCACCGGCGCCGAACGGGACCGGCTGGCCCAGCTGAACCGGACGACCGCACCCGTGCAGGCGGCGACCGTCCCCGAACTGGTCGCCGCCCAGACGGCACGGACACCGCAGGCGACCGCCGTCGTCTGCGGCCGGACCTCGCTGTCGTACGGGGAGCTGGAGGCCCGCGCGGGCCGGCTGGCCGCGGTGCTGCGCGAACGCGGGGTCGGGCCCGACGTGCTGGTGGCCGTGGCGCTGCCGCGCTCGGCGGACCTGGCGGTCGCCCTCCTCGCCGTCCTCAAGGCCGGCGGCGCCTACCTCCCGATCGACCCAGCCTTCCCGTCCGCCCGCATCGGCCTCCTGCTCCACGCCGCCGGCCCGGCGCTGGTGCTCACCGACCACGACACGGCGCACACCGTGGCCGACTGCCGGCCCCCCGTACTGCACCTCGACGACCTGGACCTCGACCTGGACCTGGACGGTCCCGTCGTCGACGCCTCACAGGCCGGCATCGGGCCGGACCACCTGGCCTACGTGATGTTCACGTCCGGATCGACCGGGACACCCAAGGGCGTCGCCATCACCCACGCCGGTGTCGTCAACGGCATACAGGACCTGCGCCGGCGCACCCACGTCGAGGCGGGCTCCCGGATGCTCGCGGCGACCTCGGTGAACTTCGACGTCTCCGTCTTCGAGATCTTCACCGCGCTGACCTGCGGAGCGAGCGTCGAGATCGTCCGCGACGTCCTCGAACTCGCCGAACGCGACACCTGGTCCGGCACCACCATCAGCGCCGTGCCCGCCGTGTTCTCCGCCCTGCTCGACCAGATCGCCACCGACGAGTCCACCGGCCTGCGCCTCGACGTGGAAACCGTCGTCTTCGCCGGCGAGGCGCTCTCCGCCGACCTGGTCCGCAAGGTGCACCAGATGCTGCCCGGCACCCGGGTCATCAACGCCTACGGACAGACCGAAAGCTTCTACGCCTCCACCTTCACGCTGCCGCAGCGGTGGACCGGGACCGGCGCGGTACCGGTCGGCAGGCCGCTGGCCAACATGCGCGCCCACGTTCTGGGACCGGAACTGACCCCGGTTGCGCAGGGCGTGATCGGTGAACTGTATGTGGCCGGCCTGGTCGCCCGCGGCTACCACGGCAACGGTGCCGCCACCGCGGAACGCTTCGTCGCCTGCCCCTTCGGCCCGCCCGGCACCCGGATGTACCGCACCGGCGACCTGGCCCAGTGGGACGCGGACGGCCGACTGAAGTACGCGGGACGGGCCGACGACCAGGTCAAGGTGAACGGCATCCGCGTCGAGCCGACCGAGATCGAGACCGTCCTCGCCCAGCACCCCGCGGTCAGCCGCGCCGTGGTCACGGTGCGCGAGGACCACACCGGCACCACACGGCTCGTCGGCTACGTCGCCCAGGCGGGCACCGCCGCCACCGGCGCCGACCTGGACATGAACGCCACCGTCTCGGTGGCGGATCTGCGGCGGTTCGCGGCCAGGCGGCTGCCCGACTACATGGTGCCCGCCCAGCTGATGGTGCTGGACCGGCTGCCGCTGACCGCGAACGGGAAGCTGGACCGGGCCGCGCTGCCCGAGCCGGAGTTCACCGGCGCCCGGTACCGGGCGCCGCGCAGCGGGGCGGAGCGGGTGCTGGCCGAGGTGTACGCCGATGTCCTGGGCGCCGGGCAGGTGGGCATCGACGACGACTTCTTCGCGAGCGGCGGGGACAGCATCCGCTCGATCCAGGTCGTGGCACGCGCCAAGTCGCGTGGTGTGGTGGTCAGTACGCGGGAAGTCTTCGAGCACCGCACGGTCGCCCGGCTCGCGGAGCTGGTCGAGGGCCGGGCCGGCGAGGAGCGCGTCGTGCTGGCCGAGCTGCCGGGGGGTGGCGTGGGCTGGGCCCCGCTGCCGCCGACCGCGGCACACGTCCTCGGGCTGGGCGGCGGCATCGGCCGGTTCTGCATGTCGGCGCTGCTGACCCTGCCCGAGGGCATCGAGCGTGCGGGACTGGCCGCGACCCTGCAGGCCGTCCTGGACCGGCACGACGTGCTGCGCTCCCACCTGGACCGGGCCGAGAAGGGCCTGCGCATGCGCGAGGCGGGCACCGTCGACGCCGGCGCGCTGCTGCGGGAGGTCCCCTACGACGCCGCCACCGTGCAGGCCGAGCTGGACGCGGCCGCGGACCGCCTGGACCCGGACGCGGGCGTGATGGCCCAGTTCGTGCGGTTCACCTCCGCCACCGACGCCGACCGGCTGCTGATCGTGCTGCACCACCTGGTCGTCGACGGGGTGTCCTGGCGGATCCTGCTGCCCGACCTGGTGGCCGCCTGGCAGCGGGTCGACAGCGGCCTCGAACCCCGGCCGGCACCCGCGGGCACCTCGCTGCGGCGCTGGACGCACGCGCTCGCCGAGCAGGCCTGCGCCGCCGAGCGCATCGCCGAACTGCCGCTCTGGCAGGACATCCTCGCCGGTGACGAACCGGTCCTGGGCGCACGCCCGCTGGACCCCGCACGCGATGTCACCTCCACCGTCGACACCGTCCGCGTCCAGCTGCCCGCCGATGTCACCGCCACCCTCCTCGACACCGTGCCCGCCGTCTTCGGCGCGGGCGTCGACGACGGCCTCCTCGCCGGCCTCGCCCTGGCCCTGGCCCGCTGGCGCCGCACCCGCGGTGTGCCCGCCACCTCGGCCCTCGTCCGGCTCGAGGGCCACGGCCGCGAGGACCACCTCGTGCCCGGCGCCGACCTGTCCGCCACCATCGGCTGGTTCACCGCCATGTACCCGGTCGGCCTGGACGTCGCCGGCATCGACCTGGCCGACGCGTTCGCCGGCGGCCCCGCCGCGGGCCGGGCCGTCAAAGCCGTCAAGGAACAGCTGCGGGCCGTCCCCGACCACGGCCTGGGCTACGGCCTGCTGCGCCACCTGAACGCGAAGACCGCGCCCGCGCTGGCCCGCCTGCGCCGCCCCCAGATCGGCTTCAACTACCTCGGCAAGGCCTCCGGTTCGGACATCCCCGAGGAGCTGCGGGGTCTTGGCTGGGCACCGGACACCACCCACCGGGACCTGATCGCCGCGCCGGACGCGGACATGCCGGTGCTCTCCGCTCTGGAGATCAACGCGGTGGCCACCGACACCGGCGACGGTGACGAGCTGACCGCCTACTTCGGCTTCCCCACCGGCGTCCTGTCCCGCGCCGAGGTGAGCGAACTGGCCGGGCTGTGGGTCCAGGCACTGACCGCGCTGGCCCGCCACGCCACCACCCCCGAGGCCGGCGGCCTGACCCCCAGCGACGCACCGCTGGTCACCGTGGGCCAGCGGGAGATCGACACCTGGGAGGCCCGCTTCGGCAAACTGGCCAAGGTGTGGCCGGCCACCCCGGCCCAGTCCGGGATCCTCTTCCAGGCGAAGCTGGCCGGGGCGGAGTTCGACCCGTACCACATCCAGCTGGTGTTCCATCTGTCCGGCAAGGTCGACCCGGAGCGGATGCGCCGGGCCGGGCAGGCACTCCTGGACCGCTATCCGGCCCTGCGCGCGGCGTTCGTCGACCGGGCCGACGGCGATCTCGTCCAGGTGATACCGGAAGCGGTGACCCTGCCCTGGCAGCACCTCGACCTGACCGGCGCCGACGAGAGCGAGCGCACCGAGACCTTCGAGCGGTTCCTCGAACAGGACCGCACCGCCTACTTCGACGCGGACACCCCACCGCTGATGCGGCTGGCCCTGGCCGTCCTCGACCCCGACCGGCCCGAACTCGTCCTGACCGCCCACCACGCGCTCTACGACGGCTGGTCCACCCCCGTGCTGATGCGGGACCTGCTGCTGCTCTACGCCTCCGATGGCGACCCGAGCGGTCTGCCCGCCACCCGCGACTACGGCGACTTCCTCACCTGGCTCACCCGGCAGGACCAGGACGAGGCGGCCCGGGCGTGGGCGGCCGAACTCGAAGGGATCGAGGAGCCGGCCCTGCTCGTCCCCGACTCCGCGAGCGCCGACGACGGCGGCCGCGACCAGGTCGACGTCGAGCTGGCGCCCGAGGAGGCACGCGAACTCGTCCGACGGGCCTCCGCGCTGGGCATCACCGTCAACACCCTGGTCCAGGGCGCCTGGGCGCTGCTGCTCGGCCAGCTCACCGGCCGCCAGGACGTGGTCTTCGGCGCGACCGTCTCCGGACGCCCGCCCGCGGTCGCGGACGTCGAGTCGATGGTCGGGATGTTCATCAACACCGTTCCCGTACGGGTCACCTACGCGCCCGGCGACACCGTCGGCGAGGTCCTGCGCACACTGCAGAGCCGCCAGGCCGCTCTGGCGGAGCACCACTACTACGGGCTCACGGAGATCCAGAAAGCGGCCGGCGTGCGGTCCCTGTTCGACACGCTGGTCGTCTTCGAGTCCTACCCGGTCGACCGGGAGGGCCTCGACGACGCCAGCGACGCCGCCGACGGGATCACCTTCACCGGCCTGCGCCCGTCCGCGGGCAACCACTACGCGCTGTGCCTGACGGCGGCGGCCGACTCGCACCTGCAGCTCGTCATCCAGTACGCGCCGGCCGTCTTCGACCGGGACACGGTGCAGACGTACGCGGCCCGCCTGGTGCGCTTCCTGCGGCAGCTGGCGGCCGACCCGGCGCTGAAGACCGCCCGGATCGACGCACTCGAGGAGGGCGAACGCGAGCGGATGCTGGCCCGGTTCGACGACGACGCCGCCCGGGCCCGCCAGGTCACGCTCACCGAGCTGGTCGAGGCGCAGGTGGCCAGGGTCCCGGACAAGGCCGCCGTGGCCGCCGCGGGCGAGTCGCTGACGTACGCCGAACTGGACGCCCGCGCCGAGGCGCTCGCGGCCGAACTGGCCCGGCACGGGGTGGGCCCGGAGACCGTGGTCGGCGTGGTCCTGCCGCGCACCGTGAACATGGTCGTGGCCCTGCTGGGCGTGCTCAAGGCGGGCGGCGCGTATCTGCCCGTCGACCCCGCCTACGCCGCCGCCCGACTCCCGCACGTCCTGCCCACCGCCCGGCCCCACCTGGTCCTGACCGACGCCGGCACCCGCGACCTCGTCCCCGCCACCGACATCCCCGTCCTCGTCCTCGACGGCATCGACCTCCAGGCCCCGCCCGCCCCGCGGGCCGGGGCGCGGCCGCAGGCCGGTCCGCACAGCCTCGCCTACGTCATCTACACCTCCGGCTCCACCGGCGTGCCCAAGGGCGTGGGCGTCACCCAGTCCACCGTCGTCAACGCCGTGGACACGATGGTCGCGCAGGCCGGGGCGGAGGCCGGACGGCGCATCCTCGTCGCCGCCTCCTTCGGCTTCGACGTCGCCACCTTCGAGACCTTCGCCGCCCTCACCAGGGGCGGCACCGCCGAGATCGTGCGCGACGTGCTGGAGCTGGCCGAACGCGACAGCTGGGACGTCGACGTCATCTGCTCGGTGCCCTCCGCCTTCGCCGAGCTCGTCGACCAGCTCGCCGACCGCATCGACCCCACGGCACTGAACATCTCCGGGGAGGTGCTGACCCCGGTCCTGGCCCAGCGGGTGCGCACCCGCTGGCCCAAGGCCCGCGTCATCAACAGCTACGGCCCCAGCGAGACGTTCTACGCCACCGGTTTCCTCCTCGACCCCGACGAGCCCTACACGGCGGGTGTGCCCATCGGGCGTCCCTTCCCCGGCGTGCAGGCCTACATCCTCGGCCCCGGCCTGGGCCTGCTGCCCGATGGCACCCCGGGCGAGCTGTACCTGGCGGGAGCCGGCCGCGGCTACCACCGCCAGGCGGCCCTGACCGCGGACCGGTTCGTCCCCGACCCCTACGGGCCCGCCGGCTCGCGGATGTACCGCACCGGCGACCTGGCCCGCTTCACCCCGGGCGGCGAACTGCAGCACCTGGGCCGCATCGACACCCAGGTCAAGATCCGCGGCTACCGGGTGGAACCCGCCGAGGTCGAGGCCGCCCTGATTACCCATCCGCGCATCGCCCAGGCCGCCGTCGTGACCCAGCAGCCCGGCGACACCACCCCCTACCTGGCCGCCTACCTCGTCCCCGTGGACGGCGCGAGCGTGCCGGACGCGGCCGAGATCCAGGAGCACCTGGCCGACCGGCTGCCCGAGTACATGGTGCCCGCCGCCTATGTGCCGCTGGAGCGGCTGCCGCTGTCGCCCAACGGCAAGCTCGACCTCAAGGCCCTGCCCGCACCCGACCTCACCTCCCACACCCCCTTCAGGGCGCCCACCACCCCGCGCGAGGAGGCGCTGGCCAGGCTGTTCGCCGAGGTGCTCGGCCTGGAGAGGGTCGGTCTCGACGACGGCTTCTTCGAGCTCGGCGGGCACTCCCTGCTCGCCACCCGGCTGATCACCCGGGCCCGCTCCGAGATCGGGATGGAGATACCCATCCGGAAGATCTTCGACCTGCCGACGGTCGCGGCGCTCGCCGCATGGTCGGAGGAATCGGCCGTACCCCTTCGCCCCGCTCTGCGCAGGATGATCCCAGAGGAGTAGAACCCGTGATTCCGCTTTCGTTTGCACAGCGCCGCATGTGGCTCACGCACCAGCTGGAGGGCGGGGCGGAGACCTACAACATCTCCCCGGCCTTCCGACTGAAGGGGCCGCTGGACGAGACCGCCCTCGTCGCGGCGATCCAGGACGTGGTCGCCCGGCACGAGACCCTGCGCACCACCTACGTGCTGGACGACAACGACGAGCCCCACCAGCGGATCCTGCCCGCGGCCCAGGCCCCCGTCCAGGTGCCGGTCATCGAGGTGGCGCCCGGCCGGCTGGACGAGGCGGTCGACGCGTTCATCGCGCACCGCTTCGACCTGATGGCCGACGTCCCCTTCCAGGTGCGCCTGTTCCGCTGCTCGCCCGAGGAACACGTCCTGGTCCTGCTCATCCACCACATCGCCTCCGACGGCGTCTCCGGCGGCCCCCTGGCACGCGACCTGACCACCGCCTACACCGCGCGCCTGGCCGGCCGGGCACCCGAGTACGAGCCGCTGGCCGTGACCTACAAGGACTACGCGCTGTGGCAGCGCGAACTCCTCGGCGACGTCGCCGACCCCGGCTCGCTGGCCGCGGCGCAGGCCAACCACTGGCGCAAGGAACTGGCCGGAGTGCCCCAGCCGCTCAGCCTGCCGCTGGACCGCCCGCGGCCCGCGACCCGGGACTCCAAGGGCGACTCGCTCCCGCTCACGGTGCAGCCGCAGGTCGCGGCCAAACTGCAGAAACTCGCCGACGAGCGCGGCATGACCATGTCGATGGTCGTCCAGGCCGCGCTCGGGGTGCTGCTGGGCAAGCTCAGCGGCGGCGAGGACGTCACCATCGGCAACCCGATCGCCGGACGCACCGACGAAGGCCTGGCCGATCTGGTCGGCCTGTTCGTCAACACCCAGGTGCTGCGCGTCGACCTCTCCGGCAACCCCTCCTTCACCGACCTGCTCCCACAGGTGCGCGACAAGGCGCTGGCCGCCTACGAGCACCAGGACGTGCCCTTCGAGACCCTGGTCGAACTGCTCAACCCCGAGCGCTCCACCGCCTACCAGCCCCTGTTCCAGGTGATGTTCGCCTGGCAGAGCTTCGAGAAGGCCGACTTCGAACTGCCCGGACTCAAGGTCGAGTTCGAGCAGTACCTCACCAACACCTCCCTGGCCGACCTGTTCTTCAGCCTGGCCTACGACAGCACCGGCACACTGCGCGGCGACCTCATGTACGCCACCCAGCTCTTCGACCGCGACACCGCCGAGGCCCTCGCCGACCGGTTCGTACGCGTCCTGGAGCAGGTGGCCGCCACGCCCGGGGCCCCGCTCAGCTCGATCGAGGTGCTCGGCGAGGACGAACGCGACCGCCTGGTACGGCGGATCAACGACACCGCCCGTCCGGTCACCGGGACCACCCTGCCCGACGCCTTCGAGGCCCAGGCGGCCCGCACCCCCGACCGCGTCGCGGTCATCGGCGAGCACGAGAGCCTGACCTACGCCGAGTTCAACCGGCGCGCCAACAAGCTCGCACACTGGCTCATCGAACAGGGCGCCGGCCCCGAGCAACTGATCGCCGTGAAGATCCCCCGCTCCGTCGACCTGCTCGTCGCGGTCTACGGCGTGGTCAAGGCCGGCGCCGCCTACGTGCCCCTGGACACCGAACTGCCCGCCGAACGCGTACGCCACGTCCTGGCGAGCGCGAAACCGCTGCTGCTCCTCGAGGACACGCTGCCGGACGTCTCCGGCCACCCGGAGTCGGACCCCGTGCGGGACCTGTCGCCGGACAACGCCGCCTACGTCATCTTCACCTCCGGCTCCACCGGCGGCCCCAAGGGCGTGCCCGTGGCCCACCGATCGATCACGAACCGGATCGAATGGGGCCTGGAACACTTCCAGGTCACGCCCGAGGACCGGATGCTGATGAGCACCTCCGCCAGCTTCGACGCCTCGGTGCCGGAGATGTTCTCCAACCTGCAGATGGGCGCCAGTGTCGTCGTCGCCAGCGCCGAGGGCCGCCGCGACCCCGCCTACCTGGCGGAGCTGATCCAGCGCGAGCGGGTGACCGCCGCGTTCTTCGTGCCCTCCCTGCTCTCCGCCTTCGTCACCGAACCCGCCGCCGCCAACTGCACCAGCCTGCGCTGGATCGAGGTCGCCGCCGAAGCCTTCCCGCCCGCCCTCGCCAACCGCTTCACCGACCTGCTCCCCACCTGCTCCGCCAACAACCTCTACGGCCCCACCGAGGCCACCGTCGAGGTCACCGGCTGGCAGCACGTCCCCGGCGCCGACCGCGTCCCCATCGGCACCCCCATCTGGAACAACCAGGTCTACATCCTCGACGCCGCGCTGCGCCCGGTCGCCCCCGGCGTCGCCGGCGAGCTCTACCTCGCCGGGACCTGCCTGGCCCGCGGCTACCTCGGCCAGAGCGCACTGACCTCCGAACGGTTCGTGGCCTGCCCCTTCGGCCCGCCCGGCGCGCGCATGTACCGCACCGGCGACCTGGTGAAGTGGAACAGGGGCGGCCAGGTCGAATACCTCGGCCGCACCGACTCCCAGGTCAAGGTCCGCGGCTTCCGCATCGAACTCGGCGAGATCGACCACGTCCTGTCCGGGCACCCCTCGGTCGCGCAGGCCGCCGTCGTGGTCCGCGAGGACCAGAAGGGCGACCAGCGCCTGGTCGCCTACATCGAACCCGACCCCGACGCCGCCGTCGCCGACACCACCGCCCAGGTGGAGGAATGGCGCCAGATCCACGACGACGCCCACGCCGACTTCGCGGACGAGGCCTGGGGCGAGGACTTCCAGCCCTGGAAAAGCGTCTACGGCGGCGAGCCGATCCCCGCGGAACAACTGCGGCAGTGGCAGGACGCCGCGGTCGCCCACATCCTGCGGTACGCGCCGCGCCGGATCCTGGAGATCGGCGCCGGCTCCGGCCTGCTGCTGGCCAGGATCGTCGGCGAGGTCGACGCGTACTGGGGCACCGACCTGTGCGCCGGCGCGATCGACCGGCTCCGCGCCCAGGCCGAGGCGGCCGGCCACGGCGACCGCGTCCACCTCGGCGTCCAGGCCGCCGACGACGTCTCCGGCCTGCCCCAGGGCACCTTCGACACCGTCGTCCTCGACTCCGTCATCCAGTACTTCCCGAGTGCCGAATACCTCGACCGGGTGCTCACCCAGGCCCTGGACCTGCTCGCACCCGGCGGCCGGATCATCGTCGGCGACATCCGCAACGCCGCCACCCAGCGGATCCTGGCGACCGCGGAGCAGCGCGCCCAGCAGCCTTACGCCTCCCACGAGGAGATCCGGGCGGCGGTGGAGCAGGCACTGCTCGCCGAGCGGGAACTGCTCATCGCCCCCGAATGGTTCGCCGAGTGGGCGCGCGAGCACGCCGTCGGCGCCGACATCCGGCTCAAGGCCGGGCAGGCGCACAATGCACTGACCCGCCACCGCTACGAGGCCGTCCTGCACAAGGAGAGGGCCGACGCCCTCGACCTGACCGGTGTGCCCGCGCTGCCGTGGGGCGGCGAGGTGTCCGACCTGGACCAACTGGCCGCACGGGTGGAGCGCGCGGGCGGGGGCCCGCTGCGGGTGACCGGCATACCCAACGCGCGACTGACGGAGGAGACCGCCGCCACCTTCGCCGGTGTCGTCGCCGAGGACGCCCCCACCGGCAGGCCCCTGGACCCCGAGGACGTCGCCACCTGGGCGCGCCGGCAGGGCCTGGACGCCGTGCTCACCTGGTCGGGCGAGGCCGTCCACAGCTTCGACGCGGTGCTGCTGCCCCAGCCGCGGACCGTCACCGCAGGGTTCGTGCCCAGCGCGGTGGCCGGACGCGTCCGAGCCAACGCACCCGCGCTGGCCAAGGCGATCGGCCCGCTGCTGGCCGAACTGCCCGCCTACCTGGGCGCGCGGCTGCCGGACTACATGGTCCCGGCCGCGATGGTGCCGCTGTCGCGGCTTCCGCTGAACCCGGCCGGCAAGATCGACCGAGGGGCGCTGCCCGCCGAGCACACCACCACCGTGAGCAAGGGCGAGCCGCGCAACTCCCACGAGCAGGACCTGTGCTCCTTCTTCAGCGACCTGCTCAAGCTGGAGCGGGTCGGCATCGACGACGACTTCTTCGCACTCGGCGGGCACTCCCTGCTCGCCACCCGGCTCAGCGCCCGCATCCGCAAGCGCTTCGGCGTCGACATGCCCCTGCGGACGATCATCCAGTACCCCACCGTGGCCGAACTCGCGGCGCTGCTGCTCATCGGCGGCGTCCCCGGCGACCACGAAGACTCCTTCAACGTCGTGCTGCCGCTGAACCGGGACCCCGGCACCGGCAAGGAGCCGGTGTGGTTCTTCCACGGCGGCGGCGGCCTCGGCTGGGCGTTCTTCACCTTCGCGCCCCACGTCCCCGACCGGGCGGCCTACTCCCTGCAGTCCCGCGGCTCCAACGGCAAGGAACCGATGGCCAATTCGGTGCAGGAGATGGTCGAGGACTACCTGGACCAGATCCTCGCCGTCCAGCCGCAAGGCCCCTACTACCTGATCGGCTGGTCCTTCGGCGGCCCCATCGCGCACGCCGTCGCCGAGGCGATGGACCGGCGCGGCCTCGAGGTCGGCCTCATCGCCGTCCTGGACTCCCAGCCGGCCAACTCCGCCACGAACAACGGCTTCCGCGAGGTCGCCGGCCGGACCAAGGAGCTCTACCGCGCCGATATCGAGGAAGTCTTCGGCAAGTTCATGAACACCGGCAACATGGACGCCTTCCTCGACACCATGTCGCAGGTGGGCGCCAACAACCTGCAGAAGATGGGCGTCTTCGAATCACCCGTCTACCGCGGCGACGTCCTCTATTTCAACGCCAGACTGGACAAGGTCGACGGAGTGACCTCCTACGGCCCCGACTGGCGGCCGCACGTCCTTGGAACCATCGAGGAGTACGACGTGGACGCCACCCACCACGACCTGCACATGCCCAAGCCCGCGGGCCAGATCATGCGGGTCATCGCCCGCAGGCTGGCACAGCGGTGAGCGGACGGAACCGACCGGGAAACGAGCGAGAGGAGCTGGTCGACGTGGCAGGATCCGGCATGTCAGCGCAATCGGGGGAGCGGACCACGCTGCTGTGCGTGCCGTTCGCCGGAGCGGGCCCCTCCTTCTTCCACCCGTGGCAGGAGCTGGCCGCCGGCCGGTGGCGGGTGACCTCGGTCGAACTGCCCGGCAGGGAGCGGCGGATCCTGGACGAGCCGTACCGCAACGTCGTCGAGGCGGCCAAGAACGAGATCGACGACATCGTCGCCGACCTCGGCGAGGGCAGCCGGGTCGTACTGTTCGGGCACAGCCTGGGCGCGGTGCTCGCCTACGAACTGGCGCACCTGCTCAGCACGCGCGACGTGCACGTCGAACGGCTGGTCGTCAGCGGCTCGCCGGGGCCCTGGACCCAGCGCGAGAGGCGGGCGACGGGACTCCAGGACGAGGAATTCCTCGCCCGGGTCGAGGAGTTCGCGGGCTTTCGCCACGAAGCCCTCGACCACCCCGAGATGCGCGAACTGATCCTCCCCACGCTGCAGGCCGACTGCGAGATGCACGAGAACTACCTCCCCAGCACCGACACACCGGTGTCGGTCCCGATCTGCTCGCTGCGCGGCGACCACGACGGACTGGTCACCGCGCAAGAGGCCCGGCAATGGCGGGACGCGACCACAGGCGGCTTCACCTGTGTCGAGTTCCCGGGCGATCACATGTACCTGGTCGATCACGGCCCGCAGATCCTGGACGTGATCGAGGCGCAGTCCGCACACGGCCGCCCGTGAGGTGAGCGCGCGGGCCCGCCGGAGACGCCGGGCCGCGGTATCGAGAAGGGCGTCCGCCCCGGCGGACGCCCTTCTCGCGCACTCACCGCACTCGACCGCGCCCGCCCCCTCATCCAGCGGGATTCAGGGGCCGTGCCAGGGGTGTGACAGGCCAATGTCAGGCACCGCAGGGACAGTTGCGGCATGACGAGTTCCGCGATCGCAGTTTCAGGACTACGCAAGGCATACGGCGACAAAGTCGTCCTCGACGGCATCGACTTCGACGTCGCCGCGGGATCGGTTTTCTCCATGCTCGGCCCGAACGGGGCGGGCAAGACGACGACGGTGAACGTCCTGACGACCCTGCTGACGGCCGACGCCGGAACGGTGCACGTCGCGGGGCACGACGTGGCGACCGCGACCAAGGACGTACGCGCGGCCATCGGAGTGACCGGCCAGTTCGCCGCGGTGGACGATCTGCTGACGGGCCGCGAGAATCTGCAGCTGATGGCGGACCTCAAGCGCCTGCGCTCCGGCGACCAGACGGTCACCCGGCTGCTGGAACGCTTCGACCTGGTGGAATCGGCCGACAAGATGGCCTCGACCTACTCCGGCGGCATGCGCCGCAAACTGGACCTGGCGATGACCCTGGTCGGCAACCCGCAGATCATCTTCCTGGACGAGCCGACCACGGGTCTCGACCCGCGCAGCCGGCGCACCATGTGGGGAATCGTCCGCGAACTGGTGGCCGACGGCACCACCATCTTCCTCACCACCCAGTACCTCGAGGAAGCCGACCAGCTCGCCGACCGGATCGCGGTGCTCAACCAGGGCCGACTGGTCGCCCAGGGCACGGCCGACGAACTCAAGCGCCAGCTCCCCGGCACCCACGTCAGGCTCCGCTTCGCCGACCCCTTCGAACTCGGCGAGGCGGCACGCGTCTTCACCGACTCCACCGCGGACGAGGAGGAACTGACCCTGCGGGTACCCAGCGACGGCCAGTCCAGGTCGCTGCGGGCCCTGCTGGACCGGCTCGACGAACACACCCTCAACGCCCAGGAATTCTCCGTGCACACACCCGACCTCGACGACGTCTTCCTCGCCCTGACCGAGAACACCGGCAAGGACACGAGCAAGGACAAGGAGGCGATCGCGCGATGAGCACCGTCTCGACCGCCTTCGAGGACTCGGCCATCATGCTGCGCCGCAACGTCAAGCACACCCTGCGCAACCCCACCACGGTGTTCAACGCGGTCCTGTTCCCGATCGTCATCATGCTGATGTTCGTCAAGGTCTTCGGCGGCGCCTTCAGCGTCGGCGAGCACTACATCGACTACGCGACACCCGGCCTGCTCGTGATGGCCGTCAGCTACGGCCTCGGAGCCACCGCGACCGCCGTGAACGACGACATGACCAAGGGCATCATCAACCGGTTCAAGACCATGGACGTCTCCCGCGGAGCCATGCTGACCGGACACGTCGTCGTCACCACGGTGCGCTGCCTGGTGGCCTGCGCGGCCATCATCGGCGTGGCCTTCGCCATGGGCTTCGACCCCGCCGCGAGCGCCCTCGACTGGCTCGGCGTCCTCGGCCTGTTCGTCCTGCTCGCCGTCGGCGCCAGCTGGCTCACCGTCGCCATGGGTCTGGCCGCCAAGACCGCGGAGTCGGCGGGCCTGGCCACCGTCCCGCTCATCATGCTGCCGTTCCTCAGCAGCGCCTTCGTGCCCGCGGACACGATGGGGGCCGGCGTGAAGCAGTTCGCCGAGTACCAGCCCTTCACCCCGATCATCGAGACCCTGCGCGGACTGCTCGCCGGCCACCCCTCGGGCGGCGACGCGATCGCCGCCCTCGCCTGGTGCCTCGGCTTCGCCGTCCTCGGGTACGTGTGGGCGCTCTCCACGTTCAAGAAGCGAGCCTGACCCACCACCGGCACAGACCAACCGGCCTCCCCAGCCGCCTCGGCGACGCGCGCGTCGCCGAGGCGGCGCCACGCGGTCCCTCATGCCCGCCGCGCCGCAGCACCGCAGCACCGGAGTCCGCGACGGCGACGAGCACCCGCGCGAAACAGCAGCACCTGTCCCGCCCCGGCCGAAGCCCCGACCCGAACCTCGGCCGACGCCGCGCAGGCCGCCGGCACGGCACGCCCGGACCTCACCGAGACGGCCGGTGACACCGTCGGCGAGACGATCGGTGACGCCGCCGGCGAGGCAGCCGAGCAGACAACCGTGCACCACTAGCGGCTGTGCACCACTAGCGGCCGTGTGCCACCGGCGGTTGTGCGCCACCCCGTGGCCGTGTGCCACCGGCGGACGTTCGTCCGCCCCGCTTCACCGCCCGGCACGGATGCCGCGCCACCGCGCCACCCAGGGGCCTGTGCGCCCTCGCGGCGGGGTGCCGTCCCATCGGGCCAGACCGGCCCCCGAGAGGGCCGCATCGCCCGGCGCACCCGGCGTGCCCGGCCGGATGACCCGCTCCGATGCGGGCGGCCCCACGCCCCCTCGGTTCCGCGTTCGTGAGCCGCACAGCCGCACACCAAAGGAATCCAACTGGGCTTGCCACCCGCACCACGATGGATGTTAAGGAGAACGGCGATCATGGCCGAGCAGATCATCAGCCTGACCAACCCCGAATTCACCACCGACCCCGTCTGCGCCTACGCACGCCTGCGGGAGGAAGCCCCGCTCGTCCGCGTCGGGTTCCCCGGCGGGCCGCGGGTCTGGCTGGTCACACGGAACGAAGACGTCAAAGCGGTGCTCAGCGACCCGCGGCTCGTGGTGGACTACAGCAACGTGCCGGGCCACCAAGGACCCAGCGTGGCGGACCAGATGGTCGCGGCCCTCGACCTGCCGGACGAGTTCCGGCCCTACGTCGCGGCCAACATGATGCTCAAGGACGGCCCCGACCACGCCCGCCAGCGCCGCCTGGTGACACCCGCGTTCACCGTCCGCCGCATCAAGGCCCTGCGGCCCCGCGTCGAGGAGATCTCCGCCCAACTCCTCGACACCCTGGCCCGAAAGGGATCCGGCGACCTCATCGAGGACTACTCCTCACCGCTGACCGGCACCGTCATCTGCGAACTCATCGGCATCGACGAGACCGACCAGCCACAGGTACGCAAGTGGATGAACGAATACACCGACGTCGGCGCCGACCTCGCCGAGAGCGCCGGCAACATGGTCGCCTACATCAAGAAGCTCATCGCGCGACGCCGGGCCGAGCCGGCAAACGACATGATCTCCGCCCTGGTCCAGACATGCGACGAGGACGGCGACCGGCTCAGCGAAGACGAGATCATCTCGATGGCGCTCCTGGTCGTCAACAACGGGCACCACTCCACGTCCCACTTCATCCCCAACGCGGTCCTCGCACTCTTCGACAACCCGGACCAGCTGGCCCTGCTGCGCGCCCGGCCGGACGCTCTGCCGCACGCCATCGAAGAGTTGATGCGGGTCGCGAACCCCATCCCGACCGCCGGACCGCGGTACGCCACCGAGGACATGGAGTTCGCCGGCGTCCCGATCCGCAAGGGCGACGCCCTGACCGGCTCCTACCTCTCCGCCAACTACGACCCGCGCGTCTTCCCCGACCCCGAACGCTGCGAGGTGGAACGTGTGCTGAAGCGCGGGCAGGGCCACCTCGCCTACGGGGCGGGCCCGCACTACTGCCCCGGCGCTGCGCTCGCCCACCTCGAAGGCGAGATAGCCCTCAGCCACCTGCTGCTCCAGCGCGACAGCCTCGAAATCACCGTCAGCCGCGACGCCCTGAGATACACCGAAGCCACCCCCGGCGGCGCCCGGCTCCTCAACGCACTCCCGGTACGCCTGTGAGGACCTGACCGGCGACACACAAACGGGCGGCCCCCGAACCCATCGCGCTCGGGGGCCGCCCGCATGCGTACGTGCCGGAGTCGCCCTTGCAGTCGTGCTCAAGCCGCGGACGAAGACGGATGGTTCGCGTGCCGGAGCAACGAGCCTTGGCCCAGCACGCACCGGCTTTTACTCGTGTGCCCGCCGGCCGTCCGGTCCCCTAGCGTGTGCCGGGGCTGTTGAGCAGGGGGAGCGGCGATGAGCATGTACTTCGAGTTGGGCGACGAGACGTTGTGGAACCCGTCGAACGGTGCCGGCCGTCTGTTCCTGCGGCAGGTCGAGGTGTTCGAGGCGGAGCTCGGACTGCCCTCGGGAATCGGCCAGGGCAGGCACTGGGGCGACCCGGGCACACGCGAGGTCGAACCGGCCTTGTACGCGGAGTTCGTGCACGGACTGGTGGCCTGGCACTGCCGGACGGGGCACTCCGTGATCCTCGCGCTCTCCGAGGGATTCGCGGCGACCGCGGTCGCGCTCGCGCGGCGGGCGGGCATCGAGGTGGTGATACCCGAACCGGAGGCCGGCCACGTAGGTGGGGGAGCCCGCTACGACGTACAGGTTCCCGGCAACCCCCGGCCCACGCCGGCCGCCGTCGCCGGCGCGCTGGACATGCGCGCCCGTGAGATGGACCGCGCGATGGCCCGCTGATCCGACAGGGGCCGGGGATCCCCCATTACCGGTTACCGCGGCATGACCGGACAACAGCCGGCAGCCGTCACCGGTTCACCCGTCACCGGTCACATGCCCTGAGGCTGCAGTACGTGGTCGCCCGGAGCGTGCGGGAGTTCGCTGAGTTGCTTGGCGTGCTGGTCCTGGACGAGTTTGCCCAGCCGGTCGATGCCCAGGGCGATCTGGTCGGGGGTGAGCACGCTGAAGGAGAGCCGGGCCTGGTGGAATCCGGACGTGCCCCCGTAGAAGTGGTGCATGGGGGTCCACAGGACGCCGAATCTGGAGGCCGAGTATTCGAGCATGTCGTCGTCGGCCGGGAACGGCAGGGTGATGACGACGAACATTCCGCCCTGCGGCGTGTTCCACGTGACGTCCTGCGGCATGCCCGGTATCGGTTGGAAGACGGACTTCAGTCGGTCCAGGGTGACAGCCAGGTTCTGGCGGTAGACCGCGGCCTCGCGAGCGGTGGCGCGCTTGAGGCTGCATCCGTTCTCCAGGAGATATCCGCCGATGACGGCCTGGGCGACGGTCGAGGTGTTGAGGGTCACCATGCTTTTCAGCTTGGCGAGATGGTCGGCGAGGAGCACGGGGGCCGTGGAGGATTCTTCGGCCGCGGTCACGGGCTGGTCCGCGATGACGTAGCCCACCCGGGCGCCGGCGAAGGCGGATTTCGCGAACGATCCCAGGTGGATCACCTGATGCCGCTCGTCCAGGGCCTTGAGCATGGGCAGCGGCGAATCGCCGGAACTGAACAGGGAGTAGGGGTTGTCCTCGATGACGAGAATCTGCTCGCGCCCGGCCAGTTCGAGCAGGGCGATCCGGTCCGCCAGGGACATGCTCGCGCCGCTCGGGTTGGCGAAGTCCGGGACGACGTAACAGGCGCGTGGCCGAAGCCCCTCGCACCGTGCCGCCTCGATCTGCCGCTCCAGGTCCGCGAGATCGATGCCGCCCTCGTGCTCCCGCACGGAGCGCAGGGGGGCGCCGGCCACCCGTGCCGCGCCGATGAACCCGACGTAGTTGGGCGTCGCGGCCAGGATGACGTCGCGCGCGTCCCGGACGAGCGCGCGCAGCAGGAGCACCATCGCCTCCTGGCAGCCGGTGGTCACCACGATGCTCTCCGGGTCCACCGTGAAGCCCTCGTCGATCTCGAGCTGGCGCGCTATGAGTTCGTGGATGAATCCTTTCGTGCGGCCGTACTGGAAGAAGGTGCGCCGCACGTGCTCTGCGGGAAGTCCTTTTTCCTTTTCGAGATATCCCCTGAACGTCGTGAGGTGACGTGACAGAGCCTCGACGTCGTAGAAGCCTTCGAACGGGCGGCCCGCCGAGAACGAGACTGCTTCCGGGTACCGTCCCGCGAGCTCGTTGAGCAGCGTCATGGAGGTGAGTGCGGGATCGTCGACCGACGCGTGCAAGTCGCTGATACTCAGCCGAATCGGCCCTGTTTCCATGGACATAGTCACGTCATCCTCATCCGCCGGACAACCCAGCCCTGAGCTGGTGTCGGTTGGGTAGGGCAGCGCTCCGCGAGGGGTGTCGTGGTGCCACGGCCCGCACAGAGGCAGATCGGACTCGTGCGGCACTGGTGGCCGCGTAGAACAGCGCCCGGTACGGCGCTCGAATGCCGCCTCGTCGGGGGTTCTCAAGAATATCTGGCTCTTCCCTCCAGCGTGAAGAGCGTGGCTGCCGGAGGCAGTTGAGATATGCCGGCCCCGGCGACGAGCCGGCGGCCGCACACGAAACTCCCCGCGATTCGGGGACGGTCCCATTGATGTCCCGCTGTTTTGACGCGGGTTGGAGCGGTGGACGGCGATGAGCTGTCGAGGCGGTCGGCGACAGGCCTGGCCGGGGTGCGCCCCTGTGCCTGTCCCGTCAACGGGACAGGCGCCTTGTCGCCGATCTCGCCACCCGCTCACCGCGAAACGCGGGCGGGTGACGGATCGGCGGCTTCGCTCAGGGACGGGACAGACGGGAACGTCTCGTACCGGGAGTCCCAACGGGCTGCGGAGAACGCCGAGTTCCGGCCGAACACCGGACGACGGAGACGCCCGGACCCGGGCGGTGCGGCGGGCAGCGCGGGCGACGCCGGAAGCCCGTGAGCGCTCCCGACACGCCGACCGCCTCGGCAAAGAGCCCCGAGGCCGGTGGGACGTTGACACCCCTCCTGCGCGGCGGACAGAGTATTGGACTGCCGGGGAACGGCGAGAAGGCCCGGGGCTTGCTGCCGCGACTGGCCGGATTGACCCGGCCCCGCGGATCGCTGTCGGACGCGAGCGTCGAGCCGTACACGCGGACGAGCCACCGCAACCGTGCCCGTCGGGCGAAAGAAGCGCGTCGCGTGCCGCTGCCCGGCCGGCACGGCTGCCTGTCAGGGCGATGCCGCATCGACACTCTGCTTCGACCACCCCCACCTCCACATGTCCGGGGCTGAACTCCAGGAGCCGGCAGACGGCACACCGTGACGGCTCCACGAACCCGTTCCGCGCGGCGGTACCTGACACCTGAGAAGGAGCTGACGCATGACCACACTTGGCGATGGCGTGCTGGAGAAGGCTGCGGCGGAATACGCCGAGCAGGGCTTCTCCATCATCCGCAACGTCGTGCCGCAGGATCTCCTCGAGGAGGTGTCCGCCCACGTCGACTGGCTCACCCGTAAGTATCCGGATCTGCGTCCCGAGCACTTCCACCACCCGCTGATCCGCAACGACGCCTTCTGGGCACGCCTGGTCTCCGACTCCCGGCTGGTGGACATCGCGGAGTTCTTCCTCGGCCCGGACCTGGCATGCTTCACCGCCCACTACATCTGCAAGCCCCCCTACGACGGACAGCCCGTGCTGTGGCACCAGGACGGCGCCTACTGGACGCTGAGCCCCATGCAGGCGCTGACGGTGTGGCTGGCCGTCGACGAGAGCACCACGGAGAACGGCTGCCTGCGGATGATCCCCGGCAGTCACGAACTGCCGCTGCACAAGCCGTCGGTGCGCACGGACGAGCCCAACATGCTGTTCTCCGCCTCCGACGAGACACTGGTGCAGGAGTGGGTGGACAAGCGCGGAGTCGTGGACATCGAACTCCAGCCGGGTGACATCTCGATCCACCACCCCCATCTGCTGCACTACTCGGAGGCGAACACCTCCGCCAAGCGGCGGTGCGGGCTCGACATCGGCTACATCTCGACGGCCACCCGGATCCACAGCGACGGGATCTACCTCGACCCGCTGCTGGTCCGCGGAACCGACAGCGCCGGCCTCAACAGCTACCGCCCGTTCCCCGTCTTCGAGGACAGCGAGACGATCTCCTTCGCCGGACAGGACGAGTGGAACGGCAAGGTCGCCGCACTCAACGCGGCGCTGCCGCCGCGCTCGCGGGACCTGCCCGACGAGAGCCCGATCGAGACGACCCGGCACATGATCGACCGCCTGCGCGCAGGCACCGCGAAGCGCTGACCGCGGCCGTACCCGCCGATGGTGCACCGCCCACCCGCGGTGGACCATCGGCTCGCCGACGGCGCGCCGGCTTTGGTGGCCGGCCCGGAGGAGGAACACAGCCCACGACCTCGCCGTCCTCGCGGCAACAACAGCCGGTACCGGAGTGGCCGGATACCAGGACACCGTCAACGGCCGTGACTAGGGTGTCGCGATGCCCATGGATCACTCCACCTGGTCGTCGATCGCCGGTGACGGCTTCCCCTTTCCCGAAGGCGTTCCGGTCTCCCGGCTCAGCGACGAACTGTCGGCCATGCTCGTCTCCCCTGACCCCGAGGTCCGCGATGCCCAGGCGTACACCGCCGCCGCGCGCTGGATCGGTGAAGGCCGTCTCGACGAGGTCCTGGAGGACCTCGGGGACACGGCCGCGGACCGCTTCACCCATCCCGAGATCCAGGCGCGGACCTTCGCGCCGCTCGTCCTGCGATGCGTGCTGGCGCGCGCGGTGGCCGCGCCCGGTGCTGTGCCGGGAGCCGCCGCCGAGCGTTGGTACGTCCCCTTCGCCGCCTGGTATCCCGCCGAGTGCGACACCCGTGGCTGGGACGACTCCCTGGGCTGGCTGCACGCCGTCGCCCATGGCGCTGACGCGGCCGCGGCGTTCGCGCAGGCGTTGCCGGGCCGCCGCGCGGAGCTGCTGGAACTGTGTGCCCGCCGGATGACGGCTGCGGCCGACTACCGGTACGTCCAGCTGGAGGATGCCCGTCTGGCCCGTGCGATCTGCCGCATCCTGCTGGCGCCCGGTCTGCCGGCCGAGCAGGCAACCGGGTGGCTGAGCGTGGTCGCCGAGGCGCTGGAGGGCGGTGGTCACGGCCCGGTACCGCCGTGGGCGTTCAACACCTTCGCGACCCTGCAGTCGCTGCATCTGCATCTGACCCGCGGCCTCGCCGAGGAAGGCGTTCCCGCCCACGCCGGCGTCGTTGCCGCGAAGGTGGCCGCCGTCCTCCGACTGCCGTATCACTGGCTCGCCTGACAGGCACCGCAAGCCCGTTCCGACCGCCGATGCCCCCGGAGCGTGCTGCCCCCGCACGGGCAGCGGGCAGCCCCTTTCCGCCCTGCCTTGTCCCCGAACGCAGCCCCCCATCTCACCGAGTCCGCTCAGTGTTCTCGGTCAAGGCATTTCGAGTTCGGGCAAGGAGAGGAATCCGGTGATGGTCTCCACGATCCGCTCCTCGTCGTCGTCTCTGCCGAGATCCGCGGGCCTGATCAGGCGCGCCGCCGTGAGGGCGGGCAGCAGCAGGTCGGGCTCCTCGCCTCCCCGGTAGTACGGAGTCTCGAAGCTGAAACCGGCGAACAGGCGTCCATCGCGCAGGTATTGGAACGAGGGGCCGTGGGCTTTGGCGATGCACGGTTCGGTCTCGAAGACGACGAGCTCGCTGCCGGCCGGGCACAACCGCCCGTATTCGGTGAGGCCGCAGTCACCGCTGTCCCAGCTGAACATGTCGTGCATCAGCACTCCCCACTCGGCGCCCTTGCCGTACGCGAGTGGCCTTCGCCGCTGGTCGAGGAGTCCTTGGGTGAGCGCGTCCAGAGAGGTCCCCCGGAAGAAGACGACGTTGGTCTCCTCGTGGTGCGGGAGCGGGCGGTGTATCCAGTGCTTCATGCCGGGGACGGTAAGGGAAGGCACTGACAAGCCCGCGGCCACGCGGCGCCCGGGACCACCGCCCGGATGCCGCGCCTGCGCCAGGTGGTCGCGGGTTGCCCGGGTGGTGTCAGCGCGTGCGTCGACGGGCCCGGACGAGGCCGGCGGCGAGGAGCCCGGTCAGCGCCAGGGCTCCGGCGCCCGCGGTGGCGGTCCATGCCGTCGTACTCCAGCTGCCGGAGCCGGCGGAGCTGCCGGCTTCGCCGATGGCCTCGATGGTGATGGAAGCGGTGCTGTTCTCAGGGTCGGCGTCGCCCCGCAGCCGTTCCGCCGGGGCGTCGACACGGATCCTGCCGCCGGTGAGCCTGGACGGGTCGTCGATCCGCAGCCTGAAGGGATAGGCGACGTGGAATCCGTCCCGGAGCATGGGAATGTCGAAGCTGTTGGTGTACAGGCCGTATTCGCACAGATAGAAGGGCTTTCGCGTCGTGCTGTTGCCGAGCTTGCAGAGCTCCGGAGTGCTCAGCACGGTCACGCCCTCGGGGAACTGCACTTCGGTACGGGCGAACGGGACGCTGTTCTCGGCGTCCAACTGGGCCTGGACGTCGGCACCGTGGAAGTCCAGGGCCAGGCCGGCCGTGACGGTCTCGCCCTTCCTGCCCTTGAGCGCGGCGCCCGTCACCTCGAGATCCCACGGGGTGTCCCCGGACCCGTCCGTCACCAGCAGGGCCAGGAGCAGCCCTCCGCCCAGCACGGCAGCCGTCACCGCATACACCCGGCCGAGCCGGACTCGCCTGATCATGTCGTCCCTTTCGCGCCCCGCCCCGGCGCGGTGGGCACCGGGGACGCGCCGACGAGCCCCAAGTGCGTCGCCCGCACCTACGAGACACGTTCGGCGGGCTCAGGGTTGTACCAGATCTTGTAGGAGGTTCCGGGTCGCGGACCCCGGCCCACCAGGCAGTTCCGCCTGGATCGGTCGGTCGTTGGTCCGGGTGTGCCGTCAACCGATGCGCAGCGGGCCCGGATCGGGCCGTTACTCGCGGACTGGACGCCGAAGCGCGGCCACCCGTACGGAGCAAGCGCGGCCGCACAGCCGAGGCGGTTCGCCTCCGTGTGAAGATCACGATGTGAACGACATACGCTTTCGTCTCGCCACCCACGCCGACCTCCCCTCCGTCGTCCGCCTGCGTGACGACGCCGCCCGTTGGATGCTCGCTCAGGGCATCAAGGGCCAGTGGCAGCCGGGCGAGTTGGACGAGGACCACTTCCGGCGCGTCATGACGAGCGGAGAGGTCTGGCTCGCGGAGGCCGCAGGCCTTCTGGCCGGGGCCTGGGAGTTGTGGTGGGAGGACGAGGACGCCTGGGGCGCACAGCCGCCCGTGGCCGGTTACGTCCACCGCCTGATGGTGGATCACGGCAGCGTCCCGCCGGGGACCGGGCGACTGCTGCTGCAGGCCGCGGAGCGCCGCGTGGCCGCGACGGGGCGGACACGGGTGCGCCTGGACTGCCTGGCCGGCAACGCCCGTCTGACCGCGTACTACCTGAACGCCGGATACGAGGTCGTCGGCCACAAAGCAGGCAAACCGCAGCCAGGAGGTGCGCCCAAGTCGTTCACGCTCCTCGAAAAGGCGGTGCCGGTCCACAGCGAGTAGGAGCCGCCCGTTGCGTGGCGGGGACCGAAGGACAGCAAGAGGTCACCGTCCGGTGAGCACGATCCGGCGGACCGGCGCGGCCCCCGGCCGCGACGGCGCGGGTGAAAGCCTCCGGTCCCGGACCGTACGCCGCTCCCGAAGCGCATGCGCGGCGCGCGAAGCGAATGTGCGGCGCGCCCGCGGGAGTTGACGGCCTGCACTGTCGAACTCGGGCTGCTTGTCTTCGAATTCCACCCGCCGGTCGGGCCGTTGCACCGCATGCGGGACCGGGGTGTCCCGCCGTGCTTCACCAGTCGAACGCCTCGCCGTCGCCGCGCTTCTCGATGCAGTACGTGCGGAAGGCCTGGGCCTTGGCGACCATGTCCTCGTCGCCGCTGCGCCGCGCGGCCTCCAGGTACCAGTCGAACGCCGCGGTGGCATGAGCGCGCCGCTCGAAGTGGACCGCGGCGAAGCGGCGGAAGTCGGCACGCATGGTCTGTGGGGTGAAGTTCCGTCCGGAGTCGATGAGTTCCTCGAGCTCCGCCGCGCTCACCTCGGGCCGGTCGGGGACGCTGATCGGCTCGGTCGCGGGAACGTCGTTGCGGATCGCCAGGGGCTCATCGGCGTCCGCGAAGTCGAGGCAGAGGGACAGCCGGGCGGTCTGGGCGGTGCTGCGCGCGGAGTGGGGGTCGGTCGAGTGGATCTTCCACACCTCACCGCGGCGTATGTGATAGACGGTGTCGTTCTCGGAATGCAGGGCTTCCTCGCTGGTGCGCAGCGGAACCTGCACCCGCAGGCCCGGCTTGGCCCATTCGAGGAAGTCCACGTGCGGGGAGATGATTCCGTCACGGAGGCTGAAGACGCGCACCCACTGCAGCCGGTCCAGGGGGAAGTGCCCGGTCACCAGGGACATGATGTTCGGCAGCTGCTTGCCCAGTTCGGTGAGGGTCAGGCTGCCCTCGTGAGGGCGGAAGGCGGTGTCGGAATCGGCGCCGGTTCCGTTGGCCAGGACATGGGACGACCACGACCCGAAGGTGAAGGTGTCGTACTCGCCGCCGTACTCGTGCCGGTCCAGGACGGCCAACTCGGAATCCAGGTCGTACGAGTTGATGGGCAGCACCGCAAGCCGTTGCGACTTGAGCGAGGACTTGAGCAAGGAAATCCCCTCCAGCATATGATTTTTGACGCACCCGGAAACTGCTGGGCGTTCTTCCCGGTCGTCACCGTAATTCTGCGGAGATGCGTATGGCAATGACGTGAGTGTTCGCGAGGCGGTACGGCCCCGGGTCGTCCGGGAACGTCGCGGGCCGGCCGTGCAATGCGGGTGATCGCCGGAGAGTGCGGGCGTCCGCATGGAGTATTTCCGGTCCGTTCCCGGGGGAGTGGGCCGGTGTTCGCGGTGACGGCGAAGGCGGCGGGTGCACCGGCGGCGCGGTGCCTGCGGTCCAGGGTGTTGTGCCCGCCCCGCGCCGGTCACCGCCTGCCGCTGCAAGGGCGGCCGGCAGCCGCCTGTCACCCGAGCCCGAGTCCGTACCTGACCTGTACCCGAGCCCGTGTCCGTACCCGGGGCGGGATCGCGAGAGGCCGTTGCTGTCCTGTCGGCGGGACAACGGGTGCCCGGCAGGGTGTTCGCGCTGTCCGCGCTGTCATCTCTTGCACGGCGTTTTCCCGGCCGACTACCTTGGCGTCGCGATGGCTTTTGACGCACATGTCGAATGCTGCCGGCGGCGACCGCGAAGGTGTCCTTGTCCGAAGGGCCTGACCGTGTTCCGCCTTCCGCGATCCGCAGTCGAGCTTTAGCTTCGTCCCGTACCTGCACGGCGCCGACCGGCGAAATTCGCGAACATCCGGATGTTCTTTCCGGGGCGGCACGATTCCATCGGTACCTGGAGCGGCCGGCCTGCCGCCCCGGTTCGGCCGGGAAGCCTCCATTCGCCGCCGTTCAAAGGATGTGCCTCAACGGCGGAACAGCGGAAAGAGCCCCAGTGGCCCTGGCGGCCGTGGCGGCCGTGATGACCGTGGTGGCCGTATTGACCGTAATGGCGGTGACGGTCCGGACAGGGGACCGGAAATGGCGTGGGCGGGCATTTCCCGTTCGACAGAGGAAGGAAAGGCTGGCCATGGAATCGTTGCCGCAGGTCCACCGGCGAGGTGGACAGGACGAGGCGTCGGAACGACAGGTCGCGCCGTCGGGTGAGCCGGTGTCGCTGGCGCAGGAGATCTCGGCTCTGTGGGGGGAACACTTCACCGGCCGTGAGGTCGGCTCGGAGGACGACTTCTTCGCGCTCGGCGGCAATTCGCTGATCGGCATAAAGATCATCGAGCGGGTGTCGCAGAAATACGGCGTCCAGCTGTCCGTGCGCGACTTCTACCTGGCACAGACCCCGACCCGGGTCGCCGAGCTGATCGAGCAGGGGAGGGCCGCGACGTGAGGTTGACGCCGGGTCCCGGGCGCGACGTCGACCTCGACACCGTCGACCTGTTCGACCTGGACCTGTACACCTCGGGCGATCCGCACCCGGTCTGGGACGTGATGCGGGCCAAGGCACCCCTGCACCGCCAAGTCCTCGCGGACGGCCGGGAGTTCTGGTCGGTGACCCGCTACGAGGACGTGTGCCGCGTGCTCGGCGACCACCGGGAGTTCACCTCGGAGCGCGGCACGGTGGTCACCCACCTGGGGGAGGACGACGTCGCGGCGGGCAAGCTGCTGACATCCACCGATCCGCCGCGGCACACCGAGGTCCGCAGGCCGGTCGGCTCCAAGCTCACCGCGCGGGCGGTGAGGTCCTGGGAGGACTCGATCCGGCGGTCGATCGTCCGCTTCCTCGAACCGGCCCTGGACGGCGACACCTTCGACCTGGCCGAGCGGGCGCTGCTCCTCCCGGCGATCGTCACGGGCCCGCTGCTGGGGATCCCGGAGAAGGACTGGGAAGAACTCGTCGAGCTGACCGCGATGGTGACGGCTCCCTCGGACCCGCACTTCCAGCAGGGCAGTGAGGCCGCGACGCTGGCCATCTCCCACCACGAACTCGTCACCTACGTCACCGACTGGGTCAAACGGCGCCGGGCGAGCGGAGGCGGGGACGACAGCCTGCTCGACCACCTCATGAGCGTGCGCCCGGGAGGCGCGCCGCTGACCGACGAGGAGATCGCCCTCGACGGCTACAGCATTCTGCTGGGCGCCAATGTGACGACGCCGCACACCGTCGCGGGCACCGTGCAGGCGCTCATCGAGCGGCCCGAGCAGTTCGAGAAGGCGCAGGCCGATCCGTCGCTGATCCCGAACCTGGTCGAGGAGGGGCTGCGCTGGTCGTCGGCCGCGTGCAACTTCATGCGGTACGCGGTGGACGACGTCTCCATCGGCGGGGGCACGATCCCGGCCCGCGGGGCGGTCGTGGCGTGGATCGGGTCGGCCAACCGGGACGCGTCCCAGTTCCCCGATCCGCACACGTTCGACATCACGCGCGCCAACGCCAAGCGCCAGGTCGCGTTCGGGTTCGGGCCGCACTTCTGCATCGGGGCACCGCTGGCCCGGCTGACCCTGCGCGTCTTCTTCGAGGAACTGCTCCAGCGGTTCGCGTCGATCGACCTCGCCGGCGAACCGCAGCACCTGCGGTCGTACTTCATCGCCGGGATGACCCACCTCCCCATCGTCGCCCAGAAACGACACACGCCATGACCTCCGGCTCCACCACCACCGCGTCGCCGTGGTTCGTCCGGCCGCCGTCCGCCGACCACCTGGCCCGGATGTTCTGCTTCCCCTTCTCCGGGTCCGGGGCCTCGGCCTTCAGCGCCTGGCCGGCCGCGATCGACGACGTCGAGGTCTGCCCGGTGCAGTTCCCCGGCCGCGAGAACCGGCTGGGCCATCCCCACTACGGCACCTACGAGAACCTCGCCGCGCACCTGGCCGAGTCCCTGGCGCCGCTGCTCGACCGGCCGTTCGCGTTCTTCGGGCACTGCGCGGGTGCGCTGCCCGCCTACGAGACCGTGCTCAGGCTCGCCGAACTCGGCCTGCCCACACCCGACTGCCTGTTCGTGTCCGGCCAGCCGGCCCCGCACGACGCCTCGCGCGACCGGATGCTCACCATGACCGAGCCCGAACTGCGCGCCGAGGTGGAGTCGTTCGTCCGCGGCCGGGGCATCGAGCCCCGGCCGGACATGGTCGACCTGGGCCTCATGGTGCTGCTGCGTGACCACGCGGCCGCGGGCGCCTACCGGCGCGAGAAGCCGGTCGCGGTGGACTGCCCGCTGGTCGTCCTGCACTGGCGCGACGACCCGGACGTGGGCCTCGGTGACCTCCAGGGGTGGCGCCGGTACGCGGACTCGGTCGAGTTCCGGGTGGTCGACGGCGGCCACTACGACTTCATGGACGCCCCCGACGAGCTGCGCAAGCTGCTGACCCGTTGGCTGTGAGCCGCGGGCAGCGCCGCCAGGAGCCGTACCAGCGCCGTCAAGAGCCGTACACCGAGGGAACCGGAACCGGAAGGAAACGCGTATGAACGGCGCAGCCGCCGATATCGCCGTCATCGGGATGTCGTGCCGCTTCCCCGGTGTCCACGGCCCGGCCGAGTTCTGGCGCCTGCTGATGGAGGGGAGGTCGACCCTGGCCACGTTCCCCGAGCAGCGGGCGGCCGACGCGAACACGACCTACCTGTCGCACCCGGACGCGGCCACCTTGAACGCGGGTTCCTTCTTCGACTCGATCGACGGGTTCGACGCCGACTTCTTCGCGGCGGGGCCGGCCGAGGCGGCCGCCATGGACCCCGTGCAGCGGCTGGGACTGGAACTCGCCTGGGAGGCCGTCGAGGACGCCCGCGTCCCGGCGGCCGCGCTCGCGGGCCGCGCGATCGATGTCGTGGTCGGCGCCGCGCCCTCCGGGTACGAGCTGCTGCGCAAGCTGTCCGGCAGCGACAGGGACGACCACTACGCCGCGCTCGGCTCCAGCGGTGCGCTGATCGCGAACCGGATCTCCAGCCTGCTGGACGTCCGCGGCATGAGTTTCTGCGCGGACTCGGGGCAGTCCTCCTCCCTCGTCTCGCTGGCGCTGACGTGCGAGCGGATACGGTCCGGCGCCGTCGACATGGCGATCGCGGGCGGTGTGCACCTGATCGTCGATCCGGAGGCGGGAAGCGGCCTGGCGAACCTGGGCGCCCTGTCGCCCGACGGCCGCTGCTTCACCTTCGACGAACGCGCGAGCGGTTTCGCCCGGGGCGAGGGCGGGGCGTTCGTCCTGCTGAAGCGGCTCGACCTCGCCGTCGCCGACGGCGATCACATCTACGCGGTGGTCCGCGGCTGGGGCGTCGCCGGCGGCGGGGCGTCCACCCGGATGCCGGACCCCAGCCCCGGCGGGCAGGCGGCGGCCGTGCTGTCCGCTCTGCAGGGCGCGGCCCTCGCGTTCGACGGCGTCGACTACGTCGAGGCCCACGGCACCGGCACCCGGCTCGGCGACCCGGCCGAGACAGCGGGCCTGCGCGAGGTGTTCCGGGAGAGCGGCCGCAGCCGCCGGCTGGCGATCGGCTCGGTCAAGACGAACGTCGGGCACCTGGAGCCGGCCGCGGGGATCGTCGGCTTCGTCAAGGCCGCGCTCTGTGTGGAGCACGCCCAGCTGGTCCCGAGCCTGAACTTCCGCTCGCCCAACCCCGCCATCCCCGCCTTCCAGGAGGACTTCGAAGTCCTGCGGGCCGCGCGGCCCTGGCCCGGCGAGCCGGGCCGGCCGCGACGGGCCGGGGTGTCGGCGTTCGGCATGGGCGGCACCAACGCGCACGTGATCCTCGAACAGGCCCCCCAGGAGCGGACGGAACCCCGAACCGCGGACGAGGACCCGGCCCTGGCGGATGTCTGCCAGGTGGTGCCGTGGGTGCTGTCGGCGCGCTCGGAGCCGGCCCTGCGGGAGCAGGCGGCACGGCTGCGGGACCTCGTGGCCGCCGACGCGTCGCTGCCGGCGACGGACGTGGGGCATGCGCTGGTGTCGACGCGGTCCTTGTTCGAGCACCGGGCGGTGGTGCTCGCCGGTGACCGCGCCGAGGCGCTGGCGGGCCTCGGCCTGCTGGCGGCGGGCGGCGACGGGGCACGGGCGGTCCGCGGCGTGGCCACGAAATCGGCGGGCCCGGTCGTCTTCGTGTTCCCCGGCCAGGGCTCGCAGTGGCCGGGCATGGGCAGGCAGCTGTACGCGCAGTCGCCGGTCTTCGCGCGCTCGATCGACGACTGCGCGCGGGCGCTGGCGCCGTGGACCGACTGGTCCCTGGTGGACGTGGTGAGCGGCGCACCGTCGGCCGCGTCGCTGGAGCGGGTGGACGTCGTCCAGCCGGCGCTGTTCGCGATGATGGTCTCGCTGGCACAGGTGTGGCGCTCGCTGGGAGTGGTCCCCGACGCCGTGGTGGGGCACTCGCAGGGCGAGATCGCCGCGGCCTGCGTGTCGGGCGCACTCTCGGTCGAGGACGCGGCACGGATCGTCGCCCTGCGCAGCCGGGCCCTGACCGATCTGGCCGGCCTGGGCGGGATGAGCGCGGTGGCCGCGCCCCTGGGCTGGGTCGAGGACCGGCTGGAGCGGTGGTCCGGGCGGCTCTCCGCGGCCGCGGTCAACGGACCGGCGTCGGTGGTGATCTCCGGGGACGACGAGGCGCTGGAGCAGTTCGCCGTGCTGGCCGCCGACGACGGTGTCCGGGTCCGGCGGATCAAGGTCGACTACGCGTCGCACTCCCACCACGTCGAACGCATCCGTGAGCGGGTGCTCGCGGACACCGCGGGTGTCACGCCCAGGCAATCGGGGGTGACGTTCCACTCCACGGTCACCGGGGAACCGCTCGACACCCGGGTGCTCGACGGCTCGTACTGGTACGACAACCTGCGCTCGATGGTGCGTTTCGGCGAGGTCGTCGAAGGCCTGATGCGCGAGGGCGGCGGTGTCTTCGTCGAAGTCAGCCCGCACCCCGTGCTCCAGGTGGCGATGGAGGAGGCCGCCGACACGCTGGCCACTCCGCCGGTCGTGGTGAGCACCCTGAACAAGCACGACGGCAGCGCGGGCACGGTCCTTCAGTCGCTGGCCGAACTGCACGTGCGCGGGGTCCCGGCGGACTGGACGACGGTGTTCGCCGCCGGACGGCCGCACCGAACCGCCCTGCCCACCTACCCCTTCCAGCACCGGCGGTACTGGCTGAGCGCGCTCGCCGGCACCGGCGCCCCGGACACGGGGCCCGCCGCGGGGGCGAACGGCGGGGGCGCCGGCACCAGGGCGGCGGACCTGGGTTCGCCGTCGGCTGTCCTGCATCTCGTGTACGCCGAGACGGCGGCGCTGCTGGGCGCCAAGCACCCGGAGCTGACGGCCGCCGCTCTCGCGGCACGCTCGACCGAGACCTTCAAGCAGCTGGGGTTCGACTCCTCGATGGCGGTGGGGCTGCGCAACCGGCTCGCCGCGGCGGCCGGGGTACGGCTCCCGGCCACCGTCGCGTTCGCCCACCCCACTCCGCACCGGCTCGGGCGCCACCTCTTCTCCCTCCTGGAGCCGCAGGCGCCGAAGGCCGCGGAAACGGTGGAGGAACCGAGTGCGGAAAGCCGCACCGATGACGACCTGTACGCATTGATCGACCGCGGATACGTGTAGCCGCACCTGTTCTTCCGGTCAACTGTTGGGGGAGGCCCTGGTGGAGGATGTCGACAAGCTCCGGTCCTACTTGCGACGCGCCGTCGGCGATGCGCAGGAGCTGCGTGAGCGGGTGCGCGAGCTGGAGGAGTCCGCGCGCGAGCCCATCGCGGTCGTGGGCGTGGGGTGCCGCTTCCCGGGCGGGGTGACGTCCCCCGAAGGGCTGTGGGACGTCGTGTCCGGCGGTGTGGACGCGATGGGCCCCTTCCCGCTGGACCGCGGCTGGGACGTGGAGGCGCTGTACGACCCGGATCCCGAGGCGCACGGCAGGACGTACACCCGCTCGGGCGGCTTCCTGCCGGATCTCGCGGAGTTCGACGCGCCGTTCTTCGGCATCAGCCCGCGCGAGGCGCTGGCGATGGACCCGCAGCAGCGGCTGATGCTGGAGACGTCGTGGGAGGCGCTGGAACGGGCGGGCATCGACCCGGCCGCCCTGCGGGGTTCGGCGACCGGGGTGTTCACCGGGATCTACGCCGTCGACTACGGCCCGCGGATGGGCGGCGGGGCGGGCGGCGAGGTGGAGGGCTTCGCGATCACGGGGAAGTACAACAGCGTGGCCTCGGGCCGGGTGGCCTACGTGCTGGGCCTGGAGGGCCCGGCGGTGTCGACCGACACCGCCTGTTCCTCCTCGCTCGTCGCCGTCCACCAGGCCGTGCGCTCCCTGCGGTCGGGGGAGTGCACGCTGGCACTGGCCGGCGGGGTGTCGACGCTGCCGACCCCGGGGATGTTCGTGGAACTCGCCCGCCAGCGCGGCCTGTCGGTTGACGGGCGGTGCAAGGCGTTCGCCGAGGCGGCCGACGGCACCGGCTTCTCCGAGGGCGCGGGCGTGCTGGTCCTGGAGCGGCTCTCGGACGCCCGGCGCGGCGGGCACCGGATCTGGGCGGTGATCCGCGGCTCGGCGATCAACCAGGACGGGGCGTCCAACGGGCTGAGCGCGCCCAGCGAACCGGCGCAGCAGCGGGTCGTCCGGGCAGCCCTGGCCGATGCCGGGCTGTCGGCCGGCGAGGTCGACGCGGTGGAGGCGCACGGCACCGGCACGAAGCTGGGCGACCCCATGGAGGCGCAGGCGCTGCTGGCCACCTACGGCCAGGACCGGGACCCGCACAGCCCGCTGTGGCTGGGGTCGCTGAAGTCGAACATCGGCCACACGCAGGCCGCCGCCGGCGTCGGCGGCATCATCAAAATGATCATGGCGATGCGGCACGGAGTGCTGCCCAGGACGCTGCACGTGGACCGCCCCTCGAGCCACGTCGACTGGTCGGCCGGAGCGGTGGAACTGCTCACCGAGAACAGGCAGTGGACCAGCGCGGGACGGCCCCGGCGCGCGGGCGTGTCGTCCTTCGGCATCAGCGGCACCAACGCGCACCTGATCCTCGAACAGGCCCCCGAGACCGTAGAGCAGACAGCCAAGACCCCCGAACAGGCACCCGGGACCCTTCAGCAGGCCCCCGAGGAGCAGGACGCCCCGGCCCGCGCGGGCGCCGGCTCCGCCGCCGGCCAGGTGCCCAACGGCGCTCCCTCGGCGGTGCCGTGGGTGCTGTCGGCGCGGTCGGAGCATGCGCTGCGGGAGCAGGCACGGCGGCTGCGGGACAGCGTGGCCGCCGACGCGGACCTGCCGGCCGCGGCCGTGGGGTACTCGCTGGTGACGACACGATCGCTGTTCGAGCACCGCCAGGTGGTGATCGGCGCCGGCCGGGACGAACTGCTCGCCGGCCTGGCCGTCGCCGCCGGCGACGAGAACGGTCCCGCCCGTACGGTGTCCGGCCTCGCCGGGCCGGTGGACCGGACGGTGTTCGTGTTCCCGGGCCAGGGCTCCCAGTGGATCGCGATGGGACGCGAACTCATGGAGTCCTCCCCGGTGTTCGCCGAGCAGATGCGCGCCTGCGCCCAGGCGCTGGAGCCATGGGTGTCCTGGTCGCTGATCGACACCGTGTGCGCGGGACCGCGGGCGGCGGACCTCGACGACGTCGACGTCGTCCAGCCGGTGCTGTTCGCGGTGATGGTGTCCCTGGCGCGGGTGTGGCGCTCGCTGGGCGTGACACCGGACGCCGTGATCGGCCACTCCCAGGGCGAGATCGCCGCGGCCTGCGTCGCGGGCGCCCTGACCCTGCCGGACGCGGCCAAGATCGTCGCCCTGCGCTCCCGCATGCTGGCCACCGTCGCCGGACAGGGCAGCATGGCCGGGATCCTGCTGCCCGAACGCCGGGTGCGGGAACTGCTCAAGCGCTGGAACGGCCGGGTCGTGATCGCCGCCGTCAACGGACCGAACTCGACGACGGTCTCGGGCGAGGCCACCGCGGTCGGGGAACTGGTCGCGGTCTGCGAAGCCGAGGGCGCCCGCGCACGGCTGATCCCCTCCAGCGTCCCCGGGCACTCCCCGCTCATGGACCGGTTCAAGGACCGCCTCCAGGACGAACTGGGCCGCATCACCCCCGCGCCCACGCCGGTGGCGATCTACTCGACCGTGACCGGCGACCTCATCGACCCCGCCGAACTCGCCACCCCCTACTGGTTCCGCAACCTGCGCGAACCGGTCCGGTTCGAGACCGCCATGACCCGCATCATCGAACACCAGCACAGCGCGGTCATCGAGGTCAGCCCGCACCCGCTGCTCGTGATGAACATCCAGGAGATGATCGACACCACCCCCGGCGCCGCCGGATTCGCGGTGGGCTCGCTGCGCCGCGGCGAGGGCGGCCTCACCCGGCTGTACCAGTCGGCGGCCGAGGCCTTCGTGGCCGGCGCCGACGTGTCGTGGCAGGCGGCCTTCCCGGGCCAGGACGGCGGCCGGTGGGTCGAGCTGCCCACGTACGCCTTCCAGCGCAAGCGCTACTGGCTGGACACCCCCGACGAGACCACCACCGCGAGCACCTCGGACCACCCGCTGCTCGACGCCGTGATCGATCTGCCCGACGACGGGGAGCACGGCGGCGTGGTGGCCGGCGGGCGCCTGTCGCTGGAGCGCCACCCGTGGCTCGCCGAACAGGTGGTCCACGGCGCCGTCCTGGCCCCGGCCACGGTGTTGGCGGAACTGGCGCTGTGGGCGGCCCACAAGGCGGGCTGCGACGGAGTCGACGAACTCACCCTGGAAACACCGCTCGTGCTGTCCCGGACGGCCGACCGCGAGATCCGCGTCGTGGTCGACCCCAAGCAGGTGATCAGCGTGCACTCACGGGGCGAGGGCGAAGCCGAGTGGACACGCAACGCCGTCGGCGTCGCCGGATCCGGCACCACGGGAACCCGCGGACGGACAGACCTCACCGCGTGGCCTCCCGCGGGCGCGGCCGCCGTGCCCTTCGAGGACGAATACACCAGGCTGGCCGCCCTCGGCTTCAGCCACGGGCCCCTGCTGCGCGGCCTGAAGCAGGTGTGGCGCCAGGGCGACACCCTGTTCGCCGAGGTGGAACTGCCCGCACCCGACGGCGCGGACCAGGGCCGCTTCCGGATCCACCCCGCGCTGCTGCACGCCGCGCTCCTCCCGGCCGGCCTGGGCCGGTTCGCCGACAACGCCCGGCCCGAGGGCTGGCTGCCGTTCCGCTGCACAGGACTGCGCATCGGCTCCGCCCGGCCGACCGCGCTGCGCGTCGCTCTCGCCCCCGCGGGCGAGAACGCGCTGTCCATGACTCTCGCGGACCAGAACGGAGCACCCGTCGGCTCCGTCGCCTCGCTGAGCCTGCGGCCCGCGGACGTCGAGAAGCTGACCGAGCTCAGCTTCGACCACAAGGACGCGCTGTTCCGGATCGACTGGGTCCCCCTCCCCGTCCCCAGCGGCCACGCCACCGGCCGGTACGCGGTACTGGGCACACCCGACACGCACGCCGCATCCCCGGGACCGGGCGAGGCGCTCTTCGCCGGCCTTGAGGAACTCGCCGCCTCCGGCGGGGAGATACCCCCCGTCGTCATCGCCGCCGTCGACCGCGCGGACGGCGGCGACACACCCGCCGCCCTCGAGCGCAACCTCCACCGGGTGCTGCGGTGGACGAAGGACTGGCTCGCCGACGACCGGTTCTCCGCCTCGCGCCTGGTCGTCGTGACGCGGCAGGCGATCCGCGACGAACACGTTCCCCGCACCGACCCCGCGGCAGCCGCGGTCTGGGGATTCGTGCGCACCGCGCAGACCGAGAACCCGGGCCGCTTCACCCTCGTGGACACCGACGACCAGCCCGCCTCGCGGGCCCTTCTCCCGGCGGCGGCCGCAACCGCAGAGGCCCAGCTCAAGATCCGGGCCGGCACCGTCAGCACCCCCCGACTGGCCCACGCCCACGGCGCGTGGGCCGGCCGCGGGCCCCTCGGCGAGGCACCGGACGGTCCCGCCCTCGGGACCGGGACCGTGCTGATCACCGGCGGCACCAGCGGCCTGGGCGCGCTGCTCGCCCGCCACCTCGTTCAGCGGCACGGCGTGCGCCGACTGGTACTGACCAGCAGGCGGGGGCCGGCGGCCCCGGCCGCGGCGGCACTGCGCGAGGAATTGACCGGGGCGGGGGCGCAGGCCGAGATCGTGGCCTGCGACATCACCAGCCGGGACGCCGTCGCCGCACTCATCGCCGCGGTGCCCTCCGAGCACCCGCTGACCGCGGTGATCCACTGCGCGGCCGTGCTGGACGACGGCGTCGTCGAGGCGCTGACCGAGGACCGCGTGGACGCGGTGCTCGCGCCGAAGGCACACGGTGCCTGGCACCTGCACGAACTGACCGCGCAGCTGGACCTGTCCGCGTTCGTGCTGTTCTCCTCGATCGCCGGTGTGCTCGGAACGGCCGGGCAGGCCAACTACGCGGCGGCCAACGCCTTCCTCGACGCACTCGCCGAAGCCCGCCACACCCAGGGACTGCCCGCCACCTCACTGTGCTGGGGCTTTTGGGCCGAGCGCAGCGAGATGAGCGCCGACATCGGCGACGCGGACGTCGTACGCCTGCAACGCCAGGGCGTGCTGCCGATGTCGTCCCAGGAGGGCCTCGCGCTCTTCGACGCGGCGATCTTCGCGGACGAACCGGTGCTGGTGCCCGTGCGCCTGAACCTCCCGGCACCGGGCGCCCCCGCCGCCGGACACACGCTCTCGCCGCTCCTGCGCGGCCTGACCCCGGCACCCGGCGGCCCGGCGGGCCCGGAGCCCGCCGGCATCGACCTCGCCCAGCAGGTGAGGTCGCTGGCGCCGGCCGACGCCGAGGCGGTGCTCCTGGACGCCGTACGGGCGCAGACCGCGACCGTCCTCGGCCACGCCGACCCCGCCCGGATCGCGCCCGCCGCGGCGTTCAAGGAACTGGGCATCGACTCGCTCACCGCGCTGGAACTGCGGAACAAGCTGGCGGCGGTGACCGGCCTGAAACTGCCCGCCACGCTCGTCTTCGACCACCCGAACCCGAGCGCCCTCGCCCAGTTCCTCAGCGCCGGTATCAACCCCGGCCCCGGTCCCGGCCCCGAATCGCCCACCGATCGCCTGGCCAAGGAGATCGAGCAACTGGGCGCCCGGCTCGAGGACGCGTTCCTCGAACTCGCGGAGAACGACAAGGCCACCATTTCCACTCTGCTCGGCGAGCTGCAGGGCCGAGTCCGTTCGCTGGTGAGCGCCGGATCACCGGTCGCCATCGTCGACCAGATCAGTTCGGCCTCGGCGGGAGACCTTCTCGCGCTGCTGGACAAAGAGCTCGGCTAGGGGAGAGCGATGACGCACGACAACAACGCCGATGTCCTCGACTACCTCAAGCGGACATCGATCGAGCTGATCGAGACACGCAAGCGCCTCAAGGAGCTGACGGACGCCGCCGCCGAGCCCATCGCGGTGGTGGGCGTCGCCTGCCGCTTCCCCGGCGGCGCCGCCTCCCCGGAGGCGCTGTGGGACCTGGTGCGGGCGGGCGCGGACGCCGTGTCGGACTTCCCCGACGACCGCAACTGGGACCTGGAGGGCCTGTACGACCCGGATCCGGACCGGCCGGGCACCTGCTCCACACGCTCGGGCGGATTCCTGCACGACGCGGGCGACTTCGACGCCGAATTCTTCGGGATCAACCCGCGCGAGGCGCTGGCCGCCGACCCGCAGCAGCGGCTGCTCCTGGAGACCGCGTGGGAGTCCCTGGAGCGGGCCGGTATCGACCCGCAGACCCTGCGCGGCAGCAGCACCGGCGTCTTCGCCGGTCTCGCGTACTTCGGCTACGGCAACCACTTCTTCACCCCCGAGCCCATCTCGGGCTACGCGCAGACCGGTTCCCTGCTGAGCGTGGCGTCCGGCCGGGTGTCGTACACGCTGGGGCTTGAGGGCCCGGCGGTGTCGACCGACACCGCGTGCTCCTCGTCGCTGGTGGCGGTGCACCAGGCGGTGCAGTCGCTGCGGCAGGGCGAGTGCGGCCTCGCGCTGGCCGGCGGCGTCACCGTCGTGGCGATGCCGCAGGTGTTCCGGGAGATGTCGCGCCAGCGCGGCCTGGCCGAGGACGGCCGGTGCAAGGCGTTCGCCGACGCCGCCGACGGCACCGGCTTCGCCGAGGGCGTCGGCATGCTGGTCCTGCAGCGGCTCTCGGACGCCCGGCGGGCCGGGCACCGGATCTGGGCGGTGATCCGCGGCTCGGCGATCAACCAGGACGGGGCCTCCAACGGACTGACCGCGCCGAACGGGCCCGCGCAGCAGCGGGTCATCCGGGCGGCGCTGGCGAACGCCCGGGTCCAGGCGAGCGACGTGGACGTGGTGGAGGCGCACGGCACCGGCACGACACTGGGCGACCCCATCGAGGCGCAGGCGCTGCTGGCCACCTACGGCCAGGACCGGGACCCGCACAGCCCGCTGTGGCTGGGGTCGCTGAAGTCGAACATCGGCCACACACAGGCCGCCGCCGGCGTCGGCGGCATCATCAAAATGATCATGGCGATGCGGCACGGAGTGCTGCCCAAAACACTGCACGTGGACCGCCCCTCGACCCACGTCGACTGGTCGGCCGGAGCGGTGGAACTGCTCACCGAGGCCCGGCCGTGGCCGAGCACACCGGGACGGCCCCGGCGGGCCGGCGTGTCCAGCTTCGGGGCCAGCGGCACCAACGCGCACCTGATCCTCGAGCAGGCCCCCGAGACCGTGGAGCAGGCACCCGAGGAAGGGACCGCGCCCGGGCAGGACACGGCACCCGCGCAGGGGACCGCGCCCGGCGCCGACGGTCAAGTGCCGGGCGGTGCGGGCGGGTTGGTGCCATGGGTCGTCTCGGCACGGTCGGAGCAGGCGCTGCGGGCCCAGGCGCGCAGGCTGCGCGACTTCGCCGCCGCCGGCACCGACCTGGACATCGCCGACGCCGGCTGGTCGCTGGTGTCGAGCCGGGCCCGGTTCGAACACCGCGCGGTGGTGCTGGGCCGCGACCGGGACGAGCTGCTGAGCGGACTTGCGGCGCTGAGCGAGGGCACCGAGTCCGCCGCGGTGGTGCGCGCCGTCGCCGGGGAACTCGGCGGATCCGTCTTCATGTTCCCCGGGCAGGGCGCGCCATGGGCCGGTGCGGCACGGCAGCTGTACGACACCTTCCCCGTCTTCGCGCAGAGCCTCGACGAGACCTGCGCACGCTTCGACGCCCACCTTCCCTTCGAGCTCAAGCCCGTCCTCCTCGCCGACGATCCCGCGGACCGCGAACGGACGGACATCGCACAGCCGGCGCTGTTCACCCTGCAGGTCGCCCTGTACCGGCTGCTGGCGAAGTACTGCCCGCGGCCGGACCGCCTGATCGGCCACTCCGTCGGCGAGATCGCCGCCGCCCACGTGTCCGGAGTCCTCGGCCTGGACGCCGCGACCCGGCTCGTGGCCGCACGCGGACGGATCATGCAGACGGTCACCGAACGCGGCGCCATGCTGGCCGTCCGCGCCTCGCAAGCCCAGGTGAGCGCGCTGCTCGGCTCCTACGACCGCGTCGGCGTCGCCGCCGTCAACGGCCCGGAATCGGTGGTGGTCTCGGGACTGCGCGAGCAGGTCCACGCCCTGCGGGACCGGCTCGTCGCCGACGGCACATCGGCCAAACTGCTCAAGGTCGACCACGCCTTCCACTCCCCGCTCATGGACCCGGTCCTCGACGAGTTCGCGGCGGCGATCCCCGAACTGCCCGCGGGCGAGATGACGGTCCCGATCGTCTCGACCCGGCTGGGCCGCGAGGCGACGCTCCAGGAACTGACGTCCGCCGCGTACTGGGTCGACCACGTCCGCGAACCCGTCCGCTTCTACGACGCCGTGGAGTGCGCCCGTGCGGCCGGTGCCGGCGTCTTCCTCGAAGTGGGCCCGGGAGCGACGCTCGCGGGCATCACCCAGGAGGTCTTCACGGGTGAGGGCGTGCACGATGCGCTGGTCCTGTCGTCGTCACGGCGCGACCGCGGCGGCCCGCAGGCACTGATCACCGCCCTGGCGCAGCTGCACGTGCGGGGCGGGTCCGTGGACTGGGACGCCCTGTTCGGGACGCGCCGGCTCGTGGACCTTCCGACGTACGCGTTCCAGCGGCAGCGGTACTGGATGGACTTCCTGGCCGGGATGGAGTCGGCGGACGTCGCCTCCGCCGGCCTGTCGGCCCCGCAGCACCCGCTGCTCGGCGCCGTGGTGGAGCACCCCGGCACCGGCGAGGCGGTGTTCACCGGCCGGTGGTCCCTGCGCACCCACGACTGGCTGGCCGACCACGCCGTGTTCGGTGCGGTCGTCGTACCGGCCACGGCCTACCTGGACCTGGCGCTGTCGGTGGGCGAGCACGTCGGGTGCGGCGCGGTCGAGGAACTCACCCTGGAAGTCCCCCTGATCCTCCCCGACGCGGGCGACGTGCAGATACGGATCGTCGCCGGCGCGGCGGACGGGACGGGACGCCGCCCGCTGGACGTGTACTCGCGCCCCGGCGACGACAGTGGGGCGGCGGACGGCTGGACCCGCCACGCGATGGGCAACCTCGCACCGACCGCACCGACCGCACCGACCGCACCTGGCGCGCCGCGGACGGCCGCGGGAGCGGGCGATGCGCGACCGCTCGCCGTGTGGCCGCCGGCCGGCGCCCGCCGGATCGGCATCGACGGCCTCTACGACACCTTCGCGGACGCCGGGTTCGACTACGGTCCGGCGTTCCGGGGCCTGCGGGAGGTCTGGCAGCACGGTGACGACCTCTTCGCCCTCGCCACCCTGCCGGAGAGCGCCGAGAGCCCGGCCGGTGACGGATTCGCCCTGCATCCGGCCCTGATGGACACCGTCCTGCACGCGGTGGTGGCCGGCGGTGTCATCGAGGTGACGGGCGAGCGGGGCTGGATGCCCTTCTCGTGGTCGGGCGTGGACCTGGCCGGGCCGTGCGGGACGAGCGTGAGGGTCCGCCTCTCCCCGGCCGGCGAAGGCGCCGTGTCGGTGACGGTCGCCGACGAACACGGCCGCGGGATCGCGCACGTCGAGGCGCTGACGTTCCGCCCGGCCGGCGCCGAGCAGGTGCGCGCGGCACGCGGCGGGCAGCAGCCGCTGTACGAACTGCAGTGGCGCCCGGCCCACCACAGCGGGCGGGAGACCCACCGCGGACGGTGGGGCGTCCTCGGCGCGCACAACGGCCTGGCCTCCCGGCTGCTCGCGGCGGGCGGGGAGAGCGCCGTCTTCTACGCGTCCCTGGACGCCGTCCTTGCGCAGGAGGCACCGGCACCCCGGCACATCGTCCTGTGCCTGGACGACTTCACCCCCGCCGCCCCCGATCCGCTCGCCACCATCGCCGGCGCGGACCGGCACGTCCTGGACTCGCTCCAGCGCTTCCTCGCCGAGGAGGCGCTCGCCGCATCCACCCTGGTGGTCCTCACCCGCCTGGCCCAGGACACCGGCGCGGGCGAGAGCGTCGAAAGCCTCCCCGGCGCGTCCGTGTGGGGCCTGATCCGGTCCGCCCAGACCGAGCACCCCGGCAGGTTCCGCCTGGTGGACACCGATGACCGGGAGACGTCCCTCACCCGCCTCCCGGACGCGTTCGCCCTCGGCGAGGACCAACTGGCGCTGCGCGACGGCGCGTACCTCGTCCCCCGCCTGGCGCCGGCCTCACCCGCGGACCACCGGATCGAGCCCCCGGCGGCGGCCGGCCCGCACCGGCTCGGCATCCCGAGCAAGGGGACGCTGGAGAACCTGACCTGGGTGCCGTGCCCCGAGGTGGAAACGCCCCTGACGAGCGGTCAGGTCCGCATCGCCGTGCAGGCGGCCGGCCTCAACTTCCGCGACGTCACGATCGCACTGGGACTGGTGGACCGCACGGCCATCGACGCCGGGCTCGGCAGCGAGGGCGCCGGAGTCGTGCTGGAGGTGGCGGACGACGTGACCCGTCTTTCGCCCGGTGACCGGGTGACCGGCATCTTCACCGGCGCCTTCGGCCGCACAGCCGTGGCGGATCACCGCATGCTCATGCCCATCCCCGACGGGTGGAGCTACGCCGAGGCGGCGTCCGTGCCGTGCACCTTCCTCACCGCTTACCACGGGCTGTTCCGCGTGGCGAACCTCAAGAAGGGGCAGCGGATCCTCATCCACGCCGCGGCGGGCGGCGTCGGCATGGCCGCCGTCCAACTGGCCCGGCACGCCGGCGCCGAGATCTACGCCACCGCGAGCCCGGCCAAGTGGCCCGTCCTGCGCGGCCTGGGACTGGACGAGACGCACCTGGCGTCCTCCCGCGACCTGGACTTCGCCCAGAAGTTCCTGCACTCCTCGGGCGGCCACGGTGTCGACGTCGTCCTGAACTCCCTCGCGCACACCTTCGTCGACGCCTCGCTGAACCTGCTCCCCGACGGCGGACACTTCGTCGAGATGGGCAAGACGGACATCCGCGACCCCCACCAGGTGGCGGCCGGCCACCCCGGAGTCGACTACCGGGCCTTCGACCTCTACGAGGCGGGCCCGGACGCGATCCACGCGATGTTCCGGACCGTCATGGAACTGTTCGCCGACGGGCGCGTGCAGTTGAACCCGGTCTCCCTGCGCGACATCCGCGACGCGCGCAAGGCGTTCCGCGAGATGAGCCAGGGCCGCCACGTCGGCAAACTGGTCCTCGAGGTCGGCGGCGGCTTCGGCGGCGGCACCGTACTGGTCACCGGCGGCACCGGGGGAGTGGGCTCGCTCGTGGCACGCCACCTCGTCGCCGAACACGGCGTACGCAGCCTGCTGCTGGCGAGCCGCCACGGGGGCGCGGCCGACGGGGTGCCCGAACTCGTCGCGGACCTGCGGGACGCGGGCGCGGAGGTACGGGTCGTGGCCTGCGACGTCGCGGACCGGGCCGCCGTCGCGGACCTCCTCGCGGACCTGCCCGGCCGCCACCCGCTGACCGCGGTCGTCCACGCCGCCGGTGTACTCGCCGACGGCACCGTCGAGTCACTGACCGCGCAGAGCCTGGACCACGTGCTGCGCGCCAAGGCCGGCGGCGCACTCAACCTGCACGAACTGACCCGCGAACACACCCTGTCGGCGTTCATCCAGTTCTCCGCCCTCGCGGGCACCCTCGGCACCGCGGGACAGGCCAACTACGCCGCGGCGAACGCCTTCCTGGACGGCCTGGCCGTGCAGCGCAGGGCAGCCGGCCTGGCCGGCACCTCACTGTGCTGGGGCTGGTGGGAACAGAGCAGCGGCATGACCGGGGACCTGGACCGGGCCGACCTGTCCCGGCTGCGGCGGACGGGCATCGCCGCGATGCCCACCCCCGAGGCACTGGCCCTGTTCGACGCGGCGTGCGCGATGGGCAAACCGGTCCTCGTCCCGGCCCGGGTCGACATCGCCGCCCTGCGCAACAAGAACGGCGACGAGGTGGCGCCGCTCCTGCGCGGCCTCGCCGACGGCGGCCGGCCACGCCGCACCAGGGCGGGCACGGCCAAGGACGGCGGCTCGCCCGACCTGACCGCAAGACTGACCGCCCTGCCGGCCGGCGAGGCACAGACAGCCGCCCTGGACTGGATCCGCGACCAGGTCGCCATCGTGCTCGGACACCCCTCCAGCGCCGTCGTCGACGCCGACCAGGCCTTCACCCAGCTCGGATTCGACTCGCTGACCGCGGTCGAACTGTGCAACCGCCTCGCTGCCTCGACCGGACTGCGCCTGCCGACCACCCTCATCTTCAGCTACCCGACCCCCCGCGAACTGGGCGAGCACCTCGTCGGCCTGCTGCGCCCGGCACCGGACACCGGCCCGGACACAGGCGCGGCCCAGGCCGCCGATGACGCCGGGATCCGGGAAGTGCTGCGCACCGTCTCGATCGACAGCCTGCGCAGCGCGGGCGTCCTGGAGCTGGTCCTGGCGTGCGCCGGCCCGCCCCGGCCGGACGGCCACGCACCGGCCGCGGACACGGGCACGGACACCGGCGCGGACGAACTGTCGGACCTGGACCTGGAAGCACTGGTCGACCTGGCCCTGGACGAGAAGAGGTAGAAGGAATGACCAACTCCGCGGATCGCACGGCGGACGGCGCGGACCGGGTCCAGCGCGCGCTGCGCACCCTGCTGGAGGAGCGCGACCGCCTCCGGCAGGAGAACGACGCCCTGAAAGCCGGCCGCGGCGAGCCGATCGCCGTGGTGGCCATGGCATGCCGCTACCCCGGAGGCGTGTCCTCGCCCGAGGAACTGTGGGACGTGATCCGCGACGGCCGCGACGTCGTGGGCGAGTTCCCGCAGGACCGCGGATGGCGGGACGTGTACGACCCGGATCCCGACACCGTCGGCAGCTCGTACGTGCGCCACGGCGGGTTCCTGACGGACGTGGCCGGCTTCGACGCGGACTTCTTCGGCATCAGCCCGCGGGAGGCGCTGGCCACCGATCCGCAGCAGCGCCTGCTGCTGGAGACGTCGTGGGAGGTCTTCGAGCGGGCCGGCATCGTTCCCGCCGCCGTACGCGGGTCCGACGTCGGCGTCTTCACCGGGGTGAGCTCGTCCGAGTACGGCTCACGCTTCCTGGAGGGCAGCAAGAACGAACTGGAGGGCTACCTGCTGCACGGCAGCACGCTGAGCGTCGCGTCCGGCCGGGTGGCGTACGAGCTGGGGCTGACCGGGCCGGCGGTGTCGGTGGACACCGCGTGCTCGTCGTCACTGGTCGCCCTGCACCTGGCGGCGCAGTCACTGCGGGCGGGCGAGTGCTCGCTCGCGCTGGCGGGCGGGGCGCTGGTGATGTCGACGACCGAACTCTTCGTGGAGTTCTCCCGCCAGGGCGGTCTGGCGGCCGACGGCCGCTGCAAGTCCTTCGCCGACAGCGCCGACGGGACCGGCTGGGCCGAGGGCGTGGGCGTACTGCTCCTCGAACGGCTCTCCGACGCCCATCGCAACGGCCACCCGGTACTGGCCGTCCTGCGCGGTTCCGCGGTCAACCAGGACGGCGCCAGCAACGGGCTGACCGCCCCCAACGGCCGCGCCCAGGAGAAGGTGATCCTCAAGGCACTGGCGAACGCGGGCGTCGCCCCCCGCGAGGTGGACCTGGTCGAGGCTCACGGCACCGGAACCGTGCTGGGGGATCCCATCGAGGCGGGCGCGCTGCTGGCGACCTACGGGAAGGACCGCGCCGAGGGCAGGCCGCTGTGGCTGGGGTCCATGAAGTCGAACATGGGCCACGCCCAGGCCGCCGCCGGGGTCGCCTCCGTCATCAAGGCCGTGATGGCCCTGCGCCACAAGTACCTGCCCAAGACCTTGCACGTGGACGCGCCCTCCCAGCACGTGGACTGGTCCTCGGGCAAGGTCGAACTGCTGGTTCAGGGGCGTGAGTGGACCCGGTCCGGCACTCCCCGGCGGGCCGGGGTGTCCTCGTTCGGCGTCAGCGGCACCAACGTGCACATGATCCTCGAAGAGGCCGCACAGCAAGAGGCCGCACAGGAGGAGCCGGCGGAGCCGCCGGACGGGCACGGCCCGGACGCTGCCGTCGTCGGCGGCCTGGTGCCGTGGGTGATATCGGGCAAGAGCGCGAAGGCCCTGGAGCGGCAGGCGGGCAGACTGCGCGATGCCGTCGCCGCCGACGAGAGCCTGGACGTCGCCGACGTCGGCTGGTCGCTGGTGTCGAGCCGGGCCCGGTTCGAGCACCGCGCGGTGGTGCTGGGCCGCGGCCGGGACGAACTGCTGCACGGACTGGCGTCGTTGAGCGGCGGCCCGGACTGTGCCGGGGTGGTCCGCGGCGCGGCCGGGAACCTCGGCGGTGTCGTCTTCATGTTCCCCGGGCAGGGCTCGCAGTGGGTCGGCATGGGCCGCCAGCTCTACGACGCCTTCCCCGTCTTCGCGCGCAGCCTCGACGCCTGTGCGGCCGCCCTGGCCGAGTGGACCGACTGGTCGCTGCTCGACGTGGTGCGCGGTGCGGAGGGGGCGCCGGCCCTGGACCGGGTGGACGTGGTGCAGCCGGCGCTGTTCTCGGTGATGGTGTCCCTGGCCGCCCTGTGGCGGTCCTGGGGTGTGGAACCGGCCGCGGTGGTGGGCCACAGCCAGGGCGAGATAGCCGCCGCCCACGCATGCGGCGCGCTGTCCCTGCGGGACGCCACCAAGATCGTGGCGCTGCGCAGCAAGGCGCTGATGGACCTGATCGGCCACGGCGGGATGGCATCGGTCGCGGAGTCCGAGGACGTCGTGACCGAGCGGCTGGCTCCGTGGAGCGGGCGGGTGAGCGTCGCCGTGGTCAACGGCCCCCGCTCCGTGGTCGTGTCCGGGGAACCGGACGCCCTCGACGAGTTCGTCGAGAAGATGAAGGCCGAAGGCGCTCAGGCCCGGCGCATAGCGGTCGACTACGCCTCCCATTCCCACCAGGTGGCCCGGGTCCGCGAAAAGGTGACCGGCTCCCTGTCCGACGTGAGCCCGGCATCGTCGCACCTGCCCTTCTACTCCACCCTGTACGGCGAGATCATCGACACCGCCGGGCTGGACGCCGACTACTGGTACAACAACCTGCGCGAGAAGGTCCGCTTCGAATCGTCCGTACGCCGGCTGGCCGAGGACGGATTCCGGGTCTTCATCGAGATGAGCCCGCACCCCGTGCTGACCGTCCCGGTGCAGGAGATGGTCGAGGACGTGGACGACGCGCTGGTCCTGTCGTCCTCGCGGCGCGGCAGGGGCGAGGTGGAGGCCGTGCTCGGCTCGCTGGCCGGGCTGCACGTGCGGGGCGGATCCGTGGACTGGGACGCCCTGTTCGGGACCCGCCGGCGGGTGGACCTTCCGACGTACGCCTTCCAGCGGCAGCGGTACTGGCTGAACTCCTCGCACGCGGCGGCGGTGGCGGCGCAGGTGTCCTCACCGGAGCCCGCCGCCGACGACGACCACTGCGTCCCCCTGGCGGAGAGGATCTCCGTCCTGTCCGACTCCGACGCGAAGGCACTCGTCCTCGACCACGTCCTGGAGAAGGTCGCCGTCGTCCTCGGACATCCCTCCGGCGAATCGGTCGACCCCGACCAGGAGTTCAAGGAGTACGGATTCGACTCGATGCTGTCGGGAGAACTCAGCAAACGCCTGACCGCGTCGACCGGACTCAAACTGAGGGCGAATCTGGTGCTGCGGCACCCGTCGTCACGACGGATCGCCGGCCACATCGTGTCCCTGATGGCCACCGGCGCTCCCCAGTGAAATCCCCGAGCTCCCCGAAATCTGCGAGCTCCCCGAAACCTGTGTGTTCTTCGAACTCTCCGGACTCTGCGATCTGCTCTGCGAAATTCCCGAACTCGCCGCGCTCCGGGCGCTGTTGTGCCCGGCGGGAGTGTCCCGCCGGCGGGACACCGCAAGCCCGGCCGCGGCCTGTCCCGCCGGGAATCAAGTTGTCTTGAACGGCTGACCCACCCCCCGGACCATGGGGAGTGATCTGTGAATTCCTCCGGTATTCCGGGCCTGTTTGTCGAGGGGTTGATCTCTGTGCGTTCGTTCGGTGCGTCGTCTGCGCATAAAGGCATGTGGCGGGCGCAGGAAATGGCTCCCGACACGCCGAACCATGCGCTGACCATGTGGGACGTGGACGGTGAACTGGACGCGGCGGTCATCGAATCCGCGTTCCTGCACGTGCTGGGAGAGGCGGAGATACTGCGCGTCAACTTCGCCGACGACGGCGGCGGACTGCGCTACACCCCCCGCGAACTGGGGGACTGGCGGCCCTTCTTCCTCGACCTGAGCGCCGAGGCCGACCCCGAGCAGGCGGCCCGCGAAGCCCTGGCCGAGATGGTGCGCCGGCCGTTCGACCTGGAACGGGACCTGCTGTTCCGGCTCGGCGTGGTCCAACTCGCGCCCAGCCGCTCCCTCCTGGTGATCGCCTACCACCACCTCATCTCCGACGGGTTCGGCGCGGGCGGCCTGCTCTCCAAGCGCCTCGCCGAGGTGTACACGGCGCTGGCGCGCGGCGAGCGGGTACCGCGGCTGCCGCACCCGTGGGACGCCGAGTCGTTCGCCACCGAGGCGAGTGACTACCTCGCCTCCGAGAAGTTCACCGAGGACACGCGGTTCTGGCGCGACTACCTGAAAGACGCGCCCGCGCCCGCGCAAGTCCCGCGCGTCGCCCTGTCCGACGCGCAGCGCTCCGCACTGTCCGAGCCGATGAGCAGCGCCGACCGCTGGTCGGAGGTGGCCGAGACCATCGGCATGGTGAGCCGGACCCTGACCGTTGCCCGCGCCGAGGCGGACGTGTGGACCGAGACCGCGCAGTCCATGGGCCTGTGGATGTCGCAACTGCTGACCGCTGCCGCCGCGGTGTTCCTGAGGCACCGCTGCGACCGCCCGGAATTCCTCCTCTCCCTGGCCGTCGGCAACCGGGTCGGCGTCGCCGGCCGCACCCCCGGCCTGGCGGTCAACGTGGTCCCGGTACGGGCGCGGATCGACCTCGGCGCGACCTTCACCGAGGTCGCCGAGGCACTCGTCGACGAGACGTACGAGATCATCGGCCACACCGCCTGCCACTACTCGGACATCCAGCGCGCGAGCGGAACCGCCCTGAGCGGCCGCGGCAGTTACGGCGCCGTCGTCAACGTCGTCGAGTTCGTGGAGCAGCTCCGCTTCGGCGACAGCCCGGCCCGCTACTCCGGCGCCACGACCGGGACCTTCGAGGAACTGTCGATCGGCGTCTACACCGACGGCAGCCCCGACAGCGACCTGTTCATCCGGCTCGACGCCCCCGCCCGCCTGTACCACCGCGCGGAACTGCGCTTCATCGGCGAGGAGTTGATCGACCACATCCGTGCCGTGGTGGCCGACGGCTCCCGCCCGGTGGGCGCGCTGGACGTGGTCGGCGGCGCCGGGCGCGAGCAGGTGCTGACGGCACCGGACGCCACGGCCGCGCCGCTTTTGGGACTGACGGTTCCCCAGCTGTTCGCCCGGCAGACGGAGCAGGATCCCGACGCCGTCGCCCTGGTCTTCGGCGACACCGCGCTCTCGTACCGGGAACTGGACGAGCGCTCGGACCGGCTGGCCCGGGCGCTGCGCCGCCGGCACCTGGGACCCGAGACGGTCGTGGCGGTGGCGCTGCCCCGGTCGCTGGACCTCGCCGTCGCCCTGCTGGGCGTGGTCAAGGCGGGTGCGGCCTATCTGCCGATCGACCCGGCGGCGCCGGCCGGGCGCATCGGGCCGCGGATCGCGGCGGCCTCGGCCCGCGCCCTGCTCACCGACGCGGCGACGGCCGAACTCCTCGGCGCGGGCCTGGACATTGAGGCGATCGCGTTCGACGACCTCACCCCCGACACCCCCCACAACGACAGCGGCACCCCCCACAACGACAGCGGCACCCCCCACAACGACAGCGACACCGCGCCCGGATCCCCCCTCCCGCCGCACCGGGACAGCCTGCTGGCCGTGCTGTACGACTGCGCGACGCCCGGCGCGGACACCGGAGTCGGGGTCACGCACCGCAACATGGAACGGTTCGTCCTGGACCACCACTGGCGGGAAGCCGGCCCCACCACCGTGCTGTGGCACACACCGCACACCTCCGACGCACTCGCCCTCGAACTGTGGGCACCCCTGCTCAACGGCGGCCGGGTGGTCGTCGCACCCCCCGGCGAACTCGACGCCGAGGCGCTGCCCGACGTACTGACCGCGGCGCGCGCGACGCACGAGATCTCCACGGTGTGGCTGCCCGCGCACCTGTTCTCGGCGATCGCAGCACAGCGCCCCGACTGCCTCGCCGGACTGCGCGAGGTGTGGACCGGCGGCGACCGCGTGTCCGCGGCCGCGCTGCGCCGGGTCCGCGAGGCCTGCCCCGGCCTGACGATCGTCAACGGCCACGGCCTGAGCGAAGCGACCGTGTTCGCCGCCTGCCACCGCCTGCCCGCGAACGAACCGGTGCGCCACGCGGGCACACTCGGCCGCCCGACGGACCACACCGCCCTGTACGTCCTCGGCCCGGGGCTCGCGCCGGTCCCCGTCGGCGTGAGCGGCGAACTGTACGTCGCCGGGCCCGGCGTGGCGCGCGGATACCCCGGACGCCCCGCAGAGACCGCCGGGCGCTTCGTGCCCTGCCCGTTCGGACCGCCCGGCAGCCTCATGCACCGCACCGGGGACCGGGTGCGCTGGGGCACCGACGGCCGCCTCGAGTACGTGGCCCGGGCCGGCACCCAGGCGGACGTACGCGGGGTACGGGTCGAGCCGGCCGAGGTCGAGGAGGTGCTGTCCGAACACACCGCGCTCGCGCAGTCGGTCGTGGCCGTCCGCCGGGACAGCTCGGGACAACAGCGCCTGGTGGCCTATGTCGTCCCGGCCCGCGACCAGGCCGTCTCGGGCGACGAACTGCGCCGGTTCGCCGCCGGCTGGCTGCCGGAGTCCATGGTCCCGACGGTGTTCACGGTCCTTGAACGCCTGCCGGTGACAGCGGGCGGACGGGTGGACCGGGCCGCGTTGCCGGAGCCCGTGTTCGACGAGGGCAGGTACCGGGCACCGCGCAACGACACCGAACGGGTCCTGGCCGCGGCGTTCGCCGACGTCCTCGAACTGGACCGGGTGGGCATCGACGAGGACTTCTTCGACCTCGGCGGCAACTCGCTGCGGGCGATCCGGCTGGTCGGCCTGATCCGCGCGGAGCTGAAGCAGGAGGTCTCCATCCGCAGGCTGTTCGCGGCCCGCACCGTCATCGGCCTGTCGGACATGTGGAAGGACCTGGGCCGGTCCAGCAGGCCGAGCCTGAGCCGGCGCACGAAGGAGGGCGCGGTCCTCTGAGCACGGTCCCCTTCGAGCACGGTCCGCCGCTCATCCGCTTTCCCGTCAGCGGGGTCTCGGGAGGAGAAAGCACATCGTGGATTCTTTGGCACAAGCCCTGCTGTCCGGGGCCGGCCCGGACGAGATCGGGCGATACGAGCTTCCGTCGCACTACGAGGCCGCACATCTGCTGGCCTCGGACCTCGGCATGTTCGACGGCGTGCAGGACAACGACGTCCGCAAGTCGCTGCACGTCGGGCAGGTCCCCATGCCGGACCTCGCTCCGGACGAGGTGGTCGTCGCCGTCATGGCGAGCTCCATCAACTACAACACGGTGTGGTCGGCGACGTTCGAACCGGTGCCCACCTTCGAGTTCCTCAAGCGCGGTGCCCGCCAGGGCGGCTGGGCCGCCCGGCACGACCTGCCGTACCAGGTGGTGGGATCCGACGCGGCCGGCATCGTCGTACGGGTCGGCGCCGGCGTACGGCACTGGAAGCCGGGCGACCACGTCGTCGCCAGCTGCGTCCAGGTCGACGAGCAGGAACCGGCGACCCACGCCGACGCGATGCTCGGCGCCGGACAGCGGATCTGGGGCTACGAGACGAACTTCGGCGGCCTCGCCCACTACGCGGTGCTGCGCGCGAGCCAGCTGCTGCCCAAACCGGCACACCTGACCTGGGAGGAGTCCGCGGGTGTACTGCTGACCGCGGCGACGTCGTACCGGATGCTGGTCGGGGACAACGGCGCCCGGATCAAACAGGGCGACGTCGTGCTCATCTGGGGAGCCACCGGCGGCCTCGGCGCGTTCGCGGTGCAGATGGTCAAGAACGCGGGCGGTATCGCCGTCGGCGTGATCGGCTCCGAGCACAAGGCCCAGGCACTGCGCCGCCTCGGATGCGATGTGGTGATCAACCGGAGCGAGATCGGCATGGGCGGCGACAGCGCGCCCACCCCGCAACGCACGATCGAACTCGGCAAGCGGCTCGGGCGGGAGATCCGCCGCCACGTCGGCGAGGACCCGCACGTCGTGTTCGACTACGTCGGACGGGCGACCTTCGGGATCTCGGTGTTCGTCGTCCGCAAGGGCGGCACCGTCGTCACCTGCGGATCGAGCACCGGCTACGACCACCACTTCGACAACCGCTACCTCTGGATGAACCTCAAGCGCATCCTGGGCAGCCACGCCGCCAACCTCCACGAACAGGCCGAATGCAACCGCCTCTTCCGGCTCGGGCACCTCTCTCCCGTCCTGTCCGAGGTGTTCGCGCTGAAGGACGTCGGCGAGGCCGCACGGCTGGTCCAGACGAACCGGCACACCGGAAAGGTCGGCGTGCTCTGCCTCGCACCCCGGGAAGGACTCGGCGTCACCGATCCCGCCCTGCGGGAGAAGATCGGGGCCGCGCGGCTCAACCCCCTGCGCGATCTCGGCGCACCCGGCTCCGCGGAGGCGTCCTGACATGGGAATCGGCATACTCTCCACCGGCTCCTACCTGCCCAAGAACGAAGTGGGCAACGAAGAGGTCGCCGAACGCGTCGGCGTCACCGCGGAGTGGATCGAACGCAAGACACAGATCCGCTCACGCCGCTACGCCGCCGAGCACGAGGCCACCTCCGACCTCGCCGTCACCGCCGCCGAACGGGCCCTGGCCCAGGCGGAACTGACCGCCCGGCAGATCGACTACATCATCGTCTCCACCTCCACCGGAGACTTCCCGCAGCCGCCCACCTCGTACCTGGTGCAGCACGGCCTGGGCGCCTACCGCGCGGCCTGCTTCGACATCAACGTCGTGTGCAGCGGCTTCGTCTACGCACTGTCGCTGGCCCACAGCCTGGTCACCGTGCGGCCCGACGCCCGGGTCCTGGTGATCGGCGCCGACGTGTACTCGCGGATCCTGGACTTCACCGACCACAGGACCGCCATCCTGTTCGCCGACGGCGCCGGCGCCGCGATCGTCGGCGCGGTGCCCGAACCGTACGGGATCATCGCGAGCGACCTGTCCAGCCGCGGCGACGCCCACCACCTGATCCGCGTCGAGGCCGGCGGCAGCCGCAGACCGGCCTCCGCCGCCACCGTCGCCGAAGGCGGCCACTACTTCAGGATGGACGGCCGCGGAGTACGGGACTTCGTCGCCGAACACGTCCCCCCGGCGCTCCTCGCACTGGCACACAAGGCCGGCGTCGACATCGGCGCCGTCGACCACTTCGTACCGCACCAGGCCAACGGCGTCATGCTCGGCGAGGTCGTCGAACGCACCGGCCTCACCGCCGCACAGACCCACCGCACCCTGATCCGCTACGGCAACGTCGGCAGCGCCTCGGTGCCGGTCGCCCTCGACGAGGCCCACCGCACGGGAGCGCTGTCACCGGGAGACCTGGTGCTGCTCGCCGGGTTCGGCGGCGGCATGTCGATCGGAGCATCACTTCTGACCTGGGGGAACCACACATGACCACGTCCACGCAGCACACCGGCACAGGCATCGACCGGGTGGGTGTCGTCGGCAGCGGCATCATGGGCACCGGCATCGCCGAACTGTGCGCGAAGGCCGGACTGAACGTGAGGGTCGCGGTGTTCTCCGAGTCCTCGCTCGAAACGGCACCCCAGCGGCTGGCCGCCTCCCTGGACCGGGGCGTGGCCAAAGGCAAACTCACCGCGCCCGAACGCGACGCGGCCCTGGACCGGGTGTCGTTCACCCGCGACCTCGCCGAACTGGCCGACCGCCACCTGGTGATCGAGGCGGTCAAGGAGGACGAGCAGCTCAAACGGGACCTGTTCGCCACCCTCGACAAGATCGTCGAGGACCCGGACGCGATCCTGGCGACCAACACCTCCTCGATCCCGGTCGTACGCCTGGCCGCCGCGACCCGCCGCCCCGGCCAGGTGCTCGGCCTGCACTTCTTCAACCCGGTACCGGTGCTGCCGCTCGTCGAACTCGTCTCCTCCGTCCTCACCGACGAAACGGTCGGCGCACGGGCACTGGTCTTCGTCCGCGACGTCCTGGGCAAGAAACCGATCGCCTCACCGGACCGCGCGGGCTTCCTCGTCAACGCGCTGCTCTTCCCCTACCTGCTGTCCGCCATCCGCATGGTCGAATCAGGCCTGGCGACGGCCGAGATCCTCGACCAGGGCATGACCCAGGGCTGCTCGCACCCGATGGGACCGCTGCGGCTCGCCGACCTCATCGGCCTGGACACCACCGTCTCCATCGCCCAGGCCATGTACGAGGAGTTCAAGGAGCCGCTCCACGCGCCCCCGCCGCTGCTGCTGCGCATGGTCGAGGGCGGCCTGCTGGGCAAGAAGTCCGGCCGCGGCTTCTACACCTATCCCTAGCGCCGTCGCGGCGGCCCGCAACGGCGAGGGGCCCGGCCGCGAACGGCCGGGCCCCTCGCCGTGTGCGGCCGGCTGTTCAGGAAGCGGCGGCCTCGGTGAGCAGCCCCTCGGTGACGGCCGCGGCGACGCGCTCGAGCTGGTCGAAGAGGTAGAAATGGCCGCCGGGGAAGACCTCCACGGCGAAGTCGCCGGTGGTGTGCGCCCGCCACGTCTGAGCGTCCTGGACCGTCATCATCGGGTCGCTGTCCCCGGTCAGGACGGTCACCGCCGCGGCGAGCGGCTCGCCACCGCGCCAGCTGTACGTGCCAAGGGCCCGGTAGTCGGCGCGCAGCGCCGGCAGCACCAGATCCAGGATGTCGGGGTCCTCGAGCATGGCCTGTTCGGTACCGCCCAGCCTGCGCACATCGGCCAGCACATCGTCGTCGTCGTACAGGTGGTACGGGATGCCGCCGGTGTCCGGACCGCCCCGGCCGGAGAGGAACAGCCGCTGCGGGCCCGGCAGTTCGCCCCGCGCGAGCAGCCGGGCCGTCTCGAACGCGACGAGTGCGCCCATGCTGTGGCCGAACAGGGCGTACGGCCGCCCCCGGTCCGCGGCCAGCTCGCGGGCCAGCTCACCGGCCACCGCCTCCACGAGCGCGGTCAGGTCCGTGAACGGCGCTTCGTTGTAACGGTCCTGGCGTCCCGGGTACTGCACGCACACCACGTCGAAGTCCGCGGGCAGCGCGCGCGCCAGGTCCTTGAACGCCGTCGCGGAGCCCCCCGCGTGCGGGAAGCACACGAGCCGCGGCCCGTCGCCCGCGGCCGTGGTGAAGCGTCGGAACCATGTGCTGTTCACTGTGTCGGTGTCCTTTCGTCTGTGGCGCACGACCGGTCCCGGCCGGCCGGCCGTTCGTTCCGGGCGGTGCCTCATCCCTGCGGGGCCGGTCCGCACCAGGTGGTCAGAGCGGTCCGCAGCGCGGAGACGTCCGGCGCGCCGACGGTGTCGGCCGCCCAGCCGACGTGGCCGTCGGGGCGGATGAGGAGCGCGGCGGGAGCGGAGATCTCGCCGATCGCCGGCACCGGCCAGTACTCGTCCTCGCTGCGCGCCTCGATGAGGTCGACGCGGCCGGCCCAGCCCCCGGCGACGGCCGCCACCTCGGCGCTGCCGCACAGGTCGAGCAGCACGGGCCGGGCGGCGTGCAGCAGCTCGTGGACGCGGGTGACGCCGTCGGGCGCCTTGAGGTCGGCGTCGGGAACCCGGCGGCCCTCCAGCGGGTGGTCGCCGTCGGACGGATACCGGATGTCGAGTGCGGTCAGCATGTGGCGCAGCCGCCGGTTCACGTCGTCGAACACCATGAGCGCGCCGAACACCTCGCGCAGCGCGTCCGTCTGGGGGCCGGGGCGGATCAGCGCCGACTGCGCCCGGGTGTTGTGCAGCACGCGCTCCCCGACCGGGTGGCGTTCGGTGTGGTAGGTGTCGAGCAGGCTCCCGGGCGCCTGGCCGCGGACCACGGAGGCGAGTTTCCAGCCGAGGTTGACCGCGTCCTGCACCCCCATGTTCAGGCCCTGTCCGCCGGCCGGGAAGTGGATGTGCGCCGCGTCGCCCGCGAGCAGCACCCGGCCCTGCCGGTACCGGGAGGCCTGCCGTGCGGCGTCGTTGAACCGGGAGATCCACCGGGGGTTGCGCATGCCGAAGTCGGTGCCCGCGACCCTGACCAGCGACTGCCTCAGCTGCTCGAACGTCACGGGCTCGTCGCGGCCGGCGACGCGGTCGAACTCGGATGTGATCACCCGGTGCCAGCCCGGCTCGAAGGCGATCGCCGAGTAGTCGCCGGCCGCGGTGCGCCGTATCCAGACGTAGTCCTCGGGCAGATCGGGGAGTTCGACGTCGCCGATCAGCGCGGTCATCGTCGCCGCGGTGCCGGGGAAGCCGATGCCCGCCAGCTTGCGCACGATGCTGCGTCCGCCGTCGCAGCCCACGAGGTAGCGGGCGCGCAGCGTCGCGGGTGCCGTCTGTTCCGCCTGCGCCATCTGTTCTGTCTGTTCCGTCTGTTCTGCCGTGCGCAGTTCGACCGTCACGCCGGTCCCGTCCTGGCGGATCCCGCTCACCTCGCACGACCGGCGCACCCGCACGCCGAGTTCGGCGGCCCGCTCCTCCAGCAGCCGCTCGATGGCGGACTGCAGGATCATCAGCGGGTAGGGGTGCCGGGACTCGGACTCGTCGAAGTCGAGATAGAGGCCGGAGAAGTGGCCCACCGGCTGCAGTTCGCCCTCCGCCAGGAAGCGGTCCAGGATTCCGCGCTGGTCGAGCACTTCCAGGGTGCGGGAGTGGATCCCGCCGGCCCGCGACTCGCCGGAGCGCTGCGCGAGCCGCTCGGCCACCACCACGTCGACGCCCGCCAGCCGCAGTTCGCAGGCGAGCATCAGGCCCGTGGGCCCGGCGCCCGCGATCACCACATCCGTGTCCATGGCGGTGTGTCCCACGTCGTTCCCCCTCGCTCCGCTGTGTCCGCCGCGCCTGTTGCGTCGCCGCATCAGCTCCACGTTCATGCACGTGCGGGCGCGGTTCAAGACACCTCGGTGCCGGGAGGGGTACACCGCCGCCGGACTTGCCCTGTCCCGCCGGCGGGACAGGACGCGGGACAGGACGCACTGGCCCTGACGCTGCCCGGCGGCCTCTGGCAGCGATCACGAGGAGCGGTCACGGCGAGCGGTCACGGCGAGCGGTGACGGCGAGCGGTATCGCCGTTCGATTCGGGGGCGTCGCAGAGCAGCCGGCCGGGAACCGGTCCGTACCCGGTCCGTACTCGGGGCACCCCGGTGCCGGTGCGCGATCGGCTCCGCCGCCCGGCGTGACGGCCGGGCCCGACGCTCACCGCCGTACCCGAGCCCCGGAGTCGCCCCGGCTCAGCCCAGCGCGTCCATCAGGGCGGTGACGTAGGCATCCAGCCGCTCCTCCACGGCCCGCGTCGTCAGCTCCGCCCTCCCCGCCTCCCGCCACGGCCGCGCCACCCGCTGCGCACCCGCCGCGAACGCCAGCCCGTCCAGCAGCCGCCAGTACAACCGCTCGCTCGCGGCCGGGGCCAGCACCCCGCCGGCCTCCTCGTACGCCTCGGCGAACCGCAGCCCCCACGCCGGGCCGTGCAGCAGCGCGAGATTGGTGGAGCAGTGCGCCACATCGAGGTCGGCCGGGCCCCAGGAGGTCTCCACCCAGTCGACGACCCCGGTGATCCGAAGACCTGCCGGGCTTGCGGGCAGCACGTCGAACAGCACGTTGCCGGGGTGGAAGTCCCGGTGCAGGAACCGCCCCTCATAGGGCGGCGCGGGCCTGCGGATCACGTCGGCCGCCGCGGCCCATGCCGCCGCGTCGGCACCGCTTGGAGGGACGACGGCGTCGGCGGTCGTCCACGCCTCGTACTCCCGGGGCCGCTCGGCGGGTCGTAACGCGTGGATCGCCACGAGCTGACGGGCCAGCAGGGGGACGCGCGCCTCCACTCCCTCGTCACCGAGGAGCGTCCGGCCCGCCAGATGTGTCATCAGGAGCGAGGGATACTCGCACTGCGCGCCGGTCGGATCAACCGCGACCGGTCCGGGAGCCGGCACGCCGGTCCCCGCGAGCAGGGTGAGGACACCGGCCTCGCGGTTCAGCAGGCCCTCGGCGTGCTCCACGAAGAACGGGTCGACGAAGGTCCGCAGCACCAGGTCACGGGTGCCCGCGTCCCGCGTGCCGACGGTCAGCCGCCGCATTTCGGAGGTGATGCCGCCGTGCAGCGTCTCGGCTTCGACGATCCGTTCGCCCGCTTCCAGATGCCGGTTCACCCAAGCCAGGGCCAACGGCCGGACGGCCCCCGCCTCATCGTGGTCGATCACCGCGCCAGCCCACCATCCGGACGGCGGCCCGCGCAAAGGCTTTCGCCGTCTCGGCGGGTGCCGGCTGCCGAGCCGACAGGCTCATTCCGGCAGCGGCCGCACCCGCGATGTCCGGGCGCCGCCCGGTTCAGGAGACCTCGGCGACCGCCCCGCCGATTTGTTCGCGACGATGGAGTCAAGCGTCGGTGGAAAGGGACGTGGGCCTGCGCAGCAGCCACTGCCCGAACGTCCGGCGCGGGGGCCGCACCACCACACGGCCGTGGGCCTTCTGGCCGGCCAGCTCCACGCGCAGAGTGAGCGGTGTATCAGGACTCGTCGGAGTCTGACGGTACGTGAGCCTGCTGTGCACCAGCTGCAGACCATCGGTATCGACCACGATGTCCGGCCTCGTGACCAGCGTCAGGGTCTTGCCTGTCATGCCCACGTCGATCCGCAGGGTGTCGTGCGTGATCACCGCGTCGGTGAAGTCGAGGGTCACCTCGCAGTACGTCACCGCGAGCTCCAGCCTGCGCGGTACCACCCAGCGCCCGGTGCGCTCGATCGCACCGCTGTGGACCCCTTCGATCCGGACCATGTCCTTGACCTGTGCCCCGGGCGCGCCGACGGTGGCCGATACGGGCGGCAGGTCGGCGGTGAGCGTGGCCAGTTCGCTCAGGAGCCGCGCCGACAGGGCGGCTTCCAGGCGCTCGTCCAGCTCCTCCGCGCCCAGCAGGCCGTCCCCCGCCGCGATGCGCAGCACATCCACCACTCGGTCCTGGTCTGCGTGAGAGGCCCGCAGCCCGGGTGGCGAGCCGGGACCGGAGTGCTTCCCGTTGACATCCTCCCCCTCTTAAATGAGGGGGATTCCAACCGAGGTGGGTTGGGGTTCACGGACGCTCGACCGCTGTTTGGGCGGTGTCGTCCCTCCGGCACCGGCTGATTGCCGGGGGCGGGGTATCCCGCCCTGTCCTGCCGCGATGTTGGTTGCTGCGTTGGTGTCCGCGTTGCAGGTGAAGCCGCACAAGGAGCAGACGAACTCGGCTTGGCTCTTGCGCGAGTTCTTGTCGATCCATCCGCAGGCGCTGCATCGCAGACTGGTGTAGGGGGCGGGGACGTCTTCGACCCGGCCGGGGGCCTTATGTTCGGTGCGTTGGCGCAGCAGGCCCCAGCCCTGCGCCAGGATCGCCCGGTTCAGCCCGGCTTTCTGCCTGACCTGCTTGCCGGGCTGCTCGGTGGTTCCGCCGGCCGAGCGGGTCATGTTCTTGATGTTCAGCTTTTCGAACCGGACCAGGCGGTAGGTGCGGGCGAGCATTGTGCTGGTCTTCTCGCACCAGTCCTTGCGCCGGTCGGCCTCACGCGCTTTGAGCTGGGCCACCTTGGCGTACGCGGCGGTCTTCCGCTCGCTTGCCTTGGGGGCGCGTGCGGCACGTCGCTGGTGTTTACGGACCTGCGCGCGTTCCTTCACGGTGAGCTGCGGGCAGTTCAGCTTTTGCCCGTCGGAGAGGGCGGCCGTGATTTTCACGCCCCGGTCGATGCCGATGACCTCGCCGGTGCCGGGCGCGGCGACCGGTGCGGGGACGACCGCGAAGGCGATGTGCCAGCGGCCGTTGCGCAAGGTGACACGGAACGTCTTCGCGGCGGGCAGGGCGGTCCGGGTGAGCCGGAAACGGACCCAGCCGCAGCCGGGCACCTTGACCTGAGCCCACCGGCGGTTGAGCTGGTGCACCACCACGGACCGGCCCATGACCTGCCTGCCGGTCTTCGCGTTGAGCTTCGGCGAGCCGTCCTCGGCCAATTCCGCCACCCGGTCGGTGCCGATGACGCGGAATCCCTCGTGCCGGTACTTCTTACGCCAGGTCGGCTCACCGAACCCGGAGGTGAAGCGGGCGCTCTTGGCCTTAGCGAAATCCTTCAGCGCCTGCTGCTGCACGTCCGCGTTCCCGCTGCCGAGCCACTCGTTGGCGCGCCGGGCCTCGGTGAGCTGCTGGCACTGCACGGCGAAACCGGGCGCCGGCCTGCGCCACCTGCGCCAGTGCGCATGCTGCTCGACCGCCAGGTTCCACACGTACCGGGCGTGCGCGCAGTGCAGCAACATCTGCCGCTCCTGCTGCGACGTCGGGTACATACGGAAACGTGACATTCCGTCACGGTAATGGCTCAATAACGCCATAACAGCGGAATGCTCAAATTCACGCTTCGCATCCCCCAAGGAACTCCACGCCCGGCGCACCGCTCAAGCGGCCGCCGACCGGCGGCCGACGGCCCCTCAACGCCGAGATCCTGCACCGCCCTCGACGCCGTCAGGGCGACGACGAATCGCCCTGACGACGATTCCTCTACCCCTGCCCCGCTCCGCAGGGCTCGCATTCACCCCCGGCCCGAAGGCCGGGGCACCCCGCAAGGAAACCAGGTGGTCGGCGTCGATCCGCGGGGTGCGGCATGCGTCAGGCCGAGGGCGGGCCGCGACAACAACCGCATCCCGGAAGCTGGTTCGCACCGTCCTCCAGGGCTGCCGGGCCGGGCTGCGGGGCCACGGTCACGGGGGCGGGAAAGGCCTCCGGCCCAGTCGGAGAAGAACTCTCCGACTGGGCCGGGTCGTCGAGCGGGACGGGCGGCTCAGGCGGGCGTCTCGGGACGGTCCCGCTCTCGTCCGTCAGGCGGCGTCGAGGGCCTCGGTGATCTTGCGGGTCATCTCGGTCAGGGTGGGGCTCGTCCCGCCCTTGCGGGCCTGGGCGGCGGTCTCGACGGCGACGAGGACGGTGCCGCGGAAGTTGTCGGCCTCTTCCGGCGCCTGCTTCTTGAGCAGCTCCATGGCTTCCGTCAGGGCGGGCAGGACGCGGTCGGCGAGTTCGGCGGTCGACTTGCCGCCCAGGTCCCCGACCGAGGACTTCTCGGAGAGTACGTGCCCGACCAGGCCGGTCGCGGAGTGCAGGGCGATGCTGCCCTGGGTGGCCACCTTGTGGGGCGAGTCGGCGCCGGCGGCGGCGGCCATCAGCGAGACGGCGCCGTAGGCGGCGTTGCGCAGGGTGAGCTTGTCCTGGTCGGTGAGGGTGACGGACATGGCGGGGGCTCCTTTTGCGTGGTACGCCGTACCCGGCGGCGCTCCGTTTCCGTGGCTCCATAGTGGCACACATATGGCACCACTTTTGAGCCATTTATGGCACCGTGCTGCGCCAGTACCGTCTGGAAGGACTCGGCCCCGGAAGCAGCAGGCCAGAAGCTGCTTCCCTCCGATGCCGACCCGGCCCAGTCCTCCCGGCGGTTGCCGATGCGGCGGCTGCCGGCACACACCCGGGTCGCACGGCCCCCGGACCTGCCCCGCGGACAGGCGCCGGACGGCTGCAGCGGCAGCCGGACACACCGGCCGGACCGGCGGCGGGCACGCAGGGGCCCGCCGGTGCCCTCGGGGGATGGTGGGGACGCCGGCGGGCGGCGCGGCGCTCCGCGAGGGCTCATGGCCCTGCGTGATCGGAGTTCACGGCCCCGAACATCCCACCCCGCACTCGACGGACGCTCGAGCGGCGGTGGAGAGCGGCGCGGGGTGCAGGCATCGTCGTCCAGCACTCCAACCGGCTTCGAGCGGCATGGCGAAAACTGGCCGCCGGTTCACCACGACGGACGGTTCACCACGACGGCCGGAAGGAGACCCCATGACCGCCCTGGACGACACACCGGTCGGGCAGCGGCGCGGCACGGTCGCCGAACTCGAGGCCATACGTGACGCCATGCGCCGAGGACCCAGCGACAAGGCCACCGCAGCACAGCACGCCAAGGGCAAACTCACAGCCCGCGAACGGCTCCGACTCCTCTTCGACGACGGCCGGTTCACCGAGGTCGAAGGACTGCGCAGACACCGGGCGAGCGGCTTCGGCCTGGAGGACAAGCGCCCCTACACCGACGGCGTGGTCACCGGCTGGGGCCGGGTGTTCGGACGCACCGTCTTCGCGTACGCCCACGACTTCAGGATCTTCGGAGGCTCCCTCGGCGAGGCGCACGCCGAGAAGATCCACAAGATCATGGACATGGCCGCCACGGCCGGCGCCCCGATCGTGGGCCTGTGCGACGGCGCCGGCGCGCGCATCCAGGAAGGCGTGACCGCACTCGCCGGATACGGCGGGATCTTCCAGCGCAACGTCCGCAACTCCGGGGTCATCCCGCAGATCAGCGTCATGATGGGCCCCTGCGCGGGCGGCGCGGCCTACTCCCCGGCACTGACCGACTTCGTGTTCATGGTGCGCGGCACCTCGCAGATGTTCATCACCGGACCCGACGTGGTGCAGGCCGTCACCGGAGAGCGGATCAGCCACGACGAACTGGGCGGCGCCGACACCCACACCCGTCTCTCCGGAGTCGCCCAGTTCGCCTACGACGACGAGGAGAGCTGCCTCGCCGACGTCCGCTACCTGCTGTCCTTCCTGCCCTCCAACAACCGTGAACTGCCGCCGTCGCAGCCCTGTGCCGACCGGCCCGACCGGCTCACCCCGGCCATGACCGACCTGGTGCCCTCCGACGAGAAACGCGCCTACGACGTGCGCGGGGTCATCGAGGAGTTCGCCGACGCCGGCGACTTCTTCGAGGTCCACGAGGCATGGGCGCCCAACGTGGTGTGCGCCCTGGCCCGCCTGGACGGCCAGGTCGTCGGCATCGTCGCCAACCAGCCCGCCACGCTCGCCGGGGTCCTCGACGCCAAGGGCAGCCAGAAGGCGGCCCGCTTCGTGCAGATGTGCGACTCCTTCAACATCCCGCTCGTGACACTGGTGGACGTGCCGGGATTCCTGCCCGGCGTCGGCCAGGAACACGGCGGCATCATCCGGCACGGCGCGAAACTCCTCTACGCGTACTGCAACGCGACGGTTCCCCGCATCCAGCTGATCCTGCGCAAGGCCTACGGCGGCGCGTACATCGTCATGGACTCGCGCTCCATCGGCTCGGACCTGTCACTGGCCTGGCCCGGCAACGAGATCGCAGTGATGGGCGCCGAGGGCGCCGCCGGCGTCGTCTTCCGCCGCGAGATCGCGGCCGCCGCCGATCCCGAGGCCGCCCGCGAGCAGCACATCAAGGAGTACCGGGACCAGCTCATGCACCCCTACTACGCCGCCGAACGCGGCCTGGTGGACGACGTCATCGACCCCGCCGAGACCCGCGTCAGACTGATCGACGCGCTCGCCGTGCTGCGCACCAAGTACGTGGACCAGCCCTCCCGCAAGCACGGCAACCAGCCCCAGTGACCGCGGGGCAAGCCACACGCCGCCCCTTCGCGGACACGGCCGCCCCACCACCCGCCGCCGCGGCGGCCACCCCGGCCCGCAGGGCCCCGGCCACCCTCACCGCAGCCCTTCCCACCCCCGCCCGCCACCCCAACCCCCGCCCGACCCTCGCGCCCGCAGCCGCACCCGCCCGGCCCTCGCGCCCGGACCCTCCCGCACCCACCAGGGTGTTCCTGCTTCTCGGCCGGTCCTCAGCCGGGAATCGAGCGCGAGGGGTCTAGATGGACGGTGGAGCAGGTCATACCGGTAGACCGAGATCCCTTACAGGAGGCCAGCATGAGCAGCGGCCCGAGCAGACACACCGGCAAGCCCACCGGCGGACTCGACGACGCCTTCCACGTCTTCGACACGACGCTGCGCGACGGCGCGCAGCGCGAGGGCATCAGCCTCACCGTGGCGGACAAGCTGACCATCGCCCGGCACCTGGACGACTTCGGGGTGGGCTTCATCGAGGGCGGCTGGCCCGGCGCCAACCCCCGCGACACCGAGTTCTTCGCCCGCGCCCAGCAGGAGACCGACTTCAAGCACGCCCAGCTGGTCGCCTTCGGCTCGACGCGGCGCGCGGGCGGGCGGGCGGGCGAGGACCTGCAGGTGCAGGCCCTGCTGAGGTCCGGCGCCCCGGTGATCACGCTGGTCGCCAAGGCGCACGACCGGCATGTCGAACTCGCCCTGCGCACCACCCTGGAGGAGAACCTGGAGATGGTCCGCGACACCGTCTCCCACCTGGTCGCCCAGGGCCGCCGCGTCTTCGTCGACTGCGAGCACTTCTTCGACGGCTACCGCGCCAACCCCGACTACGCGACATCCGTGGTGCGGACCGCGCACGAGGCCGGCGCCTCCGTCGTCGTCCTGTGCGACACCAACGGCGGCATGCTGCCCGCCCAGGTCCAGCCGATCGTGCACACCGTCCTTACCGACACCGGCGCCCGGCTCGGCATCCACGCCCAGGACGACACCGGCTGCGCCGTCGCCAACACCCTGGCCGCCGTCGACGCGGGCGCCACCCACGTCCAGTGCACCGCCAACGGCTACGGCGAACGCGTCGGCAACTCCAACCTCTTTCCCGTCGTCGCCGCCCTGGAGCTCAAGTACGGCAAGAAGGTCCTTCCCGAGGGCAAGCTCCGCGAGATGACCCGGATCTCGCACGCCATCGCCCAGGTCGTGAACCTGCCCCCCTCCACCCACCAGCCCTACGTGGGTGTCTCGGCGTTCGCCCACAAGGCGGGCCTGCACGCCTCCGCGATCAAGGTCGACCCCGACCTCTACCAGCACATCGACCCCGAGCAGGTCGGCAACACCATGCGGATGCTCGTCTCCGACATGGCCGGCCGTGCCTCCATCGAGCTCAAGGGCAAGGAACTCGGCATCGACCTGGGCGGCGACCGCGAACTGGTCGGCCGGGTCGTCGAGCGCGTCAAGGAACGCGAACTGCAGGGCTACACCTACGAGGCCGCCGACGCCTCCTTCGAACTCCTGCTGCGCGAGGAGGCCGAGGGCCGGGCCCGCCGCTACTTCCGCGTCGAGTCCTGGCGGGCCATCGTCGAGGACCTCCCCGACGGCACCCACGCCAACGAGGTCACCGTGAAACTGTGGGCCAAGGGCGAGCGCATCGTCGCCACCGCCGAGGGCAACGGCCCCGTCAACGCCTTCGACCGCGCCCTGCGGGTCGCCCTGGAGCAGATCTACCCGCAGCTCGCCAAGCTGCAGCTGGTCGACTACAAGGGCCGCATCCTGGAGAGCAAGCACGGCACGAAGTCCACGACCCGTGTACTGATCTCCACGGCGGACGGCGACGGCGAATGGTCCACCGTCGGCGTCGCCGAGAACGTCATCGGCGCCTCCTGGCAGGCCCTGGAGGACGCCTACACCTACGGCCTGCTGCGCGCGGGCGTCGAACCGGCCGAGTAGTACGCCGACCGCGGGCACGCTCCCGGAACAGAGGCAACGCCCCTCGTGCCGAGGGGCGTTCACCGACCCGACCTCCGGTGCGTCCACCGAGCGCACCGGGTCGTTCGAACTGCGCAGGGCCGAGCCCGGAACATGCCGGCTCCCCTACGCCACTGCCTGCGCGCATGAGCACGCCTGCTTCACGGAGCCGGACTCACGCGGTTGACGGGAGTTTGAGCCCGAGGTGAAAGCGCAGCAGGCGCACCTGGTCCGGGCCGAGTGCGTCCTGGGCGTTGTCCAGGTGTCTGGTGAGCGCGTCGGCGGTAGGGCCCTGTGGCATCGCGTACATGGTGGCGGCTTCGCGGGTGAGCCAGACCGCGATGTCGCTACGGGCGCGGCCTCGCATCGAGGGTGATGGGTCGGTGACGAGTTCGAGGTCGATGAGCAGCCGGGTCCAGGTGTCCCGTTCGTGCAGCAACCGGTAGGCGGCCGTGCGGATGTGATGCGGGTTGCTCGCGGTGAGCAGTTCCCGCAGGCGCGCCAGATCGAGGCGGGACGCCCAGGGGCGCAGCGCGATGGTGACCTGCCGGGTAACCGCGCCGGACGGGTCGCTGAGCATGGCGGAGAGGGTGTCCGGGTCGGCCGCGCCCAGGCGGCGCAGCGCGCGCACGGCCGCTGCCCGGCCGCGGGGCTGCGGGTGATCGAGCCAGGAAGGGATGAGGCCGGCGTCGTCAGCGGTCCCGGTCTCACCGAGGCCGGCGATGGCTCCCGGCTCGGGGAGCGATGTCGTGACGAGGCGCCGGTACTGTTCCGCCGGGTCGGAGCCGGCGTGGCGCAGCGCGGCCTGAGCGACCGCCCGCACGGTCGGGCTGAGGTCGGCGAGCGCGGCGACGGCGGGGGTGATGTCGCCTTCTCGGGCCAGCAGCTGGACCGCCTCCGCGCGGACCACCGCGGTGCCGCTGGACAGCAGGGGACGGACGAGGCCGAAGGTTTTGGCCGCGGCCGCGGTCTTCACCGCGGCTTCGGCGCACCGGACCCGGGTCGGCAGGTCGTCGTCGTGTTCGGCGGCGTGGAGCATCTGCGCCAGGTCGAGCCGGCCGGCGCCGAGCGCGGTCAGGTGTGCGGTGCGGCGGGTGCGCCGGTCGGGGACGGCAAGGGCGGCGCTCAGCAACTCGGCCGGACCTTCCCGGAACACGGTTTCGATGCGGCCGGCCAGCCAGCGGCCTTCACGCCGTTCCCCCAGGGCCAGGGCGAGCGCCGCGACCAGCATCGCGGTGGAGGGCTCGGCGAGGCGGTGTTCGAGCGCCGGCCGGGCACGGTCACGGACCTGCGGCACCCAGTCGCAGGCCCGCAGCGCCAGCGCGGGCACCGCCAGGGTGTCGGCCAGTTCGGCCAGTTGGGCGACGGCGGCCTCACGGACATGGCCGTCGGGATGGAACGCGGCGAGCGTGAGCCCCAGCGGGGAGGACTCGCCGAGCGACAGGCGCCGCACCGCGACCGCCGACCAGCGCGGAGCCCGCCACCACACACGGCGTGCCGCCACATCGAGCATGAGCCACACACGGGGGTGCGCCCGCAGCAGGAGCTGTCCGGTTCCGGCAACCAGTCCGGGGTCACCGTCGCGGTCGGCGGCGAGCAGCAGAGCGGCCAGTTCATCGGCGCTGCGGTGATGCCGGGACTCGACGGCGGCTGTGGCGTCGCGCAGTTGCTGTGCGGTCGGCCGGACGGGCAGGCGGTCGTCGCGCAGGTGTGCCGGGACGCGGCGAACGTCGGCCCGGGCGCGATGCCGCAGCAGCAGTTTCCGTACAAGGCCGCGGGTCACGGCATGCCCCTTCCGGGTCGGCGGGCCGGCCGCTCGCGCTGCCGGGACCTGAGGATCCTCCTCGGCCCACGGGCTGCGCGAATGATTTGCGGGTGGCGGCGACGCCGGGGCTTCCGAGGGGGCCCGGTCTTCGTGGCCCGATGCCGCCGGTCGGCCGTCGCTGCTTCGACGCGCTCGCGGGACGGCCGCGCTCAGACGGCCGGCGGGGGCCCAGGCCACGGCGATGACGTCGCCGTGCGGACAGCCCGCCCTGCGCCAGGTCGCGGGATTCACGCAGCGCCTGGACTCTGCCGAGTGCGGCCCGCCCGCGCCCGCACAGCCGTATAAGCCCGCGCCTCAGCAGGCTTCACGGCAGGCGGAGCCCGCCGGACGCCAGAGCGGGCGGCGGGCGGCGTCAAGGTCGTACCCGTCAGCCGCCGGGTACAGGCGACATCGACGGCCCATCGGCCCACCTCCCTCCCTCACCTGCGCCATGGCCGGACGGAGTCACCAGACCATCCGGTCACCAGGCCATCGATTCAACAACCGTGCCGCAGAACTGAGTTGGCGTACGTCCTTTCTCGCTGTCGGCCGGTATGGCAGGTATCGCGCGGAACCGGTACTGCCCGGCACGCGATCCGCCGAGGCCGCAGCCGCCACCGCGCCTCCAGCGGTCGCAACGGACGCCATCGCACCCGACTGCCACGATTCCAATTCGCCGGGAAGCCGCCGCACTCGAAGGCGGGGCCTGCCATGAACCTCGCACCCAGTTCTGATCCCGCCCCCAGCCGCTGACGGCGGTTGCGCCGGAGTGGGCCGCCGACCTGGGTACTGTGGCGGTCTGTTCGATGAGCTGGCCACCCTGCGCCCGCGGGCTGTTGCTGGACACAGTGACGTGCCCGCGGCGGGGGACAGGCGAGCGGGCGAGGCTGGATGACGTAGGGAGAACGGAGATTTCGGTGAGCAGCGCGTACGCGGAGCCGGTGAGTCCCGCACGGTCGGCCGCCGGCGTGCGGAACGGCGACGAAGTCCGGCCGCACCTGCGTCAGGTGATGCTGTCCGCCGCAGTCTGCCCGCCGTTCGGCGCAGCCGCAGGGCGGGCCGCTGTCCTTGGCGCTCTCACCCTGTACGGCACGTCATGACGTCCGCCCGCGACGGGGCACCCCCGTTCCTCACCCGTGTACAGATCCAGAACTACCGCTCCATCGCCGCCTGCGACGTACGTCTTGGCCCGCTGACGGTCCTGGCCGGCCCCAACGCGGCAGGAAAGTCGAACTTCCTCGACGCGATCCGCTACATCCACGACGCCTTGGGCTCATCGCCGGGCCAGGCCCTGGAGTCACGGGGCGGCCTGCAGGAGGTTCTTCACCGGGGCCGTTCAGGTCAGGCGGACTCCTTCCGTATCCGCCTGGAGATCCGGCTGCGGCCGGAGCGGACGCATTTGCCACACATGCTCAAGGCCGCCTACACAGTGGAAGTGGGTACCCACCCGCAGGGGGGCCACTCGCCCGTGGTGCGGCGCGAAGAGCTGGAGGAGATCGACGGCCACAGTTACGCCGACGGGTCCGGCCCCCGACTGGTGTGGCAGCCCGAGGAGGCCGCGCTCGAGCCGGTGTTGTTGCCTCGGGAGGCGCGGGACGAGCTCGTCCTGCCTCGCACCACGCGGAGCAACCGGGAGACCCGGGCGCTGTACCGGTACCTGCGGCGCATGCGTTTTTACGAACTGCTCACTCCGGTGCTGCGCGCCGTTGACGACACGCCCGGCAGCCGAGGGGTCCAGCCGCTCGGCGAGCGCGGCGAGTCTCTGGCGCGCGTGCTCCATGCCTTGGCCCGTGAGTATCCCTGGGCCAAGGAGACCATCGACGGCTACCTCGCCACCATGATCGACAATGCTGTCGGGCTGGACGGGGTGGAGGTGCCCGAAGCGGATCTGGCCCTGGTCGTCGGCCGCTTCCGCGGCGAAGACGGACAGATCGTGAAGGTCGACCGCCGGTCACTGTCCGAGGGGACGCTGCGCCTCGCCGCGGTCCTCGCTGCGCTCTTCCAGCCCGAGGCCCTCACCGGCGACATCCCCTTCGTCGGGATCGAGGAGCCCGAAATCTCTTTGCACCCCCCGATGCTCGGCGCACTGTACGACGCCCTGGTAGCCGCCGCGGACAACACCCAGGTCGTGGTGACCACGCAAAGCGCCGACCTGTTGGACAACGCGGCCGCCGACCCGGAGCATCTGCTGGTCGTCCGCGACGACGGCACCGGCAGCGTGATCGGCCCGATCGATCAGGCCGGGCGACGGCTCCTGGGCGAGGGCGTGCTGACCCTGCCCGAACTCCTGCGCAGTGGAGAGCTGCGCCCTGTGCTGCCGCAACCAGGGGCGGGGGAGGACCGGTGAGCACTTCCTACCCTGTGATCGCGCCGATCGTGGAAGGACACGGCGAAGAGCGAGCCTTGCACGGGTTGCTCCAGCGGCTCGTCCCGCATCTCCTGCCCGGCGCCTACGCCGACATCCAGCGCCCGCACCGTATCCCCCGGGACCGGATGCTCAAGCGTGACCCGCTCGCAACCGCCCTCACCGTCGTCACCGCACGCACCCCCACCCCCACGGGCGTCGTGGCCCTGCTCGACGCGGACGACGACTGCCCGGTGGAGCTGGCACAGCGACTCCGCGGCCACGCACGGACCAGCCACGCGCATGTGCCGTTTGTGGCGGTCGTCGCCGTCAGGGAGTTCGAGGCGTGGTTCCTGGCTGGCGCAGCCGGCCTCGCGGGACGCGCCGGCCTGCCCGCCGACCTGGCACCCCCGTCTGCCCCCGAGACGATCCGCGGTGCCAAGGAGTGGATTTCCCGGCACATGCCACGCGGCGCGACGTACCAGGAGACCGCTCACCAGCCGTCCTTCGCCACGTGTTTCGACCTCGACGCGGCCCGTTCCGGCGCGCCGTCGTTCGACAAGTTCTGCCGCGACGTCCTCTTCCTGCTGACCGGACAGCCGCACCCGCGGTCGTGACCGCCGGGCGGCCGCCGGCGCGCCCCGAACGCTCCCGCCGGGCTGGGACCGACTACCCGGGGCGGCCTGCGAGGGTGCGTTTCCTGGCAGATCCTCTGTGCCTGGGGCTCGCACAGCGCACGGTGCACAGCGCTCACTGTGTCCCGATGTCAGTGGCGCCACACAGCAGTCGGCCATCCGGCAGCCGATTTCCGCAGGCCGCCGAGGGCGGATCATTTGGGCTGGCGCAGTGTCCGGCGGAGCGTGTCGAAGGCGGTGGGGCGCGGCCGGTCCGACAGGAAGTCACGGATGTGCTGGGCGCAGTCCTCCGCAGAGCTGAGGCTGGTGTCGACGTCCAGGTCATGCAGCCCGTGGGAGTGGACCTGGCTGTACTGCAGGGCGGCCAGTCCGGGCTGTCGGTCGCCGCGTTCGAGTTCGCGGCGCTCCAGCTCGGGCAGCGGGCAGCGGACCCCGACCAGGACGGTGTCTTCGGGGACGAGCAGGTCGAGGAGGTCCAGCAGTCGCCAGCGGCGGCTGAGCGGGTGGTCGACGACGAGGTTGTTGCCGCCTGCGGCCATGCCGGCGACGGCGCGGTGGAATCCCTTGGCCGTGCGGTCGATCTCGGCCTGGAGGTCCTCGTCGGACATCTCGCGCCCGCCGCGCCCGCCGCGCATGGCGTGGAAGGCGTCCACCGGCATGTGGAACCACGTTCCGTCGAGGAGGTCGAGCAGTGCCCGGGCGATGCTGGTCTTGCCGGAGCTGGATGTGCCGTTGAGCAGGATGACCGTGCCCCCGGACGCGGTGCCGGGGATACGCGCGTGAGCCGGGTCCGCGGTTTGCGCAGCCGTCCCGGGTGCCATGTGTGTCGTCCTTTCCGTCCGCAGCGGCGGCCTTGAGCCGGGTGTGCTGCCGTTGGGTGTACTGCTGTCGGGTGTGCTGCCGTCCTGATCGGCGGAGGCACATGAAGCTGGGGAGCGTGCGGCGGTACGTCCCCGTCCTTCGGCATCCCTTCGCCGGGGCGGTCGCCGGGGGACCGGCACCGCCCGTGTCCGGCGGCAGCGGGCGGTGCGGGGGCGCGGGCCCGCCCGCGGTCACCGGCCGGGCGGGGGCTTCGGCGACTCAGACGGCCGGCTGTCCGTGGTCCGGACCCGGCTGGGCGGCGTCGTTCGAGGCCGGTCCGGGTCTGGTGTGGAGGACCTCGCGGGCCTGTTCGGCGGCGCGGGTGATGCTCTCGCTGATGAAGTCGAGGAAGCGGGCGATGTTCTCCAGGCGGGTGGCGGCGGGGGTGTCACGGCCGAGGACGGCGACGCCCTGCCGTGCGGTCTTGACGAGTTCGTCGTTGGCCCGGGCGCTGGCGATCGTGGCCTGGTAGAAGAGTTCGTCGTCGACGACGTAGCGGTCGCGGCGGCCCTCGTCGCGTTCTCGGCGGACAAGGCTCTGGCTCTCCAGGAACGTGATGGCCTTGGAGATGGACGCCGGGCTGACCTGGAGACGCTGGGCGAGCTGGGACGCGGTGAGGCTGCCCGCGTCGGCGGTGAACAGGCAGGTCAGCACCCGGGCCGTCATCTTGGGCAGGCCCGAGGCCATGAGGACGGTGGTGAACGTCTCCTCGTACTCGGCCACGGCCTCGGCGTCGCGTCCGTGCGGCTGGGGGGCCGACTCCGGCCCCCGGGAGGGGGCGGCCTTGCGCCGGTGGGCGCGGCGTTCGGTGGCGCGGTGGGCCAGGTCGGCGCGGTAGGCGGTGGGGCCGCCGTTGCGCATCACCTCACGCGTGATCGTCGAGGTCGGACGGTCGAGGCTTCGGGCGATCTCGGCGTAGGGGAGGCTGTCGGCCAGTCCCAGCGCGATCTGCTGGCGTTCCTGCTGGGTGAGTCTGCCTCCCGGCATCGCGGTCTCCTCGGTGATCCCTCGCGGCGGTCCCTGACCCCCTCACTATAGCGTTCACTCCTCATCCATTGCAATGATCGGAGTGCCGGTTGTTGCGTTACCCCTAAGGCCGTTGCAACAATTTATAGGCTTTCACCTGCATGGATGCTAATTCTGCGCAACGACTACGTTGCCTGGCAATGGAAAGCAACGTAGCGTTTCCAATGTCAGAAACAACGAGCGAGCGCAGGAGAAGACCATGCAGAAGTTCGACACCCCCACCCCGATCTCCGCCGTCCTGGACATCCCCGCCGGACGCATCCAGTTCATCGCCGCGGACCGCACCGACACCACCGTCGAGGTCCTGCCCGCCAACCCCTCCAAGAGCCGCGACACCAGGACCGCCGAGCAGACCACCGTCACCTACGCCGACGGCGTCCTGCGGATCACGGCCCCGGACCCCGGCAACCAGCTCTTCGGCTCCTCCGGATCCCTGGAGGTCACCGTCCAGCTGCCCGCCGGCTCCCGCGTCGAGGCCAGGGCCGCCAGCGCCGAACTCCGCGGCGTCGGACGCCTCGGCGACGTCGCCTTCGACGGCGCGTACCGCCAGATCAAGATCGACGAGGCCGCGAGCGTCCGCCTCACCGCGACCGACGGCGACGTCGAGGTCGGCCGGCTGGGCGGCCCCGCGGAGATCAGCACCGAAAGGGGCGACATCCGCATCACCGAGGCCGTACGCGGCACGGTCGTGCTCCGCACCCGCTCCGGCGACATTTCCATCGCCGCCGCCCCCGGCGTCTCGGCCTCCCTGGACGCCGGCACCGACCATGGCCGCGTCAGCAACGCACTCAAGAACGACGGCACCGCCGACCTCGACATCCGCGCCACCACCTCCCGCGGCGACATCACCGCCCGCAGCCTCTGAAAGCACCAACCAGGACTGCCGACCGGGCCCACCACGACCGAGAACCCGCCGGTCGCCGCCAAGGGCCCGGCCGTCCGCCCTCAGGGGAGCATGCGACCCACCGGCAGGACCTGGAGAAGCCGTCCAGGACACCCAACGCGCGACCAGGAGAAGCCACATGAAGAAGAACAGCACTCCCGCGACCGGCACGACATGGACCGGCATGGTGCCGGTCGACGACACGGCCCTGGCCGTCACCGACACCGGCGGTCCCGGCATCCCCGTCGTCTACCTCAACGGCCAGTTCGCCACCCAGGGGTACTGGCGGCGGGTCATCGCCGAACTCGGTCCGGGATGGCGGCACATCACCTACGACGAACGGGCCCGCGGCAAATCGAAGCGCTCGGCGGACTACTCCTTCGAAGCGGCCGTCCGGGACGTCGATGCCGTCCTCGCGGCCAGGGGAGTGGACCGGGCCCTGGTGGCGGGCTGGTCCTACGGGGCCTTCGTCGCGGCACACTGGGCCGGCCGCAACCCCGAACGCGCCCTGGGCGCGGTCCTGGTCGAGGGCGCGCAGCCGTACGACTGGCTGGACGAGGCCATGGAGAAGCGGATCCGGAAACTGTTCCGGCGGATGGGCTGGTTCCTGCCGCTGCTGCGCCCGACGGGCCTGACCCCGCGGATGAACGCCGAACAGATGGCGAACACCAACATCGAACTCGGCAGGCTCGCCCGCGAGAGCGAGCTGGGCCCCGTGCTGGACGGCATCACCGTCCCGGCGCGGTACGTGGTCGCCTCGGGGGCGTCCCTCGGAAGCAAGGGCGACGAGCAGGAACGGATCCGCGCCGGCCTCGACGCGGTGACCGCCCGCAACCCGAACATCCGCATCAGCGCAAAGGTCGCCAGCAACCACGACGCGATCCTGAAGAAGGACTTCGCGGCCATCGCCGAGGCCGTCCGCGAGGTCGCCGCCCACGACCGCGGTGAGCAGTGAGCGGTGAGAGGCGAGCGCTGAAGGCACGACCGGCGCCCCGGCCCGCCGGCGCACCCGATGCGCCGGCGGGCCGGGCGGTGCCGTGTAGCGTTCACCCTCCATTCATTGCAATGAACGGAGGGCGGGCTGTTGCGTTAGACTTAAGACCATTGCAACGATTTCTCCCACCCCTGCCTGCGGTTACGGCGATTGAGCGCAATAAATCTGTTGCCGAATCCATGAATGCAACGTAGCGTTTCCGTTGTAAGAAACAATGAGTGCAGGCCTCGCAGGGTCGAGAGGCGCACGTTCCGCGAAGCGAGCAGTCAAAGGGGTGGGGTCATGGAAACAGCACAGAGCCGGCAGCAGACGGCACCCGGCGCATGCACCGCCTTCGCCCGCTTCGTGCTCTGCGGCGGCGGAGTGGGACTCGCCTCCAGCTTCGCCGTGGCGGCCCTCGCCTCCTGGATTCCCTGGGGCCTGGCCAACGCCCTGATCACCGTGGTCTCCACGCTCCTCGCCACCGAACTGCACGCCCGCTTCACCTTCGGTGCGGGCGGACGCGCGACCTGGAGCCAACACGCCCAGTCGGCCGGGTCCGCGGCAGCCACGTATGTGGTGACCTGTGCGGCGATGCTCGTCCTGCAGCAACTGGTGGCGGCACCCGGTGCGGTACTTGAGCAGGTGGTCTACCTGTCCGCCTCCGCACTCGCCGGTGTCGCGCGGTTCGCGGTCCTGCGCCTGGTCGTCTTCGCGCGCAACCACGCGCAGGACGCGGCCCCCGCCCGCACCGCCCCTCCCGTACCCGTACCGGTACCCGTGACCGCGGCCCGCACCACGGCACCGGCTCGCACCGCGACCTTGGCCCGCACCACGGCACCCGCCGGCCCGGCGGCACTCTGCCGCGCCGCCTGACCGCTTCACCGCAGGGGCCATCGGGCGCAAAGGGCACCGGTGCACCCAACTGCCAGGCCCTGCAACCCATTTCGCACCTAGCCCCTCATGGATGGCGCGAGCCGCAGGCGGCGCGGCGGCATCTTGGGGCGGGGGAGTTGACGGAAGCCGCCCATGCGGTAGCACGTTTTTCCGTGCTGACCCGGGCTGCCCCCGGCGCGGGTGGCGCCCGCGCCGGGGGTGGCGGCTACAGGCCGGCGGTGGCGTTGCTGATGACGCTCTGGACGCCCACGATCGCGTTCCCCGCCGTGGCAGTGACCGCGGCGACGGTCGTGTCGACGGTGCCGCCCCCGGGGGCGGCGGAGGCGGGCGCCGCGAGGACGCCGAGGAGGGCAGCGGTTCCCAGGATGACGGCAGCGGTGCGACGCATGGTGAAGTGCCTTTCGAAGAAGGGGGGTGTGCTCGACTCGACAACTGGAGCGAGTCATTCCCTCCCAGCAGCCCGAGCCTCTCGGGGTGAAGCTGAAGTTCACCTGCACGACGGCGATCAACGGCATCGCCGCGCCCCTCACCGAGAAGCAACTGAGGGCTGTCCGGGGGGGCTTCTGGGGTGACGGCCGTGCAGCAGGACGCGACGGCGACCGCGTCGTCCGTGACGGGTCCGCCTCGGCGACAAAACGATCTGCAAGCGCAGAAACGAAGTTGAACGGACGATCAATGCGCTCAAGGGCTCCCGGGCCGTGGCGACCAGGTACGACAAGAGAGCGTACGTCTTCCACGGCACCGTCACCCTCGCCGCGATGCGGCTATGGCTCCGATGAGGACCTGCCGGACAGCTCCCGGCTGTCCTGACGGCCGTAGCGCTCCCTATCCCGCGCCACCCCTTCGGCACTCACCGATGACTGGATGGTGTACACATCTCCGATACGATCGCCGCCGCGCCGACGCTGTCGCCATTCTTCGTGAGCCCGGAACACCATGACGGACACCTGTGAAGCAGGCTGCCAGTGCCGTGTGAAGGTCGGAGCATTCACGTCCGGGGCGTCTTCCAGGGGTACACCCTGCTTCCCCAGCAGCCGCTCCAGTTTGTCGAACCGGAGGTGGCGGTCGAAGCGCCCGTACCGGTCGCGAATTGCCCTGTTGACGATGCTGCCGCCCCAGTACGACAGCCGATGCACCTGCAAGGTGAAGTGGTGCCCCTCCCAAGGATGGTCCGGTGTTTCCCGAATCCAGAAGAACTCAACCATTCCGTAGTCGCGCCACATGCTGTGGTCGTCAAGGGAGTTCTCGGCGAAATCAGAACCCAGCATCGCGGTCACCCGGTCGGGACTATCCGTCGGATTGGCACCGAGCACCGTTCCGGAGGCGATCACGTCCATGTAGAACGCAAGGGAATGCGGAGTCAACTGGTCTTCCTTGACGGGGCGCCGGGTATCAGAAGCGACGGCCTCAGCGTATGCGACCGGGGGCGCCACGAAGATCCGCCGGACAGGCCCTAGGCAAACCAACGAGCGCTGTGCCTGTGACGTCCGGGCTCGATCTCGATGTCCGGCACCAGCCCTGTTCGGAGCAGATTCAGCTGACGTCGTGTCATCTGACGAGCGCGCCGCTCCTCGACGCAGGCGAGAGCAGCCACCGACCCTCCTCGGGTGTCACTGCGGGCGAAGAAGTACACGGCAACGGACCGCTGTACCTCTTGCGGCAATGGGCGCCGTCCCTCCAGCGCAGCTGAACGCAAGCGCTCCGAGCTGTAGCGAAGGTCGCGCACCAGGACTGCCCGCCACGGACTCCAGGGACGCGAAGCCGCCTGCCCGGAGCGGGCAGCGTCGCGGCGCATGTGATGGGCACTTCTGGCCATGTCCCCACTCCTACCGCAGCCCTCCACCGCGCCGCGTCGTATTTCGCCGGCTCCTGCGGCGGCGCGCCACTGAGCATCGTCAAGGAGTACATCGAGAGCCAGAAACGGCCGGCCTGACCCCCCAGACGCAGCGAACTCCGGCGCTTCGCGCCTGCGGGCCAAGGATCGCATTCCCGCCCGGCCCGAAGGCCGGGATTCCCTGCGAAGATCAAGGGATGGCCGGGGCGCGGACGAGGCCGGTGCCGGTGCCGGTGAAGCATCCGCCGAGTGCGCCGCCGCGACAGTGGAGTTGACGCAGTCCCTGCTGGACTCCGGGGGTGTCCTGCCGCGATGGGCGGGACCTCGCCCGTGCCACTGCGACGGGGCGCAACCTTCCCTGCCTGTCCCGAGTCGAACCTCCCGGGGAGGCGACGATGGACAGGACATCGGAAGCCGGGCGACGAGCGTGGAGGCTGGCGGCCTTGGCGCTGCTCCTCTTCCTCGGCGGAGCTGCCGTGCTGGCGGTGCCGTATCGCCACAGCCTTTCCACTGTGCGTGCCTACGAAGCCGCCCCGGAAACCCGGGGGATCCCTGCCGTGGTCAGGGAACTGGAGAACTCCACCGGTCGTAGCAGTTCCTACTGGGTGAAGGTCGCGGGTCCGCCGTCGGTAGCCGGCCGGATCGACCTCGACGACTCCGGGCCGGTGCTGTCGAGGCTGCGCAAGGGCGACCGCATCGGAGTGGTCGTCTGGCACGGCCGCCGCACTGACATCACCTTCCATGGGCGCGTTCAGGAGACGGAGGAGGCGCCGACGACCAATCCGGGTCTCGCCCTGGGCGCCGGCCTGACCATGCTGATCGGCGGAGTGCTCGCGCTGTACGCCGCCGACCGGCTGCGCCGCAGGATGCACGAGCCGGCCCGGTGCGGCGACGCAGATGAATTCCCGCTCACCTGCAAGATGATCGCCGGAGCCGGCGCGGTCACCGTCCTCTCCGGCCTCGCGACTGCCACCGAACACGAGAGCGGCCCGATCGCATTCGTCGTCACCTGGATCGCCTTTGCCCTCATCGTCCTCGCCGTGTGGAGGCTGGAGCGCTGGCGCGACCGACGGTCCGACCGATGGCGGTAGCGCACGTCGATTTCCGGGGCTGCTCGAAGACGTCCGCTCAGCACCGGATGTTCACCGGCTGAGGCCGCTGGAGGCCGACATGCCGGGGCCGTTGGACGCCGGAGCCGTCGGACAGCGTCACGGCCGGGACGGGACGAGTTGCGGCGCTGACGCCCAGAGCCGTCACCGTCGCCGCCCGGCCTCAGCAAGGGTATGCGTCGGACCGGCGGACCGGTCGTGCCGGTCGCTGCTCGCCGGAGCGGGCGCGGCCACCGCCTGCGTCGTACGTCCCTGCCCTGAAGTGCGCCTGACCGGGCGGAAGTTGGAGCGACTGGGTGTTCGGCGGCTCGGTGAGCGAGGGTGGCCGGCAGACGTGGGGCCGCTGTTGTGCATGGCCTTGCGTGTGATGGCCGAGGCCCGTGTGGTTCAGGCGTTTGGCGGTGTCGGTGCAGGGGATGCTTCGGCCGGTCACAGTGTGATCCGCCGGCGTTCCCGCTGCTGGGCGAGTCCTCCGCCCGGCGTCACGGTCTTGTCCTGCGGTCTGTGATGTCTCCACCCGCTATAGCGTTCACTTCCAATCCATTGCAACGAATCCTGTGGGGGATGTTGCATTAAGCATGGAACCATTGCAACAAATTTCGAGCAACTACCTGCGAAGATGGCGGTTTGACGCAACAGCTCTGTTGCTGGATCCGTGAATGCAACGTAGCGTTTCTGTCATCGGAAACAGCGGGCCGACAGGGCGCGCAATGCCGGAGAAGGAGAGCACGATGCAGAAGTTCGACACCCCCGCCCCCGTCTCGGCCGTCCTCGACATCCCCGCCGGACGCATCCAGTTCATCGCCGCCGACCGCACCGACACCACCGTCGAGATCCTGCCCGCCAATCCCTCCAAGAGCCGCGACGTGAAGGCGGCCGAACAGATCAAGATCGCCTACGCCGACGGCGTCCTGCGCATCGACGCCCCGGAGGCCAGGAACCGGATCCTCGGCCCCTCCGGCTCCGTCGAGGTGACCGTCCAACTGCCCGCCGGCTCACGCATCGAAGCGAAGGCCGCCGCCGCCGAACTCCGCGGCGTGGGACGCCTCGGCGACGTCGCCTTCGACGGCGCCCACCGCTCGGTCAAGCTCGACGAGGCCGACACCGTCCGCCTCACCGGCCTCGACGCCGACATCACGGTCGTCCGCCTGAACGGCCCCGCCGAGATCAGCACCCAAAAGGGCAGCATCCACATCACCGAGGCCACGCGCGGCACCCTCACGCTGGGCACCCAGATGGGCGACATCACCGTCGGCGCCGCCCACGGAGTCTCCGCCGCCCTGGACGCCGGCACCACCTACGGCCGGATCAGCAACACGCTCAAGAACACCGACCCCGCCCCCGGCCTGACCATCCACGCGACCACCGCCCACGGCGACATCACCGCCCGCAGCCTCTAAAGGAGCACCCCCCCATGACCAACTCGGCCATCGCGGCGCACGGGTTGCGCAAGTCCTACGGAGACAAGGTCGTCCTCGACGGCATCGACCTGACCGTCCCCGCGGGAACGGTCTTCTCCCTGCTCGGCCCGAACGGCGCCGGCAAGACCACCGCCGTCAAGATCCTCTCCACCCTCATCTCCCCGGACCCCGGCTCCGGCCAGATCCACGTCGGCGGCCACGACCTGGCCACCGAGGCGCAGGCCGCACGAGCCGCGATCGGCGTCACCGGCCAGTTCTCCGCCGTCGACGGCCTGATCACCGGCGAGGAGAACATGCTCCTCATGGCCGACCTGCACCACCTCACCAAGCCCGAGGGACAGCGCGTCACCGCCGAACTCCTGGAGCGCTTCGACCTCACCGAGGCCGCCAAGAAGCCCGCCTCCACCTACTCCGGCGGCATGAAGCGCCGCCTCGACATCGCCATGACCCTCGTCGGCAGCCCGCGCATCATCTTCCTCGACGAACCCACCACCGGCCTGGACCCCCGCTCCCGCCACAACATGTGGCAGATCATCCGCGAACTCGTCACCGGCGGCACCACGGTCTTCCTCACCACCCAGTACCTGGAGGAGGCCGACGAACTCGCCGACCGCATCGCCGTCCTCAACAACGGCAAGATCGCCGCCGAGGGCACCGCGGAAGAACTGAAGCGCCTCATCCCCGGCGGACACATCCGCCTCCGCTTCACCGACCCGGCCGCCTACCAGGCGGCCGCCGCCTCACTGAACGACGCATCCCGCGACGACGAAGCCCTCGCCCTGCAACTCCCCAGCGACGGCAGCCAGCGCGAACTGCGCGCCATCCTCGACCGGCTGGACACCGCCGGCATCGAAGCCGACGAACTCACCGTGCACACCCCCGACCTCGACGACGTCTTCTTCGCCCTGACCGGCAACGCCGTACCCAACCAGCCGAGCCGGCCCAACCAGCCCAAGGAGGCCCTGCGATGAGCTCCTTCTCCCTCGCCGTACGCGACTCGTCCACCATGCTGCGCCGCAACCTCCTGCACGCCCGCCGCTACCCCTCACTCACCCTGAACCTGCTGCTCACCCCCGTGATGCTCCTGCTGCTGTTCGTCTACATCTTCGGCAACACCATGAGCGGCGGCGAGGGCCGCTCCGCCTACATCGCCTACATCGTCCCCGGCATCCTGCTGATGACCATCGGCTCCACCGTCGTCGGCACCGCCGTCTCCGTCGCCACCGACATGAACGAGGGCATCATCGCCCGCTTCCGCACGATGGCCATCCACCGCGGCTCCGTCCTGTTCGGACACGTCGTCGGCAGCGTGCTGCAGGCCATCATCAGCGTCGTCCTCGTCGGCGCCGTCGGCGTCGCCATGGGCTTCCGCTCCACGGACGCCACGGTGGTGGAATGGCTGGCGGCGTTCGGACTGCTCGCACTCTTCGCCCTGGCCTTCACCTGGATCGCGGTCGGCATGGGCATGGGCAGCCCCAACGCCGAGGCGGCCAGCAACAACGCCATGCCGCTGATCCTCCTGCCCCTCATCTCCAGCGCCTTCGTCCCCCTGCACTCCATGCCCGGCTGGTTCCAGCCGATCGCCGAGTACCAGCCCTTCACCCCCGCCATCGAAACCCTGCGCGGACTCCTCCTGGGCACCGAGATCGGCAACAACTGGTGGATCGCCCTCGCCTGGTGCCTGGGCCTGAGCCTCCTCGGCTACCGCTGGTCGAAGGCCCAGTTCGACCGCGACCCCGCCTAGGCCACGGTTCGGCAGTAGCCCGGTCCCCTTGCTTCGCGTCGTGATGATCTCGGCGTGGGGCGAGGGGATCTTCCTGACGAGCAGCGGTCCATCGGCATCGACCAGGCACCGCAGGTCCCCTCCGCCCTGATCGACGGGACAGGTCCCAGCCGTCATGACAACGCGACCCCGCCCGCAAACCCGTCCCACCCCGGGGCGGCGTATCCCGGCCCCCCGTCGGAGCACGCCGTCCTGCCGGCCTTCTCCACCGCCTGCCGGGCGAAGAACTCCACCCGGCGCCTCGCTCCGGGTCCCGACGGCGCCCGCGGCGCCCCGGTACCCGGGTATCCCGCTATCCGCGTCCTGAGGACGCGAGCGGCGCGCTGTGGTTCGGCAGAGCCAAATCCCTTTGCACCCGCGCCACTTCGGCACCCAGACTGTCCCGGTGCTGATCCGACGCGAAACGCCCGCCGACATTCCAGCCGTACGCGCCCTCACCACAGCAGCGTTCACCAAACCGGGAACCCCGGTCCCCGCCGAGACCGCACTGCTGGACGAACTGCGCGACTGCGAGGGCTGGCTGCCACAGCTGTCACTCGTGGCGGTGAACGAGCGGGACGAGGCGGTCGGGCACGTGATCTGCACCCGGGGGCACATCGACACCGCCCCGGTCCTGGGACTCGGCCCGCTCAGCGTGCACCCCGACCACCAGCGCCGCGGCGTCGGACTGGCACTCGTCCACACCGCACTGGGCGCGGCGGACGCACTCGGTGAACCCCTCGTCGCACTGCTCGGCAGCCCCGCGTACTACGGCCGTTACGGCTTCCGCCCCAGCACGCACTACGGCATCACCGCACCGGACCCCGACTACGGCGACTACTTCCAGGTACGCACCCTCTCCGCGTACGAGCCGACCCTGCGCGGCACCTTCGCCTACGCCGCACCCTTCAACCACCTCTGACCCGCAGGCCGGCACTGGCAGACTCGCGGCACCATCCGGACCCACCGGACCGAAACCCGTCGCGAAGGCCGCCCGGCCCCGGCGCGCGACCGATCACGATGGGATGACCATGCAGACGCGGAAAGCCTGCGACCTGGACGAGATCGCGGCAGAGATCCGCGCCCGCGGCGACCGCACCGGCCGCCGGATCCTGGTCGGCGTCGACGGTCCAGGGGCCTCCGGCAAAAGCACCCTCGCCGCGCTGCTCGCCGAGCGCCTGCCCGGCGCGGCCGTCATCCACGTCGACGACTTCTACCGCCCCAGCGACGACGAACGCCCCGACGGCTTCGGCGCGGACTTCGACCTGGAACGGCTGGAACGCCAGGTGCTGCGCCCGGCCTTCGCCGACGGAACCGTCCGCTACCAGCGCTACGACTGGGACAGCGACCGGCTCGCCGAGTGGCACGACATCCCCGCCCACATCCCCCTCGTCATCGAGGGCGTCTACAGCACCCGGGCCGGCGTGAGGGACCTGTACACCTACCGCGTCTACTGCCACACCCCCCGTGAACTGCGGCTCAGCCGCGGTCTCGAGCGCGACGGCGCCGAAGCCGAGAGCCAGTGGGTCGACGGGTGGATGCCCGCGGAGGACCGCTACACGGAGGCAGAACGCCCGTACCACCACGCCGATCTGGTCCTGGACGGCACGGGCACCCCGAGCGCCGACGGCCCGGTCTTCCACCGCGCGGTGCTCTCATGACGAGCCCGGCGCCCCACCGGCCCCCGACGCCGGTCGCCGAGCGCGCCGCCCCCGCTCTGGCAACTCTCCCGGACCCGGCCGCACGGATCAGCGCCCCGATGCGGCGACGCACCAACCGACTGCGCACCGACCGACTGCGCACACGGACACAGGACCTGCTGACGGCCGCGGCCCGGCCGGCTCCCGGTGGCCCGCTCGACGAGGCTCTGCGGCAGTTGCGGCAGAAGGCCGGCGTGGACTTCGTGTTCCCGGCCGGTTGCGAGGACGGCTATCAGGTCCAACAGGCGGCGCAGCAGGTCCCCCATGACCTGCTGCGGATGATCGGAGAGAGCGGTTGAACGCACGCCCCCAGGGACACCGCCCCACGCTGGAGGACGTGGCCCGGCAGTCCGGGGCGTCACGCTCCACCGTGTCCCGCGTGATCAACGGCTCGCCGCGGGTGAGCCCAGCCGTCGTCGAACGGGTCCGCAGCGCGGTGGCCGAGCTCGGCTTCGTGCCCAACCAGGCCGCCCGAAGCCTGGTCACCCGCCGCAACAACGCGATCGCCGTCGTGGTCACCGAACCCCAGAACCGGCTCTTCGTCGACCCGTTCTTCGACCGGCACCTGCGCGGCATCCGTCGGGAACTCGTCCAACAGGGCGCGCAGCTGGTGCTCCTGCTCATCGAAGAGCCGGACGACTACCCGCGGGTGGGCAACTTCCTGGGCGGCCGCCATGTGGACGGCGCACTGCTCTTCTCACTGCGCGTGGACGACCCGCTTCCGGAGACGGTCGACCGGATGGGCCTGCCCGCCGTCTTCGGGGGACGGCCACTGCCCGGCCCGCAACACCATGGGCACAGGTACACGTACGTCGACGCCGACAACCGCGGCGGCGCCGCGGAAGCTGTCCGCCACCTGCTCGCCCAGGGACGCGCGCACATCGCGACCATCACCGGCCCACTCAACCAGGCAGCCGCGATCGACCGGCTCGACGGATACCGGGACGTACTGCCGGACGGCCCGCCCCACCTGATCGCCGAGGGCGACTTCACCGTGCAGGGCGGAGCGGACGCGATGAGACAGCTGCTGGACCGCAGCCCCGGCCTGGACGCGGTCTTCGCGGCATCGGACCTGATGGCCCGCGGAGCGCTGCGCACCCTGAAGGAACACGGGCGCAGCGTGCCCGACGACGTCGCGGTCATCGGTTTCGACGACCTGCCGCCCCTGGAGGAGACGGGCGAACCGCTGCTGACGACGGTTCACCAGGACATCGAGGGGATGGGCCGCCTGATGGCGCGCCTGCTGTTCCAACGGATACAGGCCACAGACGACGCGTCCGGCACCCGAACCGGCCACCGTCCTCACCCGGTCATCACCCCCACCCACCTGGTCCTGCGGGAAACCGCCTGAGCAACCGCTGTCCCTCCGCGCCCGAGGACCGCGTTCTCGCCGGCCGGGCCCGGCCCGTCGGCCCGCCCGACGGGCCCGTGGCAACGGCCGCCTGCCGTGCGGACGTTGCCACGCAGCAGGCGGGCACGGTTGTCGACGTACGTGTCGTCGCGGACGGGGCCGGCAACGTCCGCCCCCGACGACGATCGCGGCATGTTCCGACCTCAACTCCGTAGCCGCCGAGGGACGTTACTCCGACGGGCCACCGCAGTGGGCACCGCTGACCGGAAGGCGGGAGCGGGCCAATCTGCCCGGCCCGGGTCCGGCCGTGCCCGCCGAGTTGTCCGTGAACTCCACCGGAATTGTTCGTGATCGGTAACGGACGCATCCCGAGGCCGCCGCCCCTCGTCCTGCCATGTGGTCGCAAGACGACCAAGAACCGGCGAGGAACTGCGCGAAAGCGGGGCGGACATGGCACGGCACGGCGGCGGGCGGGGCTGGTACGGCAAGGTGGTCGGGGCAGCCCTCGGGGTGACGGTGCTGTCCGTCGGCGCCTCGGTGTGGACCGCGCAGGCCGGTGCCGTGAGCGGCGCGTCGCCCCGGGCGGCCGCGTCGGCCACGCCGGGCAGCGACGTCAAAGCGGTGGCGGTGACCATCGCGCACGCCTCGGACAAGGGGGCGCACGGCGTCAACATCACCATCGACGACGGCCCCGACCCCGTGTGGACCCCTCAAGTGCTCGACGTACTGCGGGAGTACGGGGTGAAGGCCACCTTCTGCATGGTGGGGACGCAGGCGCAGGCCCACCCGGACCTCGTGAAGAAGGTGGTCGCCGCCGGGCACCGGCTGTGCGACCACTCGGTGTCGCACGACACCACCATGGACACCAAGTCCCAGGCATACCAGTCGCAGCAGATACTCGACGCCCAACGCATGATCACCGAGGCGTCCGGGGGCGTCCGGCCGATGTACTACCGGGCGCCCGGCGGGGCCTTCACCCCCTACAGCCGCAAACTGGCCGCCTCCCGGGGCATGCGCCCGCTGGGCTGGAACGTGGACTCCAAGGACTTCGAGCGGCCGGGCACGGACGCCGTCGTCGCCACCGTCGAACGGGAACTGCCCAACGGGCCCACCCTCCTGTTCCACGACGCGGGCGGCGACCGCTCCCAGACCGTCGAGGCCCTGCGCCGGATCCTCCCCTGGCTCAAGGAACAGGGCTACTCGTTCGGCTTCCCGGTGCGCTGAGCCCCGGCCCCGGTCGGGCAAGGGATCTTCGGGCCCGGCCGGCCGCCATGACGGCGGTCGCCTCCCGCGGCGCGCTCCTCGCCGCCGGAGTTCCTTTCCCGCAGCGGCGAGGAGCCGGCCGTCGTGGGTCCGGATCCACTTGAGGAGGTCGCCCGCGCGATGACCAACGTGAACCCGCAGGTCTCTTTGTCCGCTACGCGCCAGGGGCGCGGAAGGGGACCTGCCGGCGGGCGGCCTCGTCGATCTCGTCGAGGGTGAGGAGCGGGGTGGCCCGGGTGCGAAGGGCGCCGCCAGCCTTGACGGTGAGGCTGACGGCGGCCATGGAGACCGGGTCGGGGAAGTCGATGATCAGGACGATGTCGTCCTCACCGAAGGCGAAGTACATCGCCTCGACCGTGCCGCCGAGACCGGTGACGACCTGCTCGACGGCGGCACGGCGGCCACTCGCGCCCTCCTCGAGCAGCCCCTTGGCGCCTTCAGGCGTGTAGCTCGCCTGGATGAGGAACTTCGGCATCGGAACGCTCCCTGCCCATCGCTTGTCGGGTCTGCAAGGGCCTTCCCGCAGGCTCGCCGACTGCCACTCATCACCTGGCCGGATTCACCCGGACAGCGGCGGCCCGCCGGTCACCGGCCGGCCACCGTGCCGGGAGCCCCGCCACCGGGAAACGGACGCAGCCGGCGCGCTGCCCCGACGCCGACGCCGACGCCGATCACGGGCACCCACCTGCCCGTGGTGAAGGACGTCGGGAGAAATGGGCGCGGCCGCGGCCGTGTTCCGCCGAGGACGGTCAGGCACGCTGGAATCCCAGCACCGTTGCCATTCGGGAGCGTCGTGGCCTTCAGCCGGTCTCAGCCCCAGGTCCACGTGCCGGCGGCCCTGGCCGCCGCGCGGAACGGCGATGCCTGGCAATCCTGGACCGCTGCCCTGCCGGCTCTGGCCGAGGAGTACGTGGACCGCTGGAGTCTGCGACTGGACGGGCCGCCCGCGCACGGGGCTGTCGCACTCGTACTGCCGGTGCTCCAGCCCGACGGCTCGCCCGCCGTACTCAAGCTCCAGCCCGTCGATGAGGAAACGCAGGGCGAGCCGCTCGCCCTGCGCGTCTGGGGCACCCGCCACGCGGTCGGACTGCTGAACAGCGACCCGGACTCCGGGGCCATGCTCCTGGAACGCCTTGATGCCACCCGGTCCCTTGAGACCGTCCCCGACGGCACCGCGGCTCTGAGGCACCTTTCCGAACTGCTGGCACACCTGGCCGCCGCTCCGGCCCCCGCCGGCCTGCGGCAACTGGCCGACATCGCCCGGGCCATGCTCGACCGGGTTCCCCCGTACTCCCGCTTGCTGGCGGACCCCTCCGAGCGACGGCTGCTGGCTGCGTGCGCGGCAGCGATGAGGGAACTGCTGGACGAGCCCGGCGACCGGCTTCTGCACTGGGATCTGCACTACGGCAACGTTCTCGCCCCGCTGCCGTCCGCGCAGGTCCCCGGACGGGCTCCCTGGCTCGCCATCGATCCCAAGCCCCTTGCCGGCGACCCCGGTTTCGAACTGCTGCCCGCACTGCGGAACCGGTGGGACGACGCCACCAGCGCCTCGGACGTCCCCCGAGCCGTACGCCGTCGCTTCCACCTCATGACGGAAGTCGTCGGCCTGGACCGCGAGCGGGCCGCCGGATGGACACTCGGCCGCGTCCTGCAGAACTGCCTCTGGGACATCGAGGACGGCGCGATCACCCTCCAGCCCGAGCAGACAGCCATCGCCCGAGCGCTGCTCGGCTCCTGACCATTCCGGCCCCGGGCCCCAGGACCAGCCGAGGCAGCAGAGGTACGTTGCCTGGCATGAAGTCGGACATTGTGGAGATCGAGCGGTGGAAGAGGCCCGTGCCGCAGGGCGACGACACCCTGTGCAGCGCGCACGGGAAAACGTCGTGCTCTCGGGACCTTGTGGCCGACGTGTATCTCAAGGACGACGGGAGTCCCCGGATCCACTGGACGGTGTGTCGGCGCTGGCTGGACAACGAGCCGAAGGTGGCGGAGCACGACACACGGAACAACTCACGCTCATGACCGGCCGCGGACTCCGCGCTCCGGCTCGCTGAAGCGGGTCACAGCCAACTCGACGGCAGCCAACACGACTTCCGTGCACCGACGCTGCTCCGCGAGGCGATGACATCCCAGGTCTCGGCGGACAGCACGCGCCACTATGGTGGACCGATGGCGTCGATCAAGCAGTTCCAGGTCACTTTTGACTGCGCAGCACCTGAGCGCGTCGCTCGTTTCTGGTGCGAGGTGCTGGGGTACGTCGTACCGCCGCCGCCGGAGGGGTTTGCCACGTGGGGCGATTTCGATCGCTCGCTGCCGCCTGAGCGTCAGGGTTCGGCGTTCGCCTGCGTTGATCCCTCAGGTGTTGGCGCGCGACTGTTCTTCCAGCGCGTTCCCGAAGGCAAGGTCGTCAAGAATCGGGTTCATCTCGACGTGCGGGTCGGCACCGGGCTCGTGGGTGAGGAGCGCCTGGCCGCACTCGAGGCCGAGTGCGCACGACTGATCGAACTCGGCGCGGAACGCGTGCGACTGCTGCGTGCCGATGGAGTCAACGAGTCGTGCCTCGTGATGCAGGACATCGAGGGCAACGAGTTCTGCCTCGACTGAGGGACCGCGAACGTGTCCTCGTTCTGTCTTTCATGGGCCAAGAAGGCGATGGGCCAGGACCAAGAACCGCCCCGGCCTGGCAGGGCGCTGTGACGCAGATAGCCGGATGCTCATCGGCACGCCATCGCGCGTATGAGCCGGCGGGACGCCGTTCAGGCCGAACCGGCGCCGGTGGTGCCGATGCGTCCGCGCTTAAGCTGATCACCGCGGCGCGGCCGCGGCCGTGTCCGGGGTCGAGGTTCCGGCAGGGATGGGTGTTCCGGCGGGGGAGAGCGAGAACTGGCTCAACCGTCCGTGGCGGCTCACACTCCCGCTCCCGGTACCCGCGGGTGAGGCCGACCGGATCCGAACGGCTGCGGACGCGGGCTGCCCGTGACGCACGGCACGGCTGACACAGCACCAACGGCGCTCCAGTTGATCTCAAGAGGGAGACAGCGTGGGTTCGTTGACGGGAAGGACGGCACTGGTCACCGGTGCCGGCAGGGGGATAGGACGGGGCATCGCGACGCGACTGGCGCGGGAAGGCGCCCTGGTCGCGGTGCACTTCTCCCGTGACCGGGCAGCGGCCGAGGAAACGCTGGAGGAGATCAGGTCCCAAGGCGCGCGCGCCTTTGGCATCCGGGCGCGATTCGGGGTTCCCGGTGAGGTGGAATCGCTCTACGAGCAGTTCGACGCGGGGGTGGCCGGACACGGCGCGGAACCGTCGCTGGACATCCTCGTCAACAACGCGGGAGTCAGCGGATCCGCCCGGATCGACGAGGTGACGCCCGAGCTCTTCGACCGGCTCTTCGCCGTGAACACCAAGTCGCTGCTGTTCGTCGTGCAGCACGGACTGAAGCGGATGCGTGAAGGCGGCCGCATCATCAACATCTCGTCCGCGGTGACCCGGATCGCCTACCCGGAGTCGATCGTGTACTCGATGAGCAAAGGAGCCGTGGACACCTTCACCCTCGCGCTGGCGAAGGACCTCGGGGAACGGGGAATCACGGTGAACGCCGTGGCACCGGGTTTCGTCGAGACCGACATGAACCGCGGCAAGCGAGCCACCCCGGAGGCAGCGGCCCTGATGGCTTCGCTGTCGGTCTTCGACCGGATCGGACAACCGTCGGACGTGGCCGACGTCGTCGCGTTCCTCGCGTCGGACGCCGCACGCTGGGTCACCGGCCAGCGCATCGACGCGTCGGGAGGCTCCCATCTTTGAATCCACCCCCAGCTGAAGCAGGGGGACTCCTGGCTCACGCTGCCTGCGGGTCAGCGACCCAACAGGTCTTCCGCGATCAACACCAGCCGGGTGGCGACGGGCACGATCCCGGGCCGCGGAAAGGGCGACGCCCGCTCAGGAGCGAGGGGACATCAGGCCCGAGGCGAACCTCGGCGACGTGGCCATGGGCATAGTCCGGGCGTTCGCGAGTGTCCAGATCACCTGGTGCGGGTGGCGTCCTCCGCTCTTTCGGTGCCCACCATGACCGAGGCATGTGCCAAGCCTGCTCTCCAGGTTCAAAAAAACCAGTCGGCCAGTATTCTCAACTGGTCCCGCCGCACATCCAAGGGCGTTCCAGCCCGGTGTCTGTCCTGCTCAGATTGCGCTCACCCGCACATCACGCATGCCAGGAGGTCCAGGATGTCCGCGCTTCGTCGAACCGGCAGGCCGAATTCCCAGGAGTTCGAGAACCGGATCCCCGAGCTCTTCGAGCAGAGCGTTCCACGCGGCCCGGTGCACCGCGCGGTGGTGCCGGAGTTCCTGCTCGCCGGGTGGCTGTCCGACGAAGACCCCCATCGCCTCGGGGCCCGGCGGTCGTGCGGGCGCAGCCGCTACGGATCCGTGCACAACCGCTGGCGCGATCCCATGCTGTTAGCCGAGCCGACACGCCAGACGCGGCTGCTGCTCGCGCACGAGACCCTGCGGATTCTGACCGGACACCACTTCCTCACCGAGTCCACCCCGTGCCGTGCCCCGGTGTACGACCCCGAGCGCGAGGCCGCGGACCAGTACTCCCTGACCGTAGGCCTCCACCGGCCCGGCACGGCAGCGGGAACCTGCCGGGTCCTGGTACTCGCGGACGCGGACGGCTGAGATGGGCATGGAGACGGTCCTCGTCGTCGGCGGTACCGGATTCATCGGTACCGCGGTGGTGCGCCAACTGCGGTCACGCGGTCGTGGGTCCGCCCGTCCGCAGATCCGCGTCCTGTCCTCCCGCACCCCGCCCGAGACGGATCCCGCCGACGACGTGCGCTACGTACGCGCCGACCTGACCCAACCCGAGACACTGGACGGCGTGTGCACCGGCGTTACGACCCTGCTGCACACCGCCTCCTACGTCGGGCGCGATCCGGTCCGCTGCGAGGCCGTCAACCATCTCGGCACCCTGGCCCTGCTGGCAGAGGCACACCGGGCCGGAGTCGACCGCATCGTCTACGTCAGCACCACGTCCGTGTACGGTCCCGGGCCCCACCGCGGGGTGCGCGAGCTGCAGCAGGCCCCGGCCCCGGCATCCCCCGCGAGCGCGTCACGCCTGCGCGCCGAGCGTGCGGTCCTGGACGCGGGCGGCCTGGTTCTGCGGCCCCATCTGGTCTACGGGCGGGGGGATGTGTGGGTCGTCCCCACACTCGCCGGACTGCTCGCGCGGGTACCCGGATGGCCCGCGGGGGCGATGCCGCGCTCATCGATGGTCAGCGTGGACGATCTGGCGCGCTGCGCCGTGTCCCTGGCATGCGGAGCGAAGGCGCCGACGGGCCCCGACGTCTACCACGTGGCCGACCCGGAGCCGGTGCCGATGGACCGCCTGCTGTCGGCCATGCACCGCGTGCTGGGCCTGCCGCTGCCGCAGTACGGCGAGCCCGCGTACGCGCACCGTGCCCGGACCGCGCGCGCCATGCCCGGACTCACGGACCACCAGTACGCCTTGCTCACCCGGGACCACTGGTACGACTGCGACCGTGTCTGGGCGCGCACCGGTGAGCATCCCGGACCGGGCTTCGAGCAGCGGTTCGCCGAGTACCGGTCCTGGTACCTGCGGCACCTGACGGGAACCGGCCGTTCCTCGCCTGCGGGTCCGATCACAGGGCGGTGAGGGCGCGCGGAGTCCGCGCCGCAGACGGTGCCGCGCTCCCGCCCGCGGCACGAAGAACGGCCCCGGTACGCTGCGGCGGCCCGGCACCGCTTTCGCCGCTCGGACGGGGCGAACTCGGCGAGCAGGGCCGACACCTTCTCCTGCCCGAGCGGCTGGTTCCCCTTCACCCTGCCGTTGCCGCAGCCCGACATCGACACGGCGATCCCACCGCCCGCCTCGCCGACAGCCTGAACCGTGCCGGTCGCAGTGGTCGCAGTGGTCGGGTCCGTAGGGCGTGGTGCAGCCGGCGCTGGAGGACGGGGGAGCGCGGGGCGGAGCCCGCGCGTGATCCGGTCAGAGGGACGCCACCCAGGCCGCGGTCTCGTCGGGGTGCCCGAAGCGGAGCGTGTCGAGCGGGGCGAAAGCGGGGTCGAGGGTGCGGCGCTCGACTTCGTCGTGCCGGGGCCCGTGTTGCGACCAGGACCACCAGACCGGGTGGTCCCGGCGCAGCCATTCTCTCCAGGTCTCCCGGTTGCCGCCGAAGACGACCTCGCGCGTGACGGTACGCCGGATGGACCGGCGCAGGATTCGGGGCATGACGACGTGCCGGGAGTAGTCCAGCCAGATCACGGTGTCGGCCCGGGTCCACAGCAGATCACGGACCTCCGGGTAGCCGAGCGAGTCGACGATCCAGCGAGGCCCGGCAGCGAGCCCCGACACGTCCTCGGTCAGCTGGTCGTTGACGGCCCAGCCGGGCCCGTTGAAGTACAGCGCGTCCATCTCGTGGTACGGCAGGCAAAGGCGGCTGCTCACGGCGCGGGCGAGAGTGGACTTGCCCGCGCCGGTGACGCCCACCACCAAGATCCGTTCCATCCGCGCGCCCTATCCATGAGGTCGGCAACCGGCTGTTCCCGCCCTGGGCACCACACCGTGCGGTGGTTTGCCTACATGTTTGTGGCCGGCCGAACCATGTCGTGCCGGAAACTGTCCTGTGACGGCGTCCGGCACAAACCGCGAGTGCGGGTGCTGATAGAAGCCCTGCACCCGTGTCACTGTGTATCAGAACGGGATATTGTGCCGCCTTTCTTCGACGGCGCTCACTGAGGGCAGTGAGCCAGAAGATGACGCCGATGACGGCTGCGACCGGCAGGATGCCGACCGGGTCACCAGTGGCTGTCGCTTCGATCAGGTAGAAGATCGCGGCCACGGCGACGCCGGAGCGAACGGGCCAGCGCGCGGCCCAGCGCCTGGTGTAAGTACGCGGATCCTTGGACACGCGTCGTTCTCCTGTCTGGGTTGCTCATGCGGTGAGCGATTGGAAGCGCGGTCACATGTGGGTGTAGTGGGCAAGAGCATGGCCTGACCGTGCCGCGCGGTGGCGGCGCGGTTCTACGAAGCGGGGGCGGT
>NZ_JAODTZ010000032.1 GCF_025399795.1 Streptomyces rhizosphaerihabitans | reverse complement strand
ACCACTCCACGCGCTGAATCCCAGCCCTGCGCGAAGCCTCTCGACACCTCGCGCTTACGGCGATCCGGAGTCCACCCCAGGCGCTCACCGGGTACGGCGCACGGCCCGCTCGTCTCCGTCCCCGCTCCCCTGAAACCGTGTCCTACGTGACGTGGTGATCGCTCGTGGGGCCATATGGGGGCGGGGTACGCGGAGTTGGACGAGGATGGCCGACGACGGCCGACGCCGGCAACGACCCCGCAGGTCAACAGGCATATGTGTGCGGCGCCGTCCGGGCCGGGGCCGGTCATCCGTCCGGCCGCCACCTGGGCTAGCCTTCCCCTCCGTTCGAAAGTCCCTGGAGGCGCACCGTGCACACCATCGTTCTCCTGCTGCGGGACGCGCTGGGCCTTGGTGGCGGCCTGGTGTTCATGTGGGAGCTGAACCGCCAGGCTTCGGGACCGGGCTGGAGGAAGCCGCGGGTCTTCTCGGCGGTGGCGGCTACGCTGCTCGCCGCGCTGCTCGCCGTCTGAAGATCCAGCGCTCATGTCTGGCCCATGCCCGTCACTTGCCCCTCGCGTGCCCCTGGAGCGGGAACAATGTCGGACCGCGACCTCGGGTCCGGCCCCGAGGTCGCGCCGGCTGGTCGTCAGTAGCGGTGGCCGGGCCAGTGCGGATCCGTCCAGCGGTCCTCTTCAGCGAGACCGAGCAGCCGTATCCGGTGCCGCAGATCCGCCGACGCGCCCGACTCACGGAGTCGCACGGCAGCGTGTCCGAGGAGCCACGCGACCAGTTCGGCGCGCATCTGCTCCTCGTCATGGTCGTACCAGATCACGCTCCACGGCAGGCGGTCACCCAGAAGCTCGTACTCCCATTCCGCCGCCGCCTCCGCGAGACGTCGATCGCTGAGGTGACCGGTCTGCGTCTCCCATGCGGCAAGCCAGGGGCCGAGTGTCCCGGTCGCCTCGGCACACATCTTGAAGACCTCGTGAGCCGGGACGACCGCATCCGGGTCGGTAAGGCTCTGCACCCACCAGGCCCGCAGAAACTCGCGTACCGGACCGGCGTGATCGTCAGGCCACTGCTGCCAACGGCCGCGGGCGAAGCAGGATCCGGCCTCTTCCAGGCCGGACAGGGGCTGCGCGCGACCGGCGACCAGCACTGTGGCGAACTGCGGCAGTATACGGCGCAGCACGGCCCCGTGATCGCTCCAGTCGATGGCCGTCCAGGTCCGGCGCAGGAGGTCCGGCTCCAGCTCCACGTCCGGTGTCTTCAGAAGGGCGAGCTCCTCCGAACTGCCCCAGTGACACTCGCAGTTGATCTCGTCCGGATGTGCGGTCATTCCGCGGAAAGTGACGGCGAGGTTGTCCAGGGCGGCGCTGAGGCGGCGGCGTGCGGGATGGTCGGCGAGGTGCATGATGTGCCCGGCCTTCGAGGACTCCGTACGGCTTCCGCCGGCCGAAGATCGTCACCCTACCGGGTGAGGCAGGTCTGGCACCGGTCATCCTGAGCGTACGTGGACCGCAGCCCCGCTCAGCCGGGCCGGCGCTACGCCGGTACGCCCGGCGATCGAATCCCCGACGGCGGCCACGACATCGACCATCGCCTGCGGTGAGGGACCGACCGGCGGGCCGGGAGAGAGGGCACCGTTCCCGACCGCGGGTCCGTAGTGGCCAATAGGCCGGGCCGGTGACAGGGCCAGGACCGCGAGGCGGGATCATCCCCTCATGCGCTTACGACGAGAGGTCCGGTGGGTTTTGTGGGGACTGTGGCTTGCGTGTCTGGTGTTCTGCGTCTGGTTCTTCGCGAAGGTGATCACGCTGTTCCTGCAAGCCGAGTCCTGGTGACGGGGGCGGGGTGACGGACGGTTCCGGGCCGGGCCCACCACTGGTAAGGCGCTCGACCCACCCAAGGTGGCTCCGCCGACCGCATCGACCCAGGAAGACCATTGGCCCAGAGGGGGTTGGCAGCTGCTGCCCTTTGACTGCGCGTGAGGGTGTTCTGGCGTGCATGGGTGAGTGCCGGTGACGTTCGTCCGCATAAGGGCGCGAGTGGGAACGAGTGTTCTTGTCTCGAAGGGGTGACCTTTGCGGGTGGTGGTCGTTGGGTGGGGTGACGGGGCGGTTGGGCCGGTTTGGGCTGGGGGTGAGCGGGTTGGGTGGTGCGGGCGGGTTGCGGGTGGTGGGGGCGTCGTTCGTGGTGCGCGGCCCGTCGGGTGTGGCGGTCCGGGACCGGCTCAAGGCCCTGACGGTCGAGGACGAGCGGGTGCTGCGGCTGGTGGGCGAGCATCTGGGTTCGCTGGCATCGGGGGATCTGAAGGCGCGGTGTGCGGCCGGTCTGGAGCACGGCAACGAGTCCTGGGCGTCCCGCAAGCGGGTGCTGACCGGGCTGTCCTCGTCGCGGTGGGCGGGGTCGCTGACGAAGGCCACGCATGATCAGTGGGCGCTGGCCCGGCGCGGCCAGGCAGCGCACATCCGGCAGCTCGAGGCCGCGGTGAACACGATCCGGCACCGGCTGTCATTGCCGCTCGGCGAGAGGGGTTCGAAGCGGGCGGCGGGTGGTTACCGGAGTCGGCGGGAGTGGCATGCCAAGACGCGTCGGCTGCGGGTGTTGGAGGACCGGCTGGAGCGGGCGCGGGCCGACTGGGCGGCCGGGCGGGTGCGGGTGGTGCGGGGCGGGAAACGGCTGCTGAACAGCCGCCACCACTTGGAGCAGGCGCAGCTCACCGAGGAGGCGTGGCGGGTGCGGTGGGAGGCGTCGCGCCGGTTTGTGCAGGCGGACGGCGAGTCCGGGAAGCGGTACGGCAACGAGACCATCCGGATCGGCCCGGACGGGCAGGTCAGCATCAAGCTCCCGGCCCCGCTCGCCCATCTCGCCAACACGGCGCACGGCCGCTACGTCCTCACCGCGCGGGTGTCGTTCGCACACCGGGGCCAGGCGTGGCGCGACCGGGTCGAGGGCAACCGGGCGGTGGCCTACCGCATCCACGAGGACACCGGTCGTCGGCGCTGGTACCTGACCGCCTCCTGGACCCTCCCACCCGCCCAGACGGTGCCCCTGACCGCTGTCCGGGCCGGTGGCCTGATCGGCGTGGACACCAACGCCGATCACCTGGCGGCCTGGCGGCTGGACCAGCATGGCAATCCGGTCGGCGTCCCGCGCCGCTTCGCCTACGACCTGTCCGGCACCGCCGACCACCGCGACGCCCAGGTACGCCACGCCCTGACCCGCCTGCTGCACTGGGCCACCCGCCACCGCCTGGCGATCGCGGTCGAGGACCTCGACTTCACCGCGGAAACGACGCGGGAGAAACACGGCCGCCGAAAAAAGTTCCGCCAGCTGATCTCCGGCATGCCCGTCGCCCGGCTGCGCGCCCGCCTGGTGTCGATGGCCACCGAGCTCGGCATCCCGCTGGTCGCGGTCGACCCCGCCTACACCTCCCGCTGGGGCGCCCAGCACTGGCAGAAACCCCTCACCAGCACCACCAGGAACACCACCCGCCACGACGCTGCCGCCGTGGCCATCGGAAGGCGCGCCCTGGGGCATCCGGTCAGGCGTCGGACGGCACCGCCCCGTACCCACCAGAGCGATGGGTACGGGCATCGGACCGTCCAGGCCCGACCGGGCTCCCCGGGGCGTGAGGAAACCCGCCCCCGCATTCCCGGACCACGGACACGATCCGTGCCGCCCGGACACGGAGCGAACGCGGGCAACCAGAACGCCCAACACCGTCCGGGGCGTTCGGCCGAGCAGGGGTTCTGGCAACAGGACTCACTCCCGCTCAGTCTCTAGGAACGGTGTTGGCCCAGAAAGGCTCTAGATCATCGGTGGTGTCGGCGGTACCTTTCCACCATCGTCACCGGGTTGATCTGTCATCGACCTCACCCCTCCTCCTCCCCCCACCCCCCACACACAGAGGCTGTGCACTGTCATCAGCCCAAGGAAGGAAGATCCACCATTCCTGCCAAGTCACTGCAGATTCCCACCGCGGACGGCCAGGCCGACGGGTTCGCCGCCTTCCCCGACGACGGTGAGCGGCACCCAGGGGTGCTGCTGTACATGGACGCCTTCGGCGTGCGGCCCGTGTTGAGGCAGATGGCCCTCGAACTGGCCGGGCACGGGTACTACGTGCTCGTCCCCAACGTCTTCTACCGGCACGGCCCGGCACCGGTGATCGAACTCCCCGAGCACATCGGGAAAGAGATCCGGCCCGCGGTCATCGCCCAGCTGATGCCCTTGATCCAGGCGCACACCGTCGAGCATGTCCTGCGCGACGCCGACGCCTACGTCAGGTTCCTCACCACGCGGCCCGAGGTCAGTCCCGGACCGGTCGCGGTGATCGGCTACTGCATGGGCGTCAATGTGGCGCTGCGCACCGCGGCGGCCCACCCCGGCCAGGTGGCCGCCCTCGCCGGATTCCACCCCAGCCCCTTGGTCACCGACGCGCCCGACAGTCCGCACCGCCTCGTCACCGAGCTCACCGCCCAGGTCCACCTCGGCCTCGCCGGGAACGACATGACGTCCGAGGCCATCAGCGAGCTCGACCAGGCCCTGGATGCCGCGGGTGTCGACCACACCTGCGAGATCTACCCGGACACCGTCCACGGCTTCACCATGTCCGACACCGACGCGTTCAACGCCTCCGCGCTACAGCGCCACTGGGACCGCCTGCTCCCTCTCCTCGACCGCGCCCTGGCCGACCGCTGAGGCTTCGGCCCGATCCTCCCGGACTCCTTCAACCCGCCGGCCGCTCCACGCATGCGTACGAGAAGCCGCCGGACAGGATCGCGGAGACCGGCGCGCTGCGGCACGCCGTTCACTCCTCGGTGTCGACCGGACTCCCGGTCGTCGGCCGCGGCGGCACGGAACTCGGGCCCACGCTACGGGCCGTACCGAGCCGCATCAGGTGCCCGGTGACGGTGGACCAGCCACCGGGCGCCGGGCACCGGGCGCAGTCACCGCTCCGGCAGCGTCAACGCGCAGGTCTCGCCCGGAGCCACCGAGACGGTGCGATCGGCCAGGGTGATGTCGATCGGAGGTTCGTCCGAGGCCGGCACGCTGACGGTCAACCTTCCCGCGCTCAGGCGCAGTTGTACGCCCCGGTGGCCCCGGTAGCGGATCGCGAAGCCGTACTCGGACAGCTCCGGCGGCGGGACCGGGTCGAGCCGCAGCGCTCCGCCGCGGGTCTCCAGACCGGTCAGACCGCGCTGGACGAGATCGAGGGTGCCCGCCATGGCGCCCAGGTGGACGCCCTCCCCCGTGGTGCCGCCCTGCAGGTCGGCGATGTCGCCGTGCAGGGCTTCGTGAATGTACGTCCAGGCCTCGGCACGCCGTGCCCGGCCCAGCACCCAGCCGTGCACCAGGCTGCTCAGTGTCGAACCGTGGCTCGTACGGCTCAGGTAGTGGTCGACGGTGTGCCGCCAGAGGGTGTCGTCGAGCTCGTGTCCGAGCCGGCGGAACAGACCGCCGAGTTCGGCGGGCGAGAAGAGATAGCCCAGCATCAGTACGTCCGCCTGTTTCGACGCCTGGTAGCGGTTGACGCTGTCGCCCTCGGCCTCCAGGATCCGGTCCAGCCGCCGGATGTCGCCGTACCGTTCGCGGTAGCCCGCCCAGTCGAGTTCCACGAGATCGCCGTAGCCCTCGAACTGGCTGATGACGCCGGCGTGGAAGGGGACGTGCAGTCCCCTCGACACGTCCTGCCAGAGGTCGAGTTCGGCGGAGTCGAGGCCGGTCCGCTCGACGAGGTCCCGGCGGACGAGTTCGGGCAGCTCGCCCAGCACGTCGAGGGTGCGGGCGAGCACCCAGGCCGCCGTGACGTTGGTGTAAGCGTTGTCGTCGAGCCCGGGCCGGTCGGCGCCCGGGTAGGCGTCGTGGTACTCGTCGGGTCCGACGACACCGCGGATCCGGTAGCGGGCGAGCGTGCCGTCGTACGCGGCGGATCCGGCCCAGAAACGGGCGATCTGCACGAGCATCTCGATGCCCTTGGTGTGCAGGAACTCGGTGTCGCCGCTCGCCTCGCAGTACTGCCACACGTTGTACGCGATCGCCGATCCGACGTGGTGCTGGAGCCGTGAGTGGTCGGGCAGCCAGCGCCCGGAGCGCGGGTTGAGGTGCAGCTGCTGGGCCTCCTCCCGTCCGTCGCTGCCGCTCTGCCACGGGTACATCGCGCCGGTGTGCCCGGCGTCCTGGGCGGATCGGCGGGCCCGTTCCAGACGGCGGTGGCGATAGGTGAGCAGGGCGCGGGAGACCTCGGGGAAATGGAGGTTCAGATACGGCAGCACGAACAGTTCGTCCCAGAAGACGTGACCCCGATAGGCCTCGCCGTGCAGCCCGCGGGCCGGGACCCCGACGTCCAGCTCCGCGGTGTGCGGAGACAGCGTCTGGAGCACATGGAACAGGTGCAGGCGCAGGATCGGTCCCGCGCTGTTCGGCACGTCCAGTTCGGTGTTGCGCCACAGCTGCTGCCACGCCGTGCGGTGGGTGTCCAGCAGCGTCTCGAAGTCCGCGGCCCGGCCGACCCGGTCGACGGCCGCGTCCAGCGGGTCCTTGATCGCCGGATCCTGGGAGGTGTGCAGGGCGACCGTCTTGTCCACGGTCACCGTCCGGCCGTCGGTCAGCGTGATCCGGAGCAACTGGGCGGCGCGTCCGGGGGTGTGCGCGTCGGTGGTCCCGGCGGGCGCGTCGGTGACGGTCCGGGCCGCCAGGCCCACGCGGATCTCCGAGGTGGTGGTGCGACAGCGCAGCCAGACCGTGTCCGGCGCGCAGGTGCCGGTCCGGGCGTCCGTGAGGTGGCGGGAGGCCAGGGAGCGGTAGCGCTCGACTCCGCTGTTGGTGACCGTCCCGTCGAGCGCCGACTCGATCTCGACCGGGCCCGACCAGCCCTCGGCCGTCACCTCCGTGCGCAGCAGGGCGAGGTGGGGATCGGCCATGTGGACCAGGCGCAGCTGCCGCACGGCGAGGCACCGGCCCTCCTCGTCCTCGTAGCGCGCGGTGCGTTCCAGCGTGCCCGCGTCCAGGTCGAGGCGCAGCCGGTGGTCGAGCAGCCGGTGGGTGTCGGGGGTGAGCCAGGTCCCGGTGGCGGTCCGCACACGGAGCGGCAGCCAGTTGGGGAGGTTGACCATGTCCTCGTTCTCGACCCGGTGCCCGGCCACCTGCGAGGCGAGGCGGTTGTAGCAGCCGGCCGCGTACGTGCCCGGGTAGTGGACGGAGTCGGCGGCGCACTCCGGGGCGGCGCCACGGGTCGCGAAGTACCCGTTGCCGAGGGTGCACAGCGACTCGCGCAGGCCTTCCTGCGCCGGGTCGTAGCCCTCGTACTCCCAGGTGCCGTCGCGCATGCCTCCATCCTGCGGTACGGGCGGCCTGCCGTCCTCCGCAGCACGCGCGGGGGACGGCAGGCCTCTCCTGTGTTCCTCAGTCGTCGGCGCGTACGGTCATGACGCCGTACTCCTTTGCCGTGCGGGCCTCAGCCGGTCCACGTCCAGTCCGCGACCTCGGGGAGGTCGGTGCCGTGCTCCCGGATCCAGATGTGGTGGCGGGAGCGGGCGTCGGCCATCTTCTGGCGCACGGCGGCGGCGCGGACGCCGAGACCGGGAACCCGGTCGATGACGTCCATGACGAGGCGGTAGCGGTCCATGTCGTTGCGGACGACCATGTCGAAGGGGGTCGTGGTCGTGCCCATCTCCTTGTAGCCGCGCACATGGAGGTTCTGGTGACCGGTGCGGCGGTAGGCGAGACGGTGGATGAGCCAGGGGTAACCGTGGTACGCGAAGATCACCGGCTTGTCGGTGGTGAACAGCCCGTCGTACTCGAAGTCGTTCATCCCGTGCGGGTGTTCCTCGCGCGGCAGCAGCCGGGTCATGTCGACGACGTTGACGACCCGGACGGCGAGCTCGGGCAGATATCGGCGCAGGAGGTCGGAGGCGGCCAGGATCTCCTGGGTGGGGACGTCGCCCGCACAGGCGAGGACGACGTCGGGCTCACGGTCCCCGCTGCCCGATCCCGCCCAGTCCCAGATGCCGGCACCGCGGGCGCAGTGGGCGCGGGCCTGGTCCATGGACAGCCAGTCGAAGCAGGGCTGTTTGCCGGCGACGACGACGTTGACGTAGTCGCGGCTGCGCAGGACGTGATCCGCCACGGACAGCAGGGTGTTGGCGTCCGGCGGGAGGTAGACGCGCACGACCTCGGGGCTCTTGCTGAGGACGTGGTCGACGAAGCCGGGGTCCTGGTGGGAGAAGCCGTTGTGGTCCTGGCGCCACACATGGGAGGTGAGCAGGTAGTTGAGGGAGGCGATCGGGGCGCGCCAGGGCAGTTCGCGTGAGGTCCTCAGCCACTTGATGTGCTGGTTGACCATGGAGTCGACGATGTGCACGAACGCCTCGTAGCAGGAGAACAGTCCGTGCCGGCCGGTGAGGGTGTAGCCCTCCAGCCAGCCCTGGCAGAGGTGTTCGGAGAGGATCTCCATGACGCGGCCGTGCCGGTCCAGGTGTTCGTCCACCGGCAGGGTTCCCGCCTGCCAGGCCTTGCCGCTGGCGCCGAAGACGGCGTCCAGGCGGTTGGAGGCCGTCTCGTCGGGACCGACCAGCCGGAAGTCGCGCCGCGCCGAGGTCTCCCGCATGACGTGTTCGAGGAGGTCGCCCAGGACCCGGGTCGGCTCGTGCACGGTGGCGCCCGGCTTGTCGACGGGTACGGCGAAGCGCTCCAGGGGCGGGAGCGGCAGATCGCGCAGGAGGAGGCCGCCGTTGGCGTGCGGGGTGGCGCCGAGGCGCCGGGAGCCGTCGGGGACGCAGGCCAGCACGTCGGCCACCGGCCGTCCCTCGGTGTCGAAGAGCTCCTCGGGGCGGTAGGAGCGCATCCAGGTCTCCAACTGCCGTAGGTGCTCCGGGTTTTCGCGGACTCCGGCCAGTGGCACCTGGTGGGCTCGCCAGGTGCCCTCGACGGGCTCGCCGTCGACCTCCTTGGGGCCGGTCCAGCCCTTCGGGGTGCGCAGCACGATCATGGGCCAGCGTGCCCGCTCGGCCACGCCCTCCTCGCGGGCGGTGCGCTGGATCAGCGCGATCCGGTCCAGGGCCTGGTCGAAGGCTGCGGCCATGGCGCGGTGCACCTGCCGCGGGTCGTCGCCGGTCACGTGGATCGGGTCGTGGCCGTATCCGCGCAGCAGTTCGTCGAGTTCGGGCTCCGGGATCCGGGAGAGCACCGTCGGGTTGGCGATCTTGTAGCCGTTGAGGTGCAGGACCGGCAGGACGGCGCCGTCGTGGACCGGGTCGAGGAACTTGTTGGAGTGCCAGGACGCCGCGAGCGGTCCCGTCTCCGCCTCGCCGTCGCCGATCACACAGGCGACCAGCAGCTCCGGGTTGTCGAAGGCGGCACCGTAGGCGTGGGCGAGGGAGTAGCCGAGCTCGCCGCCCTCGTGGATGGAGCCGGGTGTCTCCGGTGCGACATGGCTGGGCACCCCGCCGGGGAAGGAGAACTGGCGGAACAGCTTCCCCATGCCCTCCGCGTCGCGGGACACGGAGGGATACGTCTGGCTGTACGTGCCCTCCAGCCAGGAGTTCGCCAGCACGGCCGGCCCGCCGTGCCCCGGGCCCCACACGCACAGCGCGTCCAGGCCGCGTGCCTTGACGACACGGTTGAGGTGGGTGTGGACCAGGTTGAGACCGGGCGAGGTACCCCAGTGGCCGAGCAGCCGGGGTTTGATCTGCGCGGGGGTCAAAGGCTCGGTGAGCAGCGGGTTGGCGAGCAGATAGATCTGGCCCACGGCAAGGTAGTTGGCGGCCCGCCAGTGAGCGTCCAGCGTGCGCAGTTCGTCGTCGGTCAGTACGGTGCTGTCCTGGTGTTCGACCTTGGGCATGGTGACTCCGTAAGTCATCGGAAGTACGTCGGCGAGGCGGGTCATCGGAGCGCGCTTCGCGGGAGGCGTCATCGGGCGGAGGAGGCGGCATGGCCGACGAGAAGAAGACGGCGAAGGTGCCGTCTGCGGCGTACGAGCGGGAGCTGCTGCGTCTGCAGACGGAACTGGTCAAGCTTCAGGAGTGGGTGCGGACCGAGGGCGCCCGGGTGGTGGTGGTCTTCGAGGGCCGGGACGCCGCGGGCAAGGGCGGCACGATCAAGCGGGTGGCGGAACATCTGAACCCGCGCGTCGCGCGGATCGTGGCGCTGCCCAAGCCGACCGAGCGCGAGCGCACCCAGTGGTACTTCCAGCGGTACGTGGAGCATCTGCCGGCCGCCGGGGAGATCGTGCTGTTCGACCGGAGCTGGTACAACCGCGCCGGGGTCGAGCGCGTCATGGGCTTCTGCACGCAGGAGGAGCACCAGCTCTTCCTGAGGCAGTGCCCGATCTTCGAGCGGATGCTGGTGGAAGAGGGTGTGCTGCTGCGCAAGTACTGGTTCTCGGTGAGCGACGCGGAGCAGCAGAAGCGGTTCCGGCGCCGGCTGAAGGACCCGACGCGGCGCTGGAAGCTCTCCCCCATGGACCTGGAGTCGATCACCCGTTGGGAGGCGTACTCCCGGGCGAAGGACGAGATGCTGGTGCACACGGACATCGCGGAGGCTCCGTGGTTCGTGGTCGAGAGCGATGACAAGCGGCGTGCCCGGCTGAACATGATCGCCCATCTGCTCTCCTCCATGCCCTACCGCGAGGTGCCGCCGCCGGTTCTGCAGCTGCCCGACCGGCCGCCGTCGACCGGTTACGTACGCCCGCCGCGCGATCTGCAGACCTACGTCCCCGATCACGCGGCGAGCCTCTGAGGCGCTCACACCCGCTGGGGCACCACGGCGACGGGGCAGGCCGCGTGGTGCAGGGCGGTGTGGGCGACCCGGCCGAGCTGCATCCCGATGTGCCCGTGGCTGTCGTGCCGCCGGACCCCTACGACGAGCAGATCGGCCTCGGTGGAGGCGTCCAGCAGCACCGTGCGGGCGGTCCCCTCGACGGTGTGCCGGTGCACGGCCACGGCCGGATACTCCGCCGCGGCGCCGCTGAGCGCCTTGTCCAGGACCTCCACCGCCTGCTGTTCGTGCAGCCGGGCGGGCTCGCCGGCCATCAGCGGGTGTTCGATCGACTCGTGTGCGGGCCACCGCCAGGCCCGTACGGCCTCCAGCGCGACCCGGCGTTCGGCCGCCTCCCGGAAGGCGAAGCGGGCGGCGGCCGAGCCGTGCGAGGGGTCCCCGACCCCGAGGACGACCCGCCGGTACCGGCCGGCCCCGGCCCGGTTGTCGTGGCTGCCGCGCAGCACGATCACCGGGCAGTGGGCACGGGCGGCGACCGTGAGGCTCACCGAGCCGAGGAGCCTTTCGGCGATGCCGCTGCGGCCCCGTGATCCGAGTACCAGGGCGGTGGCGTTCAAGCCCTCCCTGAGCAGCGCGCCCACCGCGTCGTCGGGCACCACCTCGGTGGCGACCCGTACCGCGGCGTCACGACGGTGGGCGCGCTCGGCGGCGGCCTCCACGACCGTGTCGGCCATGATCTGCTCGGAGGACCTGCCCAGCCCCTCGGCGAGGGCGGCGCCTTCGTACCGTTCCCAGAGCGAGGCGTACACCAGGCGCAGCGGCAGACCGCGCAGGGCGGCCTCGTCCGTGGCCCAGTCCACGGCGCGCATACCGGGCTCGGACCCGTCGACACCCACGACGAGGGGCAGATCCACGGCGGTCAGCTCCCTTCGCCGAAGTCGAAGACGATCCGGGCCTGGATACGGCCGTGCAGCACGTCGTCGATGGACTCGTTGACGGAGGCGAGGGGCCGGGACTCGCGGATGACCCGGGTCCGGCCCGCGGCGTGCAGGTCGAAGACCTCGGCCAGGTCCTGCCGCGTGCCGACGATGGAGCCGATCACGGAGATGCCGTTCAGTACGGTCTCGAAGATGGGGACCGGGATCGTGCCGTGCGCCGGCATCGCGACCAGGACGAGCTTTCCGCCGCGCCGCAGTCCCTTGTACACCGCGGAGAAGGCGTCCTCGTTCACCGCGAGCGCGATCGCGGCGTGCGCGCCGCCGTGGCTCTTCAGGACCTCGCCCGGGTCCTCCTTGCGGGCGTCGATCACGATGTCGGCGCCGAGTTCCGCGGCGAGTTCGAGCTTGTCGTCGGTGACGTCGATCGCCGCCACGGTCGCCCCGGCGATCTTCGCGTACTGCAGGGCCAGGTGGCCGAGTCCGCCCACACCGGAGATGGCGACCAACTGGCTCGGCCGGACCTCGGCGACCTTCAGGGCCTTGTACGTGGTCACGCCGGCACAGGTGAGCGGGGCCGCGTCGAGCGGGGAGATACCCTCGGGCACCGGCTGGGCGAAGTCGGCCCAGGCGAGCATCTTCTCGGCGTAGCCGCCGTCGCACCCGTAGCCGGTGTTGATCTGTTGCTCGCACAGCGTCTCCCAGCCGGAGAGACAGTGCTCGCAGCGTCCGCACGCCTTGCCCAGCCAGGGCACGGCCACCCGCTGCCCCACCGCGAGATGGGTGACGCCGTCGCCCAGCGCCTCGACCAGGCCGACGCCCTCGTGTCCGGGGACGAACGGCGGGCTCGGCTTGACCGGCCAGTCGCCGTTGGCGGCGTGGATGTCGGTGTGGCAGAGCCCGGAGGCCTCCACCCGGACGCGGACCTGGCCGGGGCCGGGCTCGGGGTCCGGGCGCTCCTCGATGACCAGCGGCTCACCGAACGCTCGTACGACTGCTGCTTTCATGGGATGTCTCTCCTTGCGCGATCGAGCCCCGATCACCACACGGCCGAGCTCGGCCCGTGGTGCTCAGGGGTGCGGTACGACGGCGACGGGGGCGGTGGAGTGGTGGAGCACGGCGTGCGTGACGGGCCCGAGGTGGGCGCCGAGCGCGGCGCGGCGGACACGGCGGCCCACGACGACGAGCGACGCCTCCCGGGAGGCGTCCACCAGGTGGTTGGCCGCCTTCCCGGACAGGGAGTCCTCGATGATCTCCACGGCCGGGAACTTCTCGCGCCAGGGCCGCAGCGCGTCCGTCATGGCGGCCGCGTCCTGGGCTGCCAGGCGGGCGTTCATCTTGATGTCGGGGGGCAGTCCGTACGCGATGTAGGGCGGCTCGTTCCAGGAGTGCACGACCCGCAGCGCCGTGGCACGCAGGCGGGCCGCCTCGAAGGCGAAGCCGATCAGCGTCTCGTCCGGGGCGGCTGTGTCCAGCCCGAGCACGACGGGGTGGAAGGGCGCGGCGGCGGACGGGATGCCCGTCAGATCCATCAGGTGCTCGTCCGCGGCCTGTTCACCGGCGCGTACGAACACGACGGGACGCCCCGCGTGCGCCGCGACGGCCAGGCCGGCCGAGCCGACCATGAAACCGCCCACACCGCTGAGTCCACGGGTGCCGAGCACCAGGAGTTCGGCGTCGTCCGCGGCCTTCACCAGCTCCTCGGCGGGCCGGCCGGTGAGCTGCTCCGTGATGACGTCGACTCCCGGGTGGCGCACCCGTAGCCCTTCGGCCGCCTCGCGCGGGATCCTCTCGCTCCAGTGCTGGTGGGTCTCGGCGCCGAGCAGCGGCGCCTGGGCCACGGGGTCCGGGGCCGCTTCCCATACGTTGACCAGTCTGACCGGCAGGGCGCGCAGCCGCGCCTCGCGGGTGGCCCATTCGGCGGCGGCGAGGCTCTCGGGAGAACCGTCGAGGCCTACGGTGACAGTGCGGGGCATGGTGTCCACCTCCTGAATCGGGGCCCGGTCGGGGTCCGATTCCAGGGTCGTGTCGAAACGGTCGGGCGGGGCAGGGGCCGCTGGTCCCCGGTGGGGGCCGTTCGGCCCAAGCCGGGGCACCGCGCCGCACGAGAGGGCGGAACCCTCTCGGGATCCCGCCTCCCGCCCGGGGCGGGGCCGGCGCGGCCGGCGACCGTGCGCCTGACCGACAGCTCGGCCGGGAGCCCACCGATACCCGGGCGTGTGCCGCCCGCGGAGACGGCGCGAGGACGAGGACGAGGGCGATCAGGAAAGCCGTGTGGACGAGGTGGTGGTCGGCGAACGGATCGACCGCCGTGCTCTCCTCGAGCCGTCGGCCGGGTACTGGGCGGGCACCCACTCGGCGACCCGCATCAGCCCCACCATCACCGTGCCCGCAACCACGCGGATCCGCAGCACGAATCCGCCGATCAGGGCGAGTCCCCTGCCGAGCGGTCCGGCCGTGAAGGGCCAGTGGACCCAGGTGTCACCGGCCCGGGGGCGGCGGGTCCACCCCATCGATCCGGCGAGGACACCGGCGAGGACGCGCCGACCGAGCGCGCGGGTTCGACTACTCCGTGCCGGTTCCGGCCTCGTGCAGCATCCGGGCCACCAGCAGGGCGCCTCCGGCCGCCGCCCCTACCGCTCCCGCGGCCAGGAAACCGCGGGAGGAACGCCAGGACAGTACTGACCACCGCGACTGCGCGGAGAACAGCGATCCTGTACTCAGCCACGAACCGGTCGAGATCAGTGACAGGGCGGAACCGATCGAGCCGACCGACAGGGCGCTGCCGATCGAGCCGACCGACAAGGCCGAACCGACGGACCCCACGGACAGCACCGATCCCACGGAGCCGATCGACAGCACGGAGTCCTGTGACCACAACGACAGCACCGAACCAGTGGACGTACGAGGGACCGACCGTACGGACAGCTTTGTCATGAGGCCATCCTGCCCCGGGCCGCTCCGCCTCGGGCGGTTGTCGACGGATGACGCGGGTCTCGGGTGAGGGACCTTCCGGCATCCGGCTTCAGATCGTGGACCGCTCGCCCGCCGCACCGAGCGTGTCCGCCAGTTGTCCCAGCAGGGACCGCAGCAGTTCGTCGTCCCCGTCGCTCAGCACCGGCCAGCGTGCGCGGACCTCGCGGTCCAGGCGCCGCCAGTACGTCCGGCCCCGCGGGGTGAGGTGGGCGAGGATGCGGCGCCGGTCGTACGGGTCGACGCGGCGGTAGAGGAGGTTCTGGTCCACGAGGTGGTCGACGAGTCTGGTGAGCGAGGCCGGCGGGAGGAAGACCGCCTCGGCGATCGCGGTCATGGAGTGGCCCGCGCCGTCGGAGAGCAGTGCGAGCACCCGCCAGGCGTCGAGAGAACAGCCGTCCTCGTCCAGGACGGTCTGGAGCCGCCGCGCGGCCAGCCGCTCCGCCCGCGTCAGCAGCTGCATCAGATCCTGGGGCTGACGCGGCGATGGGGTCGGCATCCTGCTCCTCGCTCCCGGGGTTCGTACATGCTACGAGACGGATTGGAGTTCACCGGGGGGACCCGGAATCATGACGCCATGTTCCGGCCCGATTCGCCTGTGCCCGACTGGTTCACGGCAGACGACTCCGCGTTCGGCGTGGCCCTTGTCTTTCCCCTGCAGGGGTCGGCGGGCATCTTCGGGCCCACCTGCGAACTGTGTGCGCGACTGGCGGCGGAAGAGGTCAACCGCGCGGGCGGGGTGCTCGGCAGAGAGCTGCGTCTGCTGCCCGTGGACGGGGGCGGCACACCTCGCGAAGTCGCCGACCGCGTCGAGGCGTTGGTGGACCTGGGCGTGGTGCACGGCGTCACGGGCTGGCACATCTCCTCGGTGCGCCAGGCACTCGCGCCGCGCATCGCCCACCGGGTCCCCTACGTCTACACCGCGCTGTACGAAGGCGGCGAGCACACCGCCGGGGTGTTCCTCACGAGCGAGACACCGCGTGACCAACTACGTCCGGCCATGGGCCTGCTGGCGCACGAGCGCGGGCTGCGCCGCTGGTTCGTGGTGGGCAACGACTATGTGTGGCCGCGCCGTACGGCCCGGGCCGCGCACGCGTACGCGCGCGAGTCCGGCGGCAGCGTCGAGGGGGAGGTGTATCTGCCGCTGGGCACCCATGACTTCGGGGCGGTGCTGCGCCGGATCGAGCACGCTGAGGCGGACGGGGTCATCATGCTGCTGGTCGGCAGTGACGCGGTGCGCTTCAACCGGGCGTTCGCCGCGGCCGGCCTCGACACCCGCTGTCTTCGGCTGAGCACCCTGATGGACGAGAACATGCTGCTGGCCAGCGGCCCTTCGGCCACGGCGGACCTCTTCAGCACGGCGGGGTTCTTCGCCTCCCTCGCCAACCAGGACACCCTGGATTTCCACGGCCTGTACGCCGGGCGGTTCGGGATCGAGGCGCCGCCCCTCGGCAGTCTCGGCGAATCCTGTTACGAGGGCGTGCTGTTGCTCGCCGCGCTCATCGGCCGGGCCGGCACCCTCGATGTGTCCGCGATCGGGGCGGCGGCCGAGACCGTGTCGTACGAGGGGCCACGGGGGCTGCTGCATCTGCGCGGCGGTCATGTGCGCCAACGCATCTATCTGGCGCGGGCCGAGGGGCTGGACTTCGACGTGGTCGCCGAGCTCGACCTTCGCGAACCGGGCTCTTGACATCGGCTCGTCGGCGCCAAGATACTTCCCGCAGGAAGTAATCGAAATGCCTCGGGCGTGTCATGAATTCGGATGCCGAATTCCGCCCCGGGTATTTTTTGTTGCCCTGCCGGGCGCCCCCGAACGCTTCATGAGAGCTGGAAGATACGGCCGGGAAAGTACCGCGAAACACCTTGGAAACAGGGCGACTTGAGGCTGTGGACCGCACTTCAGGAGGTTGTCTCCTCCACAGCCCGAGGGGGTTCTATTGTCCAGCGGTTCCCGAATTCTCCGACGCCGGATGGCAGCCGGTGCCGGCGCGCTCGCGGCCATGGTCGCGCTGTCCGCGTGCGGCGCCAAGACCGACGCGGGCGGTACGTCCGACAAGGCCGCGAAGGCGGACGTGAGCGGCGACACCGTCAAGGTGGGTCTGCTCAACTCACTGTCGGGCACGATGGCGATCAGCGAGGTGACCGTACGCGACTCGCTGAAACTGGCCATCGACGAGATCAACGCCTCGGGTGGGGTGCTCGGCAAGCAGATCAAACCGATCAGCGAGGACGGTGCCTCCGACTGGCCGACGTTCGCCGAGAAGGCGAGCAAGCTGATCCGGGAGGACCGGGTGGCGGCCACCTTCGGCTGCTGGACCTCCGCGAGCCGCAAGGCCGTCAAGCCGGTCTTCGAGAAGAACAAGTCCCTGCTCTTCTATCCCGTGCAGTACGAGGGGCTCGAGCAGTCCCCGTACATCTTCTACACCGGCGCCACCACCAACCAGCAGATCGTCCCCGGCCTCGACTATCTCAAGTCCCAGGGCAGGAAGCGGATCTACCTGGTCGGCAGCGACTACGTCTTCCCGCGCACCGCCAACAAGGAGATCAGGGCGTACGCGAAGGCCAACGGCATGACGGTGCTCGGCGAGGACTACGCGCCGCTCGGCTCCACGGAGTTCAGCACGATCGCCAACAAGGTGAAGGCCTCGAAGGCGGACGCGGTCTTCAACACCCTCAACGGCGACTCGAACGTGGCCTTCTTCAAGGAGTACAAGTCCGCCGGACTCACCGCCAAGGGCATGCCGGTGGTCTCGGTGTCGATCGCCGAGGAGGAGGTCAAGTCGATCGGGGCGCAGTACCTGGCGGGCCAGTTGACGGCCTGGAACTACTACCAGACCACCCCGGGGGCCGCGAACACCAGGTTCGTGAAGGCCTACAAGGCCAAGTACGGCCAAGACAAGCCGACCAGTGACCCGATGGAGGCCGCGTACACCTCGGTCTACCTGTGGAAGGCGATGGTCGAGAAGGCGAAGTCGTTCGACCCCGAGAAGGTCAAGGCGGCCTCCGACGGCATCACCTTCGACGCGCCGGAGGGCAAGGTCACCGTGGACGGCGCGACCCAGCACATCTACAAGACCGCCCGCATCGGCAGGATCGGCTCCGACGGGCTGATCAAGCAGGTCTGGGACTCCGGCAAGCCGATCAAGCCGGACCCCTACCTGAAGGGTTACGACTGGGCCTCCGGCCTCTCCTGACCACCCGTCGCGCGGGGCCTGTGCGCACAGGCCCCGCGTCCCGACTCCCCGGAGCCGCCGTATGACCGTGATCCTCGGGCAGTTGTTCACCGGCGTCAGTATCGGTGCCGTCCTGCTCCTCATCGCGCTCGGCCTCTCGCTCACCTTCGGCCAGATGAATGTCATCAACATGGCCCACGGCGAGTTCATCATGGCCGGCGCCTACACCACGTACGTACTGCAGAAGTCCATTTCCGGCGCAGGAATTTCACTGATCGTCGCGCTGCCCGTCGCCTTTCTTGTGTCGGGGGCGCTCGGCGCGCTGCTGGAATGGCTGCTGATTCGCCGCCTTTACCTCCGTCCTCTGGACACCCTTCTTGTCACCTGGGGTGTCTCGCTGATGCTCCAGCAACTCGCCCGTGACATTTTCGGTGCCCCCAATGTGCAGACCCGTGCACCCGACGTCCTCACCGGACACATCACGGTCATCGGCGGCGACGACCCGCTCACCTTCGCCAACAGCCGGCTGTTCATCCTCGGGCTGGCGGTCACGGCGGTCGTGGCACTGTCCCTCACGCTGCGGCTGACCCCGCTCGGGCGCCGGATCCGCGCGGTGGTGCAGAACCGGGACCTGGCGGAGGTGTCCGGCATCTCCACCGGGCGCGTGGACCGCACCGCCTTCTTCATCGGCTCGGGGCTCGCCGGGGTGGCCGGGGTCGCGCTGACCCTGGTCGGCCCCATCGGGCCGACGATGGGCACCAACGTCATCATCGACGCCTTCCTGGTGATCGTGGTCGGCGGCATCGGACAGCTCAAGGGCAGCGTCATCGTCGCCTTCGTGCTGGGCGCGCTGCAGTCGGTCCTGGAGTACTCGACCACCGTCAGTGTCGCCAAGGTGCTGGTCCTCGTGGCCATCGTGGCGTTCCTCCAGTGGCGGCCGCAGGGCCTGTACACGCTGCGCACGAGGAGTCTGGTATGACCACCACCACTCCCCTCGCCCCGAAGGCGGGACGACTTCCGGGCGGCCGGCGCCGGTTCACGGCGGCTCGGCCCGCGGCCGGCTTCGTCGCCGCCGCCCTGGTGCTCTTCGCCGTCGCCCCGCTCGCACTGTCCGACTTCCGGCTCGGACTGCTCGCCAAATACCTGTGCACGGCCATCGTCGCGGTCGGCATCTGTCTGGCCTGGGGGCGCGGCGGCCTGCTGACACTCGGCCAAGGGGTGTTCTTCGGGCTGGGCGGCTATGCCATGGCCATGCACCTGAAGATCGCGGACGCCGGACCCGGCCATGTCCCCGACTTCATGCAGCTGTACGGAACCGCCACCGAACTCCCCTGGTGGTGGCGGCCGTTCGCGAACCCGGTGTTCGCGATCGCCGCGACCGTCCTGCTGCCGATGGCCGTCGCCGCGATCCTCGGCTCGTTCATCTTCCGGCGCCGGGTCAAGGGCGCCTACTTCGCGATTCTCAGCCAGGCGCTCGCCGCGGCCTTCGCGATCTGGCTGGTCGGGCAGCAGGCCACGACCGGCGGTACCAATGGACTGACCGACATCCAGGGCTTCTTCGGCTACGACCTGAACGACCCGGTCAACCAGCGGATGGTGTACTTCGTCATCGCCGCGGTGCTGCTCCTGCTGATCGCGCTCGCCCGTCAGCTGATGCACAGCCGCTACGGCGAACTCCTCGTCGCGGTGAGGGACTCGGAGGAGCGGGTACGGTTCCTCGGCTACGACCCCGCGAACGTCAAACTCGTGGCGTATGTGGTCGCGGCGGGCATGGCGGGACTCGCGGGTGCGCTGTTCGTGCCCGCCGTCGGCATCATCTCTCCCGCTCTGGTGGGCATCGTGCCGTCCATCGAGCTCGTCATCGGGGCGGCGGTCGGCGGGCGGGCGAGTCTGACGGGCGCGGTGCTCGGCGCGATCGGCGTCGCCTGGGCCAGGACGGCCCTGTCCGAGGAGTTCCCCGCGGCCTGGACGTACTTCCAGGGGCTGTTGTTCATCGTCGCCCTGGCGTTCCTGCCGGGCGGTCTCGCCTCGCTGGCCGCCATCGTGAAGCGGCGCCGGAGGAACCAAGGACTCTCTGGAGACACGGCATGACGGACTTCACGGACAGTGCGGGGCTCGAGATCCGGGAACTGCGGGTGACCTTCGACGGCTTCACCGCCGTCGACGGGGTGGATCTCGATGTGCGACCGGGGGATCTCCGCTTCCTGATCGGGCCGAACGGCGCGGGCAAGACGACCCTGGTCGACGCGGTCACCGGACTGGTGCGGGCGACGGGATCGGTGCGCTTCGCGGGTGCCGACCTCCTCGGCCGCAGTGTGCACCGGATCGCCCGCTCGGGGATCGGCCGCACCTTCCAGACCGCCGCCGTCTTCGAGGAGTTGACGGTCCTTCAGAACCTGGACATCGCGGCGGGCGCGGGCCGGGGCGCGCTGACGATGCTGCGCCGGCGCAGGGGCGTACCCGAGTCCGTGGCGCGCGCGCTGGAGACGGTGGGCCTGACGGGCCTCGCCGACAGCCCGGCCGGGACGCTCGCGCACGGCCAGAAGCAGTGGCTGGAGATCGGCATGCTGCTCGTGCAGGACGTCCGGCTGCTGCTGCTCGACGAGCCGGTCGCGGGCATGAGCCAGGACGAACGGCAGGCCACCGGCGAGTTGTTGCAGCGCATCAGCGGGGAGCGGACCGTCGTCGTCATCGAGCACGACATGGATTTCATGCGGTCCTTCGCGCGCAGCGTCAGCGTGCTGCACGCGGGCCGGGTGCTGAGCGAGGGAACGGTGGCCGAGGTGCAGGCGGACCCGAGGGTCCAGGAGGTGTATCTCGGGCACACCCGCACGGAGGACACCTCGGCGGCCGTGCCCGGACCGACCGCCGTACAGGAGGCGTGATGCTGGAGATCGACACCGTCCATGTCGGGTACCACCGCAGTCTCGTGCTGCACGGCGTCTCCGTCGAGGTACCGAGAAACGGGGTCGCGGCGGTGCTCGGGCACAACGGAGCGGGCAAGAGCACCCTTCTGCGGGCGGCGGTCGGGCTGCTCGGCCCGCAGCGCGGCTCCGTCCGCCTCGACGGCGAGGACATCACCCGCCGCAAGCCCCACGAACGGGTGGCCCGCGGTATGGCGTACGTACCGCAGGGCCAGCAGGTCTTCCCGCAGCTGACCACCGCCGAGAATCTCCGGCTGGTCGCGGACGGACGGCGCCGCGGCAAGGAGGCGACCGCCGAGGCACTGGACCTGTTCCCGGCGCTGCGCGCCCTGTCGGGCCGCCGCGCGGGTCTGCTCTCGGGCGGTCAGCGTCAGCAGCTGTCCATCGCCCGGGCTCTGGTGACGGAGCCTCGGATCCTGCTCCTCGACGAGCCGACCGAAGGAATCCAACCCTCCGTGGTCGCCGAGATCGAGGAGACGATTCTCGCGCTGGCCGCCCGGGGAGGTCTGTCGGTGCTCCTGGTCGAGCAGCACGTCGGCTTCGCGATGCGGGCCGCGCAGCGGTACTACGTCCTGGAGGCGGGCCGGGTCACGTCCTCGGGCGAGGGCGGCCGGGACGCCGAACGGACGGTGCGGGAGGCGCTCAGCGTGTGAACCTCCGCGGTCAGTTCGCGGTGAGGGCAGCTCTGGCCCGTTCGAGGTGGGCGCGTTCCGGCGCGCTCCCGGTCAGCGCGATGGCCGCGTCGTACGCCCGTAGCGCCTCGGCGTGCCGTCCGAGCCGGCGCAGCAGATCCGCCCGTACGGCGTGGAAGGCGTGGTAGCCGTCCAGGTCGAGCTTCTCGACGAGGGCGAGAGCGGTCTCCGGTCCCTCGACCTCGGCCACGGCGACGGCGCGGTTGAGAGCCACGACCGGGCTGGGGGCGAGTTCCATGAGCTGGTCGTACAGCCGGCGGATCTGACCCCAGTCCGTGGCGGCCGCGGTCGGCGCGTCGCTGTGGACGGCGTTGATCGCGGCCTGGATCTGGTAGGGCCCCGGCCGGTTGCGGCGCAGACAGCGGCGTACGAGGGCCTGGCCCTCGGCGATCAGGTCCCGGTCCCAGCGCGTACGGTCCTGGTCGGCGAGGAGGACCAGGTCGCCGTCCGCCGTCACGCGGGCCGGGCGGCGGGCCTCGATGAGGAGCATCAGGGCGAGCAGGCCGAGTGCCTCGGGCTCGTCCGGCATGAGCTCTACGAGGAGGCGTCCGAGGCGCAGGGCCTCGGCGCAGAGGTCCTCGCGGCCGCCGTACCCCTCGTTGAAGACGAGGTAGACGACGGCCAGCACGCCCTTGACGCGGTCCGGCAGGTCCGCGTCGCGCGGGATGCGGTAGGGGATGCCGGCGTCGCGGATCTTGGCCTTGGCGCGGACGATCCGCTGGGCCATGGTGGTTTCGGGGACGAGGAAGGCACGCGCGATCTGCGCGGTGGTCAGGCCGCCGAGGAGCCGCAGGGTGAGGGCGACCTGGGCCTGGGGGGCGAGCGCGGGGTGGCAGCAGGTGAAGATCAGACGGAGCCGGTCGTCGCGCACGGGGCCCTCCTCCACGGGTTCGTCCGGGGCGTTCAGCCGGGCCGCTTCGGCGTGCCGGGCCGCGCGGGTGGACTCGCGGCGCAGCCGGTCGACGGCGCGGTTGCGGGCGGTGGTGATGATCCAGCCGGCCGGGCTCGGCGGTATGCCGGTCTCCGGCCACTTCGCCACGGCCGTGGTGAACGCGTCCTGGACCGCTTCCTCGGCGAGGTCGATGTCGCCCAGGAAGCGGATCAGGACGGCGACCGCCCGGCCGTACTCGGCGCGGAAGACGGCCTCGATCCCGGCGGCGCCGACGGCCATCAGCCCTCGGTCTCGTGCATGAACGGGCGTACCTCGATGGGCAGCGTGGTCGCCAGCGCCGCCTTGCGCCCCCACTTCAGCGCCGCGTCGAGGTCGGGCGCCTTCAGCAGACAGATCCCGCCCAGAAACTCCTTGCTCTCCGTGTACGGCCCGTCGGTGACCAGGACGTCACCGTCGCGGGCCCGCAGCACGGTCGCCGTGTCCGGCCCGTGCAGTCCGCCGGCGAACACCCAGGCACCGGCCTCGCGCAGCTCCGCGTGGAACAGCTCCACGTTGTGCATGATCTCTTCCAGGACCTCGGGCGCGGGCCGCTCGCCCTGCGGCTGCATCACGCTCAACAGGTAGTACTTCATGATGTGTCCTCCTCGAATGTCTCTCACTCGGCGTCTCACTGACTACACGAACGAGAACGCGCCGGATCGACACACGCCACGACGACAGCGGGAGATTCCTTCGATGACCATCCCACCGCATCCGCTCGTCACCGCGGCCCGCGGTCTGGCGGCGGAGGTGCTGGCGCCGCTGGCGGAGCGCGTGGACCAGGAAGGCATCCCGGCGAGCAGCGTCGAGGCGGTCAAGCGTTCGGGGCTGCTCGGGGCGGTCGCCCCGGTGGCGTACGGCGGGTCGGCGGCGCCCGCCGCGGTGGTCCGGGAGACGGCGGAGATCCTGGCCGGGGCGTGCTGCTCGACGTGGTTCGTGCAGACCCAGCACCACACACCGGTGACGACGCTGGCGAAGAGTGATCTTCCGGTGCGGGAGCGCCTGCTGGGTCCGCTCGCGCGCGGGGAGCTGCTTTCCGGTGTCGCGTACGCCCAGTTGCGCGCCTATCCGAGGATCCCGGTGCGGGTGACGCGAGAGCGCGGTGGCTGGCGCTTCGGCGGGAGGGTCCCCTGGTACACGGGCTGGGGGCTGAACGACGTCATGCTGCTGGCGGGAGTGACGGACGCGGACGAGGCGCTGTTCGCGTTCACCGAGGCGCGCGAGCAGCCGGGGCTGCGCCCGTCCCCGCCGATGCGGCTCGCCGCGCTCACCGCGTCCCGGACGGTCTCGCTGGAGCTGGACGGGCTGTGGCTGCCCGACGACGCGGTGGCGCTGCGCATCCCGTACGAGTCCTGGGCGGTCACCGACCGGCCCAAGAACACCAATGCCTCACCGGCCGTGTTCGGGGTGACGGCGACGGCGATCGGTCTGCTGGAGGACGATCCCGCCGACTCCGCGAAGGAGACCGCGGGCGCTCTGCGGGCGCGTCTCGACGAGGTCAGGCGGCAGGCGTACGAGCTCGCCGACCACCCGGTGCCGACCGAACGGATCGACGAGCGGCTGGCCTGCAAGACACGGGCGTACGACGTGATGCGGGCGGCCACCACCGCCGCGGTCGTGGCCGGCGGCGGGCGGGCGATGGATCTGCGCAGCCCGGCGCAGCGGCTGGCGCGCGAGGGGATGTTCCTGCTGGTGCAGGGGCAGACGGCCCAGGTGCGCGCGGCGCACCTGGGGTCGCTGGGTTCGCCCGGGTGACCCGGTCCGCTCCGGTGACCCGGCTCGCTCGGATCGCCCCGGTTCACCGGTCTCGACCGGTCTACGCCGGTCGGCCGGTTCAGCCGGTCGACCTCCCCGCCCGAGCCGATCGGTCCACGCCGGTCGACCGGGCTGTTCAGCCGGGCCGTTCAGCCGGTGAAGGGGACTTGAGCGGCGGGCGCGGGCGGGGTCGCGAACGGGTGCTGCCACAGGCCCTGCTCGGCGAGGCGGGGCAGGACGCCCTCGCCGAACCAGTAGGCCTCCTCCAGGTGCGGATAGCCGGAGAGCACGAACTCGTCGATGCCGAGGGCGTGGTACTCCCTGATCCGCTCGGCGACCTCCTCGTGGCTGCCGACCAGGGCGGTGCCCGCTCCGCCGCGCACGAGGCCGATGCCGGCCCAGAGGTTGGGGTGGATCTCCAGGCCGTCCCGGCCGCCGCCGTGCAGCGCGAGCATCCGCTGCTGGCCCTGCGACTCGCTGCGGGCGAGCCCCTGTTGCACGGACCGTACGGTCTCGGGGTCGAAGCCGTCGAGGAGCCTGTGGGCCTCGGCCCAGGCCTGCTCGGAGGTGTCGCGGGTGATGACGTGCAGCCGGATGCCGAACCGGAGGGTCCGTCCCTCCCGCGCCGCGAGCCCGCGGACCCAGGCGATCTTCTCGGCGACCTGGGCTGGTGGTTCGCCCCAGGTGAGATAGACGTCGGCATGGCGGGCGGCGACCTCGCCGGCGACGGGTGAGGAGCCGCCGAAGTAGACCTCCGGGACCGGGTCGGGGACCCGGGCGAGCCGGGCGTCCTCGACCCGGAGGTGCTCGCCGGACAGGTCGACGGTCTTGCCGTCCCACAAGTCCCGGACGATCCGCAGGAATTCGCCGGTACGGCGGTACCGGGCGTCCTTGTCGAGGAAGTCGCCGTACGCGCGCTGCTCGTGGCTCTCGCCGCCGGTCACCACGTTGAGCAGCAGCCGTCCGCCGCTCTGGCGCTGGAAGGTGGACGCCATCTGCGCGGCGAGAGTGGGCGACACGAAGCCCGGCCGGAAGGCGACGAGGAACTTCAGGCGCTCGGTGTGCCGGCTGACCATCGCGGTCGTCAGCCACGCGTCCTCGCACCAGGCACCCGTCGGGGTGAGGGCACCGACGAACCCCAGATCCTCCGCGGCGCGGGCGATCTGGCTCAAGTAGGCGACCGTCGGAGGCCGGTCCCTTCCGGAAGCGGTGGCGGGCGTGCCGTGGCCGCCGCCGACGACATGACGACTGTCGCCGTTGGTGGGCAGGAACCAGTGGAAGGTGAGGGACACGGCGGAGCTCTCCGATCGGGGGGCCGGACGGGCGACGGCTACGGCTGTTGCCGGGAACTCGGTTTCGGCTGAGGCCACTTGGGGGCCAGTGGCGTCAACCGGCCACCGCCAGCAGGGGTGTACGACCCAGGGCTGCCGAGAACTGGTCGACCACCTGGGCCAGAGCCTCGGCGGTGCCCGGCGCCACGGTGACACTCCCGTCCTGCCCCGTGATGATGTCCTTGTCGAGCGTGAACCAGCCCTGCACTATGTGAGCCGCCCCCATGGAGTTGAGGACCGGACGGAGGGCGTAGTCCAGGGCGAGCACATGGGCGGTACTGCCTCCCGTCACCAGTGGCAGCACGGTCTTCCCGGCCAGGGCGTACTGCGGGAGCAGGTCGAGCAACGCCTTGAGGACGCCGGAGTAGGCGGCCTTGTAGACCGGGGTGCCGATGACCACCCCGTCGGCGCGGGCGAACAGCCCGGTCGCCTCGACGATGGCGGGGTGCTGGAAGTCCGCGCCGAGCAAGGCATCGGCCGGGATCGTGCGGACGTCGAGGGGAATCACCTCGTGCCCCTGCGCGGCGAGCCGGGCATCGAGGTGGCGCAGGAGTTTGGCAGTACGGGAGGAGACCGAGGGGCTGCCGGAGACGGACAGGACGGTGGCCATGAGTCCTCTTTCGTGAGCGGGGTACGGAGAGGTGGGCGGGGTACGGAGACGGGCGCGTTCGGACTCCGCGCATAGACCACGCATGCCGCGACGAACTCCGGTCCCCTGTCCTGCAGTTGGACCCCGGCGCACGCACTGCGGGCAGGAGTGCGGCTGCTGGAGGACGCGTCGAGGCCGGGGAATTCAGCCGGAGTTCAGCCGGCGAAACACGGGCGGGAGGCGGGGAAGCGCGCTGGATCGCGACAGAGAGGAAATCACTGCGGGCGAACCGTCCCGTGCGAAGGGGACCCCGCCGTCGGGATCGTCAGGCTTCGCGGCAACAGAAGGAACTGGAGACACGCGCGAGGTCGACATGGCGTCGCCGCGTGAGGTCCAGTCGCATCTTCATGCCGTCGATCGTCGCAGCCCCCGGTCCGGGCAGTCAAGGAATGACAGACCGGTCTCGCATCCCGGACCGCCGTCTTGCACGAAGGCTTGGCAGGGGCCGTTGCAATGGGAAGCGGGCAGGGACTGCGCCATGCCATGATGCCGAGGTGACTCTGATCCGAAAGGGCGATGCCGCGTAGGTCGCCCGGCGCGTTGCGCGCCCAGAAGCGGTTGGTCCGGGGTGAATCCCGGCGGTTCAGTCAGATCTCGGGGCTCGGGCGTTCTGCTCAAGCTGCTGTCCGGCTCCTGGAGGCCGACCGGTTCTGGCCGGGATGCCTTCGCGATTCACTCGACCAGTTCGAGCAGTTCCTTCGAAGCCCGGGCCGCCTGCTCTACCTGCCCTTGGCGAACTGTCCGTGCCACGACCCACTGGACGCCCGAGACACCGTCGAGGCGATGCTGAACGCCTTGCCCCCGCGTGCTCGTCGTGAGCTGGGAGAGAGCGTCGCGCGACTGGACCAGGAATTCGAGCGGCGGACGCTCCCCGATCCGAGTGCGCCGGTGCGGCTCGGGGCCGGCTGGTGGCATCGGCGCCTGACGGGACCGTAGTCCAGGGCAGGTTCGGCCGACGCCGTCCCCTCGCTTCCGTTCCGCCACGCAAGGACCGTGCCTCGACCGGGCCGAGCGCGCCCTCGTCGATGGGTAGGGTGGTCCGGTGCGGCTGCCGTATCTCACGCATGCCCGCCTTGAGAACGGCGCGTCACCGGTCGCGATCGGCGGCAGGGCGAGCCGGTGGGCCGGGCCGACCGCTCGTGGTCCGCGTCAGCCCTGTCCCCGGTCAGTCCTCGTCGCCGAGCGGAACGACCACGAGGAAGGCGTCCGACTTCAGGTCCATCACGACCGTCGCCGCCAGGCCCTCGGTGCGACGTCGTGCCGCGTACTCCTCCGCGGTCCAGGATCCGCGCGGAGCGCCGGCGGGGAATCGTTCCAGCACCTTTGTGCCCATGGCGGCACACCTCCAGCTCTGACGTCGGACCCGGAGCGACGAGCCCCGTGGAATGCGCTTGCCCGGGTTTCGCCGAGACATGTCAGGTCTGTTCGCCGTCCGTCGACGGCGAACGCCCGGTCCTCTCATACCTCGACGCGCTCGCCCCCTCGGGCCTCGGGCTCGGGCGCCGGCTCGGGATCGGCTTCGGGCTCGCGGCTCAGCGCCCCCGGCCACCAGGCGCGGCGGCCGATGTCACGGACCAGGGCGGGCACCAGCAGGGAGCGGACCACCAGGGTGTCGAGCAGGACACCGAAGGCGACGATGAAGGCGATCTGCACCAGGAAGGCCAGCGGGATCACGCCGAGGGCGGCGAAGGTCGCGGCGAGCACCACGCCGGCCGAGGTGATCACCCCGCCGGTGGCGACGAGTCCGCGCAGCACACCCTGGCGCACCCCGTGGCGCAGCGACTCCTCGCGGACCCGGGACATCAGGAAGATGCTGTAGTCGACGCCGAGGGCCACCAGGAACACGAAGCCGTACAGCGGCACGGACGCGTCGGTGCCCGTGAAACCGAACCCGTGCCGGAACACGAGCGACGAAATCCCCAGAGTGGCGAGGAAGTTGAGCGCCACCGTGGCCACCAGGAGCACCGGCATGAGCAGCGAGCGGAGCAGGCCGATCAGTATCACCAGGATGATGGCGAGGACCACCGGCACGATGAGCGTGCGGTCGTGTTCGGCGGTCTGCCGCGTGTCGTACTGCTGGGCCGTGTAGCCCCCGACGAGCGCGTCGGCGCCCGGTACGGCGTGCACCGCCTCGCGCAGCCGTGCGACGGTGTCCTTGGCCGCGTCGCTGTCCGCGGCGGACCGCATCGTGACGTCGACGCGCACCCGGCCGTCGACGATCTGGGGCGCTCCCCCGCCGGGCCGCCCGGACTCGGTCACCGCGGCGGCCGACGCGACACCGTCGGTCGCGCGCGCCGCGGCCGTGACCCGCGTGACGCTGTCCGCGTTCGCGATGATCACGGCGGGGTTCCCGGAGCCGCCGGGGAAGTGCCGCCCGAGGGTCTGCTGCGCGGCGACGGACGGCACATCGTTGACGAAGAGCTCGTCGAGCGGAACACCCTTCGCGGTGAGGGTGGGCGAGAAGGCGGCGCAGGCGAGGAGCCCGGCCAGGGCGATCGCCCAGACCTTGCGCGGCGCGCGGTCCACCAGGTCCGCGACCCGGTTCCAGATGCCACTGCCCGTCGGCGCGTCACCGGTCCGCGCGTCACCGGTCCGTACATCGCCGGTCCGTACGGCACCGGTCCGTACGGCGCCTGCCGGGCGGGGTCCGGCCGGCCAGTAGGCGGCGCGGCCGAGCAGCACCAGGACGGCGGGCAGGAAGGTGAGCGAACTCAGCACGGCGCAGACCACGCCGATGGCGCCCACGGGGCCGAGTGACCGGTTGTTCGTCAGGTCGCTGAGCAGCAGCGCCAGCAGTCCGAGTGCGACGGTTCCGGCGCTCGCGACGATCGCGCCCCAGGACTGCCGCAGCGCCGCCCGCACAGCCGTGAACCGGTCGGCGCTCAGGGCGAGTTCCTCGCGGAAGCGGGCGGTCAGCAGGAGGGCGTAGTCGGTCGCGGCGCCGATCACGAGGATCGAGAGGATGCCCTGCACCTGGCCGTCCACGCGTACGACGTCGTGGTCGGCGAGGACGTAGACGACGGCGCAGGCCAGACCGAGCGCGAACACCGCCCCGAGGATGATGAGGAAGGGCAGCAGCACGCTGCGGTAGACGAGCAGCAGGATCACCAGGACGGTCGCCAGGGCCACCCCGAGGAGCAGTCCGTCGATTCCGGCGAAGGCGTCGGCGAGGTCTGCCTGACTGGCTGCCGGTCCGGCGATCTGCACGGTCGTTCCAGGGACCCGTTCGGCGGCGGTACGAAGGCGTCCGACGGCGTCGGGCAGCTGCTTGCCGAGGTCGGGCCTGAGCTGGACGACGCCCTCCAGGGCCTTGCCGTCCCGCGACGGCAGGGCGGGTGACGCGTGGCCCACCACGCCGGGGGCGCCGGTGAGCAAGGCGAGGGCGCCGGTCGCGGCGGACTGCCGGGCCGCGGCCGTGGAACCGTCGCCGTCCACGGTCCAGACGACGATCGCGGGCAGTGTCCCGGCCTGCCGGAAGGCACGCTGCTGGGCCACCACCTTCGTGGATTCGGCGCTGCGCGGCAGGAAGGCGGCCTGGTCGTTGGTGGAGACCTCGCCGAGCCTGCCGGCATAGGGGCCGAGGGTGCCTCCGATGCCGAGCCAGGCGACGAGCAGGACGACGGGGATCAGCCACAGGGCTCGTCGCGGGGTGAGGGACATCGCGCTCCAGATCTCACGTGCAGATTTCACGTGCAGATTCCTCAATGAATGACAATCTCAATCGTTGAGATATCTCGCGCCCAGATGGTAGACCACGCCCGGACTTCGGACCCCGGCACCCACCCGGATGCGCCGGACGGCGACCGGGACGCACGGATGCGCCGATCGAACCGGCCGGCAGAAGGGTTCAGCGCCCGGGCGACCGTACGCCCGAGAGTTGTTCGTTCATCGTCGTCAGGAAGCGGAGGACCACCGACAGCTCGTCCTCGCTGAAGCCGGACCGCACGTTGGCGGTGACCTCGGCGAGGGGCCGGAAGTGGGCGCGCGCGGCCGACCTGGCGTCGGGAACGTAGTGGAGGTGGACCACCCTGCGGTCGGGGCTCTCCCGGACGCGCCGTATGTGGCCGGCGCGTTCGAGCCGGTCCAGACACGCCGTGACCGCGCCCGAGGTGAGTCCGAGGTGCTCGCGCAGCCGGCCGGGTGTGAGCGGCTCGGGTGCGTCGAGGATCGCGGCGAGCGCCTGCACGTCCGTGGCGTGCAGACCGTGTTCCCCCGCGAAGCCGTGGACCAGCCGGTTGATCTCGCCGTTCATACGGCGCAGCTGGACCGCGAAGGCCTGGAGATCCGTGGCCGTGGTCTGCTCCCGTTCCGGGCCCACGCCGGGGTCCGCCCCACCCGTCCGGTCGTCACGGTCGTCTCGTATGGCCACGTGATCAGCCTATAGAAGTCTTGACGCCTACCCCGTTCGGGCGTCTCGCGCGCAGGCCGTCCCCTCCGGCGCATCCGCGAGCGGCGCCCGCGTGGAAGGAATCAGGTAGGGATGAGGAGGACGGATCAGGCTGGATCAGGGAGGGGAGCGGACCCCAGGGGGCGACGACGGCGACCGACGGAGGACCCATGAGCGACGACGACGCCCGTACCGGCCCGAGGTGTCTGGTGACCGGTGCCACCGGCTACATCGGCGGACGGCTGGTCCCCGAGCTGCTGGCCGAGGGGTACCGGGTGCGCTGTCTGGCCCGCTCCCCCGCCAAACTGCGCGACTACCCCTGGGCGGGCGAGGCGGAGGTGGTGCGCGCGGATGTCATGGACGCCGCCTCCGTCGCCGACGCGATGCGCGGCTGCGAGGTCGCGTACTACCTCGTGCACGCCCTCGGCACGGGCCACGACTTCGAGGAGACCGACCGCAGGGCTGCCCGGATCTTCGGCGAGCAGGCCCGCGCGGCGGGTGTGCGGCGCATCGTCTATCTGGGCGGCCTCACCCCGGCGGGCGTACCGGAGAGTGAGCTGTCACCGCACCTCAGGTCCCGGGCCGAGGTGGGGCGCATCCTGCTGGAGTCGGGTGTACCGACCACCGTGCTGCGCGCCGCGGTGATCATCGGCTCCGGCTCGGCCTCCTTCGAGATGCTGCGCTATCTCACCGAGCGACTGCCCGTGATGGTGACGCCGAGCTGGGTGCACACCCGGATCCAGCCGATGGGCGTACGCGATGTGCTGCGCACCCTGGTCGGCAGCGCCCGGATGCCCGCGGAGGTCAACCGCGCCTTCGACATCGGCGGCCCGGAGGTCCTCACGTACCTGGAGATGATGCGAAGGTACGCGGTCATCGCCGGGCTGCCCCGGAGGCTCATCTTCCCGGTGCCGGTGCTCACTCCCCGGCTGTCCAGTCACTGGGTCGGACTGGTCACCCCGGTGCCCGCGTCCATCGCCCGTCCGCTCACCGAGTCACTGCGCCACGAGGTCGTGTGCCACGAACACGACATCGTCCGGTACGTTCCCGATCCCCCGGGACGGTCGATCGGGTTCGACGCCGCGGTGGCCCTGGCGCTCCAGCGAGTGCGCGACGCCCAGGTGACCACCCGGTGGTCGTCGGCCTCGTATCCCGGCGCGCCCAGCGATCCGCTGCCCACCGACCCCGACTGGGCCGGCGGCAGTCTCTACACCGACCATCGCGAGCTGACCGTGGACGCGTCGCCCGAGGCGCTGTGGCGGGTGATCGAGGGCATCGGCGGCGAGAACGGCTGGTACTCCCTCCCGCTGGCCTGGGCGGTCCGCGGATGGCTGGACCGTGCTGTGGGCGGGGTGGGGTTGCGGCGCGGACGCCGGGACGCGACCCGGCTGCGCGTCGGCGACTCGCTCGACTTCTGGCGCGTCGAGGAGATCGAGCCGGGGCATCTGCTGCGGCTGCGCGCCGAGATGAGACTGCCGGGCCTGGCCTGGCTGGAGATGTACGCCGAGGTGACGGACGACGGGCGGACGCGCTACCGGCAGCGGGCTCTGTTCCATCCGCACGGGCTGCTCGGCCAGCTGTACTGGTGGAGCGTCTCGCCGTTCCACTCCGTGGTGTTCGGCGGCATGGCCCGCAACATCGCGCGGGCCGCCAAGAACGCTCCCGCCGGCCGAGAAGAAGCCGCGCTCACACGCTGACCAGGCATTCACGCAAGCTGACCGGATCACGCATTCACGCGAGCCCACCTGATCACCTATCCGCACGAGCCGACCTGCCCACGTATCCGCACGAGCCGACCTGATCGCGCATCCACCCGGGTCGCCCCGACCGCGCAGCCGCGCCGGCCACCCACGTCACGCATCCACACCGGCCGGCCGGGCCGAAGCAGTCCGACGCCACACCCCTCGCACCCCCGCCCCGGAGCCACCCCATGACCGTCTCGATCGTCCTGTTCACCTCGGACCTGCGCCTGCACGACCACCCGCCGCTACGGGCAGCCCTCGACGGTTCGGACACGGTGGTGCCGCTCTTCGTCCGCGACGAGGCCGTCGCCAGGGCCGGATTCACCGCCCCCAATCGGATGGCGTTCCTCGCCGACTGTCTGGCGGATCTGGACGCCGGGCTCCGGGAACGCGGCGGTCGACTGGTGGTGCGCTCCGGCGACGTGGTGGCCGAGGTGGCCAGGACGGTCGCCGAGGCCGACGCCGACGAGGTGCACATGGCGGCGGACGTCAGCGGCTACGCGCACCGCCGCGAGGAGCGGCTGCGCGCCGCGCTGGAGGCGGAGGGGTGCCGACTGCACGTCCATGAGACCGTCGTCACCGCGCTGGCTCCCGGCGCCGTGACTCCCGCGTCCTCCGACCACTTCGCCGTCTTCACGCCGTACTACCGCCACTGGGCGCGGCAGCCGTTGCGGGACGCGGTCGCCGCTCCCCGGATCGTCCGGGTGCCGGACGGCGTCGCCTCGGAGGAGATCCCGTCCCGCTCGGAGGTGTCCCAAGTGTCCGGGGGACTGGCCCGGGGCGGCGAGAGGGAGGCCAGGAAACTGCTCGCGGCCTGGCTGCGCGGCGGGATCGGGGCGTACGAGGACCGCCATGACGACCTGCCCGGCGACGCGACCTCCCGGCTCTCCCCCCATCTGCACTTCGGCACGCTGTCGCCGGTCGAGCTGGTCCACCGGGCGCGCGGCGCGGACGGTCCGGGCGCCGAGGCGTTCGTACGGCAGCTGGCGTGGCGGGACTTCCACCATCAGGTGCTGGCCGCCCGGCCGGACGCCTCCGCGGCCGACTACCGGACCAAGCACGACCATTGGCGCTCGCCCGCCGAGGCTCGGGACGACATCGAGGCCTGGCGACAGGGGCGCACCGGCTATCCGGTGGTGGACGCCGCGATGCGGCAGTTGCGCCACGAGGGCTGGATGCACAACCGGGGGCGCCTGCTCACGGCGAGCTTCCTGACCAAGACGCTGTACGTGGACTGGCGGGTCGGAGCCCGGCACTTCCTGGACCTGCTGGTGGACGGCGATGTCGCCAACAACCAGCTCAACTGGCAGTGGATGGCGGGAACGGGCACGGACAGCCGGCCCAACCGCGTACTGAATCCGGTGATCCAGGGCAGACGCTTCGACCCGGACGGGGCATATGTCCGGCGTTGGGTGCTCGAGTTGGCGGGACTCACGGGACGTGCCGTGCACGAGCCGTGGAAACTCCAGGGCCTGGACCGCGCGGCCTTCGACTACCCGGATCCGATCGTCGATCTGTCCGAGGGGCTGGCCCGGTTCAAGAGGGCCCGGGGCCGTGACTGACCCGGGGCCGTGGCCGACTCTGGGCCGTGACCGACTCTGGGCTGCGGCCCGGTGATCGGGAGGGCGGTGATCGGGAGGCTCGGACCGAATATAAACTGCCAGGGATTTTACCTGTTGTAGAGATTTCTCACCGGAGTGCCGCCGTATAGGTGGTCGTCCGAACCACTCGTACCGGATCCGTCCGTACCGGATCCACCGCGCGGCCGACCGGAGCCAACAGCTCCGGGCCCGCCGCCCCCGCCCCCAGGAGGCTGCTCGATGCGCATTGCACGGAACGCGGGAACACTCTTCGTGTGCGGCGCGTTGACGTTGACTCTGGCCGCGCTCGCTTATCCGGCCATGCTGGGCATTCAGACCACGTCCGCCGCCCCTGTCCGCATCATCGCCAATACGCCGTCGGGGCCGCTGACCGAGGCCGACCGCGACTTCCTCGTCAAGGTGCGCGCGGCGGGACTGTGGGAGTACCCGGTCGGGCAACTGGCGCTGCAGAAGGGGACCATACCGGCGGTCCGTACGGCGGGGCAGCACCTGATCTCGGGTCACGCCGGGCTCGACGACACGGACCGCAAGATCGCCAAGCAGCTCGGCGTCACGCTGCCGAACAAGCCGTCTCCGCAGCAGCAGGGCTTCGTGGCGACGTTGAGTGCGGACACCGGCAAGAAGTTCGACACCGACTTCGCCAACATCCTGCGCATAACGCACGGCCAGATCTTCTCGACCGTCGCGAAGATCCGCGCCACGACCGAGAACACCCTCGTACGTCAACTCGCCGACCAGGCCAACGACACCGTGCTGGACCACATCACCGTGATGGAGAAGACCGGACTGGTCAACTTCGACCAGGTGATAATCCAGGAGACGACCCTCCCGAAGGTGCCCGCGGTCAATCTGACGCCTCCGCCGCCGCAGCCCGGCGAGCCGGAGGTCGTCCTGACGCCGCCCGCGAGCGGGGCCGCGCTCCCCGTGCAGCCCTCCCCGACGCCGACGGTGGGCTGATCGGCACGGACGAGGAACGACGCGGCGGTCCCGTACGGGGGACGGCGGCCTCGTACGCGGGGCTGCGGGACGGCACTGCGTACGAGGGGGCTACGGGACTGTGCAAGCGGGGTTGCGGCCCCGTACGCGGTCGCGCGGTGAGCGTCGCCCGTTCAGCCGCCGGCCAAACCCAGCAACGCGGTGAGCGCTTCCCGCAGTCCCGGCGGCCGGAGCATGCCCGGTTCGAGGCGTCCGGCCCAGCCCGGACCGCCGAGCAGGACGACGGGATGGCTGCGGGCGCCCTTGACTCCCCAGCTGGTGGCGGCGATGTGCCGGGCCAGCGGGCGGTCGGCGGTGGAACGGGTCTGGGACCACAGCACGACGGCGGCCGGCCCCAGTCGCCGTACCGCCGCGGTCAGCGCTTCCGGCGGCACCGCGGGGCCGAACATCCTGGTGGGCAGGCCCTGTTCGACGAGTCCCGCGTGCAACGCCTCCAGCGGCAGGCAGTGTTGTTCGCCCGGCACGCAGGCCAGCACGACAGGTCCCGCGCCGCCGGCCGACGCTCCGGGCCGCGCCGGTCCGGGGGCGCGGTGCAGCACCCGCGAGATGTGCCAGGACAGCAGGTGCTCCACCTCCACGTAACGGTCCCCGGCGGACTCCCACTTGCGGCCCACCGCGTGCAGGGTCGGCACCATCACCTCCTCCCAGCCGACGACCACGCCGTGGCGCGTGACGAGTGAGGTCAACTGGTCTTCCACGGACGGCGCGTCGAGGCGTACGGCGGCGCGCGCGAGGCCCTTGCACTCCTGCCGAGGGTCCCCGAGGGGCTCCGCTCCGGCCGTCGGCGCAGGGGGACCGAGCTCGTCGGCCGGCGTCCTGACCTCGGGCGCGACCTGGTCCGACCCACCCTTCGCCGCCTTGGCCGCCTCGGCCGGCGGCACTCCGGCCGCGGTCAGCCGGCACATCTCCTCGAGCATCGCCACGTCCTGGGGCATCCAGCGGCGGTGCCGCCCGTCGGAACGCACCGCGGGCCCCACGCCGTACCTGCGGTCCCAGGAACGCAGCGTGGTCGGTGACACTCCGAGGCGGCGGGCCAGCGCACCTGTGGTGACACCGGCTTCGGCGGATCCCGCCCCCGGTTCCCGCCCCTGGTCCGACCGGCTCTCACCCATGCGGCGACTATACGACGCAGAAACGATGCGAGTTGTCGCCTCTGTCCCTTGGTTCACACGATGGGTTCACGGGGCCCGTCACAGAAGGGGCCCGGAGCAAGGAGCCGTGGCCATGAGCGCAGATCCGACCGCCGAACAGCGGGCCGCCGAGCCTGCGCACACGATCACGGCCACCGACACGGACGCGACCGCGGACACGGCCACGAACACGGACGCGGACCTGGCGCGGGGCATCATCGACGGGGACGAGACCTCGCTGGCCATCGCGTACCGGCGCTGGGCGCCCCTCGTCCACGCGCTCGCCCGGCGTTCGCTGGGGGATCCGCGCGAGGCCGAGGACGTCACCCAGCAGGTGTTCCTCGCCGTGTGGCGGGGCGGGCGGGGTTATCGCCCGGAGCGCGGCCCCGTGGCCGGCTGGCTCGTCGGCATCACCCGGCGCAAGATCGCCGACGCCCTGTCCGCGCGGACCCGGCGCACCGAACTGGTCGGCGCGGCCGGCGCCCTGCTGGTCCTCGCCGACGACACGCGGACCCGCCCCGAGGCGGCGCTCGACCGTGTCGTCGTCCGGCACGAGCTGGCCAAGCTCCCCACGCCGCAGCGCCGGGTACTGCATCTCGCGTTCTACGAGGACCTCACGCAGACACAGATCGCCCAGCGCACCGGCTGGCCGCTCGGCACGGTCAAGAGCCACTCCCGCCGCGGTCTGCACCAGTTGCGCGACGGTCTGCGGTCGGCGGCGGGGGTCTGAGCGCCGACCGCTCGCCGTGGGCCGCGTGCCGTCCGGACCGCATCGCGCCGATGTCTTCCGACAGGTCCGGACTTTCCCGGGCCGTGGGCCAATCCGCGGCCCGACCGGCTTCGGATCACATCCGAACCGTCGAAGCGTCCTGGAGGACCACACCGTGAAGGAAGCCGTGGAGATCGGGAGAAACCCGTCTGCGGAGCCGGACCTGCCGGATCTCATGGCCCGGGTCGCCCGCGGCGACCAGGAGGCGTTCGCCTCGCTCTACGACGTCGTGGCCGGCCCCGTACTCGGCATCGTGCGCAGGGTGCTGCGCGACCGGGCGCAGTCCGAGGAGGTCGCCCAGGAGGTGCTGGTCGAGGCGTGGCGGACCGCCGCCCGCTACCGGCCCGAGCGCGGGTCGGTGATGAACTGGGTCCTCACCCTCGCCCATCAGCGGGCCGTGGACCGGGTGCGCTCGGTCGAGGCCTCGGCGGCGCGCGAGCACAAGGCCGCTCTCCTGGACCGCACGCCCGAGTTCGACGAGGTGACCGAACAGGTCGAGGCGCGCCTGGAACGTGAGCAGGTGCGGCGCTGTCTGCGCACGCTGACGGAGCTGCAGCGTCAGTCGGTGACGCTGGCCTACTACCGCGGGCTGACCTATCGGGAGGTGGCGGAATTGCTGGCGCTTCCCCTCGGCACGGTCAAGACCCGCCTGCGTGACGGCCTGATCCGGCTTCGCGACTGCCTGGGGGTGACGGCGTGACCACGGTGGACCTGCATACGCTGACCGGCGCGTACGCGCTGCACGCACTGGCGGACGACGAACGCGAGCGCTTCGAGCGGCACGCCGCGGACTGCGCGGACTGCGCCCAGGAGGTCCGCGAGCTGACCGCTGCGGCCGCGCGGCTGGGCCTGGCCGTCACCGCCTCGCCCGGCCCGGCACTCAAGGACCAGGTGATGCGGCGGATCGCCACGGTCCGGCAGGAGTCGCCGCGCACGGTCCCGCTCACAGCGCCGCGGGCCATCGGCATCCGCCGACGCCGGCCCGCGCGGTGGGTGCTCGCCGCCGCTCTGGCCGCCGCGGCTTCGTTGGGCGGTACGGCGGTGTGGCAGCACGAGCGCGCCCAGGACGCCCAGGAGCAGGCCCGGCAGGCCGAACGGCGCGCGGACCAGGTGGCCGCGGTGCTCGCCGCCCCCGACGCCAAGTCGCGCACGGCGACGCTGGCGGGCGGGGCGAGCGGCACGGTCATCGTGTCCAAGAGCCGGGACCAGGCGGTCTTCATCGCCGCACGGATGGCGAAGCCGCCGAGCGGCAAGGTCTACCAGCTGTGGTTCGACGACGCGGGCACCATGCGGTCCGCCGGGCTGATGGACCCTGGCCGCACCACCGAGGCGGTGCTGATGGAGGGTTCCGTCGACGGCGCGTCCGGCATGGGGATCACGGTGGAACCGGCCGGCGGTTCGGCCGAACCCACCTCCGATCCGCTGGCTCTGCTGAGTTTCCCCGCCTGAGCGTTCGTGCCCTCACCCACTGCACCGGTGAGGGCACGAGGTGCTCGCCGTACCGCCTGTGGGTCCCCTCCGGCGGGAGGGGACCCACAGGCGACGCCGCGGTGCCGAAGTGGGAACTCCGGACCGGTCAGCCGCGACGCTTCGGTGGCCGTGGAAAGAAGCCGCTGGTGCGCGTCGCGTACTCGGTGAAACCCGGGCGCTGTGCCATGTGGCGCTCCAGCATGGGCTTTCCGCTGCCGTTGATCAGGAGGTAGCTCATCACCAGCGGTGACACCACCGCCACCGCCACCGACTGAGGACTGTCGTAGGCGAGCAGGAACAGGCCCCACCACACGCAGAAGTCGCCGAAGTAGTTGGGGTGGCGGGTCCAGCTCCACAGGCCGCGGTCCATGATGCGGCCGCGGTGGGCCGGATCGGCCTTGAAGCGGGCCAGTTGGGCATCGCCCACCGCCTCGAAGAACAGGCCGCACGCCCACAGCGCGGTGCCCGCCCACGCGAAGCCGGTCAGGGGCCCCGGAATGTACTGCGCGGCCTGGACGGGCAGCGACACCAGCCACACCAGCGCCCCTTGCAGGAGGTACACCATCCGCAGGGCGTAGAGGTCACGGCTGCCGGGGGCCTTGGCCAGCAGGGCGTCGTAGCGCGGGTCCTCTCCGTGCCCCCGGCCGCGCCGAGCGATGTGCGCGGCCAGCCGCAGTCCCCACACCGCGGTGAGGACGGTGACGAGCACGCGCCGGGCCTCGTCGCCCTCACCGGCGGACGCCAGGAAGCTGACGAGGGCCACCGCGGTGAAGCCGATCCCCCAGGCGACGTCGACGATCCGGTGCAGGCCCTTGCGCACGGCGACAGCGAACGTGACTAGCATGACGGCGAACGCCGCGACGGCCGCGAGCGCGAGGTTCTGGGCGAACGCTCCCCAGGGGAAACCGCTCATCCGACGGGGTCCTCCTTCGTGAACAGGTACTGCTGGACGTCCAGATAGCCGGAGCGGAATCCGGCTTCGGAGTACGCGAGATAGAAGGTCCACATCCGGCGGAAGGTCTCGTCGAAGCCGAGCGCCGCGACCTCGTCGGCCCGCTCGGTGAACCGTTCGCGCCACAGCCGCAGGGTCTCCGCGTAGTGCGCCCCGAAGGCGTCCCTGCGGGTGGTGCGCAGGGACGTGTGTGTGCCGGCCACCTCTTCCACCGCCTCCACGGAGGGCAGCAGTCCGCCGGGAAAGACGTACTTCTGGATCCAGGTGAAGGTGTCGCGGGAGGCGAGCAGGCGGTCGTGCGGCATGGTGATCGCCTGGAGCGCGATGCGGCCGCCGGGGGCGAGCCGTGCGTCGAGGGTGGCGAAGTACACGGGCCAGAACTCCTCGCCCACGGCTTCGATCATCTCGACGCTGACGACGGCGTCGTACGTCCCGGCGGCCTCACGGTAGTCGCACAGCTCGATGCTCACCCGGTCGTCGAGTCCTGCCTCGCGCACCCGCCCACGGGCCAGAGCCTGTTGTTCCCGGGAGAGGGTCAGCGAGGTGACGTGGGCACCGCGCGCGGCGGCTCTGATCGCCAACTCGCCCCAGCCGGTGCCTATTTCGAGCAGCCGGGTGCCGGGTCCGACCTCGGCGAGGTCCAGCAGCCGGTCGATCTTGCGGTGTTGGGCGGTGGCCAGCAGCGGCCAGGAGGCGGGGAAGCCCCGGAAGAGCGCCGCCGAATAGCTGAGGGTTTCGTCGAGGAAGAGCGCGAACAGGTCGTTGGACAGGTCGTAGTGGCGGCTGATGTTGTCGCGGGCGCCGGTGGGGGTGTTGCGCTGGACGTCCGGCCGGCGCGTCGCCCAGAGTCCCCGCAGCTTCTGGAGCGGGGCCGGGATCAGCTCGGCTGCGTTGCCGGCGAGCACGGTGAGCGCGGCGACCAGGTCCGGCGCGTCCCACTCCCCCGCCATGTAGGACTCACCGAAGCCGACAAGGCCCTGGGCGCCGATGCGGCGGTGGAAGGCGGACGGGTCGTGGATCTCGATGACCGGGCCGCCGAGGCCGAGGCGGGTTCCGTCGGCGAACCGCGCCTGCAGGGGCAGTCGTTCGAGGGCGCGGCGCAGAAGCGTTCGGGTGACGGCGGTGCGGGCTCGCGAGGATTCCGGCCGGGTCACCACGTCCGGCCAGCGGAGCGGGTCGATGTCCTGTCGGGGTGCCTCGACGGGGCAGGACTCGGCTGTCCTCATTTCGCGTTCTCCTGGGCTCGTTGCGGGGTGCGGGGCTGGACGGGCAGTCCGCGCAGGTACAGGCGGATGCCGTGCAGCCGGATGGCGGCGGACACGGCGGCGGTGGACCACGGGTGGCGCAGCGCCTGGCGCAGCAGCGCGCCGACGGTCGCCGCCCGGCGTGTTCCGCGTACGGTGGCGGTGAAGGGCCGGGCGCCCTCGCGCTCCAGATGCACCGTCAGGTCGAGGCGGCTGCCGGGCACGGGCAGCCGCATACGGTAGGCGCCGTCGACGGGGAAGAACGGCGAGACGTAGAACTCCTTGCGGGTCCGGGCTGTCCCGCTGTCGTCGGGGTGCAGCAGATAGGAGTGCCGTTCGCCGTAGGTGTTGTGCACCTCGGCGACGACGCAGCGCGCGGTGCCGTCGAGGTCGTGACACCAGTACAGGGTCAGCGGGTTGAAGACATGGCCGAGGACCCTGGCGTGGGCGAGCATCAGCACCGGTCCGCCGTGCAGGTCGACGCCGTGCGAGGCGAGGAAGCGGTCCAGGCCCGCCCGGATGCTCGGCTGGTCGCCGTCGAAGTGGTCGCGGGGATCGAAGCGGGCCAACGGGCGGAGCAGGTAGGGCAGTTCGGGTGGGTGGTCGGGGTCGGTCAGCCACATGTACGTCCGGTGGCGGAGTGCGTACCGGGTGGGCGCCGTCCGTATGTGCGCGACCGTGCAGGGATAGAGGGCGGGGGTGTCGGTCACCAGGTCACCCCCAGCGCCTCGGCCGCCTCGACGCCGGACCGGCAGCCGTCCTCGTGGAAGCCCCAGCCGTGGTAGGCGCCGGCGTACGCGGTCACCGGGCCGTTCAGGGCGGGGAGTCGGAGTTGGGCGGCGACGGACTCGGGCGTGTAGGCAGGGTGTTCGTACTCCATGCGGGCCAGCACCCGGGCGGGGTCGACGCGGTCCTCCCCGCCGAGGGTGACGACATAGGTCTCGGGCGCGTCCAGTCGCTGGAGGCGGTTCATGTCGTAGCTCACCCGGACCCGGTCCGCGTCGGACTCGCAGTCGGGCATCAGGTAGTTCCAGGAGGCCCGTGCCCCGCGGGCGTGCGGCAGCAGCGCGGTGTCGGTGTGCAGCAGGGTGCTGTTGCGCGAGTAGCGGAACGCGCCGAGCACCTCGCGCTCCAGACGGGTGGGGTCCGCGAGCAGTCGCAGCGCCTGGTCGGGATGGACCGCGATGACCACGGAGCCGTACGAGGCGGTGGTGCCGTCCTCGGTGGTGATGTCCACGCCGTCGGCATGGCGGTGCACGGCCCGGACCGGGGTGGAGGTGTGCACCGCGTCGAGCTCTTTGGCCAGCAGGTCGACGTAGGAGCGGGAGCCGCCGGTCACCGTCCGCCAGACGGGCGAGTCGCCGACCGACAGCATGCCGTGGTGGTCCATGAAGCGGAACAGATAGGCGGCCGGGTAACGGCGGGCGGTGGCCGTGTCGCAGGACCAGACCGCGGAGACGAGCGGGGTCATGAAGTGCCGGGTGAAATAGGGAGAGAAGCGTTGCCGGGCGAGGAACTCGCCCAGGGTGAGGGTGTCTTCGCCGCCCTCGGCCAGCAGCCGGCGGGCGGCGCGGTGGAAGGCCGGCACTTCGGTGAGCATCCGCAGATAGGGGCCGCGCAGCGCGCTGCGCGGCCGGGCGAACAGGCCGGCGGGGCCCCGCGCGCCCGCGTACTCCAGTCCGCACCCCTCGCACCGCACCGACATGCTCATCTCGGACTCCTGGGTGGCGACGCCGAGTTCGGCGAACAGCCGCAACAGGTTCGGGTAGGTGCGGTGGTTGTGCACGATGAAGCCCGAGTCGACGCGGTGCAGGCGTCCGTCGGACGAGGTCAGGTCGTGGGTGTGCGCGTGTCCGCCGAGCCGGTCGTCCGCCTCGTAGAGGGCCACGGGCCGCTCACGGCTCAGCACGTACGCGGCGGTGAGCCCGGCCACTCCCCCGCCGATCACGGCCGTACGTCGGCGCGCCTCCTGCTTCTCCCTTTCGGTGCGCCTCGCGCCGCCGTCCGGAGCGTCTGCGGACCTGTGCCTCATCGGTTTCCTCCCGACCCGGCTCCTGATCGGAGCTCTCGGAGGTATTCCGAAGCAGAGGTCCGTTCGGATTGGCCGGGGCGCGATCTTCTCCGATCGGACGGGGAGGCGGTCGGACAGCACCGCGGGCGAACGCCGAAGGCGCCGGGCCGTCCTGCCGGACCAGTGGCTACCGAACGCCCTCGTCCCCGGCTCCGCCCGTGTACCGGGCCAGTTCCCAGGGGTCGTGGGCGCTGAAGACGTCGACCTCGTCGCCGTGCAGGCGGACGAGTTCCCGCAGCCGGGCGTGGTTGCCGAGCCGCAGGGGCCGGTCCACCTCGGTGATCTGCTGGAGGAGATCCATGCCGGGGTGGCCGGTGGGGCGGTCGGGGTCGATCTCGTGGTGGAAGTAGTAGGCGTCTCCGCAGTGCAGGAGCCATCGTCCGGAGTCTTCGACGGCTATCGCGCTGTGGCCCCTGGTGTGCCCGCCGAGCGGACGAGCAGGATCTCCGCGTCCAGGCCCTCCAGCGGGCGGACCGCGTCGAAGCCGAACCAGGGGTCCCCCGCGGGCTCCGCGTAGGTGACCCAGTGCGGGCGGTGCGCCCACTGGGCCGGGCGGTAGCGGACGCGGTCCTCGGGGTGGGCGCCGGGTGCCGCCATGGCCGCGCGATGCTCGGCCTCGCTCAGATGGACCTTGGCCCAGGGGAAGTCGGGAAGGCCACCGGCGTGGTCGAGGTCGAGATGGCTGAGCACGATGTGCCGTACGTCCTCGGGCCCGAAGCCGAGCGCGGTGACCTGGTGCAGCGCGGTCTCGGCGAGGTCCAGGACCGGCTGGGCGCGGCCGAGGAAGTCCGCGCCGAGGCTCTCCTCGGGGCGCGCCACATCGGTCGTACCGATGCCGCTCTCGACCAGGACGAGGCCGTCGCGGTCGGTTTCGACGAGCAGGCAGTGGCACACAGCGGGCAGGCTTCCCTCCTCGCTGTCGATCGTCCGCAGGGAGCCGCAGTTCAGGTGGTGGATCTTCACGATGAGTCCCTTCAGGCGCCGCCCTCGGATGCCTCCGGGCGGCGGCACGGAGCCGCGTCGAACATAGATAACGAACGTTCGTAAGCTAATAGCGAACGATCGTTAGGTTAAGCTGGCCGCATGAGCCCGCGCAAGTCCGTCGCCGAAACCGCCGCCACCCGCGACCGGATCATCGACAGCTCTCTCGCACTGGCCTCCACCGAGGGCCTCGAAGGCCTCACCATCGGGCGTCTCGCCACCGACCTGGCGATGAGCAAGGCCGGCGTGATCGGCCACTTCGGCAGCAAGGAAGCGCTCCAGCTCGCCGTCCTGGAAGCGGCGGTCGAGCGGTTCACCCGGCGCGTGCCCGCACGGGCCGTCGGGGCCAGGCCCGGCACGGAGCGGCTGACACGCACGTACGACGAATGGATCGCCTACATGGCCGAGGGCGAGGGGCACGGGGGCTGCCTCCTCACCTCGGTGGCGAGCGAGTTCGACGGCCGCCCCGGCCCGGTCCGCGACGCGGTCCTGGCCGCGCTGGGCGCGTGGACGGCGTACGTCCTGGCGGAACTGAACACGGCGGTCGAGACCCGCCAGCTCCCCGAACGCACCGATGTGGACCAGCTCGCCTTCGAACTGGGCGGCGTGATCCTCGCGGCCGGCCAGTCGATCAAGCTGCACCGCGACCCGCAGGCCCCGACCCGGGCGCGCCGCGCCATCGCCCGCCTGCTCATCGCCCCCTGACACGACCTCACGGGACCGGCGGAACCCGCGGAACGACGGGTTCGCCGAGCCGATCGGCCATGACATCACTTATGCGACTTCTCTACACATAAGGATGAAATAAGCGCAGAATGATGCTACGCGGCCTCGACCGCACACCGCTTCGGGTGCGGTCCGGCCGTGGGATCGGAACAGATCGAAGGAGACGAGTCATGGCCGACGTCTCGCATCCCCGTGGCGACATCACCAGCCACCCGGATGCATCCGAAATGCGCGCCCGGTACGAGCGCGTGATCGGTGGTCGCGACGTGCCGCTCGTGGACGGGCCGGTGTTCCTGCTGGGCCTGTACTGCGCCGCGTCCCCGTGGATATTGCACTACACGACGAGCCAGCCCGACCTGGCGACGCACAACCTGATCATGGGGATCGCGATCGGTGTGCTGGCTCTTGGATTCACCGCCACGCCGGGAAGGATGTACGGCCTCAGCTGGGCGATCTGCGCGATGGGCACCTGGATGATCATCTCGCCATGGATCGTCGGCAGCAGCCCGGACACCGGAGTCGCGCTGAACAGCATCATCATCGGCGCCCTGGCCGTGACGCTCGGCGCGGTGTGCGCGCTCACGGCGAACAGAAGCGGCGGCGGCCGGATGTAGCCCGGGCCGGACGACGTGCCGACCCGCATGCCGCCGGACGCACGGAAGGAAGGACGCGGGCCGGTCCGCGGAGTGCGGGCCGGTCCACGCGCACGCGCCCGGTCTCAGCGGCTCGGCATGAGCCACGGTTCCTGGGGCAGCGGACTGCCGGTCTCCAGCAGGGACTTCAGGTTGGACAGCACCGCGGCCCAGCCGGAAGCGGCGTCGCGCAGCGCGTCCTCGCCGGGCAGGTCCTCGTGCGTCACCGTCAGCCGGACGATGTCGGCGTGCGGCCGGATGTCGAAGGTGACGCGGGAGTATTTGTCCGGGTCGCCCTCGTCCTCGGGAGCGGCCCAGGTGGTCACGAGGCGGGTCGGGCACTCGCTCTCCACGACGGTCCCGACCACGTCGGCGACACCGGAGCCGTCCGTGCGCCGGTGCTCCCAGCGGGACCCGGTCCGCCAGTCCGAGACATTGCCGTGACCCCAGTAGGCGGCGGTGAGATCGGCGTCGGTGAGCGCGTCCCAGACCTTCTCGGGGGTGCTCCGGATGTAGGTGACGTAGACGAAGTTCGGCTTCTCGGTCATAGCTTCCTCGGCTCGTTCCTTGACGGCGCCGAGCGCGCGCAGCCGCGGGCGCTCGAACTTGTCGATCCACCGCTCCTGGATCTCGTGGAGCGGCACCGGATTCAGGTAGTGCAGCTTTTCCCGCCCCCGCCGCACCGTGCTGACGAGGTTGGCGGCCTCCAGGACGGCCAGGTGCTGCGTCACCGACTGGCGTGTCATGTCGATGTGTTCGCACAGCTCGCCGAGCGTCTGGCCGCTGTGCCCGTGGAGCCGGTCGAGGAGTCGCCGCCGGGTCCCGTCGGCGAGCGCCTTGAAGACCTGGTCCATTCCGGAGTCGCTCTCTGATCGCACACCCAACGTTATGCAGGCAACCACTTGCATGTCAAACCCCGAGAGACCCGAGGGCCGGCCGTCGCCGACAGCCTCGGGTTCGGCGGTACGCCTGTCGGCCGGCTCTTCGGCGGTACGGCGATGAGCCCGCCGCCGGAGGGCCGGTGCCGGGTGACCTATCAGGGGTGACCGGGTGAAACGGTCAGTTGACGTCCCGGTCGTGTCCTTCCCAGTACGGCTCCCGCAGCTTGTACTTCTGGAGCTTTCCGGTCGCCGTCCGGGCGAGCCCGCTCCGGAACTCGACCGAGGTCGGCGCCTTGTACCCGGCCAGGCGCTCCTTGCAGTACTGGATCAGCTCACTCTCCGTCGCCTCCGCGCCCGGCGCGAGGACGACCAGGGCCTTGACGGTCTCGCCCCACTTCTCGTGCGGCACGCCGATCACCGCGACCTCGGCGATCGCGGGATGACTGAAGAGCGCGTCCTCCACCTCGATCGAGGACACGTTCTCACCGCCCGTGATGATCACGTCCTTCTTGCGGTCGCTGATCGTCAGATAGCCGTCCTCGCCGATCGATCCGCCGTCGCCGGTGTGGAACCAGCCGTCGGCCAGCGCCCGTTCGGTCTCCGCGGGCTGTTCCCAGTACCCCTCCAGGATGACGTTGGAGCGCGCGAGGATCTCGCCGTCGGCGGCTGTGCGCAGGGTGACGCCCAGCGCGGGGGCGCCTGCGCGCACCAGCTTCTCGGCGCGGGCCTGCGGGTCGAGGCCGTCCCATTCGGAGCGGGTGCGGTTGACGGTGAGCAGGGGTGAGGTCTCCGTGAGGCCGTAGATCTGGATGAACTCCCAGCCCAGCAGGGACTCGACGCGTGCGACGGTCCTGGTGGGCGGCGGCGCTCCGGCGACGATGATGCGCACCCGGTCGCGGCCGGGGATCTCGCCCTCCCAGGACTCGGCGGCGGCCAGCACCGCGTTGACGACGGCCGGGGCCGCGCACATCACCGTCACGCCGTGCTCGGCCACCCGGCGCAGGATCTCCGCCCCGTCGACCTTGCGCAGGGCGATCTGCCGGACGCCGAGGCCCGCCATCGCGAAGGGCATACCCCACCCGTTCGCATGAAACATGGGCAAAGTATGCAGATACACGTCGCGGTCGGTGACACCCGCGTGCAGGGCGAAGGTCGTGGCGTTGACCCAGATGTTGCGGTGGGTGATCTGTACTCCCTTGGGCCGGGCCGTCGTTCCACTGGTGTAGTTGATCGTCGCGGTGGCGTTCTCGTCCGCCTCCCACAGGCGGGGTTCGGTGTCGAAGCGGTACAGCTCGGCGTCCGCCGCGGCGCCGAGCGTGAAGCGGTGCTTGCAGCTGACCCCGGCGAAGCGGTCAGTCAGCTCGGGGTCGACGAGCAGGACGCTCGCGCCCGAGTGCTCGACGATGTAACTGACCTCGTCGGCCGTCAGACGGAAGTTGACCGGCACGAGGACGCGGCCGTGCCCGCTGACGCCGAAGAACGACGTCAGCAGCCTGGCACTGTTGGGCGAGACGACGGCCACGCGCGCGCCGTGCGGGACGCCCAGCGCGTCGAGCCCGGCGGCCTGGGCTCTGGCCAGCTCCCCGACGCGCCGGTAGGTCAGCCCCTCCCAGGGCTCGGCCGGCTGATCCGGTTCGTCGACTACACCGACGCGGTCTCCGTACACGGTGACGGCGCGGTCCAGGAAATCACGGGCCCCGAAGGGGACGAGCATCACGGCCTCCCGACGATCGGACGATGTCCCAGTTCTATCCCGGCCACGCGCCCGCGCACCCGGACAACCCCCAAGTGGCGTCGACCGCCGTGTCCGTGTCCATGTGCGTGTCCGTATCCATGTGCGTGTCCCTGCGTCCTTGGCCGTCACCCGTTCGACGCGTCAGGATCGTCCGATGGACAGCCGACCGACCTTCGACTTCCCCGGGCCGCTGCGTATCGACGGGCTGGGGCTGCATCTGCGCGAGTGGTCCGACGACGATGTCGCGGATCTCGTCGCGCTCTACGACGATCCCGAGATCGACCGGTGGACGCCGGTCGCCTCACCCTTCGACAGCCAGGCGGCGCTCGCCTACCTCGCGGCGGCGGAGCAGAAGAGCGCCGAGCGGCGGGGCGTACAACTGGCCATCACCACGGACGGTGAACGGCCCCGGGGCGAGGTCCTGCTGTTCCCCGGCACGACCGACGAGCGGGACGTCGAGCTGGCCTACGGCGTGGGGGCCGCGTACCGGGGCCGGGGGCTCGCGACCCGCGCGGTCCGGCTCGTCGTGGACTTCGCCCACCGTCATGTCGGCGGGCGGCGCATCGTGCTGTGCATCGAGGACGGGAACGCCGCGAGCGAGGGGGTCGCCAAGTCGGCGGGTTTCGTTCTCGCCGGTGACGAGCCCGTCCTCCGTATGGCGAAGGGCCGGGACGTCGTCCTTCGGACCTGGAGCCATCGGGAAGGCGACTGCCCCTGCCCCGGGTGAGGGGACCACCTCGGATGAGGGCCCCTCTTGAGGGGGAACCGCCTCCGACGAGGGGACTCCACTCCCCTCCGGTGCGGGGCCCTCCAGGGGAGAGGACCCCGCGAGCCATCGGCCCCGGACGGGCGCTGAAGCCGGGCGAACAGCCGTCACGGGGCCGCCTGCCGGCCGACGACGGCCATGACCGTCCACCGTGGCCGCCGCCGGCCGGAGGGCCGGTGGTCCGAAGGCCCGGCCCGGAAGTCCGAAGGCCCGAAGGCCCGGAGATCCGGAGGTCCGAAAGCCCCGAGGCCCGGAGACCCAGAGACCCGAAGGACCAGAGACCCGGAGGTCCCAAAGCCCGGAGGCCCGGAGGCCCGGGATCCCGGGATCCCGGCGCGCCCCCCGGCGTCACCTGCCCGGGGGCGCACGTACCTGTCATGCCCCGGCGGGCTCCGTCTCCGGGGCCGGTGCCGTCAGGTACTCCTCGGTGATCTCCTTCGGGCCGAACGGCCACACCTTCTCCAGGCGCGCCCAGATGGCGAAGGCGACGAGGCCGAGGGCGAGCCAGGCCAGCGACCACTCGATGGGGTGGCGGCCCGGGGAGTTCTTGTCCGCGTAGCCATAGATGGTGAGCCAGCCGGCGAGGGCCAGGAAGCTCGGCACCGGGTAGAGCCACATCCGGTACGGGCGGCGCAGGCCCGGCTGCCGCCTGCGCAGCACGGACAGGGCAACGACCTGGGCCAGCGCCTGGACGATGACCATGACCGTGGTCAGCAGCTGGATGAGGGTGGCGAAGTCGGTGTGGCGGCCGATCAGGAACCCGATCGCCGAGATGACGCCCATGGTGGCCAGACCCAGCATCGGGAAGCGGTGCTTGGGGTGCAGCTTGGCGTACGGGCGGAAGAAGACGCGCTCGCGGGCGGCGTCGTAGGGCACCCGCGAGCCGCCGAGCAGCCCGGTGAAGACCGAGGCGAACGCGGTGATCAGGATGAGGACGGTGACGGTGTCGGCGGCCCCCTTGCCCCAGGTCTCCTCCATGACCGCCGAGGCCACCGACGTGGAGGCGATGTCGCCGGGGTCCTTCATCCGGTGCCAGTCGATGACACCGAGGGTGCCGATCTGGAGCAGCAGGTAGATCGCCATGATGCCGAGGATCGAGTAGATGATGGAGCGGGGCAGGACGCGGCCGGGGTCCTTGATCTCGGCACCCATGTACGCGGTGGTGTTGTAGCCGAGGTAGTCGTAGATGCCGATGGTCAGGCCCGCGGCGAAGCCGACCCAGAAGGTACCGCTGGACAGCTCGAAGGCGTGTGCCGGGTAGGTGAAGGCGAGGTCGGCGCTGAAGTCGGTGGCCGCGGCGACGATCACGAGGAGGACCGAGGTGATCATCACGGCCCACATGACGGCGGTGATCCGCGCGATGTGCTCGATCCCCCGCCACAGCAGGAGGACGACGAGGGCGACCATGCCGAGCCCGACGAGGTCGCCGGTGGTCTTGCCCATGTCAGGGGCCAGATAGCCCAGGTACTGGACGAAGCCGACCACCCCGGTGGACATGATCAGCGGGATGAAGAGCATCGCCGTCCACACGAACAGGAACGGCATCAGACGTCCGGTGCGGTACTGGAAGGCCTGGCGCAGATAGACGTAACTGCCGCCGGAACCGGGCATGGCGGCGCCGAGTTCGGCCCAGATGAGTCCGTCGGCAAGTGCCAGCAGGGCGCCCGCGACGAAGCCGATGACGGCTTGTGGGCCGCCGAACGCGGCGACCATCAGCGGGATCGTCACGAACGGCCCGATGCCGCACATCTGGCTCATGTTGATGGCGGTGGCCTGGAACAGGCCGACACGACGGACGAAACCGCCGGTGGGTGGCGGGGTACCGGACACGGGTCCTCCTCAGGACAGGACGCGGGGAGAGGTACGAGGTGACGGCCGGCCTCGATGGCGGCCGACGGATCAAGGGCGGCGGGTGACCGGCCGGCGCCGGGCTCCCCTCGGCTCGCCCGGCGAGGCTGACTGGGCGATAAAGTTAAGGAGCCTTACTAAGCACGTCAAGGGGGCGTCATGAATGAGTGAGAATGGTGCGATGCCCGCCAGCGACGCCGCAGAGCAGCCCGAACAGCCCTGGAACCGCCGGCGGCTGCGCAGCACCAACGAGCGGCTGCTCCTCGACCGGCTGCGCACCGGCGGTGCCGCCTCGCGCGCGCAACTCGCCCGCGAGACGGGGCTGTCCAAGCCGACGGTCTCCAGCGCGCTCGCCGCGCTGGAGGAGGCGGGACTCGTCCACGAGGTCGGAACGCAGGCTCCCGAGCGCGGCCGGGTCGCCGTCCTGTACGCCCCCGACCCCGCGGCCGGGTACGCGCTGGGGATAGACATCGGCCGCAGCTGGCTGCGCGTTGCGGTCGCCGATCTCGACGGCGCGGTGGTCGCGCGCGCCGATGTGCGCAACCGCGCCCGTACCTCAGGCGCCATGGCCGACCTCGTGGTCTCCACCGCCCGGCAGGTCGTCGCCAACTCCGGTGTCGGCGCGCACGAGGTGGCCCACGCCGTGGTGGGCACGCCGGGCGTGTACGACGAGAAGCAGCGCCGGGTGCGGTACGCGATGCATCTGCCCGGGTGGGGGCGGGCGGGGCTGTTCGACCGGATGCGGGAGGAACTGGGCATCCCGCTGGAGGTGCACAACGACGCGAACCTCGCGGCGCTCGGCGAGTACACGTACGGGGTGGGCGCCGGCAGCCGGCTGTTCGCGTACATCATGATCGGCACCGGCCTCGGCATGGGTGTCGTCAGCGAGGGACGGCTGTTCACGGGGGCGCACGGCGGGGCCGGCGAGATCGGCTTCCTGCCGTGGCCGGGCCGGCACAAGCCCGGGACCCTGGAGGACGCGGTGTCCGGCGAGGCGGTCGTCGAAGCCGCCCGGCACTTCGGGATGACCGGGCAGCTGACCGCGAAGGCCGTCTTCGACGCGGCGCGGGAGGGCCACGGGCCCGCGGTCGAGGCGGTCCGGCTGGAAGGTGAGCGGATCGCGCACACGGTGGCGGTCGCGACGGCGGTACTCGATCCCGATCTGGTCGTTCTGGGCGGCGGGGTCGGCCACAGCGTCGATCTGCTGCTGCGGCCCGTCCGCGAGACCCTGCGCGCCCTCACACCTCTGCGCCCGCGGATCGCACCCGGCCGTCTGGGCGAGGACGCGGTGCTGCTCGGCGCGGTGGCCACGGCTCTGGGGACGGCACGCGATGTGGTGTTCGAGCGCAGGTCGGCTTCTTGAACGGGTGACGGTGCCTGCCACGACCGGCACGGCCGACCCGGCCGGCACGGCCGACGCCGCTGGCACGACCGGCACGGCTGGCACGACCGGCCCGGTCGGCCCGGTCGGCCCGGCCGGCGTGCGGCGAGTTGCGGGGCCGAGCGCGGCTTGCCGGGGCCGAGCAGGCCCCGCCGGTGATGGACGTGGCCGGTGATTGACATGGCTTACTCACCGGCCTAGCTTGTGGTCCCGATTAGTAAAGTTTCCTAACTTGCAGTGTCGAAGCGCGGATGCTCCCCCCACCCCCAAGGAGATCACCGTGTTCCACCGCCCTGCCTCCCGGCGGCGCCTCGCCACGGCCGCCGTCGCCCTGGGCCTCCTGTGCACCCTCTCCGCGAGCGCGTGGGCAGACGGGCCCGACCCCCGAACGGCCGCCACACCACACGTCCGCGTCACACCGGTGGCCTCCGCGCCGGGCAGCGCCACGGCGTTGTCGGGGTACGCGATCCAGTCCGGCGCCAAGGTCCTCGACCCGGCGTCCGCCGTCTCCAGCCCCGGCTATCGGGTGAGCGGCTGGTACCCGGCCGGCCCCCGCTCCACGGTCCTCGCGGCGCTGCTCGCGCACGGGACGTACGCGGATCCGTTCTACTCGACGAACCAGCAGAAGATCCCGAAGGCCGACTTCACCGTGCCCTGGTGGTACCGCTCGGACTTCACGGTCGCCGACGCCTCCGAGCGCAGTTACCTCGACTTCAGCGGGGTGATCTCGGCGGCGGACGTCTACGTCAACGGCCGTCGGGTCGCCGACGCCGCCGAGGTGGCCGGCGCCTACACGCACCACGAGCTGGACATCACCCCCCTGGTGCGCGCGGGCACCAACACGGTCGCCTTCCGTATCCGGCCCAACGACCCGAACAAGAACCTGACCATGGGCTGGATCGACTGGCTCCAGCCGCCGCCCGACCAGAACATGGGCATCGTCCGGGACGTCCTCGTCCGCCGCGGCGGCCCGGTCGCGCTGCGCGACACGCATGTGCTGACCCGCCTCGACGTCCCCTCGCTTCGGTCCGCGGACCTCACGGTCAAGGCGCGGGCGCGCAACGAGACCGGCTCGGCCGTCACCGCCACGGTGTCCGGCCGCATCGGCCCGGTGTCCTTCTCGAAGAGCGTCCCGCTCGCGGCCCACCAGACGAAGGCGGTCACCTTCTCCCCGTCCGACGTCCCGGGTCTGCACCTGACGTCACCGAAGGTGTGGTGGCCCGCGGGCATGGGCGGGCAGCCGCTGTACGGCCTCGATCTGACCGTCTCCGTCGCCGGTGCCGCCTCCGACACCGCGCACGAGGACTTCGGCGTCCGCGAGGTGAAGGCGCCCCTGAACTCCGACGGCGCCCGGCAGTACAGCGTCAACGGCCGCAGGCTGCTCATCAAGGGCGGCGGCTGGTCCCCCGACGAGTTCCTGCGCTGGGACCGCGGGTACGTCGAGGACCGGCTCAAGTACGTGCTCGATCTGGGCCTCAACACCATCCGCCTCGAAGGCCACATCGAGCCGGACGAGTTCTTCGACCTCGCCGACCGCTACGGCATTCTCACCCTGCCCGGCTGGGAGTGCTGCGACAAGTGGGAGGGGCAGGTCAACGGCACGGAGACCGGCGACAAATGGACCGCCGCCGACTACCCGGTCGCCGCGGCGTCGATGGCCGCCGAGGCCGCCCGGCTGCGCGACCACCCGAGTGTCATCTCCTTCCTCATCGGCAGTGACTTCGCACCGGATGCCAGGATCGAGAAGACCTATCTCGACGCGCTGAAGGCGGCCGACTGGCCGACCCCGGTGGTCGCCGCGGCATCCGACAAGTCCTCCCCCGTGTCGGGCAGTTCGGGCATGAAGATGACCGGGCCCTACGACTGGATCCCGCCGGGCTACTGGTACGCCAAGCGTGAGGGCGGAGCCACCGGCTTCAACTCCGAGACCGGCGCGGGCCCCGACATCCCCACCCTCGACACCCTGCGCCGCATGATGTCGCCCACCGAACTGGACACCCTCTGGAAGAACCCGGACGTCAGGCAGTACCACCGCTCTCCCTCCCCGGTCTTCGGCACCCTCAAGATCTACGACGCCGCCCTGGCCGGCCGATACGGCGCGCCGACCGGTCTCACCGACTACGTACGCAAGGCGCAGCTCGCCCAGTACGAGAACGTGAGGGCGCAGTTCGAGGCGTACGGACGCAACGCCACCGACTCCTCGAAGCCCTCGACGGGGGTCGTCCACTGGATGCTCGACAGCGGATGGACCTCGCTGCACTGGCAGTTGATGGACCGTTATCTCGACCAGGGCGGGGCCTACTTCGGAGCGAAGAAGGCCAACGAGCCGTTGCACATCCAGTACTCGTACGACAACCGGTCCGTCGTCGTCGTGAACAACCGGCACGCGTCCGCGTCCGGACTCACTGCACGCGTCACGCTCTTCGACACCGACGGCACACAGAGGTACGACAGGACGGCGGCCGGACTCACCGTGCGCGGCGACGGGGCGCGCGGCACCGCGCTCACGGTGCCGTCCTCGGTGAGCGGTCTCTCGACGACGTATCTCGCGCGGCTGGTCCTGCGCGACGCCGGGGGCAGGGAGGTCAGCCGCAACGTGTACTGGCTGTCGACCCGGCCGGACACCATCGACTGGGCGAACACCGACTGGTACTACACGCCGACGACGGGCTACGCGGACCTCAAGGGGCTCAACTCCATGGCGCGGGTGCCGGTTTCGGCCTCCGTGTCGACCTCGTCGGGGCCCGGCGGGACCTCCACGACGAAGGTCGTCCTGCGCAACGAAGGGAGCGGGAAGACGCCCTCGCTCCTCACCGACGCGCATCTCGTGGACACCAAGGGCAGGCCGGTGCTGCCGGTGCGGTGGTCCGACAACCAGGTGAGCCTGTGGCCGGGCGAGTCGGTGACGCTGACGGCGACCTGCCGGACGGCTGATCTGCACGGCGCCGGGCCCGCGGTCCGGGTCTCCGGGTGGAACACGCCGGAGCGGACGGTCCGGGCCCGGTAGAACGGCGCGAGGGGCGGACCCGGTTCCGGGCCCGCCCCTCGTCCGGCTCGCGCTCAGCTCACATTGAGCGCGGTGTCGTCGAGGACGAACGACGTCTGGAGCGTGGAGCCCTCGACGCCGGTGAACTTGATCGTGACCGTCTGCCCGGCGTAAGCGGTGCCGAGGCTGAACGTGCGCTGCGTGTACCCGGACGCGGCGTTCAGGTTCGAGTACGTTGCCAGGGTCGACAGCACAGTGCCACTGCTGTTGACGACCTGGGCCTTGAGCGTGTCGTACGCCGTACTCGTGCTCGTCTCGGCCGTGTCCACGTGCAGATAGAAGCTCAGTGTGGCCGAGCAGCCCGAGGGGATGGTCACGGCCTGGGAGAGCGTGTCGGTGTTGGCCGAGCCGTAGCCGTTGAGCCAAGCCTTGTACGAGCCGGTGCGAGCCGCCTCGGTGGAGCTGTTGGTGATCACTCCGCTGGTGGCGGTCCAGGACGTGCTGCCGGACTCGAAGCCGGGGTTGGCGAGCACCTGCGCGGCCGTGCAGGTACCGCCGCCACCACCGCTGCTGCTCGTGCCCGCGAGCCAGTCGGTGGCGTTGAGGGCGAGCGCGGCGTTGGTGGCGCCGGTGTCGTTCCAGCCGTCGTACAGGGTGTTGCCGGACTGGCCGGTGCCGTCGTCGATCGGTGAACTGTCGCCCCAGAAGGCGACCTTGCCGCTGCCGAAGGTGCTGGTCGCGAAGAACGCGCCGGTGTTCCCGGAGTAACCGGACCGGTAGAGCAGGCCCTTGACGGCCGAGTTGTCCGCCGGCTTGAGCGTGGCCGTGGTCCCGTCCGCGATCAGGCTCTTGGTGACGGTGCCGAACGCGCCGTGCAGGATCGTGTTGGTGCTGTCGCTGATGGCGGCCGGATAGCCGGAGCTGACGTCCAGCGTGTCGATGGAGAAGCCGAACGGGTCGGTGCTGTCGACGCTGTTGTTGGTCATCAGGTCGTTGAAGATCTCGACCGCGTCGTAGCCGTCGCTGTTGCGGTCGGCGCCGGTGTGGTCGGAGATCATGAAGAGGCCGCCGCCGTTCTTGACGAACGTCATGATGGCGGTCTTCTCGGCGGTGGTGAACAGCGTGTTGGGCTCGGGCAGCACCAGCTCGTCGAAGTTCGACAGGTCGGTCGCGGCACTGCCGCCGTAGCTGAGGCTGGAGCCCGAAGGCAGTGTCTTGAGGCTGTAGTTGCCGGACTTCTGCAGGGCCACACCCCAGGAGGACAGGGCGCCCGTCCAGGAGGTCTCCGAGGTCGGGCTGGAGTTCTGGCCGAGCGGGTCGGGCTGGCTGGTGGAGATGATCCAGTCGGCGTTGCCCGCGGTCTCGGCGTGGCCGTTGTCGAACAGGACGCGGTGGGGGGTGGCCGCGTGGGCGGGGAGGGCGGTGGCCGCCTGAAGGGCGGCGCCCGTGATGAGCAGTCCGAACACGGCCAGTGCCGTGGTGAGTCTGTGTCGGGACTTCCTGAATCCGAGCATCCGGCGAACCTCCGTCAGAGTGGGGAGAGGCGGTGCGGGCGCTAAGTCTGCGCGCGTAGAACGGAAGTTGGCCGTCCTCCGCTCAACAGATCATTGAACGGTACATGACCAAATGGCGGCTGCACAGGGTCCGGACGGGTCCGCCACGGGGTGCGTGCGCGGGAGCGGACTGGCTCCGCCCGCAGCGGGCAGATACATAACTGCGGGGGACCGACCAAGAGGGGCGGAGATGGAGATCTCGGGCATCATCAGTGCCATCCTCATCGGCATCATCATCGGTGTACTGGGCCGGCTCGTCGTGCCGGGGCGCCAGCGCATCGGCATCCTGTGGACGATCGCGGTCGGCATCGTGGCCGCCTTCATCGGGTCGGGGGTCGCCGCCGCGTTCGGCGTCGCCGACACCAAGGGCGTCGACTGGATCGAGTGGCTCATCCAGATAGGCCTCGCCGCGCTGGGCGTCGCGGCGCTGGACCGGACCAGGGGGCGGCACTGAGCCGCGGCACTCCAGCGGTCGGGGCTGATCGGCCGGTACTGAGCGGCCGGGGCTGATCGGCCGGCCCTCCAGCGAGCGCTGCTGATCGGCCGGCCCTTCAACAGCCGCTGCTGAGCGGACGGGGCCGATCAGCCGGCGCAGAGCGGCTCGGGCTCATCGGCCCCTGGCCATCGGTCGGGACGCAACCGTGTCGGGGCTCAACCGTGTCGGGGGCTCAGCGGACCGGTCCGGGGCCCTGGTGCGGGGTGCCGGATGACCTACGTAGTGGCGCTGCTGAATTCCGTTGCGGAGCGCGGGTGCGTGCGGCTACGGTCTGCGGGCTTCACACCCCGCACCCGACGCCACGGAGAGACCTTGCCGCCACGCATCACGCCGTTGACCGATCCCGGGACCACCGCGTCGAGCCGCCGTCTGGCCTGGCTGGCCTCGGATCCCGAAGGGGTCCCGGTGGGCTCGGCGTTCCTCCGGCTGTTCACCCGGGAGGGTGAGAACCATCGCGCCGAGCTGGAGATCGCCGTACACCCCGCCGAGCGGCGCACGGGCGTGGGCGGCGCTCTCCTGGACGCCGCCGTCACCGCCGCGCGGAGCGACGAACGGCGGTCACTGGTCTCCCGGGTCGTGGCCGGCTCTCCCGGCGGCGCGTTTCTCGCGGCGCGCGGGTTCCGCCGCGTACTGGCCCTGACATTCGCACGCCTCCCGCTGTCGAACCCGGACGTCCAGACCGTGACCGGGATCGCCGAACGCCCGCATCCGGGCTACGAGTTGACGCACTGGGACGGGGTCGTGCCGCCCGACCTGGCGCACACCTACGCCGGCTCCCGGCGGGCCATGGACGACATGCCGATGGAGGACAGCGACCACGGCATCGACGTCTGGGACGTGGAGCGGGTCGTAGCGGTGGCCGAGGTCGTGCTCGAACGGGGCGACGCGCTCCACACGGTGGCCGTGGTGGACCGCTCGGACGGCTCGATCGTCGGCTTCTCGGAACTCGTCGTACCGGGCGACGGCCGGGGCGACGCCCAGCACTACGGAACGGGTGTCCTTCCCGAGCACCGCGGCCACGGCCTCGGACTGTGGATGAAGGCGGAGTCGATCCGCCGGACCCGTCTGCGGTACCCCGAGCTGACCGGCCTGCTGACCGACACGGCCGACAGCAACGCGCCGATGCTGGGCATCAACGACGCACTCGGCTATCTGCCCACCCACCGGGAGCTGGAGTACCGACTCGACCTCTGAGGGTCCGGGGTCCGGGGTGCCCGGCAGGGTCAGGCGGCCGCGTTGAGGGCGGCGAGACCGTCGTAGGCGGACGGGTGCGCGGGCGTCCAGCCCAGTTCCCGTTCCGCCTTCGCCGATGACACCCGCAGGGTCGTACGCATCACGACCTGCGCGTACGACATGGGCTTCATCATCCACAGCGGTACGGTCATCGGCTTCGGCAGGCCGAACTCCTCGGCCACGGCCCGGACATGGGCCGCGAAGCCCAGCGGCGTACGGTCGGCGACGTTGTACGCCTGCCCCGGGCGGCCGTGGTCCACGGCGGCGGCCACCGCGCGGGCCGCGTCCGCGAGGTCGACCCACGGCAGGACCCGGCCGTGGTCGTCGGCCACGGGGAGCCGCCTCCCGCGCAGCATGGGCAACAGGGCGTCGGTGCCACCCGCGCCGTAGAAGAGGCCGAAGCGCAGTGCGATCCCCTCCAGGCCGGCGGCCCCGAAGACGAGTCGCTCCTTGATGCGCATCGCCGCGAGGTGCCGTTCCAGTTCGAGCGTGGTCCCCTGCGGGCCGAACGTGTCGGACTCGGTGACGACACGGTCCCCGTGGTCCCCGAATCCGTATCCGAAGACCATCGACTCGGCGACGAGCCGGCGTGCGCCGGTGGCCCTCGCGGCCTCGATCAGGTGGGCGGTACCGTCGACGCGCAGCGCGTCGGTCGCGTGCATGTCGCGGTGGCGCAGGGGCGCCTTGCGCAGAGCGGTCGCGGCCAGCACGACCGTGTCGTAGTGCCGGCCGTCGACGGCCCGCAGCAGCGCGTCGCGGTCCATCAGATCGGCCCTGACATCGTTGGCGGGGCCGCGTCCGAGGCCGGTGACTTCATGGCCCGCTTCCGTCAGGGCCCGGGTGATGTGCCGGCCGAGAACACCGCTCGCGCCGGCCAGGAGAATGCTCTGTTTCGTCGTCATACCGATGCGACGGATCACGGACGCGGGGATGTGACATCGGCCCGTGCCGCCCCCCGCGGACGGCGACCGGCGTCACCCTTCGTAGACGTACGGGGTGGTCGTGGTGAGCGGCTGGAAGCCCAGCCGGGCGAGGATCGGACGGCTCTGGCTGGAGGCGTCGACCTGGACGTAGCGGTAGCCGCGCTCCGCGGCGACCCGGGCGCGGTGGGCGACGAGGGCGCGGTAGATACCGCGGCCCCGCCAGGCCTCGACGGTGCCGCCGCCCCACAGTCCGGCGAACCTGGCCCCTGGCGGGAGTTCCATGCGGGCCGCGCTGACGGGAACGTCGCCGGCGAGGGCCACAACGGCGACGACCGTGTCCGCGTCGCCGGTGAGCTGGGCGAGCAGTTGGTGGCGCAGGAGGGTGCTGTCGCCGCCGAATGCCTGCTCATGGACGTCGGCCATGAGGGCGATGCCCGCGCGGTCGGTGACCGGCAACAGCCGTACGCCCTCGGGCGGTTCGACGTCGAGTGCCAGATCGCCCAGCTCGGCGATCATCAGCGTCTCCTCGGGCTCGGCGACGAAGCCCGCCGCCCGCAGCCGCTGCCCCAGGTCCTCCGGCCGGTCGTGACCGTACAGCTTCCACTCGAAGCCGCCCCCGAGTCCGGAGAAGAACCGCACCTCCTCGGCGATGGCCGCGTCGGCGCTCGTCTCGTCCAGGTCGGACCAGAGCACCCCGTTCCAGCCCTTGTCTGCGCCGAACTGGCGCACCACCTTGCCGACGCGCTCGACCCGGGCGCCCGGCGCGTCGGGCCGTGCGCGTTCCCGCATGTCCCGGTCGAAGAGGGCCAGTACCGCAACGTGATCCATGGGGTCACTCCAGCACCCCGGGACGAACGGGGCAACGGGAATATGCGGGCCACGGGTGGTCGGGAAGGCCGTTGTGGCCCGGCGGTCGGGAAGGACACCGCGGCCCGGCGGCAGGGAGCGACGCCGGGGCCCGCCGGCAGGAAGGGGTTCCGCGGCGGGGGAGGCGGCTCCTCCCTCCGACGCACCCCGTACGCAAGGGCGTCCGGGCGGGCCCTTCTTCAGGCCCCGCCCGGACGCCGGTTCCACGCCGCTCCGGTCAGCCGGTGGCGGTCAGCTCCTGGTGTCGCACGGAGCTCGGGGGCGTCACCTGGACGCGGCGCAGGCCGGTCAGGCTGACGAACACCAGGGAGAAGACGCCCGCGAGGGCGAAGGCGGTGAAGCCCGCGGTGGTCGAGCCGGTGGCGAGCAGCTGACCGCCGAGCCAGGGGCCGAAGACGGCGCCGAAGCGTCCCATGCCGGAGGTCCAGCCGACCGCGGTGGCACGGTTGTCGTCCTCGGAACGGTGCGCCACCGTCGCATAAATCATGGCTTGCGCCGAGAAGAGGAAGAGTCCGGTCAGGAAGACGACGGTGTAGGTGAGGGGCAGCGCCATCTTGAAGCTGAGGGAGTAGATCCCGACGGCGGTGGCGCCGAACCAGATCGCGGAGATCAGCGAACCGCCGAACTTGTCGGTGAGGCGGCCGCCGATCAGCATGCCGACGATGCCGCCGAGGTTGATGACGATCACGAAGCCGATCGAGGACCCGAGGTTGTAGCCGTTGGCCTTCATCAGTGAGGGCAGCCACTGCGAGACGCCGTAGACCAGGAGGAGACCGCCGAAGGACGCGACCCAGAAGAGCAGCGTCTGGACCCAGCGGCCGCCACGGAACAGGGCGGTGACGGCGCTGAAGCGGTCGGCCGCGGCCCGGCGCTCCTCGGCACGGGCGGCCAGGCCGACGCCGTAGCGGTCGGCGAGCGCGCGGGCCTCGTCGGTGCGGCCCTTGGCCTGGAGGAAGGCCATCGACTCGGGCAGGTACACCGCCGCGAGCGGCACCCCGATGAACAGCGGTATCACGCAGATCCAGAAGGAGACACGCCAGTCGCCCGTCCCGAGCGCCACGAATCCGGCGACGATGCCGCCGGCCTGGTGAGCGGTCATCAGGGAACCCACGATCAGGGCGCGGCGGCCCTTCGGCGCGTACTCGGTGACCATGGTGATCGCGCTCGGCAGCAGGCCGCCGAGGCCGAGGCCGGCCAGGAAGCGGCCGAGGCTGAAAACACCCAGGCCGGCGGCCGACGCGCAGACCGCGGAGGCCAGGGAGAACACGGCGGTCGACCAGATGATCGTCTTCTTGCGGCCGACCCAGTCGCTGACGGTGCCGGAGGACAGGGCGCCGATCAGCATGCCGAAGGTGGCGTAGGAGCCGACGTCGCCGGCCTTGCCGGGGTCGATGCCGAGGGCCTTCGTCTCCAGCATGTGCGGCAGCACGGAGCCGTAGATGAACATGTCGAGGCCGTCGAAGAGGACGACCAGCCAGCAGAGGCCGACGACGATCGCGGCCAGTCTGCTGCCGCCGCGAGCGGGCAGGGCGAGGGAGGAGGACATCGTTGTTTCCTCTCGTCCAGGAGGCGTGGGCCCTGGAAGGGGATCGGGGATGCGGGTCGACGCGGCTCGTGCGGCTGACCCGATTGTGCGACAGACGCTAAGGAGTGAGCTCCCGAAGTGTCAACGCTTTTGTCAACAATCTAGGAAACAATCAGGCCACCCTCCGCGACCGCCGCACAGACAGCTGAGAACCAGGTGAAACGGATGCGGGCGGCACACATTCCGGTGCCGCCCGCGCGCCTGCGCTGGCTGGAATCAACCGCTCAGTCGGTCAGCCGGCAGACGGCTGCCGCGGGCGTTGAGCCGACAGACGGCCGCAACCGATGCCGACCCGGGGCCCGATGCGCGGTTCCCACGGATGGCAGTCGGCCGATGAGCGGCTGCCGAGCGTGCCGGCCATCCGATGAGCGGCTGCCGAGCGTGCCGGCCAGCCCATGGACGGCTGCCGGGGTGCCGGTCAGCCGATGGGCGGCGTGCCGTGGGTGTGGAACGACTCGATGGTCTTCAGCCCCCAGGCCTGGCCCTTCTTCCGCTCGTCCTCGGTCCATGTGATCAGCGGCCAGTCGGGGGCCAGGACGAGCCGGGTGAGCGGGTTGCACAGCTCGATGCGGTTGCCGCCGGGTTCGTAGACGTACAGGAAGAACGTCTGCTGGATGGCGTGCTTGTGCGGGCCCGTCTCGATGAAGACACCGGTGTCGATGGCGAGGTCGGCGGCACGCAGGATGTCCTCGCGGGTGTCCGTGGCGAACGCGATGTGGTGCAGGCGCCCGCTCGAACCCGTCCAGTCCTCCGTGTAGACGACGTCGTACGACTTGTTGCTGAAGGTCAGCCACTGGGCCGCGATCCGGCCGCTGTCGAGCTGGATCTGCTCGGTCGGGCGGGCCCCGAGCGCGTCACGGACGAAGTCTCCGCTGGCGGCGACGTCGGAGGCGAGGTAGTTCACGTGGTCCAGGCGTCGTACGCCGACCCCGTGGCCGGGCTTGGCCTGCGGCTGATTCTTCAGACCGGGCTTCAGATGGTCGGGCGCCCGGTACCACTCGCTCTCCCAGTACAGGGCGAGTTCGTGGCCGTCGGGGTCGGTGGTGACGTAGACCGGGCCGAGGCCTGGCTCATCGTTCACCCAGCGGCCCTCGCGGCCGGCGCTCTCGATCTCCTTGACCCGGCGCTGGAGTGCCTCCTCGCTGGAGGCGCGCAGGGCGGTGCGGCGGATGCCCGAGGTCGTGTGGGGGGTGAGGGTCAGGCTGTGGTGCTCGTAGTCGTCCCAGGTCCGCAGATGGACGGAGTCCCCGGAGCGGCCGTTCTCGGTCAGACCGAGGTACTCCGTGAAGAAGCGGACACTGGCGTCCAGGTCGGGGGTGAGCAGTTCGACGTGCCCGAGGTGGGCGATGTCGCCGAGCGGCGGGGCCATGGGGCCTCCTTAAGGGTGATGTGCGGCTCCGGCCGGCCGGGGGAAGACCGTGCCGTCGAAGATCTTGCGTGCGGTGCGGACGACGGCGGTGCGCCGGGCCACGGGTGAGGCATCCCCGGGGCCGTACTCGACACCGGCTTCGATGTCGAGGAATCCGGTGGGGTGTTCGATACGCAGCCGGTCGCCGCGGTCGGGCAGCCGTGCCACGGCGTGTCCGACGCCGCCCTCGACGCGCAGCCCGGCGGCGACGCTCGCTGCGCCGAGGACGCCGATGGAGGTGTGGCAGCGCACCGGGATGAAGGTGCGGGTCATGACGGCCCCGCCGGACCGGGGTGGAGCGAGCAGGGTCAGTTTGGGCACGGTGGCGTTCTCGACGTCCCCGAGTCCCATCAGCTTGCCCGCTTCCAGGCGGATCTCGCGGAGCCGGGCGGCCAGAGCCTGATCCGCCTCCAGGTCCTTCGGACTCTCGTACCCGGTGACGCCCAGCGAGGACGCGGCGATCAGCACGGTCGGCATGCCGTTGTCCACGCACGTCACCGGGGTGTCGGCGACGAGGTCCCGGGCGCGGCCGGTGGGTAGCAACGGGGCGCTTCCCCGCGGGAATTCGATCACCACGGGCGCCGCTGTCCCCGGCACTCCGGAGATCTCGGCGGAGCCCTCGTAGACCACGCGCCCGCCCCCGGTGGAGAAACTCGCGATGGCGAGATCCCCCGAGTTGACCATGCGGATGCGTACCGAGGTACGGCCCTCCCCCGGTTCGACGAGTCCGCGTTCGACGGCGAACGGGCCGACCCCTGCGAGGATGTTGCCGCAGTTCTGACGGTCCGACACCTCGGCCTTCTCGACGGCGACTTGGAGGAACAGGTAGTCGATATCCGCGGCGGGGTCGGCGGAGACCGAGACCACGGCCACCTTGCTGGTCAGCGGGTGCGCGCCGCCCAGGCCGTCGATCTGGCGCGGGTCGGGACTGCCCATCACGCGCAGCAGCAGGCCGTCGCGTTCGGCGGGGTCGGCGGGCAAGTCACCGGCCAGGAAGTAGGCCCCCTTGGAGGTGCCGCCGCGCAGAAGCATGCAGCGGACCTTCTCGGGCCCGTTCATGGCGCGGCTCCGTCCCGGACGTACTCGTCGTACGACGTGTACGTCACGCCCATGCGTACGAGGGTCTCGCGCAACCCGTAGCGGTCCAGGCCGAGTTCGCCTTCGAGGAAGGCGGCGCGGGCCAGCGCCTCCTTCCGCTCGCGTGCCTCGGACGCCTCGGCGACCGTGCGGGCGTCCTCGCGGGGCACGCACACCACGCCGTCGTCGTCGGCGAGGATCACGTCGCCGGGCCGGACGATCTGGCCGCCGAGCACCACCGGAACGTTGACGGAGCCGCCGGTCGCCTTCACGGTGCCCTGCGGGCTGACCGCGGCGGACCAGGCGGGAAAGCCCATGGCGCGCAGTTCGGCGGTGTCCCGGATACCGGCGTTGATGACCAGGCCGCGCACGCCGCGCCGGTGCAGCGCGGTGGCGAACAGCTCGCCGAACATGCCGTCGGTGGAGGGCGAGGTGGTGGTGACGACCAGGATGTCGCCCTCGCCGCACTGCTCGACGGCGGCGTGGATCATGAGGTTGTCGCCGGGCCAGGACAGCACGGTGACCGCGGTGCCCGCGACGCGGACGCCCTGCTGGATGGGGCGCAGACGCGTGCCGAGCAGACCGGTGCGGCCCATCGCCTCGTGCACGGTCGCGGTGCCGTATCCGGCGATCGCCTCGACGTCCTTCGCGTCCGCCTTCGGCGGGCCGGTGACGATCACACCGCTCATGCCAGCTCCTTCGCGATCTGCGGGAAGGGACGCATGTACGCCTCGGCCCTGGTCCGGTGGGCCAGGCCCAGGTTGGGGCCCGCGTTGCGCTTGAGCTGGACCCCTCGGCGTACGGCGAGGTCGGTGTAGTAGTCCCACAGGTGCTGCTGGGCGCCGAGGCATTCCATCGCCTTGCGCTTGGTCTCCCACACCTCGGTGATGTCGAGGAGGACTTCGGGCCTGAAGCCGCTCATCTCGGGCTGGTGGGGCTCGAAGTAGAAGACGGGCGGGGCGCCGATGATCTCGCCCTCGCCGGGGTAGCCGATGGCCTGGGCGAGGATGCGGGCCTCCAGCGCCATGCGGTTGGCGGCCGGGTGATCGCAGTTGTACGGGTCCTCGGTCGGGTGGGTGAGCACGACGTCCGGCTGGGTCTCGCGGTAGACCGTCACCAGCCGGTCGGTGAGCTCGGCGGTGGCGGTCAGCGGGTAGTCGCCCGCGTCGAAGAAGCGGACCGCGGCGCCGAGCGTGGCGGCGGCCTCCTCGGCCTCCTCGCGGCGTATCGCCTTGATCTCGTCGAGCTTCCTGCCCTCCCGCCAGGCCTTGGCGGACTCGCCGCGCTCGCCGAAGGTCAGGCACGCGACGGTGACCTTCTCCCCCCGGGAGGCAGCCAGGGCGATGGCTCCCCCGGCCCGCCACACGAAGTCTCCGGCGTGCGCGGTGACGACCAGTGTCGATCGTGAAGGGCGTCCCCCCTGTCCGGGCGGGGCCGGGGGCTCGGGGGCGGCGGGCGCGTTGCCGTGCGTCATTGCAGCAATCTCCTTGGTGGACAGGTGGGCGCCCGCCTCGGCTGTCCGTCGTACCGCGCGTCGCCGCGCGGCACGTCAGTCGCGCAGCGCTTCGATCACACTGCCGAGGTGAGCGCGGACGGCCGCTTCGGCCGCCTGCGGGTCCCTGGCCGCGATCGCCTCGATCATGGCCAGGTGTTCACTCAGGGACTGCTGCGAACGACCGGGGCGCAGCGCCAACTGGAACCGGTGGCGCACCAGTTGGGCGTTGAGCCGCTCCAGGAGTCCCACAGCCGTCTGCTGGCCGGAGAACTCCCTGATCCGGGCGTGTACTTCGTGGTTGAGCTCGGAGTAGGTGACCGGTTCGCCGTCGGCGACCGCCTTGACCATGGCGGCGCCCAGGTCGGCCAGTTCGGCGAGCTGGTCGTCGGTGGCCAGGGCGGCCGCCTTGGCGGCGCAGAGGCCTTCGAGCGCCATACGGCACTCGGTGATGGCGACCGCTTCCTCCACGGTCACCACCCGGACGCGTGATCCACGGTTGCGGATCCGCTCGACCAGTCCCTCCGATTCCAGCTCGATCAGCGCCGCGCGGGCACTGGCCCGGGTGACACCGAACTGCTCGGCGAGTTCGTTCTCCACCAGCCGCTGGGCCGGTGCCATCTCTCCGCGCAGAATCGCCTGCCGCAGCTGCACCAACGCGTGCTGCTTGGCCTGCTCGCCGGTGCCTGGACGGGCTTCCTTCTGCATTGCTGCCCTCCCTGAGTGAGTGCCTGTCGAACGTAAATCTAGACCAACAAGATTGTCAACAATTTTGTTCGGTATGTTGCCGACACGCTTCGGGCAGCCACGCGCGTGCCCGGGGCCGGCCGAACGAGCACTCCCATCCCCCGCGGCAACCGGGTTGCCGTGCGTGAGTGACACATCTGCCGCCACCGGGTTGTGGCGCGGAGGTGACGGCCTCACCATGAACTGCGACCGCCGCGACCCGCAGGGCCGGGCGACGGAACGCCAACTCGCCTTCGGTCGAAGGGACTTACCGCATGCGCGCCTTGCTCCGCACCGGGTCGGCAGGGATAGCGGCCCTGTGTCTGTCGCTCGTCGCCGTTCCCGCTCACGCGACTCCGCCCGGCCCCGGGGTCAGCGGCAGGACCATCGCGCAGACCACCGTCGACGGCACGGACTACATCCTCCGGGAGATCACCATCCCGGCCGGCCAGGCGACCGGCTGGCACTACCACGACGGCCCGCTGTACGGATACGTCAAGCAGGGCACCCTCAGCCACTTCGACTCGACGTGCGCGAAGGACGGTCTCTACCGGGCCGGCGACTCCCTCACCGAGCCGTCCGGCCCCACGAACGTCCACATCGGCCGCAACCTCGGCACGAAGCCCCTGGTCCTGGACGTCCTCTACGTACTGCCGCACGGCGCGCCCTTCTCCGAGGACTCCCCCAACCCCGGCTGCGCCTTCGAATAGAGCCCGAGCGCCTCGACGAACGGACCCGTATGTCTCTCCTCGCCCGTCCGGCGGTGGCCTCCCTGGCCGCCAGGTCCCTGCAGCGGCTCGCCGTGCTCGCGGACCGGCGGTCGGCCGGACGCGGCTCCGCCGCCGCGTCGCACGCCCGCCTGCCGGAATTCCAGCGCCGCACAAGAGAGTTGACGATCCCGACCACGGTCGCCCCGGCCCGCGCCACGGTGTACCTGCCTGCGTCCGAGGGGCCGCCACCGCCGGTGCACGTCAACTTCCACGGCGGCGGCTATGTGATGCCGCTGACGGAACTGGACGACCCGCTGTGCCGCTGCCTCGCCGCCACGGCGGGTGTCGTCGTGGTCAACGTGGACTACGTGGTCGCACCGCAGTACCCGTTCCCCGCGCCACCCCGGCAGGCCTTCGAGGTCGTACGGTGGATCGCCGAGCACGGCGCCGAACAGGGCTGGGACGGCAGCCGCCTCACGATCGGCGGGCAGAGCGCGGGCGGCGGGCTCGCCGCGGCCGCGGCCCGCCAGGCTCTGAAGGAGGGCGGACCCGCGATCGCCCTGCAGGTCCTGCACTACCCGCCGCTCGACCTGGTGACGAGCGTCAAGGACAAACCGGCGCCCATTCCCCGGCCCGTGCTGCGTCCCTGGATGGGCGAGGTCTTCGACTCCTCCTACGTGCCGAACCCGCGTGAGCGCTCCGACCCGCTGGTGTCGCCGGCGCATCCGTCGGACACCTGGGATCTGAACGGCATCGCGCCCGCCCTCCTCGTGACCGCGGAGTTCGACCTCCTCAAACCGGAGGGCGAGCGCTACGCGGAACGGCTGCGGAGGGCGGGCGCTCTGGCCGGTCACATCGACGTGCCGAAGGCGGACCACGGATACGACGGCACGGACGACACCCGGGCCCGGGAGATCTACGCCCTCATAGCGGGGCATGTAGGGCGGGCCGTGGGCACCGGGGCGAGCGGGACCGATTGAGCGCAGGGGTACCTCGGGGGCGGGCGATGTCGCCTGCCGTCAGCTGCAACGCCGAAATCCCCGCTGCCGGTGGCCGGTAGCCGCCCGTCCTTGCCGAATCCCACCGAATGGACGGCGGGCGCCCCGCCCGAGGACAACGCCTTCGGCCAATCACGGGCCTGCGGTCGGACGACGCCGGTTCGGACCGGATGCGTCGGCTCGCTGGCATCCCACCGGACACAGTGGCGACGGCAGCCTCGGTCCCCCGTCACAGAGAGCCTGCGCCAGGTTCCTGCCCCGACGGTCATCGAGGGCGAGGCGGAGGTGGTCGTCGACGGCGAGGTGACGAAACTGACCCGTTTCGACACCACGTACGTCCCCTCCCCGGTCCCGCATCTCTTCAGGAACGTCGGCGACCGCCCGCTGCGCATCCTGTGGGTCTACTCCTCGGGCCACGTGACCCGCACCTTCACCGAGACCGGAAAGACGGTCGAACACCTCTCGGACGAGGACCAGATGGGCTGAATGCCGGGCGCACGGGGCGGTCGCCGGCGCGTGGGGCGCGTCTCGTACGGTGATCATCGGTGTCCGGGGCATCGCCTCCGCGCACCGGGCACTCCGCGCGCGAGCCATCGCGCGCGGAGTCGTTCGGATCCCCGAAGGAAAGGCCTCACCACGTGCCCGCCGACGCCCCGCGTGAACGTGTCCGTACGGCGGCGATCGGTGCCGCCCGTTCGCGGCCGTGCACCCTCGTCGTCTGCCGGGGCTGCTGCTGCGGCGACCCGCGCAAGTTCCCGGACAGCGATCACGCCTGGCAGCTGGAGCGGCTGCGGGCCGGTGCCGAGGTGTCCGGGGGACGGTTCGCCGTGCGGACGACGGATTGTCTCGGGCCCTGCGACCAGGCGAACGTGATCGTGGTGCAGCCGTCGGGTGACGGGCGGCGCGCGGGCGGCCGGCCGACCTGGATCGGTTTCGCCATGGACGACGACTGCACGGACGAACTGCTGGCCTGGGCCGCCGCCGGAGGGCCGGGCGTAGCCGCGCCACCGGCCGCACTGGAACTCCAGTTCGTCCGCCCGCCGCGCGAGACCCGGGTCCGCACGCGCCGTTGAGGACACGAACGGCCGCTCTCCGCCTCTCTCTCCCCCCCGGCGATGGGCGGTCGCAACCGTCGTGAGCGAGGACGGCCTCGCCCGACGAGAGCGGGAACGGCCCCGCCCTCGTCGGGGCGGGGCCGTCGTCAGGAGTGGGACCGCTCGCGGCTACCGGGCCGAGGCCTCTTGCGAGGGCGCCGGTGCGAGGCCGGTGGGGCGGGTGGTGAAGACACCCCGGCCCTGGGTCCGGCTGCGCAACCGGGTCGCGTAGCCGAAGAGTTCGGCCAGCGGCACGGTGGCGGTGATCACCGACGTACCCACCCGGGTGAGCGTGCCGGAGACCCGGCCGCGCCGGGCCGCGAGGTCGCCGAGCACCCCGCCCACCGCGTCCTCGGGCACGGTGACGGTGACCTCGACCACCGGTTCCAGCAGGAGCATCGCACTGGCGCGCAGTGCCTCACGCAGCCCGAACCGGCCGGCCGCGCGGAACGCCATCTCCGAGGAGTCCTTCGCATGCGTCGCCCCGTCCGTGAGGGTGACACGCAGCCCGGTCACCGGGTGACCGCCGAGGGGACCCTCGGCGAGCGCGTCCCGGCAGCCCGCCTCCACGGCACGGACGTACTCCTGCGGGACCCGGCCGCCGACGACCGTCGAAGCGAACACGAAGCCCGCCGGACTCCCCTCGACGCCACCGGGGTCGGCCCCCAGCGGCTCCACGTCGAGAACGACATGGGCGAACTGCCCCGCGCCGCCGTCCTGTTTGACATGCCGGTACACCAGACCCGACACCCCGCGGGCCACGGTCTCCCGGTAGGCCACCCTCGGCCGCCCCACGGCGGCATCGAGCCCGTGGGCGCGCCGGATCTTCTCCACCGCCACCTCCAGATGCAGTTCTCCCATGCCCGACAGCACCGTCTGCCCGGTCTCGGGGTCGGTGCGGACGACCAGCGAGGGGTCCTCCTCGGCCAGCCGCGCCAGCGCCGACACCAGTCGTTCGGTCTCGGTGCTCCTGCGTGCCTCGACCGCCACGGACACCACCGGGTCGGCTACGACCGGCGGTTCGAGGAGCAACGGCGCCGCGGGCGCGCACAGGGTCGCGCCGGCCCGTGCGGACTTCGGCCCGATCACGGCGACGATGTCACCGGCCACCGCGCGCTCCAGCTCCGCGTGGCGGTCGGCCCGGACGCGAAGGATCCGTCCGATCCGCTCGGTGCGTCCCGTGCCCACGTCCACCACCGTCTGTCCCTTCTCCACCGTGCCCGCGTAGACACGCAGATACGTCATGCGTCCGGTGGCGGTGGCGCTCACCTTGAACACCAGCCCCGCGAACGGCGCTTGCGGGTCCGCCGCCCGTTCCTGCTCCGCGCCGCCGTGCGTGCCGCGGACGGCGGGCACGTCGAGCGGCGAGGGCAGGTAGGCCACCACGGCCTCCAGCAGCGGTTCGATCCCGCGGTTGCGGTAGGCCGAGCCGCACAGCACCACCACGCCCTCCCCGGTACGGGTCAGGTCGCGCAGCGCGGCCGAAAGGGTCCGCGCCGAGAGGGCGGAGCGGGCGCAGAACTCCTCCAGGGCCACCGGATGGAGTTCTGCCACCGCCTCCTCCAGCAGCCGGCGTCGCCGTCGGGCCTCCTCCAGCAGGTCCTGCGGCACCGGGATCTCCTCGGCCGACTCGGCGCCGTCGGCCCACACCAGCGCGCGCATCCGGAGCAGATCGACCACGCCCGTGAAGGCGTCCTCCGTACCGATCGGCAGCTGGACGACCAGCGGCGCCGGATGCAGCCGGTCCCGGATCGACGCGACCGCGGTGTCGAGGTCGGCGCCGGCGCGGTCCAGCTTGTTCACGAAGGCGATCCGCGGGACGCCGTGCCGGTCGGCCCGCCGCCACACCGACTCGCTCTGCGGCTCCACGCCCGCCACGGCGTCGAACACCGCGACGGCGCCGTCGAGGACACGGAGCGAGCGCTCCACCTCGTCGGAGAAGTCGACGTGGCCGGGGGTGTCGATCAGGTTGATCCGGTGGCCGTCCCAGGCGCAGCTGACAGCCGCGGCGAAGATGGTGATGCCGCGGTCGCGCTCCTGGGAGTCGAAGTCGGTGACGGTGGTGCCGTCATGGACCTCGCCCCGTTTGTGGGTGGTCCCGGTGAGGTAGAGGATCCGTTCGGTGACGGTGGTCTTCCCGGCGTCGACATGGGCGAGGATGCCCAGGTTGCGGACGGCGGCGAGGGGGTCGGTGAGGTGAGGGCGAAGGTCGGTACGCACGGCCCAGGGCCTTTCGGACGATCCGGAAACGGGTCGGCGCGATATCCCGGACGACACACCTGCGTTCAGGCGGTGGCGGACCTCCGGCGGGCAGCGGGCACGGCGACCGGGCAGGCGGTCGCCGGCGTGCGGGCGGAGGTCAGAAAGTCGTCGCGGGCATCCGGTTCCGGCCGCGCAGCCGGTACCGGGCCCGCCAGGACACGAGGATCACCTCGTACTGTGACCGGGGAACGACGACAGCGGTGCGGTAACGCACGGCCCGGCTCCCCTCGTTCGTCACGACACGCACGGCGCCGGAAGAGGCGGTGCGTGATTCCGTGGCGAGTGTAGGGAACCGGGCGCGAGCCGCGCACCCGGTTTTCCCCGGCCCGCTCGGCCGCGGAAAGACCGGGCCCGCTCGGCCGCGCAGGATCCGGCCCGCTCGGCCGGCCGGATTCCCCGGCCCGATCGCCGACCGGTGTCCCGTCGACCCGGTCACCCGCCCATCGGCGGCAACCGGCCTGCGCAGAGGCCCGGTTCGCTCAGTTGCGGCTCCACTTCTGGTTCGTTCCCCCGTTGCACGACCACAGGACGATCGACGTTCCGTTCGCCGTGCCGTTGCCCGACGCGTCGAGGCACAGGCCGGAGACGTTGTTGGTGATGGTGCCGCTGGAGTTGACGGTCCACTTCTGGTTGGTGCCGCCGTTGCAGTCCCACAGGACGACCCGAGTGCCGTTCGCGGTACCGCTGTTGTAGGCGTCCAGGCACTTGTTGCCGTAGACGACGAGTTCGCCGCGCGAGGTGGCCGTGAACGTCTGGTTCTGGCCTCCGCCGCAGTCCCACAGTTCGGCCTGGGTGTTGTTGGCGATGGCACTCTTGAAGAGGTCGAGGCAGCGCCCGGAGCCGGTGCCTACGATCGCGGTGCCGTTGGTTCCGGGGAGGGCGCGGACCGTGACGGCGTCGACGTCGGGCGCGGTGCCCGAGGCCGCGAAGGCCATCGTGTTGGAGCCCTTGGCCAGGGAGGCGAGGACGGAGACGGTGCGGTACGTGCTCGACGACCCGGTGGGCGGGAAGGCGAGGGTCTGCGCGTACTGGCCGTTGACCTGGAGGGTCGCCCTGCGGGCCGTGGAGCCGCCGTTGGCGTAGCTGATGTCGACGAGTTCCGTACCGGCGGCGGCCGTGCTGACGCCGGTGAAGGCCGGTGTCGTGGCCGAGGTGGTGTCCTCGTACGTCGCCGCGGAGCCCTCGGTGCCGCCGACGGTGAGCAGGACGGCCTCGCCCGCCGGCACACTGGTGGTGTAACTCGTCGTGTAGGCACCGGCGTTGGTGGCCGACCACACGTTGCGGACCGTGGCGGAGGCCGTGGTCAGGCCCATGTCCGCCCAGCGGGCGGTGATGTTGGCGGCGGCGGAGGTGCGGTTCAGCAGCAGGACCGCTCGTTTGCCGGTGCCGGCGAGGACCTTGCTGTAGACCTGCAGGCCTGTCGTGTCCTCGGCGACCTTGACGCCCTGGAGACCCCGCGGATCCTGGTCGATCGCGATGACCTCGGAGTTGGTGAGGACCGACGCGGTCGACGAGCTCATGGTGGCGAGGTTGTTGCCCGCGAGCAGCGGTGCGCCGGAGATGGCCCACAATCCCATGTGGGTGCGGTTCTGGGCGGTGCTCAGACCCGACATGCCGACGGTCATCATGTCGGGGTCGTTGTAGAAGCCGGTGTGCTGGGCGGCAGGGTGCAGCGACTTGTCGAAGTTCGCGAGGACGCTCGCCATCGAGGGGTTGTCGGGCCAGTAGACGATGTCGGTGCTGGTGCGCCACATGTCGCCGGTGCCGGCGGCCCAGTTCCACGGATTGCCCGTGCCCCATTCACACAGGGACAGGACGAGCGAGTGCCCGGTGACCGCGGTGGCGGCGGTGTTCGCGTCACGGATCGCCTTGTACGTCGTCTCCTGGTCGAGGCCCTCGGCGTCCCCGCCGCACCAGTCGACCTTGACGAAGTCGAAGCCCCAGTTCTGGAACGTCTGGAGGTCCTGCTGGTTGTGGCCCTCGAGGCCGGTGCCGGGGGTGGCCGGCGTCGTGGAAGGGGTGGGGTAGTAGTAACCGCAGCCGTTCTTCCCGGCGTCCGTGTAGATGCCGGCCTTCAGGCCCTTGCTGTGGATGTAGTCGGCGACGGCCTTCATACCGCCCGGCCACTGGGTGGTGTCGACGCTGATGTTGCCGGCGCTGTCGCGGGCGCCCTGCCACCAGCCCTCGTCGATGTTGACGTACTTGTATCCGGCGGCGGCCATCCCGGAGGAGACGAGGGCGTCCGCCTGGGCCTTGATGGTGGCGTAGTCGATGGCGCTGGCGAAGCTGTTCCAGGACGCCCAGCCCATCGGGGCCGGGGTGACCCCGGCCTGGCTGGTCGCGACCGCGGCCGGCTCGGCCCCGAGCGGAGCGGCCGGGCGGCCGAGTCCGGTCAGCGCCGCGACGGCGAGGAGCAGGACGGCGCCATGGACACCGGCACGTCTGAGGAGGCGTACCAGACACAGCATGTTCGAAAGAGGGGACATGCGGCTCTCCCTTGGGGGGTTTGTTCGCAGAGTCGAACAAAAATCAACGCGACTCGCCATATGGGAGCGCCTTGGCCGGGCCGCGTCAAGTCCCTTGTCTCAAAGGGCCGTTCACCTTCGGGCAGCCCTTCACCGACGGAGCGGGCATCCGGGGCGCAGGCCCGGCCCGTTCACCACGTCACGGAAGCAACCGTGCCGCGCCCCGGGCACGGACGGCGCCGAAGAGGCCGGACAGCGGCGGGCAGGCGGGCAGGCGGGCAGGCGGGCAGGCGGGCAGCGGCGGCCGTACACCGTCGGGCACGCGCTCGCGATACCTTTCGCCCTGTCAGGACCCATGGGGTCACCAGCAGTTATCCAACGTCGGGATGGTCATGCGCGAGGAATCGATCGTCGAGGCAGCCGCCGGAGTTCATCTGGTGCACGGCAGCAACACGAACTGGGTGGTGCTGTCCGAGGGCGACTCCGTCACCCTGATCGACACGGGGTACCCCGGCGACCGCGAGGAACTCCTGGCGTCGCTGAAGACCCTGGGGCACGCGCCAGAGGCCGTCACCGCCGTGCTCATCACGCACGCGCACAGCGACCACCTCGGCTCCGCCGAGTTCCTGAACAGCACCTACGGGACTCCGGTCCAGCTGCACGAGACCGAAGTACCGCACGCGCGCCGCGAGTTCCTCCACCAGGTGAGCATCGGACAGGTGATGCGGCAGGCGTGGCGCCCGGGTGTGCTGCCCTGGGCGGTGCACGCCATCCGCTCCGGCGGCACGGCGGACGTCACGATGACGAAGCCCGAGGCCTTCCCGCACGAGGGCCCGCTCGATCTGCCCGGCCGGCCGGTCCCGGTGCACACGCCCGGCCACACGCCCGGTCACTGCGTCTACCACCTGCCGGACGCCGGGGTACTGATCTCCGGTGACGCCCTGGTGAGCGGTCACCCCACCTCACGGATACAAGGTCCGCAGCTGCTGCCCAGGATGTTCGACACGGAGCGCGCCGGAGCCCTCGCCTCGCTCGAACGCATCGAGGCCCTCGCCGCCGACGTGCTGCTTCCCGGACACGGACCCGTGCACCGCGCCTCGGTGCGCAAGGCGGCTCAGCGCGCCCGGGAGCTGGCCGGCTGACGGGGTCCGGCCACCGCGACCGCTACCCGAGTTCGAGCGTGGTGACCCCGTGGACCCGCGCCTCCGCGAACGCCCTGACCGGCCCGGTGTACATGCGGGCCGTCTCGAAGGAGGGTGTCAGGCCGAGCTTCTCGACGAGGGCGACGGCCGCCGCGTTCGTCTCGGGCACGTCGATGGCGAGCGCCCTCCCGCCCGCGTCGGCGGCCAGCGCGGCGAACAGCGCGCGGGCGTCGTCGGCGGTGTCGGCGAACAGGGGCCCGATCCGCAGGGAGTCACGCGCCGGACGGATCACGGCGTACCCGCTCAGGTGCCCGTCGTCGGCGTGCCGGACGAAGGTGCGGTGCCCGGGGGCGGCCAGCCACGACTCCAGGAACACCGGCCGGTCGGCGGGGTAGCACGCGCTGTCGTACGCCGCGATGGCCGCGCGATCCGCCCGCTCGGCCGCCCGCACTCCCGACGGCGCCTCCCCCACCGGGGCGACGCCGGTGAACCGGACGGTCCGGTAGGCGAGTTCGAAGCCCGACTTGCGATAGTTGTCCTGCTGCGCCACCACTCCGTCGAGGCCGACGGTCCGGCCGCCCGCGTGCGCGAGGGCCGCCTCCCAGGTGGCGACGCCGTAGCCGTTCCCGCGCAGATCGGGGCGTACGAGGTAGAAGCCCAGGAAGGCGTAGTCGGCGCCGTAGTTGACCACCGAGATGGCCGATACCGGTTCCCCTTCGACACGTCCGAGGAAGAAGCCCCCGGGGTCCTGGGCGAAGAAGCTCGCACTGTCGAGGAGCCCGGGGTTCCATCCCTCGTCCGCCGCCCAGCCGCCGACCACCTTCCAGTCGTCCAGCGTGGCCTGGCTGACGACGAGGCCGTCGGGTCCCGGAGTGGTCATGGGGGCGCTCCAATGCATACGGGTCGGTGGGTGCGCCGGCCGCAGACCGGTCGCGGGGTGCGCCGGCCGCCCGCGGATCGCGGAATGCGCCGGCCTGCCGCACGCGCAGCATCCTTCCCGATCTCCCTACGGATCGCAGCGACCAGCGCCCCACGCGGGAAGGGATTCGGCCACTTCGGCACGCGCGCCCGGCGCTGTGCCGTCACCGTGCCGTGCGAGCCCAAGGGCTCGCGACACCTCCACAACTATTGACGCGCACGCGTCACGCAACTAACTTCCGGGAGCGCTCTCCGCCCCCACCTACGCCTCTCCCCGAACAGAGGTCGACCATGAAGACAACGTTGTCCCACGGTCTGAGCAGAGCCGTTCCGGTCCTCCTGGCACTCTCCGCCGCGCTGGCACTCCCCACGCCCGCCGCACTGGCGCTTCCCGCACCCGCCGCGCCGGCACTCCCCGCACGCGCCGCCGGAGCCGGAGCCGGACCCGTCGCCCCAGCCACCGCCACGTCCGCCACCCCCGCGTCCGCCGCCGCATCCGTCTGCAACAAGTACTGCGACACCCGCGACCCCGCTCTGGCGCCGCAGGACCGCACCCCGGTCTCCGCCACCCTCTTCTCCCGCTCCATCACCCTGCACTTCGACGACACGGACGCGATGGGCTGGGCGTCCCTCGACAACGGCAGCCCCGGCGACGAGGTGTGGCTCGACCGGTCCTTCGACGGTGGCCGCACCTGGAGTTCGGGCAGCCGGCTCGGAAACACCTCCGTGCCCACGGGTCAGCGCGGGTGGCGCACCCTCATGTACAACGTCGACGACTGGGGCAACCTCGGTGTCGGCGCCCTGCGCGCCTGCGGCAAGGCCGGGGACCGCACCGACATCGCGTGCACCGCCTGGGCGCGCACGACCTGGAACGCGGGTGAGCGGCGTACGGCCGCCGCGACGGCCCAGATGATGTTCTACGACAACTCCACCGGGCTCTTCTCCACGACCGGCTGGTGGAACTCCGCGAACGCGCTCACGGCCCTGATCGACAACATCCGGGTGACCGGCATGGGCAGCTACAAGTACGCGATCGCGAGGACCTACGACCGTCAACTCGGCTCACAGGGAGGGCAGTTCCGCAACGACTACCTCGACGACACCGGCTGGTGGGGACTCGCCTGGGTGGCCGCGTACGACCTGACCGGCGACAGCCGCTATCTGAGCACCGCACGCGCCGACGCCGATCACATGGCGGCGTACTGGGACTCGGCCTGCGGCGGTGGGGTGTGGTGGAGCACCGCGAAGACGTACAAGAACGCGATCTCCAACTCCCTTTACATCCAGCTCAACGCGGCTCTGCACAACCGGGTGCCCGGTGACAGCGCCTATCTCTCGCGGGCCCTGGCCGGCTGGTCCTGGTTCCGGACGACGGGCATGGTGAACACCTCTCACCTGGTGAACGACGGTATCGATCTGTCGACCTGCCGGAACAACGGCGGCACCGTGTGGTCGTACAACCAGGGCGTGCTCCTGGGCGCGCTGACCGAGCTGAACCGCGCGACCGGCGACAGCGGGACGCTCGACGCGGCACGGCAGATCGCCGACGCGGCGACCACCTCCCCGGTGCTCAACACCGCGGGCGGGATTCTGCGGGACCCGTGCGAGAGCGGCGACTGCGGGGCCGACGGGCCGTCCTTCAAGGGGGCCCATGTCCGCGGTCTCGGCCGGCTCGACGCCGCGCTGCCCGACCATCCGTACTCCGCCTATCTGGGGCGGCAGGCCGACGCCGCCCACGCCGGGGACCGCAACGCGCTCGACCAGTACGGTCTGCGCTGGTCCGGCCCCCTGGACCGCACCGACGCGGCCCGGCAGCAGAGCGCACTCGACCTGCTCGACGCCGCGCCCTGAGACTCCCTCCTCTTCCTCCCCCGACACGGCCGAAGTCGACTCGCGGGGGGGCGCGGGGGCGAACACACCTGGAGGAGGCTCCACCGGTCACCCGTCCGATGGAGCCTCCGGTCCGTGATCGCCGCGTGTCAGCGGACCGCGGCGGGCCGGAACCGGCGGTACAGGACGGCGCCGCCCAGCAGCAGCGCAGCGCTCGCCGCGATGGCGGGCATCGTCTGGTCCGCGCCGGTATGGGCGAGGGAGGCCACGGCCCCGCTCTGCGGCCGGACCTGTCCCCGTGCCCCGGTCTCCGGGGTCACCGCGGGCTGGGTGGACGGCCTCGGGGCGGGCTTCGCGAGGTGGTGCGGCTGCCGGGGCTTGCCGCCCGAGGCGTTGACGGACTCGTTGCCGACGGACGCGTTGCCGAGGCCGACCACCGTCACGGAGTTGCCGCTGACGTTGACCGGGAGATCCACCGGGAGCTGAAGGCCGTTGCCCGAGAGCACACCCGGTGAATCCTTTCCGCCACCGTGCGCGACCGCGCCACCGCCCGTGACCCCGCCACCGTGCGCGCCGCCACCGCCTGCGCCGCCACCACTGTGCCCGCGGGCTCCCCCGTGCCGCCCGCCGCCGGACGCGGCGGTCCCGCCTCCGGCGCTCACGTCGGCGCAGCGGTTGCCCGCGGCGGGGTTGAACAGCCCGGCCACGTCGACCGTGTTCCCGCACAGGTTCACCGGAACGTGCAAGGGAAGCTGGACGGTGTTTCCGGAGATCACGCCGGGCGAGCCTGCCGCCGTGCCGTTCGCCGCGGAGTCGGCGTGGGCCGGCATGACCGCGGCCAGCGCGCCTGAGGCGGCGGCCGCGGCGATCAAGCCATTTCGGGTCACCCGTTTCATAAGGTTCACTGCCTTCCTGACATCGTCGCGGGCACTCGCCCACATTGCCAAGAACGCCTGTGACCCATCCGAGTTATGGCTTATCGGCCTTTCACCCCATCGAGGGTCACGCCTGTCGAACGGCGCACCGCCCCTGTTCGAAGGATGTCGGCGGGCAGAGTAAGGCACGGCGGCCGGTCGCGCCCGCCCAGAGGCGTGCCCCCGAGGCCACGCCTATCGTGATCCGGGGGGTACCGCCGGTCCACCGCAGGGCGACCCTGGAGGCAGGCATGCAGTCCATGCACCAACGCTTCGCGGTCGTGGCAGCCGCCACCGCGACGCTGACCCTGATGGCGGCGGGTCTGCCGATGGCGGCGGCCGCCGACGACGGGCCCGACCTGTCCCGCTTCTACGGCCAGAAGATCGCGTGGGCGGCCTGCAAGGGCGACGGCATGCCCGAGGACCTGCAGTGCGGCAAGGTCACCGTCCCGCTGGACTATGCGAGGCCGGACCACGGCACGCTCGACCTGGCCCTGGCGCGCTACCGGGCGACGGGCCGTTCACGGGGTTCGGTGCTGTTGAACTTCGGTGGTCCCGGCGGTGCGGGAATTCCCGAACTCGCCGCGGGAGGCAAGGACTTCATGGGCCTGACGAACGGCTACGACGTGGTGACCTTCGACCCCCGCGGCGTCGGCCGGTCCTCGCCCGTCAGCTGCGGCGACGGTGTGGACGCGATCTTCGGAGCGACGGCCGGCGGCACCGACGTGCAGGCGGCGCTCAAGGCGGTCAAGAAGGCCGCCGACACGTGCGCCGAGCACTCCGGCGCCGTCCTCCCCCACATCGGCACGGTCAACGCCTCCCGCGACCTGGACGTGATGCGCCAGGCGCTCGGCGACAAGAAGCTCAACTATCTCGGCTTCTCGTACGGGACGCGGCTCGGCGCGGTGTACGCGGCCCAGTTCCCCAAGAAGACGGGGCGGATGGTGCTCGACGGTGTCGACACCCTCACCGAGCCGATCGCCGAGCAGGGCCTCATAGGTGCCGAGGGACAGCAGACCGCGCTCGACGACTTCATCACCTGGTGCGCGAAGAACATGGCCTGCCCGTTCGGACAGGATCAGCGCAGCGCCGGCGAGCAGGTGGTCCAGCTCGTCAGGTCGCTCGACGAGGAACCGGTGCCGTCGGACTTCGGCCAGGAGTTCACCGGACAGGACCTGGTGGGGGCGGTCAGCCAGGCGCTCTACAGCAAGGCGATGTGGCCCGTCCTCGAACAGGCCCTCAACCTGCTGGTCCAGGACGGCGACACCCACGGACTCACGCAGCTGTACGGCGGCGCCTCGCTGCCCGACACCTCCACGCCCGCCCGGCAGCGGCCGAAGCAGAACGGCGGGCTCGTCGACGAGGAGGACATCCCCCTCGACAACCTCCCCGCCGCCCTGATGGCCGTCAACTGCGCCGACGACCCCGACCGGCCCAGCGCCGACCAGGTCACCCGGCAGATCGCCGGACTGCGCGCCGCCTACGAGGAGGCGTCGCCCGTCTTCGGCCAGTACCGGCTCGCCCAGGTGCTGATGTGCTACGGCCGCCCGAAGGGCACCGACTACATACGCGACGAGGTCCGCGACGTACCCACCGCGAAGATGCTGCTCGTCGGCACCCGCGGGGATCCGGCGACCCCCTACCGCTGGACCCTGGAGACCGCCAGGCGCCTCGGCTCCTCCGCGGTGGTGCTCGACAACAAGGGCGAGGGGCACACCGGGTACGCGTCCTCGAAGTGCGTGCACCGGAAGGTCGACGACTTCCTGCTGTACGGGTCCCTGCCGGCCAGCGGAAGCTCCTGCGGCCCGGAGGACACGGACGCCGGCTGACCGGCGGCGCAGGCGTGCCGCGGGCGCGGCGCCGACGACCGCACGGCCAGGCGCCTCTCCCACCGGCTCCGGGGTGCCCCGAACGGCCAAGGCATCCGCCCGGACGGTGACAGAACGGGCTCGGATACGTAACACGGACAAGTCGGTTACAGCCTCTCGTACCCGCCGAAGGTCACTATGGACAGGCGTCGCCTTCATCCGGCCCGCCGAGCCCGCACATGACCACAGCAGGGGGAACAGCACCGATGCGTATCCGACCCGTCCTCACCCTCTCCGCCGTCGCCGCCGCGCTGCTCCTCGCGGTACCCCAGAGCAGTGCGGCTGCCATGCCGTCCGCACCCTCCGGCGCCCGTCCCTCGAAGGCCGCCGCGCAGCCGAGGAAGTGCTCGGCGAACGCCCTCGGACTGCGGGCCGAGCAGTCCGCGGACCACCGCGTACTGCACCTGCGCGTGACCAACCGATCGAGCCGCGCCTGCACCGTCGACCGCGTCCCCGTCGTCACCTTCGGCAACCTCGACGGCGCGGCCCTGCCGAAGCCCGCCGGACAGAGCGCTCCGTACCGGATCGCCGCGGGCCTGACCGCGTACGCGTCCGTGCGCACGATCGCCGACAGGTCCGACCCGGACGCCCGCCGGGTCCGCTCGATCACCGTCTCGGCCGATCCCTCGCTCTTCGGGCGCGCCTTCACCGCGCGCGAGCTGGGCGCCGGTTCCGCCGTCCTGGTGTGGGAGCCGGTCACGACATGGTGGAAGCCGTCCGCGGCCGCCGCGGACAGGGTGCTCGGCGTTCGTTGAGCGGCACCCCTCCCGGGCGTACGCGTGCTCGCGCGGCGCGGGACCCGGGCCGTCCGTAGCCGCCGGTCGCGGGACCCCGTGATCCCCGGGTGTCCCGATCGGCGGCTTTCGTCTCCATGGGTTTGACTCATGGGGTGCGCCGGATGCTCCCACTGCTGCTCGTCGCCCTCGGTGCGGCCGGGGCGCTCGTCCTCGTCCGCGGCGTCTCGGCGTGGTGGTGGTGCGCGGCGGCCCCGCTGCTGGCGCTGACCGTGCTCGGCGGCTGGGACCTGGGGCAGCGACGTCATTCCGTCCTGCGCAACCATCCCCTCTCCGGCCATCTCCGCTTCCTCCTGGAGGCGCTGCGCCCGAAGCTCCAGCGGTACGTCGTCGAGCGGAACCACGACGGACGGCCCTACGACCGCCGGGTGCGTGCCCTCGTGTACGAGCGTGCCAAGGGCGTCGAGGTCGAGGAGCCGTTCGGCACCGACATCGACGTGTACGCGGACGGCCACGAGTTCCTGGAGCCGTCGATGCGTCCGGTCCGGGTGCCGGACGAGCCGCCCGTCGTCCGCGTCGGCGGCCCCGACTGCACCCAGCCGTACGACATGGCTCTGCTCAATGTCTCCGCGCTGAGCTTCGGGGCACTCTCGGCGAACGCGATCATGGCGCTCAACAGGGGTGCGGCGATGGGGGGTTTCGCGCACGACACCGGCGAGGGCGGCCTGTCGGACCACCATCTGCGGGGCGGTGGCGACCTCGTCTGGGAGATCGGCACGGGGTATTTCGGGTGCCGCACCTCCGAAGGGGACTTCGAGGCGCGGGAGTTCGCGGACAAGGCCGCGCTGCCCGAGGTGAAGTGCGTGTCGTTGAAGCTCTCGCAGGGCGCGGACCCGGGGATCGGCGGGGTCCTGCCGGGGGCGAAGGTGAGCGCCGAGATCGCGCGGGCCCGCGATGTCCCCCAAGGCCGGACCGTGGTGTCGCCGCCGTACCACCGGGTCTTCTCGACCCCGCGGGAACTGGTGCGGTTCATCGCCCGGATGCGGCAGTTGGCGGGCGGCAAGCCGACCGGCTTCAAGCTCTGCGTCGGCTCGCGCCGGCAATTCCTGGCCGTCTGCAAGGCCATGCTCGCCGAGGGCGTGACGCCCGACTTCATCGTGGTCGACGGTTCGGAGGGCGGCACCGGGGCCGCGCCCGCGGAGTTCGACGGCAGCATCGGCACGCCGCTGACCGAGGGGCTGATCACGGTGCACAACGCGCTGGTCGGCACCGGGCTGCGGGACCGTGTCCGGATCGGGGCGAGCGGCAAGGTCGCCACCGGCTCGGACATCGTCAAACGCCTCGTCCAGGGCGCCGACTACACCAACGCGGCCCGCGCGATGATGTTCGCCGTCGGCTGCCTCCAGGCCCGGCGCTGCCACACCAACACCTGTCCGGTGGGCGTGGCGACCCAGGATCCCCGCCGGGTCCGCGCGCTGGACGTGGCCGACAAGTCAGAGCGCGTGCACCGCTACCAGCGGGCCACCGTTCACAGCGCGAGCCGGATCATGGCCGCGATGGGCGTACGGGATCCGGGCGACCTCACGCCCCACCGGCTGCTGCGGCGCGTCGGCCCCACCACCGTACGGTCGTACGCGGAGCTCTACGAGTGGCTGGCTCCCGGGGTGCTGCTCGCCGAGCCGCCCTCGTCCTGGGCCAAGGACTGGGCCGCCGCCGATCCGGACTCCTTCTGAGCGTGGAAGACGCCTGCCGAGGGCCGGAATCTCCGGCTGGGCGTCAGAAGTCGACGGAGTCCCGCACGATGGGGCAGGTCATGCAGTGGCCGCCACCGCGTCCCCGTCCGAGCTCGGCCCCGACGATGGTGATGACCTCGATGCCGGCCTTGCGCAGCAGGGTGTTGGTCTGGGTGTTGCGGTCGTAGGTGAACACCACGCCGGGCTCCAGGGCGACGGCGTTGTTGCCGCTGTCCCACTGCTGCCGCTCGGAGGCGTACACGTCGCCGCCCGTCTCGACGATCCGCAGTTCGGACAGTCCGAGCGCCTTGGCGACGACATCGGTGAAGTCGCGTGAGCCCTCGTCGGTGAGTTCGACACCGGGAGCCTTGTCGCTGGGCCGCAGGGAGAACGTGTGCACCGAGTCCATGATGGCGGGATACAGAGTGACGAGGTCGCGGTCGGCGAAGGTGAAGACGGTGTCCAGGTGCATCGCGGAGCGCAGTTTCGGCAGGCCCGCGACGACGACGTGCTCGGCCGCGCCGTTGCTGAACAGCGCGGCCGCGACCTGGCTGATGGCCTGCCGTGAGGTGCGCTCGCTCATGCCCATGAGGACGACGCCGTTGCCGACCGGCATGATGTCGCCGCCCTCGAACGTGGCCTGGCCCCAGCTCAGTTCGGGGTCGCCCCACCAGACGGTGGAGCCTACGAAGTCCGGGTGGAAGGAGTAGACCGCCTTCATCAGGAGCGTCTCGTCGTGCCGGGCCGGCCAGTAGAGCGGGTTGAGGGTGAGCCCGCCGTAGAGCCAGCAGGTGGTGTCGCGGGTGTAGAGGGTGTTGGGCAGCGGCGGCATCAGGTACTCGCGCACCCCGGTCGATTCGCGGGCCAGGGAGAGATAGCCGGAGCGGAACTCGTCGGGCAGGTCTGCGGTGGCCAGTCCGCCGATCAGGTACTGGGCGAGGCGGGCGGGTGCGAGGGACTCCAGGTAGGCCCGGGTGCCGTCGATGAGACCGAGTCCGACCTCGTTCGCGGTGATCTTCCGGTCCAGGAGCCAGTCCTTCGCGGCGGGGACGGCCATGGTCTCGGCGAGCAGTTCGTGCAGTTCGACGACCTCCACGCCGCGTCCCCGCAGTTTGTTGACGAAGTCGGCGTGATCGCGCTGGGCGTTCTCCACCCACATCACGTCGTCGAAGAGCAGGTCGTCGGAGTTGGTCGGGGTGAGCCTGCGGTGTGCGAGGCCGGGTGCGCAGACCAGGACCTTGCGCAGCCTGCCGACCTCGGAGTGGACGCCGTACGCCGGACGGCTCGTGGTGTCTTGACTGGTCACGGTGTGCCTTTCTCCAGGTCGGAGGCTGACGGTTCAGAGGCTGATCCAGCCCAGCGCCAGGGCGACGATCCCCAGGACGGCACCGGCGATCGAGATGGCGAGGATGACGACTTCGCGGGGCGAGAACGGCGCTCTGCCCTGCTCGCGTCGCGCCATCACGAACAGCACGGTGGCGGGCGCGTAGATGATGAAGGAGACGAGGATGAACCTCAGTCCGGCCGCGTAGAGCAGGAACGCGGTGTAGACGGTGGCGAGGGAGGCGACGACGAGGTCGCCGCCGAATCTGCCCCGGGTGATCTTCACGGCGAAGGCCGCCGCGAGCAGGAACGGGATGAGCGTCAGCGCGCTGGTCAGGTCGAGCGCGAAGTTGAAGGCGTCGTCCGAGAACAGCGTGACGAACAGGAAGACCTGGGAGAGCAGGGTCGTCAGGAGCAGTGCGGGCACCGGCACGTCGGCGGCGGTGGAGCGGGACAGGAAGCGCGGCATGTCCTCGTCCTTGGCGGCGACGAACAGGACTTCGGCCGCCATCAGCGTCCAGGCGAGGTAGGCGCCGAGCACCGAGACGATGAGGCCGACGCTGACGAAGACCTGGCCCCAGGTGCCGACCGCGCTCTCCAGGACCCCGGCCATCGACGGCTGCCTGAGCTCGGCGATCTCCGCCATCGGCATCAGCCCGTACGACACGATCGTGACCGAGGCGAAGATGGCGAACACACTGAGGAAGCCGAGGACGGTGGCCCGGCCGACGTCCTCGCGGCGCTTGGCGTGCCGGGAGTAGACGCTGGCCCCCTCCACTCCGAGGAACACGAACACCGTCGCCAGCATGGTGCCCTTGACCTGCTGGAAGAGCGAGCCCGCGTAGTCGGCGCCGCCCCAGTTGTCGGCGAAGACCTGGGGCTTCAGATAGAAGAGGGCAAGGACGATGAAGACGAGGATCGGGACGATCTTGGCCACGGTGACGATCCGGTTGATGGCCGCAGCTTCCTTCACCCCGCGCCGGACGAGGAGGAAGAAGGCCCACAGGCCGACCGAGGAGAGCACGATCGCGAGGACGGTGTCCCCGTCGCCGAGCGCGGGTGCGATGGCCCCGATGGTCGACATGATGAGCACCCAGTAGGTGACGTTGCCGACGCAGGCGCTGGCCCAGTAGCCGAAGGCCGAGAAGAATCCGAGGTACTCGCCGAAGCCCGCCTTCGCGTACGCGTAGACGCCCGCGTCGAGGTCGGGTCTGCTGATCGCGAGCCGCTGGAAGACGAAGGCGAGCATGAGCATGCCGGTGCCGGCGACGGCCCAGGCGATCAGCGCGCCCGCCACGCCCGTCTCCTGCGCGAACCGTCGCGGGAGGGAGAAGACACCGGCGCCGACCATGGAGCCGACGACCATCATGGTGAGGGTGACCAGCGTCAGCTTGGCGGCCGTTGGCGCCTCGGATTCGGTGCCGACCTGCGTCATGGGGATGTCCTGCGGAGACAGGCATCGTCGTGCGCGACCACGATGCGGGCGACGTCGTCTGGCGACTTGAGCGACATTAACAACCAATTGCCCTGAATGCCCGGCAAAGGAAGCCGTCAGGGTGCTGCGTTATTGATCTCCCCGGCCGACAATCGGATGACAGGGACGGAAGCGTCCGAGCTGTCGTCGGAGAGGTGCGCACCGCGTGAGTGAGCTGTTGGGTGTGGCGGTACTGGGTGCCGGACACATGGGAGCCGACCATGTACGCCGTATAGACAAGGTGGTGAGCGGCGCCAGGGTCGCTGCCGTGGCGGATCCCGACACCGCTCGCGCCGAGGCGGCGGTGGCGGGCATCGACGGTGTGTCGGTCCACGCCGAGGCGGCGGCCGCGCTGGACGCGCCCGGCGTCGGGGCCGTACTGATCGCGTCCCCGGGCCCCGCGCACGAGGAGGCCCTGCTCGCGGCCTTCGCGCGCGGCTTGCCGGTGCTGTGCGAGAAGCCGCTGGTGCCGGAGTCGGACGGGGCGCTGCGGGTGGTGGAGGCGGAGGTACGGCTCGGGCGGCGACTGGCGCAGGTCGGGTTCATGCGCAGGTACGACCCCGAGTACCAGCGCCTCAAGTCCCTGCTGGACAGCGGTCGGCTGGGCCGCCCCCTGATGCTGCACTGCACGCACCGCAACGTCGCCTCACCGCCCGGCTTCACCTCGGCGATGCTGGTCAACAGCTCCGTCTCGCACGAGATCGACGCGGCGCGCTGGCTGTTGGGCCAGGAACTCGCGGCGGTGACCGTGCTGCGCCCCCAGCCGTCCTCGAACGCCCCCGAGGGTCTGATCGATCCCCAGTTCGTCGTGTTCGAGACGGCCGGCGGCGCGCTGGTCGACGTCGAGGTCTTCGTGAACTCCGGATTCGGTTACCAGGTGACGTGCGAGGCGGTGTGCGAGTCGGGGAGCGCGCGGATCGGGGACGAGCACACCATGACCGTGACGACGGCGGGCGGCACGCACGAGGAGGTGGCGCAGGACTATCTCGTACGCTTCGCCGACGCCTACGACCGCGAGGTCCAGGCCTGGGTGGACGCGACCAGGGCGGGCCGGGTCACCGGGCCCGGCGTCTGGGACGGGTACGCGGCGTCCGCCGTCGCCGAGGCGGGAGTCCGGGCGCTGGAGAACGGCGGCCGGGTGGCCGTCGACCTCGCTCCGCGCCCGGACCTCTACGCCTGATCGACCGGCCGGCGCGCGGCGGCCGTGGCGTTGCCGTTGCCGTTGCCGTTGGGCGGACTGCCGTGATCGTTCCGCGGTGCCTGGGGTACCGGCCGAGCCCGGGATTCACGTGATCACCGTTGTACGCGGCGATCATGGCTGATCCCGGCTGCGCCGTCTGCGGGAAGACCCGCGCGCCCGGCCGGAACCCCGGCGCGAAGCCGTTTCGTTACTGCTTATTGCGACCGTGATAGTCTCTAACTATCACACCCTCCCGCACCCGATACGAAGAGGCGATGACATGGCCGCTGAAACCCGGACCGGGACGGGCCCGCGCGACCGGTTCCGCGCGCAGGTACGCCAGGAAGTGAAGACGGCGGCGCTGCGCCAGCTGGCCGAGGGTGGCCCGGAAGCGCTGTCGCTCAACGCCATCGCCAAGCAGCTGGGCATGACGGGACCCGCGCTCTACCGCTACTTCGCCAACCGGGACAGCCTGCTGACCGACCTCGTCATCGACGCCTACGGGGACCTGGCGTCGGCGCTCTCCCGCACCGCGGAGGCCTGCACGGAGGACGCCGTCACCCGGCTGACCGAGCTGGGCCGGGCCTACCGGGCCTGGGCGCTGGCCGAGCCGCATCGCTACCGCCTGCTCTTCCGGGCCCCGCTCCAGGGCTACGACGCCCAGTCGGCGAGTCTGGTCGAGGCCTCACAGCCCGCCATGACCGTGCTCCTGGACGCGGTGAGCGCCCTGGCCGAGCCGGACGCGCGGGTCCCGGAGGGCGCGGCGGCGCAGTTCCGGGAGTGGCAGGAGCGGCACGGCTTCGAGGGCGTACCGGAAGCGGTCGCCGCGCGCTCCACGATGCTGTGGGCCCATCTGCACGGCATGGTCGCGCTGGAGATCGAGGGCAACTTCACCTCGATGGGCATCGATCCGTCGTTTCTCTACGAGGCCGAGGTGACGGACTTCGTGCGCTCGCTCTGAGAGGCCCCGCGAAGGGGCGACGCCTCACGGGCGACGCCTGACGGGGCGCGTGATGAAGGGCGGGCGGCCGGGCGCGAATCCGCGACGCACAGGCTCGTACAAACACCCCTCGAACAGCAGAATGAAAACCCTCCACGGGTCCATCACCGACCCTCAAGTCGCGTACGGTGTCTACGACTTGCCCCCGAGCAACATCTACCGCATCGGGACCAGTCGCCCGCTCCGGGAGGACTGCGGCATATACCAGAAGCACGACCGTATCGGGTGTTGCCAAATCCCTTACAGCGCGTCGCGGGCTGTGCGACAGTCGTAACGGTCCTTCCGTCAGCCTAGGTCGTACCGTCCCCGCATCGGAGTACGTCATGCCACCCCATCTCTCTGCGGACCGCCCCGCCGCTCAGCCGCCCCGGCGCGGCACGGTCGACGCGCTCATCTCGCAGACGCGGCGTCTGCGCGGTGAGGTGGACGCCGTACGGCGTGAGGCGCCCGCCGACGACGAGGACGCGCAGGGGCGCTGGCAGCGCGCGCTGTGCAATCTGGCACTCCACCAACTGAACGACCTGGACGAACACTTGGCCCAGCTGCGGGACGGACCGCCGGCCGTACCCGTCCAGCCCGCGGCCGTGCCCACCGCGGGAACCGGACCGGGCGCATCCCGGCACGGCTCACTGCTGAGCCGGGTCGGCAGCGCGGAGTGGAACCTGCTGACGGACGAGGCCAGTTGGTCCGGCGAGCTCTACCAGATCCTGGGCCGCGACGCCGCCGCTCCCCCGCTCACCCTCGACGAACTGCCCTCCCTGGTCCTCGACGATGACCGGCCGATGCTGACGACGATGGTCACCGACTGCCTCATCGACGCCAAGCCCATCGACGGGGAGTTCCGCATCGTGCGTCCCGACGGCGGAGTGCGGACCGTGCACATGATGGGCGAGCCCGTGCTCGACGCCGACGGCAGCACCGCCTCGATGTGGGCCGTGCTGCGCGATGTCAGCGAACTGCGCCTCAGTCAGCGGACGGTGGGTGAGACCCGTGAATCGCTCAGGCGCCAGCAGCACGTCGCACAGACCGAGCATCGGCTCGCGGTCGAACTCCAGGAGGCGGTGCTGCCGCCCTGGCGCGGTTCCCTGCGGTTCCCGCGCCAGGGCCCCCGTGCGCTGGACGTGGCCGCCCACTATCTGCCGTCCTCGACCAGCACGCTGGTCGGCGGCACTTGGTACGACGCACTCGAACTCCCCGACGGGGAGACCCTGTTGAGCGTCGGCGACCTGACCGGCCACGGGGTCACCGTGACCTCGGGGATGGCGATGCTGCTCGGCGCCCTGCGCGGTATGGCGGTGGCGGGCACCCAGCCGGGTCAACTCCTCTCCTGGCTCAATCAGTTGCTCGACGCCACCGTCCAACCCGCCCTGGGCAGCGCCGTCTGCTGCCGCTACCTGCCGGCGACCCGCACCCTCAGCTGGGCGCAGGCAGGACACCCCGCCCCGCTGCTGTTCCGGGACGGGACGGGGTGTGCGCTGGCCGCACCGGACGGCGTACTGCTGGGAGCCACTTCCGGTGCCGTCTACGGGCAGGCCGAAGTAGACCTCCGTGTGGGCGACCTGCTGCTCCTGCACACCGAGGGGCTGGTGCCCCGGCGATCGGATGCCCCGGACCCGGACGAAGCCGGGAGCCTGGGAGGAACGGCGGCCGTCCAGAGGCTGCTCGACCTGGCCCCGCGCTTCGGCGAGGCCCGTACGGCCCAGGACTGTGTACGGATGGTTGTCGAGGAATTCGGCGAGACCGAGCGCGAGGACGACGCCTGCGTACTCATCGCCCGGATCGGACCCTGACGCCGATGACGCTGACCCTGCCGACACCGCACACCGATGACACCCGAGTCGGACACGACGGAGAGTGGGTCAGGATCGGCTTCGGCGCCTGACGGCTGACGTCGTTGTCAGCCGAGTCGCCGCGGCACGTCGCAGCGCGACCCGCCCCGAATACCGGCACCCGCACGCGGGGATGTGGGAGCAGGCCCCTTACACCCGCGCACTGTTGCCGCGCCTGGGCTTCAACGCACCCTTCGGCAGCGCGAGTTTGATCTCCTCACGCAGATCGCTGATCTTCGGATAGCTGGAGTACTGCCCGGTGAGCCGGTACATCTCGCGCAACCGGTCCCAGGTGCGATGGGAGGAGTTGGAGCCCATCGACGTCAGTGCCAGTCGCGCGTAGCGGTCGGCCTGTTCGGGATCGTCGGCGATGAAGCAGGCCGACGCGAGGGAGATGTGGTCGAAGATCTTCGACCGCTCCCGGCCCGACTCCCGCAGCTTCAGCGCCTCCTTGGCGTGACGTTGCGCGGTCACCGCGGCGGCCGGCTCGTGTTCGGCGAGGGTGCGGTAGGCCAGAGCCTGCATGCCGTGCATATCGGCCTCGTCGAACAACTGCATCCAACTGGGCGGTGGTACGTCACCACGGTCGGAGACGAACAGGTCCTCCGCCACACCGAGGGTGCGCCGCATGGCCTGGCCCTTGCCCATGGACGCCTGAGCCCAGGCCTCGATGGTGTGCAGCATCGCCTGGGTGCGGGGCAGCACCTCTTCGCCGGAACCGGACTTGGCGAGCTTCATGAGGTCGAGTGCGTCGTCGGGCCGGCCCAGATGCACCATCTGGCGAGCCGCTCGGGAGAGCGCCTCCCCGGCGCGGGGCCGGTCGCCGCCCTCCCGGGCCGCGTGGGCGGCGATGATGAAGTACTTCTGAGCCGTGGGCTCCAGGCCGACGTCGTGCGACATCCAGCCCGCGAGGACGGCGAGGTTGGCGGCGACGCCCCAGAGGCGCCGCTGGAGATGGTCGGGGTGCCGGTAGGAGAGCATGCCTCCCACTTCGTTGAGCTGGCCCACCACGGCCTTGCGTTGCAGCCCGCCGCCGCGGGCCGCGTCCCAGGCCCGGAACACCTCGACGGAGCGCTCCAGTTCCTCGATCTCCTGCGACCCGATGGGGGCGGCCTCGTACCGGTCGAACCCGGCGGGGTCGGCGTGCAGGGGGTCTTCGAACTGCGGAGCGTCGGCCGTCAGGGCCGGATCGGTGTGCAGCCAGTCGTGCATGGCAGTGCTGAGTGCGGATCCCGCGGCGAGCGCGGCACCCGCGCCCACCAAGCCGCGTCGGTTGAGCATGAGGTCCATTCCCGTGAATTCGGTGAGGACCAAGGCAGTCCGCTCGGGCGCCCACGGCACTCCGTCGGGATGTTCCGCACTCCCGCCGCCCTGCCGTTTCCCCGCGCGCCCGTGCCTGACCAGACCGAGGTCCTCGATGGTCACGACACGGCCGAGACGCTCGGTGAACAGAGCCGCCAGCACCCGCGGCACCGGATCGCGCGGGATCTCTCCCGTGTCGATCCACCGCCGCACCCGCGAGGTGTCGGTCGCCAGCTGGGGGTGGCCCATGGCCGCCGCCTGCCGATTGACCATTCTCGCGAGCTCGCCCTTGGACCAGCCGGCCAGGCCGAACAGGTCCGACAGACGAGTGTTGGGTTGTCCGTTCACGTCAAGCCCCCAGGTTCTCGGCTGATTTCGACAGTAACCGCCTGTCAGTTGCTGAGCGACTATTCGCCAGGGTTCGCCAGGGTGCGCCAGATGGTGTGCCAGTGGACGTCGGGTGTCAGGTAGGAACGCGCCACCCCGACCCGGTTGCCAGGGACATTCCCCAGGATGAACCAGGCGGCCGGGGCGGGCAGCGCGGCAACTTGCAGGCACACGAAGGGATCTGTTTCGCCCATGTACACAGCATCGTCCTCCGTGTCCGCTCCGCCCCGGTCGTTGCACTCCCGCCCGGTGGGCAGCGGCCCTTACCTCGACCCCGCACGTCAGGCGGCCCCCGTACTCGGTGCCGGCCGGACGCGGCGCGTGCCGGGGCTCGGCACCCAACCGCTCAGCGGGAGACTCGACTTGTCCGGCCCTCAGGGCGCCCAGCTGCGCACGGCGATCGCGTCGGTGCACCGGATCTGTCCGGAGTTCGCTCCGGTCCAGGTGCTGCGCCGCAGCGGACGCTCCGTGCTCCTCGTCGGCACGACGGGGCGCAACACGGCCGTCGCCAAGTGCTTACTGGACCACTCCCCCGTCTGGGCCGAGCGGATCCGGCACGAAATAGCTGCATACCGCCTGTTCGTCCGGCACCGCCCGCCCGTGCGGGTGCCCCGGCTGATCGCGGCGGATCCGGACAACTGCACGCTGGTGATCGAGCGCATGCCGGGCCGGGTGGCCGCGCTCCAGCGCCACCCGCTCGAGGCCCCGCCGCGCGCGGACATCCGCGCCGCGCTGAGCGCCATCTGTCGGCTGAACGCGTGGCGGCCGCCGGCGGGGACCTTCAACGCCCCCCTGGACTACGCGGAACGGATCTCCCGATTCCATGAGCTGGGGTTGCTCACGGACCGGGACATGGGCGATCTGCAGAAGCTGTTGCACGGCATCGCGACGTCGTCCGGCCGCCAGGGCATGGGTCAGTTCTGCCACGGCGACGCCCTCCTGTCGAACATCCTTCTCTCACCGGCCGGTCCAGTGCTGGTGGACTGGGAGCACGCGGGCTGGTATCTGCCGGGCTACGACCTGGCGACGCTGTGGGCGGTCCTCGGTGACGCCCCCGTGGCGCGCCGTCAGATCAGCCAGCTCGCGCAGTCGGCCGGCCCGGCGGCACGGGACGCCTTCCTGGTGAACCTGATGATCGTCCTCACCCGGGAGATCCGTACGTACGAGATGGCAGTGCAGCGTTCCCTGCACGACGCGGCCCCGGCGGCAGCGGGCCCGGCCCACCCGGCTGCTGCGCCGTCCGGCGAGGAACAGCGGCTGCTGCTGAGGCGGCTGCACGACGACTGCCAGATGGCCCGCCGGGCCGTGCGAGCGGCGGTCGGGACTCGCTGACGGGGGACGGAGGTCCGCGGTGACGCCGAGGTACGGGCGCACCGCGGACCTCCCTCATGTACAGCCCTCCGTTCGGCGCATTGGTCCATTCCACTGACGCCCCGCAGGCCGGGAGGCCGCCGCCACGAAACCCCGTTCACCCCGCACTGACATGGGAAATCGCCTGCCTGTGGGCATGATTGACGGATCGTCGGAGAGCCGGTAGCACTGACGCGTTCGGCCCTCGCACGCCCCACCGCGCCCGACCGTCCCAGGAGGCTGCATTGCACTGGTCCGCCACCGAACCCAAGGGCACCACCGGGCACAGACGCGCGCGCAGGTCCGCAGGAGCCGTCGCCTCGGCGGCGCTGCTGCTGCCGCTGCTCGGCGCGGCCCCTTCGAGCTCCGCCGAGCAGGCGCCCGCGGCCCGGTTGCAGCGAGCCTTCGCCGCCGCGGCCACCGAATACCACGTTCCGCAGAGCGTGCTGCTCGCCGTCTCCTATCTGCAGTCCCGCTGGGACGCGCACGCCGGCGCCCCGAGCGTCACCGGCGGCTACGGTCCCATGCACCTGACCGACGCCCGGACGGCGATCGCCGGGACTCCGCATCACAGCGACGGCACGGAGGATGCCCGCGGCGACAGCTCGCGTCCCGCGCTCCTGCCCGACGCGTCGGCGCCCACCGACTCCCGACTTCCGGCCCGGCTCAAGACGTTGACGAAGGCCGCCGATCTCACCGGCCTGCCGGCGGAGCAACTGCGCACCGACGCGGCCGCGAACGTCGCGGGCGGCGCCGCGCTCCTCGCCGCCGCGCAGCGGGACCTCGGTGAGCCCCTGAGCGACGACGCCGCCGACTGGTACGGAGCGGTGGCGCGCTTCTCGGGAGCGGACGACAGCACCACCGCGGCGACCTACGCCGACGACGCCTACGAGGTGATGCGCTCAGGCGAGCGACGCACCACGGACGCCGGCCAGCAGGTCACCCTCGACGCTCAGCCCCGGCTGAGCCCCGACACGGCCCAGCTGCGAGAGGCAGGGCTGCGGACGGCCTCCGCCGACGGCACGGAATGCCCGAGGACGGTGTCCTGCGAGTGGATCCCGGCCCCGTACGAGGAGTTCGGCGAGGGCGACTACGGCAACCACGACCTGGGCGACCGGCCCACGTCGCAGAGCATCAAGTACATCGTCATCCATGACACGGAAGGCACCTGGGACGGTGTGCTGAACCTCGTCCAGGACCCGACGTATGTCTCATGGAACTACACCCTGCGCTCGACCGACGGGCACATCGCCCAGCACGTGAAGGCCAAGGACGTGGCCTGGCACGCGGGCAACTGGTACATCAACGCCAAGTCCATCGGCCTGGAGCACGAGGGCTTCCTCACCGCACCCGACGCCTGGTACACGGAGGAGATGTACCGCGCCTCCGCCCGGCTGGTGAGGTACCTCTCCCGGAAGTACGACATCCCGCTGGACCGGCAGCACATCCTGGGGCACGACAACGTACCGGGCCCCACGACCTCCACCATTCCGGGCATGCACACGGACCCGGGTCCGTACTGGGACTGGCAGCACTACTTCACCCTGCTCGGGCACCCCTTCCACCGCTCGTTCCGCAAGGGCGACCTGGTGACCGTCCTGCCCGACTTCGACGCGAACCAGCCGGTGTACACGGGCTGCGTCACCAAGGGCGAGCCCTGTGCCGCCCACGGTTCCAGCGAGGTGCGGCTCTACTCCCAGCCGGACGAGAGCTCACCACTGATCCAGGACATCGGCCTGTACCCGAAGGGCGACGCCTCGACGACGGGCGTGAACGACGTGGCCTCGCGCGTCTCCACCGGTCAGCGGTACGCGCTCGCCGGACGGGACGGCGACTGGACGGCGATCTGGTACCTGGGCCAGAAGGCCTGGTTCAAGAACCCGCGCAAGCAGCCGACGGCGGTGCGGGCGTCGGGGCCCGTCGTGACACCCAAGGAGGGGCTGGCGCAGATCCCCGTATACGGAAGGGCGTACCCGGAGAAGGAGGCCTATCCGGCGGGCGTGCCCGTCCAGGCCGTCTCGCCGCTGCCGTACAAGATCCTCGCGGGCCAGCGGTACGCGGCCGGTGACAAGGTGCCCGGCGAGTACTTCTACGCGCCGACCTTCGACACGACACCGCACAGGGTCGTGATCGGTACGGACATGTACTACGAGATCCAGTTCGGGCACCGGGTGGAGTTCGTGCGGGCCGCGGACGTGGACCTGGTTCCGTAGCGGATCCCGATGATGCGGAGCCGGGTCCGCGCGGAGCGGACCCGGTTTCCGTCCGTCGGTGACGACAATGACCCGGGCAACCGACCAGGGAATGTGCCGCCTAGGACAGGTTCGACCTCGGTAGGGCCAGTTAACGACATGTAACCGCGCGCCCGATCGATGTGCGCTGGGATGGGTCGCTCACAGTACGCGGCACATCTGGGGCGGGTATGGGCGACTTCGTCAAAGAGACTTCAACGCGGCCCGCCGATGTGGCGGACCCCCGGCAATGCCGGTGCGGCGGCGCAACGCGCGAGAGCGCACCGGCAGGGGCCGAGGAAAGGTTTCGGGGGCTGCTGGAGGCAGCACCGGACGCCATGGTCATCGTCGACGACACCGGCACCATCAGACTCGTCAACGCCCAGACCGAAGCCCTCTTCGGATACAAACGCGAGGAACTCCTCGGCAATCCCGTCGAACTCCTCGTACCCGGCCGCTTCCGCGCCCACCACCACCGCCACCGCGACGGCTACGCCGACAACCGACAGGTCCGCCCCATGGGCGCCGAACTCGAACTCCACGGCCTCCGCAAGGACGGCACCGAATTCCCCGTCGAGATCAGCCTCAGCCCACTCGAAACGGCCGACGGCCTGCTCGTCTCCGCCGCCGTCCGCGACGTCAGCGACCGCAAGGCTGCCGAGGAAAGGTTTCGGGGGCTGCTGGAGGCAGCACCGGACGCCATGGTCATCGTCGACGACACCGGCACCATCAGACTCGTCAACGCCCAGACCGAAGCCCTCTTCGGATACAAACGCGAGGAACTCCTCGGCAATCCCGTCGAACTCCTCGTACCCGGCCGCTTCCGCGCCCACCACCACCGCCACCGCGACGGCTACGCCGACAACCGACAGGTCCGCCCCATGGGCGCCGAACTCGAACTCCACGGCCTCCGCAAGGACGGCACCGAATTCCCCGTCGAGATCAGCCTCAGCCCACTCGAAACGGCCGACGGCCTGCTCGTCTCCGCCGCCGTCCGCGACGTCAGCGACCGCAAGGCTGCCGAGGCCCGGATCAACGAACTGGCCGGTCTGGTGGAGTCCTCCCAGGACGCGATCCTCGCCAAGACCCTGGACGGCCACATCACGTACTGGAACGCGGCGGCCCAGCGGCTGTACGGCTACAGCCGGTCCGAGGTGATGGGCAGGCATGTGTCGCTGCTCGCCACCACCGAGCGGCGCGGCGAGATCGACCTGCTCCTGGACCGGCTGCGCAGCGGTGAGAAGGTCGAGCACTTCGAGACCCTGCGGCTGACGCGCTCGGGCGACCTGCTGGACGTGGACATCACACTGTGGCCGACCCGTGCCACGGACGGTTCGGTGATCGGTGCGTGCGCGATCGTCCGGGACATCAGCGACCGCAAGAAGGCCGAGGCGGAGCTGACCTTCCTCTACGAACAGCAGCGGCACATCGCCCTCACCCTCCAGCGCAGCCTCATGGGCACCCCGCCCGCCATTCCCGGCCTGACCACCGCGAGCCGCTACCGGCCCGCCACACAGGGAGCCGGGGTGGGCGGCGACTGGTTCGACCTGATCCCGCTGGGGGCCGGCCGGGTCGGGGTCCTGATCGGCGATGTGATGGGCCGCGGACTGGACGCCGCCGCCGTGATGGGCCAGCTGCGGTCGGCCGCGCACGCCCTGGCCAAGACCGGTATGCAGCCCCGCCAGCTGATGCAGGCCCTGGAGGCGGTCGTCGGCGATCTGGATGTGCCCGACCAGCTCGTGACCTGCTGCTATCTGGTCATCTCCGCCGACGCGGGCGAGGTGACGGTCTGCTCCGCCGGGCATCTGCCCACACTGGTGGCCACGCCCGGCGCCGACGCCCGGCCGCTCCCCGCGCCGGTGAACGCGCCCCTCGGTGTCGGCGGCATCCTCTACGAGCAGGCGACCTCGGTGATACCGCCGGGGGCGACGCTCGTCCTTTACACCGACGGTCTCATCGAGACGCCCGGCAGCGACATCGAGGACCAGCTGGCCGAGCTCACCTCGACCCTCACGGGCCTGTTCACCACCGCGCCCGATCTGGAGGCGGCCGCCGACCATGTGCTGGCCACCCTGCTGCCGGACGCCGAGGGACACAACGACGACGTCACACTGCTGCTCACCCGGCTCCCCGACGGGCCCCTGGCCACCATCAGCACCGACCTGCCCGCGGCGCCCGAATCGGTGCCGGAGGGCCGCGCCTTCCTCAGCAAGGCGCTGACCGCCTGGGACTGCGCGCCCTCCGCGGACGACGCCCGGCTCCTGCTCTCCGAGATCCTCACGAACGCCGTGCAGCACGCCCAGGGGCCCATCAGCCTGCACCTGTGCCGCACGGCCACCGATCTGACCGTGGAGATCAGCGATCGCAGCCCGCATCTGCCGCAGCCCCGGACGGCCACCGAGGACGAGGAGTCGGGACGGGGACTGATCCTGGTCCGCGCGCTCGCCGACGACTGGGGCATCCGGCCCACCGATTCGGGCAAGACCACCTGGTTCACCCTCAAACTGTGACGCCTGGAGGGGTGTTCGGCCTCAGCCCTGCTGGAAGAGTTCCGCCGGGAGCGGCTTCAGCAGGGCGTACAGGTCGTCCGTGATCGGACGGTCCCAGGCGGCGATGGTCACCAGGACGTTGTCGCTGCGGTCGAACTGGACGCAGGCGATCCGGGTCTCGGAGAGCTTCAGCCGCCGCACGATCAGAAGGTTGTCGCCCTGCATCACCGGCATGTCCTCGGTCCCGGTGACGGTGACCTCTTCGTCGTTCTCCAACGCGATCAGCAGCTGGGCCACCTCGAAGGGGACCTCGCCCTCGGCGACGTCACGGGCCTGGGAGCCCTCCGGCAGATTGCCGATGATCATCGCGGGACCGCGGCCGCCGAACAGGTCGTAGCGCAGGAAGACACCCTGGCAGCTGCCGTCGGGGGCGGGCAGCAGGCCCGCGCCCAGATTGCCGGGCCAGTCGCCCGGATCCATGGCCAGAACGTCGAAGTCGGGCCCGGCGGGCGTGGCGCTGCGGCGGCGGAGGAAGGACATGCCGCAATGGTACGTGCACGGGCGCTTACCGGGCCCCACGGGCACCGTCCGCGCGGGCCGGGGCACGGGCCCCCGCGCGTCAGGAGATCGCCTGTTCCCCCAGCGCCGCCGCCAGTCCTCTGTCGTCCGTGCCGACCTTGCGGTAGACCGCCGACAGGAGCCGGGCGACGGCGTGCTCGTCGATGTTCAGTTCCTCGGCGATCCGGGCCGGGGTCCGGCCTTGCGCGGTGAGTGCCGCGGCGGTGCGCTCGCGGGCCGTCAGAGTGTCCGTCTCGGTGCTGTGCAGGCGGCGCGGTCGCAGTCCCGCAGCCGCAATCCCGTCACTGGCGTCTTCGATCAGCCCGTCGGCACCGCACTGGACGGCCGCGTCGAGGCCGCGGTACAGGTGCTCGGCGGCCTCCTTGGGGCGTCCGGCGCGGCGCAGTTCGGTGCCCAGGGCAACCAGGGCGCAGGCCAGTTCGTAGGCGGCCGGGGAACGCTCCAGATGACCGACGGCCTCTTCGAGGAGCTGGACGCGGGCCGGGCCCGGGGAGACCTCGGCGGCGACGCGCAGGGCTTGGCCGATCGCGGAGGGGGCGCCGTACTGGCGGGCACGGTTCACCGCTTCGAGTGCCGTGGCGACGGCGCGCTCCGGGGTGTCGTGGCTCTCGGCGCGCGCGAGGTGGAGCTGCCAGGGGCACCAGGCCGGGTTGCGCATGCCGCGCGGCTCGAGGCGGCGGCCGGCGGCGGCCAGCTCGATGGCGGCGTCCTTGGTGAGGCCGCGGGCGAGCAGGAGTTCGCCGTACACGGTCTGGGCGTCGGGGAAGGTCACGGCGGCCGGGAAGGGCGCGCAGAAGGCGTAGGCCTCGCCCGTCCGCGCGGCCTCCTCGACCTGGCCCCGGGCGAGCAGGACCTGGATGAGGGTGCCCACCGCGTACCAGTGGACGGGCGTACCGGGCCCGACGCGCTCGGCGAGCCGGAGGCCCGCGCGGACGAAGTCCTCGGCTTCGGCGAGACGGCCGCGGCGGAAGCGGACGTACCCGAGGATCGTGTAGCCGAAGGAGAGGTGGGCGCCGTGCCAGCCCTGGGATTCGAAGTCGGCGATGCCGGTGGCGAAGAGTTCCTCGGTGCGGCCCGGCCGGTCGGCGTACATGAAGGTCATGGCGACCAGGACCGGGACCTCGAAGCCGCGGTCGGCCTCGGCCCAGCCGAGCCCGCCGGCCAGGGCGCGTTCGGCGTGGTGCAGGGCGACCTGGGCGGGTTCGCCGCGCAGGGTGGCGTCCCAGGCGCGCAGTCCGATGACATAGCGCTCGGTGAGGTCGTGGCCGGTGAGCCGGTCGGCGAGGCGGGCCAGTCGGCGGGAGCGGGCCGGCGAGTCGGGCTCGTCGGCGCGGAAGGCGTCCCACATGAACTGCTCGGACTGCATACGCAGCCGTACCCGGGCGTCGCCGGTGACCGGGATCTCGCGGGCGAGGGTCTCGGAGGCCTCGGCGAGGCGGTCGCTGTGCGCGAGGACCTGGGAGAGTCGGTAGACGATGTTGTGGCGCAGCTCGGGGTCGGTGATGGGCTCTTCCAGAGCGGCGCGCAGGTGGTTGACCGTGGTCGTCGGTTCGGTGAGCAGGGACGCGCAGCCCAGTTCGTACAGGACGGCGGCGCGGTCCTCGATGGGCGGGGGTTCGCGCAGGGCGCGGGCGAGGTAGCGGCGGGCGGCGTCGGGGGCTCCGGCGCGCTGGGTCTCGCGGGCCGCGGCGCGCAATTGCTGGACGATCCAGGTGTCGCCGTCGGGGTGGGTCTCCATGAGGTGCCGGGCGGCGGCGGCCGGGCCGAGGCCCTCGTCGATCACGCACCAGGCGGCCTGGCCGTGCAGGGCGACGCGGACGCTGCCGGGGATGTCCCGGTAGACGGCGGTGGCGATCAGCGGGTGGACGAATTCGAGGGGGTCGGCGCCGGTGAGGATCCTCGCGATGCGCAGCGCGTCCGCCGCGTCGGCGGCCTCCTCGGGGCCGAGGCCCGCGACGGCCGCGGCGAGTGTCGGGTGGATCTCGGTGCCGAGCACGGCGCAGGCCCAGGCGAAGCGGACGGTCGCGGTGCCGAGGCGTTCGAGGCGGGCGACGATGCCGCTGCCCTTGACGGCGGCGGCGAGGTCGCGCAGGAGATGCGCTCCGTCCTCGGTCGGCGTCAGGCCGCGGTCGCGGACCTTCGCGGTCAGTTCGACGGCCTCGAACGGGTTGCCCGCGGTGACGGCCCAGCACTCGCGGCAGAAGGCGTCGTCGGCCTGGGTGCCGAGGTCTTCGCGGACGAGCCGGGCGACGGCCGCCGCGCTGAGGGGTTCGAGGCCGATGGGGCGCTGTCCGGCGCGACCGGGCAGCCCTCTGAACGCCTCGGCGTGTTCGGGGAGTTCGTCGGGCCGGTAGGCGACGACGAGCAGCAGCGGGAGTTGCTCGGCACGGGGCGCGAACGCGGCCAGCCAGCTGAGCGATTCGGCGTCGGCCCAGTGCGCGTCGTCCAGGAGGAGCACCATCGGGGCACGCTGCACGGCGAGGTGGGTGAGCACCCAGTCGAGTCCGGCGCGCAGGCCCTGCTGGTCGGGCGGGGCGCCCTCGGACGGCGCGCAGAGGCCGAGCGCCGGGCCGACGATCGCGTACCAACTGCCCAGGGAGGCGCGGAGTTCGGCCTCGGAGAATCCGGCGAGCTGCGGCTGCAGGAGCTGGCGGGCGACGTGGAAGGCGACGCGCTGCTCCTGTTCTCCGCCACGCGCGCTCAGCACGGTGCAGCCCTTGGCCGCGGAGCGCCTGCGGACCTCGCCGAGGAGGGTCGTCTTGCCGATTCCGGCGCGTCCGGCGAAGGCGAGGAGCGCGCCACGGGGGCGGCCCGGTGGTTCACCGGCGTCCCGGCGCAGGCCGACGAGATCGCTCAACGCCTCGTCGGCGGTGGACAGTTCACTCTCGCGCTCGAAGAGCGTCCGACGGCTGCGCAGGCTGCGTTGCCCCATGATCACCCCCTGTCACGATCGCGCGCCCGCGCGGGGAGCGGATGCGCACCGTGACGTCCAGGCACCTCAGCGTACGCCCCGATCATCCGCGGGGCAGCCCGTTCGGGCACTCCTGGTCGGAACCTCGCCGAGGCGGCGTGGCCGCGGGAGGACCGGCCGGTGAGCGGCCCGCTGGGCGCGAGGGCTCGGGCCGCCGCCCCTTCCCCGTGCCAGGGGCCGGAGCGGGAGGACCCGTCGGTCTTCGGTTCAGGTCAGGTCGAACTCGCCCTCGCGGGCTCCCGATACGAAGGCCCCCCACTCCGCGGGAGTGAAGATCAAGGAAGCGCTTTGCGGGCGGCCACTGTTGCGCATCGCGATGAAGCCCTCGACGAAGGCGATCTGGACATCTCCCCGCCCCCGGCTGCTGGACTGCCATTCGGCGTTGCTGAGGTCCAGCTCCGGCTTGTCCCAGCCCGCGAGCGGGTGTTGCTCGATGGTGCTTTCGGCCACGTCCGTGCTCCTCCCGGTTCGTCGTCCGCGGCCAGCCTAGCGATCGGTCCGTGCCGCGCACAGGCCACGTGAGAGGGACGGTTTCAGGAGGCGGGCGGCTCGGCCCCGACCAGCCACATCGAGAAGAACTGGGATCCGCCGCCGTAGGCGTGGCCGAGCACTCTGCGAGCCCCGTCGACCTGGTGTTCTCCGGCCTGGCCGCGTACTTGGAGGGCCGCTTCGGCGAAGCGGATCATGCCGGAGGCGCCGATCGGATTGGTGGAGAGGACCCCGCCCGACATGTTGACGGGCAGGTCGCCCTCCAGTTCGGTCACACCCGCCTCGGTGAGCTTCCACCCCTCGCCCTCGTCGGCGAAGCCGAGGTTCTCCAGCCACATGGGCTCGTACCAGGAGAACGGCACGTACATCTCGACGGCGTCGATCTCTCGGCGGGGGTCGGCGATCCCCGCCTGCCGGTACACGTCCGCCGCGCAGTCCTTTCCGGCCTGCGGGGACACGCAGTCCTTTCCGGCGAAGAGGGTCGGTTCGCTGCGCATCGCGCCGCCGTGCATCCAGGCGGGCGGGCGCGGTGAACGGGCCGCTCCGGCGCGGTCGGTGAGGATCATCGCGCAGGCTCCGTCGGAGGAGGGGCAGGTCTCGGAGTAGCGGATCGGGTCCCAGAGCATGGGTGAGGCCTGGACCTTCTCCAGGGTGATGTCGTGCTCGTGGAGGTGCGCGTACGGGTTCTTGAGCGCGTTGCGGCGGTCCTTGTACGCGACGAGGGAGCCGACGGTGTCGGGTGCGCCGGTCCGCCGCATGTAGGCGCGCACATGCGGTGCGAAGAAGCCGCCGGCGCCGGCGAGCAGCGGCTGCTGGAAGGGGATGGGCAGGGACAGGCCCCACATGGCGTTGGACTCGGACTGCTTCTCGTAGGCCAGGGTCAGGACGGTGCCGTGGACGCGGCCCGCGACGAGGTTGGTGGAGACCAGGGCCGTCGATCCGCCGACGGAGCCCGCCGTGTGCACCCGGAGCATCGGTTTGCCGACCGCGCCGAGCGCGTCGGCGAGGTACAGCTCGGGCATCATGACGCCCTCGAAGAAGTCGGGCGCCTTGCCGATGACGACGGCGTCGATGTCGGCCCACGTCAACTCGGCGTCTTCAAGGGCTCGTTGTGCGGCCTCACGGACGAGTCCGGCGATGGACACGTCCCGTCGCGCCGCCACGTGCTTGGTCTGGCCTATGCCTACGACGGCCACGGGCTCCTTGCTCATCGGGCATCCCCTTCGAGTACGGCGACCAGGTTCTGTTGGAGGCAGGGGCCCGAGGTGGCGTGGGCGAGTGCCCGGTCGGACTCCCCGCGATGGACGCGCGCGGCGGCCTCGCCGATGCGGATGAGTCCGGCCGCCATCACCGGGTTGGCGGCGAGCGCGCCCCCGGACGGGTTGATTCGCACGCTGTCGTCGAGCCGCAGCGCCTTGCGCAGGACCACTTCCTGGGAGGTGAAGGGGGCGTGCAGCTCGGCGGTGTCGACGGGTCGTTCGAAGGCTCCGGCCCGTTCGGCGGCCAGTCGTGTGGACGGCGAGTCGGTCAGGTCGCGTACGCCGAGGGAGTGCGCCTCGATGCGGTGGTCGATGCCCCGGATCCAGGCGGGCCGTTCGCACAGTTCGCGGGCCCGGTCCCCGGCCGCGAGGATCACGGCGGCGGCGCCGTCGCCGATGGGCGGGCAGTCGCCGGTGCGCAGCGGTCGTACGAGATAGTCGCCCTGCGGCACCGAACCCCGCAGCTGGGCATGGGAGTTGGCGGTCGCTGAGGATCTGCTCCGGGCGGCGACCGAAGCGAGCGCGAGTTCGTCGGTCTCCCCCGCGTCGATGAGCGCCTGGGCCTGGAGCGCGGCGAGGGCGACCGAGTCGGGCCACAGCGGGGCCACGTAGTACGGGTCCAACTGCCGGGTCAGGACGTCGCGTACGGAGCCGGGCGAGGACTTGCCGTATGCGTACACGAGCGCGGTGTCGGCGTCGCCGGTCAGCAGTTTGGTCCACGCCTCGTACAGCGCCCAGGCGCCGTCCATCTCGACGTGCGACTCGGAGATCGGCGGCCAGGCGCCCACGCCGTCGAGCGCCATGGTGAAGGAGAAGGCGCGGCCCGCGAGATAGTCCGTGGAGCCGGAGCAGGTGAAGCCGATGTCGCTGGTCTGCAGGCCCGTCCGGTCGAGGACGTCGTGCAGGACCGGGAGGAGCATCTCGACTTCGGAGAGCTCGTCGGAGGTGCGCCGGTGGTCGGTCTGCCCGAAGGCGACGACGGCGATGTCCCTGACGGTCCGCATCTACAGCATCTCCTTGTACGTCTCGTAGTCCGCGTCCGGTTCCCCGGTGGGCCGGTAGTGGTCGGGGTGGCGGCCGCCCTCGGACCACACCGGCTCCACGCGCAGGCCCATCCGGACCTCGTCGTAGGGGATGCCGCCGATCCGGCCGTGCAGTGCGAGGCCGGCGCCGTCGAGGGCGATGTGCGCGTATACGTACGGGACTTCGATGTCGAGGTTCTTCGCCTTGATGTTGACGATGCAGTACGTGGTGACGGTGCCGCGCGGGCCGACCTCGACCTGTTCGGAGGTGGCCACCCCGCAGGTGGGGCACGCGCCCTTGGGCGGTACGTACACCTTGCGGCAGGAGGGGCAGCGTTCGCCGACGGTCCGCCGCTCGGAGAGGCTCGCGATGTAGGCGGACTGGGCGCGGCCCGGTGAGTAGACGTAGTCGAGCCGGGCGGGGGCGACGATCCCGGTCACCATGTCGCCGAACCGGCCGTCGTGGCCCGTGAGTTCGCCCGGCGCGCCGTCGTACGGCTCGAAGCAGGCGATGTCGGTGATCGCGCCGGAGCGTTCGGTGGCCCAGCGGACGCGGACGCGCATCCCGGTGCGTACGGCGTCGGGACCGGGGGCGTCGAGGGCGTGCAGGAGGGCGGTGTCGGCGCCGTCGAGTTTCACCAGGACCCAGGCGAAGGGAGTGCCGAGGGGCTGGCCGCGGCGGGGTTCGTGGTTCCAGGCCCAGGTGGTCACGGTGCCGGTGGGGGCTACCTCGACCAGGTCGCGTATCTCGTCGGCGGTGACGGGGTCGTACTCGACGGGCGGAACGAGGGTGCGGCCGTCGGTGGTCCGTACGCCGAGGACGACCCGTTCGCGCAGGCCCGTGAGGAAGGCGCTCTGCACGGGCCCGAGCGAGCGGGTGAAGGGGAACTCGACGACGAGTGGGGCTTTGAGGACTTCGGGCATCCCGGATCTCTCCTTCCAACGGCCGGACGCGCCGCGCCCGCGGGGCGGGTCGAACGCGTCCGGGACCGGGCTTGCGGGTCAGGCTCGCCGGTAGACGGGCGGGCGCTTCTCGGTGAAGGCCCGGGAGCCCTCCTTGGCGTCGGCGGTGTCGAAGACCGGCCAGCCGCGCCGCAGTTCGGCGGCGAGGCCGTCGGTCTCGGTCAGCTCCGCGGTCTCGTACACCGACGCCTTGACGGCCTCGACCGCGAGCGGGCCGCAGGCGTTGATCTGCTCCGCGACGGCGAGGGCCTTCTCCAGCGCGGTGCCGTCGGGCACGACATGGCCGATCAGACCGATGCCCGCGGCCTCTTCGGCGGTGTACGGGCGTCCCGTGAGGAGCATTTCGAGGGCGTGGGTGCGCGGGATCTGGCGTTGCAGCCGGACCGTCGAGCCGCCGATCGGGAAGAGTCCGCGCCTGACCTCGAACAGTCCGAACGTCGCGGAGGCGCCGGCGACCCGGATGTCGGTGCCCTGGAGGATCTCGGTACCGCCGGCCACGCAGTACCCCTCGACGGCCGCGATCACCGGTTTGCGGGGGCGGTGGTGGCGCAGCATGGCCTTCCAGTGCAGATCGGGGTCGGCCTTGAGCCGGTCCCGGTACTGCTCGCCCTCCATGCCCTTGCCGGCCAGCGCCTTGAGGTCCATCCCGGCGCAGAAGGCACCACCGGCGCCGGTGAGCACGATCGAGCGGATCGCGTCGTCCTCGTCGGCATCGACCCAGCCGTCGTACAGACCGACCAGCATCGGCAGCGAGAGCGCGTTCCTGGCCTCGGGCCTGTTGAGCGTGAGCACCAGTGTGGCGCCTTCGCGCTGCACGGTGAGGTGTTCCGTCCCACCCATTGCCGTCCTCCCGTCTCGGATGCGAGAACAGGTTGCAGGAGGCGTCGAGCCAGTACAAGGGTTTTCTGACAGACAGTCAGATTTCTTGTGCCGGGACCCTTCCCAGTTGGGTCGGGCTTTGCTCTGATGACCGTCGGGCCCGGGGTGGACCTGCCCCGGGGGCGCCCGGCCACGGACGTGCACGGTCAGGAGGAACGGTGGAGTACAACCTTGCCGACCTGTTCGAGTCGGTCGTCGACGCGGTCCCGGACCGCGAGGCGCTCGTGTACATCGACCACCCGGGCACGGGCGCGGAGCGCCGCCTGACGTACGCGCAACTGGACGCGGCCGCGAACCGTGTCGCGCACCACCTGATCGACAGCGGGATCCGTCCCGGCGAGCACCTCGGCCTCCACCTCTACAACGGCATCGAGTACCTCCAGACGGTGCTGGCCTGCCTGAAGGCGCGCATCGTCCCGGTCAACGTCAACTACCGATACGTAGAGGAAGAGTTGGCCTACCTCTACCAGGACGCCGACCTTTCGGCGCTGGTCTTCGACGCGGAGTTCACCGATCGGGTGGCGGCGGCACGGCCACGCGCCCCGCGGCTGCGGCACCTCGTACGGGTGGGTGCCGCGACGTCCGCGGCGGTCGCGCCGGTCATGGCGGATGTGGTCGAGTTCGCCGAGGCCGAGGCTGCCGGGTCACCCGGGCGCGGTTTCCCCTCGCGTTCCGCGGACGACCAGTTCATCATCTACACCGGCGGCACGACAGGGATGCCCAAGGGCGTCATGTGGCGGCAGGAGGACCTCTTCTTCGCCGGTCTCGGCGGGGGCGCGCCGACCGGCGATCCGGTCGCGAAGCCGGAGGAGGTCGCCGAGCGCGTCGCGGCCGGCGGTGCCGGGATCACCTTCTTCCCCACTCCCCCGCTGATGCACGGCACCTCGACGCTCACCGCTTTCATCGCCTTCAACTTCGGTCAACGCGTCGTGCTCCACCGCAAGTTCGCGCCCGAGGAAGTCCTGCGGACGATCGAGAACGAGAAGGTGACCAGCGTGTCGCTGGTCGGCGACGCGATGCTGCGGCCCCTGATCGACGCGCTGAACGGCCCCTTGAAGGGCACGGACTGTTCCGCCCTGTTCAGCGTGTCCTCGTCCGGCGCGATCATGTCGGACACCGTGCGCGAACAGTTCCAGGCGCTCGTCCCGAACGTGATGCTGCTCAACAACTTCGGCTCCTCGGAGTCCGGCTTCAACGGGACCGCGACAGCCGACTCCGGCCCGGAGCGCGGCTTCCGGATTCGCGTCAACGCCCGTACGCAGGTGGTGGATCCGGTCACCCACGAGCCGGTCGCGGTGGGCGAGCCGGGGCGGGTGGCGCAGCGCGGCCATGTACCCCTCGGCTACTACAACGATCCCAAGAAGACCGCCGAGACGTTCTTCCGGAAGGGCGACGAGCGCTGGGTGCTCCTCGGCGACATGGCCACGGTCGACGAGGAGGGCATCGTCATCGTCCTCGGCCGGGGCTCTCAGTGCATCAACACCGGCGGTGAGAAGGTCTATCCCGAGGAGGTCGAACAGGCCCTCAAGTCGCATCCGGACGTGTACGACGCCCTGGTCGCCGGAGTGCCCGACCCCAAGTGGGGCAACCACGTGGCGGCGGTCGTACAGCTCCGGGAGGGCGCGCCGCTGCCGTCCCTCGACGACATCCAGACGCACTGCCGCGCCCGCCTCGCGGGCTACAAGATCCCGCGCCGGCTCGTCATCACCGACTTCATCCAGCGCTCCCCGAGCGGGAAGGCGGACTACCGCTGGGCCCGGTCGGTCGCCGCCGACGCGACACCCTGACCGGAGCGCCCGCGACCCCGGCACGGTCCGGGATGCGCCCGTCACGATCGTCGCGCACGAACCGGCGGCGCCGGACAGGCTCTCCAGCCGGGGCCGGACGGAGAACCTGAAGCCCGACACCGGCCGCACCCGGTCGGCACCAGCCGGAACGCCCCACCCCCCATCGGCGCCAGTCGGACGTGTCCGAGGTGGGCGACCGACGGGCTCCGCTCCTCGTCCGCGCCTCCCGCACGTCGGCGACGATGCCGGCCTCGTGTTCGCTGTGAGCCGCGCCACCGGAACCGGGCAGAGCAGAGCAGCTGGCGCACATGATCGAAAATCCGCTCCGCCGTACCCATTGACCCTCGGGGTTCACGAATCTAATCTGAGTTCTCATATATAGACACCGTCTGCATATAGGGATGAGACTCATGGCAGGGATCGGCGCGGAGCCGGAGCGCGTGGCCGAGCGGCTGCGGGACGGCATGACGAGCGGGGTCCTGTCCTTCCCGCTCACGAGCTTCACGGAGGACGGCGCCCTCGATCCGGAGTCCTACCGGGCCTACCTGGCCGCCCAGTTGGCCACGGCGCCGGGCGCGGTTTTCCCCGCCTGCGGAACCGGGGAGTTCAGCGCGCTGGACGAGGACGAGTACCGCGCGGTCGTCACCGCGACGGTCGAGATCGCCGACGGCCGCATGCCCGTCATCGCGGGCGTCGGCTACGGGTGGGCGCAGGCGCTGCGGTTCGCCCGGATCGCGGAGGAGGCCGGCGCGGACGCCCTGCTCGTGCTGCCCCACTACCTCGTCGAGGCCCCCGAGGCCGGCCTGGTCGAACAGCTGCGCCGGATCGCCACCGGCACACGACTGCCGCTGATCGCCTACCAGCGCGGCCCGGTCGCCTTCACCCCCGAGGGACTGAGGGCCGTCGCCGCGATCCCGACCGTCATCGGGCTGAAGGACGGACACAGCGACCTCGACCGGCTCCAGCGCCTCACACTCGCCGCGCCCGACGGTTTCCTCTTCTTCAACGGAGCCGCCACCGCCGAGATCCAGGCCCGCGCGTACGCCACCGTGGGCGTCCCCGCCTACTCCTCGGCCGTCCACGCCTTCGCTCCCGAGATCGCCGACGCCTTCTTCACCGCGCTGCGCACCGGCGACGAGGCGACCGTGACCAAGCTGCTGCGCGACTTCTACGTCCCGCTCGTCGAACTGCGTGACAAGGTGCCCGGCTACGCCGTCTCCCTGGTCAAGGCCGCGGCCCGGCTGCGGGGCCTGCCCGTCGGCCCGGTGCGCGCACCGCTCACCGATCCGGGCCCGGCAGATCTCGCCGCCCTGGAACGGATCCTCGACACCGGGCTGGCTCTGACCGGCGCCGCGCGCCGACCCGCCTGAAGCAGGCGGGGGACGGCCCGACGGGGCTCAGGGCGGGCCGGCCCCTCGCCCGGCCCGTCGCCGTCATCCTGGGATCAGCGGCCCGGTCACCCTCGTACACAAGGATTTTGATGATGAGTCAGCAATCGACGATCACCGAGTTCACCGTCTACCCCGTCGCGGGGCGGGACTGCATGGAGCTGAACCTGTCGGGCGCCCACGGCCCCTACTTCACCCGCAACGTCGTCGTCCTCAAGGACTCCGAGGGGCGGACCGGGCTCGGCGAGGTGCCCGGCGGGGAGAAGATCACCCGGACGCTGCGCGACGCGGAGTCGCTCGTCCTCGGCGCGAAGGTGGGCGACTACCAGCGCGTCCTGCGCGAGATCGGGGAGCGTTTCCGCGACCGCGACGCCGGCGGGCGCGGCGCCCAGACCTTCGATCTGCGGACGACCGTCCACGCCGTCACCGCAGTCGAGTCGGCCCTGCTCGACCTGCTCGGCCAGCACCTCGACGTGCCGGTCGCCGCCCTCCTCGGCGACGGGCAGCAACGCGACCGGGTACGGGTGCTCGGCTATCTCTTCTACGTCGGCGATCCGGACCGCACGGACCTGGCGTACGTCCGCGAGAGCGACTCGGACGTGGACTGGTACCGCCTGCGGCACGAGGAGGCCCTCACGCCCGGCGCGATCGTCCGGCAGGCCGAGGCCGCCCACGACCTCTACGGCTTCCGGGACTTCAAGCTCAAGGGCGGTGTCCTGGAGGGTGCCGAGGAGGTCCGGGCCGTCCGGGCGCTGAAGGACCGCTTCCCCGAGGCCAGGATCACGCTCGACCCCAATGGCGCCTGGTCGCTGCGCGAGGCGATCGAGCTGTGCGAGCCGCTCGTCGGCACGCTCGCCTACGCCGAGGACCCCTGCGGCGCCGAGGACGGTTACTCGGGGCGCGAGATCCTGGCCGAGTTCCGCCGGGCGACCGGGCTGCCGACGGCGACCAACATGATCGCCACGGACTGGCGGCAGCTGACCCACGCCCTGGCCCTCCAGTCGGTCTCGATCCCGCTGGCCGATCCGCACTTCTGGACCATGCGGGGCTCGGTGCGCGTGGCCCAGCTGTGCAACGCGATGGGCCTGACCTGGGGCTGCCACTCGAACAACCACTTCGACATCTCGCTCGCCATGGTCACACACTGCGGGGCCGCGGCACCGGGCGCGTACAACGCCCTCGACACGCACTGGATCTGGCAGGAGGGTCTGGAGCGGCTCACGGTCGCCCCGCCGCGCATCGTCGACGGCGAGATCGCGCTTCCGGACGCCCCCGGCCTGGGCGTCCGGCTGGACATGGACCGGCTGCTGGCGGCACACGAGCTGTACCTGAAGGAGGCGCTCGGCGCCCGCGACGACGCCGTCGGGATGCGCTTCCTCGTCCCCGGGTGGAAGTTCGACGCCAAGCGGCCCGCGCTGGTGCGCTGACCCGGCGTCTCGCGCGCTCCCGCAAAAAGCGCTCGCGGACCCCTTGCACTGACGCGGGACACCTGAATTACTGATCCGGAACAGAACGACCGAATGATCGGTCGTCCGGAATCGCACGGTTGGTGAGGGAGTGGGCGCGATGGCGGGCTCGACGGACGCGAAGGGCCTGCTCGACGCGGGCGAGCGGCTCGATGCGGAGGGACTGCGGGCGCTCCAGCTGGAGCGGCTGCGCGCGTCACTGCGGCACGCGTACGAGAACGTGCCCTTCTACCGGGACTCCTTCGACAAGGCCGGGCTGCGCCCCGACGACTGCCGCTCGCTCGCCGACCTGGCCCGGTTCCCCTTCACAGTGAAGTCGGATCTGCGCGAGAACTACCCGTACGGAATGTTCGCCGTGCCGCAGGAGCGGATCCGGCGCATCCACGCGTCCAGCGGGACGACCGGGCGGCCCACGGTCGTCGGCTACACGGAGAACGACCTGTCCATGTGGGCCGACATGGTGGCCCGTTCGATCCGCGCGGCGGGCGGCCGGCCCGGCGACAAGGTCCATATCGCCTACGGCTACGGGCTGTTCACGGGCGGGCTCGGCGCCCACTACGGCGCGGAACGGCTCGGCTGTACGGTGATCCCCGCGTCCGGCGGCATGACGGCACGTCAGGTCCAGCTGATCCAGGACCTGAAGCCCGAGATCATCATGGTGACACCGTCGTACATGCTGACCCTGCTCGACGAGTTCGAGCGGCAGGGCGTGGACCCGCGCGGCACCTCGCTGCGGGTCGGCGTGTTCGGGGCCGAGCCGTGGACCGAGGAGATGCGCCGCGAGATCGAGGAGCGGTTCGCGATCGACGCGGTGGACATCTACGGCCTCTCTGAGGTCATCGGCCCGGGGGTCGCCCAGGAGTGCGTGGAGACCAAGGACGGTCTGCACATCTGGGAGGACCACTTCTACCCGGAGGTCGTCGACCCCATCACCGGTGAGGTGCTGCCGGACGGCGAGGAGGGCGAGCTGGTCTTCACCTCGCTCACCAAGGAGGCCATGCCCGTGATCCGTTACCGGACACGGGACCTGACGCGGCTGCTGCCGGGCACGGCGCGGGTCTTCCGGCGGATGGAGAAGATCACCGGGCGCAGTGACGACATGGTGATCCTGCGGGGGGTCAATCTCTTCCCGACGCAGATCGAGGAGATCGTGCTGCGGACTCCGGGAGTCGCCCCGCACTTCCAGCTCAGGCTGACGCGCGAGGGCCGCCTCGACGCCCTCACCGTACGGGCCGAGGCCAGGTCCGGCGCGACACCCGAGACACGCGAGGCGGCGGCTCGGGCGATCACCGCGGGCATCAAGGACGGGATCGGCGTCTCGGTCACCGTCGAGATCGTCGAACCGGAGTCCCTGGAACGGTCGGTGGGCAAGCTGAAGCGGATCGTGGACCTGCGTCCGCGCGCCTGACCGGCCGCGGACAGGGCCGCGGGGGCTCCTGACACCCCCCGCGGCCCTGTCCGCTACGCCTGGCCGAACCGGTCCCGCAGTTCCCGCTTGAGGATCTTTCCGCTGGCGTTGCGGGGCAGCTCGTCCACGAACAGGACGCGCTTGGGCGCCTTGAAGTGGGCGAGCTTCTCGCGTGCGTGGGCGATCAGTTCGTCCTCGGTGACCTCGCCCCGGGCGACGACGACCGCGGTGACGGCCTCGATCCAGCGCTCGTCGGGGAGCCCGACGACGGCCACCTCGGCGACCTGTTCATGGGTGTACAACGCGTCCTCGACCTGCCGTGAAGCGACCAGGACACCACCGGAGTTGATGACGTCCTTGACCCGGTCGACGACGGTGAAATACCCGTGCGCGTCGCGCACCGCGAGGTCTCCCGAGTGGAACCAGCCGTCGCGGAAGGCCTCGGCCGTCTCCTCGGGCTTGTCCCAGTAGCCCTCGCACAACTGCGGTGAACGGTAGACGACTTCGCCCGGTGTCCCGTCCGGCACGTCCTTGCCGTCCTCGTCCACCACGCGTGCGTCCACGAACAGGACCGGGCGTCCGCACGAGTCCATCCGGCCCTTGTGCTCGTCGGGTCCCAGCACGGTGGCCAGGGGGCCGATCTCGCTCTGGCCGAAGCAGTTGTAGAAGGCCAGCTTCGGCAGCCGTTCGCGCAGCCGCTCCAGCACGGGGACCGGCATGATCGACGCCCCGTAGTACGCCTTGCGCAGGCCGCTCAGGTCGCGGTCGGCGAAGTCGGGACGGTTGGACAGGCCGATCCACACGGTGGGCGGGGCGAACAGGCTGTCCGCGCGGCCCGCCTCGATCAGGTCGAAGAGCTGACCGGCGTCCGGCGCGTCGAGGATGGTGTTCGAGGCGCCGACCGCGAGGTAGGGCAGCAGGAACACATGCATCTGCGCCGAGTGGTAGAGCGGCAGCGAGTGCACGGGCAGGTCCCCGGCGCTCAGATCGAGAGCGGTGATCGCGCTCAGGTATTCGTGCACCAGGGCGCGGTGCGTCATCATCGCGCCCTTGGGCAGTGCGGTGGTGCCCGAGGTGTAGAGCAGCTGCACGAGCGTGTCGCCGCGCGGCTCGTCCCCGTCGTACGGGAGTGCCGTGTCCAGCCGCGCGAGGAACGAGTCGTCGGCATCGCGCAGAGGCAGGGTCCGTACGCCTTCCGGGAGCCGGCCGGCGAGGTCGGGGTCGGTGAGGACCAGGCTGCTTCCCGACTGGCCGACGATGTAGGCGAGGTCGTCCCCGGTCAGGTTCTGGTTCACCGGGACATGAACGAGTCCGGCGCGGGCGCAGGCGAGGAAGCCGATCAGGTAGGCGTCCGAGTTGTGGCCGTAGGCGCCCACGCGGTCCCCGGGGACGAGTCCCTCGCCGAGGAGGACGGTGGCCGCGCGGGAGACGGCCTCGTCGAGTTCCGCGTACGTCCAGGAGCGATCTCGGTAGTCGACGGCGCGCCGCGCCGGTGTGCGCCGGGCACTGCGGCGCAGCACCCCGTCGACCGTACTGCCGTGTCCAGGCTTCATGAGACGTGATCCTCGATCCAGGGAAGGCCGAGGTCAAGTGAGGCGGCGCGGCGCGGCAGCGATGGAAGGCGAACCAGGTCACATCGCCCTGTTGCGGCCCTCCCAGTAGGGATCGCGCAGCCGTCGCTTGTACAGCTTTCCGTTGGGATCGCGGGGCATGGTCGCGATGAAGTCGACGCTCTTGGGCCGCTTGTACCCGGCGAGTTGCCGCTCGCAGTGGCCGAGGATGTCGGCGGCGAGCGCCGGACCCGCTTCGTGGCCAGGGGCTGCCTCGACCACCGCCTTGACCTCCTCGCCCCAGTCGTCGTGCGGGATGCCGAAGGCGGCCGCGTCGGCGACGGCGGGGTGGGAGAGGAGGGCCGCCTCGATCTCGGCCGGGTAGATGTTGACCCCGCCCGAGATGATCATGTCGATCTTGCGGTCGCGGAGGAAGAGGTAGCCGTCCTCGTCGAGGCAGCCCAGGTCACCGACGGTGAAGAAGTCGCCGATACGGTTCTTCCGGGTCTTGGTCTCGTCCTTGTGGTAGGAGAATCCGCCGGTGCTCATCTTCATGTAGACGGTGCCGAGTTCACCGGGCGGCAGCCGGTTGCCGTCGTCGTCGAAGACGGCCAGTTCGCTGATCGGCCACGCCTTGCCGACGGTTCCGGGCTTCTTCAGCCAGTCCTCGGCGGTCGCGAAGGCTCCGCCTCCCTCGCTGGCCGCGTAGTACTCCTCGACGCTGTCGCCCCACCACGCGATCATGGCCCGTTTCACATGGTCCGGGCACGGGGCCGCGCCATGGATGGCATGCCGCATGGAGGAGACGTCGTAGCGGGCCTTCACCTCGTCGGGGAGGGCCAGCAGTCGATGGAACTGGGTCGGCACCATATGAGTGTGGGTGCAGCTGTGTGTGTCGATGACACGCAGCATCTCCTCGGGCGTCCACTTGTCCATGAGCACCAGTCGGTGGCCGATGTGCAGGGACGCGCCCGCGAACTGGAGCACCGCGGTGTGGTAGAGCGGCGAGCAGACGAGGTGGACGTTGTCGTCGAACGGTTTGATGCCGAAGATGGCGAGGAACCCGCCGAGGTACGACTCCTCGGGGAGCTTGCCGGGCAGCGGGCGCCGGATGCCGCGCGGGCGGCCCGTGGTGCCCGAGGTGTAGTTCATGACCCAGCCGAGGGTGCGGTCTGCGGGCGGGGAGCCGGGCTGTCCGTCGAGGAGCTCGGTGTACGGGCGGAAGCCCTCGATCTCACCGACGGCGTACCGCTGCGCCCCGGGCAGCTTCGCCTCGTCGGCGGCGTGCCGGGCGGCGTCGGCGAACCGCTCGTGGGCGATGAGGACCTTGGCTCCGGAGTCGGAGACGATCCAGGCGATCTCGGGGCCGACGAGGTGGTGGTTGACGGGGACCAGGTAGAGACCGGCCTGCGAGGCGGCGAGGTAGGCGACGAGGAACTCGACGCCGTTGGGCAGGACGACCGCGAAGGAGTCGCCGCGCCGGAGGCCGGCGGCCCGCAGTCCGTGGACGAGCCCGTTGGCGGTGGCGTGCAGCCGTCCCGCGGTCCATTCCTCACCGGTGGGGGTGACGAGGACGACGCGCTCGGGGTCGGCGGTCGCCTGGGCCCAGAAACCGTTCGGTGCCGTGCTCATGCCCGTTCCTCCCTGCCCGCGATGCGGTTGACGCGGTCGACGGCGCGCTCGAAGCCCCGGGTCAGGTCGTCGAAGACCTCCTGGACGGAGCGTTCACTGTTCATCCGGCCGACGATCTGGCCGACCGGTGTACCGAGCAGGGGCTCCACCTCGTACTTCTGGATGCGGGAGACGGCGTCGGCGACCAGCAGGCCCTGGAGCGGCATGGGGAGCGTGCCGGGTCCGTCCGGGTCGTCCCAGGCGTCGGTCCACTCGGTGCGCAACTGGCGTGCGGGCTTGCCGGTCAGGGCGCGCGAGCGGACGGTGTCGCCGGAGCCGGCGGCGAGGAGCTTTCGGGTGACGGCGGGCGAGTGCATGTCGGCCTCGGTGACGGTCAGCCAGACCGACCCGAGCCACACTCCCTGGGCGCCGAGGCTCAGCGCGGCGGCCACCTGCTGTCCGCTGCCGATGCCACCCGCCGCCAGGACGGGCAACGGGCCGACGGCGTCGACGACTTCGGGCGTGAGCACCATCGAGGCGATCTCCCCGGTGTGTCCGCCTGCTTCGTAGCCCTGCGCGACGACGACGTCGATGCCCGCCTCGGCGTGCTTGCGCGCGTGCCGGGCGCTGCCCGCGAGGGCCGCGACGAGCACGCCCTGGGCGTGGGCGCGCTCGACGACGTCGGCGGGCGGTGAGCCCAGCGCGTTGGCGAGCAGCTTGATCGGATAGTCGAAGGCGACGTCGAGCTGACCACGGGCGACCTGTTCCATCCAGCCGGTGATGCGCCAGCCGGCCGCCTCGCCCTCGGCGAGTTCGGGGACGCCGTACTTGGCGAGGGTGTCCTTGACGTACTGCCGGTGGCCCTCGGGGATCATCGCCTCGACATCCGCCTCGCTGACGCCCTCGACCTTCTTCGCGGGCATGACGACGTCCAGGCCGTAGGGCCTGCCGTCGACGTTCGCCTCGATCCAGTCGAGGTCGCGCTCGAGGTCGGCGGGGGCGGTGTAGCGGACCGCGCCGAGCACACCGAATCCGCCCGCGCGACTGATGGCCGCGGCGACGGCGGGAAACGGCGTGAAGCCGAAGATGGCGTGCTCGACTCCCAGTTCCTTGCTCAGCTCCGTCTGCATGGGCGCAGGATGCCGCAGACGTCCGGACGAGGGAAGGCCTTTTCTGATACTCCGTCAGATCTCTTCGGGCCTGTCGGGGAGGGTTGACACGCCCGCCACTGACGAGAAAGTTTCACTCGGCACGGCAGACCCGGAAAGATACTTTCAGGCGACGCGAGCGAGAGGCTTCTCGATGACCGAAGGCGCGAAGGACAGGACGGAAGGCGAGCAGGACGGGGCGGGGGGCGACCGGGCCGGAACGGGCGGCGCGCTGACCCGTCGTCAATGGGGCAGGGGCTTACTGGCCGCGGGCGGGACGCTGGCCCTCGCGCCCTTCCCGGCGGGCCCGGCGGCGGCCTCGACGGGGAGCGGCCGTCAGACCCTGAAGCACGGCACCCCCGGGCAGGCCGGACTGCTCGCCGGCCATCTGCGCCAACTGGTCGCGGACGCCGAGACGTTCCTCGGCCCCTCCCCCAAGTACCCCTGGTACGCCGGTGCCGTCCTGCTCGCCGGGCGCGGCGGCACCGTGGCCCTGCACCAGCCGATCGGCATGGCCGTGCGCTACGCGGCGTACGACGAGAAGACGGACACCGGTGTGGAGTTCCCCGCCGACCGGCAGATCCCGGCGGCGACTGACACGGTCTACGACCTCGCCTCCGTCTCGAAGCTGTTCACCTCGATCCTCGCCGTGCAGCAGATGGAGCGCGGCGCCCTGGAGCTGGAGGCCGGCGTCGCCTCGTACCTCCCGGAGTTCGCGGGCGGCGGCAAGCAGGACATCACGATCCGTCAACTGCTCACCCACACCTCCGGGTTCCGCTCCTGGATCCCCCTGTACAAGGCGCCGACCCGCGAGGGAAAGCTCCAGCTCATCTGGGACGAGGTGCCCCTCCATCCGCCCGGCACCGCGTACCTCTACTCCGACCTGAACCTGATCTCGCTCCAGCTGGTCCTGGAGAGGATCACCGGCCGGACCCTCGACACACTCCTGCGCGACGAGATCACCGGCCCGCTCGGAATGGACCGCACCCGCTACAACCCGCCTGCCTCCTGGAAGCCGGAGATCGCCGCGACCGAGGACGCCCGGCTGCCCTGGTCGGGACTGGACCGAGGGCTCGTGTGGGGCGAGGTCCACGACGAGAACGCGTACTCCCTGGGCGGAGTCGCCGGTCACGCGGGGGTCTTCTCCCGCGCCTGGGACCTGGCGATCCTCGGCCGTACGCTGCTGAACGGCGGCGCGTACGGCAGGGCGCGCATCCTGAGACCGGAGACGGTGGACCTGATGTTCACCGACTTCAACACCGCGTTCCCGGGCGACGAGCACGGCCTCGGCTTCGAGCTCTACCAGCACTGGTACATGGGCGCGATGGCGACTCCGCGCACCGCGGGCCACACCGGCTTCACCGGTACCTCGCTCGTCCTCGACCCGACGACCGACTCCTTCCTGATCGTCCTCGGCAACTCCGTCCATCCCGTGCGCAATTGGCGATCCGGTTCCGCTCCCCGGGTCGCCGCCGGGAACAATCTGGCGCGGGCCGTCGCGGTGCGTCCCGCGCGCGGCCGTACGTCCTGGTTCTCCGGGACGGCGAACTCGACGACGGCGACGCTGACGCTCCCCGCGCTCGACACCACCGCCGGTCCCACGTGCCTCGGCTGCGCGCTGTGGTGGGACACCGAACCCCGGTCGGACGTCCTGTTCCTGGAGTCCTCCACCGACGGCGGCACGACCTGGCAGCCGGTCCCCTTCACGACCCGGCGACGGTCGAAGGACCCGGAGGACCATCCGGCGGGCACGGCCACCGGCTGGTCGGGGCGGGTGTGGCACCGGCTCCGCGCGGACCTGCCGAACGCGCGCTCTCTCTCACTGCGCTGGCGGTACACGACCGACCGGCTGTACGTCGGCCGTGGCGCGTACGTCGACGCCCTGCGGGTCGAGGCCGCAGGCCGCGTCGTCTTCGACGAGACGCGCCCGGCGGACGCGGAGCGGATCGCGGCCGTGGGCTGGGTGCCGTCCCGGGACTGACGCGCGGGCTGCGGGGACGGTCGTGCGGTCGCCCCGCAGTCGGCCGGCGGGTGGCCGGGGCCGGTGACGGGTGGCCAGTCGCGGACTGGCGGCTGACGGCTGACGGCTGACGGCTGACGGCTGGCGGCTGGCGGCT
>NZ_JAODTZ010000031.1 GCF_025399795.1 Streptomyces rhizosphaerihabitans | reverse complement strand
GGGCGGCCCGCCCCGGCCGGTGAATCGGCTCGGTCCGGCGCGGCTCGGTCCGGCGCGGCTCGGCCCGGCGCGGCTCGGCCCGGCCCGGGCGGTGCCGGGCTCGGGTGTGGTCTTGGAACCGGTCGGCTACTCGTCCCGCTCCGGGGCCGTGGAGTCGGTGTCGGGCCTCGGCGGGCCGGACCCGGCGTCAGCCTCGGGGTGGGAGTCAGCCTCGGGGTGGGAGTCAGCCTCGGGGTGGGAGTCGGACTCGGGGCCGGACGTGGACTCGGGGCCGGACGTGGCGCCGGGCTCGGGGTCCGGCTTGGGCTCCGCTTCCGGTTCCGCCTCCGGGGAGGGGGCCTCCGGCAGGTCCGCGGCGAGGCTTGCCGCGGCCTGGACCAGGGGCAGGGCGAGCAGGGCGCCCGTTCCCTCGCCCACCGTCACACCGTGGTCGAGCAGCGGTTCGAGAGCCATCCGGTCCAGTGCCTTCGCCTGCGCCGGTTCCCCGCTGCGCTGCCCGGCCAGCCACCAGTCCGGCGCGCGGAAGGCGACCCGCTGTCCGACCAGCGCGCAGGCGGCCGACACGACCCCGTCCAGGATCACCGGCATCTTCCGCACCGCGCTCTGCAGCAGGAACCCGGTCATCGCCGCCAGGTCGGCCCCGCCCACCGTCGCGAGCAGCTGCAGCTGGTCCCCGAGCACGGGCCGGGCCCGCCGCAGGGAGTCGCGCACGACCGCGCACTTGCGCATCCACGCGAGGTCGTCGATGGCCTGCCCGCCCCGCCCGGTGACGACGGACGCGTCGGTCCCGCACAGCGCCGCGACCAGTACGGCCGCCACTGTGGTCCCGCCCACGCTGATGTCGCCGAGCACCACCAGATCCGTACCGGAATCCGCTTCCTCGTCCGCGATGGCGACCCCGGCCCGGAACGCGGCCTCCGCCTCCTCCAGGGTCATCGCGTCCTCGACGTCGATCCGGCCCGAACCACGCCGGATCCGGTGCCGCACGACCTCCTCGGGCAGCCCCTCGGGATCGGCCTCCAGCGCCATGTCGATCACGCGGACCGGCACGCCGAGCCGGCGGGCCAGCACCGACGCGGGGCTCGCGCCCTCCAGGACCGCCCGCACCAGCCGGCCGGCACTGCCCGCGGGGCGCGCCGACACGCCGAGCGCGGCGATCCCGTGGTCGCCCGCGAACAGCACGACACGCGGGTGCTCGATCGGCCGCACCGGCACCGCGGACTGCGCCGCCGCCAGCCACTCACCCAGGTCGTCGAGGCGGCCCAGCGCCCCGGGCGGCACGATCCGGCGCTCCCGGTACGCCTCGGCGTCACGGCGTACGCCTCCATCGGGACGCTCGATCAGATCGGTGAAGTCGTCGAGATTAAGCGAGCTCATTCGCCGAACAGTACCGGCAGCGATCGAACGCGTCCGCGCCACGTCGTTGCACTCCGGATCCCCTTCGCATACGTACCGTTTGTGTCGGATTGTCGTACGGCTCGACCCCGACAGGAGCACCCATGCCCCCCACCCCGCAGCCGATCGCCGAACGGCGTGCCGCCTACGCGGCCGAACTCGCCCAGGGCACCGCCCGGTTCCACGAGCCGCGCCGCGCCGACTGCCCCTGGTGCGGCTCGAAGCACCTGCGCACCCGGCTGCGTACGCCGGACCTTCGGCAGCGCAAACCGGGGACGTTCGTCGTCGACGAGTGCGGGGACTGCGCCCACGCCTTCCAGAACCCCCGGCTCACGCCCGAGGGGCTGGCCTTCTACCACCGGGACTTTCGCGAGGGCGCCCACGAGGGCCTCGCCGAACGGCTGCTCGGCGTCCGCGGCGGAGCCGGACGCCACCGCGCGGCGGCCCGCGCCATGCTGCCCTTCCCGGAGCCGGAGAGCTGGCTCGACATCGGCACCGGGCACGGGTACTTCCCGGAGGCGGCCAAGGAGGTCCACCCGTACACGTCCTTCGACGGACTCGACCCGACGCGGCGCGTCGAGAGGGCGCGGGTGGCGGGACGGGTGGAGGAGGCGCACGTCGGGCGGCTCACCGACCCGCGGATCGCCGAGCGGCTGCGCGCCCGCTACGACGTCGTGAGCATGTTCCACCATCTCGAGCACACACCCGACCCGCGCGAGGAACTGCGCGCCGCGCTCGAGGTGTTGCGCCCCGGCGGACACCTCCTCGTCGAAGTCCCGGACCCCGACTGCGCGTTCGGCATGCTGCTCGGCAAGTGGTGGGTGGCGTACGGCCAGCCGCGCCATCTGCACCTCATGCCGCTGCCCAATCTGCTCGGCGAGCTCGAATCCCTCGGCTGTGCGGTCGTCGCGACGGACCGCCGGGAGCCGCACATCCCCCACGACCTCTCGGGCGCCCTCGCCCTGGTCCTCGGCCGTGTTCTCCCCGGCCTCGACGCCCCCTGGCGTCCGGCGCCCCCGACCCCCTTCCAGCGCACCGCGCGCCTGGCCCTGACCCGGGCGTCCGCCCCGCTCCTCGCCTCGACCGCCGCGCTGGACCGCCTGATGGCCCCCCTGCTCCGCCGCACCCGCTTCTCGAACGCGTACCGCATCGTCGCCCGCAAGGAACCCTGAGCCCGCCCCCCCCCTTGAGCCCGCCGCCCGCCGCGGGCCGGGGACGGGTGGCAGGAGCGAGCGAGGGGACGGGAGTCCGCGGCGGGCAGCGGACAGGCGTTCGGGGTGGGCAGCGGAGGAGGTGTCCGGGGTGAGCCGATCCACCCGGGGAACGGACCTCCGGGGCGGGCCGGGGACGGGCGCCCGGGTCCACCCGGCGGACCGGCGTCAGGAGCGGTCGGAGAACGCGCGTCCGCCGGCGAAGAGCGGGCCGGGGTCAGCCCCGCAGCTTCAGGGCCTGCCCCGCCACCACCAGCAGCACATGCTCGCACTCTCCGGCGAACGCCGCGTTCAGCCGCCCGAGTTCGTCGCGGTAGCGGCGTCCGGAGGCGGTGGCGGGGACGATGCCCGAGCCGACCTCGTTGGACACGGCGACGACCGTGCGGCGGGTGTTCCGGACCGCGCCGACGAGCTCCTCCACGCGGGCACGCAGGGCGCGTTCGCCGCCGCCGGACCACTCGGCGTCGTCCCAGGCGTTCACCGAATCCATGGCGTCGGTCAGCCACAACGAGAGACAGTCGACGAGCAGGGGCGGGCCCTCCTCGGTGAGGAGGGGGACCAGATCGCAGGTCTCGACGGTCTGCCAGGAGCCGGGCCGCCGCTCACGGTGGGCGCTGACCCGCTGCGCCCATTCGGAGTCCCCGTTGCGCGCACCTCCCGTGGCGACGTACAGGACGTCGGGGAAGGCCTCCATCCGCCGTTCCGCCTCCACCGACTTGCCCGAACGCGCTCCGCCGAGCACCAGCGTCCTGCGCGGCACATCGGGCACGTCCTCGTAGACGCCCACGTCGAGCGTCGTTCCGTCGGGCACGGCCCGCGCGCCCGCCGCGGCGAGCCGCCGGCGCAGTTCGGGCCCCGGGGGCACGTCGTGGTCGAGGTGCACCGCGATCACGTCCGTCGTCGGGTCGACCGCGCCGACCGTGCGCAGCTTCGCCAGGGCGTCCGGCCGTCCCACCACGTCGAGGAGCACCATGTGATAGGCGTCCCCCTTCTCGTCCAGACCGGCCGGCGCCGCGCCCGGCGGCAGGTACAGCAGCCGCTGCCCGCCCGGGCCGGTCACCGCGTACCCCGTGCCGGGCGCGTCCATCGGCACCGCCCGCACCCGGTGTCCCGTCAGCAGCGCCAACTCCCGTCCGTCGGGCACCCGGCCGGGCTGCGGCAGCCCGGCCGGCACCTCCACGGCGGGTCCGTCGTGCGGATGAGAGAGCAGTACCTGCCGTACGCCGCCCAGTGAGTGTCCGGAGCGGGCGGCCGCGAACGCGGCGCCGGGGGTGAGGTCGAGCAGCAGCGTGCCGTCCACGAGCAGCGCGGTGGCCGACCGCGCCCTCTCGCCGAGCGCGGTCGCGCACGCGGCGCAGGGACAGTCGGGGCGGGGCAGGCCCGCGGGGGCTCCGGTGCCGAGCAGAGTCAGTTCCACGTCGCCGATTTTTCCGTGTCCCCGCACGTCTTGCGCGTCCGGCTAGGCTTCGGACGGGAGACGGATCTTGTCCGGCTTCCGATGTGCAGTGTGCTCACACCTTGGAGGCGTACATGGCGGCATGGACGTGGCGGTTCGAGAAGTCCGACGGGACAGAGGTCCAACCCGCGGTGCAGCCCGAGGAGTTCACCACCCAGGGCGATGCCGAGTCCTGGATCGGTGAGGTGTGGAAGGACCTTCTGGCGGGCGGCGCGGACCAGGTGTTCCTCTTCGAGGACAGCACGCAGATCTACGGCCCGATGAGCCTGCACGCCGAGCCGGAGTAGGCCGGTAGGGGTTGCCGGGGACACTCCCCGGCAACCCGTCACCGCCCGCCGCGCCCAGAAACGGGCAGCCGTCCGGTTCCGCCGTGAAGCGAGGGTCGTTCGGCTCCCCGAGGAAACACCCCGGAGGGGGTCAGCCCCGTACGCCGCACAGATGCAGGAGCGCCGCCACCTGGCGGTAGGGGTCCGTCCGTCCGGCCCGCTCCTCCGCGGCCAGCAGCGTCTCCGCGTCCGGCGGAACCGGCGCACCGTCGGCCGCCGTGTCCGTGAAGACCCGCACTCCGTACCAGGCGTGCAGCGGAGCCCCGATCCCGGCGAGCGTGCCGGTCAGCGTGGCGAGCCGGTCGGCGCGGACGTCGAGACCGAGCCGGTTGGTGTAAGCGGTCGTGTCGAACGAGGCCAGCGTCGTAGCCCAGTCCCCGCCGATTCCGGGGCGCATGGCCAGCGCGTCCGCGTTGCGGACCAGCAGCGAGAGCAGCCCGCCCGGGGCCAGCATCCGGGCCAGCCCCGCCAGCAGCGCGTCCGGATCCTCGACGTACATGAGGACGCCGTGGCACAGCACCACGTCGAAGCTGCCCGGCAGGAAGTGCACGCCGGTCTCGCGCCCGTCGCCCTCGATGAAGCGCACCCGGCTCCGGATGCCCTCGGGCTCGGCGGCCAGCGCCTGACGGGCCACGGACAGCATCGTCGCGTCCTGTTCGAGCCCGGTCACCTGATGGCCGGCCCGCGCGAGCCGCAGGGCCTGTGTGCCCTGGCCCGTCCCGACGTCGAGCACCCGCAGGCGCTGCCCCACCGGATAGCGCCCGGTTATCTGCTCATCGAGCTGCCGGGCCACCAGTTCCTGCCGTACGACATCCCGCAGCCCGCCCAGCTTGCTCAGCCAGGCATCCGCCGCGCCCCCGGAGAACGACGTAGTGCTCAGGGCCGCTCTCCGCGCTTGACCTGCGGCTTCGGCAACCGGAGTCGACGCATCTGGAGGGTACGCATCAGCGCGTAGGGGACCGCGCCCCTCTTGGGCTGGTCGGGGAAGCGCGTGTTGAGCTGCTTCCTCAGGCGGATCGTGATGCCGATCGAGTCGACCACGATCATCACGATGATGACCAGCCAGAGCAGCAGCGCCACGTTCTTGAGCGCGGCGACCGGCACCACGCTCAGGACGAGGATGATCACGGCCATCGGCAGGAAGAACTCGGCGATGCAGAAGCGCGAGTCCACGAAGTCGCGCGCGAACCGGCGCACCTTGCCCTTGTCGCGTGCGGGCAGATAGCGCTCGTCACCGCTGGCCAGCGCCTGGCGCTGCCTCGTCATCTGCGCACGGCGCTCGTCGCGCTGCTGCTTGGACGCCTCCTTGCGCGACGACGGCGTCTGGGCGACGCTGCGGCGCTGGGTCTGGGCCTCACTGCGCTTGGGCGTGGGGCGGCCCTTCGGGGCCTGAGGGTCACGGGTCACTTTGGAGTCGGTCACCTGCGCCTTGTCGGCGGGGGCCTTCTCTTCCTTCGCACGGCTACGGAACACAAAACCCAAGGGTACGGGGTCCGCGGGCATGGACGTCGATCGAGTGGGGAACGATCCGGCAACACCGTGCGTCTGTAGTGGGACAGAGGGGATGTCGCTCCGGGTGGACCCCGGGTGCCACCTACTCCTTACGCCGGAGCGGTGGCGGGCGCAGTCGTCCTTGGGGATGAGCGCATCCGCCTCCGGACAGTGCGGTAATGGATGCAGGGCCCGTACTGTGGGTCCTGTTGCAGTACCTGGAGCTGGAGTCCGTCAGAAGGGGGCGCGCGAAGCCCATGAGCGGTGTCATGAAGCGTATGGGGATGATCTTCCGCGCGAAGGCGAACAAGGCCCTTGACCGGGCCGAGGACCCGCGCGAAACCCTCGATTACTCGTACCAGAAGCAGCTGGAGCTGCTCCAGAAGGTCCGGCGCGGTGTCGCCGACGTGGCGACCAGCCGCAAGCGTCTCGAACTGCAGCTGAACCAGCTCCAGAACCAGTCCACCAAGCTGGAGGACCAGGGCCGCAAGGCCCTCGCGCTCGGCCGCGAGGATCTGGCCCGCGAGGCGCTGTCGCGCCGCGCCGCGCTCCAGCAGCAGGTCACCGACCTGGAGACGCAGCACCAGACCCTGCAGGGCGAGGAGGAGAAGCTCACCCTCGCGGCCCAGCGTCTTCAGGCCAAGGTCGACGCCTTCCGTACGAAGAAGGAGACGATCAAGGCGACGTACACGGCGGCCCAGGCGCAGACCCGGATCGGCGAGGCCTTCTCCGGCATCTCCGAGGAGATGGGCGATGTGGGGCTTGCCATCCAGCGTGCCGAGGACAAGACCGCGCAGCTCCAGGCGCGGGCCGGCGCGATCGACGAGCTGCTCGCCTCCGGCGCCCTCGACGACCAGTCCGGGCTCGCCAAGGACGACATCCAGAGCGAGCTGGACCGGATCTCCGGTGGTACGGATGTAGAGCTGGAGCTGCAGCGCATGAAGGCTGAGCTGGCCGGTGGCTCCTCGTCGCAGCAGCAGGCGATCGAGGGCGGCACGGGCAAGTCCCAGTCGTCCTCGCAGCCCCAGGACACTCCGCGCTTCGACAAGCAGTGACCTGAGCGGGCCCATGCCTGAGGAGGGCGACATGATCGTACGGATCATGGGGGAGGGGCAGGTGAAGGTGGACGACGGCCACCTCACCACCCTGAACAAGCTGGACAACGAGCTGCTCACCGAAATGGAGAGGGGCGACGAGTCCGGCTTCCGCCGCACCCTGGGAGCCCTCCTGGACGCGGTGCGCCGCGCCGGGACCCCGCTCCCCGACGACTCGCTGGAGCCGTCGGAGCTCATCCTCCCGTCTCCGGACGCCACCCTCGAAGAGGTCCGCGAGATGCTGAGCGACGACGGCCTGATCCCCGGCTGACCCCCCCCAGCACCCCGACCGCTCTTCCGCCCTCGGGGGAGTGGCCCGAGGCACGTCCGTCGGCCACCCGAGCCAGCACCGTGAAGCCCCCGCCCGACGGGCCGCAGACCCGGCCCCAAGCCCCGACGGGCGCCACGACACCACCCGTCCCGAGCCCGCCGAGCGGCCCGCTCGGCGCCCGGTCCGGCGGGTACACCGGACTGTCCGAGCCCAGTCCGCGGGCGGCACGGCACGGGACAGCCCGTCCGGAGCTCGGTGGGCGGCACGCCCGGCGCCTGGGCCGGCGGGCACACCTGTCGTCGTTCGCCCCTGTTCGGTGGTCGGCGCCGCGCCGCCCGCCGCGAGACCGATGGGCGGCCCGCCCGGCGTCCGGTCCGGCGGGTACATCGGACTGTCCGAGCCGAGTCCGCGGGCGGCACGGCGCCGCCCGTCGCGAGGCCGGTGGGCGGCGCGCTCACTTCCCGGGTCCTGTGGGGCCGATCCGGCCGTGACGAATCGGGTGAGCCCAGGCCCTCCGTCCCGAATCCGTGAGCGGCGCGCTCACACACCGCGGGCCGGCGGGCGGCACCCCGGTGCCGAGTCCGGGAGCCGCGCGGCCCGCCTCCCGGGCGGGTGGGGAGCGGGCGTCGTACCGTCCGGTCTCAAGCCCGGCAGGGCCCCGTACCGTGGACCGGGTGAGCACCCTGGAGCGTACGAGGGACTGGCTGCGGGCCCACCCCCTCGCCCTGGACGCCGCCCTCGCCGCAGGCGTACTCGTCAGCATGGTGGCCGGCTCCTTCGTCGACCCGCACGGCGCCGACGGTACGGCCTGGGGCGCCCGCACCCCGGACGCCCTCAGCCTCGGCCTCATGGTTCTCGGCTCCGCGGCCCTGGTCTTCCGCCGCCGCGCCCCGATGAAGGTCCTCGCGGCCACCGTCGCCGTCTCCCTGGTGGAGCTGGTGACCGCCGACCCCCGCACCCCGGTCGCGATGTCCGCCGTCGTCGCCCTGTACACCGTGGCCTCGGCCACCGACCGTCCCACGACCTGGCGCGTCGGCCTGGCCACCATGACCGTCCTCACGGCGGTCGCGATGCTCGCCGGGCCGCTGCCCTGGTACGCCCAGGAGAACCTCGGCGTCTTCGCCTGGACCGGCATGGCCGCCGCGGCGGGCGACGCCGTCCGCAGCCGCCGCGCCTTCGTCCACGCGATCAGGGAGCGCGCCGAACGAGCCGAGCGCACCCGTGAGGAGGAGGCACGCCGCCGTGTCGCCGAGGAGCGGCTGCGCATCGCCCGCGATCTGCACGACGTCGTCGCCCACCACATCGCGCTCGTCAACGTGCAGGCCGGAGTCGCCGCCCATGTGATGGACAAGCGCCCCGACCAGGCCAAGGAGGCACTCGCCCACGTACGCGAGGCGAGCCGGTCCGCGCTGAACGAACTGCGCGCCACCGTGGGCCTGCTGCGCCAGTCCGGCGACCCCGCGGCCCCGACCGAACCCGCCCCCGGACTCGCCAGGCTCGACGAGCTCGCCGACACCTTCCGCAACGCGGGGCTCCCCGTCGAGGTGGCCCGTTCCGACCACGGAACCGCTCTGCCCGCGGCCGCCGACCTCGCCGCGTACCGGGTGATCCAGGAAGCCCTGACCAATGTGCAGAAGCACGCGGGCCCGGAAGCGAAAGCCGAGGTCAGCGTGGTCCGCGTCGGGCCGATGGTGGAAGTGACCGTCCTCGACAACGGTCCCGGACCCGACAACAACCCCGGACAGGACAGCGCCCCGCAGAAGGGCGGCGGCCACGGGCTGCTCGGCATGCGGGAGCGGGTCACCGCGATCGGCGGGAGCTGCACGGCCGGTCCCCGCTACGGAGGCGGCTTCCGCGTCCATGCGATCCTTCCGGTCAAGAGCCACGCGCCTGCCCTGGGGGACCCCGTATGACGATCCGTGTCGTACTCGCCGACGACCAGGCGTTGCTGCGCAGCGCGTTTCGCGTGCTGGTCGACTCGGAGCCGGACATGGAGGTCGTGGGAGAGGCGGCCAACGGCGCGGAGGCCGTGGCGGTGACCCGGGACGAGCGGGCCGACGTGGTGCTGATGGACATCCGGATGCCCGGGACCGACGGCCTCACCGCCACCCGGCTGATCACCGCCGACCCGGGCCTCGCTCATGTGCGGGTCGTGATGCTGACGACCTTCGAGGTCGACGAGTACGTCGTGCAGTCGCTGCGGGCCGGCGCGTCCGGGTTCCTCGGCAAGGGAGCCGAGCCCGAGGAACTGCTCAACGCCATCCGGATCGCGGCCGGCGGCGAGGCGCTGCTGTCCCCGGCGGCGACCAAGGGGCTGATCGCCAGGTTCCTCGCGCAGGGCGACGGCGCGGACGACGGGCACGGCGGCGCCCGTTCCGAGCGGCTCGACGCGCTCACCGGGCGCGAGCGCGAGGTGCTCGTCCAGGTCGCCGCGGGCCACTCCAACGACGAGATCGCCGAGCGCCTCGACGTGAGTCCGCTCACGGTGAAGACACATGTCAACCGGGCCATGGCCAAGCTCGGCGCCCGTGACCGGGCACAACTGGTCGTCATCGCCTACGAGTCCGGTCTGGTACGCCCGAGGGTGGACTGAGCGTTACCTGCGCGTACTGCGCCTGGAGTAGGTTCCCGGTGGAGAAATGGACCCAGGGGGCTACGGATCGTCGCCCGTTCATGGCCCAGGGTGTGACGTGGGGACTTCCCCCGTCCCTCGCCTTCCGCTCGAACCACAGAAGAGAGACCCACCACCCATGTCCTGGCTGTCCAGATTCAGCCTCGCGCAGCGGGCCCTCATAGGGCTGATGTCGATCATCGCGCTCGTCTTCGGGGCGATAGCGATCCCCCAGCTCAAGCAGCAGCTGCTGCCCACCATCGAACTGCCTGTGGTGTCCGTGCTCGCGCCGTACCAGGGTGCGTCTCCGGATGTGGTCGAGAAGCAGGTCGTCGAGCCCGTCGAGAACAGCCTCCAGGCCGTCGACGGCATCACGGGTGTCACCTCCACCGCGAGCGAGGGCAACGCCGTGATCATGGCGTCCTTCGACTACGGCAATGACACCAAGCAGCTCGTCGCCGACGTCCAGCAGGCCGTCAACCGTGCCCGCGCCCAGCTCCCGGACGGCGTCGACCCGCAGGTCATCGCCGGTTCGACGGACGACATGCCGACCGTCGTCCTCGCTGTCACCTCCACCCAGGACCAGCAGGCACTGGCCGACCGGCTCGACCGCACCGTCGTCCCCACCCTCGAGGGCATCGACGGCGTCGGCCGGGTCACGGTCACCGGTGTGCGGGACCTCCAGGTCACCGTCACGCCCGACGACAAGAAGCTGGCGAAGGCCGGCCTCACCCCGGCCGCCCTCGGCCAGGCGCTCCAGGCGGGCGGGGCGACCGTTCCGGCCGGCTCGTTCGACGAGGACGGCAGCAACCGCACCGTGCGGGTCGGCGGCGGCTTCACCTCGCTGCGGCAGATCCAGGACCTGATGGTCACGGGGCAGCCCGGCAAGAAGCCGGTGCGCCTCGGCAGCGTCGCCACCGTCGCGCAGGAGCAGGCCAAGGCCGACTCCATCACGCGTACCGACGGCCGTCCGAGTCTCGCCGTGATGGTCACCATGGACCACGACGGCAGCGCCGTCGCCATCTCCGACGCGGTCAAGGACAAGTTGTCCGGTCTGCGGGCGGACCTGGGCGCCGGGTCGGCGATCACCGTCGTCAGCGACCAGGGCCCGGCGGTCTCCAAGTCCATCCACGGGCTGACCACCGAGGGCGCCCTCGGCCTGCTCTTCGCGGTCCTGGTCATCCTGCTCTTCCTCGGGTCGCTCCGCTCGACGCTGGTCACCGCGGTGTCCATCCCGCTGTCCGTGGTGCTGGCCCTGGTCGTGCTGTGGACCCGTGACCTGTCGCTCAACATGCTGACGCTGGGCGCGCTCACCATCGCGATCGGCCGGGTCGTCGACGACTCGATCGTCGTCCTGGAGAACATCAAGCGGCACCTCGGATACGGCGAGGAGCGCCAGGAGGCGATCCTCACCGCGGTGCGCGAGGTGGCCGGCGCGGTCACCTCCTCGACGCTCACCACGGTCGCCGTCTTCCTGCCGATCGGTCTGACCGGCGGCATGGTCGGCGAACTGTTCGGCTCCTTCAGCCTGACGGTCACGGCGGCGCTCCTCGCGTCCCTGCTCGTCTCGCTGACGGTCGTCCCGGTGCTCTCGTACTGGTTCCTGCGCGCCCCCAAGGGCACCCCGGCGGACGCCGAGGAGGCCCGGCGCCAGGCCGAGGCGAAGGAGGAGCGCAGCCGTCTCCAGCGCTTCTACGTTCCCGTGCTGCGCTTCGCCACCCGCCGCCGGCTGACCAGCGTGCTGATCGCGGCCGCGGTCCTCGTCGGCACGTTCGGCATGGCACCCCTGCTGAAGACGAACTTCTTCGACCAGGGCGAGCAGGAAGTCCTCACCGTCAAGCAGGCGTTGAAGCCGGGCACCAGCCTGGCCGCGACCGACGCGCAGGCGAAGAGGGTCGAGAAGCTCCTCGCCGGCGTCAAGGGCGTCAAGGACTACCAGGTCACCATCGGTTCGTCCGGCTTCATGGCGGCCTTCGGCGGCGGTACGGACACCAACCAGGCGTCGTACCAGGTCATGCTGAAGGACTCCGCGTCCGCCAAGGACGTCCAGGCCCGCATCGAGAAGGGGCTCGGCGAGCTCTCCGGTGCCGGCACCATCACGGTCGCGGCCGGTGACGGGTTCGGCAGCCAGGACCTCAAGGTCGTCGTGAAGGCGGCGGACGGGGACGTGCTGCGCAAGGCGGCCGACCAGGTCCGCGACGAGGTCGCCAAGCTCGACGACGTCACCGACGTCATGAGCGACCTCTCCCAGAGCGTGCCCCGTATCTCGGCCACGGCCAACTCCAAGGCGGCGGCGGCCGGTTTCAACGAGGCGACCCTCGGCGCGGCCGTCACCCAGGCGGTGCGCGGCACGATCAGCGGCAAGGCGATCCTGGACAACACCGAGCGGGACGTCGTCATCAAGACGGCCGAGCCCGTCGGCACGCTCCAGGAGCTGCGCGGGCTGCGGCTCGGCGCGGTGAAGCTCGGTGACATCGCGGACGTGAAGCTGGTCGACGGGCCGGTCGCGATGACCCGGATCGACGGCCAGCGGGCCGCCACGATCACGGCCAAGCCGACCGGTGACAACACCGGCGCGGTCAGCGCGGATCTCACGGCCAAGCTCAAGACGCTGAAGCTGCCCGCCGGTGCCACGGCGTCGATCGGCGGTGTCTCCTCGGACCAGAGCGACGCGTTCAAGAACCTCGGCCTGGCGATGCTCGCGGCGATCGCGATCGTCTTCATGCTGCTGGTGGCGACGTTCCGCTCGCTGGTCCAGCCGCTGATCCTGCTGGTGTCGATCCCGTTCGCGGCGACCGGCGCGATCGGCCTGCTCGTCGTCACGGGTACCCCGATGGGTGTTCCCGCGATGATCGGCATGCTGATGCTCATCGGCATCGTGGTGACGAACGCGATCGTGCTGATCGATCTCATCAACCAGTACCGAGCGCAGGGTCACGGCGTGGTCGAGGCCGTGATCGAGGGCGGCCGGCACCGGCTCCGCCCGATCCTGATGACGGCGCTGGCGACGATCTTCGCGCTGCTGCCGATGGCGCTGGGCGTGACCGGCGAGGGCGGCTTCATCGCGCAGCCGCTCGCGGTGGTCGTGATCGGCGGTCTCATCACGTCGACGCTGCTGACGCTGCTGCTCGTTCCGACGCTCTACGCGATGCTCGAACTGCGCAAGGAGCGCCGGGCGAAGAAGCGGGCGGCGAAGCGGGATTCGGCGAAGCCGGAGGCCGAGTCCGGCGAGTCCGGCGAGAGTGCCGTCGGCGACGAGGACAAGTCCCCGGAGCCGGCCGGAGTCTGATCCGGTTCCAGGAAAGGGCCCCCGCCCCGGCGTTCACGCGCCGGGGCGGGGGCCCGCCGCTTTTCGGCCACACCCGGGGCGCCAGAGTTTCGGCCACACCAGGGCCACCCGGAATTGGTCCATACCAAAGTCTTGACGCGGCTTTGCTTGCGCCTTAAAACAACTGATGAACACCTCTCTTTCGGCCCCCCACCAGAACGTCCAGAGCGCACATCGGCGAAAGGTATGACATGGGCATGCAAATTCGATGGAGGCGTGCGGCGTACGCCGCGGCCGGCACCCTTGTCCTCGGACTGCTGAGCGTGCTCCCGGCCTCGCCCGCCGCGGCCGCCACGGGGCAGATCAGCGGTCTCGCGGGCAAGTGCGTCGACGTGGCCGGCGCGGGCACCGCCAACGGCACCGCGGTCCAGCTCTACGACTGCAACGGCACCGCCGCGCAGCAGTGGAACGTCGGTGCGGACGGCACGATCCGGGCGCTGGGCAAGTGTCTGGACGTCACCGGCAACTCGACCGCCTCCGGTGCCCAGCTCCAGCTGTGGGACTGCAACGGCGGCCCCAACCAGAAGTGGGTCGTCACCGCCGCCCGGGACATCGTGAACCCCCAGGCCGACAAGTGCGCCGACGTCACCGGGAACAACTCGGCCAACGCCACCCGGCTGCAGATCTGGACCTGCACCGGCGGCGCCAACCAGAAGTGGACGGCCCCGGCCGCCGGCGGCGGTACCCCGAGCGGATTCGTCGTCTCCGAGGCCCAGTTCAACCAGATGTTCCCGAACAGGAACTCCTTCTACACGTACAGCGGCCTGACCGCCGCGCTCGGCGCCTACCCCGCCTTCACCACGACCGGCAGCGACACGGTCAGGAAGCAGGAGGCCGCCGCGTTCCTCGCCAACGTCAACCACGAGACCGGCGGACTCGTCTACGTGGTGGAGCAGAACACCGCCAACTACCCCACCTACTGCGACTGGAGCCAGTCCTACGGCTGCCCGGCCGGCCAGGCGGCGTACTACGGGCGCGGTCCGATCCAGCTCAGCTGGAACTTCAACTACAAGGCCGCGGGTGACGCGCTCGGCATCGACCTGCTCGGCAACCCCTGGCTCGTCCAGAACGACTCGGCCGTGGCCTGGAAGACCGGCCTGTGGTACTGGAACACCCAGTCCGGCCCCGGCTCCATGACCCCGCACAACGCGATGGTCAACAGCGCGGGCTTCGGTCAGACCATCCGCAGCATCAACGGCTCGCTGGAGTGCGACGGCAGGAACCCGGCGCAGGTGCAGAGCCGCGTGGACGCCTACCAGCGCTTCACGTCGATCCTCGGCGTCACGCCGGGAGCCAACCTCTACTGCTGACGGCCCGACGGCAACGCCAAGGGGCGCCCCTCGGTCATGAGGGGCGCCCCTGTGTCGTTTCGTCGTGTCGTCGGGTCTACGGCAGCGCCAGCATCCGCTCCAGCGCCAGCTTCGCGAACGCCTCGGTCTCCTTGTCGACCTCGATGCGGTTGACGAGGTTGCCCTCGGCGAGGGACTCCAGGGTCCATACCAGGTGCGGCAGGTCGATGCGGTTCATCGTCGAGCAGAAACAGACCGTCTTGTCGAGGAAGACGATCTCCTTGCCCTCGGGCGCGAAACGGTTCGCCAGACGCCGTACGAGGTTCAGCTCCGTGCCGATCGCCCACTTGGAGCCGGCCGGGGCGGCCTCCAGGGCCTTGATGATGTACTCCGTGGAGCCGACGTAGTCCGCCGCCGCGACGACCTCGTGCTTGCACTCGGGGTGCACGAGGACGTTGACGCCGGGGATGCGCTCGCGCACGTCGTTCACCGAGTCCACGCTGAAGCGGCCGTGCACCGAGCAGTGGCCGCGCCACAGGATCATCTTCGCGGAGCGGAGCTGCTCCGTGGTCAGCCCGCCGTTCGGCTTGTGCGGGTTGTAGAGCACGCAGTCGTCCAGGGACATGCCCATGTCGCGGACGGCGGTGTTGCGACCGAGGTGCTGGTCGGGCAGGAACAGCACCTGCGAACCCTGTTCGAAGGCCCACTCAAGGGCCCGCTGGGCGTTCGACGACGTACAGATCGTGCCGCCGTGCATGCCGGTGAACGCCTTGATGTCCGCGGACGAGTTCATGTACGAGACGGGCACGACCTGCTCGGCTATGCCGGCCTCGGTCAGCACGTCCCAGCACTCGGCGACCTGCTCGGCGGTGGCCATGTCGGCCATCGAGCAGCCGGCTGCGAGGTCCGGCAGGACGACCTTCTGGGCGTCGCCCGTGAGGATATCGGCGGACTCCGCCATGAAGTGCACACCGCAGAAGACGATGTACTCGGCCTCCGGACGGGCCGCCGCGTCGCGGGCCAGCTTGAAGGAGTCACCCGTGACGTCCGCGAACTGGATGACCTCGTCGCGCTGGTAGTGGTGGCCGAGCACGAAGACCTTGTCGCCGAGCTTCTCCTTGGCCACGCGTGCGCGCTCGACCAGGTCCGGGTCGGACGGCGAGGGCAGGTCGCCGGGGCACTCGACGCCCCGCTCGCTCTTCGGGTCGGCCTGGCGGCCGAGCAGCAGCAGGGCGAGGGGCGTCGGCTGTACGTCGAGGTCCTGGGTCTGGGCGGTGGTCACGACACGCACCCTTTCTGTTTCTGCGGCTCGCCGGGCTCGTAAGGGAGCGGGCCCGGCGGAACGATGCCTTTTCGTCGAATTGACGCTATCTATCATAACCGCTTCACGTCACGTTGACGATGGCCATAGCGTCCATGTGACGTGAATCCCGGTCGCCGCTCCGGCGGGTGACACTCAGGTGTCCGTGGGGTTGTCCACAGGTCGGTGTTCGTGCGCGGGCGTATGTGCGAGCATGAAGAGAGAAGGCACAAGACATGAGCTCGGCCCCGGAATGAATCCGCGGCCCCGCCGGTTGCAACCAGCGGCAAGCAGTCTCCGTACAACCCGGGAGAGAAGCAGATGTCCGTATCGGACGAGACCACCACCGTGAGCGACGGCATCATCCTGTCCGACGCCGCCGCGGCCAAGGTCAAGGCCCTGCTCGACCAGGAAGGCCGCGAGGATCTGGCACTGCGCGTCGCCGTTCAGCCCGGCGGCTGCTCCGGCCTGCGGTATCAGCTCTTCTTCGACGAGCGCTCGCTCGACGGCGATGTCCTCAAGGACTTCGACGGTGTGAAGGTCGTCACCGACCGCATGAGCGCCCCGTACCTGGGCGGCGCCTCGATCGACTTCGTGGACACCATCGAGAAGCAGGGCTTCACGATCGACAACCCGAACGCGACGGGCTCCTGCGCCTGCGGCGACTCCTTCAGCTAGTCCCGGACCGGCGGGGCCCGAGATCATTCCGGGCCCGTGTTCAGCCGGCCCCGACTGCCACTGAGCCGAGCCCGCGGCTCACGGCTCCGGTCGAGCGCGCGCGTACACGCCGAGTACGGACGAAGGCGGCGTCCCCCTCCGAGGGGGACGCCGCCTTCGCGTGTCCGGGACCGGGCGGCCGCTACCTACCGGCGCCCGGCGACATCGCTCCGGACGTCTCGGGGATGCCGGAACTCCCGTGGTGGACCGCCTTGCCGTCCGTCCCCACGACCGTGCGGTCGCCGAGCGGCTCGTCCAGGCGCACCGTCTTCTCGTAGATCTTGGCGATCATGATGCAGATCCTGTTCTTCCAGGGCTTCTCCGTCACGGTGACGGTGACCTTGCCGGAGCTCTCGCTCGCCGACGCCGTGTAGTCGGCGCACACCCCGCCGGTGAAGACGACCGTCAGGTCCTTGCCGTGCGCCGTGTAGCCCTGGACGTCGACGTCACGGGTGGCAGCCGGCGAGGAGGGCTCGTCCGGCGGCGCGGTCGGAGCCGTGGTCGGCTGCGCCGACGATGTCGGCGAGGCCGTTGAGCCCAGGAACTCGGGGTCGACCGCCGGATGCGTCACGGTGTAGGTGTCGTCCGCGCCCGGTGACCGCACCTCGAACAGCCAGGACGGCACCAGTGCCTGGCGCCCGTTCGCGCGGTACGCCGCCAGTCCGAAGGTGGCCTTCTCGACGGTCACCGACGCCGGCTTCAGTGCCGCGGACGAGTGCTCGCACGGCATCTCGTCCCGGTCCTTGAGCGGTACGGGGCTGGCGCAGCCGCCGATGCCCATGCGCCGGTCGCCCGTTGCCGACGCCGACCCGTTCATCAGGTCCAGCGTCTTCCGCGCGCCGACGACCGGGTACGCGTCTCCCTCCACCGGCGTCTTCAACTGGCCGCTGCCGCCGATGACATGACCCTCCCCGTTGATCTGGAGGCCGGTCGTCCACCCGTACGTGGGCAGTCCGCCCAGCACCGGGTCGGCGTTCACCACCCGTACGCCGCCCATGAGTTGGCTCGCGTCCAGCTTCGCGTCGTCCTGGCCCGCCGCCTTCAGCACGGGCACCGCCGCCTTCTCGGCCGCGGCCTTGCTCACCGGGCCCGGCCCCGTCCCGGCGGGGGAGCCGGAGCCGACGGGCCGGCACATCTTGCCCTTGGCGCAGTTGTCGGTCCCCGGGATGGCGGAGCTGAAGGTCCAGGTACCCGGGGCGTTCGCGTTCACCCGCAGGTTCGGTTCCGCGCCGTCCCCGGCGGTGCCGACCGTCCAGGCGTCCCCGACGAGCCGGGGTGTGCCCGCCAGGTCCAGGGCTTTCGCGAGCCGGGCCACCTCGGCCCGGGTCACCGTGCCCTCGGCCCACTGGACGTGCGCCGAGCCCGGTCCCGTGGGGAGTGCGCCGTCCGCGCGGTAGGTCGCGCCGTAGGGGTTGGGCTCGCCGGGCGCGATGCCGGCGGTACCGCCCGTGGCCCCGGTGCTCGCGGCGAAGCCGTCGAGGGCGAGCCGCGGGGGAGTGCCGTCGGCACCGGGCGTACCGGAATGGCCGCCCCCGGACGCGGTCGCGGCGAAGTACGCGCCGCCGCCTCCCACGAGCAGCACGGCGGCGACGACCGAGGCGACGACCGCCGGGGTGTGCCGCCGGCGCACCCCACCCGCTCCGGCACCCTCGACGGGACCTCCGACGATCCCCGAGAGGGGGCCTCCGAGGGAGCCGTCGGCGTGCTCGTCGAGGGAGCCCTCCGAGGGGCTGCCCACGACGGAACCCTTGGCGTGCCCTTCGGCAGTGCCTTCGGTGGCGTCCGCGGCGGGACTCCCGGCGACGCCGTCTTCGAGGGGACTCCCGGCGGCGGCCGCTTGGCCCGGACCCGCGGCGGGACTCGTGGCGTCACTCTCGCCAGGGTCCTCGCCGGAAGCCTCGCCGGGACCCGACACACGACTTTCGACATCGCCCTCGCCGGAACCCGCGCCGACGCCCTGGGCGACGCCTTCGCCCGTACCCGTGGAGGAACCCGCGTCGGCGTCTTCGCCGGGGCCTTCGGCGGAACCCCCGTCGGCGTCTGTGCCGGAACCCGAGTCGGGACCCGGACCCTCTGCACGGCCTTCGGCTTCGTCCCCTGCAGGACCGTCGGCCGTCCCCTCCGCGGGTGCTTCGCCGGGCCCCTCGACCGTCCCCTCGATCGTCCCCTCGGGGGAACGCTCGCCGGAACCCTCGCCGGACCCCTCGCGGGAACCCGCGGTGGTCCCGTCGGTGGTGCCCTCGGCGGGACTGCCGACAGACCCGTCGGCCGCGTCCCCGGCGGGACCCGTGACGGCATCTCCGGCGGGACCCGCGACGGCGCCCTCGACGGGACCCTCGGCGTGACCCTCGACGGGATCGGTCGCGTCGTTGTCGGGTCGCTCGGTGCTCACCGCATCGCTCCTTCGGCTCCACTGCTGTCCCATGACCCGGCCCTGTCAATGACGGGCTCTCCAGGGTCGTATGGTGCATCCCCTTTACGGGGGACAGCGATGGGACGCAGCGGGGGAGCGCACGGTTCCCTGCGGGCGCGCTCCGTCTTCACCCGTTCGGCGCCGCCGGGGCTCTCACCCGTACGGCGGCACCGCTCGGGCCGCCGCCGGTCAGTCGCCGTATTCGGACATCGCGTCCAGCAGCCGTGCCGAGGTGGGCGGAACGGTCACCCCGTGGATGAGGGAGAGGGAGACGTGGAGGGGAGGGACCGGTGCGGGAGCCGCCCAGTGGCCGGCCATCCGGGCACAGTCGCCGCGCAGCGAGGCCAGATCGCCTTCCAGGTCACTGACCGGGCCGAGCGGAGCGGTGTCATGGACCTTGAGGTTCGTCATACCGGAACCGTATGCACCGTTGCCGTCACGAAGAAAGATCTACTATCGGGTAGTTTTGGCCCTTCAGGGGTCGTGTGCGGACCCGGTAGCGTTAACTGTCAATCCCCCTCCCCTCGCAGGAGCGTGTCCTAGCCGTGCGTATCGCAGTCACCGGCTCCATCGCCACCGACCACCTCATGACCTTTCCCGGCCGTTTCGCCGATCAGCTGGTCGCCGATCAGCTGCACACGGTCTCCCTCTCCTTCCTGGTCGACAACCTCGATGTCCGCCGGGGCGGGGTCGGTGCGAACATCGCATTCGGCATGGGCCAGCTCGGCACCCGTCCGATCCTTGTCGGGGCGGCGGGCTCCGACTTCGACGAGTACCGCGCCTGGCTGGACCGGCACGGCGTCGACACCGCCTCCGTGCGCATCTCCGAGGTGCTGCACACCGCGCGCTTCGTGTGCACCACGGACGCCGACCACAACCAGATCGGCTCCTTCTACACGGGCGCGATGAGCGAGGCCCGCCTCATCGAGCTCAAGGCCGTCGCGGACCGGGTCGGCGGTCTCGACCTCGTCCTGATCGGCGCGGACGACCCCGAGGGGATGCTCCGCCACACCGAGGAGTGCCGCTCGCGCGCGATCCCGTTCGCCGCCGACTTCTCACAGCAGATCGCGCGCATGAACGGCGACGAGATCCGGGTCCTGCTGGACGGCGCGACGTTCCTCTTCTCGAACGAGTACGAGAAGGGGCTCATCGAGTCCAAGACGGGCTGGACCGACGAGGAGATCCTCTCCAAGGTCGGCCACCGGGTGACCACCCTCGGCTCGCGCGGTGTCCGTGTCGAGCGCGTCGGCGACGACCCGATCGAGGTCGGCTGCCCCGAGGAGGAGCTCAAGGCGGACCCGACCGGCGTCGGTGACGCGTTCCGCGCCGGTTTCCTCTCCGGTCTCGCCTGGGGCGTCTCCCTGGAGCGCGCCGCCCAGGTCGGCTGCATGCTCGCCACCCTGGTCATCGAGACGGTCGGCACCCAGGAGTACCAGCTGAGCCGCGCCCACTTCATGGACCGCTTCACCAAGGCGTACGGCCACGAGGCCGCCACCGAGGTACGGGCACACCTCTCCTAGGCAAAGGTCCGGGCCCGCCTCCGTCGGACGGAGGTCCGGGCCCGGCTCGCCCGGGCGGAGGCAGGAGCCCGCCCCGCCCCGGCGGATGTCCCGGCCGGGCTCGCGGGCCCGGCGGAAATGGTCGGACAGCCCTTAGGACAGCCGGCGGACGACATACGCCGAGCCGTGCTCCGCCGACTCCTCCCCGACGTACTCCTGGCCCCGCATCTCGCACCACGCGGGGATGTCGAGGCGGGCCGCCTCGTCGTCGGACAGGACCCGGACCGTGCCGCCGACCGGCACGTCCCCGATGACCTTGGCCAGCTCGATGACGGGGATCGGGCAGCGCCTGCCCAGCGCGTCGACCACCAGCGAGTCGACCAGGGCGGGGACCTTCGTCACCGTCGCCGGCGCCCCCAGCTTCTCGCGGACCCCCGAGACCACGGCCGGGAGGACCGACAGGAAGCGGTCGACGTCCTCCTCCGGGGTGCCGGGCGGCAGCGACACCCGCACATTGCCCTCGCTCAGGACACCCATGGCCTTCAGGACATGGCTGGGGGTGAGGGTACTGCTCGTGCAGGACGAGCCCGAGGAGACCGAGAAGCCCGAGCGGTCCAGTTCGTGGAGCAGGGTCTCTCCGTCGACATAGAGACAGGAGAAGGTGACGATCCCCGGGAGCCGGCGGACCGCGTCGCCGACCACCTCGACATCCGGCACCAGGGCGGGCACCCGCGCGCGGATCCGGTCCGTCAGTTCACGCAGCCGTACCGCCTCCCCGGCCGCCTCCGCGCGGACGGCGCGCAGCGAGGCCGCCGCGGCGACGATCGCCGGGATGTTCTCGAACCCCGCCGCCCGCCCCGACTCCCGCTCGTCCGCGGGCCCTTGGGGCGCGAACCGCACCCCTTTGCGTACGACGAGCAGTCCGACGCCCGAAGGGCCGCCCCATTTGTGGGCACTTGCCGTCAGCAGGGACCAGTCGCCCGCCACCCGCTCCCAGCCCAGTGACTGCGCCGCGTCCACCAGAAGGGGCACCCCCGCCTCCCGGCACATCTGTGCCACCTCGGCCACGGGTTGCTCCGTGCCCACCTCGTGGTTGGCGGACTGGAGGCAGGCGAGCGCGGTGTCGGGGCGCAGAGCGGCGGCGTAGGAAGAAGGGGACACCCTGCCCGCGCGGTCGACCTGAACCCGGGTCACCGCACCGCCCGACGCCTCGTGGGCGTCTGCCGAATGGAGTACCGACGAGTGTTCGACGGCTGACACGATCAGGTGGTGTCCAACGCGCCGCCGGCCCGCGAGGGCGCCCTCGATCCCGGAGTGCACCGCTCGGGTGCCGGAGGCGGTGAAGGCCAGTTCGTCGGGGCGGCAGCCCACCGCGTCGGCCGCCGCCTCGCGTGCCGCGTCGAGGAGCAGCCGGGCCCGTCTGCCCTCACGGTAGAGACGGGCCGGATCGGCCCAGCCCTCGTCGAGGGAGGCCTGCAGGGCCTGTCGGGCGACGGGGTGCAGCGGAGCCGCGGACGCGGCGTCGAAGTAGGACACGCCACCACGCTAGCCCGTGCTCCCAAGGGGGCGTCAGAAGCCATCCGGACTGGGGCATTCCAGGTGCTCTGACATCGCCTTGTCGGCGAAACAGCACTCCTTCGGGGAGTCGGGCGGCGCGTTGGGCACCCTCCCCGCGCGACCCCAAATAGCGTCCAGTAGGGTTTGGTCCGCATAAACATCCAAACCCCTGCCCGACGCAGGGCGGCGACCGGACCAGCGAGAAGGCCGCAGCCAACAGCGCGGGCGAGACTCTCGGGAAGGCGCTACGTGAGTCCCAACGGCTCCGACCGCTCGCCGCGGCGCCCGATGCGGCGGAAGCTGCTGCAGGCAATGACTGCGGGCCTGGTCCTGGCGACAGCCACTGGTTGCTCGTACAACTGGGAAGACTTCCCCCGCCTTGGTATGCCCACCCCGGTCACGGAGCAGGCTCCGCGGATCCTCTCCCTCTGGCAGGGCTCGTGGGCGGCCGCGCTCGCCACGGGCGTGCTGGTCTGGGGCCTGATCCTGTGGAGCGTCATCTTCCACCGGCGCAGCCGGACCAAGGTCGAAGTTCCTCCGCAGACCCGGTACAACATGCCCATCGAGGCGCTGTACACGGTGGTCCCGCTCATCATCGTCTCGGTGCTGTTCTACTTCACCGCCCGTGACGAGACGAAGCTCCTCAGCCTCAGCCCGAAGCCCGACGTCACGGTCAACGTGGTCGGCTTCCAGTGGAGCTGGGGCTTCAACTACATCGAGAACGTGCCCGGTTCTTCCGGGAACGCCAAGACCGACCCGAACCTGGCCGCCATTCCGGACCGGTTCAAGAAGGACTTCCCGGCGAACGCCGGCGGTGTCTACGACGTCGGCACGCCCGCCACGAAGAACCCGCAGACGGGCAACCCCGGTCCGACCCTCTGGCTTCCCGAGGGCAAGACGGTCCGCTTCGTCCTCACTTCGCGTGACGTCATCCACTCCTTCTGGGTGGTGCCGTTCCTCATGAAGCAGGACGTCATCCCGGGGCACACCAACGCCTTCCAGGTGACCCCGAACCACGAGGGCACCTTCCTGGGCAAGTGCGCCGAACTGTGCGGCGTCGACCACTCCCGGATGCTCTTCAACGTGAAGGTCGTCTCCCCCGAGCGCTACGAGGCCCACCTCAAGCAGCTCGCGGCCAAGGGACAGACCGGTTACGTCCCGGCCGGCATTGAGCAGACGGGCCACGAGAAGAACCGGGAGACGAACAACCTGTGAGCATCCTCAACGAACCCCAGGGTGCCGACGCAGCCGAAGACTCGTACGAGAACGAGCTGCCGGTACGGCGCAAGCAGCCCGGCAGCGTCGTGATCAAGTGGCTCACCACCACTGACCACAAGACGATCGGCACGCTGTATCTGGTCACGTCGTTCGCGTTCTTCATCGTCGGTGGCGTCATGGCGCTGCTGATGCGTGCCGAACTGGCGCGTCCCGGACTGCAGATCCTGTCGAACGAGCAGTTCAACCAGGCGTTCACGATGCACGGCACGATCATGCTGCTGATGTTCGCGACGCCGCTGTTCGCCGGTTTCACGAACTGGATCATGCCGCTGCAGATCGGCGCGCCCGACGTGGCGTTCCCGCGGCTGAACATGTTCGCCTACTGGCTGTACCTCTTCGGCTCGACGCTCGCGGTCGGCGGCTTCCTCACCCCGCAGGGTGCGGCCGACTTCGGCTGGTTCGCCTACAGCCCGCTCTCGGACGCGGTCCGCTCGCCGGGCATCGGCGCCGACATGTGGATCATGGGTCTGGCCTTCTCCGGCTTCGGCACCATCCTCGGCGCGGTCAACTTCATCACCACGATCATCTGCATGCGCGCTCCCGGCATGACGATGTTCCGTATGCCGATCTTCGTGTGGAACGTGCTGCTCACCGCGGTCCTGGTGCTGCTGGCCTTCCCCGTCCTCGCGGCGGCGCTGTTCGCCCTGGAGGCGGACCGAAAATTCGGGGCGCATGTCTTCGACGCGGCAAACGGCGGAGCCTTGCTATGGCAACACCTCTTCTGGTTCTTCGGCCATCCAGAGGTGTACATCATCGCCCTGCCGTTCTTCGGCATCATCTCCGAAGTCATCCCGGTGTTCTCGCGCAAGCCGATGTTCGGTTACATGGGCCTGATCGGCGCGACCATCGCGATCGCCGGTCTCTCCGTGACCGTGTGGGCGCACCACATGTACGTCACCGGTGGCGTTCTGCTCCCGTTCTTCTCCTTCATGACGTTCCTCATCGCCGTACCGACCGGCGTGAAGTTCTTCAACTGGATCGGAACGATGTGGAAGGGCTCGCTGTCCTTCGAGACACCGATGCTCTGGGCCGTCGGCTTCCTCATCACGTTCACCTTCGGTGGTCTGACCGGCGTCATCCTGGCCTCGCCGCCGATGGACTTCCACGTGTCCGACTCGTACTTCGTGGTGGCGCACTTCCACTACGTCGTCTTCGGCACCGTGGTGTTCGCGATGTTCTCCGGCTTCCACTTCTGGTGGCCGAAGATGACCGGCAAGATGCTCGACGAGCGTCTCGGCAAGATCACCTTCTGGACGCTGTTCGTGGGCTTCCACGGCACGTTCCTGGTGCAGCACTGGCTCGGTGCCGAGGGCATGCCGCGTCGTTACGCGGACTACCTCGCCGCCGACGGCTTCACCGCGCTGAACACGATCTCGACGATCAGCTCGTTCCTGCTCGGCCTGTCGATCCTGCCGTTCCTCTACAACGTGTGGAAGACGGCCAAGTACGGCAAGAAGGTCGAGGTCGACGACCCGTGGGGCTACGGCCGTTCGCTGGAGTGGGCGACCTCGTGCCCGCCGCCGCGGCACAACTTCCTCACCCTGCCGCGGATCCGCAGTGAATCCCCGGCGTTCGACCTGCACCACCCGGAGATCGCCGCTCTCGACCAGCTCGAGAACGCCGGTCACGGTTCGTCGGCCCTTCCTGGCGGAAAGGAGGCCGGCAAGTGAAGGTCCAAGGCAAGATGTTCCTCTGGCTGGCCGTGTTCATCCTCATCATGGGGATCGTCTACGGCGTGTGGTCCAAGGAGCCGGCCGGTACCACGGCCCTCTTCATGGGCTTCGGCCTCAGCATCATGATCGGCTACTACCTGGCCTTCACGGCCCGGCGGGTCGACCAGCTGGCGCAGGACAACAAGGAGGCCGACGTCGCGGACGAGGCCGGCGAGGTGGGCTTCTTCAGCCCGCACAGCTGGCAGCCGCTCTCGCTCGGCGTCGGTGGCGCGCTCGCCTTCACGTCCGTCGTCTTCGGCTGGTGGCTGCTCTACTTCTCGGCCCCGCTCATCGGGCTCGGCCTGTGGGGCTGGGTCTTCGAGTACTACCACGGTGAGAACCGCACCCAGTAGCACGCGCTGAACGCCCGGGAGCCCGGACACTCCGTCAGGAGAGTCCGGGCTCCCTCGTTTGCCGCGACTTCTGTCCCTCGGTCGGCTCACTCGGCGCGCCGTGCTTGACGAGCGTTCATAGCGTGAGCTCATGAACCACTCACCGCGAATCCGCACGGTCGTCAGCTGCACCGCGCTGGTGGTCGCCCTGGGAGCGGGCGCCACCGCCTGCGGCTCCGACGACCACCCGCTCTCGGCGAAGCCGTACGACGCGGCGGGACAGATCTCGTTCAAGGGTCTCTCCGGAGACAGCAAGAAGTCGACCAAGGTCGACCCCGACAAGCCCCTGGAAATCACCTCCGAGAGTGACGCCGGGCGCATCACCGACGTGACCGCCACGGACGCGTCAGGACGCTATGTCGCGGGCGAACTGGCCGCCGACGGCAGCCGCTGGCACAGCACCTCGCCCCTCGCCGCAGGAGCCCACTACACGGTGCGCGTGAGCACCGAGGACGAGGACGGCGCGCCCGGCCGCAAGGTCATCGGCTTCGACACCAGCACGCCCAAGAGCAAGAAGCTGCTCAACGTCGAATTCGGGCCCAAGGCGGGCAAGTACGGCGTCGGTCAGCCCATAACGGCCGAACTCAGCGCCCCCGTCAAGGACAAGGCGGCCCGCACCGTCGTCGAGCGCGCCCTCAGGGTCGACTCCACCCCCGCGGTGGACGGCGCCTGGCACTGGGTGGACGACAAGACGCTGCACTACCGACCCAAGGAATACTGGCCCGTCCACGCCACCGTCACGGCGCACAGCAACCTCGCCGGCGTCAGGATCGGCGAACGCCTCTGGGGCGGCGACGCCAAGACTGTGAAGATCACCACGGGCGACCGCCTGATCGCCCTGACCGACGCCGCCACGCACTCCATGAAGGTCTACCGCAACGACGCGGTGATCAAGGAGATCCCCGTCACCACCGGCAAGCCCGGCTTCGACACCCGCAACGGCGTCAAGGTCGTGCTCGGCAAGGAGTACTTCGTACGGATGCGCGGGACCAGCATCGGTATCGCGGAAGGCAGTTCGGACTCCTACGACCTGCCCGTGTACTACGCGACGCGGGTCACCTGGAGCGGCGAGTACGTGCACGCCGCGCCCTGGTCGACCGGCTCCCAGGGGTACGCCAACGTCAGCCACGGCTGCACCGGAATGAGCACCGGGAACGCCGAGTGGTTCTTCAACACGTTCAACGAGGGCGACATCGTCAAGGTCGTCAACTCCGAAGGCAAGACGATGGACGCGTTCGGCAACGGCTTCGGCGACTGGAATCTCGGCTGGAAGACCTGGCGCGCGGGCAGCGCCCTGGTGGGCGGCTCCCCGGACGCCCCGAGCCCGGCCCAGCGCGCGAGGCTGCGCCCCGAGAGCGTGTGAGGCCGCGCCCCTCGCGGGGCGCGGGGTTCCTCAGGCGCTCAGAAGGTTCCTGCGACGCAGCAGGGAGGCCAGTGAGGCGGCGAACTCCACCGGGTCGACCGGCAGGGTCACCGCGGCGTCGGCACGGCTCCAGGTGGCCAGCCAGGCGTCCTGCGGGCGCCCGATGAGCACCAGCGCGGGCGGGCAGTTGAAGATTTCGTCCTTGATCTGCCGGCACACCCCCATGCCGCCCATCGGCACCGCCTCGCCGTCCAGCACGCAGACGTCGATGCCGCCCTTGTCCAGCTCCTTGATGACGGCGGCCGGCGTCGCGCACTCGATGAACTCGACGAGGGGAACGTCCGGGGCGGGCCTGCGCCCGGTGGCGAGCCGCACCTGTGCGCGGGTGTTGGAGTCGTCGCTGTAGACCAGCACCGTGGCGGTCGGCTGCATTCTTCCTCCGAGACGTCAGCGTCGTACGGACATCAAGCCATCGGGCTGATCGTCCCCGGCCCGATGCGCGGATGCTACTCCCTTGAACACCTCGTCAACACCGGTTCGGACACGGCTTCGATGGGCCATACGGGCTGGACACACCCCGTCAACACCCCGAACGGCACCCCCCGGGGTGAGGGCGGGATAAGCGACCGACATAATGTCGGTCGTGGCGACAGCAACGACAGTAGAAACCGGGCACGCGCACCCGTCGGTCAATCGGCCGAACCTCACCAGCGTCGGAACCATCATCTGGCTGAGTTCCGAGCTGATGTTCTTCGCGGCCCTCTTCGCGATGTACTTCACCCTGCGATCGGTGACCGGGCCGGATCACTGGAAGGAAATGGCGTCCAGCCTGAACCTTCCGTTCTCGGCGACGAACACCACGATCCTGGTGCTCTCCTCCCTGACCTGTCAGCTCGGCGTGTTCGCCGCCGAGCGCGGGGACGTGAAGAAGCTCCGGATGTGGTTCATCGTCACCTTCATCATGGGTGCGATCTTCATCGGCGGTCAGGTCTTCGAGTACACCGAACTGGTCACGAAGGACGGGCTCTCGCTCTCCTCCGACCCGTACGGCTCGGTGTTCTACCTGACCACCGGCTTCCACGGACTGCATGTGACGGGCGGCCTCATCGCCTTCCTGCTGGTCCTCGGTCGCACCTACGCGGCTCGGAGGTTCACTCACGAGCAGGCAACCGCCGCCATCGTCGTGTCCTACTACTGGCACTTCGTCGATGTCGTCTGGATCGGCCTTTTCGCCACGATCTACCTGATCAAGTAATCGGGCCCACGCCCGAAACATCCAGAAGCACCGACGCAGAAGATCCTGACACCGGGGTAATCCGTGAAAAAGCTCTCCGCACGACGACGCCATCCGCTGGCGGCGGTCGTCGTCCTACTCCTCGCGCTGGCGGCCACCGGGGGGCTGTACGCCGCGTTCGCACCCGCGGGCAAGGCGCAGGCCGATGAAACCGCCCAGTCCCTCGGTATCACCGAGGGCCAGAAGCTGTACTCCGTGGGCTGCGCAAGCTGCCACGGAACCGGCGGTCAGGGCAGCTCCGACGGGCCGAGCCTGGTGGGTGTGGGCGCCGCGGCGGTCGACTTCCAGGTCGGCACCGGCCGTATGCCGGCCCAGCAGCCGGGCGCTCAGATCCCGAAGAAGAAGGTCATCTACTCGCAGGCCGAGATCGACCAGATGGCGGCCTACATCGCCTCGCTCGGCGCCGGTCCCACGATTCCGACCAAGAGCCAGGTCAGCCCCGAGGGCGCGGACATCGCCAACGGCGGTGAACTGTTCCGTACCAACTGCGCCCAGTGCCACAACTTCACCGGCAAGGGCGGCGCGCTGACGCACGGCAAGTTCGCGCCGAGCCTGGAGGGTGTCGACCCGAAGCACATCTACGAGGCCATGCAGACGGGCCCGCAGAACATGCCGTCCTTCCCCGACACCACGCTGACGGAGAAGAACAAGAAGGACATCATCGCGTACCTCGACGCGGTCAACGGTGACGACACCGAGAGCCCGGGCGGTCTTGAACTGGGCGGCCTCGGGCCGGTCAGCGAGGGCCTGTTCGGCTGGGTCTTCGGTCTCGGAACCCTGGTCGCCGTCGCCGTCTGGGTCGCCGCTCGGACCGCAAAGGCCAAGAAGTCATGAGTAGCCAAGACATTCCAGAAGAGAACGTGCCCGCCGAGCGGGCCACCGACGACCACGCCGAACACGGTCATGGCGCGGTAGCCGTCGCGGACGAGCAGAACCCGTTCGCGGACCCGGGGCTCCCGCCCCACGAGCACCGCATCCAGGACATCGACGAGCGGGCCGCCAAGCGGTCCGAGCGCCTTGTCGCCCTGCTGTTCGTGCTGTCGATGCTGGCCACCGTCGGCTTCATCGCCTCGTACGTGGCGATCCCGAACGACAAGTCGGTCTTCATCTTCCCGCTCGGGCACATCAGCGCGCTGAACTTCGCGCTGGGCATGTCGCTCGGTGTGGCGCTGTTCGCGATCGGCGCGGGCGCGGTCCACTGGGCCCGCACCCTGATGTCCGACGTGGAGATCGCCGACGAGCGTCACCCGATCGAGGCGGAGCCCGAGGTCAAGGCCAAGGTCATGGCCGACTTCAAGGCTGGTGCCAAGGAGTCCGCGCTCGGCCGCCGCAAGCTGATCCGCAACACGATGTTCGGCGCGCTGGCCCTGTTCCCGCTCTCCGGCGTCATGCTGCTGCGCGACCTCGGCCCGCTGCCCGGGACGAAGCTGCGCCACACGCTGTGGTCCAAGGGCAAGCTCCTCGTCAACATGAACACGAACGAGCCGCTGCGTCCCTCGGACGTGGCAGTCGGTTCGCTCACCTTCGCCAAGCCCGAGGGCCTGGAGACGGACGACGAGGACTTCCAGAAGGAGATCGCCAAGGCGGCCCTGATGATCATCCGGCTCCAGCCGGACAACATCAAGGACAAGCAGGAAGTCGAGTGGTCCTACGACGGCATCGTGGCCTTCTCGAAGATCTGCACCCACGTCGGCTGCCCGATCTCCCTGTACGAGCAGCAGACGCACCACGCGCTGTGCCCGTGTCACCAGTCCACCTTCGACCTCTCCGACGGCGCCCGGGTCATCTTCGGCCCGGCGGGTCACGCCCTGCCGCAGCTGCAGATCGGTGTGAACGCTGAGGGCTACCTCGAGGCGCTCAGCGACTTCACGCAGCCCGTCGGTCCTGCATTCTGGGAGCGCGGATGAGCACTACCACCACCTCCGACTCGCGCTCCTCGCGCGAGAAGGCGCCCGCCGGTGAGCGGGTGGCCGACTGGGCCGACGGCCGTCTGGGGATCTACTCCCTGGCCAAGTCCAACATGCGCAAGATCTTCCCCGACCACTGGTCGTTCATGCTGGGTGAGATCTGCCTGTACAGCTTCATCATCATCATCCTCACGGGTGTGTACCTGACGCTGTTCTTCCACCCGTCGATGAACGAGGTGGAGTACCACGGCAGCTACATCCCGCTGCAGGGCCAGCTGATGTCCGAGGCGTTCAACTCGACCATGCACATCTCCTTCGATGTGCGCGGTGGTCTGCTGATCCGGCAGATCCACCACTGGGCGGCGCTGATCTTCCTCGCCGGCATGTTCGTGCACATGATGCGCGTGTTCTTCACGGGTGCGTTCCGCAAGCCGCGTGAGGTCAACTGGGTCTTCGGATTCCTGCTGTTCGTCCTCGGCATGTTCACCGGCTTCACCGGTTACTCGCTCCCGGACGACCTGCTCTCCGGCACCGGTGTCCGCTTCATGGAAGGCGCGGTCCTGTCCGTGCCGATCGTGGGCACGTACCTGTCGTTCTTCCTGTTCGGCGGCGAGTTCCCGGGCGGCGACTTCGTGGCCCGCTTCTACTCGGTGCACGTGCTGCTGCTGCCGGGCATCATGCTCGGCCTGGTGGTGGGCCACCTGATCCTGGTCTTCTACCACAAGCACACGCAGTTCGCGGGCCCCGGCAAGACGAACAACAACGTCGTCGGCATGCCGCTGCTGCCGGTCTACATGGCCAAGGCCGGAGGCTTCTTCTTCCTGGTCTTCGGTGTCATCGCGGCCATCGCGGCGATCGCCTCGATCAACCCGATCTGGGCGATGGGTCCCTACCGTCCGGACATGGTGTCCACGGGCGCCCAGCCCGACTGGTACATGGGCTTCTCCGAAGGCCTGATCCGTGTCATGCCGGGCTGGGAGATCAACCTCTGGGGTCACACGCTCGTCCTGGGCGTGTTCATCCCGCTGGTGATCTTCCCGCTGGTCCTGGTCGCGATCGCGGTCTACCCGTTCATCGAGTCCTGGGTCACCGGCGACAAGCGCGAGCACCACATCCTGGACCGCCCGCGCAACGTCCCGACCCGGACCGCGTTCGGTGCCGCCTGGATCAGCTGGTACTTCGTGCTGCTCGTCGGCGGTGGCAACGACATCTGGGCCACGCACTTCCACCTGGCGATCAACTCGATCACCTGGTTCGTGCGGATCGCGTTCTTCGTCGTGCCGGTGCTCACCTTCATGGCCACCAAGCGGATCTGCCTCGGCCTCCAGCGCCGGGACCGGGACAAGGTGCTGCACGGCCGCGAGTCGGGCATCATCAAGCGCCTGCCGCACGGTGAGTTCATCGAGGTCCACGAGCCGCTCAGCCAGGACGCGCTGCACACGCTCACCGCGCACGACCAGTACAAGCCGGCCGAGATCGGCCCGACGGTCGACGAGAACGGTGTCGAGCGCAAGGTCTCGGGCGCGCAGAAGCTGCGCGCCAGGATGAGCGAGGGCTTCTACGGGGAGGAAGGCCAGATCCCCAAGCCCACCGTCGAGGAGTACAAGGAGATCACGAGCGGCCACGGCCACCACTGATCCCCTGCAGTTCGCCACGGCAGGAGCCCCGTCCATTGCATGGACGGGGCTCTTTGCCGTCTGCCGGGCTGGATAGGGTGGACTCACCCCGTGGTGCGGGGTGATCCACCCCGCGTCACCTGCCACCGCGTCACCCGAGACCGCGTGACCTACGAACCCAGGAGCGACCATGAGCGCTGTGAACCCCGCTGGAGGCGACACCGCGGCGGGCCGTTCCTGGCCCGCGGTACTGAACGGCCTGCTCGAAGGCCGCGACCAGAGCGCGGACGACACGGCCTGGGCGATGGACCGCATCATGCGCGGCGAGGCGACCGACGCGCAGATCGCCGGGTTCGTGGTGGCCCTGCGGGCCAAGGGCGAGACCGTCCAGGAGATCACCGGACTCGTCCGGGCGATGTACGAGCACGCCAATGTGATCGAGGTGCCCGGACACACCGTCGACATCGTCGGTACGGGCGGCGACGGCGCGAAGACCGTGAACATCTCCACGATGTCCTCGATCGTGGTGGCCGGCACCGGCGCCAAGGTCGTCAAGCACGGCAACCGGGCCGCGTCCTCCGCGTCCGGCTCCTCGGACGTCCTGGAGAAACTCGGCGTCAATCTCCAGCTGACGGTGAAGCGGGTCGCCGAGGTGGCCGAGGAGGCCGGGATCACCTTCTGCTTCGCGGTGAAGTTCCACCCGGCACTGCGTCATGTGGCGGCGGCACGCGGGCAGTTGGGCATCCGGACGACCTTCAACGTGCTCGGTCCGCTGACGAACCCGGCACGGGTGAAGGCCCAGGCGGTCGGGGTCGCCGACCCCCGTATGGCGCCGATCGTGGCGGGCGTGTTCGCCGAGCGCGGCAACTCCTCGCTGGTCTTCCGCGGCGACGACGGCCTCGACGAACTGACCACCACCGCGGGCTCCCACGTCTGGGTGGTCCGCGACGGCTCGGTCACCGAGGAGCGCTTCGACCCCCGCGACGTCGGGCTCGACATCGTCCCGGTGGAGGCCCTGCGCGGCGCCGACGCCTCGTACAACGCGGAGGTCGCCCGGCGCGTGCTGGACGGCGAGCGGGGGCCCGTACGGGACGCGGTCCTGCTGAACTCGGCGGCGGCCCTGGTGGCCCTGTCGCCGACCGGCGCGTCGCTCGCCGACCAGCTCCGCGACGGAATGGAGAAGGCGGCCGAGGCGATCGACTCGGGCGCCGCGAAGCGCACCCTCGACCGTTGGGTGGCCGCCAGCAACGCCTGATCCACACCCGGCACGGAGCAAGGCGCAGTCCAGGATCCGGACTGCGCCTTGCGTGTGGAAGATCCTCTGGCAAGATGCTGTACCAGGTCATGAGTGACAGCCATCAGGCCCCGGCCGGCTGTCCGGCAACCCTCCGTCCGTGGCGGGGTGCCCCGGGTGAAGACCAGGTCGTAGGCAGCGAGGCCTACGGCAAGCGCGGACCCCTCCCGCCCTCCGGGCGGATGCAACCAGGGGTCCTGGTCGTTCGAGGGAGCCTTCTGTGAGCAAGCGAATGCGATAGGGCGCCGAGCCCCGCCTCCGCACACCCTTTTCACCTTTCCCGCGCTGAGCCCTGCCTCCGGGTGGCCGGCTCGCGCGGTGATCCCGCCTGCCTCTCACAGGAGCTCGCCATGTCTGTCTCCACCGTTGCCGCCGACCAGACCGTTTGTGCCCCCTTGGCCGTTCTGGGCCGGGATGTCACCGTCCCGCTCGTCACCGGCGGCGAGGTCACCTACGCGGCCCTCGACTACGCCGCCAGCGCGCCCGCCCTCCAGCGGGTGTGGGACGACGTGGCCGCGTACGCCCCGTACTACGGCAGCGTCCACCGGGGCGCCGGCTACCTCTCGCAGCTGTCCACCGACCTCTTCGAGAACGCCCGCAGGACCGTCGAGGAGTTCCTCGACTGCCGCGCCGGTGACCAGGTGGTCTTCACCCGCTCCACCACCGACTCGCTCAACCTGCTCGCCGCCGCGCTCCCGGCCGACTGCCAGGTCTTCGTCTTCGAGACCGAGCACCACGCCTCGCTGCTGCCCTGGCGCGACGCCCGGGTGACGTACCTGAACGCCCCGCGCACCCCGGGCGAGGCCGTCGCCACCCTGGAGCACGCCCTCGCCGGCCGCGACCCGTACGGACCGGCCCTGGTCTGCGTCACCGGCGCCTCGAACGTCACCGGGGAGCTGTGGCCGGTGCGGGAGCTGGCCGCCGCCGCGCACGCCCACGGCGCCCGCATCGTCCTCGACGCCGCGCAGCTCGCCCCGCACCACCCGGTGTCGGTCCAGGACCTCGACGTCGACTGGGTCGCCTTCTCCGGGCACAAGCTGTACGCGCCCTTCGGCTCCGGTGTCCTCGCGGGCCGCTCCGACTGGCTGCTCGCCGCCGAGCCCTACCTCGCGGGCGGCGGCGCCAGCCGCAAGGTCACCCGGCGCACGGACGGCGGCGTGGACGTGGAGTGGCACGACAGCGCCGCCCGGCACGAGGCCGGTTCGCCGAACGTCATCGGCGCCTACTCGATCGCGTCGGCCTGCAAGGCGCTCACCGAGGAGGGCTTCGACACCCTCGTCGCCCGTGAGCAGCACCTGATCCGTACCGTCCGCGCGGGCCTCGCCGAGGTCCCGGAGGTCCGGGTCCTGTCCCTCTTCGGCGACGACGCCCCGCGGGTCGGCGTCATCTCCTTCGTCGTCGAGGGCTGGAACAGCTCGCACTTCGCGGCCGCGCTCTCCGCCGAGTACGGCATCGGTGTCCGCGACGGCCTCTTCTGCGCCCACCCGCTGGTCCGCACGCTGCTCGGCAGCGACCCGGGGACCCAGGGGGAGTGCGGCGCCCCCGAGGCGGCCCCCGGCGAGAAGTCCCTCAACGCCATCCGCGTCAGCTTCGGCGCCGGCACCCCCGATGAGCACGTCGAGCGGTTCGTCCGCGCGGTGCGCGAGCTCGTCAGGGACGGCGCGCGCTGGCAGTACCGCACCGAGGGCGGCCGCTGCGTCCCGGCGGTCTGACGCCCGAAGCGGTTCAGCCCCGAGGCGGTGTTCCGTCGGTCAGGAGTCCAGGCCGATCGCGAACGCCGCCTCCAGGTCGTGCTGGGAGTACGTACGGAACGCCACGTGCGTGTCCGTCGCCTCGACGCCCGGGATCTTGCTGATCCTGCCGGGAATGACGTCCGCGAGGTCGTCGTGGGCCTTGACCCGGACCATCGCGATCAGGTCGTAGGTGCCGGTGACGGAGAAGACCTCGCTGACGCTCTCCAGCGACGCGATCGACTCGGCGATCTCGGGGATCCGGTCCACGCTGGTCTTGATGAGGACGATCGCGGTGATCACGGCTGGTTCTCTCCCTAGGGGCCGCTGCTGGGGATCTCACCCTACTCGCGGTCCACCTGGCCCGGCTGATCCACCGGGGCCTCCCGCAGCACCCCCGGAGCGGGCACGGCGGCCGTACGGCGGCGGAACCGCGCCCACGCGTAGACGAAACCCAGGGAGAAGCCCACGAGGTGGGCCAGATAGGCGACCCCCGGACCCGAGGCGCTGCGGCCCGCCGCCAGCCACTGCAGGGCGAACCAGAACGGCAGCACCACCCAGGCCGGGAACCGCAGCGGCAGGAAGAACAGGAACGGGAACAGACTGGTCACCCGGGCCTTGGGGAACAGATACAGGAACGCCCCGAGTACCGCGGAGATCGCCCCGGAGGCCCCGACCAGGGACTGCTGCGAGGTGGCGTTCGCGGCGGCGTAGCCGAGCAGAGCCAGATATCCGCAGCCCAGGTAGAAGAGGGCGAACTCCAGATGGCCCATGCGTTCCTCGGTCATCAGCCCGAAGACGTAGAAGAAGAGCATGTTGCCCAGGAGATGGAGCCAGCTGCCGTGGATGAACAGGGCGGTGGCGGGGGTGAGCGCCTCGCGCGGGGCCCCGCCGAACAGGTCGGCCGGGACCACGCCCCAGCGGCGGAAGTACGCCCGCTGGGCGACCAGCAGTTCGTCCCCGGTGCCGTACGCGGGATCGAGGCCCGAGGCGGGACCGATCACGAAGATCAGACAGCACAGGACGATCAGCCCGTACGTCACCGGCGCCGACTGACCCCGCAGCGCCCTGCCGACCGCCGCACTCCAATTGCCGATCATGGTGCAGAGCATGACGTAACCGCACCGATGCACACAGACCGCCTCGCCGCCGCGGACAGCCGAGCGTCGAGTACCCGCCAGGCCGTAGGGTTACGAGCCACATGCACCGGGAGACCGGTGCCGGACGGACACTAGAAGGAAAGCGACCGCCCTATGACAGTTCCCCTGCCCGACGCCAAGACCCGCTGGCGCTGCGCCCTCTGCGGCAACCTCACGCGTTTCGACGTCACCCGCTCCTCGAAGGTCGTCGAGTACGTACACCTCGACCTGGCCGGTGAGCCGAAGGTCGAGGAGCGCGAGGTGGTCAGTGAGACCATCGAGTCGGTGCGGTGCCGCTGGTGCAACGCGGTGGATCAGGTCGAACTCGTGGACAGGCCGGGCGCCGGCTCCTGACGGAGCGGGCCCCGCACGGATATTGGGGTGAACGGATGGTGGAGACCACAGGCGGGGAGCCGGACGACGGCACCGCCGAGGTGCTCGACCGTCCGCTGCCCGACGGCGTGCGCCGGCGCGTCGTGCAGATCGTCTCGGACGGCTTCGGCGCGCTGACGATGGCCGAACTGCCCGTCCAGCTGAGGCAGTACGCCCGGTTCACCCCGAGCCGGCGGGCCAAGTTCGCCGGCAACGCCATGGCGGCGGCACTGGAGACGGACCCGCTGTTCAGACAGCGCATCGCCGAGAAGCTGAGAGAGGCCCGGCCGGAGCTCGTAGGGGTTCTGGACTCCGGCGCGCCGCCCCCGGCCGCGGATCCGCTGGACGTGGCGGCCGCGGCCTATGTGCTGCGCCCCGCGGGCTGGGTGAAACTGGTGACCGCCGCGGGCGAGGAGGCCCTGCGGGCGGACGCCGAGCGCGCAGACGAGGAGAGCCGCGCCGAGCTGGAGCGGCTGCGCACGGAACTCGCGGAGGCCCGCGGGCAGACGCGGGCCGAGACCGAGCGGCTGCGCACGGAGCTTGAGTCGGCCAGGAAAGAAGCGGAATCGCTTCACCGCAAGCTGCGCAGTGCCCTCAGCGACGTCAAGCGCGGCGAGGCGGCCCTGCGCAAGCTCCAGACCGAGACGGACGCGGCGAAGGCGGAGAGCCAGACCCAGGTGTCCGCCACCGAAAGCGAGACCCGGCGGCTCAAGGCACGCCTCTCGGAGGCCGAGGCCGCCCTGGAGGCCACCCGCAAGGCGGCCCGGGAGGGGCGCAGCGTCGAGGACATGCGCGTGCGGCTGCTGCTCGACACCGTGCTGGACGCGGCCCAGGGCCTGCGCCGGGAACTGGCGCTGCCCCCCGTCTCCGTCCGGCCCGCGGAGACCGTGGAGGCGGTCGAGCCGGGACGGATGACGCCGAAGGACATCGCCGCCCGCGCGCTGTCCGAGAACGACCCCGCGATCCTGGACCAGTTGCTCGCGCTGCCCCAGGCGCATCTGGTCGTCGACGGCTACAACGTCACCAAGACCGGCTATCCCCAGATGCCGCTGGAGAAGCAGCGGTTGAGGCTGCTCGGGCAGCTCTCGCAGCTGGCCGCGCAGACCGGCGCCGAGGTCACCTGTGTCTTCGACGGGGCCGAGCTGGCCGCGCCGGTGCTGCTCGCGCCGCCGCGCGGGGTGCGGGTGCTGTTCTCCAAGCCCGGTGTCACGGCGGACGAGCTGATCCGTCAGCTGGTGCGGGCCGAACCGCCCGGCCGGCCGGTCATCGTCGTCTCGACCGACCGTGAGGTGGCCGACGGGATCGCCAAGGCGGGCGCCCGGCCGGTGGCGTCCGTGGTGCTCCTCAAGCGCTTCTCGCGCGGCTGAGCAATCCCTTTCGTTCCTTTCCTCCTTCGTGCTCCTTTCGCGCGTTTCCTTCCGTGTGCTTCCTCCCGTTCGTCCGCTTCCGTGACGTTTCCCCGTGGTGCTTCCGGCGTGCTTCGGGAGCACCATTTCCCGCTCCTGGACACGGGGTTCGCGTGGACGGCGTTCCGTGGCGTAAGTCGCATCAGCCACCTACGTACCATGCGTAACCTCTGGGCCTGATGCCCGAATTAGTCGGACCTTCACGCGACGTAGTGTCAAGCGGACATCACTGCAGGTGAGTTGATTGCAAAGAATGCGCTCGGTGACAAAGAATTTTCAGGTTTGGATTTGAACTGATCACAAGTAGGTCACTAGGGTCATGCCTCGAACCTCCAACTAGGGTGATCACTCATGAGGAGTGACGGTGGAGGGGCACCGCCCGTCGGCGTTCTCGGCAGGCGGCTGGAGGAAGAAGGAGCTCGCCTTCGTGGCGTCCCACCGTCGACCCAAGCAGCCGAGCCGCACCCGTGTGACCGTGCTCACCACAGCCGCCGCTGCCGCCGTTGTCCTCAGCGCCAACGCTGCCAATGCCGCGCCGTCCGAGAAGCCCAACAAGGACGAGGTCAAGACCAAGGTCGACAAGCTCTACGAAGAGGCCGAGCAGGCCACTGAGAAGCTTGACGGCGCCAAGGAGAAGCAGCAGAAGCTGCAGAAGCAGATCAGCACGCTCCAGGACAACGTCGCCCGCGGCCAGCAGGAGCTCAACGACCTGCGTGACGGCCTCGGTTCGATGGCCAGCGCCCAGTACCGCACCGGAGGCATCGACCCCTCCGTGGCGCTCTTCCTCTCCTCGAACCCGGACGACTTCCTGGACAAGGCCTCGGCCATGGACCAGCTGAGCGCCCAGCAGGTCGGGTCGCTCAAGAAGGTCCAGGAGAAGCAGCGTTCGCTCGCCCAGCAGCGCTCCGAGGCCTCCGCGAAGCTCAAGGACCTCGCCGACACCCGGGCCGAGCTCGCCAAGAAGAAGAAGGAAGTCCAGACCAAGCTGGGCGCCGCCCAGAAGCTCCTGAACTCGCTGACGGCGCAGGAGAAGGCGGCGCTGGCCTCCCAGGAGCAGGACAGGGCGACCCGCGCCAGCGAGCGCGTCGACCTCGGCGACACCCCGGCCGCCTCGGGCCGCGCCGGTGCCGCGTTCGCCGCCGCCAAGAGCGCGATCGGCTCGCCGTACGTCTACGGCGCCTCCGGCCCCAGCTCCTTCGACTGCTCGGGCCTCACCTCCTGGGCGTACGCCCAGGCCGGCGTGACCATACCGCGCACCTCGGAGGCCCAGGCCAACGCGGGCACCCGCATCTACTCGCAGAGCGCTCTGCAGGTCGGCGACCTGGTCATCTTCTACGGCGACCAGCACCACGTCGGTCTCTACGCGGGCAACGGCCAGGTCCTGCACGCCCCGCACACCGGCGCGGTCGTCCGCTACGAGTCGATCGCCAACATGCCCTTCCAGTTCGGCGTCCGGATCTGATCCGGACGGGCGGTCCGGTACGGACGTCCGCCGCCCCCAGGGACCTCCTGTCGCTCCGCCCAAACGGGCGAATTACGACAACTCCCTCTGACCTCACGCCCCGTCGGTGACCTGCGTCTCCGGCGGGGCGTCACTTTGTGTGCCCGCGGGAGCCTTTGGCCGGCGCGTAGTCGCGCGGCTACTGTCTGGCGCGATCCCCCGACGGCGGGGGACCGTCAGCGGAAGGGAGAGCGGCCACCCGTGGGGTTCCATCGCCGCCTTGCACCGACCGGCTTCGACCGGGGCGCCGGCGCCTTCGGCGTCGCCGCCTGCGTGATGTCCGCGGCGGCCGCCGCACTCGGCGCCCTGCCCGCCTCCGCGGCACCGCAGGACGACACCCGCGCCGAGGTGGACCGCCTCTACGCCCAGGCGGAGAAGGCCACCGAGGCGTACAACAGGGCCGACGAGCGCGGTGACGCGCTGCGCGAGCAGATCGGCACGGCACAGGACGAGATCGCCCGGCAGCAGGAGCGCGTCAACACCATGCGGGACGCGCTGGGTTCGCTCGCCGGGGCGCAGTACCGCTCCGGCGGCCTCGACCCCTCCCTCGCGCTGCTCTTCTCCGACAGCCCGGACGACTACATCGAGAAGGCCTCCGCGCTCGACCGGATCGGCACCCGCCAGGCCGGCGAACTCAAGGACCTCCGGCTGGCCCTGCGCGACCTCGCCCAGGAGCGCGAGGAGGCCGACGGGAAACTCGCCGAACTGGAGCGCAGCCGCACGGTCGTCGCCCGGAACAAGCAGGTCATCGAGGGCAAACTGGCCAAGGCGCGGCAGCTGCTCGGCTTGCTGCCGTACGCCGACCGTGCCGCCTACGACCGGGCGTCGCGCTCGGAGCGCGCCGGACTGCCCGGCCTCGGTGACACCGTCGCGTCCTCGTCGCGCGCGGCCATCGCCGTCGCCGCGGCCCGGTCGGCGCTCGGCCGCCCCTACGTGTGGGGCGCCAACGGGCCCGGCGGCTTCGACTGTTCGGGCCTCATGCAGTGGTCGTACGCGCATGCCGGGGTCGGTCTGCCGCGCACCTCGCAGGCCCAGCGGTACGCCGGACGGCAGGTGCCGCTCTCCCAGGCGCGGCCCGGTGATCTGGTCACCTACCGGTCCGACGCCGGCCATGTCGGGATGTATGTGGGCAACGGCCAGGTGATCCACGCGCCCTACCCGGGCGCCCCGGTGCGCTACGACCCGGTCGGGATGATGCCGATCTCGTCCGTCACCCGGGTCTGACGGGGCGGACGGCCTCCGCCGGGAGGGATCCCTCACGCGGTCCGGCGGGCGGGCACGGGCACCGTACGATCGGGAGGATGGCTGGTCGAAGGTGTACGTCGCGAGCGGGACTCTCCCTGGTGCTGCTGCTCGCCGTGCTCGTCGGCTGCGGCGGCCGGGCGCCCTCGGACGGGGCGGCGGCCGAGGTGCAGCGGGTCCTCGACCGGCGGGCGACCGCGGTCCTGGACCGGGACGAGGCGGCGTTCCGGGCCACCGGGGCGGCGGCCGGCGCCGGCACCGGCTTCGCGAACCTGCGCGACGTGCCGCTCGCGGGCTGGTCCTACCGTCTGAACGATCTGCGCCGCACCGGTGACCGTGCCACCGCCGACGCCCAGCTCCGCTACCGCATAGAGGGCTACGACGCCGCACCGGTCACGGTGGACCGCACCCTGCGGCTGACCCACGCCGCCGGAGCCTGGCGCGTCACCTCCGACGAGCCCGCGGGCAGCGGCGGCGACCAGCTGTGGGACCAGGGAGCCGTGACGGCCGTACGGGGTGAGCGCAGCCTCGTCCTCGGGGTCGGGCAGTCCGGCGAGCGGCTGCGTTCCTTCGCGGATCTCGCGGACCATGCCGTGCCCGCGGTGTCGGAGGCCTGGGGCACGGACTGGACGCGGCACGTCGTCGTCCTCGTACCGAAGTCGCTGGAGGGGATGGCGGGACTGCTCGGGGCTCCGGCGTCCGGGTACCGGGGGATCGCGGCGGTCACCACCGGGGAGGTGAGTGAGGCGAAAGGGGGGTCCCCCCGGCCGGAGGCCGGGGGAGGTTCGGCGAAGGCGCCCGCGGACCGGATCATCGTCAACCCGGACGCGTACGGCGTTCTCGGCGATTTCGGCAAGCAGGTCGTGCTCACCCACGAGACCACGCATGTCGCCACTCGCGCCCACACCACCGCCGCCACCCCGCTGTGGCTCTCCGAGGGGTACGCGGACTGGGTCGGCTACCGCGGCAGCGGGCGGGCGCCGGGGCAGGTGGCGCCGGAACTGGAGCGCGCCGTGGCCGAGGGGCAGGTTCCGGGCGCGCTGCCCGAGGACGGGGACTTCGGGTTCGCCTCGGACGCGGGCCGGCTGGCGCGGGCCTACGAGGGCGGCTGGATGGCCTGCCGGCTGATCGCCGACCACTGGGGTGAGGTCCGGCTGAACGACTTCTACCGGGCGGTGGGCGACCACCGGGAGCGGGCGGGGGCGGTCGAGGGCGCGCTGCGGGACGTGCTGCACACGACGGCGGAGCGGTTCACCCGGCTGTGGCGGCAGTACCTCAAGGACCAACTCGGCTGACGCAGGACTGTTCGGTCCTCTCAGTCCTCGAGCCGCTGGATGGCCTCCGCGAGCCAGGCCCGCTCGGCCTCGCCGGTCGCCCGAGCCACCCGGAGCATGCCCTGCCGGAACAGGTCGTCGGCCTCCTCCGCGCGCACGGGCCGGCCGTCCCGGTAGAAGAAGCTCGCCGGGGTCTGGAGGAACTCCTGGCGGCGGCGGAGCACGGCGGCCTGCTCGCGCGGGTCGTCCAGGTGGCGCAGGAACGCCAGCAGGGTGTTGAAGCGGACGTGGTCGGTGATCTCGGCCTGCTTGGGGTGGCGCAGCCGCTCCAGGAGGTCCTCGCGGCCCTTGCCGGTGAGCGACAGGATGCGCCGCGGGGCCGCGCTGCTGCCGGGCTCGGTGTGCTGGTCGAGCATGCCCGCGGCGACCAGGCGGGTGATCGCCGGGTAGAGGGCACCGTCGCTGACCGGGCGGACATGGCCGCTGAGGGCCTTGATGCGCTCCTTCAGCTCGTAGCCGTGCAGGGGCTCCCCGTACAGAAAGCCCAGGATCGACAGCTCCAGCATCCGGTCGGCTCCTCACTCGTGTCCCGTGCTCCCGGTGCTTGCGGGGTTTCGAGCGGCCATGGTACCTCTTACCGAGCTACCTCGAAACGAGGTAGCTCGTATCGAGGGAGGCCTTGTGAACGCCCATCGCAAGCAGCTCATAGCGCTCGCCCACCCCGTCTACCTCTCGCTGCTGGCCTCCGTCGCCGCCGGAATCATCAACACCGTCTGGGTCTCCCGGCTCGGGGGTGACGCGGTGGCCGCCGTCGCCGTCGCCACGAACACCGAGAACGTGCTGCTCGGCGTGGCCCTGGTCTTCGCCTCCGGCACCACCGTCCTGGTCGCGCACGCCCGGGGCGCCCGTGACCCGGGCGCGCTCCGGGCGGCCGTACGCGGAGGCTGGGCGCTGTGCGCCGCGCTCACGCCGGTGATCGCCCTCGGCGGCTATCTGCTGCGCGAGCCGCCGGCCCGGCTGGTGCTCGGCGGCGACGGACGCGCGCTGACCCTGGCGGTCCAGTACTTCGCCGTCTCGCTGCCCGGCATCGCCGTCTTCTTCGCGCAGAACCTCGTCGACGGCATCCTGAAGGGCACCGGCGACACCCGCACCCCGATGCGCCTAGCCCTGCTGGCCAACGGCCTGATCCTCGGCCTCGACCCGCTCCTCATCCACGCGTACGGCGTCCGGGGGGCCGCCGTCTCGACCGTGCTGTGCCGCTCGGTGGCCCTTGTCACGGGCCTGCGCGCCCTGCGCCGGAACGCGCTGCTGTCCGAGGCCGCGACCGCGACGCCCGCCGAGACCACCGGCGCCGCGCTGCGCCGCACCCTCACCACCGGTCTGCCCATGTCCGCCGACTTCACGGTGCGGCAGGGCGGCGCCCTGGTGCTGGTCGCGATCGTGGCCCGCCTCGGGACGACGGCGGTGGCGGCGTACGCGATCGCGTACAAGGTCATGTACGTCGCCACCATGGCGTTCTACGCGGTCCGGCAGGCCGCCTCGATCCACACCGCGCACACCCGGGGCGCGGGCCGCGACGAGCGGGGCGCCATCGGACGGCAGGCCGTCCTCGTCTCGGGGACCGTCGGCCTGCTCGCCGCGGGGCTCCTGTGCGCCCTGGCGCCCTGGATCATGCGGGCCTTCGGCGCCGGCCCCGCGGTCGCCCACGACGGCGTGCTGTTCCTGCGCTGCGTCGGCCCCTACCTGCTGCTGATGGCCTGCTTCATCGCCCTCGGCGGGGTGTTCGAAGGCAGTGGGGGAGCGCCGGTGCTGCTCCGGGTGACGCTGGCCGGTACGGCGGTCCAGCTCCCGCTCGCGTACGCCCTGTCCGGACTGGGGCTGCCGGGCGTCTGCCTGGCGCTCGCGCTGTCCATGACGGTGCAGTGCGCCGTCCTGTGGCTCTGGACCCGTCGGACCCGGCGTCAGGAGGACGCCAGGGTCTCCTTGGTGCGGGCCGCCTGAGCGGGGAGTGCCGGAGCCGGCTCGGAGACCGAGCTCCGCCACAGTTGCCGGGCGGCGAGCAGCGCGGCGATCACCAGCAGGCCGTTGCGGATGACGAGCAGAGTGACGCCGAGCGGGGTGCTGCCCACGACATCCGCGAACCAGGTGGGGAACTCCAGCACCGTCACGAGGCACGCGACCAGCACCAGACAGGCGGGCACCGTCATCCGGCTCGCGCGAAAGCACAGACAGACCGCCGCGATACCGACCAGCCACACCAGGTATTGCGGGCTGATGACCCGGCTGGTGGCGGTGAACATCAGGACGGCGACGAACGCGGCGTCGGCGAGGGTGTGCGGCAGGAACCGCTTGGCGCACAGCCGCCACAGCAGCAGCCAGCCGAAGGCGAGCCCGGTCAGGAACAGGGCCGCCGTGCTCACCAGGTCGACGTAGGGGCCGACGAACTCCACCGAGCCGTAGTTGAGCAGCACCCGCCCGTTCCAGCCGTGGTGCCGGGCCACGTGGAAGACGAGGGAGCCGAGCGACTCCACCTCGGTGCCGCGGTCGCGCTGGGCGGTCAGGAAGGCGAACGCACCCGGCATCGTCGCCCAGAACAGCGCCGCGGTCCCGGCCACCGTCGCCGCGGCCGAGACCCAGGCCCGGCGGCGCACGGCGCCGAGCAGCAGCAGCACCGGCCACACCTTCACCATCGCGCCGAAGCCCGTGAGCACCCCCATCACCCGGGGATGGCGGGCTCCGGCGAGCAGCGCGGCGACCGCGACGGCCGTCACCATCACGTCGTAGCGGGCGTACACGGTCGGCCCGAGCAGCGGAACCCCGATCATCCACACCCAGGCGCCGCGCAGCGTCCTGCCGGAGCGTGAGCCCGCGTACAGGAGCAGCCCGAACACCACCAGGTCGGCGACGAAGGCCAGCACGAAGAAGGCGTGCGGGTAGTCGAGGAACGGCAGTAGGCCGGGGGAGAGGATCGCGAGGGCGGCGGCCGGCGGATACTGCCAGGTCACGTCGTTCTGCGGGAAGGTGCCGTGCCGCAGGACGTCGTACCAGCCGTGGTAGATCACGGCGACGTCGCTGGTGACGTCCGGACCGGGGAAGACGTACACCTTGGCCACGAAGAGGAGCAGGATCAGCCTGGTCAGGCCCCAGGTTCCCAGCAGTGCGGCCACGCCGAACGGGAACCTCGTGCTCCGTGCCCCCGTCATGCCCACCTGACCTCTTCGTCCGGAAACGGTGTGTGTCGCCGCCGTGCTCTTCGCGGACCCAGGGTGACGCGCCGGTCTGTGTGCGAGCCGTCGAGCGCGGCCGTGCGGAGCTGTGAGTATAGGTTCGATAGTGTCGAACACGATGCACAAGACCCTGATCGTGACGAACGATTTCCCGCCCCGCCCCGGCGGCATCCAGGCCTTTCTGCACAACATGGCGCTGCGCCTGGACCCCGGGCAACTCGTCGTCTACGCCTCGACGTGGAAGCGCGGCCGCGAGGGCGCCGAGGCGACCGCCGCGTTCGACGCCGAGCAGCCCTTCACCGTCGTACGGGACCGCACGACCATGCTGCTGCCGACGCCGGGCACCACCCGGCGGGCGGTCGGCCTGCTGCGCGAACACGGCTGTACGTCGGTGTGGTTCGGGGCGGCGGCCCCGCTCGGCCTGATGGCTCCGGCGCTGCGCAGAGCGGGCGCGCGACGGATCGTGGCGACCACGCACGGCCACGAGGCCGGCTGGGCCCAGCTGCCCGCGGCCCGCACGCTGCTGCGCCGGATCGGTGAGTCCACCGACACGATCACCTACCTCGGGGAGTACACGCGCTCGCGGATCGCCTCGGCGCTGACCCCCGAGGCGGCCGCGCGCATGGTCCAGCTGCCGCCCGGCGTCGACGAGCGGACCTTCCACCCCGGCTCGGGCGGCGCGGAGGTCCGGGCCCGGCTCGGCCTCACCGACCGGCCGGTCGTCGTCTGCGTCTCCCGCCTGGTCGCGCGGAAGGGCCAGGACACCCTCGTGCTCGCGATGCCGCGGATCCTGGCCAAGGAGCCGGACGCGGTGCTGCTGATCGTCGGCGGCGGGCCGTACGAGAAGGAGCTGCGCAAGCTCGCGCACGACACCGGTGTCGCCGGCTCGGTCCGGTTCACCGGGGCGGTGCCCTGGTCGGAGCTGCCCGCGCACTACGGAGCCGGGGACGTCTTCGCGATGCCGTGCCGGACCCGCAGGGGCGGGCTCGACGTCGAGGGGCTCGGCATCGTGTACCTGGAGGCGTCCGCGACGGGCCTTCCGGTGGTCGCCGGCGACTCGGGCGGCGCGCCGGACGCCGTGCTCGACGGGGAGACGGGCTGGGTCGTACGCGGCGGCTCCTCCGAGGAGGCCGCCGACCGCATCGTCACCCTCCTCGGCGACCCCGAACTACGCCGCCGGATGGGCGAGCGGGGACGCGCCTGGGTCGAGGAGAAATGGCGCTGGGACCTCTTGGCGGAGCGGCTGCGGGAGCTGCTCTAGCCGACCGGGTGCGCCTACGGGGTGTCACTTGCCGTCCGCAGGCGCCTGCGGGCCGCCTTCGCCTGGCCGCGCAGTTCCCCGCGCCCCTGACGGGCGCCCCGTCAGGGGCGCGGGGAACTGCGCGAGCAAGCACGATGCACCTTCCGCCCGGGAAGGACCCGCACCGCCTACGGCGGTTCCCGGCGGTCCCCGAAAACACCTCGGCCGGTACGGAAAAACGGCTCGGCCCCCTCCAACGAAGGGGGCCGAGCCGTGTTGTTCCCGGCCGGGGCGGAACCCGGTCGCTCGGGCGTCAGCCCCGATAAATTGCCTCGATCTCGTTCGCGTAGTCCTTGGCGACCACGTTGCGCTTCAGCTTCAGAGACGGCGTGAGGTGCCCCGACTCCTCGGTGAACTGGTGGGCGAGGATGCGGAACTTGCGCACCGACTCCGCCTTGGACACCGCCGCGTTGCCGTCGTCGATCGCGTCCTGGATGGCGGCGATCAGGTCCGCGTCCTCGCTCAGCGACGCCGCGGTCGAGCCGGCCGGCTTCCCGTGCTCCTCGGCCCAGCGGGCCAGGAACTCCTCGTCGACCGTGACCAGCGCGCCGACGAACGGGCGCCCGTCGCCGACCACCATGCACTCCGCGACCAGCGCGTGGGCGCGGATGCGGTCCTCGATCACGGCCGGGGCGACGTTCTTGCCGCCCGCGGTGACGATGATCTCCTTCTTGCGGCCGGTGATGCGGAGGTAGCCGTCCTCGTCGAGGGTGCCGATGTCACCGGTGTGGAACCAGCCGTCGGCGAGGGCCTCGGCGGTGGCGGCCTCGTTGTTCCAGTACCCCTGGAACAGGTGCTCGCCGTGCAGCAGCACCTCGCCGTCGTCGGCGATGCGGATCACGGAGCCGGGCAGCGGCTGGCCGACCGTGCCGATCTTCGTACGGTCCCATGGGTTGAAGGCCGTGGCCGCGCAGGACTCGGTGAGGCCGTAGCCCTCCAGGACCGTGAACCCGATGCCGCGGAAGAAGTGGCCGAGCCGCTCACCCAGCGGGGCACCGCCCGAGATCGCGTACTCGCCGCGCCCGCCGAGGACCGCGCGCAGCTTGCTGTAGACGAGCTTGTCGAACGTCTTGTACTTGATCTTCAGACCGAGCGACGGGCCGGAAGGGGTGTCCAGCGCGCGGCTGTACGCGATCGCCGTGTCCGCCGCCTTGTCGAAGATCTTGCCCTTGCCGTCCGCCTGGGCCTTGGCGCGCGCCGAGTTGTAGACCTTCTCGAAGACGCGCGGCACACCGAGGATCAGTGTCGGCCGGAACGCGGCCAGCTCGTCGGTGAGGTTCTTGATGTCCGGGACGCAGCCCAGCTTGATCGGCGCCATCATCGGCGCGACCTGCACGAGCCGCCCGAAGACGTGCGCGAGCGGGAGGAAGAGCAGGACGGAACACTCGCCCGTGCGGAACAGCGGGCGCAGCCGCTCCACGATGTTGCCGCACTCCGCGAAGAAGGCGCGGTGCGTGAGGACACAGCCCTTGGGCCGGCCGGTGGTTCCGGAGGTGTAGACGATGGTCGCCGGGTCGTCCGCCTTGGCGAGCGAGCCGCGCTCCTCGACGGTGGCGTCGCTGACGTCCTTGCCGAGGCGCTCCAGCTCCTCGACGCCGCCGGCCTCGATCTGCCAGACGTGCTCGAGGGCGGGCAGCCGGTCGCGCACCGACTCCACGGAGGCCGCGTGCGTGGCCAGCTCCACGATGCAGGCGGTCGCGCCCGAGTCACCGAGGATCCACTGCACCTGCTCGGCGGAGCTGGTCTCGTACACCGGCACGGTGATGGCGCCGGCGCTCCAGATCGCGAAGTCGAGCAGCGTCCACTCGTAGCGGGTGCGGGACATCAGAGCGACCCGGTCGCCGGGCCGCACGCCCGAGGCGATCAGGCCCTTGGCCGCGGCCCGCACCTCGGCGAGGAAGGTGGTGGCGCTGACGTCCGTCCAAGTGCCGCCCACCTTGCGGGCGATCACGGCTACGTCGGGATGCTGCGCGGCGTTTCTGCGAACGATGTCGGTGAGGTTTCCGTCCGCAGGGACCTCGTACAAAGCCGGAAGGCTGAACTCGCGCAAGACTGCTGCTCCTCATAGGGCGCCGACGCCACGACTCTGTGTGATGCGACGGTGCGGTCCAAGGCTCGGGCAGGTACTCAGGAGATCGCTTGTTGAAATCCTGAGTACGACTGGACTGCCCGGACGTTACCCGCCGGTATGGCTTCTTCGACAGGGGGTCCCGGCGAGATGTTCTATGCGTCACACGTGTTGGCGTTCCTTCGCGCACAGTAGTCCACGCCCTTCTTGACTGGCCAGTAACCGCAGGTCCGGCCGCCTCTGTTCACGTTTGCCGCACAGGCCTACGCTTGATCGTCATGGCATTCACACCGGTCGGCCGTCCGAGGACGCGCATTCATGTGGTCAGCGATGTGCACGGCAACGCCCGGGACCTGGCCCGGGCGGGCGACGGCGCCGACGCCCTGATCTGCCTCGGTGACCTGGTCCTCTTCCTCGACTACGCCGACCACGCGCGCGGCATCTTCCCGGACCTGTTCGGCGTGGAGAACGCCGACCGCATCGTCGAGCTGCGCACGGCCCGCCGCTTCGAGGAGGCGCGCGCGTTCGGCGCGCGGCTGTGGGCGGGCATCGGCACCGACCGGGCCGCCGCGATCGAGAAGGCGGTACGCAAGCAGTACGCCGAGATGTTCGCGGCGTTCCCGACACCGACGTACGCGACCTACGGCAATGTCGACATGCCGACCCTGTGGCCGGAGTACGCCGGACCCGGCACCACCGTCCTCGACGGCGAGCGGGTCGAGATCGGCGGCCGTGTCTTCGGTTTCGTCGGCGGGGGACTGCGGACACCGATGCGGACGCCGTACGAGGTCAGCGACGAGGAGTACGCGGCCAAGATCGAGGCGGTGGGTGAGGTCGACGTCCTGTGCACCCACATTCCGCCGGAGGTGCCGGAGCTGGTCTACGACACCGTGGCGCGCCGCTTCGAGCGCGGCTCCCGTGCCCTGCTGGACGCGATCCGGCGTACACGCCCCCGTTACGCGCTCTTCGGCCACGTCCATCAGCCCCTCGTCCGCCGGATGCGCATCGGGGCGACGGAATGCGTGAATGTGGGGCACTTCGCCGGGTCGGGCCGGCCCTGGGCGCTGGAGTGGTGAGCCGGAGGCCGTGGTGAACGCCAGGTGTGGTGACGGTGCCCGTGGCCGTGCGCGGTAGCCTTCACGCTGCACACACGTGCGCACCGACCTCCCTCACCGGACCGCATCTGGAGGAGCCACCGCGATGGCGGAACACACCAGTTCGAGCATCACGATCGAGGCGGTACCGGCTGACGTCATGGCGGTGATCGCCGACTTCGCCCGCTATCCGGACTGGACGGGTGAGGTGAAGGAGGCGGAGGTCCTCGGGACGGACGAGAAGGGCCGCGCCGAACAGGTCCGCCTCGTCATGGACGCCGGCGCCATCAAGGACGACCAGACTCTCGGCTACACCTGGACCGGCGACCACGAGGTCTCCTGGACCCTGGTCAAGTCCCAGATGCTCCGTTCCCTGGACGGCACCTACCTCCTCAAGCCCTCGGGCGACGGCGCCACCGAGGTCACCTACCGGCTGACCGTCGACGTCAAGATCCCCATGCTCGGCATGATCAAGCGCAAGGCCGAGAAGGTCATCATCGACCGCGCGCTGGCAGGCCTGAAGAAGCGCGTCGAGGAAACGGTCTAGTCACCCACGGGCGCCCGCCCCACACCCCGGGGCGCCGTCGCGCCCAGTGCCCGGAGCGCACCCACACCCCGGGCGTCAGCTTGCCGAGTCCCCGGAGCGCACCCCGCACCCGCCAGGGCCCACAGCACTTCCTCGCCCCTTCGTCCCGGCCCTTCCCGTACCCGGGGCTCCGCCCCGGACCCCGCTCCTCAAACGCCGGAGGGGCTGAAACCCACGCACCCTGGCCACCACCCACCCGCAGTCGGGAGCGCGCGGGAGGGGACGTGCCGGTACATCAAATGCCCGCAGGCCGGACGGATCATCAGCCACGCCCGCTTCGAATCGCCGGTGGGATCCGTTCGGATGCGGGCGGATGTACCGGCACGACCCCGACCCACCCACCGGACCGGAACCCGGAAACCGCCGAGGCCGCCGCACCGGTAGCGTTCACCCCCATGCGCACCATCCTGATCACCGGCCAAGGCGGCACCGGCCGTACCACCGTCGCCGCGGCCACCGCGCTGCAGGCGGCCAGGGAAGGCACCCGCACCCTGGTGCTCACCGCCGACCGGACCGACACCCTCGGTGCCGTCCTGGGCGTCCCCACCGGCCCGGACCCCGTGGAAGCCGCCCCTGGCCTCACGGTCTGGCGCCCCGACGCCGCCGCCCGCTTCCGCGAGGACCTCACCGCCTTCCAGCGACGCGCCACCACTGCCCTCGACCTGCTCGGCGCCTCCCGCCTGGACGCCGAGGAAGTCACCCCGCTCCCCGGCGCCGAGGAACTCGCCCTGCTGCGCGCCCTGCGCGACGCGGCGCTGTCGGAGGCGTACGGCCTGCTCGTCGTGGACCTTCCCCCGGCCCCCCAGGCCCTGGCCCTCCTCGCCCTGCCCGAGGAACTCCGCCGGTATCTGCGCCGCCTGCTCCCGCCGGAGCGCCAGGCGGCCCGCGCCCTGCGCCCCGTCCTCGGGCGGCTCGCGGGCGTGCCCATGCCCGCCGAGTGGCTGTACGAGACGGCAGGGCGCTGGGACGTCGAGCTGGCCGCCGTGCAGGCCGTCGTCGAGGACCGCGCCACGACCGTACGACTGGTCGCCGAGCCCGGACCGGCCGGCGCCGACGCGGTCCGCACCGCAGCCACCGCCCTCGCCCTGCGCGGCCTGCCCGTCGACGGCCTGGTCGCCAACCGGGTGCTGCCCGGCGCCACCACCGACGCCTGGCTGGGGGCCCTCGCGGCCCAGCAGCGCAAGGCCCTGGACGAGTGGCAGGGGACGTACGAGGTCCACGAGGTCCCGCACCGTGGCCACGACCCGCGCGGCACCGACGACCTCGCCGCGCTCCCCGTGCCCGGCGTCAACACCGCGCCCACCCCCGTCGAGTGGCCCGTCACCGACCACCTCGCCGACGACGGCGTGCTCGTCTGGCACATCCCGCTGCCCGGCGCGATACGCGACGAACTCGACCTCATCCGGCGCGGCGACGAACTCGTCGTCACCGTCGGCCAGTTCCACCGGATCGTCCCGCTCCCCTCCGCGCTGCGCCGCTGCACGGTGGCGGGCGCGGCCCTGCGCGAGGGCGAGCTGCGCGTCCGCTTCACGCCCGATCCCGGGCTGTGGCCGCGCGAGAAGTGACCGTGCCGTGATCCGGGGCGCCGGACACGGTGAACGTGGTACCCCCGTTCGGGTAACGTCGAAGGCAAGAAAAAAGTAGGCAGGAGTCCCGCCATGAGCGAAGAGCGCCCCACATCCGACGCCGCTCAGGAGGAGACGGCCGACGAGGTGCGCGTCGAAGAAACGCCCGCCACCGACGCCGACGCCTGGGCGACGGCCTGCGCGGAGGACCTCGCCGCGGAGAAGGCCCGTCGTCGCGCCCAGCACGGGCCGCCGCCCGGCTCGGCCGCCGAGGAACTGCGCAAACTCGTCGACGCCGTCGCCGACAAGCTCTCCGGGCTCCAGCCGCCGCTGTTCGGCGCGGTCGCCTCCGGGACCGCCCAGCAGATGGTCAACCAGGTCGTGCAGCAGGCCAAGGCCGCCGTGGAACCGGTGCTGGAGCGCAACCCCGAGGTCTTCGACCACCTCGCGGCCGCGGGCTCCGAGCTGCTCGCCGCCTACCGTTCGGCCGTCGAGAACCAGGAGCGCCGCTGGACCGCTCAGGGCACCGGATCCCGCGAAAACGAGTCCGGTCCGGGCGAACACATCGACTTGGACTAATCGCCCCTCGGGTACGGTTGGCCGTAGCGGGGCTCGACCGAAACTGAGGGATTCATGGGACTCACCATCGGCGTCGATATCGGCGGCACGAAGATCGCGGCCGGTGTGGTCGACGAGGAAGGCAACATTCTCTCGACGCACAAGGTGCCGACCCCGACCACGCCGCAGGCCATTATTGACGCCATCGCCTCGGCCGTGGAGGGCGCGCGCGCCGGTCACGACATCGTGGGTGTCGGTATCGGTGCCGCCGGATACGTGAACCGCCAGCGCTCGACGGTGTATTTCGCGCCGAACATCGACTGGCGCAACGAGCCGCTCAAGGCTGAGGTCGAGCAGCGTGTCGGTCTGCCGGTCGTCGTGGAGAACGACGCGAACGCGGCCGCCTGGGGCGAATACAAGTTCGGCGCGGGCAAGGGCCACCGCAACGTCATCTGCATCACCCTGGGCACGGGCCTCGGCGGCGGCATCATCATCGGCAACAAGCTGCGCCGCGGGCACTTCGGCGTGGCCGCCGAGTTCGGCCACATCCGGATGGTGCCGGACGGTCTGCTGTGCGGCTGCGGCTCGCAGGGCTGCTGGGAGCAGTACGCCTCCGGGCGCGCCCTCGTCCGCTACGCCAAGCAGCGGGCGAACGCGACCCCGGAAGCCGCGGAGGTCCTGCTGGGCCTCGGTGACGGCACCCCCGACGGCATCGAGGGCAAGCACATCTCCATGGCCGCCCGCCAGGGCGACCACGTCGCGGTGGACTCCTACCGCGAGCTGGCCCGCTGGGCCGGTGCGGGTCTGGCCGACCTCGCCTCCCTCTTCGACCCGTCCGCCTTCATCGTCGGCGGCGGCCTCTCGGACGAGGGCGAGCTGGTCCTCGACCCGATCCGCAACTCGTACAAGCGCTGGCTGGTCGGCGGCAACTGGCGCCCGGTCGCCGAGGTGATCGCCGCCCAGCTGGGCAACAAGGCGGGTCTCGTCGGAGCGGCGGACCTGGCCCGGGAGCCCGACCCGATCATGTAGCGCCCGCACATCCTGTCGCACGGCAGCGCCCGCCGCACCCCCACGGGACGGCGGGCGCCGCCGTATCCCGCCCTCACCCGATCGAGGGGATCCGGTGCCACGAGAGCGGCGCTCCACCCGCCCGTTTGCCTACGTGGCGTGCGGTGCCGCCTCCCCGGAGCCCAGGGCGTACGACCAGGGGCGCCCCGGGTGCGCCGTGTCCGTGAGTCCGGTGCCGTGAACCCATGTCCGTGCGCCCGGGGCTGTCCGGCCGTGTCCGTGCGCCCTGTGTGGCTGTGTCCATGCGGGCCATGTCCATGCGGACCGTGTCCATGAGCCCGGGGCCGTGCGCCACCCGAAGACCGCGGAGTCGTGTGGTCCTTCGCCCTTTCCGGCGGGCTCTCAGCGCGTATGTTGATCGCCATGCCGACCAGCCCTTCCGCCAGTCCGCTGCCCGCGTCCCGTACCGAATCCGACGGTTCGGCCGTCATCCGCGTGCTCAGCTACAACATCCGCTCGATGCGCGACGACACCGCCGCGCTCGCCCGTGTGATCAGCGCCTGCGCACCGGACCTCGTCCTGGTCCAGGAGGCGCCGCTGTTCTTCCGCTGGCGCAAGAAACTGGCGCGTCTCGCCGCCGCCTCCGGCCTGGTCGTTCTGTCCGGCGGCGCCACCGCCGCCGGCCCCGCCCTGCTGTGCACCCTGCGGGCCACCGTGGAGCGCACCGAGGACGTGCTGCTCCCGCTCACCCCGGGCCTGCACCGGCGCGGCTTCGCCACGGCGGTCGTACGGTTCGGGGGCGCCCGGCTCGGCGTACTGAGCTGCCATCTGTCGCTCCAGAAGGACGAGCGCCACCAGCAGAGCGGCATGCTCCTGGACCGTCTCGCCGGACTCGGCACCCCGCACGCCGTCGCGGGCGGCGACCTCAATGAACGCCCGACAGGACCGGCGTTCCGACGCCTCGCGGGCACGCTCCAGGACGGCTGGGCGACCCGTCCCTGGGGCGGGGAGCACACCTGGACGTTCGCGGGACCCGACCGGCGCATCGACGCGATCTTCGCCACGCCCGGCGTCGAGGTCCTCGGCTGCGGGGTGCCGCTCGGACTACCCGGCGTCACGGGGACAGACCTGAGGGCGGCCACGGACCACCTGCCCGTGCTGGCCGCCCTCAGAATCCCCGCGTCCTGAGTCCTCGCGTCCTGAATACGCGTCCTGGGGGCCGGGTCAGACCACCGCGCCGCGCCCCGGGTCGTCGAGGTCGTCGTCGTCGTTCATGCGCGCCACCAGGGTGGCGAAGCCGCCGAGGAAGCCGCCGATGCCGAGGGTGGTGAGCCACCAGGTCATGTCCCAGCTGAGCAGGACGGCCAGCAGAAGCAGGGTGGGGCCGCCGAGCACGCCGAGCCAGGCGAACTTGGCGGTCGTGTCGGCGGTCGGCAGCGGAGGTGGCTCGGGCGGTACGAAGTGGCCCTCGTCGTCCTCGTCGAAGTCGTCCTCGGTCGGCTCGGGCGCACGGTAGTCCCGCGGGCCGCCGACACCGGGAGCGAAGGCGATCGAGCTGCCGAGGGGCCTGGCGGCGGAGGGCCGGTCGCCGGGGGAGGCCTCCGGCTCGGGCTTGGCCCCCGGAGCCGGGGCGTCGTCGCCCTCGCCCGTGCCGTCCTCGGCGCTCTTGCCGCCAGTGTCGGGTCCCGCGTCCGCACCGGGCTCGGGGAGCGCGAGGTCCTCCACCGACCGGTACGGCCGTGAGCCGGGCGGGTCCGGCGGCTGCTCGCCGTATCCCTCGACGATCGACTGCCAGGCGGCGTCCTCGTCGAAGGGCACGCTCTGCTCATCGCCGGGAGACTCCCCGCGGGCATCACCGAGCGACTCTCCGAGCGGGTCCCCCACGGACTCTGCGAGCGCGTCGCCGAGCCCCTCGCCGAGAGCCCCGTCGAGCGGCTCGCCGACGGGTACGCCCGTCTCCTCGGAATCGCCGCGGTCCGCGTCGTGCTCAGCCACCGGCTGCCGTCCCTTCCTGCTGACCCACCTGACCCGCGTCGGCCTCCTTGCCGGCACCGGGCGCGAGCCGGGTGACGAAGGAGTAGCTCTCCTCGAAGATCCGGTCCGCGTCGTGGTCCAACGTCGCGACGTGGTAGCTCTGTTCCAGCACGATCTCCGTCACGTCCGTGGACGACACCCGGCCGAGGATGCGCGCCGAGTCGGCGGGGGAGACCACATGGTCCTGGAGGCTGTGCAGCAGCAGGAGCGGCTGGGTGACCTGGGGCAGCTCCGCGTCCACGACTCCGCACAGCCGGCGCATCGAGTGCGCGGCGTGCAGCGGCACCCGGTCGTAACCGACCTCTTCGGAGCCCTCCTTCGCGATGTCGCTCGCGATGCCCTTGGTGGACGGAACGAGGTGACGGAGCACGGGCAGGGCGTGCGCGGCGAGGCCCTGCACCTTGTTCAGCGGGTTGACGACCACGACGCCGCTGATCTCGTCGCCGTGCCTGGCCGCGAGCCGCAGGGCCAGCGCGCCGCCCATCGAGAGCCCGAAGACGAAGACCTGCGAGCAGCTCTGGCGCAGGGCGCGCAGCTCGCGGTCGACCTCCGCGTACCAGTCCTGCCAGCCGGTGAGCTGCATGTCCTCCCAGCGGGTGCCGTGCCCCGGCAGCAGGGGCAGCGCGACAGTGAGACCGCGCCCGGCGAGATACTCCGCCCAGGGGCGCAGCGACTGCGGGGAGCCGGTGAAACCGTGGCAGAGAAGGACGCCGATCTCTCCGCCCTCGTGGCGGAACGGCTCGGCTCCAGGAAGGACCGGCACCTCGGTCTCCTGTTCATGAGTTGGGCGGGAAACGACTCCAGATGTGCTTCACCGTACGCGACCGTACTGACACCGACCAGGGTCGTCGGGTCCTTTGACGGTGCTCCGGGTTAAGGTCTGATCTACGACACAGGAGGCACTCGGGTGATCTACGGCGCAATGAAGTTTTCCATCGGAGGGCCGCTGAAGCTCGCCTTCAGGCCCTGGGTGGAAGGCCTCGAGAACATCCCCGCCGAGGGCCCGGCCATTCTGGCGAGCAATCACCTGTCGTTCTCGGACTCCTTCTTCCTGCCGGCGGTCCTCGACCGCAAGGTGACCTTCATCGCGAAGGCCGAATACTTCACGACCCCGGGTATCAAGGGCCGGATGACCGCCGCCTTCTTCAAGGGCGTCGGCCAGCTCCCGGTGGACCGTTCCGGCGCGCGTGGCGCGGGCGAGGCGGCCATCAAGAGCGGCATCGACGTGATCGAGCGCGGTGAGCTGTTCGGCATCTACCCGGAGGGCACGCGCTCGCCCGACGGCCGCCTCTACCGGGGCAAGCCCGGTGGCCTCGCGCGCGTGGCCCTCGCCACCGGCGCGCCCGTCATCCCCGTCGCGATGATCGACACCGAGAAGATCCAGCCGCCGGGCAAGGTGATGCCCAAGCTGATGCGTCCGGGCATCCGCATCGGCAAGCCGCTGGACTTCAGCCGCTACAGCGGTATGGAGCACGACCGGTTCGTGCTCCGCGCGGTGACCGACGAGGTCATGTACGAGATCATGAAGCTCTCCGGCCAGGAGTACGTCGACATGTACGCGACGGCCGCCAAGCGGCAGATCGCGGATGCGGCGAAGGCCGAGAAGGACGCGGAGAAGGCGGCCAGGGCGGCGCTCGCCCAGGCCGAGAAGCAGGCGGCCAAGGAACAGGCCGAGAAGCTTGCGGCCGAGGAACAGGCCGAGAAGCTTGCGGCCGAGGAGCAGGCCGAGAAGCAGGCGGCCGGGGAGCTTGTGGCCGAGGAGCAGGCGGCCGGGGAGCAGGCCGAGGCGCGGAACGGGGAGCAGGCCGGGGGGCAGGCTGCCGAAGCGCAGGCCGGGGAACAGGCCGATCCGTCGACCGGTGAGGGGACCGTCGGGGAAGCCGAACCGACCGACAGGCAACGGTCCGGCTCCTAGAAGCGTCCGTCAGGACGTCGGCAGTGTGGGGTGGGGGGCATGGCCAAACGCGAGAGAGTCATGAGGATGTCGGTCGAGCAGCCGCTGTGGCGTGCGCTGACCGGGTACCGGGTGCTGACCGTGCTGTACGCGATCGGGCTCTTCGCCACCGCGTACGACAAGTTCGCCCGCCCGTGGGTGGCCGTCGCGTTCTTCGCGTTCCTGCTCGTCTGGACGCTGGCCACGCTCCCGAGAGTCTCCGGCGCGGCCAACTGCACCAGGCGGTTCCTCGCCGCCGACCTCACGGTCGCGCTGGCCGGCATCATGCTCACCCGCGTCGCCGACTCCGCCTCGCGCATCGACTCGGGCGGCCCGACGCTGCCGTCGATATGGACGGCGGGCGCCGTCCTGGCCTTCGCGATCAAGGGCGGCTGGCGGTGGGCGGCCTTCGCCTCCACGCTCGTCGCCGCGGCCAACATCATCGAGCGCGGCGCCCCGACCCGGGACACCGTGCACAACGTGATTCTCGTCTGGGTCGCCTCCATCGCCATCGGCTACGTCGTCGAGGTCGCCCGCGCCTCCGAGCGCACCCTCGCCCGTGCCCTGGAGATCGAGGCCACCACCCGCGAACGCGAGCGCCTCGCCCGGGACATCCACGACGGCGTGCTCCAGGTCCTCGCCATGGTGCAGCGGCGTGGCAGCGCGCTCGGCGGCGAGGCCGCGGAGCTCGGCAGGATGGCCGGTGAGCAGGAGGCCGCGCTGCGCACGCTGGTGTCGGGTGGTCTGGTGCCCGTCTCACGGGTGTCGGAGGACGCCGCACTCGGCGCGGTCGTACGAGCCGTCGACGAACCCGACGACGAGGATCCCGCGGGCCCCGTCGACCTGCGCGCCCTGCTCGCCCCGTACACCACCGCGCGCGTGACCCTCTCCGAGCCCGGCGCGCCGGTACCCCTCGGTCCGCCCGCCGCGCGGGAAGTGGCCGCGGCCGTCGGTGCCGCCCTGGACAATGTCCGCAAGCACGTGGGCGCGGACGCCCGTGCCTGGATCCTGGTCGAGGACGAACCGGACGCGGTGATCGTGACGGTGCGCGACGACGGTCCCGGCATCCCGGAGGGGCGGCTCGCCCAGGCCGAGGGCGAGGGGCGGCTCGGGGTGGCGCTGTCGATCCGCGGCAGGCTGCGCGAGCTGGGCGGCACGGCCGAGCTGATCTCGGTCCCGGGGCAGGGCACCGAGGTCGAGCTGAAGGTACCGAAGGACGCGCGGGGGAAGGCGAAGACGCGATGACGAAGGCGACGGTACGGCGATGACGGGCGGGACGGCGGCGGAGCCGCGGGCGGGCGAGGATCCCATCAGGGTCATGGTGGTGGACGACCACCCCATGTGGCGCGACGCGGTGGCCCGTGACCTGGCGGCCGCGGGGTTCGACGTGGTCGCCACGGCGGGCGACGGCGAACAGGCCGTGCGCCGGGCCCTGGCGGTGGCGCCCGACGTCCTCGTCCTCGATCTGAACCTGCCCGCCAAGCCAGGTGTGCAGGTCTGCAAGGAGCTGGTCGGCGCCAATCAGGCTCTGCGGGTTCTGGTCCTGTCGGCCAGCGGAGAGCACGCCGATGTGCTGGAGGCGGTGAAGTCCGGCGCGACCGGCTACCTCCTGAAGTCGGCGTCCGCGGAGGAGCTGACCGACGCGGTGCGCCGGACGGCCGTCGGCGACCCGGTGTTCACCCCGGGCCTCGCGGGCCTGGTCCTCGGCGAGTACCGCCGGCTGGCCTCGGAGCCCGCCAGCGCCACGGGCGCCGGCGAGCCGAGGGTCCCGCAGCTGACCGACCGTGAGACCGAGGTCCTCCGCCTGGTCGCCAAGGGACTGAGCTACAAGCAGATCGCCGAGCGCCTGGTCATCTCCCACCGCACCGTCCAGAACCATGTGCAGAACACCCTGGGCAAGCTCCAGTTGCACAACCGCGTCGAGCTGGTCCGCTACGCCATAGAGCGCGGACTGGACGAGGCCTGACCCGGACAGCGGCCCCCCTTCGGGTGATCTGCGTTGATCAACTGGCCGACAATTCACCGGAATAGACCATCCGCACCATGCCGAAGTGACCTGGATCACTATTAGCGTGAGTCCATCAGCCAACCATGGCGAAGGGACTTTCCATGCGGGTCGGAGTACTGACCGGAGGCGGCGACTGCCCCGGGCTCAACGCCGTCATCCGGGGCATCGTCCGCAAGGGCGTGCAGGAGTACGGCTATGACTTCGTCGGTTACCGCGACGGCTGGCGGGGGCCGCTCGAAGGCGACACCGTCCGGCTCGACATCTCCGCCGTGCGCGGGATCCTGCCCCGCGGCGGCACCATCCTCGGATCCTCGCGCACCAACCCCCTCAAGCACGAGAACGGCATCCGCCGGATCAAGGAGAACCTGGCCAAGCAGGAGGTCGAGGCCCTCGTCGCGATCGGCGGCGAGGACACCCTGGGCGTCGCCGCGCGGCTCGGCGACGAGTACGGCATCAACATCGTCGGCGTACCGAAGACCATCGACAACGACCTCTCCGCCACCGACTACACCTTCGGCTTCGACACGGCGGTCAACATCGCGACCGAGGCCATCGACCGCCTGCACACCACCGCCGAATCGCACATGCGCGTCCTCGTCTGCGAGGTGATGGGCCGCCACGCGGGCTGGATCGCCCTCCACTCGGGCCTGGCCGGCGGCGCGAACGTCATCCTCATCCCCGAGCAGCGCTTCGACGTGGACCAGGTCTGCGCCTGGGTGACCTCGCGCTTCAAGGCGTCGTACGCGCCGATCGTGGTCGTCGCCGAGGGTGCCATGCCCAAGGACGGCGACATGGTCCTCAAGGACGGGACCCTCGACTCCTTCGGGCATGTCCGGCTCTCCGGTGTCGGCGAGTGGCTGGCGAAGGAGATCGAGCGGCGCACCGGCAAGGAGGCCCGCACCACGGTCCTCGGGCACGTCCAGCGCGGCGGGACGCCCAGCGCCTTCGACCGCTGGCTCGCCACCCGCTTCGGCCTGCACGCCATCGAGGCCGTCCGCGACGGCGACTTCGGCAAGATGGTGGCCCTGCGCGGCACCGACATCGTCCGCGTTCCGATCGCCGAGGCGACCGCCAAGCTGAAGACGGTCGACCCGAAGCTCTACGAGGAGGTCGGCGTCTTCTTCGGCTGACGGCGGAGCCTCTGCGACTCTGGGGGTATGGGTCGTATATTCGGCCCATACCCCCAGAACGGGAGGAACCGGTGGAGATCCTGGCGTTCGGCGTCCAGTCCGACGAGAAGCCCCTGATCGAGAAGGCTTTCGAGGGACGCCACGAGGTCCGCTGCCTCGGCGTCTTCCTCACCGAGGACACCGCGCCCATCGCGGCCGGCTACGAGGTCATCTCCACCAGCGTCAACTGCGGCCTGGGACACCGTGTTCTGCAGACCCTGGCGGCCGGCGGCACCCAGCTCGTCGCCCAGCGCTCCACCGGGTTCAACAACATCGACCTCGAGGTCGCCGAGCGCCTCGGCATGACGGTCGCCCGGGTCTCGTACTACTCGCCCCACTCGGTCGCCGAGTTCGCCTGGACCCTCGGCATGGCCGTCAACCGCCGTATCGTGCGCGCCGCCAACCGCACCCGCGACTTCGACTTCCGCCTCGACGGACTGATGGGCCGTGACATGCACGGCCGCACCGCGGGCGTCCTCGGCACCGGGAAGATCGGCGAGGCCTTCACCCGGATCGCCCACGGTTTCGGCATGAAGCTGCTCGGCTGGGACATCGCCGAGAACCCGGCCTGCGTCGAACTCGGCATGGAGTACGTCTCCAAGGAGCGCCTCCTCGCCGAGTCCGACCTGGTCACCCTGCACGTTCCGCTGATGCCCCAGACCCAGCACCTCATCGACGCCGACGCCCTGCGCGCGATGAAGGACGACGCGATCCTGGTGAACTCCAGCCGCGGCGGCCTGATCGACAGCCAGGCTCTCGTCACCCAGTTGCGCGCAGGCCGTTTCACGGGCGTCGGTCTCGACGTGTACGAGGCGGAGGCCGGGCTGTTCTTCCTCGACAAGTCCCTCGAAACCGTCGAGGACGACACCCTGGCCCGTCTGGTCACCTTCCCGAACGTCCTGGTCACCTCGCACCAGGCGTACTACACCGCCGACGCCGTCGGCCAGATCGTCGACACCACTGTCGGGAACGTCCTCGACTACACCGAGGGCCGCCGCTCGGAGAACGTGCTGGTGCCCCGCAGCTGACCCGCCAACTCCCGTACGACGGCCGCGCCGTTCAGCGTCAGCACCGACTCCGGGTGGAACTGCACACCCGCGAATCCGGGACCGCGCAGCGCGTGCACCTCGCCGTTCGCGGCGCGGCTGACCTCGACGCCGTGCGCCGACAGCTCCACCAGCGCGTCGTCGTCGCAGCGGGCCGCGAAACTGTTGTAGAAACCGACGGTCTCGGCCCGCCCGAAGAGGTCGATGCGGGTCTGCGCGCCCTGGTACGACACGTCCTTGCGGACGATGTCCAGCCCCAGCTCGGCCGCGATCAGCTCGTGGCCGAGGCAGACACCGAGGACGCCGTGCCGGTGCCCCCGGAGCACCTCGGCGGTGAGCGCCCGCAGGAAGCGCATCTTGGGGTCCGCCGGATCGGAGGGGTCCCCGGGACCGGGGCCGAGGACCACCGGCCCCTCGTGCGCGAGGACCGCCTCGCGCAGCCCCGGTTCGTCGTAGCGGCGCACCGTCACATCGAGCCCGGACGACCGCAGCAGATGCGCCAGCATCGCGGTGAAGGTGTCCTCGGCGTCCACGACCAGGGCGTGCCCAGTGAGTTCCCGGGACCGCTCCTGCATCCGCAGCCAGAAGGGCGCCAGCGAGGCCCGCCGCCCGTCCAGCGACGCCCGCACCCGCGGATCGTCGCCCAGCCTCGGCCGGGCGCCGTCCGGGTGCGGCCTGCCGGGCCGCACCCCCAGTGCCGCCAACACACCCGCCGCCTTGGCATGGGTCTCGGCGACCTCGCCCGCCGGATCCGATCCCCGTACGAGGGTGGCGCCGACCGGCACCCGCAGCCGGCCGTCCGCGTCGATGTCGGCGGTCCGGATGAGGATCGGGGAGTCGAGGGTCTGCGCCCCGGCCCCGCCGTCCGGCCCGTCCCCCGGCTGCCGCCCGACCAGCGCCAGCGCTCCCGCGTAGTAGCCGCGCCCGCCGACCTCGTGGCGCTCGATGACACGGCAGGCGTTCTGCACCGGCGAGCCGGTGACGGTGGCCGCGAACATCGTCTCCCGCAGCACCTCCCGCACGTCCAGCGAGGAGCGGCCCCGCAACTCGTACTCGGTGTGCGCGAGATGGGCCATCTCCTTGAGCCGCGGCCCGATCACCACCCCGCCCATGTCACCGACCGTGCACATCATCTTGAGCTCCTCGTCGACGACCATCGAGAGCTCCTCGATCTCCTTGCCGTCGGCGAGGAAGGCGAGCAGGTCCTCGGGCGTCGGACCCCCGGCCGGATAGCGGTACGTCCCGCTGATCGGGTTCATCACGACCGTCCCGGCGGACATCCGGACATGCACCTCCGGACTCGCCCCGACCAGCGTCCGCGCCCCGGTGTGCACGACGAACGTCCAGTACGCGCCCCGCTCGCCGACCAGCAACCGGCGGAACAGCGCCAGGGCGTCGGCCCGTCCGAACCCCGGGATCCGGCCCTCGTACGTCCGCCGGATCACGAAGTTGGCGCCCTCGCCGCGCCCGATCTCCTCGCGCAGCACCCGTTCGACGATCCCGGAGTACTCCTCGTCGCCGACGTCGAAGCCGCCGCCTTCGACCCGGACGTCGTGGGCCGGCAGCTCGGCCAGCGCCTGTGCGAGCGGCAGTTCGTGGCGCTCCTCGGGGACGAGCACCGAGAGCGGGGTGCCGTCGTCGCGGACGTCGAAGCCGCGCTCCCGGATCTGCCGGAACGGGATCAGCGCGAGGCCCTCGTCGGGGATGTCGGCGAGGCGCTCCACCTCGCGCACCGGCCCCAGCAGCAGCTCCACCACCTCGTGGTCGCGGCCCGGGGTGCGGCGGCGCAGCAGGGCGAAGGGACGGGGATCGTCCAGCAGGTCGAGCAGATTCATCGGTGCGGTCCTTCTCTCGAATCGTGCATCTCGGAGAGGAACGACCCGGGTCCGCAAACACCGAAGGCCGCCCCTCGGGCGGCCTTCGCGAAGTCGTGTCTACGCGCAGTCAGTGGGCCGCCGGATGTGCGGTCCACCACCAGTTCTGGTTCGAATGCGCGAACATGCGCCGCACATTACCCGAAGCGGAGGCGCGGGCAACAGCGTGAACCGTTGCCGCAGGGCGTTCCGACCGCCCGGTCACCGGCCATGGATGGCCAGACAGTTTGAACCCACTGTGAAACGAGAACCATGCACGCTGCCCGTTCGCCCCAGACCCGCCGGACCGGTGTCCGCGCCCTGACCGTGCTCCTCGCGGCCGCCGCCCTCGCCGCCGGGCCGCTCGGCCCCGCGAGCTCGACCCCGCGCCCGGCCGACTCCGAGGACCTGACCCAGGTCGCCTACCGCGGCCACATCTTCACCGTCCCCGCTTCCTGGCAGATCGTGGACCTGAAGAAACATCCCGACACCTGCGTCCGCTTCGACCGGCACGCCGTCTACCTCGGCACGCCCGGCAGCGACCAGAACTGCCCGGCCAGAGCCAGCGGACGCACCGAGGCGCTTCTCGTCCAGCCCGCTTCCGCCGCCGACCGGGCCGTCACCGAGAACGCCACGGCCCGCACCTACCGGGCCACCGCGGACCGAATCGTCGTCACCGCCGCCTACGGATACGACCGCGCCCGTATCCAGGACGTCCTGCGCAGCGCCGGACTGCCCGTCGCCGCCGCCCGGCCCGAGGGGCCCGCCGAACGGCCCGCGGCAGCCCCGCTGCCGACCGACGCCACCTCCTACCGCGGCGAGGGCTTCGACGCCTGCACCGCCCCGAGCCAGTCGGCGATGGACGCCTGGCGCGACGACTCCCCGTACGGCGCCATCGGCGTCTACATCGGCGGCCTCAACCGCGCCTGCGCCCAGCAGCACCTCACCGCCGACTGGGTGCGGAGGCAGTACACGGACGGCTGGCGGTTCTTCCCGCTGTACGTCGGCCGGCAGCCGTCCTCCGACGGAGGCAGCTGCGGGGGCGGCTGCTCGGCGATCACCAGTCCGGTGCCGCAGGGCACCGCCGCCGCCGACGACGCGGTCAAGCAGGCCGCCGCGCTGGGCTTCGGCAAGGGCACGGTGATCTACAACGACCTGGAGCACTACGAACCCGGCGGAAAGATCACCGACCAGGTGCTTTCCTACCTCCAGGCCTACACCGTGCGCCTGCACGCACTCGGCTACCGCTCGGGCGCGTACGGCAACACCTCGTCCCTGGTGTCCGACCTGATCGCCAACCGGGCGGACGTCACTCTGCCCGACGTGATCCACTTCGCCCGCTGGAACGGCGCGTCGAGCACGTCCGACTCCTCGATCCCCTCGACGCTGTGGGGCAAGCACCAGCGCATCCACCAGTACGTGGGCGACACGACCGAGACCCACGGCGGGGTGAAGATCTCCATCGACCGCGACCGCCTCGACGTGGACTAGCGGTTTTCCCTCTCCGGGTGGCCCCTGCACGTGCCGTACCGCCGCCCGGAGAGGTGTCGATCGAGCGGGGTTCGTCTCAATTGATGAGCATGTGAATGGATGCCCGACACGACCCCGTAATGTTGTCGGGGTGACCGTGAACGCTAAGCCCAGCGCGAGCGCTGGCAACACCTGGCGAGACCTGCCCGCGGCGCAGCAGCCCGAGTACCCCGATGCCGAGGCTCTGCGCGATGTGATCGCGGACCTCGAGTCGTATCCGCCGCTCGTCTTCGCGGGCGAGTGCGACCAGCTGCGCGCCCGGATGGCATCCGTCGCCAAGGGAGAGGCGTTCCTTCTCCAGGGCGGCGACTGCGCCGAGGCCTTCGACGCCGTGTCGGCCGACCAGATCCGCAACAAGCTCAAGACCCTGCTCCAGATGGGCGCCGTCCTCACGTACGCCGCCTCGGTGCCCGTGGTGAAGGTCGGCCGGATCGCCGGCCAGTACTCCAAGCCACGCTCCAAGGGCACCGAGACCCGTGACGGCGTGACCCTGCCGACGTACCGGGGCGACTCGGTCAACGGCTTCGATTTCGACGAGAAGTCCCGCATCCCGGACCCCGAGCGCCTGAAGCGGATGTACAACGCGTCCGCCTCCACGCTCAACCTGGTGCGCGCCTTCGCCACCGGCGGTTACGCCGACCTGCGCCAGGTGCACGCCTGGAACCAGGACTTCGTGAAGTCGTCCCCGTCCGGCCAGCGCTACGAGCAGCTCGCGCGCGAGATCGACAACGCGATGAACTTCATGCGGGCCTGCGGGACCGACCCGGAGGAGTTCAAGACCGTCGAGTTCTACGCCTCCCACGAGGCGCTGCTCCTCGACTACGAGTCGGCGCTGACCCGCGTCGACTCGCGCACCGGCCACCTGTACGACGTCTCGGGCCACATGGTGTGGATCGGTGAGCGCACCCGGCAGCTGGACGGCGCGCACATCGAGTTCGCCTCGAAGATCCGCAACCCGGTCGGGATCAAGCTGGGCCCGACGACGACGGCCGAGGAGGCGCTCCAGTACATCGAGCGCCTCGACCCGGACCGCGAGCCGGGCCGTCTCACCTTCATCGTGCGCATGGGCGCGGACAAGGTCCGCGACAAGCTGCCCGAGCTGGTCGAGAAGGTCACCGCCTCCGGAGCGACCGTGGCCTGGGTGACCGACCCGATGCACGGCAACACCTTCGAGGCGGCCTCGGGCCACAAGACCCGCCGCTTCGACGACGTGCTCGACGAGGTCAAGGGCTTCTTCGAGGTCCACAAGGGCCTCGGCACGCACCCGGGCGGCATCCATGTCGAGCTCACCGGTGACGACGTCACCGAGTGCGTGGGCGGCGGCGACGAGATCTTCGTCGACGATCTGCACCAGCGTTACGAGACGGCCTGCGACCCCCGCCTGAACCGCAGCCAGTCCCTTGACCTGGCGTTCCTCGTCGCCGAGATGTACCGCGACCAGTAGCAGATCAACAGGTGAAACACCTGTTACCGGCACCTGAAGTGGGGCGCGGATCACATACGATCCGCGCCCCACGCCACTTTTGTGGTTCGTGTGTGACGGGTAAGGTTAGGTTAGCCTCACCGATCATCGGGACGGCACTACCCAGCGATTCCGGCGGGAGGTGAACCGCGTGTACGTCTGCAGTTGCTTCGGGATCACCGAGCAGCAGGTGAAGAAGCACGCGGAGAACGGCGCCTGTACTCCTCGGCAGATAGCCTCGGCCTCCAAGGCGGGCACGGACTGCGGTTCGTGCGTACGCCGGATCCAGGCACTGCTGGGCAGGGGCTCGTGTCCGCGTCGTGAGCTGGCAGACCAGGGCATGCCGGTGCTCTCCGACGTCCTCGGACAGGTCGAGGCCGGCCGGCGCGAGGCCGTCGAGTACGGGACCGCCGGGCGCGAGGCCGCCTAGCTCTCCGGCTGCTCGACGAGCTGCGCGATGTAGAGCGCCTCGCCGAGCTTCTCGACCAGTTCCAGCTGGGTGTCCAGGTAGTCGATGTGGTGTTCCTCGTCCTCGAGGATCGACTCGAAGATGTTCGCGGACGTGATGTCGCCCTTCGCGCGCATCACCTCGATCCCGCGCTTGAGGCGGTCGATCGCCTCCACCTCCACCTGCCGGTCGGCCTGGAACATCTCGGTGACCGTCTGTCCCACCCGGACATGGAAGAGCCGCTGGTAGTTCGGCAGTCCGTCCAGGAAGAGAATGCGGTCGGTGAGTACCTCCGCGTGCTTCATCTCGTCGAACGACTCGTGCCGGGTGTACTTCGCGAGCTTCGTCCAGCCGGAGTTCTCCTGCATCTTCGCGTGCAGGAAGTACTGGTTGATCGCGGTCAGCTCACCGGTCAGCTGCTCGTTGAGGAATTCGATGACCTCGGGGTCGCCCTGCATCGCAGAGGCTCCTTCCAGGCGGGGGACTGGGCAGATTGCGCCGCATCTTCGCACCGGCGCCGGAGACCGTCCAGTAAGTGCATGCTTACTACGAGTTGCCCGATTCCGGCCTGCGCTGGTCATGGGCACTGTTCCGGGTCTGTCAGGATGGAGTCATGGGTCAGCCGGTGGAGCGCGAATCTGGAGAAACAGCACAGTCGGAGCTTCCGCCGGGACAGCGACTTCAGCGCGGCTGGCCCGTCACGCACTACGGGCCCGTCCCCAAGTTCCGCCCCGAACGCTGGGAATTCAGGGTCTTCGGCGCCACCGCCGACGGCGGGAAGCAGTGCTGGACCCACGACGAGTTCACCGCCCTCCCGTACGCCTCCGTCGTCGCCGATCTGCACTGCGTCACGAAGTTCAGCATGCTCGGGGCCGAATGGGGTGGTGTCCCCGCTCGTACGATCCTGGAGATAGCCCCGCCCTCACCCACCGTCACCCATGTGATGGTCTGGGCCGAGTACGGGTTCAGCTCGAACCTGCGCCTCGCGGACTTCGCCTCCGAGCGCACCATCTTCGCCACCCACAAGGACGGCGAACTGCTGACGGCGGAACACGGCTTCCCGCTGCGCCTGGTCGTCCCGCATCTGTACGCGTGGAAGGGGCCCAAGTGGGTGCGCGGCATCGAGTACATGACCGCCGACCGCCGCGGCTTCTGGGAGGAACGCGGCTACCACAACGTCGGTGACCCCTGGCGCGAGCAGCGCTACTCCTACCAGGAAGAGCCCGGGGACGGCCCCGAGCTCTGAGTCCCGGCGTTCCTTCCCGGGCGTTGCCGTTCATGTGTTGCTGTCCGGGTGCTTCAGTGGTGGTACCGGTGGACCACCGCGTGCCCCTTGCCCCGGCCGATCATCCACTTGTTGACGGGCGTCGTGACCGCGAAGGCGATCACCAGGGAGACGGCCAGCGAGAACCAGAAGACCGCGTCGGCCAGTTTCGCGTCCATCGCCGACGGCCACAGCGCGATCACCCCGTTGTCGATCAGCTCCATCACGGCGATCGACAGGGTGTCCGCGGCCAGCGCCACCCGGAACGCCGTCCGGAAGCCGACCCCCGCCGTCAGGATGCCGCGCAGGGTGAGCGAGTAGCCGAAGAAGAAGGCCAGCGCGATCGCGAGGACCGTCGTGGGCGTGTTCCCCCAGCCCAGCGCCGTACCGATCACCATGCCGAGCACCTCGCCGATGGCGCAGCCGGTGAGGCAGTGCAGGGTCGCCCGCACGGCCGTCGGCCAGGTCGCCTCCGCCGGAGCGTGCGTATGTCCGTGAACCTCGTGGTGCCCGTGCGCATCGCCGGTGTGTCCCGCGTGCGGTGTGTGCCCCGCGTGCGTCTCGTGCTGCTGCATGAGTGGCCCCCAATGCCAGGTGGCGGTTCCTGTATTCTCTAGGAACCACATACCCCCCTGGGGTATTCCGTCACGCATCCGTGAAGTGTCGGGCGGTTCCGGCTCAGCCGTCGCGGAGCTTCTTCAGGCGCTCCACGTCGGCCGCGTGCCCCTCCTTCCCACCCGGCGTCTCGATGATCAGAGGTACGCCCTCCGTGGCGGGATGCGTCATCAGGGCGCGGAACGGGTCCTCGCCTATGTGGCCCGAGCCGATGTTCTCGTGGCGGTCCTTGTGCGCGCCGACCACGTCCTTGGAGTCGTTGGCGTGGATCAGCTTGAGCCGCCCCTCGCCGACGGTGTCCACCAGCAGATCCAGGGTCTGGTGCATACCGCTCGGCCCGGTCAGATCGTGGCCCGCCGCGAAGATGTGGCAGGTGTCGAGGCAGACGCCCAGCTTGGGGTGTGCGTCCAGGGCGTCGAAGTACGGTCCGAAGTCCCAGGTGCGGGAGCAGAGCGAGGCACCCTGGCCGGCCGTCGACTCCAGAAGGAGGAACGGGTCGTCGTCATGGGTCAGTTCGTCCAGCAGTGGCAGCAGACGGTCGCGCACCTGCCTCAGCGCGACGGACCGCTCCCGGCCACCGGTGGCGCTCCCGGTGTGCACGACCACACCCAGGGCGCCGATCTCCTGTCCGCGCCGCAGCGAGTGCCGCAGCGACTCCACCGACTTCTCGGCCGTCGCCTCGGTGTGCGAACCGAAGTTGATCAGATACGGGGCGTGGACGTACGCGGGGATCGACCCGGCGGCACAGGCGGCACGGAAGTCCTCGTCCTGCTTCGGGTTTCCGGCGGGCGTCGCCCAGCCGCGCGGGTTGGCGACGAAGACCTGGACGGCCTCGGCCGCGAGGTCGCGGGCGTAGGCCATGCCGACGGAGTCGAGGCCGCCGGCCACGGGGACATGGCCGCCGACGGGGTTGCGGAGCTGCTTGCTGGTCACACCCGTCAGGGTGTCACGCGCCGCCGAGCCCCCCGCGGGCGGGTTTCACGGGCCTCGTGCACCTCACGCGCCTCGCGGGGGAGCGGCCCCCGAGCGGCTGCCCGGTCGGAGGCCGTACGTCCCTGTGGTCCGGCGGATCCGCTCAGCGGATCTGGATCGTTATCGTCGAGCCCTTGGGCGCCGTGTCGCCGCCGTGCACCGACTGCTTCTTGACCGTGTCGCCGAAGAGCCCGAGCAGTCCGCGGTCCTCGTCGATCTGGAACCCGGCATCCTCCAGCGCCTTCTTCGCGTCGTCCACGCTGTCGCCCACGACGTCCGGGACCTCGACCATCTCGGGGCCCTTGGAGAGGGTCAGCGTCACGGTGTCGCCCGTGGCGGCCTCGCGGCCCGCGCCCGGTGTCTGCCCGGCGACCTGGCCCTTGTCGAACTCCGAGTTGACCCGCTCCGCGGCGATCTTCACCTTCAGGCCCGCGCCCTCCAGCTGGGCGGTGGCGTCCTCGACCGAAGAGCCGGTCACGTCGGGCAGTTCCACCGGGGCGCCCTTGCTGACGACGATCGCGATCGCCGAGCCGGAGTGCCGCGGGGTACCCGCGCCCGGATTCGTACCGATCACGAAGCCCTTGGTCACGTCCTCGCTGAATGCGCGGGTGACCATACCCGCGGCGAGCCCGTCGCCCTTCAGCACCTCCCTCGCCTTGAACAGCGCGAAGCCCTTCAGGTCGGGCACCTTCACCGTCCTGGGGCCGTCGGAGATGACCAGCGTCACGGAGTCGTTGTCGCGGATCCGCTCGCCGACACCGGGGTCGGTACTGATGACCGTGCCGCGCTTCACCGTGTCGCTGTAGGCGTGCTTGACCTGCTTGACGTCGAGCCCGGAGTCCTGGAGCCGGCTCCTGGCCTGCTGCTCCGTCTTCGCCAGGACCGGCGGGACCTTGGTGAACTGGCCCGAGTTGATGTACCAGACACCGCCGCCGAGGCCGAGCACCAGCACGATCGCGGCGACGACCATCAGCATCCCGCGCCGGGGACGCGTCCCCGGCGGCTGCGGCGGCATGACCGGCGAGGTGGTGAACGGGCTGCTCTGCTCGAACCGGCTGGTCCGGCCGAGGGCGCCGTCGTCCTCGTTCACCGGCAGCAGGCGGGGGACGGACAGCGAGCGCGGGATCACGCTCGTACGGTCGTCGGCATTGTCGTGGCCCACCGACAGGGCACCCGGCGGCACCGCGTCGAGCTGCTCGGCGGTGAGGCCGGCCCGTGCTTCGAGGACCTGGCCGAGCAGCGCCACCGCGTCGGCCGGGCGGACCTCGGGATTGCGGGCGGTGGCCGCGGTGACCAGCTCGTCCAGCGGGTACGCCATGCCCGGCACCACGGCCGACGGAGGCGGCACGTCGGCGTGGAGGTGCTGGTAGAGCACCTGCGCGGGCGAGTCCGCGGTGTACGGCTTGGCGCCGGTGAGCATTTCGTAGAGGACGACTCCGCAGGCGTAGACGTCGACCCGGGTGTCGGAGGTGCCGTGCTCGATCTGTTCGGGGGCGAGGTACGACACGGTGCCGAGGACCGCACCCGTCGTGCTGGTCACCGTGTCCACGGCGCGGACGAGGCCGAAATCCGCGACCTTGACCCGGCCGTCGTCCCCTATCAGGACGTTCTCCGGCTTCATGTCGCGGTGCACGAAGCCGGCGCGGTGCGCGGCGCCGAGCGCGGCGAGCACCGGCTCCAGGATGTCGAGCGCGGCCCGGGGCTGCAGGGCTCCGCGATCGCGCAGCACGTCCCGCAGGGTGCACCCGGCGATGTACTCCATGGCCAGATAGACGTACGACCCGTCCGCCCCCTGGTCGAAGACCTGAACCACGTTGGGGTGCGCCAGCCGGGCCACCGACTTCGCCTCGCGGATGAACCGCTCGACGAACGAACCGTCGGCGGCCAGGGTCGGGTGCATCACCTTGAGCGCGAGCACACGGTCGAGGCGGGTGTCCAGGGCCCTGTAGACCGTGGCCATCCCGCCGACCGCGATCCGTGCGTCGACGCGATAGCGCCCGTCGAGCACGTGTCCGACAAGGGGGTCCTGAAGGGTCGTATCCACGCAGGTGAGTCTACGAGCCACCACTGTCACGACGCCCCGTTCGGCGGATACCGGGGCCCGACTGCAGCCGAGCTGTGACGCACACCGCACGCGCGAAGGTCCGTTCGTCGCACAGATGTCCGATCAGGCCCTGTTCGCCACCGCAAGGCCACAACGCGACAACCTGCGCCGTCGCGGGACCGTCCACGACCGGCCGCGGCGTTCACCACCGAGCGGTCTGCCCATGACACAAGGCGCACGTCGCAAGGGGCGCACTCGGGGAGCGCGGACACCTCGCGCCCTCCGCGCCCGCTCCCCCAGGAGATCCGCCGCGCCCGTCCGGCCGGAAACCGACGGTCCGGCGGCACGGGGCAGCTGATCAGAACGCCGGGCGTTCCGGATCCAGCGCCGCCATGCCCTCCACGGGGGAGGACGCCGTGGCGAAGTGCCGCCGGGGGATGCGCCCCGCCCGCCGCGCCAGGCGCCCCGCCTCCACGGCGTGCCGCATGGCCTCCGCCATCAGCACAGGCTCCTGTGCCCGTGTCACCGCCGAGGCGAGCATGACCCCCGCACACCCCAGCTCCATCGCGAGCGCGGCGTCCGAGGCCGTACCCGCCCCCGCGTCCAGGATCACCGGCACGCGCGCGTGCTCGACGATCAGCTGGAAGTTGTGCGGGTTGCGGATCCCGAGCCCGGACCCGATGGGCGAGCCGAGCGGCATGACCGCCGCGCAGCCGACATCCTCCAGCTTGCGCGCCAGCACCGGGTCATCGTTCGTGTACGGCAGCACGGTGAAGCCGTCGTCGACCAGCGTCTCCGCCGCGTCGAGCAGTTCGACCGGGTCGGGCAGCAGGGTGCGCTCGTCGGCGATGACCTCCAGTTTGACCAGGTCGGTGCCCAGTGCCTCGCGCGCCAGACGGGCGGTCAGCACGGCCTCACCGGCGGTGTAGCAGCCGGCCGTGTTCGGCAGGACGCGGATGCCGAGCCGGTCGAGCACCGACAGGACCGAGCCGTGCACGGACGCGTCCACGCGCCGCATCGCGACCGTCGTCAGCTCCGTGCCGGACGCCACCAGGGAGCGCTCCAGCACGTCGAGGCTGGGCGCACCGCCCGTTCCCATGATCAACCGGGACGCGTAGGTGGTGCCACCGAGGACGAAGGGATCGTCGGCCATGGGTCAGCCTCCTTGGACGGCGGTGAGGACTTCGACGCGGTCGCCCTCGGCGAGGGAGGTGGAAGGCCACTGCGCGCGCGGGACGACGGTTTCGTTCAGGGCGGCGGCCACTCCGGTGGGTGCCGGGGTGAGTGTCGCGACGAGCGCGTCGAGAGCGGTTCCCGCGGCGATCCGCTGCCGCTCCCCGTTGACGACGATGTTCATACGGGCAGCTCCGTGGGGGCGGTGGCGCCGAAGCGCAAGGGGCTGAAGGGGCGGGCCTCGGCGGGGAGTTCGCCGGTGGTCAGGACGTGCGCCAGCGCGTCGCCGGTGACGGGCGTCAGGAGCACGCCGTTGCGGAAGTGCCCGGTGGCCAGCAGCAGTCCGTCCAGTGCCGTCGGGCCGAGCAGCGGCGCGTTGTCGGGCGAGCCGGGGCGCAGCCCGGCGCGGGTCTCGGTGAGCGGCAGCTCGGTGATCCCGGGGACCAGCTCGTGGGCGTCGCGCAGCAGCTCGTACACGCCGCCCGCCGTCACGGTGGTGTCCCAGCCCAGCTCCTCGCTGGTCGCGCCGACCACGAGCTCGCCGTTCTCGCGCGGCACCAGGTAGACGTGACTGCCGCGCACCACGGCGCGCACGGTGCGGTTGAGGAAGGGCGCGTACCGCTGCGGCACGGTCAGCCGCAGCACCTGCCCCTTGACCGGGCGCACCGGCGGCCGGGCGTCGTCGGGGACGCCCGCCAGACGCCCGCTGAGGCTGCCTCCGGCGAGTACCACCTGGCCCGCGGTGAGTTCGGTGCCGTCAGTGGTGACCACTCCGGCGGCCCGGTCCCCTGTGACCGTCAGGCGCTCCGCCCAGGTCCGGTGCAGGACCACCCCGGCCCGCTCGCACGCCGTGACCAGGGCTCCCGCGAGGCGCCGCGGGTCGATCTGGTGGTCTCCGTCGACCCGCAGACCCCCGCGTACGCCGGGCGCGAGCATCGGCTCCAGGCGGCGGCACTCACGGCCGCTCAGCCACTCTGACTCCAGCCCCGACCGGACCTGCAGAGCGTGCAGTTCCCGCAGATGGGCGCGGTCGTCGGCGTCCAGCGCGACGGCCAGCGTGCCGCACCGGCGGTAGCCGAGATCCTGGCCGGTCGCCTCGGTCAGTTCGGCGACGAAGTCCGGATAGCGGCGCGCGGAGGCGAGGTTGAGGCCCAGCAGGGTCTCCTCGCCGAAGTGCAGTTCGGTGACGGCGGCGAGCATTCCGGCCGCGACCTGGGCGGCCCCGCCACCCGGCCCGGGGTCCACGAGCGCGGTCGTGAACCCGCGTTGCGCGGCCCGCCAGGCCGTCACCAGACCGATGATTCCGCCCCCGACGACGAGGACGTCTGACGAACGTGCAGGCGACATGGGCGTCCAGCCCCTCCCTTCGCCGGCATGACCCGGATCAGGTTCGTACGGTCGGAGGCCGCCCCAGCCTCCCTCTCAGCCCGGTGCGTCCGGGCTCCCGCGAGTGCTTTACGTTGGCCACCCTAGCCCGCCCCGCTCCGTCTCAGTAAGGGAGCCTCCGACCATGGCGCGACCGCTCGACGGCCTCGTCCTCGCCCCCGTCGCCGACCAGGCACCGGGCCAGGTGGGCACCCGCACCCGGTTCACGTACCACGAGGAGGACGGCACGGTCTGGGCCGACTACGACGGCGGCGACATCGTCCGCGGACACCTCCTGGGCACCCGCGAGGGCGACCGCCTCGACTTCCGGTACGTGCAGCTCAAGCGCGACGGAACCACCTCGTCGGGCCATTGCGTGTCCCTCGTCGTGGAACTGCCCGACGGCCGCGTGCGGCTGGAGGAGACCTGGACGTGGGAGTCGCGGGAGGGCACGGGGACGAGCGTGGTGGAAGAGCTGCGCGCGACCGGCCCTGTGGAACAGGTCACTGAACGCGTCAGCTGACTGACGAATTGTCAGGTGTCTAAGGTGATCAGGTGAGCGAGCAGACGCAGGCGCAGTCTCAGTCGCAGGGGCCCACGGCACGGCGGGTCGTCGTGGTGGGCGCGGGCATGGCCGGAGTGCAGACCGCGGTCGCCCTGCGCGAGCAGGGTTTCACGGGCACGGTCACGCTGATCGGCGCGGAGCCGCATCAGCCGTACGACCGGCCGCCGCTGTCCAAGGCCGTTCTGCTGGGCAAGGCCGAGGGCTCGGCCTTCGACATCGACTTCGAGGCCCTGGACATCGACCTCAGGCTGGGCCGCGAGGCGCTGGGCGTACGCCCCGGCGACCACGAACTGGACACGGCCGAGGGACCCGTCCCGTACGACGTCCTGGTCGTCGCCACCGGCGCCGAGCCGATCCAGCTGCCCGGCGCCGAAGGCGTGCCCGGGGTGCACCTGCTGCGCACCCTGGACGACGCCGACCGGCTGCGTCCCGTCCTCACCCGGCAGCACGACATCGTGGTGGTCGGCGCGGGCTGGATCGGCGCAGAGTTCGCCACGGCGGCGCGCGAGGCGGGCTGTGCGGTCACGGTCGTCGAGGCCGCCGACCGGCCGCTCGCCGGCGCGCTGCCCGCCGAGGTGGCAGCGCCGATGGCCGCCTGGTACGCGGACAGCGGGGCCACGCTGCGCACCCACGCGCGAGTGGAGCGCATCGAGCCCGGCGCGGTGATCCTGGACGACGGCTCCCGGGTGCCCGCGGGCGCCGTCGTGGTCGGGATCGGGGCGCGGCCCGCGACCGCCTGGATCGCGGGCTCCGGCATCGAACTCGGCGCCGACCGCGAGATCGTCGCCGACGACCACCTGCGCACCTCCCTGCCGGACGTCTACGCGGTCGGCGACTGCGCCTCCTTCCCGTCGGGACGCTACGAGGACCGGCTCCTCGTCCACCACTGGGACAACGCCCTCCAGGGCCCCCGCACGGTCGCCCTGAACATCGTCGGAGAGGCGCCCGCCGCCTACGACCCCGTGCCGTACTTCTGGTCCGAGCAGTTCGGCCGTTTCGTGCAGTACGTCGGCCACCACGCGCCCGACGACACCCTGGTGTGGCGCGGCGACCCCACGGGCGCCTCCTGGTCGGTGTGCTGGCTCCGCGAGACCCGTCTTGTCGCCCTCCTGGCGGTGGGCCGCCCGAGGGATCTCGCCCAGGGCCGCCGGCTCATCGAGGCGGGCGCCCCCATGGATCCGGAGCTGCTCGCGGACCCGTCGAGGCCCCTGAAGGGCGCCGCGACCTGATCCGTCACACCAGGTCGGACGCCCTTGGCTTCCGACTGTCGGTCCGGGATGGCAGGCTTGTCCCGTGACCGAGATTGACGCAAAGATCGATGCTCTCGTCCCCGCCTGGCTCACCCTCCCCGACATCGCCGAACAGTTCGGCGTCGAGGTGACGCGCGTCCGGCAGCTGGTCAAGGACGGCCAGCTGATCGCCGTACGCCGTGGTGAGAACCGCGCGCTGCACGTCCCCGCCGACTTCATCGACGCGGACGAACAGAAGGTCGTCAAGGGCCTGGCCGGCACCCTGACGCTCCTGAGGGACGACGGCTTCTCCGACGAAGAGGCCCTCGAGTGGCTCTTCACCCCCGACCCGAGCCTGCCCGGCACCCCCGCGCAGGCCCTGAGCGAGAATCGCGGCACGGAGGTGAAGCGCCGCGCCCAGGCGCTCGCCGTCTGACCTGAACGCGACCGTCCGGCACGGGGAGCGCGGCGGCGGGATCATCCCGGCCGCCGCACTCCCCGCGCACCGACAACGGGGGACACACCCATGCCCGAGAACGCCGCCACGACCGCGCGGGGCCGGCTCGCCGACGCCCGCGTCTACCTGTGCACGGACGCCCGCAGGCGTCAGGGCGACCTCGCCGAGTTCCTCGACGCGGTCCTGGCGGGCGGTGTCGACATCGTGCAGCTCCGGGACAAGGGCATGGAGGCGGGGGAGGAGCTGGAACACCTCCAGGTCTTCGCGGACGCCTGCGCCCGGCACGGCAAGCTCCTCGCGGTCAACGACCGGGCGGACGTGGCCCACGCCGTCCGCGCCGACGTGCTGCACCTGGGCCAGGGGGACCTCCCGGTTCCCGCGGCCCGCGCGATCCTCGGCGACGAGGTGCTCATCGGCCGCTCCACGCACGCCGGGTCCGAGGCCGCGGCCGCTGCGGTCCAGGAGGGCGTGGACTACTTCTGCACCGGCCCCTGCTGGCCCACCCCCACCAAGCCCGGCCGCCACGCACCCGGCCTCGACCTGGTCCGCGGCACGGCCGCCCTCGGCACCGACCGTCCCTGGTTCGCGATCGGCGGCATCGACCTCGGCCGGCTCGACGAGGTGCTCGAAGCGGGTGCCCGCCGGATCGTCGTCGTACGGGCGATCACCGAGGCGGACGATCCGGGCGCGGCGGCGGCGGAGTTCGCGAAGCGGCTGCGCGGGGCGTAGACACGTCGGCCGCCCGCACGGGGCTTCCGGCAGTGCCGCCGGCCGGGAGTGTCCGGAGGCGGCAGGGCTGCTCCCCCGGGGTGTCCGCGAGTGTCCGAGGGGTGGACAAGAAATCGACAGATCGGACATATGGCAGCGGTTCGGTTGGGGGACCGACGCCCTCTGGCTAACCTGCGAGTATGGCCCTCGGATCTGCTTCCACCAGGACTGATCGCGCACGCACCGTGCGCGACATGCTCGCGACCGGCAAACAGACCTATTCCTTCGAGTTCTCGGCGCCGAAGACCCCCAAGGGCGAGCGGAACCTGTGGAACGCCTTGCGGCGGGTCGAGGCCGTGGCGCCCGATTTCGTCTCCGTGACCTACGGAGCCGGCGGCTCCACGCGGGCCGGCACGGTCAAGGAGACCGAGCAGATCGTCCTCGACACGACCCTCACCCCGGTCGCGCACCTCACCGCGGTCAACCACTCCATCGCGGAACTGCGCAACATCATCGGGCAGTACGCGGACGCGGGCATCCGCAACATGCTCGCCGTGCGCGGGGACCCGCCCGGCGACCCCATGGGCGAGTGGGTCCCCCACCCCAAGGGTCTGACCTACGCTGCCGAACTCGTGCGCCTCATCAAGGAATCCGGCGATTTCTGCGTCGGGGTCGCGGCCTTCCCGGAGATGCACCCCCGGTCCGCCACGTGGGACCTGGACGTCTCCCACTTCGTCGACAAGTGCCGGGCCGGCGCCGACTACGCCATCACGCAGATGTTCTTCCAGCCGGAGTCCTACCTCCGCCTGCGTGACCGCGTCGACGCGGCGGGCTGTGCGACGCCGGTCATCCCCGAAGTCATGCCCGTGACAAGTGTGAAGATGTTGGAACGGCTGCCCAAACTCTCGAATGCTTCGTTCCCGGACGTCCTGAAAGAGCGGATCCTCACAGTCAAAGACGATCCGGCGGCTGTACGCTCCATTGGGATCGAGTTCGCGACGGAGTTCTGTGCGAGGCTGCTGGCCGAGGGAGTTCCCGGACTGCACTTCATCACGTTGAACAACTCCACGGCGACGCTGGAAATCTACGAGAATCTGGGCCTGCACCACCCGCAGCAGGCCTAGACCGGTCGCACCCACGTACGACACACTGCGTAGCGGCCACTGGGAGAGGGGCGTACATGGGCTTGACGGTCCTCTATCTGGCATTCGGCATCGTCGCGTTGTGGCTGCTCGGCGAGGTGCTGTTGCAGTACAAGGCGCGGCTGCGGTTCCGGCTGCTCGCGTTCGTAGGTTTCCTCGGTGTGGTCCTCGGTGTCCTGATGCACTCGGTCGTGGTCATCGGCCTGGGCGCGGCCGCCTTCACGGTCGGCCAGACGTACGTGACGCTGTCGTTCCGCCAGGGCTTCGCGCAGGGCTGGGCCATCAACGGCCACTCCGCGCCGGCCAAGCCCAGCAAGCGCCGCCGCGGCGAGCCGGATGATCCGGAGAGCGACGACCCGTCGCCCGAGGGCGGCCTCGACGAGGTCGAGGAGGCGGCCTACCGGCGCGACGACCAGTACGCCGCCGCCGAGGACGACGTCTTCACGCCCGCCCCGTCCGACCGGTTCATGCCCCCGGAGCCGGCCGAGCCCACGGCCGCCGAGTCCACCTCGGTGTACGAACCGCAGCCCCTGCCCGAGGACACCGGCTCCTACGGCGTCTACAACGGCGCCGCCTACGCCGCCGCCACCGACCAGTCCTACGCCGGCGAGTCCCAGTCCCAGGACCAGCAGGCCTACGCCACGGCCCAGGACCAGCAGGCCTACGCGGCGGGCGCCCAGGGCCAGCAGGCCTACGCGTACGACGGCTACACGGGTTACGACCAGCAGCAGCAGTACGGCTACGACAACAGTCAGCAGCAGTACGCCGCCTACTCGGACCCGTACACCGGCCAGCAGACCTACCCGGGCGCCTCGTACGACAACACCGCCTACAACAGTGGCGACCAGCAGTACCCGCAGCAACAGCAGAACTACGGCCAGGACCAGTACGCCACCGGCCAGGACCAGTACGCCACCGGCACGTACGGCGGCGAGACCCCGGCCGGCGGCGTCTGGGTGCCGCAGCAGCGCACCGACGAGTACGGCGGCGAACTCCCGCCCGAGCAGCAGCAGTACCCGTACCAGGGCACCGGAAACGGCAACGCCGGGTACGACGAGCAGTACCGCTACTGACCGACCGGACAGCGGCTGAGGGCCTCCCGCACCGCTGTCGCCGTTACCGGAGCCTCAGTCACCCGGCACCGCCGCCCACCGGCGCGTCGCGACCTGCCGCCGGTCCGTGTCCCGGCAGCCGTTCCCGCCCACCGGGCTGTTCACTGCGAGCCCTGGAACTCCGGTCCTTCCACGATCAGCCCGGCCACCAGCGCGCCCGACATACCCGCGTGCGGCAGACCGCCACCGGGGTGTGCCCAGCCCCCGGCCGCGAAGAGCCCGGGGATCCGCGTGCTGTTCGACGGGTGCAGCAGCCGGCCGTCCGCCGCCGCGAGCGCCGGGGCGGGGACCGCGCCGCCCTCCGCGCCGGTCGCCGCCGCGATGTCGGCCGGTGTGCGGACCTCGTGCCACAGGAGCCGGTCGCGCAGATCCGGCAGGGCACGCTCGGCGGCACCGAGGACCCGCTCCACGTCCGCCTCGGACACCTGAGCGCCCGACGGCACCGTGACGGTCAGCGCGACCGCCTCGTGCTCCGCGTCCGGGACGAGCGCCGGGTCGTCGGGGCGTGACACCACGACGGTGGGCGCAGCGGGCACCGCGGGACGCTCGCCGAAGAGCCGGTCCAGCTCGCCGTCGCGGTCGACCGTGTGGACCACCGTCCGATGCGCCACCCCGCGGGGCCGCCCGCCGCGCAGCGCGAGCAGCACGGTCAGTCGGCTGGACGCCCCGGGCTGCGGCGGAACCTCGTCACCGCTCCGGAGCCCCGGACCGGGAAGGAGGGCGTCCACGACGCCCGGTGCCACGCCCGCGACCACGAAGTCCGCCTCCGCGAACGTGCCTTCTCCGGATCCCGGGGTCTCGGGGCTGCCCTCGGGGCCGGGGGACTCGGAGCCGCCCCCGGAGAGCTCCACACCGACGACCCTGCCGTCCTTCTCGACGATCCGCTCGACGGAGGTCGCGAAACGGAACTCGACCCTGCGCTCCAGGCACCGCTCGTACACGGCGCGCGCCAGCTCCCGGATGCCGCCGCGCACGTACCAGGTGCCGAAGGCGTGCTCCATGTACGGCAGCACGGCGGCGCTCGCCGGGGTGACGCGCGGGTCGAGCCCGTACGCCAGAGCATGACTCTCCAGGAGAGCCGTCAGACGCGCGTCGCGCAGCTCCCAGGCACCGACCTCGGCGAGGGTGCCGGCCCGCCGGGTGCGCAGCAGCCTCTTGTACGGCACCGAGGGATACGGCTCGCGCTCGGCCAGCACTGCCCAGTTGGGCCACAGCGGCTCCTCCAGGAGCGGTCTGCGCGCACGGTCCCACGCCTCGCCGGCCCGCACCAGGAAGTCGCCCCACCGCGCGCCCGCGTCCGGGCCGAGCGCTTCGTCCAGCGCGGTGAGCACACCCGCGCGCGAGGCGTTCGGCAGGGACACCCGCGTGCCGTCGGCGAAGACGTGGTCGGTGGACGGGTCGACCTGCACCAGCTCGACGCACTCCTCCAGGGGCTGCTTTCCCGTCTTGACGAACAGGTCGCGATAGACCGCGGGCACCGGAAGCAGCCCCGGGCCCGTGTCGAAGGCGAAGCCGTCCCGCTCGAAGCGGCGCACTGCACCGCCGTACGTCTGCGTCCGCTCGTACACCACCACCCGGTGGCCCGCGACGGCCAGCCGGGCGGCGGACGCCATCGCGCCCATCCCGGCGCCGATCACCGCAATCCGTCCCATGCCGGCGACTTTATCGGCCCCCACCGACAGTCCCGTCCGGAGGTCGGGCGGAGTGGTTCCGGCTCGGCCGCGTCGCGGCTCCGTCCGCCGCCCGGACCTCCCGCAGCGGTCGGTCGCGATCGGTCGAGGTCAGTCGCGGTCCGCCCATGGCGCCCGGCCGGGCGGCTGCTCCGCCGCCGAGGCCATCCGCCGCTCCTCCCGGCGCTGCGTCCGGCGGCGCAGGAACCGTCTGATCCGTGAGACGAGGAAGCAGAGCACCACGAGCCCGCTGGACAGCAGGACACCGGCGATGGACGCGGCGGCCACGGGATGGAACATCGCGAAGGTGAGGAGGCCCGCGACCCCGAGATCCTCGGCGGTACTCATCACGAAGTTGCTGAACGGCTCCGGCGAGGTGTTGATCGCCATCCGTGTCCCGGCCTTGACCGTGTGGCTCGCCAGCGCCGTCGAACCGCCGATCAGGCCCGCCGTCAGATCCGAGACCGAGCCGCTCTGTCCGGCGAGCAGCGCCCCGACCCACGCACCCGCCGCCGGCCGGATCACGGTGTGCACGGAGTCCCACACCGAGTCGATGTACGGGATCTTGTCGGCGACCGCCTCGCAGAGGAAGAGAACACCGACTGTGACCAGGATCTCAGGGCGTTGCAGGGACTCCGGGACGTCGTCGCTCAGCCCGGTCGCGCCGAAGAGGCCGAGGAGCAGCACCACCGCGTACGCGTTGATGCCGCTGGCCCAGCCGCTGGTGAAGACCAGGGGGAGTACGGACACGGGGGCGATCGTAACCAGTGGACGACGGGGCGTCCTGGGTCTGAGCGCGTATGCCTGAGTATCCGTACCTACAGGGTGAGATGAGTAGCCGCACGGATGGGTCCGACCTGCGCGAACGGGAGAGTGGAGACACGGAAAGGGGCGCGGCTCCGGCACCGCCGACACGGGGCGGCGGAACGGAACTCGCGCCCTTGGCCGCTCCTTCCGCCGACCCGCTCGGCGGGAGTGAGACACGGGGGAACCCGGGGGGACGACCGAACGGGGGCCCAACGGGGGGTACGGGGGAGCACGACGGAGCGCCGGTACGGACGGCCCGCGGGGGACGCGGCCACCCGGACCGGCGCTTTCGTGTGCGCGGCGCGAAGTGCTCCGGAGCGACGCGTGCCGCTTCCCGGCGCCGGCGGCGGGCGCGGTGCGTGCTTCGCGGAGCCCGGATCCGCCGGACCGGCGCTCGGGCGAGCGGGCGCGGGCCCGGCGAGCGGGTGGATCTCCGGCGGGCCCGGCCTCGGGGCGGAACCCTGGCTCAGCGGTGGCCGCTCACGCGACCCTGCAGAAGCCGGGACAGCGCCGCGTGGACATCGTCCAGGGAGCGCTCCGGCTGGAAGGCCTGCCAGTCCAGGGCGGCCACCAGGACCATCCCCACCAGCGCCGCCGCCGTCAGCGGAATGTCGATCTCGTCGCTGAGCTCGCCGCCCGCCACCGCGTCGCGCAGAACGCCCTCGACGACCGCCACCGCCTGCTGCCGTACCACCATGAGGGTGGACTGCCAGGCCCGGTTGGTACGCCAGAGCTCCGCCACGTACAGCTGGGTGAACGCCGGATAGCGGTTGATGAAGACGAGCCCGGCCCGGATCATCGCGTCCAGCGCGTCGACCTTGCTGCCGCCGTCCCGGGCGGTCTTCTCCGCGGCCTCCCGCAGCGAGGCGGTGAGGAGCCCCACGCCGTGTCGCAGCAACTCTTCGAAGAGGACCGATTTGCTCGCGAAGTTGTAGTAGACCGTGCCTTTCGCGACCCCGGCCCGCTCGGCGATCTCGTCCACCGTGGTGGCGGAGAAACCCTGTTCGGCGATCAGGGTGACGGCCGCCTCGTAGAGCTTCTGCCGGGTCGCCTCGCGGCGGCTGCCGCCGCCCGCCGTGGTGCTGCTGCTTTCCATGGCTCCGATTGTCACAGGAGCGCCTGCGCGCGTGGTCACAGGCTCAGCTCCGGATGCAGCCGGTCGAGGGTCCACACCTGTTTGCGGCGCGCCGTCAGGGCGGTGAGCGCGAGGGCGCCCACGGTGAAGGCCGTCAGGACGGCGCACGCCGTCCGTACCGGCTCCAGGCCGCCGCCGGTGATGAGTCTCCGGAGAGCCTCGACGACGTAACTCATCGGCAGGAAGGGGTGGATCGCGTTGAAGAAGCCCGGACTGGTCTGGACGGGGTAGGTGCCGCCCGCCGACGTCAGCTGGAGCATCAGGAAGGCCAGGACGAGGATCCGGCCCGCCGCTCCGAAGCGCGCGTTCAGCCACTGCACGATCGCCGCGAAGCAGGCCGTCACCAGGAACAGGAAGCCCACCGTTCCGGCCGCCCGCACCATCTGGAGGCCGATCGCCCAGTGCAGCACCGCCATCAGGGCGGCCGTCTGGAGCACGCCGACGACGGCGACCGGCAGCCAGCCCGCCAGCGCGATGCGCCAGGCCGAGGCTCCCGCAGCGAGCGCGCGCCGGTTCAGCGGCTGGATCAGCATGTACGCCACCATCGCGCCGACCCACAGGGACAGCGGAATGAAGTACGGGGCGAATCCCGTGCCGTAGTTGGGCGCCTTGTGCAGGTCCCTGGAGGCCATCTGCACCGGGTCGGCCATGACCTGGGTACGCAGGTCGCGGTCGGGCTTGTCGTAGTCGGGGATCAGCTCGGCGCCGTCGTGCAGGCCGCCCGCGAGCTTCCCGGAGCCGCCGACGAGCTTGTACAGGCCCCCGTCGAGATCGCTCGCGCCGGTCCTCAGCCGGCCGACGCCCTTGTCGAGGTCCGCCGCGCCGGTCCTGGCGGTGCCGATACCGGAGTGCAGCCGCTGCGCGCCCTTGGCGACCGCGGAGGCTCCGTCGTTCAACTTGTTGATCTTGGAGACGGCGTCGTCGAGGTCCTCGGAGAGATGCGGCGAGCGATCGGCGAGGGCCTGTGCCTGCTTCTCCAGCGTCGCCAGGCTCTTGTCCAGCTTGTCGAGATCGCTGTCCTGGTCATCGATCAGCGCGTTGACGTCGTCGGTGACCTTGACGACGTCCGCGGCCGCCTCCGCGGCCTTCGTCAGCTCGGGACACGCCGCGTCGGGGACCGGCAGGGTCTCGCACCGCGCGCGGTGGACGGCGTTCAGCGCGTCGGACGCGGTGCGCGCGCCCTTGGCCGCGGCCGGAGCCGTCTTCACCAGGGTGTCGAGGTTGTGGCGGATGCCCGCGGCCGAGTCGGCGACCAGCCGGGCCGTGTCGCCGATCGACTTCTCGTTGTCCTTCAGGAACGGGCCCACCTTGTCCGCGACCCCGTTGACCTTGCCGGCCAGCGTCCGGGTGCCGTCCGCGACCTGGCGCGAACCGTCCTCCAGGTCGCCCGCGCCCGTGCTGAGCTTCCGCAGGCCCCCGGAGAGCTTTCCGCTGCCCTTCTTGGCCTCCTTCAGACCGTCCGCGAGGTCCTTGGAACCCTTCTTCGCCTTGCCGATGCCGCCGTTGAGCCGGTCGGCACCCTCGGCCGCCTGCACGGTCTTCCCGTGGATGTCCGAGAACGAGATGAAGATCCTGTCGAGGAACGAACGCGAGGCCTTCGTGGACGCGGCCGTCCGCACCTCGCTGAAGACCGTGCGGGAGATCTGCCCGACGATGTAGTTGTTCGCGTCGTTGGTCCGCACCTGGAGGGCACTCGTCTCGGGCGATGCCCCGGAACTGGAGGCGATCCTCTTGCTGAAGTCGCCCGGCATGGTCAGCGAGAGGTAGTACGTGCCGTCCTCCACGCCCCGCTGGGCCTCGGCGGAACTCACCTCGTGCCACTCGAAGGTGTCGCTGTCCCGCAGCCCCTCGGTGATGGTGTCCCCGACCGCGACCTTCCGGCCGCCGGCCGTCGCCCCCTTGTCGTCGTTCACCAGTGCCACGGGGATGCGGTCGAGACGGCCGTACGGGTCCCAGAACGACCACAGGTAGAGGGCGCCGTACAGCAGGGGCAGCAGCAGGAGCGCGACCAGCGCGGCGCGCGGGAGCTTGCCCCGGCCGAAGCGGCGGAGTTCGAGAAGGGCCAATTCAGGCGAGCGCATCGACCGTCTTCCTGTCGTGGTTCTCGCTGTCGCTGTCGCTGTCGCTGTCGCTGTCGGCGATGGAGGTGGCGATGGCATCCGCGGCGGCGTCGGTGTCGGTGGTGTCGGCTTCGGCGGCAACTGCGGTGCTGCCGGTGATCTCGGCGGTGCTCCCGGCCGCGTCCCCGGCTCCGGCCCCGGCTCCGTCCCCGGCTCCGGTCACGGACGCGCGAGTCCCGGCGGGGTCCTCTTCGGCGGAGGGCTTCGACATGTCGAACGGTGCGGTGGACACGACGACGGCACCCTCGGGGGCCTCGCTGCACACCGCCACGACCGTGGTGCCGGACTCGGTGAGAGACGTCAACAGGGCCCAGACGTCGGACCGTTCGGCATCCGAGAGCTTGAGGTCGGTGTCGTCGACACCGAGCAGCCGTGGCCGGCCGATCAGGGCCAACGCGAGGGACAGCCGCAGCGCTTCGAGCCGTTCCAGATCGCGTACGGCTGTTCTCGCCCCCTTGGGCAGCGTCTCAGGGTCGAGTCCGGCGGCGGTCAACGCGGCGCCGATCCGCAGCTCGGTCTCGCTCACCCGCTCGCCGCGAGGCCGCAGCAGGGCGCGCAGTGAACCCCCGAACCGCCGCTGCAGCAGCGCCCGTTCCCGCAGGTGTTCCCCGACGGTCAGGGCGGGATCGAGGTCCGTGACCCCGGGCACATGGGCGAGCGCGCTCGCCCGGCGCACCGCGGCCAGCTGCTTCGGCAGCCTCGACGAACCCACGGTCGCCGTCCCCTCGGTGGCCTTCATCCGGCCCGTGAGGGCGAGCAGCAGGCACGTGCGGCCGGACCCGGACGGCCCCTCGATCGCGATGAGCGATCCGGGCTCCGCGTCGAGACGAACCCCGCGGAACGCCCACCCGCGGGGCCCCCTGAGTCCGAAGTCCTCTGCCGTGACGCCCAGTCCGTGCGGACCGTCCACAGCTCCCCCATCCCCTGAAACACCATCGAACTAAATTTGAACTGACTGGTCAGTGCAAAAACTATCCCGAACCTTCGATCGAAGCAAAAGCCCAGGTCAGAACGGATTGTCAGTGGCATACCGCACGATGTGCACATACGGCCACAGTGCCGTCACACGACGACAGGAGGTTCGTCATGGCCAACTCATCCGCAGCCGCCGCCCGTCGGCGCCGCGCCACCGGCCCTGCCCCCTCACTGAACGGACCGGCGGGCGACGTCCACCCCGTGCTCCGCCGGGCCACGGCCCCGCCCGCCGCCCTCGACCTGCTCTCCCAGGCCCGCGCCGGACTCGACGAGGCGACGGCTCTGGAAACGTCCAACGAGCGGTACGCCACGGCCCATTTGGCCGCGCTGCGCACCGCCGCCGCCGTCCTCGCCGCGCGAGCCCGCCCGGAGCCCGCGTCCCGGCGCAGGGCCCGTATCCGCAGCGCCTGGGAAGTGCTCCCGGAGATCGCGCCCGAACTGACCGAGTGGAGCGCGCTGTTCTCCTCCGGGGCCACCCGCCGTGCCCGCGCGGAGGCGGGCATCCAGGGAGCGGCCACCACCCGCGACGCCGACGACCTGATACGCGACGTCGCCATGTTCCTGCGCCTCGTCGAGCGGATGCTGGTGCTGCAGCCCGTGCTGCCCCAGCCGCGGCAGGACGGGGACCCGGACCGGGTGGACAGGGGGGTTCCGGACGCGGGTTGACCGCGAGGAGGCCTCGGGCGGAGCACAGGGCCGGCAGCTTTTCGGCGTCCGCAGGGCACCGCTCGGCGTCCGTCGGGCACCCGCTCGCCGTGCCGTACGGCACCCGCTCATCGCGCGATCCGGCGCACGTGAGACGGGGGATCGGTCACGGCGGCGGAGGCAATAGGGTGGAGGCCCCTGCTGCCTCCCCGCCGGGAGGCCAGAAGATCGCTCCGCCGTTCAAGTGGCGGTGCCGCGCCGAGGAGTCACTGCCGTGTCGGACCCGATGCGCCCCCGCGCTTCTCTCCGTACCGCCGTCGTCTGGGAAGTCCTCAAGGATGCCCTGGACCGCCGGGTCAAGACCGCCGGGCGCGAGTCGCTCGACGTACTGGACACGGGCGGCGGCAGCGGCAACTTCGCCGTGCCTGTGGCCCGCCTCGGTCACCGTGTCACCGTCGTCGACCCCAGCCCGAACGCGCTGTTCGCGCTGGAGCGCCGCGCCGCCGAGGCCGGCGTCGCCGACCGCGTGCAGGGTGTCCAGGGTGACGCGCACGGGCTGTTCGACGTGGTCGAGCGCGGCCGCTACGACGTCGTGCTGTGCCATGGCGTCCTGGAGTACGTCGACGACCCGGCCGAGGGCGTCCGCAACGTGGTGGACGCGCTGCGGCCCGAGGGCGTGCTCAGCCTCCTCGCCGCGGGCCTGGGCGGAGCCGTGCTGGCCCGCGCCCTCGCCGGGCACTTCAAGGAGGCCCGGCACGCCCTCGACGACCCGGACGGACGCTGGGGCGAGGGTGATCCTGTTCCGCACCGTTTCACCGCCGAGCAGCTCACCTCCCTGGTCGAGGGCGCCGGGCTGCGGGTCGGTGCCGTGCATGGCGTACGGGTCTTCGCGGACCTGGTGCCGGGCGTCCTGGTGGACACCGAGCCGGGTGCCCTGGAGGCCTTGCTGAAGCTGGAGGCGGCGGCGGCCGAACTCGCCGCGTTCCACTCCGTGGCCACACAACTGCACGTGCTCGGTGAGGCCCGAGGGGCTGCCGGGGACTGAGCTGCTCCCGTGGTGCGCCGCTGATCAGGGGCTTGGCAGCAGATGGAGTACGCCACAGACCACCCGATCGAGTGCTCGGCGCCGTATGATCGGGGGAGACCGTCCGGCATGACGGACCGTTCGCTGGGGAATGCACGCCTCAGCGCTTCGGGGTGCCATGACGGGTTCCGGTTGGCGAATTGGCGTAGAGGGGCGGGTTTCACGGGGGCGATTCCCTGCCTATCCTGAAGGGGACCCCCGGTCGCCCCGGCGACTGCACGATGAGGAGGACTCCGTGCCGCTCTCGGAGCACGAGCAGCGAATGCTCGAGCAGATGGAGCGAGCGCTGTACGCCGAAGATCCCAAGTTCGCGACAGCGCTTGAGGGAAGCGGGCTGCGTACGTACACCCGGCGACGGGTTTACCAGGCGGTCGCGGGCTTCCTGGTGGGTATCGCGCTCCTCATGGCTGGAATGGTCGCAGTTCAGATCTGGCTGAGCGTGGTGGGCTTCCTCGTCATGCTGGGCTGCGCGGTGCTCGCCGTCACCGGTTGGCGCAAAGCTCCCAAGCCGGGTGAACAGCCGGCCGCGTCGGGTTCGCCCGCCGCTCGCCACCAGGGCCGACAACGCCGTTCCGTGATGGATCGAATCGAACAGCGCTGGCAGCGTCGCCGCGACGAACAAGGCGGTAACTGAGCCTCCGGCGTCGCAGCCGCAGACATACGCGTGAGGGGGCGTCCACCCGGATCCGGGTGGACGCCCCCTCACGCGTATGTGCGGTCGGCGTTCGGTCGGACAGCCGCCGCGCTCCGGCTGCGGGCCGGTGTGCGGTGCCGCTCGGTGCGCGCCTGCCGGGGCACCCGGCGTCTCGCCCGGCACCCGGGGGCCCGCCCGGCACCCGGGGGCCTGCCCAGGGGACCCGGCCCGGCGGCCCGTGCGCTCATGTCGCGACGGCGCCCGGCACGGGGGGTGGCTGTTCCCGCCCGTCCCCAAGGCTTCGGCTTCGCCCGGCCAGGGACGGCCATCGCTCGGGGGCCCGCCCTCCAGGGCGGTCACGGGCACCGGACCGCCGTGACCGCTCGACGTCGGGCAGGCCCTCACGGGACCGGCCCTCGCCAGGCCGCGGGCCGCAAGCCGCTCAGGCCGCAAGCCGCTCAGGCATGGCGAGGGCCGAGGGCCCCGGTGTCCGTCAGCCGTTCTGGCTCGACGGACGGCGGAGCAGGGATTGCAGGCGGGCCGACAGGCGGCTTCTCAGGGATGTCCGGGCGGTCGAGAACGCCCAGATCACCCGGACGGCCGAACGGGGGGCGAGGAGAGCACGCAGACGAGCGGGACGGCTCGCGGAGATCCGGAAGGCCTCCTCGACACGGCGCGCGTCGTTCGCGAGGCCCGCCACCGGCCGGGGACGCGGAGCGTAGAGAACCTGCTCCACGGCCGCGGCCAGCCGGTGCATCGCGGCCGCGGCCTCCGGATCCAAGTGCCCGAGCCCGACGACCCGCTCGGCGGCCTTCCTCGGCGTCTGCGACTCCTTCGGCGCGATTCCGTAGTCCCACGCCGAATCGGTGACCTCCAGCCAGGCCCCCAGCGTGTACGCCGCCACGTCCGCCTCGGTGCGGCCGTGGCCGCCGAGCCGGACGGCCCGTACCCGCATCCGCCACAGCATGGGCAGCAGCGGCAGTCCCAGGATCAGCAGCCCGGCCAGCGTCAGCCCGAGGATGTTGAACCAGGGCCAGTCGTCGTCCTGGGCACCGACCGCCGCCGCCGAGGACTGGCCAGGGCAGGCAGCCAGCTTCCGCAGCTGAGGCGAGCAGTTCTCACTGGCCGACGGCGCGGTGGAGGGTCCCGCGGACGTCGACGACGTCGGCTTCGGCGCGGCGGACACGTCGTTGCCCGGTGTGTTCGTCTGCGTGTACGACGGCACCGTGCCCCGGCTCGGGGTCGGCTCGAAACGGGTCCAGCCCACACCCTCGAAGTACAGCTCGGGCCAGGCGTGCGCGTCCCGCAGCCCCACCGACATCGAACCGTCCGCCTGCGGAGTCCCGGGTGTGAAGCCCACCGCCACGCGGGCCGGAATCCCGAGCGTCCGCGCCATGGAGGCCATCGCGAAGGAGAAGTGGACGCAGAAGCCCTCCTTGTCCTTCAGGAAGTTCGCGATCGCGGTGGAGCCGCTGCCGGCCTGCACCTGGGTGTTGTACCGGAAGTTGCCGCTGACCGCGAAGTAGTCCTGGAGCTTGACCGCCTGCTCGTAGTGGTTGGCCGAACCCGCGGTGACCTTGCGGGCCGTGGCCGCCACCACCGCGGGCAACGACCCCGGAACCTTGGTGTACTCGCGCCTCATCGCCGACGAGGGCTCCGGGGCGTTCGCCAGCTGCCGCGCCGTCGGCTGCACCATCAGGCTCGTCACCTGGTACTGCACACCGCGCGTGCTCTGGCCGTGGTCCCCCACGAGGGTGCGCCCCACGGGTTCGTAGCGCCAGCTGCCGCTGATGTCCACCTTGCTGGCCGGATACGGCATCGGCAGCCAGCCCTGCGTGTACCAGTCGGCCGCCGCGATACGGGTCTGGATCGAGGCCCGCTTGACCTGGCCGGAGAGACCGATCGGCGCCGGGAACGTCTTCGGCACGTTCACGATGTGGCGCTGGGTCGGCTTCCACGCCGTGCCGTCGAAGTCGTCCAGCGAGACGATCCGCAGATACAGGTCCTGCGTCTGCGCGGTGTTGGTGCGGTACGTCAGGACCGTGCGGTCCTCGTCCACGTTCAGACTGTCGCGGAGCGAGACCATCAGGTCCACCCCGACGCCCCCGGTGGTGTTGTCGACACCCCGTGCCGCGCCGCCCAGCAGACCGCCGCCGTCGAGCGACGGCAGGACGAACGGCACGAACAGGGCGATGCCCAGCGCGACCGCGCCGATCCGCCGCCCGGTGCGGACGGGCGCGACGGCGCCGCCCGCGAGCTCCGGGCCGGGTGCGCGGGCCGCTCCGCCGGAGCCGCCGAAAACACGGCCCCACTGCGAGAGCCGGTCCCGGCCCTCGGCCAGCAGCAGCATCAGATAGCCGGCGGCCGCGAGCAGGAACCACAGCCACGCCGCGCCGCCGACTGAGAGGCCGGCGGCGACCGAGTACAGGGCGAGCAGCGGAAGCCCTGCGGGCGCGGCGCTGCGGTAGGTCACCGAGAGCGCGTCCACCACGAGCCCGATCACCAGGACGCCGCCGACCACCATCAGCCGGATCCCGTCCGACAACGGGGCCGGAATCGAGTATCTGCCGACGTCGTCGGTGCCCGCCCGGAGCAGCTCAGAGAAGTGCTGGAAGGCGTCGGTCCCGGGGACGATCCCTGCGACGGCCTGATGCCGGGCGAAGACCAGCGTCAGCAGCATCAGCGTCACCAGCGCCTGGGCAGCCACGGTCAGCGGCCGGGCCAGCGGAACCCGCCGGGTCAGCGCGCCCACGCCGGTCTGCACGGCCAGCAGGAACCACGCCTGGAAGATCCAGGTCGCCGGGCTCACCAGCGGCAGCAGCGCGCAGGACGTCATCAGCGTGGCCGCCGCCGCACACAGCGCCAGTCGGGCTCGCCCGCTCATACGCCACCACCCCCCGCGGTAGTTCCTGTCGACGCCACGTGGGCGCGCTGGCGGTCCGCCTCGCGCCACAGGTCGGCGAGCGACGCCCCCCGAGGCACCATCACGGCGGTCCAGCCCGCCTCGCGCAGCATGCGCAGCCGGTCCACGCTCGTGTCCAACGGGCCGGGCACCTCGGTCGGTTCCCGCACCCAGGACTCACTGTCCAGCAGGAACGCGACGGCCCCGCCGCTGCGCTGGCGCATCTTGCCGAGCACCGCCGCCTGCTCCTCGTCGAGATCGCCGAGGAAGGCGATCAGCAGTCCTTCGTTGCCACCGCGCAGCACGTCGTACGCCCGGGACAGGCCCGTCCCGTCCGAGTGGTCGACGACGGCGAGCGTGTCCATCATCATCCCGGCGGCGTCCGCCGACTCCTGGCTGGCGCCCGCGAACCCGTCGGTGCCCTCGCCGGGCACCGAGGTGCCGGTGTCCGTCAGGAGACGGACGGAGAAGCCCCGCTCCAGCATGTGCACCAGTGTCGACGCCGTGCCCGAGACGGCCCATTCGAAGGCCGAGTCGGGACCCGCGCCGTGGAAGGCGATGCCCCGGGTGTCGAGCAGCACGGTGCAGCGGGAGCGCTGGGGTTGTTCCTCGCGGCGGACCATCAGCTCGCCGTAACGGGCGGTCAGCCGCCAGTGCACGCGGCGCAGGTCGTCGCCGTAGCGGTACCCGCGCGGAATGATGTCGTCCTCGCCGGCCAGGGCCAGCGAGCGGTGCCGCCCGTCGCCGTACCCCTTCGCCTCGCCTGCCAGCCGCACCGGCGGCAGCGCCTCCACGCGCGGGATGACCGTCAGGGTGTCGTACGTCGAGAAGGAGCGGGTCAGCTCGCACATGCCGAACGGGTCGGTCAGCCGCAGCTGGAGCGGCCCCAGCGGGTAGCGGCCGCGCAGGTCCGAGCGCACCCGGTAGGACACCTCGCGGCGGCCGCCCGCCTCCACCCGGTCCAGCACGAAGCGGGGGCGCGGACCGAGGACGTACGGCACCTTGTCCTGGAGCATCAGCAGGCCGGTGGGCAGCCGCGAGATGTTGTCCATGCGCAGATGGACGCGTGCCTCGGAGCCCGCGGGCACGCGCCCGGGGGAGAGCCTGCGGCTGCCCGCGACCCGGTAGCGGGTGCGGTACAGCACGGTCGCGCAGACCAGCGGCAGGACCGCGAGGAGCAGGCCGACCCGGAGCAGATCGCTCTGCCCCAGGACGTACGCGCAGATCGCGGCGGCCACTCCGGCGGCCAGGAACGAGCGGCCGCGGGTGGTGAGCCCGGCGAGCGCGGTGCGCATCCCGCCTTTGTCCCCCTCGGCGGTCTGCCCCGTGCTCGCCTGCGTCATCACAGCCTCCGGGGCGGCTGCTGACCGTACGTGGGCGCGCCCCGGCCCATCGACAGGCCGGACTGGTGGGGAGCGGCGGGCACCGGGGTGCGCTGGAGGATCTCCTGGACGACCTGCTCGGCCGTGCGGCGGTTCAACTGCGCCTGGGCCGTGGGCAGCAGGCGGTGGGCCAGGACCGCGACGGCGAGCGCCTGCACATCGTCCGGCAGCGCGAAATCCCGGCCGCTGAGAGCGGCGGACGCCTTCGCCGCGCGCAGCAGATGCAGCGTGGCACGCGGCGAGGCACCGAGTCTGAGGTCGGGGTGGGTACGGGTGGCCGCCACCAGTTCCACCGCGTAACGGCGCACCGGGTCGGCGACATGGACCGTGCGGACCGCGTCGATCAGTTTCACTATGTCGTGCGCGTGGGCGACCGGCTGGAGGTCGTCCAGCGGGTTCACCCCGCCGTGGATGTCCAGCATCTGCAGTTCGGCTTCCGCACTGGGGTAGCCGATGGAGACACGGGCCATGAAGCGGTCGCGCTGGGCCTCCGGCAGCGGGTAGGTGCCCTCCATCTCGACCGGGTTCTGGGTGGCCACCACCATGAACGGGCTGGGCAGTTCGTAGGTCTGCCCGTCGATGGTGACCTGCCGCTCCTCCATCGACTCCAGGAGCGCGGACTGCGTCTTGGGCGAGGCGCGGTTGATCTCGTCGCCGATCACGATCTGCGCGAAGATCGCGCCCGGCTTGAACTCGAAGTCCCGGCGCTGCTGGTCCCAGATGGACACACCCGTGATGTCCGAGGGCAGCAGGTCGGGCGTGAACTGAATGCGCCGCACCGAACAGTCGATGGACCGTGCCAGCGCCTTGGCGAGCATGGTCTTGCCGACGCCCGGGACATCCTCGATCAGAAGATGGCCCTCGGCGAGCAGCACGGTCAGCGAAAGCCGTACGACCTCAGGCTTGCCTTCGATCACTCCTTCCACCGAACTGCGGACACGCTCCGCAGTGGCGGTCAGATCTGTAAGGCTCGCTCGATCGTCATAGGTCGTCACCCGGCCCTCCTCGGCCCGTTCGGGCCGACGCCCTGTGCGGACCGGCCCACCCCGAAACACGGACACCACGCGCGAAGGTTCTGCGTGACGCCACAACCGCATTCTTGTTGCCGTTACCGGTTCGTGTCACTCGCCTGTGGATAAGTGGCCGCGATATGTCAGTTCTTACGGCCCTTTGAGCACCGGACGGCCGGGGTTTTTTGTGAAGAGAGGGTCCCACGAGCTGCGGAGGGCCGGCGACCGGGGGGTGGGACGGGGCCGGTCAGGAGGGGTCGATCTCCCGCAGCAGGCCGGTCGTGACGTCGAAGACGAAGCCGCGCACATCGTCCGTGTGCACCAGGAACGGGGAGGTGCGCACGCGCTGCATCGACTGCCGTACGTCCTGTTCGACGTCCCGGAAGGCCTCGACCGCCCACGCGGGGCGCTGGCCGACCTCCATCTCCAGGTCGTGCCGGAAGTCCTCGGTGAGGGACTCCAGGCCGCAGCCGGTGTGGTGGATGAGGACCACGCTGCGGGTGCCGAGCGCCCGCTGGCTGATGGTGAGGGAGCGGATCACGTCGTCGGTGACCACGCCGCCCGCGTTGCGGATGGTGTGGCAGTCACCCAGTTCCAGGCCGAGCGCGGCGTGCAGGTCGAGCCGGGCGTCCATGCACGCCACCACCGCGACATGCAGCACGGGTCGGGCGTCCATCCCCGGGTCGGTGAAGGCGGCGGCGTATTTCTCGTTCGCGTCGACGAGACGGTCGGTGACCGTGCGCTCCACCGCTATGGCGCCTTCGGGTTCGGTGGGAACAGATGCGGAAGTCGTCATACCCATGACGGTACTGGTCACGTATGGGGCGGTCCTGCTGGGAGAGTGGACAAAGAATGTCATCGCGGCTTGTTGTGAGGTAATCCACACGGGGGGTGACGGCTTGCCCGTTCGGGTGATTCTTCCGGATCCACGGCTTCGATCCGGGCGCTGTCCGCGACGCGCATGCCGGTTGGTTGACCGCGAGACACCGTGGACTAAAGTGACGCGAAGCGGGAGGCGAGGCTCTCCCCGCTGGACTGTTTTCCCCTGGAGACCCGGCGACTTTCCGGAGTCTCCCCGCGTGCGCGGCGCGTACGTACGGCTCGGCCTCCTCCCGCTCCCGGTCGGCTGACGCCAGTCATCCGGCGCCAGCAGACCTCCCCTTCCCGAGCGGGTGGGGACCCGGCAGTGCGTATGGCCGCGCCGGACCTGAGAGGGCCCGGAATGCAAGGGCGCGAAGCGCTTACCGACGAGGGCGACAGCGGGCGACCGGAGGGACAGAGCCGACACGTCCCGGTCATGCTCAAGCGGTGCCTGGACATGCTGGCCCCGGCCCTCGCCGAGCCGGGAGCAGTGGTCGTCGACTGCACGCTCGGGCTCGGCGGTCACAGCGAGGCACTGCTCACCCGGTTCCCCGAAGTGCGGCTCGTGGCCCTGGACCGTGACAAGGAGGCGCTGCGCCTCTCCGGAGAGCGGCTCGCCCCCTACGGTGACCGCGCCTCCCTGGTGCACGCCGTCTACGACGAACTCCCCGACGTGCTCGACCGCCTCGACATCCCGCGCGTCCAGGGTGTCCTGTTCGACCTCGGTGTCTCCTCCATGCAGCTCGACGAGGCGGACCGGGGGTTCGCGTACGCGCAGGACGCGCCGCTCGACATGCGCATGGACCAGACGACCGGGATGAGCGCGGCCGAGGTGCTCAACACCTATCCGCCGGGCGAACTGGTGCGGATCCTGCGGGCGTACGGCGAGGAGAAGCAGGCCAAGCGGATCGTCTCCGCGGTGGTGCGCGAGCGCGAGAAGGACCCCTTCACCAACAGCGCGCGGCTCGTCGAGCTGATCCGTGACGCGCTGCCCCAGGCGGCCAAGCGCACCGGGGGCAATCCCGCCAAGCGCACCTTCCAGGCGCTGCGCATCGAGGTCAACGGCGAACTGAGTGTCCTGGAGAGGGCGATTCCCGCGGCCGTGAAGGCGCTCGCCGTCGACGGCCGCATCGCCGTGCTGTCGTACCACTCGCTGGAGGACCGGCTGGTCAAGCAGGTGTTTGCGGCAGGCGCCGCCAACACGGCGCCGCCCGGACTGCCGGTCGTCCCCGAGCGCTACCAGCCCCGGCTCAAGCTCCTCACCCGCGGTGCCGAACTTCCCACCGAGGAAGAGGTCGCCGAGAACCGGCGAGCGGCTCCTGCCCGGCTGCGGGGGGCACAGCGCATCCGCGAGGAAGCCGCCGAGTGAGGCGCGGGGAGAAGGAGGGGCCGTGAGTCGGAAACCCGAACTCGCGAAAGGCCGTGGGCCCGTTTTCCGGACCCGCCGGACGGCGGGGGTCGGGAATCCTGACCCGCGACGGCTTCGTGAGTACGGGAACCGAACCCGCGACGGCTTCGTGAGTACGGGAACCGAACCCATGGAGCGGCCGTGACGACGGCACACCAGACCCACAGGGAGGGCGCGTGAGCGGCAGACCCGAACTCAGGGGGCGGGCCGCCCGGCTCGCGCGGCTCCTCCCGGCCGGGGCTGGGCAGGCCGCCCGAACCCCCTTCGTCCTCCTGGTCGTCCTTCTCCTCGGCGGCGGTCTCATCGGGCTCCTCGTGCTGAACTCGGCGCTCAGCGAAGGGGCGTTCCGGCTCGACGACCTCCAGAAGGAGACCAAGAGCCTGACCGACGAGGAACAGGGCCTACAGCGGGACGTGGACGCCTACTCCGCCCCCGACGCCCTCCAGCGCCGTGCCCGCGAACTCGGGATGGTCCCCGGTGGCGATCCGGCCTTCCTCGACCCCGACGGCACGGTCAAGGGCGTCCCCGGAGCCGCCGGCCGGCAGTCCGCCGCACAGGCCCCGATGATCCCCCCGCCCGAGGTCCTCGCCCCGGTCCCGGCCCGCACTCCGAGCCCGGTGCGGAGTGCGGCACCGTCCACCGCCCAGCGGCAGCCGTCCCCGGGCGCGCTCACCACCCGGGCCCCCGCCCCGTCCACACAGCCCTCCACAACCCCCGGCAGGTGACGGAAGTGTCCGACAGGGAACCGCCGCGCCGCCGAGTACCCGGCCCCGCCAGGCCCGTACGCCCCGGCGGCCGGAGCCGCCCCGGCCCGGGCGCCCGCCCCGTGCGCCGCCCGGCCGCGAACCGCTCCGAAGGCCCGCGCGTCATCCGGCTCGGCAGCCCCCGCCCCCGCCTGCGCATGGTCAGCCTCGCGCTGACGCTGGTGATGATCGCGTTCGTCGTACGGCTGCTCCAGGTGCAGGCCGTGGACGCGAGCACCTATGCCGCGAAGGCCGAGCAGAACCGGTACGTCGGGCGCACGCTGGCCGCCGAGCGCGGCGGGATCACCGACCGCGACGGCGTCGAGCTGGCGACGAGCGTGGACGCGTACGACATCACCGCGGACCCGACGATGTTCACGCGCGCGGCCACCAAGGTGGGGGACGCCCCCGAGCAGGCCGCCGCGCTCCTCGGCCCGATCATCGGCCAGGACGTGGACACCGTCGCCAGGAAGCTGCGGACGAAGAACACCCGCTACACGCTCCTCGCACACCGCCGCACCCCCCAGGTCTGGCAGCAGATCAAGGACCTGAAGAGCACGCTCGGGACCAAGGCGGAGACCGACAGGAACACGGTCAACGTCCTCGCCGGCGTCCTCGCGGTGCCGGCCAGCAAACGCGTGTACCCGAACGGCGATCTCGCCGCCGGGATACTGGGCTGGGTCAACGCCGACGGCAAGGGCGGCGGCGGCATCGAGCAGCAGCTGAACAAACAGCTCACCGGCAAGGACGGCAAGATCCGCTACGCCCAGTCCGGGGGCCGCCAGGTGCCGACCGTGGGCTCCACCGAGACACCCGCCGTGGCCGGCTCCGACGTCGAGCTGACCATCGACCGGGACATCCAGTGGGCCGCGCAGGACGCCATCACCGAGCAGGTGAAGAAGTCCAGGGCGGACCGCGGCTACGTGATAGTGCAGGACACCAGGACCGGCCAGGTCCTCGCCATGGCCAACTCGCCCGGCTTCGACCCCAACGACCTCACCCAGGCCAACGCGGCGGCCATGGGCAACGCGGCCCTCCAGGACGCGTACGAGCCCGGATCCACCGCCAAACTGATGTCGATGGCCGCCGTCCTCCAGGAGAACGCGGCGACCCCCGGGACCCATGTCGTCGTGCCCAACCGGCTGCACCGCGGCGACCGGCTCTTCCAGGACGACATCGACCACAAGACCTGGAACCTCACGCTCAACGGCGTGCTCGCCAAGTCCAGCAACATCGGCACCATCCTGGCGACCGGGCAGCTCGGAAAGACCCAGAAACAGGCCAACCAGGTCCTCTACTCGTATCTGCGCAAGTTCGGCATCGGCAGCCACACCGGGCTCGGCTTCCCCGGCGAGACGGCGGGCATCCTCGCGCCCGCCGACAAGTGGTCGACCTCGCAGCAGTACACGATTCCTTTCGGCCAGGGCGTGTCGATCAACGCGATGCAGGCGGCCTCCGTCTACTCGACGATCGCCAACGGCGGCGTCCGTATCGAGCCGACCCTGGTGCGCGGTACGAAGGGGCCCGACGGCCGCTTCACACCGGCCGCCGCGCCCAAGAAGACACGGGTCGTGAGCGCGAAGACGGCGAAGACGCTCGCCCAGATGCTGGAGTCCGTGGTGGACGACGAACAGGGCACCGGCATCAAGGCGCGCATCCCCGGCTACCGGGTCGCGGGCAAGACGGGTACGGCCAACCGCGTGGATCCGGCCACCGGCAAGTACCACGGCTACACCTCCTCGTTCGCCGGATTCGCCCCCGCGGACAAGCCGCGTATCACCGTCTACTGCGCGATCCAGAACGCGACGAAGGGCCTTTACTACGGCGGCCAGATCTGTGGACCCGTCTTCAAGCAGGTGATGGAGTTCGCCCTGAAGACCCTTCAGGTCCCGCCGACCGGCGCCCACGCGGCCCGGCTGCCCGTCTCGTTCACGCCGTGACCGCTCCGACGCACGCAGTGATCAGCACCCACGCACAACGGACCAGGAACCACTCGTGACAACGATCACCCCGGACCCCGGGAACCACTCCTCCCCGCACACCCCGTCCGCGCCCTCGCTTCGCCCCGGCGGGGGTGAGCCCGGTACGCTCACCGCCGTGCCACAAGCTGATCAGTCCCAAACCACCCAGAAGGGCGCTCCTGTGACATATCCGGGGCCGCCGCGGCCGGTTCACGTCTCCGCCATCCACCTCGCGGAGCTGGCCGATCAGCTGGGCGCCGAGAAGCCGGAGAGCGACGCCGGGGTCACGGGCATCACCCATGACTCCCGCGCGGTGCGACCCGGCGACCTGTACGCCGCCCTGCCCGGCGCGCGTCTGCACGGCGCCGACTTCGTGACCCAGGCGGCCGGCCTCGGCGCCGTCGCCGTCCTCACCGACCCGACCGGCGCCGGGCGCGCCGCGGCCACCGGTCTGCCGGTCCTCGTCGTCGACGACCCGCGCGGATCGATGGGCGAGCTGGCGGCCACCATCTACGGCCACCCGGGACGAGATCTGCTCCAGATCGGCATCACGGGCACCTCCGGCAAGACCACGACGGCCTATCTCATCGAGGGCGGTCTGAAGACGGTCCACTCCACCGGTCTGATCGGCACGGTCGAGATGCGCATCGGCGACGAGCGCATCAAGTCGGAACGCACCACGCCCGAGGCCACCGACCTCCAGGCCCTGTTCGCCGTCATGCGCGAGCGCGGGGTCGACTCGGTCGCGATGGAGGTCTCCAGCCACGCACTGGTACTCGGCCGCGTCGACGGCTGCGTCTTCGACGTCGCCGTCTTCAACAACCTCAGCCCGGAACACATGGAGTTCCACACCGGCATGGAGGACTACTTCCAGGCCAAGGCGCAGCTGTTCACGGCCAGACGCAGCCGGCTCGGCGTCGTGAACCTCGACGACGAGTACGGTCGCCGGCTCTCCGGGGAAGCCACCGTCCCGGTCATCACCTTCTCCGCCGAGGGCTACCCGGACGCCGACTGGCGCGCCGAGAACGTCGAAGTCGGCCCGATGGACTCGACATTCACCGCGGTCGGCCCCAAGGGTGAGCGGATCAACGCCCGCTCGCCGCTCGCGGGCCCCTTCAACGTGGCCAACGCCCTCGCCGCGATCGTCGCCCTCGCGGCCGCCGGACTCGACCCGCAGACCGCCGCGGACGGCGTCGCCGCCGTCCCGGGGGTCCCGGGCCGGCTGGAGCGCGTGGACGCGGGCCAGCCGTACCTCGCCGTCGTCGACTACGCCCACAAGACGGACGCCGTCGAATCCGTCCTGCGCGCCCTGCGCAAGGTGACCGAGGGCAGCCTGCACGTGGTGCTCGGCTGCGGCGGCGACCGTGACAAGACCAAGCGGAAGCCGATGGGCGCGGCCGTGGCCCGGCTCGCCGACACCGCCGTCCTGACGTCCGACAACCCCCGTTCCGAGGACCCGCTGGCGATCCTCGCCACGATGCTCGCGGGCGCCGCCGAGGTGCCGGCGCACGAGCGCGGCGAGGTCCAGGTCTTCGAGGACCGGGCCGCCGCCATCGCCGCGGCCGTCGCGCGCGCAAAGCCGGGCGACACCGTGCTGGTCGCGGGCAAGGGCCACGAGCAGGGCCAGGACATCGCCGGGGTGGTGCGTCCCTTCGACGACCGCCAAGTGCTTCGCGAAGCTATCCAGCAGACCCAGGGATGAACTTGTGATCGCCCTCTCTCTCGCCGAGATCGCAGCAGTCGTCGGCGGGCAGACGTACGACATACCGGATCCGGCGGTACAGGTCACCGGACCGGTCGTCAGGGACTCCCGTGAAGTGGAGTCCGGCAGTCTCTTCGTCGCCTTCGTCGGCGAACGGGCCGACGGCCACGACTACGCCGAGGCGGTGATCGGAGCCGGCGCGGCCGCCGTCCTGGCGTCCCGCCCCGTCGGCGTGCCCGCCATCGTCGTCGACGACGTGCAGACGGCTCTCGGTGCCCTCGCCCGCCACGTCGTCGAACGGCTCGGCGCGACCCTCGTGGCCCTCACCGGCTCCGCGGGCAAGACCAGCACCAAGGACCTGATCGCCCAGGTGCTGCGGAGCAAGGCGCCGACCGTCTTCACGCCCGGTTCCCTCAACAACGAGATCGGACTGCCGCTCACCGCGCTCAGCGCCACCGAGGACACGAAGTTCCTCGTGCTGGAGATGGGCGCCCGCGGCGTAGGCCACATCCGCTATCTCACCGGCCTCACCCCGCCGAAGATCGGTCTCGTCCTCAACGTCGGCACCGCCCACATCGGCGAGTTCGGCGGCCGCGAGCAGATCGCGCAAGCAAAGGGCGAGCTCGTCGAGAGCCTCCCCGAGGACGGCGCGGCGGTCCTCAACGCCGACGATCCCCTCGTACGCGCCATGGCCTCCCGCACGAAGGCACGCGTGATCCTCTTCGGAGAGTCCGACGAAGCGGACGTACGGGCCGAGAACGTCCGGCTCACGGAGAGCGGACAGCCTTCCTTCAGCCTTCGCACACCCTCCGGGTGCAGTGATGTGACCATGCGCCTGTACGGTGAGCACCACGTGTCGAACGCGCTCGCCGCGGCCGCCGTCGCCCATGAGCTGGGCATGTCCGCAGACGAGATCGCCCGCGCGCTCTCCGAGGCGGGCACCCTCTCCCGCTGGCGGATGGAGGTCACCGAGCGTCCGGACGGCGTGACGGTCGTCAACGACGCCTACAACGCGAACCCCGAGTCCATGCGAGCCGCCCTGCGCGCGCTCGCGGCGATGGGCAAGGGACGTCGTACGTGGGCGGTGCTCGGTCAGATGGCCGAGCTCGGGGACGAGGCGCTCGCCGAGCACGACGCGGTCGGACGGCTTGCCGTCCGGCTCAATGTCGGCAAGCTCGTCGCGGTCGGGGGCAGGGAAGCGTCCTGGCTGCAACTGGGCGCATATAACGAGGGTTCGTGGGGTGAGGAGTCGGTGCACGTGTCCGACGCACAGGCGGCTGTCGACCTGTTGCGCAGTGAGCTGCGCCCAGGTGACGTCGTGCTCGTGAAGGCGTCCAGGTCCGTCGGGCTGGAACGGGTGGCGCTCGCGCTGCTCGCCGACGGTACCGAGGGTGAGGTTTCCGCCCGATGATGAAGCAGATCCTGTTCGCGGGAGTCATTGGCCTGTTCCTGACTCTGGTCGGCACTCCGCTGCTGATCAAGCTGCTGGCCCGCAAGGGCTACGGCCAGTACATCCGCGACGACGGCCCGCGTGAGCACGCCAGCAAGCGCGGTACGCCGACCATGGGTGGTATCGCCTTCATCCTCGCGACGATCATCGCGTACTTCCTGTCCAAGGTGATCACGGGTTATCCGCCGACCTTCTCGGGTCTCCTGGTGCTCGGCCTGATGGCGGGCATGGGCCTGGTCGGCTTCCTGGACGACTACATCAAGATCATCAAGCGGCGTTCGCTGGGCCTGCGGGCCAAGGCGAAGATGGCCGGACAGCTGATCGTGGGCATCACCTTCGCGGTGCTGGCGCTGATGTTCGCCGACAACCGCGGCAACACCCCGGCCTCCACGAAGCTGTCCTTCGTCCAGGACTTCGGCTGGTCCATCGGACCGGTGCTCTTCGTGGTCTGGGCGCTGTTCATGATCCTCGCCATGTCGAACGGCGTGAACCTGACGGACGGTCTGGACGGCCTCGCCACCGGCGCCGCCACGATGGTCTTCGGTGCCTACACCTTCATCGGTGTCTGGCAGTTCCAGGAGTCCTGCGCCAACGCGCTGACCCTGACCAACCCGGCCGCCTGCTATGAGGTACGAGATCCACTCGACCTCGCGGTCGTCGCCTCCGCCCTGATGGGCGCCTGCTTCGGCTTCCTGTGGTGGAACACCTCGCCGGCCAAGATCTTCATGGGCGACACCGGTTCGCTGGCCCTCGGCGGCGCGCTCGCCGGTCTGGCGATCTGCTCCCGCACCGAGATTCTGGTGGCCCTGCTCGGCGGCCTCTTCGTCCTCATCACCATGTCGGTGGTCATCCAGGTCGGCTCCTTCAAGCTGACCGGGAAACGCGTCTTCCGAATGGCCCCGCTGCAGCACCACTTCGAACTCAAGGGGTGGTCCGAAGTCCTTGTGGTGGTCCGCTTCTGGATCATCCAGGGCATGTGCGTGATCGTCGGACTCGGCCTCTTCTACGCAGGATGGGCAGCCAAGAAGTGACCAACTGGCAGGGCAAGAGCGTCACGGTCGCCGGCCTCGGCGTCTCGGGCATCCCGGCCGCCAAGGTCCTGCACGGCCTCGGCGCACTCGTCACCGTCGTCAACGACGGCGACGACGAAAGGGCCCGGGCGCAGGCCGCGGAACTGGAGGCGCTCGGCGTCACCGTGCGCCTCGGTGACGGCGCGACCCTGCCCGAGGGCACCGAGCTCATCGTGACCGCGCCCGGCTGGCAGCCGGACAAACCGCTGTTCGCCGCGGCCGCCGCGGCGGGCGTCCCCGTCTGGGGCGACGTCGAACTCGCCTGGCGGCTGCGGGAACTGGACGGCAGGAAGGCCGCGCCCTGGCTCGCGGTCACCGGCACCAACGGCAAGACCACGACCGTCCAGATGCTCGCCTCCATCCTCAAGGCGGCGGGCCTGCGCACGGCGGCCGTCGGCAACATCGGCGTCTCCCTGCTCGACGCCGTCCTCGGCGAGCAGGAGTACGACGTGCTCGCGGTCGAACTCTCCAGCTACCAGCTCCACTGGGCGCCCTCGCTGCGCGCCCACTCCGCGGCGGTACTGAACCTCGCGCCCGACCACCTCGACTGGCACGGCTCCATGGAGGCGTACGCCGCCGACAAGGGCCGCATCTACGAAGGCAATCGGGTCGCCTGCGTCTACAACGTGGCCGACAAGGCCACCGAGGACCTGGTGCGCGCGGCGGACGTCGAGGAGGGCTGCCGGGCTGTCGGCTTCACCCTCGGCGCTCCCGGGCCGTCCCAACTCGGCGTCGTGGACGGCATCCTGGTCGACCGCGCCTTCGTCGAGAACCGGCAGAAGAACGCCCAGGAGCTGGCGGAGGTCTCCGACGTCCGTCCGCCCGCCCCGCACAACATCGCCAACGCCCTTGCCGCGGCGGCCCTCGCGCGTGCCTTCGGGGTGCCTCCACGGGCCGTACGGGACGGACTGCGGGACTTCACCCCGGATGCGCACCGCATCGCGCACGTGGCCGACGTGGACGAGGTCGCCTACGTCGACGACTCCAAGGCCACCAACACACATGCCGCGGAAGCCTCCTTGGCCGCCTACGAGTCGATCGTGTGGATCGCCGGAGGGCTCGCCAAGGGCGCGACCTTCGACGAGCTCGTCGCCCGGTCGGCGAAGCGGCTGAGGGGCGTCGTCCTGATCGGCGCGGACCGCGCGCTGATCCGTGAAGCCCTGGCGCGACACGCACCGGAAGTACCCGTCGTCGACCTCGACCGGACCGACACTGGGGCGATGCTCGCGGCTGTTCAGGAGGCCAGGAGGCTCGCCGAGCCCGGGGACACGGTGCTGCTGGCCCCGGCCTGTGCGTCCATGGACATGTTCGCCAACTACAACAAGCGCGGTGACGCGTTCGCGGAGGCGGTCCGCGAACTCGGCGCCTGACCCGGCCGCCTAGCCGGGCGAACCTGGGAGGGACGGACGCGTGACATCGCTGTGGCCCGGAGACGCCGATGCCCACTAGCCGTACCGGCCGGCCTCCCGTGCGGCGGGCCGGCCGGCGGCCCGCCGCCGGGGTGCCGCGCGACAACCCCGTACGCCGCCTCTTCACGCGTGCCCGCAAGGCCTGGGACCGGCCACTGACCGCGTACTACCTGATTCTCGGTGGCAGTCTGCTGATCACCGTGCTGGGGCTCGTGATGGTCTACTCGGCCTCGCAGATCACGGCGCTCCAGCTGTCGTTGCCCGGGTCGTACTTCTTCCGCAAGCAGTTCCTGGCCGCGCTGATCGGCGGTGTGCTGCTGCTGGCCGCCTCACGGATGCCGGTGAAACTGCACCGGGCGCTGGCCTACCCGATACTGGCGGGTGCCGTCTTCATGATGGTCCTGGTACAGGTGCCCGGGATAGGGATGTCGGTCAACGGCAACCAGAACTGGATCTCCCTCGGCGGCTCGTTCCAGATCCAGCCCAGCGAGTTCGGCAAGCTCGCGCTCGTGCTCTGGGGCGCCGATCTGCTCGCCCGCAAACAGGACAAGCGGCTGCTGACCCAGTGGAAGCACATGCTGGTGCCGCTCGTGCCCGTCGCCTTCATGCTGCTCGGCCTGATCATGCTCGGCGGCGACATGGGCACGGCGATCATCCTCACGGCCATCCTGTTCGGGCTGCTGTGGCTGGCCGGAGCGCCCACCCGGCTGTTCGTGGGGGTGCTGTCCGTCGCCCTGTCGATCGGCTTCGTCCTCATCAAGACGAGCCCCAATCGCATGTCCAGGCTGGCCTGCATCGGCGCGACCGAGCCGGGCCCGAACGACACCTGCTGGCAGGCCGTGCACGGTATCTACGCCCTCGCCTCCGGCGGGCTCTTCGGTTCCGGTCTCGGCGCCAGTGTGGAGAAATGGGGCCAACTGCCCGAAGCGCACACCGACTTCATCTTCGCCATCACTGGGGAGGAACTGGGCCTCGCGGGGACGCTGTCGGTGCTCGCCCTCTTCGCGGCTCTAGGCTATGCGGGTATCCGCGTGGCCGGACGCACGGAGGACCCCTTCGTGAGGTATGCCGCGGGAGGCGTGACCACCTGGATCACGGCCCAGGCCGTGATCAACATCGGTGCGGTGCTCGGTCTGCTGCCGATCGCCGGTGTCCCGCTCCCGCTGTTCTCCTACGGGGGTTCCGCCCTGCTGCCGACCATGTTCGCCATCGGGTTGCTGATCGCCTTCGCGCGTGACGACCCCGCTGCGCGGGCGGCTCTCGCGATGCGGCAACCCCGCTTTGGCAGAAAGCGGGGTGCGGTGAGAGAGTCCGCAAGGGCCGCGGGGCCCCGGAGATGGAACACGATGCGACGGCGTGCCTCTGCGGCGCGTTCGTCCGGAGAGCGGTGAATTTCGGTGCATGTCGTACTCGCCGGCGGGGGGACCGCCGGCCACATCGAGCCCGCGCTCGCCCTCGCGGATGCCCTGCGCAGGCAGGACCCGACCGTGGGTATCACGGCCCTGGGCACGGAACGCGGACTCGAGACCCGGCTCGTACCCGAGCGCGGCTACGAACTCGCGCTGATCCCTGCCGTACCGCTGCCGCGCAAGCCCACCCCCGAGCTGATCACCGTCCCCGGACGGCTGCGCGGCACGATCAAGGCCGTCGAGCAGATCATGGAGCGGACCAAGGCGGACGCGGTCGTCGGCTTCGGCGGCTATGTCGCCCTGCCCGGCTACCTGGCGGCCAAGCGCCTCGGCGTGCCGATCATCGTCCACGAGGCCAACGCCCGCCCCGGCCTCGCCAACAAGATCGGATCGCGGTACGCGGCCCAGGTCGCCGTCTCCACGCCCGACAGCAAGCTCCGGGGGGCCCGTTACATCGGCATCCCGCTGCGCCGCTCCATCGCCACCCTGGACCGCGCGGCGGTACGGCCCGAGGCGCGCGCCGCGTTCGGGCTCGACCCGAACCTGCCGACGCTCCTCGTGTCGGGAGGCTCGCAGGGCGCCCGCCGCCTCAACGAGGTGGTCCAGCAGGCGGCTCCGTACCTCCAGCAGGCCGGAATCCAGATCCTGCACGCGGTCGGCCCGAAGAACGAACTGCCGCAGGTGCACCAGATGCCGGGGATGCCCCCGTACATCCCGGTACCGTACGTGGACCGGATGGATCTCGCGTACGCCGCGGCCGACATGATGCTCTGCCGCGCGGGCGCGATGACCGTCGCCGAACTCTCCGCCGTCGGACTGCCCGCCGCCTACGTCCCGCTGCCCATCGGCAACGGCGAACAGCGGCTGAACGCCCAGCCGGTGGTCAAGGCCGGTGGCGGACTGCTGGTCGACGACGCGGAGCTGACCCCGCAGTGGGTGCAGCAGAACGTGCTGCCCGTACTCGCCGACCCGCACCGGCTGTACGAGATGTCGCGTGCCGCCAGCGAGTTCGGCCGCCGGGACGCCGACGACCTGCTCGTCGGCATGGTGTACGAGGCGATCGCCTCGCGCCACCGCTAGGACGCATGAGGGAAGGCAGGGAGCGTGGCCGGACCGACGACCGCCGAGCGCGGTGAACGGCAGAAGCTGGAGTCCGGCCCGCCCCGGCCGCCCTTCGTCGGGCGGCTCCGTCGCCTTCGTAGGCTCATCGTCCTTTTGGCCGCCCTGGTGTTGGCCGGGGCCGCCGCGGTGTGGATTCTCTACGGCTCCCCCTGGCTGCGCACGGAGCGCGTGTCGGCCTCCGGGATGCGGGTACTGACGGCCGGGCAGGTGCGGGAGGCGGCCGATGTCCCGGTCGGATCCCCGCTGATCTCCGTCGACACGGACGCCATCGGGGCGCGATTGCTCAGGGAGTTGCCCCGAATCGACTCGGTCGACGTCGTCCGGTCCTGGCCGCACGGAATCGGCCTGAAAGTGACCGAACGCACTCCGGTCCTACTGGTCGAAAAGGGCGCAAACTTCATCGAAGTGGACGCCAAGGGCGTGCGGTTCGCCACCGTTTCCGATGCCCCGAGGGGTGTGCCCGTACTGGAATTGACGGTGTCGAAGCGTGCCGCGCTGCGCCGCTTCCCCGTCGACCGGCTGGTGCGTGAGGCGGTGCGGATCGCCGGGGACATTCCGGACGCCGTCGCCCGTGACACCCGTACCGTGAAGGTCCGTTCCTATGACGCCGTTTCGCTGGAGTTGACGGGTGGCCGGACCGTCGAGTGGGGCAGCGTCGAGAAGGGCCGCGCGAAGGCCAGGACGCTCCTTGCTCTCATGAAAGCCGATCCCGGGGCCCGGCGCTTCGACGTAAGTGCCCCCACCGCACCCGCATCGTCGGGCAGTTGACTCGCATCGGCGCAGGCCAGCCCCCTGGTTGGGCAGTGCTGCGCCTGATCACATAGGGTGAAAAGAAAAACGGGAGGTTCGGCGTGTTCGTTGAACGTGCGCCGCTTGTCGACTTAGTGTCCTGTTCGGAGAGTCCAAGGAACAGACACACTGGTAACCCTAAACTTCAGCGTTAGGGTTCGGGTCGGCGTTCGGACCGTCCCATTCGGCATCAGTCGTCGGATCGCGAGCGTGCGAGGCGACGACACGTAACTCGAGGCGAGAGGCCTTCGACGTGGCAGCACCGCAGAACTACCTCGCAGTCATCAAAGTCATCGGTGTCGGCGGCGGTGGTGTCAATGCCATCAACCGGATGATCGAGGTCGGTCTCAAGGGCGTCGAGTTCATCGCCATCAACACCGACGCGCAGGCGCTGTTGATGAGCGACGCCGACGTCAAGCTCGACGTCGGCCGGGAACTCACGCGCGGCCTCGGGGCCGGAGCCAACCCGGCAGTCGGCCGCAAGGCCGCCGAGGATCACCGTGAGGAGATCGAGGAGGTCCTCAAGGGGGCCGACATGGTCTTCGTGACGGCCGGAGAGGGCGGCGGCACCGGCACCGGCGGCGCGCCCGTCGTGGCCAACATCGCCCGCTCGCTGGGCGCCCTCACCATCGGCGTGGTCACCCGCCCGTTCACCTTCGAGGGCCGGCGCCGCGCCAACCAGGCGGAGGACGGCATCGCGGAACTCCGCGAAGAGGTCGACACCCTCATCGTCATCCCGAACGACCGGCTGCTGTCCATCTCGGACCGCCAGGTCTCGGTCCTCGACGCCTTCAAGTCGGCGGACCAGGTCCTGCTCTCCGGTGTTCAGGGCATCACCGACCTCATCACCACGCCCGGTCTGATCAACCTCGACTTCGCCGACGTCAAGTCCGTGATGTCCGAGGCCGGTTCGGCGCTCATGGGCATCGGCTCGGCCCGCGGCGACGACCGCGCGGTGGCGGCGGCCGAGATGGCGATCTCCTCGCCGCTCCTCGAAGCCTCCATCGACGGCGCCCGCGGCGTCCTGCTCTCCATCTCCGGCGGCTCCGACCTCGGCCTGTTCGAGATCAACGAAGCCGCCCAGCTGGTCAGCGAGGCCGCGCACCCCGAGGCCAACATCATCTTCGGCGCGGTCATCGACGACGCCCTCGGCGACGAGGTGCGGGTCACCGTCATCGCCGCCGGCTTCGACGGCGGCCAGCCGCCGGCCAAGCGGGACAACGTCCTCGGCTCGACCTCCACCCGACGCGAGGAGCCCGTTCAGTCGCGCCCCGCCGAGAGCCGCCCCTCCTTCGGGTCGCTCGGCAGCGTCACGCCCAAGGAGGTCACCCCGGAGCCCGCTCCGGAGCCGGTCAGTGAGCTGCCGGTGTCCCCGCCGGTCCCGCCGTCCCGCTCCTACTCGGACAGCGCGGCCGAGGAACTGGACGTGCCGGACTTCCTGAAGTGATAGGACAGCGCTCCGAAACGAGCACCGTGAGCGGCGCCCACTTCGCCTTCACCGACAGGTGGGGCGGGGTGAGCGCCGTTCCGTACGGGGAGCTCAACCTCGGCGGAGCGGTCGGCGACGACCCCGACGCCGTACGCACCAACCGGGACCTGGCCGCGAAGGCGCTCGGGCTCGACCCGGCCCGGGTCGTCTGGATGAACCAGGTGCACGGGCCGGACGTGGCGGTCGTCGAGGCGCCCTGGGGGTCCTCGGAGATCCCTGCCGTCGACGCGATCGTCACGGCGCGGCGGGGGCTCGCGCTCGCCGTTCTCACCGCCGACTGCACGCCCGTCCTGCTGGCCGACCCCGTCGCCGGTGTGGTGGCCGCCGCGCACGCGGGACGGCCCGGCATGGTCGCCGGCGTGGTTCCCGCGGCCGTGCGGGCCATGGTGGGACTCGGCGCCGATCCGGCCAGGATCGTCGCCCGCACCGGACCCGCCGTCTGCGGACGGTGCTACGAAGTGCCGGACGCGATGCGTGCCGAGGTCGCCGCCGTCGAGCCCGCGGCATACGCCGAGACGGGGTGGGGGACGCCCGCGGTCGATGTGACGGCCGGGGTGCACGCGCAACTGGAACGGCTCGGAGTGCGCGACCGGGAGCAGTCGCCGGTATGCACGCTCGAATCGGGGGACCACTTCTCGTACCGACGGGACCGCACCACCGGGCGGCTCGCGGGCTATGTCTGGCTGGACTGATGGGGCATGACAGACCGTAAGGCTCAACTCACCGCGAACCTGGCGAAAGTGGAAGAGCGGATCGCGGCGGCGTGCACGGCCGCCGGACGCAAGCGCGAAGAGGTGACCCTGATCGTGGTCACCAAGACCTATCCCGCGAGTGATGTGCGGATCCTGTCGGAACTCGGGGTGCGTCATGTGGCCGAGAACCGGGATCAGGACGCGGCCCCCAAGGCCGCCGAGTGCTCGGATCTGCCCCTGTTGTGGCATTTTGTCGGTCAATTGCAGACCAACAAGGTGCGTTCCGTGGTCGGTTACGCGAATTTCGTGCAGTCCGTCGACCGTTCCCGGCTCGTTGCGGCCCTGTCGAAGGAAGCCGTGCGGGCGGAGCGCGAAGTGGGGTGCCTCATCCAGGTCGCGCTGGACGCGCAGGAGAGCGGCCGGGGTGAGCGGGGAGGCGTGGGGGTCGGCGGTGTCGAGGAGTTGGCCGACCTCGTCGCGAGGGCCCCCGGGCTCCGTCTCGACGGGCTGATGACCGTCGCTCCGCTCACCGGCGAGTACGCGGGGCGCCAACAACAGGCGTTCGAGCGGCTGATGGATTTGTCGACTGCCCTGCGCCGGACTCATCCGGCTGCGAACATGGTCTCGGCAGGGATGAGCTCGGACCTCGAACAGGCTGTGGCAGCCGGAGCGACACATGTACGCGTCGGTACTGCGGTACTCGGAGTCCGACCCGGCCTCGGGTAACGTCGCCAAGCAGTCGGACCACAGCAGAAAATATGGTCATTTCCGCCAAAGGCGGGCATAACGACCTCGTGGATCGCGGGCACTTGGCAATTCGTCAGCCGATCCACCACAGAGCGGAGGACTCAGAGCATGGCCGGCGCGATGCGCAAGATGGCGGTCTACCTCGGCCTCGTGGAGGACGATGGGTACGACGGCAGGGGATTCGACCCCGACGACGACTTCGAGCCCGAGCTCGACCCGGAACCCGAGCGGGACCGGCGACGGCATGAACCGCCGCACCAGTCACATCAGGCGCACTCGTCCCAACGGGATGAATCGGTACGAGTGGTACAGTCCCCGGCGCCACGCGACCCGGTGCCGCATTCCGCCTCGCTCGCCGCGGAGTCCGGGCGCCCGGCACGCATCGCCCCCGTGGCGTCCATCACACAAGAACGTCAGAGCATGGAGAAGAACGCCCCGGTGATCATGCCCAAGGTCGTGTCGGAACGAGAGCCGTACCGGATCACCACGCTGCACCCCCGGACCTACAACGAGGCCCGTACCATCGGGGAACACTTCCGTGAGGGCACTCCGGTGATCATGAACCTGACGGAGATGGATGACACCGACGCGAAGCGACTTGTCGACTTCGCGGCCGGTTTGGTGTTCGGTCTCCACGGCAGCATCGAGCGGGTGACGCAGAAGGTGTTCCTGTTGTCGCCTGCTAACGTCGATGTCACGGCGGAGGACAAGGCCCGCATCGCAGAGGGCGGGTTCTTCAACCAGAGCTGAGACGCAGGACCGGGAACACCGCATGGGAAACAGGGGAGAGGGAAGCACGGATCATGAGCGTGGTCGGGCAGGTTTTCTACATCGCGCTGATGTGCTTCCTCATCGTGCTGATTTTCCGGTTGGTCATGGACTACGTCTTCCAGTTCGCCCGCTCATGGCAACCCGGCAAGGCGATGGTGGTCGTTCTGGAGGCCACCTACACTGTCACCGATCCACCGCTCAAGCTTCTGCGGCGGTTCATTCCGCCGCTGCGTCTCGGGGGCGTGGCGCTTGACCTGTCCTTCTTCGTACTGATGATCATCGTCTACATCCTGATCTCCGTCGTGAGCCGGCTGTGAACGATACGGTCTTGCCGAATGCCGACGACTACGTTGAGGTGAAGAGATGCCGTTGACCCCCGAGGACGTGCGGAACAAGCAGTTCACGACCGTCCGCCTCCGAGAAGGCTATGACGAGGACGAGGTCGATGCCTTCCTCGACGAGGTCGAAGCCGAACTGACTCGCCTGCTCCGCGAGAACGAGGACCTGCGCGCCAAGCTGGCCGCTGCCACGCGCGCGGCCGCGCAGAACCAGCAGCAGCAGGGTATGCGCAAACCGCCCGAGCAGCAGGACCAGCAGGGCCCGCCGCAGGGTATGCGGGGGCCCGGCGCTCCCGTGCCCGCCGGCATATCGGGCCCGCCGCAGGGAATGGGTGGCCCCATGGGTGGCCCGCCCCAGCTCCCGAGCGGTGCGCCGCAGCTGCCCGCGGGTCCCAGCGGACAGGGCGGTCAGCAGGGTCAGGGTCCGATGGGTCAGGGTCCGATGGGCCAGGGTCCGATGGGCCAGGGCCCCATGGGTCAGGGTCCGATGGGTCAGGGTCCGATGGGCCAGGGCCCCATGGGTCAGGGTCCGATGGGTCAGGGTCCGATGGGTCAGGGTCCGATGGGCCAGGGCCCCATGGGTCAGGGTCCGATGGGTCAGGGTCCGATGGGCCAGGGCCCCGGCCAGATGCAGCAGATGCAGCAGATGGGCGGCCCGATGGGCGGTCCCATGGGTGGCCCGATGGGCGGTCCCATGGGCGGTCACGGTCAGCAGATGCCGCAGCAGGGCCCCGGTGGCGACAGCGCCGCCCGTGTCCTCTCGCTGGCTCAGCAGACCGCCGACCAGGCGATCGCCGAGGCGCGCTCCGAGGCCAACAAGATCGTCGGTGAGGCCCGCAGCCGCGCCGAGGGTCTGGAGCGCGACGCCCGTGCCAAGGCCGACGCCCTGGAGCGGGACGCGCAGGAGAAGCACCGCGTCGCGATGGGCTCCCTGGAGTCCGCCCGCGCCACGCTGGAGCGCAAGGTCGAGGACCTGCGTGGCTTCGAGCGCGAGTACCGCACGCGTCTGAAGTCCTACCTGGAGTCGCAGCTGCGCCAGCTGGAGACGCAGGCGGACGACTCGCTCGCCCCGCCGCGCAACCCGGCCACGGCGTCCCTGCCGTCGTCCTCCGCGCCCTCCATGGCCCCCGCAGGCGCCGGTGCGCCGTCCTACGGCGGCAACCCGGGCATGGGTGGACCGTCGCAGGCGGGACCGTCCTACGGCGGCCAGCAGCAGATGTCGCCCGCGATGACCCAGCCGATGGCTCCGGTGCGGCCCCAGGGCCCGTCGCCGATGCAGCAGGCGCCCTCGCCGATGCGCGGGTTCCTCATCGACGAGGACGACAACTGACGGCCATCAGCACGCCTTAGGCGTCGGCAGCGTTCAGGGCGAGGCCCCCGGATTCCGGGGGCCTCGCCCTTTTGCGCGGTCCACCAGGGGCTTGTACGGGGTCCAGGGGGCGTTTGTACGGGGTGCGTGGGGGCTTGGCTTGTACCCGGGGGCGCGGAGCCGCGCTCGTACGCGATGCCCGGGTCTCGCTCGTACGGGGTGCGCGGGTCTCCGCTCGTACGGGGTGCGCGCGGCGCTCGTCACAGGGGCGCACAACGCCGAAGGCCAGGGTCGTGACGCCGGGCCGGCCCGAAGTCACGCAGGGTCGCAGGGGCGCAACGCCGAAGGCCCGGGGCCACCAGGATCTCCTGGTGGCCCCGGGCCTTCGGTGCGGGTGCGCCGGTCCTCGTTACGCCTTGCGGAGGCGGAACACCAGGGACAGGCCCTCGTCCGTGAACGGCTCCCCGTAGGCGCCGTCGGCCTCTCCCTGGGCGAAGTCCGTGGCGAGGACCTCGTCGGCGATGAGACCGGCGTGCTCGCCGAGTGCCGCGATGACCGCCGGGTCCGTGGAGGTCCAGCGGAGCGCGATGCGGTCGGCGACGTCGAGGCCGCTGTTCTTGCGGGCCTCCTGGATCAGCCGGATCGCGTCACGGGCGAGGCCGGCCTGCCGCAGCTCCTCGGTGATCTCCAGGTCGAGGGCGACGGTCGCGCCGGAGTCGGAGGCCACCGACCAGCCCTCGCGCGGGGTCTCCGTGATGATGACCTCGTCCGGGGCCAGGGTGACGGTCTCGCCGCCGACCTCGACCGACGCGGTGCCCTCGCGCAGGGCGAGGGACAGGGCGGCGGCATCGGTCCCGGCAATGGCCTTCGCCACATCCTGGACGCCCTTGCCGAAGCGCTTGCCCAGCGCGCGGAAGTTCGCCTTCGCCGTGGTGTCGACCAGTGAGCCGCCGACCTCGGAGAGTGAGGCGAGCGAACTCACATTCAGTTCCTCGGTGATCTGCGCGTGCAGCTCGGGGTCGAGCGCCGGGAAGCCGGTCGCGGCGATCAGCGCGCGCGACAGCGGCTGACGGGTCTTGACGCCCGACTCCGCGCGCGTGGCCCGCCCGAGCTCGACGAGACGGCGTACCAGCACCATCTGGCGCGACAGCTCCGGATCGATGACGGACAGGTCCGCTTCCGGCCAGGACGACAGGTGCACGGACTCGGGGGCGTCCGGGGAGACCGGGACCACCAGGTCCTGCCAGACCCGCTCGGTGATGAACGGGGTCAGCGGGGCCATCAGCCGCGTGACCGTCTCCACGACCTCGTGCAGCGTCCGCAGCGCGGCCTTGTCGCCCTGCCAGAAGCGGCGGCGGGAGCGGCGGACGTACCAGTTCGAGAGGTCGTCGACGAACGCCGACAGGAGCTTTCCGGCGCGCTGGGTGTCGTACGCCTCCAGGGCCTGCGTCACCTGGTCGGTGAGCGCGTGGAGTTCGGAGAGCAGCCAGCGGTCCAGGACCGGGCGGTCGGCCGGGGCCGGATCGGCCTCGCTGGGCGCCCAGTTGGTGGTGCGGGCGTACAGCGCCTGGAAGGCGACGGTGTTCCAGTAGGTGAGGAGCGTCTTGCGGACGACCTCCTGGATCGTGCCGTGGCCCACGCGCCGGGCCGCCCACGGGGAGCCACCGGCGGCCATGAACCAGCGCACCGCGTCGGCGCCGTGCTGGTCCATCAGCGGGATCGGCTGGAGGATGTTGCCCAGGTGCTTGGACATCTTGCGGCCGTCCTCGGCGAGGATGTGGCCGAGGCACACCACGTTCTCGTACGAGGACTTGTCGAAGACCAGGGTGCCGACGGCCATCAGCGTGTAGAACCAGCCGCGGGTCTGGTCGATGGCCTCGGAGATGAACTGCGCCGGGTAGCGGCTCTCGAAGATCTCCTTGTTCTTGTACGGGTAGCCCCACTGCGCGAACGGCATCGAACCCGAGTCGTACCAGGCGTCGATGACCTCCGGGACGCGGGTCGCCGTCAGGCCGCAGCCGCCCTCGGGGCACGGGAAGGTCACCGCGTCGATGTACGGGCGGTGCGGGTCCAGCTCCGACTGGTCGGTGCCGGTCAGCCCGGACAGTTCCGCCCGCGAGCCGACACAGGTGATGTGGCCCTCCTCGCAGGTCCACAGCGGCAGCGGGGTGCCCCAGTAACGGCTGCGTGAGAGCGCCCAGTCGATGTTGTTGTTCAGCCAGTCGCCGAAGCGACCGTGCTTGACCGATTCCGGGAACCAGTTGGTCTCCTCGTTCTCCTGGAGGAGGCGGTCCTTCACGGCCGTGGTGCGGATGTACCAGGACGGCTGCGCGTAGTACAGGAGCGCGGTGTGGCAGCGCCAGCAGTGCGGGTAACTGTGCTCGTACGGCACGTGCTTGAAGAGCAGGCCGCGGCTCTGGAGGTCCTCGGTGAGCTTTTCGTCCGCCTTCTTGAAGAAGATGCCGCCCACGAGCGGCACGTCCTCCTGGAAGGTGCCGTCGGTGCGGACCGGGTTCACGACCGGGAGGCCGTAGGCGCGGCAGACCTTGAGGTCGTCCTCGCCGAAGGCGGGGGACTGGTGGACCAGACCCGTACCGTCCTCGGTCGTCACGTACTCGGCGTTGACCACGAAGTGGGCGGGCTCGGGGAACTCGACGAGCTCGAACGGACGTTGATACGTCCAGCGCTCCATCTCGGCACCCGTGAAGGACTCGCCCGTGGTCTCCCAGCCTTCGCCGAGCGCCTTCTCGACGAGCGGCTGTGCGACGACGAGCTGCTCCTCGCCGTTGGTGACGACGACGTAGGTGACGCCCGGGTGAGCGGCGACCGCGGTGTTGGAGACCAGGGTCCACGGCGTGGTCGTCCACACCAGGAGCGCGGCACGGCCGGCCAGCGGACCGGAGGTGAGCGGGAAACGGACGTACACGGAGGGGTCGACGATCGTCTCGTAGCCCTGAGCCAGCTCGTGGTCCGACAGGCCCGTCTCGTCGCGCGGACACCAGGGCGCCACGCGGTAGTCCTGGACCAGCAGGCCCTTGTTGAAGATCTCCTTGAGCGACCACCACACGGACTCGATGTACTCGGGGTCCATGGTCCGGTAGGCGTCGTCGAGGTCGACCCAGTAGCCCATGCGGTTCGTCAGCTCGGTGAACGCGTCCGTGTGGCGGGTCACGGACTGGCGGCACCGGTCGTTGAACTCGGCGATGCCGTACGCCTCGATGTCCTGCTTGCCGGTGAAGCCGAGTTCCTTCTCGACCGCCAGCTCCACCGGGAGGCCGTGGCAGTCCCAGCCGGCCTTGCGGGCCACGTGGTAGCCGCGCATGGTGCGGAAGCGCGGGAAGACGTCCTTGAAGACGCGCGCTTCGATGTGGTGGGCGCCCGGCATGCCATTGGCGGTGGGCGGACCTTCGTAGAACACCCACTCCGGCCGGCCCTCGGACTGCTCAAGGCTCTTGGCGAAGATCTTCTGCTCGCGCCAGAAGTCGAGCACGGCGTGCTCGAGGGCGGGCAGGTCGACCTGGGCGGGCACCTGGCGGTACGTCGGCGCTGTCATCGGCGAGCTTCCTCCAACGGACTTTCTGCCTTCCGTCGGAGGGACGAGAGCCGTGTTGCTACGGACGCCGTGTGCGGCGCGCTCCCGCGGTACCACCCTCCTTGGCCCCCCGGTGCGCCGTTCGCATCAGTGAGCCCCCTCATTGGGGTCGCGAAGCCGGGTCTACTGGCCCCAGAGGGGTGTTCTTCCGGCGGCTCCGGGGTGATCTTCGCGTCGCGCTCGCCCCCGGGCTTCCACCGTCCCCGGGTCGCTCCTGGCCGCGTACGCCGCTACTCGTCCCCATCCACGCTTCTCGCTCCGCCCAGTGTACGGCGCCCCGGGGACAGCGGCCGACCGGTTTTCCCGGGCATCGCCGTGGCCTGCGCGGTGACCCGAATGGCGAGGCGCGCGTGTCCGGATCCCGGGACGCCGGGCCCGGCGGATTACCCGGCGGGGAGCTGGGCACAACGCATGCAGACCCGCCGCGCGGGGCTCGCGGGGCGGGCGAATCGTGGGCGGCCCCCGTTGCCGCGGGCCAGAAGTCGATTTATCGTCCCAGCACGATTCGCGAGCAAGATCACAATATGTGAAGGGGCCGCGGCCATGGTGGCGAAGAAGACCGCCGTACAGCAGTCGGCGTCAGGCAGATCCACGAGTGCGGCGGCCAAGAATGCGGGTGGGAAGAAGAACGCGCAGACGGCCCCCGCGACAGCCGAGGTGACGTCCTTGAAGACGACTGCCACGAAATCGGCGTCCCCGAAGACCGCGTCCCCGAAGGCGGCGGCCAAGAAGCCGGCCGCCAAGAAGACCACCGCGAAGAAGGCGGCGGCAGCGGCGAGGAACCCCGCGTCCAGGAAGTCCGCGGCCAAGAAGAGCACCGGCACGGCGAGGAAGAGCACCAGCACGGCCAAGAAGGTGGTCGCTTCCGCGGCCCAGGGTGCGGCCGAGGCCGCGAAGACGACAGGAGCCACGACAGTGGTTGCGAAGAAGACCCGTGGCACGGCCACGGCCGCCAAGAAGGCCACTGCGGTCCCCAAGGCGAGGATCGCGGCGATGGAGCCCGGAGAACTCGCGGTGCGACCGGGGGAGGACCCCTGGACCGCGGAGGAGGTCGGGGCGGCCCGCGCGGAGCTCCAGTCGGAGGCGCTGCGGCTGCGCACCGAGATCTCGTCGTCCGAGGAGGCTCTCGCGGGCCTGATGCGGGACTCCGGCGACGGCGCGGGCGACGACCAGGCGGACACCGGTACGAAAAACATCACACGCGAGCACGAGATGGCGCTCAACTCGAACGCGCGAGAAATGCTGGAGCAGACCGAGCGCGCCCTGGACCGCCTCGACGCGGGCACCTACGGGCTCTGCGAGAACTGCGGCAACCCCATCGGGAAGGCCCGTATGCAGGCCTTCCCGCGCGCCACCCTGTGCGTCGAGTGCAAGCAGAAGCAGGAGCGGAGGCACTGAACCCCGGGCGCCGCACGGGAGCGCCACCGCCTCGCGGTCCGCGGGAGCTCCTGAGCCTGTGGGCCCAGGAGCGTGTGCCGTACCCTCGTCCTCAGTCAGGAACCTAGGTCGAGGGACTCACTCACGTGGCAGAGGCGGAGCGCATCATCGGTACGCCGGACATTCCAGGGGCGGCGGGGGCCGATCCGGAGCAGTCCGACGGGAACGCGGCGTCCGGCGACCGGTCCGGCGCCGCCGCGCCGGCCCCGGCCGAGCGGCCCAGGGGCAAGCGCAGGATCGCCGTGCTCTTCACGGTGGCCGTACTGGCGTACGCCCTTGACCTCGTCAGCAAGATGATCGTGGTGGCGAAGCTGGAGCACCACGATTCGATCGAGATCATCGGGGACTGGCTGAAGCTCGAGGCGATCCGCAACGCGGGCGCAGCCTTCGGCTTCGGTCAGGCGTTCACGATCATCTTCACGGTGATCGCGGCGGCGGTGATCGTCGTCATCGCCCGGCTCGCCCGCAAGCTCTACAGCGTGCCGTGGGCCATCGCCCTCGGCCTGCTGCTGGGCGGCGCCCTCGGCAACCTGACCGACCGGGTCTTCCGCTCGCCCGGCGTCTTCGAGGGCGCGGTCGTGGACTTCATCGCGCCCAAGCACTTCGCCGTCTTCAACCTCGCCGACTCGGCGATCGTCTGCGGCGGCATCCTGATCGTTCTGCTCTCCTTCCGGGGTCTCGACCCGGACGGCACGGTCCACAAGGACTGACGCACGGGCCTTCGGACGGGCGCTCGCGGCCCGCGTACCGGGCCGCCGGGCGGGCCTCCCCGGGCACTGGCGTTCGGGCCGTGGTCCGTCGGTGTCCGAGCCGTCCGGCATACTCGACGGGTGAGCACCGTTCCCGAGATCCGCACCCTGCCCGTGCCCGACGGCCTGGAGGGCGAGCGTGTCGACGCCGCCATCTCCCGCATGCTGGGCTTCTCCCGTACCAAGGCCGCAGAGCTCGCCGCGGCGGGGAAGGTCACGGTCGACGGCTCGGTGGTCGGCAAGTCCGAGCGGGTGCACGGCGGCGCCTGGCTCGAAGTCGAGATGCCCGGTGCACCCGCGCCCGTACAGATCGTCGCCGAGCATGTCGAGGGCATGGAGATCATCCACGACGACGACGACGTGCTCGTGATCGTCAAGCCCGTCGGCGTGGCCGCGCACCCCAGCCCCGGCTGGTCGGGACCGACCGTCATCGGTGGCCTCGCGGCCGCCGGCTACCGGATCTCGACCTCCGGCGCCGCCGAACGCCAGGGCATCGTGCACCGCCTCGACGTGGGCACCTCGGGTCTGATGACGGTCGCCAAGTCGGAGTACGCGTACACGTCGCTCAAGCGCCAGTTCAAGGAGCGCACGGTCGACAAGCGCTACCACGCGCTGGTGCAGGGCCACCCGGACCCGACCAGCGGCACCATCGACGCGCCCATCGGACGCCACCCGAACCACGACTACAAGTGGGCGGTCACGGCCGAGGGCAAGCCCTCGGTCACCCACTACGACCTGGTCGAGGCGTTCCGTGCCGCCTCGCTGCTCGACATCAAGCTGGAGACCGGGCGCACCCACCAGATCCGCGTCCACATGGCCGCCCACCGCCACCCGTGCGTCGGCGACCTGACCTACGGAGCGGACCCCACGCTCGCCAAGCGCCTCGGCCTCACCCGCCAGTGGCTGCACGCGGTGCGGCTCGGCTTCGAGCACCCCGGGGACGGGCGCTGGGTGGAGTTCGAGAGCGACTACCCCGAGGACCTCCAGCGGGCGCTCGACAAGGTCCGTGAGGAGAGCAACGCGTGAGCGGCGGCTCGGCCGGGGCGGCGGGCACCTCCCCGGCGGTGCGGGGCTGTGCGTACGAGGTGCGGGTCGCCGAGGACGCCACCGAGCGTGAGGCCTGTTTCGCGGTGCGCAAGGACGTCTTCGTCGGCGAGCAGGGCGTCCCGGAAGACGTCGAGTGCGACGCCTACGACCCCGGTGCCGTGCACGTGCTGGCGGTCCGCGAGGACGGCGTACCGCTCGGCACCGGGCGTCTCCTGGAGGGCGAGGCGGCCGCGGCGAAGGCCGGCGGGGATCTGACCGTCGGCTCGCTCGGGCGGCTCGCCGTGACGCGTGAGGCGCGCGGGCTCGGCGTCGGCGCCGCGCTCGTCGGTGCCATCGAGGTCGCGGCACGCGCGCGTGGCCTCGCTGCCGTGGACCTGCACGCGCAGACCCACGCGCTGGGGTTCTACGAGCGTCTCGGATACGTGGCGTACGGTCCGGAGTTCGCGGACGCCGGAATGCCGCACCGCGCGATGCGCAAGGCCCTGTGAGCGGGGATTGTCATAGCGGCGTGGCACGCTTGAGGTCTGGTTCGCCTTTGATCGTCTAGACCCCGCCGGAGCGCTGACCGTGGATCAGTTGGCCCTGCTGTTCGTGCTGTTGCTCGGGGCCGTGATCAGTGTCCCGGTGGGAGAGCGGTTCGGGCTTCCCGCGCCGGTCCTGATGACCTTGCTCGGCATAGTGCTGGCCGTGCTGGACTTCGTCCCGAACGTGGACATCCCGCCGGAGTTCATCCTGCCCGCGCTGCTGCCGCCGCTGCTGTACGCCGCGGTGCGGCGCACCTCGTGGAGACAGTTCACCGCGAACAAGCGTCCGATCTTCCTGCTCGCCGTGGCGCTGGTGTTCGTCACCACGCTGGCCGTGGCTGCCGTCGCGAGCTCGATCGTGCCGGGCCTGCCGCTCGCCGCCGCCTTCGCGCTGGGCGCGCTGGTGGCACCCCCCGACCCGGTCGCGGCGACCGCCGTCGCGGGACAGCTCGGGCTGCCGCGCCGGCTGGTGTCGATCCTGGAGGGGGAGGGGCTCTTCAACGACGTGACGGCCATCGTGCTGTACCACGTCGCGATCGCCGCCGCGGTCAGCGGCACCTTCTCGCCGTGGCGGGCCGGACTCGACCTCGTGCTCTCCGCCGTCGTCGCGCTCGTCATGGGAGTCGCCCTCGGCTGGGCCGCGAACAGGCTGATGACGATGGTCGGTGACGCCACCCTCCAGATCGGGCTGACCCTGCTGGTGCCGTACGCCGCGTACGTGCTGGCCGAGGAACTCCACGGGTCGGGGGTGCTCGCCGTGCTCACCACCGCACTGTTCCTCGCGGAGTACGCCACCGACGCCGACGACGTCATGACCCGGCTCGCCGGGTCGACCGTCTGGGACGTGGTCGACACGCTCGTCACCGGCGTCGCCTTCGGGCTCATCGGGCTCGAACTCCACAACGCGATCCGCACGGCGGCGGGGCGGTGGGGCGAGATGCTCGGCTGGGCCGCCACGATCGTGGTGGTGGTCGTGTTCGTACGCCTTGCATGGCTGCTGCCCGCGACCTGGCTGACCAAGCGGCTGCACGCCAAGCGGGACTACGACGAGGAGATCCCGACGTCGTGGCGGGAGACCGTGGTCATGTGGTGGGCCGGGATGCGGGGGGTCGCCTCCGTGGCCCTGGCGCTCGCGATTCCGCTGGAGATGGACGACGGGTCGCCGTTCCCCGACCGGGACGAGATCGTGTTCATCGCCTTCGGGGTGATCATGGCGACCCTGGTGCTCCAGGGGCTCACCCTGCCGTGGCTGGTCAGAAGGCTCGGGGTGCGGGCCGACGAGGACGTCGAGAAGGCCTTCGAGAAGGAGCTCGCGATACGGGCCGCCAAGGCCGCGAGGCGGCGGCTGCGGGAGATCGAGGAGGTGGAGGAGCTGCCGGAGGAGGTCTCCGAGCAACTGCTGCGCCGGGCCTTCGAGATCGGCGTGCGGATCAGCCCCGACCTGGGGGACGAGGAGCGGCGCGAGGCGCATCAGCAGCGGGTCCGGAGGATGAAGCGGATGCGCCGGATCCAGGGGGAGATGATGAGCGCGGCCCGGCACGAGGTGCTGTCCGCGCGGAGCGAGCCCGGGGCCGACCCGGAGATCGTGGACCGGGTCCTCAGACACCTCGACGTCCGCAGCCTCCGCTGACCGTCCACCGGTCGCCCACCACCGGCTTCCGTCCGCCAGCCGTCCGCCGTCCGCCGTCCGCCGTCCGCCAGCCGCCGTCCGCCGTCAGGCATCGGCCCCGC
>NZ_JAODTZ010000030.1 GCF_025399795.1 Streptomyces rhizosphaerihabitans | reverse complement strand
CCACCTGGAACTGGGTGTACAGGTAGGCCTGTTGGTCTGCAGGGTCGACGAAGCGGTGCAGGCCCTCACCCGTGTTCGTGTAAGCGCAGTCCGCGACGACTGTCAGCTCGTTCGGACCCGCCGCGAGGTGCTTTAACCCGATCCGGAACTCATGGAAGACGGCGGCCGGATCGAGGGAAACGCCGTTCAGCACGACCTCGTGCACCTCCGGTGCGACCAGGTCGACGAAGGTCTCTGCCCCCGGCCGGAGGGCGTGAAAGCGGATGGTGGTCACCGACCTGAAGGTTCCTCCTTCCCGGGCGCCGGAGAGATCGAGGTGAATGTCGTATGAGTCGACGTCGAGGAACTGGGCCCGTTGCCGGGCCTCTTCGCGGGTCAGGTTCGTGCCAGACATCGAGATCACTCCTGTGCTGTGCGGCCATTCCGATAGGCGTTCCGGTCATCGCCCCATATGAGGCGGGAGCCTAACAGCGGAGCGGCGGCCACGACCGTGGGCAAATCGTCACGGAGGGCGCGAAGCAACCGGGAGGTACGGGGAATCCGCAGGGATCGGCGGTCATTTCTCGTGGTCGCCGGCGCGGCCGGCTGCTTGGATCCATTTGGAACCGGACGAGGAAAGGCCTCAGATGCGCCACTTCCGCCTCCTGGTGGCCGGAAATGCCCTTTCTGCCTTCGGCAGCTACCTGAACATGGTTTCACTGAATGTATTCATCTATCAATTGACCGGAAGTGCCCTCTCTGTCGGTGTCTTTCTGGCTGTTCGGCTGCTGGCCACGGTGGTTGCCGGCTTCGTCAGCGGGGCGCTCGTGTCCCGGTACGACGGCAAGAGGCTCTTGATGGGGTCGGACCTCGTCCAGGCCGTGGCGCTGAGCGGGACGTTTCTGGTGCCCGGTGGGGCGCGGCTCGTCGCGGTCTATGCCTTCGCGGTGGTGACCGGGGCCTGCTCCACGCTGTCGCAGATCACGTTGCGCAGCAGCATTCCGGAGATGGTGGGGGCCGAACTGCGGGCCGCTGCCAATGGATTGGTGGTCACCGGCCGGTCACTCGCGATGGTCGCCGGATTCTCGTCGGCCGGAGTGCTCACCGCGGCGTTCGGCTACTCCGCGGCGCTCCTCGTCGACGCCGCCACCTTCGCCGTGTCCGCGCTGGTCCTCTCGCTTCTGCCACTGCGCACCCGGGCGGATGCGACGACGGAGGGCACGACCGGCAAGGGGGTCACCGAGGCACCCGTCCCGACGACGCCGGCCCTGCTGCGCGCCCTGCCGGTGATCGCCGCGATGATCGCCGTCCGCGCCGTCGACGGGCTCGGGTCCTCGTCCCACAACGTGGCTCTGCCCATCCATTCGGCCGCCCTGGACGCGGCACATCCGGCCGCGTTCATCAGCCAGTTCTGGGCGACCTGGGCGATGGGGAACATCGTCGCGCAACAGGTGTGCGGGCGGTTCACACGTAAGACTGGCCGAGCGCCCGGCGAGCGCGCCTTCGCGCTGGGTGCGTGCGTGATGTCGGCCGCGTTCATTCTCGTGTTCAGCGGCCTGCCGACGCTCCCCGCCGTGTGCGCGGCGCTGCTGGCCGGCATGGCCGACGGCTTCACCGAGATCGCCTACGTGACGCGCCTACAGGAGGCGCCGGATCAGTGGCGCGGGCGAGTGTTCGGGCTGTCGGCGGTCGCCGAGAACACCGGATTCGGACTGGGGATGCTGGTCAGCGCCACCCTGCTGGAAAGCTACTCGCCGCTTGAGGTGGTGGGCGCCTTCCACGGTCTGGCCATCGCACTGTGCGTGGCGCTGCTCGCCTGGCTGGTGCCGGCGGGCCGGCGCGCCTCGAGGCCGCCCGGTGCGATCGCCGACACCCGCGCTGCCGACAGAACCGTTCACGGCTCACGAGTCGAAGGAACGAGCTCATGAAAACAGCGGACACCGCCCAGATCGCCGTCATCGGTATGTCGTTCCGCTTTCCCGGCGCCGATTCCCCCGAGAGATTCTGGGACAACATCCGGACCGGAAAGGTGTCCTTGCAGCATTTCACGCCAAGTGAACTGGAAGCGGCCGGAATTCCATCCGCCACCTACACTGCCCCAGGATTCGTGGCCGCCGGCGGCTTCCTTCGCGACATCTCGGGATTCGACGCCGAATACTTCGGGATGAGTTCCCGGGAGGCGACGGTCACCGATCCCCAGCATCGGCTGTTCCTGGAGTGCTGCCAGCACGCCCTGGAGGACAGCGGCTATCCGCAGGAGCAGGACGGTCTGTGCGTCGGCATGTTCGCCAGCACCGGCTACCACCTCTACGCCATGCAGAACTACCTGCTCAACAACGTCCTGCCCGGCGGTATCGGCGACGACTGGGTCTCCCGCATGCAGACCATGGTCGGCAACTACTGTGACTTCACGGCGACTCGGGCCTCCTTCCGCCTCGGACTGACCGGACCGTCGGTCAACGTCCAGACCGGCTGCTCCAGTTCGCTGGTGGCCGTCCAGCTCGCCGCCCAGTCGGTCCTCGCGGGCGACGCCGACGTGGCGGTCGCCGGGGCCACCGCCGTACATTTCCCGCAAGTGCTCGGCTACCAGTACGTCAAGGGCTCGATCCTCTCTCGGACGGGCGTTCTGCGCGCCTTCGACGCGGAGTCCGACGGCACGGTGGGCGGTGCCGGAGTAGCGGCGGTCGTCCTCAAGCGGCTGGACCGGGCACTGGCCGACGGCGACACCGTGCACGCCGTGATCCGCGGCTGGGGTGTCACCAACGACGGCGCCGGAAAGGCGGCGTATACGGCACCGAGCGCCACCGGCCAGTACCGGGCCATCCGCCGCGCGCTCGACGCGGCCGGGGTGGACGCCGGCACGATCGGCTATCTGGAGACGCACGGCACCGGCACCTTCAAAGGCGATCCGATCGAATTCGAGGGCGCGGCACGTGCGTTCCGCGAGGACACCGACCGTACGGGCCACTGCGCCCTTGGGTCGACAAAGGCCAACATCGGCCATCTCGACGTGTGTTCCGGGCTGGCCGGGCTCATCAAGGCAGTGCTGGTACTGCGCCACGGAGTGATCCCGCCCATGGCGGGTTTCGGCAGTCCGAATCCCGCGCTCGATCTGCGCAGCAGCCCCTTCTACATACCCGCGGGAGCCCAGGAGTGGCCGGCGGACGCCTCCCCACGCAGAGCGGGGGTCACCTCCCTAGGGGTTGGCGGCACAAATGTCCACATGATCCTGGAAGAGGCCCCGGCTCCCGCGGCGCGGGCCGTCGGCGCCGTACCGCCGCCACCGCTGCTGCCGATCTCGGGCCGTACAGAGGCGGCGCTCGCCGCCAACGCCCGCGCATTCCGCGACCGCCTGCGCCGTGCCCCGGATACCGACCCGGCCGACCTGGTCACCACGGCTGCTCTCGGGCGCCGCAGCCACCGGCACCGTCTTGTGGTCCGGGGTGCCACCCCGGACGCCCTCGCGGACGCCCTCGACGCCCATCTTCGAGGAGCCACGGCGGCGGTGGCCACGGGTGCGGCAGGCGGCGGGTTCGCGGGCGCGGCGTTCATGTTCACGGGGCAGGGCAGCACCTACCGGAACATGGCCGGACCGCTGTACGAGCGGTTCCCGGTCGTGCAGAACGTCCTGGACAGCTGCGAGGAGCTGTACCGGGCGGAGTCCGGCACTTCGCTCCTGGAGCGCATGCTGACACCGGGAGCCGCGGATCCGGTGTGGCGCACCGAGCAGGCACAGCCCGCGCTGTTCGCCCTCCAGTGCGCGCTCACTGAACTGTGGGCATCCTTCGGCATCGCCCCCAGGACCACGGCCGGACACAGTCTCGGTGAGTACGCCGCCCTGTACGCGGCGGGGGGACTGAGCCTGCGGGACGGGCTGCTGCTCACAGCGCGGCGCGGTCGGCTGACCGAGCAGCTCGGCGCACCGGGTGGCATGGTCGCCGTGGAGGCCGGCCGGGCGGATGCTGAGCGGTACGCGACGGAGGTGCCCGGTGTGGAGTACGCGGTCGGCAACGGTGAACTGCGTCATGTGCTGGCTGGTCCGGCCGCCGCCGTGGACCGGCTGCGCCGAATGCTGGACGAACGCGGAGTGCCGTGCCACCGGCTGCCCGTGGACCGGGCGTTCCACACGGCGCTGATGGATCCGGTTCTGGAGGAGTTCCGGGGCACGCTCGCCGATGTCGCGTTCCGGCCGGTACGGGTGCCGTTCATCAGTGGGATCGACGGGGCCGTGAAGCCGACCGGATGGGTGCCGGACGCAGCGTATCTGCTGCGCCAGGCGCGGCAGCCGGTGCGCTTCGACGCGGTTCTGGACGCGCTGGCGGAGTCTGGGGCCGGCGCACTGGTCGAGGCCGGACCGCACAGCACTCTGTGCTCACTGGCGCGCGAAGCGGTACCGAGCGTACGGGCGCTCCCCAGCCTGCGCCGGGGCAGTCGGCTCGAAGCGCTGTGGGAGGCGGTCGCGGCGCTGCACTGCGAGGGGGCGCCCCTTGACTGGCGGGCGCTGCTCGAAGGATGCGACGGGCGCCGTATTCCGCTGCCCGGCTACCGCTTTCAGCACAAGAAGTACTGGACAGGACCGCAGCCGACGAAGGACGGCACTGGCGAATCGACGAGGGATGGGGTCACAGTCATGGAATCGTGGTCGGTCACCGAGCGCGTGCGGCGGCACATCATCAAAGTGACGGCACGCCACCTGGGTTACTCGGAGCAGGAGATCACCCCAGACACATCGTTCTTCGACCTGGGGGCGGACTCGCTGCAGATGATCAACGTTCTGCGGGAGCTGGAGCAGGAGCACCGGGTGAAGGTGGCGATGCGGGAGCTGTTCGAGGAAGCCGCGACTCCCGGGCAGCTTGCGGAGCTGATCGTCGGCCGCACCGGCGGTGCCGGGACCGCCTCGGAATCGCCGCTGTCCGCACCGGAGGTGACACTGGCGCCAACCATCGCCACCACACCCGTCTCACCCATCCAGCCCCTGCCGCCTGAGCCCGTCTCGTTCGCGCCCGTGCAGGCCGCGCCCGTCTCGCCCGCGCCGGCCGCGCCGGCCGCGTTCGGTCACACGGAGTACGCCACGCGGGGCGAACTGGCCGATCTGACCCGCCAGGTCATGCAGATCTCACAGATCCAGCTCCAGCTGATGAGCCAGCTGACCCAGTTGCTGGCCACCGCGGTGAACGGGAGCGTGGTCAGGTGACGGGCACCGCGACCCCCGGCGTAGCCATCGACAGGGATCTGGCCGCCATGACCGAGCTCGCCCGGCGCATCGACGGCCAGCTCGGCACTCCCGGTTCCGCGGAACCGGATCCCCCGGAGAGCGCCGTGCCCTCGGTGCACGGCCCGCACGTGACCGTCTCCCGCGCTTCCGGAATGGTCGGCGAAACCGCGCCGAGCACCCAGAAAGCCCACCTCGACGACCTGGTTCGCCGCTACACGAGCAGAACACCCCGGTCGAAGGAGCTCGCCGCCCGCCACCGCCGCGTCCTGGCGGACAGCCGGGCCGTGGTCGGCTTCCGCAGCAGCACCAAGGAGATGCTGTACCCGATCGCGGCGAACCGGGCGGGCGGTGTCCGTCTGGAGGACATCGACGGCAATCGGTACGTCGACATCACCATGGGCTTCGGTGTCCTGCTCTTCGGTCATGAACCGCCGTTCGTCGCCGAGGCTGTCCGCCGCCACCTCTCCCGGGGCATCCGGCTCGGCCCTCGCGCCGAGGAGACCGGTGAGGCCGCCGAACTGCTGGCCGGTCTCACCGGCATGGAGCGCGTGGCCTTCGCCAACTCCGGCACGGAAGCGAACTCCGGGGCGCTGCGGCTGGCCCGCGCGGCCACCGGCCGCGACCTGGTGGTGACTTTCCACGGCTCGTACCACGGACACGCGGACAACGTGCTGGGCCGCGGCTCCGGCGCGCCGGACGACCGACCCACCGTGCCCGTCTCTCCCGGCATCCCGCACAGCGCCGTCGCCGAGCTGCTGGTCCTCGACTACGGGAACGAGGAATCGCTGGCCACGATCGAGCGGCACGCCGACCGCATCGCGGCCGTGGTGATCGAGCCCGTGCAGAGCCGCCACCCCTCGCTGCGGCCCGTCGCGTTCGTGCGCCGCCTGCGTGAACTGACCCGGCGCCATGGCATTGTCCTGATATTCGACGAGATGCTGACCGGATTCCGCCCCGCCTTGCGCGGGGCGCAGGAGCTGTACGGCGTCACCCCTGATCTCGCGACCTATGGCAAGCTGCTCGGCGGCGGCTACCCGATCGGGGCCATCGCCGGCCGCGCGGACATCATGGACGGCGTCGACGGCGGTTTCTGGCAGTACGGGGACGACAGCTACCCCCGGGCGGACACCACCTTCTTCGGGGGTACGTACATCCAGCACCCGGTGTCCATGGTCGCGGCCCGCGCGGTCCTCGCCCATCTCAAGGAGCAGGGTCCCGGCCTCCAGGAGCGTCTGAACGCGCGGACGGACCGGTTCGCGGCCGAGCTCAACGGATTCTTCGCGGCAGAGGAGTTCCCGCTGCGGCTGGCCCATTTCGGATCGATGTTCCGCTTCGAGCACCGGGCCGACATGGAGCTGCTCTACCACCATCTGATGCTGCGCGGTGTACACGTCTGGGAGTGGCGGAACTTCTTCCTGTCCACGGCGCACACCGACGAGGACCTGGCGGAGGTCACCGACGCCGTCAAGGGCTCACTGCGCGAACTGCGCGAAGCGGGGTTCTTTCCCGGCGGCCCGGCACGTACCCGCCCGGCTCCGGCGCTCCGCGTCGCAAGGACACATGAGCCGGGCACGGGCACGGCTCCCGAGCCGGAGAGGGTTTCCGTGGTCACCCCCCGGCCCGCTGCCCCCGACTTCAGCCTCTACTTCTTCGGCGACTATCCGGAGAACACCAGTCCGCAGGCGGGCTACGAACTGCTTCTGGACGCCGCCCGCTTCGCCGACGCCCACGGTTTCCACGCCCTCTGGACACCCGAACGGCACTTTCACTCCTTCGGCGGCCTCTTCCCGAACCCTGTCGTCCTCGCGGCCGCGCTCGCCCGCGAGACGTCCCGTGTCCGGATCAACGGGGGATCCGTGGTCCTGCCCCTGCACGACTCCATCCGCGTCGCGGAGGAGTGGTCGATGGTCGACAACCTGTCCGGAGGGCGCGTCGGCATCGGCTGCGCGAGCGGCTGGCACGCCAACGACTTCGTCTTCTTCCCCGACCGCTTCGGCCGGCACAAGGAGACGATGTACGAGCAGCTGGACGAGGTGCGCCGACTGTGGCGCGGCGAAGGGCTGTTGCGGCGCACCGGCGACGGCGAGCGCGAGGTGCGGCTGTTCCCGCAGCCCCTCCAGGCAGCAGTGCCCATGTACGCGGCCGTGGTCGGCAACCCGGACTCGTACGCCCTGGCGGCGCGGAACGACCTGGGCATCGTCACCAATCTGATGGCACAGAGCGTGGAGCGGCTCGCCGAGAACATCGCGCTGTACCGCAGGACCCGTGCCGAGCACGGCCTCGATCCGGCCGCGGGCCGGGTCGCCGTACTCCTGCACACCTATCTGGCCGACGACCACGAAACAGCACGCGCCGAGGCGTACGAACCGCTGGCGCGCTACATGCGATCGTCGCTGTCGCTCTTCGGCGGGGTGTCCAACAGCCTCGGCTACCAGGTGGACCTGGATGCCCTCAGCCCGGACGATCTGGATGTCCTGTTCCGCCGCGCCTATCACCGCTACTGCGACCAGCGGGCGCTGATCGGCACCCCCGCCTCGGTGACGCCGGTCGTCGACGCGGTCAGTGCGGCGGGGGCGGACGAGATCGTCTCCCTCGTCGACTTCGGGCTCTCCGCCGACCGGCTGCGGGCCGGACTCGGCCGACTCGACGCGCTGCGCGCCTCGTACCGGCGGAGCAGCGCTCCCGCGGACAGCGGGACCCCGCTGTCGGCCGGCCGGCGGAGTGTGTGGTTCCTTGAGCGGATGTTCCCGGGCGGGACGGCCTACAACGAGACGAAGGCGGTACGCCTGGAAGGACCGTTGGACGTGTCCGCGCTGCACTCGGCGCTGCGTGGGCTTGTGGCCCGGCACGAGAACCTGCGGACGGTGTTCCGTGACGTGGACGGCGAGCCCCGGCAGTTCGTGCTGCCCGCCGGTGAGCCGGACTTCTCCGTCGTCGACACCGCCGTCCGCGACGTGCTGGACGCGGAGGGAGCACGCCTCTTCGATCTCGCGGAAGGCCCGCTGTTCGTGGCCCGGCTGGTCCGGCTGGGCCCTGACGAGCACGTGCTGGTGCTCGCGATGCACCACATCGTGGTGGACGCCGAGTCCGCGGCCGTCATCGCCCGCGATCTATCGGCGCTCTACCGGGCCGCACGCACCGGTACGGCGGCCCCGCTGCCGGAGCTCGCGGCCGGCCACGGCGCGCGGGCGGCCACCGAACCCGCCCACGACGAGGCAGACCTGGCGTACTGGCGGGACGTGCTGGACGGCGAGCTGCCCGTGCTGGACCTGCCTGGCGACCGGCCGCGGCCCAGCACCATGACGGGCCGCGGCCGGGCCCTGTTCCGCACGCTCGACCCCGAACTCTCCGCCTCCATAAGAGAGTTGAGCCGTTCCCGTCGCGTTACCCTCTTCATGACACTGCTCGCCGGGTACGCGGCCGCACTCCACCGCGTCACCGGCCAGGACGACATCGTCGTCGGAACACCGGTGTCCAACCGCCCTGCCGGGGCAGAGGACCTTGTCGGCTTCTTCGTCAACACCGTCGCGCTGCGCCTCGATCTGTCCGGCGCCCCGTCGTTCGCCGAGTTGCTGCGGAGGGTGCGGGGGACGGCCCTGGACGCGTACGACCATGCCTCGGTGCCGTTCGAGACGGTCGTGCGGGCCCTCAACCCGCAGCGGCGCACCGATCGCACGCCGGTGTACCAGGTGCTGGCCGAGTTCGAGAGGGCAGACCCGTTCCGCTTCGACCTGCCGGACGTCCGCGCCGTCCCGCTCGATGCCGGGCCCGACAAGGCACTCACCGATCTCTCGGTGTACTTCACCGATCTTCCCGAGGGCATTCGCTGCCATCTGGAGTACAGCACCGACCTGTTCGACGAAGACACCGTCGAGGCGTTTTTCACCTCGCTGCGCGAGATCCTCTCCGCAGCCGTACGGGAGCCTGACGCCCCATCGGCCGCGCGCACGGTGGAGCAGGACGACGCCACCGTCCACGGCCTGATCGCCCGACAGGCCGCGGCGCACCCGGGGCGTACCGCCGTGGTGCAGGGAACAACGGTGTTGAGCTACCGGGAGCTGGACACACGAGCCGAGCGACTCGCCGCCATGCTCCGGGCGCACGCTGCGCAGGGGCTGGTCGCCGTGCTGCTGCCGCGGTCGGCGGACCTGGTCGTCGCGCAGCTCGGCGTGCTCAAGTCGGGCTGTGCGTACGTTCCGCTGGACCCCGCCCTCGGCGCGGCGCACGCGGAGCGCGTCCTGGCCGACTGCGGCGCGCAGCTGCTGGTGACATCGGACGCCGGGCGGGAGCTGGTGCGGCCGGTTCCGGGTATCACAGTGCTCGATGTCGCGGAGGCCTGCGACGGCGAGGCCGTGACACCGGTTCACGAAGCGTCGTCGGGCATGCCCGACGACCCCTGCTACGTCATCTACACGTCCGGCACCACCGGCAGGCCCAACGGGGTCGTCGTCACCCACCGCAATCTGGTGAACCTGTGCCGGTGGCACAAGGGGCGTTTCGACTTCTCGGCCGAGGACCGCAGCGCACTGGTGTGCAGTCCGGCCTTCGACGCCGCGGTGCTGGAGATCTGGCCGGCGCTGACCGCCGGAGCGTCCCTCGCCGTCGTCGACGAGGCGTCCCGCCTCGATCCCCCCGCCCTCGCCCGCTGGTACACCACCGAGGGCGTGACCTTCTCGATCCTGCCCACGCCCCTGGGCGAGGCGGTTCTCCAGCTGGACCTGGCGCGGCAGCCCGCCCTCCGGCAGCTGCTGATCGGCGGCGACGTCATGCGGCGCAGGCCGCGCCCCGGTACGCCGTACCGGGTCTTCAACGCATACGGGCCGACGGAGGGCACCGTTCTGTGCACCCTGGAGGAGGTCGCCCCCGCGCCACCCGGAGCCGACCCGGGCCCTGTGCCCATCGGGCGGCCCATCGACGGTGTGCGGCTGCGGGTGCTCGACGCCCAGGGCACGCCCGTCCCGGCGGGCACCGTGGGGGAACTGCACATCGGTGGCGCCGGGGTCGCCCGTGGCTACCTCGGTCGGCCGGAGGCGACAGCGAAGCGGTTCGTGGCGGACCCGAACGACGCATCGGGCGACAGCCGTCTGTACCGGACGGGCGATCTCGTGCGGTGGACCGCCGACGGCACGCTGGAGTTCCACGGACGCGCCGACGACCAGGTGAAGATCCGCGGCTTCCGAGTGGAGCCGGAAGAGGTTTCACGGGCCCTGCTCGCGCTGCCCGGAGTCCGCGATGCCCTGGTGACGGCCCGCAGGAACAGCCGGGACGAGGCTTGTCTCGCGGCGTACGTAGTCCTGTCCGAGCCCGCGGCCGATCCGCGGGCCGGATCCGCTGCCGGGCAGGACGGGGACGACCAGGCCGCCGCCGACCGGCTGTGCGCCGAGCTGGCCGAGCGGCTCCCGGAACACCTCGTGCCCCGAGCCTGGTCGATCCTGCCCGCGCTGCCGGTCACCGGGAACGGCAAGGTTGACCGGGCGGGCCTGTCGGCACCCCGGCTGGTGGCGTCCCCGGGGCCCACGGGTTCCGCGCCCGGCACGGCTCCTGCCGGGCAGGAGCCCGGCCCGGCTCCGGCCCGGGAGACGCCCGGCACGGAATCACCGGAGTTCCGGGTCCGGTTGATCTGGTCGGCGGAGTTCGACGTGGACATCGACGAAATCGGGCTCGACACCTCGTTCTTCGACCTCGGTGGCCACTCGATCACAGCCATACGCCTGCTGAACCGCGTACGGGAGGCCTTCGGCACGGACTACCCGATGGCGCGCTTCTACCAGGCACCGACCGTGCGGGCCATGGCCGCGCGGCTCTCGGAGCGGCCGGGCGCCGAGGTGCGGACGGGCGACCGAGCGGCGGGCACCCTGTGACCCGCCCACCAGGAGGAGCCGTGGCGGACCGGACCGACGAGCTGCTGGTGCGGCTCGCCGGGTCCGATGTGCGGCTCTCCCCGGACGGGCAACGGCTGCGCTACGACGGGCCCGCAGCCGCCGTGACACCGCAGCTGCTGGCCGCGCTGCGGGAGCTGAAGAGCGAGCTGCTGGTGCGGCTCGGAACTGGGCGGGTGGTGCGGAGCGGGCCGGTGACCCGGGAGCAGCGGCGGTATCTGGCCGTGCATGAGAAGGTGCCGCTTCCCCAGGTGCTCAATGTGCCGTTCCGCGTCGGCTTCGAAGGAGCACTGGACGTCTGCGCCCTGCGGGGCGCGCTCGCAGGGCTGGTACTGCGGCACGAGTCGCTGCGAACTCGGTACCGCAGGGACGGGGCTCAGTGGCAGCAGGAGGTGATGTCATCCCGCCCGCTGCTCCTGCCCGTTGAGGACCTGACGGAGGAGGACGACCCGGAGGGCGCGGCGCGGCGGATCGCGGAGAAGGAGGCGGCCGTGGCGTTCGACCCGTGCGTGGGCACCGCGCCGAGGTTGCGGCTGCTGCGCACCGGGCCGCGGGCCTGGACGCTGGTGCTCGTGCTGCACCATTCCGCCTGCGACGGCTGGTCGGTGAGTCTGCTGCTGAGTGAACTCGCGGCGCTTTACACGGCGATCGTGACGGGTCGGCCTTTGGACCTGGATTCCCGGGTGCCGCAGACGCTGGAGTACGCGCTGTGGCAGCAGGACAGGGCGGCGGATCCGGCATACGGAGCCCGCAGCCGGGCCTACTGGGCCGGTACGCTGCGCGGCCTGCGGGCCGGGCATGCTCTGCCGCTCGACCGACCGAGGCCGAAGAGGCTGAGCGGGCGCGGCGCCACGGAGTTCTTCACGGTGCCGGCCGGGACACGGCAGGCGGTGGAGGCGTGTGCGGCCCGCCACGGCACCACGGGGTTCGCGGTCTGCGCGGCGGCTTTCGGAATGCTGATGTGCAAGCTGTCGGGCCGACCGGAACTGCCCGTGGTCGCACCGTACGCGAACCGGGAACGCCGGGAGCTGGAGGCTCTCGCGGCCTGCACCGCCACCCCTTTCGTCCTGCGGCTCACCGCAGGAGACGACGCGGACCTCGGCGTGCTGGCCGCCCGGACGGGGCTCGGCGCCCTGGAGTCGATCGAGCGGCTGCTGCCGGTCTCGGATGTCGAGCCGTATCTCGCGCCCGATACCTCGACGGGGGCGGCGCTGCCGATCAGCTTTCACTTCCAGAACTCGCTCGACCTCGGACCGGGCCTCGCCCTGCCTGATGTGACGGCGGCCGTCACCCCGGTCGCCGGGGCCGCGTCCCGCGACGAGCTGGGGCTCGGACTGATCCCCGTCGGCGACGTCCTGTCCGGATACGCGGAGTTCTCCACCGACCTGTGGGACGCGGCCACGGTACGCGGCTGGATCCGTGACTACGTCGCGCTGCTCCATCGCGCGGCGGGCCTCGGAGCCGCGTCGTGAAACTGTTCTGCGTTCCGCACGCGGGCGGTTCGGCGCGGGCCTTCGACCGCTGGCGTCCATATCTGCGCCGGGGGGTGGAGTCGGTCGCGCTGGATCTGCCGAGCGCGCGCACGGCCACCGGCCTGCCCTTCGCGCAGGGGCTCGCCGAGATTGCGGAGCGAGTCGCCGAGCACGCCGCGGGCGGCCCGTACGTCCTGTACGGGCACAGCCTCGGCGGTCTGCTGACCTTCGAGACGGTGCGGCGGCTGGGGAGAGACGGCCGAGCCGGTGCATCTGTTCGTCGGAGCCGTGCGACCGCCCCGTCTGCTCACCGGTACCGGGTCCCTGCACACCTTGCCCGACCGGCAGTTCCTCGAAGCGGTGGCGGCGCTCGGCGGTGTGCCGCGGGAACTGCTGCTGCACGAGGAGGCGGTCGCCCACTTCGAGCCGCGGGTGCGCCGCGACTTTAGGATGTACGAGGAGTACCGCGCGACCCGTCCGCTGGAGCGGATCGGCTGTCCTCTCACCGTGCTGGTGGGCACGCGGGATGTGGTGACCACGCCGGAGGAGGCGCCGGGCCGGCACCGGGTGACCCGAAGGGCGGCCCGGACGGTGGTGCTCGACGGCGCGGGCGATTTCTTCCACGCCGAGCGGGCGGCGGAAGCCGTGGCACAGGTGAACCGCGCCCTGCGCGAGTCGGAGCGGGTGCCCTCGGCAGACGAGGCCTGTCAGCCCCGCCTGCCGAGGGCACCGGCACGGTGGACCGCCGGGCTGCCGTGTCCACGGGAGACCATCGATCCGGTCACTCTCCGGGCGAAGGCGGTCAGTTCGCTGCGGTCGTTCAGCCCGGTCTTGCGGCGTATGACCGCCCGGCACTCCTCCACCGTCCGTACGCCGATGTGCAGGCGGGACGCTATCTGACGGTTGGTCAGTCCATTCGAGATCATTTCCAGGACGTCCAGCTCACGGCGGCTCAACCCGGCGACGGGCTCGACCGGATCGTCATAGAGGAGCTGGCCGACGAGCTGCGGATCGATGTACATCCCGCCGGCAAGTACCGCGCGGACCGCGGAATGCAATTCTCCGATTCTGCTGCCCTTGTGAATATAGCCGTGGGCACCCGCGCGGATTGCGGACTGCGCCGCAGAGACGTCTCCCTGCGACCCGGCGACAACGATACGGAGTTCCGGAATCCGACGCAGTGCACCGGGAATCTCGGCGATGAGGTCGGCACCGAGCAGGTTGGTGCCGGCGATGAGCAGAGCGGGCGGTGCCGCCGCGAAGCTGCACCGGAGTTCCGGAATGCTTTCCACCTCTGTCACGATGCCGAACCCGCATCGTTCCGCGACGATGCGGAGCCCGCAGCGAATGAGCGGCAGATCGTCGGCAACAACAGCTCGTTTCTTCCCCGGATCGTCCGTCAATTCTGCTCCCGGCATGCAGGACCTCACAGGTGGCTTCTCATGCGAATCGTTGCTGACTCAATCGTCCGTTACGGGTCTGCCGCCGGTCCAGCGAGGACCGGTGGCAGCAACTGGCCTGCATCATCACGCCAAAGACAATTCGAACATAAGCCTCAGTGGGCACCCGGGGGTCCTGGCCGGCCGGTCGGTCGCTCACCCGGTCTCCCGTGAACCCTCCTCGGTGAATCCGACGTCGGCCACATCGTCGAGCAAGCCCCGCCGCTGGGCGGCGATGCCGGCCTGGAAGCGGCTGCTGACCCCCAGGTCCTGCATGATCGCAGCGATGTGCCGCCGACAGGTCCGCAGGGCCATCCCCATGCGCCGGGCCACCGCCTCGTCGGACAGTCCGCGGGCCATGAGCCGCAGGATCGACCGCCTGACCTCCACGACGGTGCCCTGGTAGCCCAGGTCGGAGACCTCGAACGGTGCGGCGTCCTCCCACATCTGGTCGAGCAGGCGCAGCAGGTATGCGACGACGACCCGGTCCTGGACGACGGCGGCCCCGGGAGGGCCGTTGTCGCGCGGCCGGTTGGGCAGAAAGGCGATCTTGCGATCGAAGACGATCAGCCGCTCGGCGATCTGACCCGTGGTGCGCACCTCCGCGCCGGATTCGACGATCTTGCTGACGTACGACCGGGTGGCCAGGTCTCCGCGTGCAGTGTGCTGGTACAACACCCGCATACGGATGCCCCGTTCGAGCATGGCGATGTCGCGCGGCAGTGCCTCGGCCAGAGTGCGGTGGTTCCTGGCGCCGCCCGGCTGGACGGTGACCACCTCCTCGCGGCACTCCGTGGTCGCGATACGGAGGAGACCCCGCACCTCGCCCGGGTCATCGAACACCTGGACGGCGGACCGGTCCCCCGCCTCGGCCAGATGTTCTTCATAAACCGGCAGCAGCGACAGCACCTGCGTACGCAGCAGGCGCAGCTGGTTCATCTGGGCGTGGATGTGCTCCTCCATCGGTGCCGAGAAATCGGCAGCCGCGATGTCCGGGCGCACCGGCAGTAAAGATTCCGTTTCTGTTCCGCGGCGTAAGAGCTTCAGCTCCAGGAGAGGTTCGATGGCGGCCTTCAGTTCCGCCGGCTTCATCCCCAGATCGACTACGGCGTCTTCGAGGCGAAGACTCTTGACGTGAAGCGCGTAAAGATACACGGCTGTTACGTCGTCGTTGAGTTCCTCTATTTTCGGCGTGCCCCCGTGACCCATTTTCCCCCTTTTGCCCTTGGGTCGATCAGTGCCGTCCACTTGCTGCCATTGGGTGAGTCTGGACGAGGTGCGGAGCGACGCGGAAACCTTTCGGCTACCCGCAGAGAACGTCCAACTTTTCCCGTGAGTGCAAAAGGTTTCTATTCCGAGGAGTGGAAAGTGAACCTCAAGCAAGCTTGGAAATACCCTGCCGTGGCACTGACGATCACCGTCTTGGCGTGGCTGCCCCTGAGTGCGGCAGCGAGCGGCGGACCCCAGCGCACTGACGTCCAGGCGGACACGGGGTGGGATGCGTCGCTCCTCCGCTCGGCGGACACGTTGAACGACACGGGCTGGGACTGATCCGTGCCCCATGCGACTAATCGGTGATGTGGTGGTGTCCACGACATGGACGTACTTTAACCGCTCACCGGCTTGCGCTAAGGGCTGTCCCGTAATCCCTGGTGGGTCAGCGCGCGGCGTCGGATGCTGGGGCCCCTCCCACGCCTTTCGGGCTGTGGGGGAGCGTCGCGAGGCGGCGGGTCGTCCTCGTACCGGGCGCATTCGGGCGATCCGACGACGCGGTGTGGGGGTCCCCCTGCGCGAAGAGCTTGGGGGGTGCCGTGGCTGTCGTCGTGCGCCCGCCGGGGATCACGGGACAGCCCTTGGGCGCTCTTCGCCGGCCTATTCGGCACCGAAACCACGCAGACGGGGCGACGGCATGCATGCCGTCGCCCCGTCCGCGTGAACGAAGCTGCTACCTCCGCCGTTCCCTGCCGCTCGTCACGAGGTCGGCCGTGTCGGTCGGAGCTGGTGCGGGGCGCTCGTCGGAGCCCAGCGGATCTCCCAGGGCCACCGCCCGCTCCAGCCAGATGCCCGCGAGCAGCGAGGTGACGACCGCGTTGAGGATCAGGGCGGTGAACACCTCCGGGCTGACGATCTGTGCGTCGTAGGCAAGCGTCGCCATGACGATGCCGGGCCCGCCGCGTGCGTTCATGGCTACCGCGAGATTGACCGACCCGGACCGGGCGTGGCCCGCCAGCCGGGCGCCGCCGTAGACGCTCAGGGCCTTCACCGCACACGCGAAGACGAGGAAGCCGACGACGAGCACCGGCGCGAAGTGGGCGACGAGATCCAGCTTGAGGCCGACGATCGCGAAGTACATCGGGATGAAGAACCCGGAGGCGAACCCCCTGACGGTCCGCACGGCCGGCGAGTCCTGGTCCCCGCGGCCGAAACTGACGCACAGTCCCACCGCGAAGGCTCCGAAGACCGGCGCAATCCCCAGGAAGACACAGAGTCCCGCGACGGCCAGTACGAGGACCAGCAGCACCGACACGCCGGCGGACGACAGGACGCCGGGCCGCGTCCTGTCCGCCGCGGCCCCGCGGGGACCCAGCCCCCGGCCGACGAGCGCGACGAGCCCGAGGAAGCACACCGAGGCGACGGCGTGGTACGCGGCGGACTCCCCGCCGGCGCCGACCCCCAGCAGCGCGGCCGCGCCGAATCCGTCGGCCTTCCCCTGGTCGGCCATTCCCAGGGCGACGCTGATCAGCACGTTGAGGACGACGTCCTCCAGGACCGCGACGGAGAGCACGATCCGGGCGAACGCGGTCCGGATGATGCCCAGGTCGAGCATGATCCGGGAGATGACCGGGATGCTGGTCACGGCCACCGAACAGGCCACGACCAGGGTGAACGCGGTGGCGTCGCGTGCCGGGCCGTAGAACGGTGCGGCATCGACGGCCTGTACGAGGAGACCGGCGAGCAGGAACGGCAGCACCATGCCGACCACGGCGATGACCGTCACGGCGCGGGCGTCCCGGCGGCAGAAGACGCTGCGCATCTCGGACCCGGCCATGAACATGAGCAGGATCGAGCCGAGCTGGGAGGCCAGTTGGAGGGCGTCCGCGGCGGGACCGCTCGACTGAAACAGCCAGGACTGAGCGCCCGGGGCCACCACGCCCAGGAGAGTCGGCCCGAGCAGCAGGCCGCCGACGATCTCTCCGATGACGCTTGGCAGCCGGAAGCGGGCGAACAGCCGGCCCATCGCATGCGCCGCCCCCAGGAGGAGCGCGAACAACACCAACACTCGGAACAGACTCTCCTGGTCCATGCGACTAGCCCTCGCCGACCGACACGAGTGCCGGAATGCCCGGCCCGAGCAGCTCCGCGGCCCCATCGGCGCGGGGTGCCTCCAGCGCGAGACGGGACGCCACGGCCGAGGACGACCCGGTGTACTTGCCGCGGTAGCCGACCGGTTCGCCCTGCATCGACCAGAAGGCGAGCTTCCCGATGATCATTCCGGGGTAGATCCGTACCGGATGGGCGACCTGCATCTCCAGGGTCCAGGGGAACACCGCGCCGCTGTGCCCGAGCGGGGCGGAGAACTGGATCCAGATGCCCAGCGTGGACGCCGACCTGCACGCGTACAGGGTGGCCGCGTAGTGCGGGCTGCCCATGGCCTCCATGGTTCCGCCGAGGTAGAAGCGGCCGGGCTCCAGCAGCATCCCCTCCTCGCCCATGGTGGTGTGGTTGGTCTTCGGGGACTCGTAGCAGTCGATGACCTCGTCGTCGTACCAGAGGATGTCCTCGGCGAGCCGGAAGCCGTAGCTGTTCGGCTCGATGCGCTCCGGGTCGAAGTCGTCGATGTGGATGCGGCCGGCCCGCACCTCGGAAAGGATCTCGGGTCCGCTGAGTATCACAGCCAGCTCCTCAACAGGTCGTGGACGGCGGTGCGGCAGGCGGCGATATCGCCGCTGTTGTCGATCACGGCGTCGGGCTCGATCAGGTCGATCTCACGGGTGGAGCGGTCGGCGCGCGAGGGATCGCCCCGTTCCGCGAGGCGTTTGAGCCGGATGTCCTCGTCGCAGGTGATGCGCAGCACGCGAAAGCCGTGCCCGCGCAGGACCGGGGCATCGACATGCGGGTCGCGCAGGTCGTCGTTGACCACGACCCGTGCCCGTACCGACGCGAGCCGTGCGGTGAAGTCGTCAGCCAGGGAGGTGGGGTTGATCCGGCGCATCGCGTCCGCGAGCGCTTCCATGAGGATCTGGTCCTGAACGCCCTCGGCCAGCGGGACGGCGGCTCGGCGGTAGACCTCGGCCTGCAAGTCGTACAGGGGAGTGGCGAGCTTGACCCGCGCGTGGGAGATGCCCCGTGCGCGGGCGAACTCCTCGATCAGACCGGCGCAGGTGGACTTCCCGGTGCCCGCGGGCGCGACCACCGTGATCCGCAGCGAGGTCATGCGCCCACCTCCGCCGCGCCGACCCGGCCGGCGAGGACCGCGTCAGGTTCGACGTCCAGCGTGCCACGCAGGCGGATCATGTCCACGTACGGCAGATCGTCGCGGAGCTCGGCGAGCGACCTGTAGAAGTGCTGGTAGTCCGGGACGAGGTGGGACTGCCAGGTGAAGAAGGTGGTGTCGACCTGCCGGTCGACGATCTTGTTGAGCTGTGCCCAGCGCTCGTTGTCGTCGGTCACCCTGCGCACGGACAGCGGCTCGCCCGGCCGCACCTCGGGCAGCAGGATCGCCGCCAGCGGCTTCGGTTCGGCGGAGAACGGTGTGCCAAGCCACGACTCGAAGACGTCCGGGTCGATGAGGATCTTGTGCGAGTCGTCGTACTCTTCCAGCCGCGCGTCGACGTGGGCGCGCACGAGTTCCGTGAGCCGTGCGTGGGCGCGGATGGTGCCGACACCGACGTACGGGTAGTCGCGCCACGGGTGCACCACGACCCGGCCGTCCTCCCGCGTGCAGAACAGCTTGTCGCCGGTGAAGTACCGCCACTTCGGGTCGCGGAGCGCGGACAGCAGGGTCGTGGTCTTGCCGGCGCCCTTCGGCCCGGCGATGACCACCGCCCGCTCTCCGTCGTGGATGCCGGAGGCGTGCAGGACGACTGTGCCGTGGTTCTCCTCGTTGCGGATGACGAGGTCGCGTACGAAGTCGATGATCTGGACGGTGGAGTCCGCGGTGATGCGGATCTGGAAGACGTTGTCCTTCGCCACGTCGACCGGGGTGTCCAGCAGGGTGGCGCGGTTCACGTAGAGCCGACGCCCGCCCTTGTCGACCACATGGGCGTCGAAGTTGAACTCCCGTGCGTTGCTGCGGCGGATCACCGACTGAGGGACGTCCCACACCTCCGGCCGCACATCGGTCCTCGGATCGTACGGGGCGACCTTTATGCGGAAGGTCGGCTCCTGCTCCGGGCGGTCCTGCGGACCGTCCGTGATCAGATGCCGGAAGAAGCGCTGCACGGGCGCGAACACGTCTTCCGCCGCCGGATCGATGTCGAACCGGACCACCGTGTTGATGAAGTCGAGCTGGCGGATCACGGGCGTTCCTCTCGTAGAGTCGCGGTCAGTGCCCGCAGCAGGGCATCGGCATGGGCCTGGAACGACTGGGACCAGATCGGGTCGAGCAGCGGAGCCAGCCCGTCCACCCCGAGGTGAAAGCTGACGGTGAGCGAGACCCGGGAACCGCCGGGCACCTCCGTCACCGACCAGCTGCCGGACAGCTCCTCCAGATCACCGGTCACCTGCTCGAATCGCAGCCGGGGTCCCGGCTCGGCGAACTCCCGCTGCACCCACGAGACTTCGCTGCCATTGAGCAGCACCCGCCACGCGGTCCTGCGGGTGGCGTCGCTTGCGGACGGCAGCGGCTCCACGGCGCGGACGTGCCCCGCGCGGGAGGCGACCGCCTTCCCTCCCTTGAGTACGGACCAGGCCTCGTCCGGATGCACTCCCGCGAGGTCCATGTCCGCCTGGATCACAGGCATTGCAGCTGCCTTTCTTGTCGCGCCGGATCAGGCGTCCTTGATGAACGGGGTCAGAAAGCCGATGTCCAACCCGGCGCCTCGGGCCAGCCCGGCCCAGGCGCGCAGGGTGACCAGCATGTCCCGCTGGCCCTGGGCGACAAGCCGGTCGGGCAGCTCGCCAGGGAACTCCTCCAGCAGGCGCTCCCACAGCACGAAGATCTGGTCCACCCGGCACGAGTCGGCCCCGAACTCCTCGTCGAGACCGAAGATCTCGACCAGCTCCGGGCCGGAGGCGCCGACGAGCTCGTGCAGCCCGTACTCCAGGGCCAGGGCCAGACAGTGCGCGTCACCGGACGGGACCCGGCCGGCCAGCCGCTGGTCGATGTCGGCGAGCTGTTCCAGCAGCCGCAGCTTGGCCGACTGCTGCATCTGCGGCTGCTCCACACCTCCTTCCAGGTCCTCGACGTAGGCGCGGCCCTCCGCGAGCATGAGCCACGCCACCTGGACCCAGGTCTCGACGGCGTGCGCGGCGGGCAGCACATGTCCGGCCCGCACACCCGGCAGGACCGTCACCTCCCGTGCGGCTTCGGGCAGGGATTCCCGGACGGCGGGGCTCATGCGGTCTCCTCTTCGACGTAGTCGATCTCCAGCCGGTACGCGCCCGCCCGCAGGGAGCGCAGCAGCCGTGCGGCGGCGCCGGCGTCCAGGCCCGCCAGGTCGGCGAGGGCGACGGGATGCGCGAGCGGCAAAGCCTGCTCGCCCTGGCCCGGCAGCACGAGGCCGCCGCCCGCAGCCAGCAGCATCGAGGCGCCGGGCAGGAACGCGTGGGTGCGTGCGCCGTCCACGGGGACACAGCGGATCGTGATCCGCGCCGCGGTGTCCGTCGCCCCCGCGGTCTCCTCCGCGAGCGCGAGGTATTCAGGCGCCATCGGGCGTTCGTCCGCGGCGTCCAGCAGCACGCTGCCGATCTGCTTGCGCAACCGCTCCACCTCGGACGCGACGGCCTGAGTGCGGGCATCGCGCCAGCCGGCCTCGCGGACCAGCCGGGCCCAGCGCAGCAGGTACCACTTGCGGGTCGTGTAGACGTCGCTGTGGTCGGACAGCAGCGCGTCCATGAGGTGCAGCAGCGTGTTGAAGGCATAGCCCACCCGTCCACGCCGTTCGCCCGCGGCTTCCGCGAGGGACAGGTGCACCACCTGCTCCAGCGCCGAGTGCAGTGCCGCCCGGGACCAGACCGTGCTGAGCGCGGGCAGCCAGTCCAGGAACGGTGCTTCGCCGTCCAGCGTGATGCCGTTGACGATCCGCTCGGTCTGCTTGCGGCGCGGCTCGCGCTCCTTGTCCCAGCGGCGGAAGCCGGTGATGGTCCCGCCGGGTTCGCGCGCGGCCAGTTCGACGAGATGGTGCAGGTTCGCTTGCAGCTCGGCGCGGGAGAACGAGACCACCTCCAGGTGGTGCCCGCCCTCGAAGATCTTGGTCGAGATCCGGGGGCCGGTGATCGGCTTCTCCTGGATGCGGATGAAGTCCAGGTCGCTCGTGGAGTTGGCCAGGCCGTGCACGGGCGAGCTGGTGAGGAGCAGCAGCCCCTCTCCGACGCGTTCCCTCATCAGGCCGGAGAGCCACTGCGGCGACAGGCCACGGTCGGCGAGGAAGCCGGAGACGTGCGCGCTGCGCTTCGAGACGAGTTCCGCCAGCGGAACGGTGAGTGGTGATGCCACACAAGTGCCCAAGACCGGGTCCTTCGTCGAGAGGTCGGATACGGGGAGGCCCAGCTGTCGTGCGACAAGCCGGGAGGGCAGGGTGTTGTCGACGACCGGGGGACCGGAGCCCGGCGCGATGCCCGGTGCCACCGCCGCGAAGACGGCATGCAGCCGACTGCTGCCGGTGTTGACGACATGGGCACCGGGCTTGGGGGTCCGGCGGACCACCGGCCCGTCGGCACCGGAGGCCGCCGTAGGCTGGTAGTCGTCCGCCAGCGCCACGTACACGGGCCCGATGCCGTCGGCGGCCTCGGGGGCGAGCGGACCGCCGTCCTCGTCCAGGAAGCGGGCCACGACCCGGGTGCCGGTACCGGGGTCGGTGATGTCCTCCAGTACCCGCATGGCCCGTTCCAGCTCCGCGCCGGGTTCCGCGGACGCTGCCGGGCCGGCCCACAGGGAGCCGTTGTTCGCCGGGTGGTAGTAGACCGCCGAGCGCTCCGGCTCGACCGCCCCGTCCGGGCCGCGGGCCGCCAGGCCCGCCCGGATCAGCTGCTCGTTGAGGTGCACCAGATGAGTGCTGCCGACCATCCCGTGGTCCGCGCCGAGCAGCACGGTGTCGCCCGGCCCGGCCCGGTCCAGGACCCGGTCCAGGACGGCGTCCGCCCACCGGTAGCAGCGGGTGATCCTCTCCCACGCGGTGTCGGCGATATCCGGCCGATGGGCCGCGCTCTGGGGGTCGCACCAGCCGAGCAGTTCATGGCCTACGTCGTCGGTCATCGGCAGGTAGACGACGACCAGATCGGCCGTGTGCGCGGCGAGCACCGCGTCGACGGCCGCGCCGAAGGAGCGTGCCACGCACTCCACGGACGAGAGGAACACGTCCTCCGCGCTGCCGTCGCCGCCCTCGGCGAGACGCGGCCCGAAGGCCCCGGACCGGTACAGCGGGCCCACGCCCTCGCCGGCGAACGGATACGCGGAGGCGGACCTCAGCGCGTCCACCACCGCATCGTCGCCGCCCGCGAACCGCGGCCGCCAGACACCGGTGTGGACCACGAGCGGCCCCTCCGCGCCCCGCACGTACGCCAGCCAGGTGCCCGGGGCATCCTCTGCCGCGGCGAGGCGCAGGGGATGCCAGCCACCGCCCGGTACGAGGGTGACGCCGGCGCCGTCCGCGGTGCGCACTGTCACCGGACCGCCCGGCTCGGGATCGGAGACCTGGAGCACGTACGGTCCCAGCTGCCACGGGCGGGTGCGCCCGCCGCCGGGCCGCACCGCGAACACATCGTGGCGGACCACCCGGCGGCTGTACGCCTCGACGGCCGCGTCAACGTACGGGGCGGTGGTGTCGGACGCGCCGAACACCCAGGGTGTGTGGACGAACGCGCCGCGCAGACCACGATCGGCGAGCGCGTCCCACACCGGCCGCACCGCGGGGAACTGCGGTGAGAAGCCGCTGACATGACTCCACGGATCGTCACTTCCCCCGCCGGGCACGGTGAATCCGGTCACGCCGTGCTCCCTCGGCCAGCTGCCGGTGAACAGAGTGGCCAGTGACGGCGGGGTCTGGCAGTTGGGCCGGGCCGGCCGGGCCGCGGCGAACGTCCCGAGGCGACGGAGCCGACCGACGGCGGGTAGCGCACCCTCCCGGTCCAGCCGGTCCACCACCCAATGCGCCGCCGCGTCCCACACCACCCAGTACACGGTCATGCTGCCGTCAACTCCCTCAACAGCGCGGGCACATCGGCGACGGAGTCGACTACGTGGTCGGCCTCACGGTGGCTGCCCTCCGCGAGCTGATCGGCGTACTTCCCGGTACGGACCTGCACGGTCCGCAGTCCGGCGGCCCGCCCGCCCGCGATGTCCGTCGTCGCATCGTCGCCGACCACGACGCAGCCGTCCGGATCAGTGCTCAGCGACGCCGCCGCCAGGGCGAAGAAGTCGGCCGACGGCTTGCCGAGCACCCGTGCGGAGACCCCCGCCGCGTACTCGAGGGCGGCCACCACCCCACCGGTGTCGATGTGGTCGCCGTCGGCGCTCTTGAAGTAGCGGCCGCGCTGCAACGCCACGAGCTCCGCGCCCGTGCGGAGCGCCCGAAACGCGCCGTCGAGCGCCGGGTAGTCCAGCGTGTCCCGGCAGTCGCCGACCAGGACGTGTGTGTACGGGCCTCCGTCCGGCGTGCCGAACCCCGCCCGCAGCGCACGCGACACCAGCGGGTACACCCGGGCGTCCGGGGTGCCGGTGAGATACGCCCGCGCTGCGAGCACCGGCGTGAACAGCTCCTCCTCGCGTACGTCCAGGCCGCGGTCCGCGAGCGCGGCGAGGATGTCCTCGGCCGGCCGGGAGTCGGTGTTGGTGAGGAACCGCAGGGCGAAGCCCAGTTCCCGCAGCTCGGCCACGGCCTCCGCCGAGCCGGGGATGCGTGCGCCCTTGGCGTGCAGGGTCCCATCGAGGTCGAGCAGCACGGACCGGGGAGAGGTGACCGCCATGTCAGCCCACCACGCCCGACAGGGAGGGACGAGCCGCCACTACGTCCTTCAGGAAGGTCCGCTTCGAGTAGAAGCCCCGGGTGCTGTCCAGTCCGTGCTCCCGCAGGAAGCCCTCCAGCCAGGAGGCGATCTCGTCCATCTCGGCCAGCGCCGCGGCCTCGTCGGGTTCGACGGCGGTGCGGCTGCGCAGGTACTCCAGCTCGCACTGGTTGAGTACGACGTCCCGGTCGTCGACCAGGCTGCAGTGGTCGAAGAAGATGCCGTAGACGTGACCGGTGCGCACCGACTCGAAGTTGATGTCGTAGCGCACCCGCCGGAATGACGGCATCCGCACGGCCTGGACCTTCAGCTCCTCCTGGATGTACCGCTCGAACCCGCCGTCGTCCTCGACCCGTACCCCGTAGGTGTGCGTCTCGCGGCGGTTGAAGGTGTCTTCCGCGTACCACTTGCGCTTGACGAGGTGCTTGCCGTCCGTCGTCGGGATGAACGACACATAGCCGCGCTCGGCTTCGGGCCCGGTCACTTCGAAGAGGTGGTTGAGGTAGTCCCACGCCTGGAACTCGTCCCGGTACTCCATGACATGGCCGGGCAGTTCGCCGCCGCGGACCCGGCGGTACAGCTCCAGCGTGAGACCCCAGGAGTCGACCGGACCAGTCAGCGTGTACTTGTACTCCAGCTCGTTGCCGCCGAAGCACTTGCGGTAGTACCGCTGATGGTTGTTGAGGAAGAGGAACTGCTCCGCGTGCGTGTTGACCGCTCCGGCGAGCCACGTCAGGTCCTCGGGATCGTCGCCGACGGCGACCGGTTCGGGGGTGATGCGGATGAAGCAGGCGTCCTCGGCGAGAAACCGCACCTGGCTGTGGACGTGCAGGCCGGCGGAGTCGCCGCTGACGTAGAACAGCGGCACCAACGGGCCCTGCTCGCCGGGCGGCAGATCCGTCACCGCGGTGACCGCGGCCCTCAGCGCGGTGCCGGGCAGCATGTCCGGGAAGAGCATCGCGCCGTCCGCGAGCACGCTGTGCCGCCGGGACCCGTCGACCGTGCGCGCGCGGAGTTCGACGCCCTCCAGGTCGTTCCAGGCGACTACGATCGTGTTGCTGGGCATGGCCGTCTCCACCGGCTGGGCCAGCGGCACCAGTACCACCGGGTCGGAGTCCCGCAACGGCGCGGTGCCGTTCAGCAGATGCAGGCCGCCCAGTACCAGCCAAGCCTTCGGGTCCGTAAGCCGGGTGCCGGTCACGGCTGATCCTCCTTCCGGCCGGCCGTGGTGACCGTGCCGTCGCTGATGACTGCCTCTGTTCCGTCGACCGCGCCGCCTGCTGCCACGGCGGGCACACCGGCCTCGCGGAGCAGGATCGCCAGGTGGCCGAGGGTCGAGCCCTGTTCGAAGACGAAGCCCGCGACCTGACCGATGAGGATGGAGAGCACGGCATACGGGCGGGTGGCGTACACGACCGGCTTGCCGTCGCAGGCCGCGACGCGGTCGAGGATCCGGGCCATGCCCTCGTGCTCCCCGACGTCCTGGGCCTTGTCGATGCTGACGGCGGGTCCGATCGACAGCCGGGTCAGCAGCTCGTCCTCGTCGTCCAGGCGCAGCAGGGGGCCGCGGGCGGTGCCGGGCGAGATGAGCACGCCCTCGCCGGACACGGTGACCGCGTCGTGCGAACCGAGCAGCGAGTAGTCGACGAAGTACAGCTCCTCGCCTGCGAGGACCCACTCCAGCGTGAGCGGGCCGTGTGCCTCGTGCATCGCCGTCGTGAATCGGGCGATGCCGGCGAGGTGCGGCAGGAGTGCCTCCCCGCCGGGCGGTGCGGACACGTTGCCCGGCTCCGTCAGGTCCTGGCCGAGGTGGCGCACCAGGACTGTCTCGCCACCGGCGGTACCGCGGTTGAGGGCCATAAGCCCGTCGGCGGTGAACTCGACGACCAGACCCTCGCCGGCCAGGCGGGAGATCACCCCGAGCCGCCCGCGGTGGAAGTCGCGGACCACGATCGCGTGCAGCGCCGTGGCGTCCGGGGCGGCACCGGTGGCCTGCACCAGGCAGGCGACGACCTCCTCCTTGGGCACCACGATCTGCCGCAGTGTGTCACCGAAGTCCAGGACGCACTCCTCGGACCCGCCACCGGCGAGCGTGGCGGCCAGGCGGGCCGTGGCCTCCTCGTCGTGCAGACCACGCCCGTTGTACTGAAGGACCCAGCCGGCGCCGACCGTGATGTCTCTCTCCTGGGCCAGCCGGTACGCGGGACCGCGCTTGGCGACGTACGAGCCGTAGACGGCGGCGACCTCACCGAGGTGGAAACCGGCGGGCAGCTCGTCGAAGTAGAGGCTGTGCGCCTCGACCCGGGGCTCGGGGTCGGCGTGCGCGGACTGACGCGATGCCGTCAGCGGGCGGATCTGGACGAGGTGGACACCCTCGTCGTCAGCGGCCCACTCGACGTCTACGTCGTGCCCGTGCCGCTGCTTCAGCGCCCGGGCGAGCCGTATCACCTCGTCGAGGACCGCGTGGTGAGGGTGGTCGGCCGGCACCGGCCGGGCGGAGGTGACCCGCTCCGGCACGGCGACGCCGGCGACCAGTCCGTCGGCCAGGCCCTCCACGTACTCCACGGTGACCCGTTCGTCGGCGTCCCCGTCCAGGCCGGTGAAGGCCACGCCCGCGACCGCGGGCCGCACCAGGGCCTGCACGATCACCGCGAGCCGCGGCACCGGGTCGTAGTTGCCGGTGCGGACCCGGGCCGCGACCGCGGCCGGCTCGTAGTACGACGCCCAGCAGCGTTCGACGGCGGCGACGACCTCGTCGGCCCCGGTCACCCCGAGGACGGTGTGGTGGACCCCGGCCAGGCTGGACGCCTCGGTGTCCTCCTCGATTCCCGAGGAGCGCACGGCCAGTTCGGTGCCGTCCGCGTCCTTGAAGACATCCCGCAGCCGGGCGATGAGCAGGGTCCTGGCCTGTTCGGGCAGCCGGACCTGCGCGCCGATCTTGGCGATGTGCTCGACGGAGTCGGTGTAGAAGGCCCCGACGGTGGCCCGCAGGTCGGCGAAGGCCTCCGCCAGGCCCGCGCTCTGCTCTTCCGTCAGCGCGTCGGCGAACTCTCCCGCAGGGACGCAGAACCCCGTCGGCACCCGGTGGTCGCGGCTGTGTGCGGCCAACTGGGCGAATTTCGGCCCCACTTCGGACACATCGACACTGGCACCAAGGCCGGGGAACCGCTGACGCGCGAACTGCTTGTCGATGTCGATGTGGATGTCGCTGGACCGAGGCCCGACGGATCCCTGGTACTTGCCGTCGTACAGCAGGATCTCGCCCTGCGGGCGCCACCACATCATCTGGCCGATGTTGATGCCCGGGTACACCCGGACCCGGTTCAGGGTGTAGAGCTGCAGCGTCCACTGGCCGGTGAAGCCGATGTCGCCGAGGCTCGCCGAGAGGTTGATGAAGATACCGAGCCGGGCCACCGAGGAGCGTGCCGCGAAGGTCGGCGCGTACAGCTTGCTGCCCAGCACCTCGATGGTGTGGGCGAGATAGAGCCGACCCGGTTCCAGGACGTAGCCCTCGTCAGGCAGCTCGATCTCTTCGAACTCGTTGGTGCGCTTCGCGTCGAGCGGCATGTCCCGGTACACCCGCAGGGTGCGGCCGAGGCGGAAGTTGTAGCTGTTCGGATTGACCTGTTCCGGTGTGAACGGCTCAATGGTGATGCGCCCATTGGCCCACTCACGCTCGATCTCGTTGCCCGTCAGAATCACGGAGACTCCTGTGTGTGAGAGGGGATGCGATCACGGTTGCCCTGGGCCCCGGCCGGCTCCTCCGTGCCCGGCGGTTCGCCGGGGTCCGGTCCTTGCCGGGCGAGTGCGCCGACGACGGGGCCCACGAGCGGCACGGACAGGAGGAACACGGCGGCGAGGACGGCCCAGCCGATTCGGCCGGCGTCGATCATGAGGCCGCCCAGTACACCCGGTCCGGCGATCTCCTGGGCGACCAGTCCGCTGAGGCTGAACACGGCCAGGTACTGGACCCGGTGGCGTGCGGGGGCGAAAGCGTACGAGAGCGTCCAGCCGGCCGCGGACTGCCAGATCTCGGCCAGGGTCATGCAGACCATGCCGACGGCGAGAAGTCCGACGGCTGCCCAGCCGGAGGCGAGAGAGGCCGCGATCATGGCGGCGCAGCAGGCGGCGAGAGCGGGGCCCGACCAGCGCAGCAGAACCGTGCTGCCGGGAACGTCCTCGGCCCGCTTGGAAAGCGGGATCTGCAGGAAGACGGCCATGCCGGTGTTGACCACCAGCAGGGCGGAGATGGTCCAGGCGGACGCGTCGGTGCCCTGGATGATCCACAGCGGGATGACGACTGGCAGCAGTGTCATGTGCAGGGACAGCACACTGGTGAGGGCGGCTAGAACCAGGTAGCGGGGGCTGCGAAAACCCTTGATCTGCGCGAGCAGGCCGGTGCTGTGCGCGCGGGTGGTCCGGGGCGTGCGCAGCCGGGTCAGCAGGGCACCGACCACGGCGAACGACAGAGCGTTGCCGAGCACGACGACCAGTGCCGTCCAGCTCCGATCGGTGCTGACCAGCGGGGCGGCGAGCAGGGCGCCCACCGAGAAACCGATGTTCCGCACGGACCGGACGAGCGCCATCGTCCGGTTGCGCTGAGCGTCGCCGACGGCGTCGGCGATCACGGCCTGTGACAGCGCCGGAGTGGCGCTCTCCGCCACGGCCAGGCCGCAGGCCACAAGCCCGAAGGAGTACGGCCCTGTGCACAGGGCCAGCGCGGTGAACCAGCCGGCCCGCCAGAACTGCACGAGCACGAGCAAGCGCTTCGCACCGAACCGGTCCGCCGCGATGCCCATGGGCACGGCGGTGACGAACCCGACGATTCCGGCGAGGCTGAGGGCGGTTCCGATCTGGCCGTTGGTGAGCCCGATCCCGTGGACGAAGTAGACGACGGCACCGGCGAGGTACAGCCCCGTACCAAGGGAGTCGACGAACGTCAGCCCGACGAAGAGCCGTCCTCCGGGCGAGTCCGGGAGCAGCGAGGTCACCCGCCTGAGCCTGCTCATGAGGGTGACCGTTCGGTCGTGATGCGGATGCGGGCCGCCAGCTCCTCGGCACGCGCCACCGCGGCCGGGCCGTCGCCGGCCGTCGCCGTCACCTGCCCGGACCGCTGCCAGGAACTGGTCACCGCGTCGATGCGGTCGCCCGGCGCCACGTCGATCTCCACCTCGTGGGCGCCGGGCAGTCGCATCGTCTCGTCACGGCCCGCCACTTCGCGCACGATGCCGGGAGGCGCGGTGAGAAAACGGATGGCGGCCCCGCGCACGGGCCGGCCGGGCAGGTCGGGAATGTGCCCTTCCAGTACGGCGGCGTAGGCGCTGAACAGGCTGGCGCCGTAGGCGAGGCCGATGAGGTGCGGGATGTTGTCGCCGGGCAGGCGGGCGGCGCACTCGACAAGGTGCGGATCGCGGCCGTCGACGAGGATCCACTCCGCGTGCAGCACTCCGCTGCGGAAGCCGGTGCCCCGGACGAGGCCGCGGACACCGGCGGCGAGGGCCTCGGTGACCGGGCCGGGCAACGCGGCGGGCACGCCCTGGCCGAGTTCGACGGGGTTGGCGCCCGACTGGACGGTCTTGGCGGTGATGTTCTCGAAGACGATCCGGCCGTCGTGGACGAGTGCCTCCACGCTGACCTCGGGCCCGTACAGCCGCTGTTCGGCGAGGTACCGGCCCGTGGGCACCCGTCCGGTGCGGGTGAGGGTCTCGTCCACGTCGACCGCGCTGCGCCAGGCGGCCTCGACCGGGTCGCCGGGGGAGAGCAGGCTGACGCCGAGACTGGCCTGGCGGTTGGCCGGTTTGATCACGCAGGCGCCGCCGTGCCGGGCCCGGAACTCCTCCACCTCAGCCGGTCCGGTCACCAGCCGCCAGTCGGGCTGCCCGATGCCGGTGTCCGCGACGGCCGCGCGCAGCCGTGCCTTGTCGCGGAAGGCGCGGGCCGCGGTCACGTCGGCCCCGGGCAGGCCCCATGCCTCGGCGAGCGCGGCGGCAGCCACGACCGCGTACTCGTTCACGGGAATGACGGCTCGGACCCCGTCCGGGCGGGGGACGCCCTTGACGAGCGCCGTGAGGTCCTCGTCCTCCTCGCTCTGGGTCGGCGCGGGCACCAGCCCCACGGCGGACGGCAGCGCGGCGACCCTCTCGGCCACCCCGCGGGCCTCGATGATCTCCGGCTCCTCCAGCACCAGCAGCCGGGCGCCGGTGAGGTGCCGGTCGAGTTCGGCGACGAGGTTGCCGAACCCGACGACGACATGGGTGGCCTCGGTCATGCGGAGCCTCCCGCCGGGACGAGCCGGACCCGCAGCGCTGACTCGGCGCTGTCCAGCGCGGCCCGGCACTTGTCCGCACTGTCGGCCAGGGCAGTGGCGAAGGCTATGCGCCCAGAGGTGATGCCCTTCGGCGGCGGCGAAACGACACTGCCGGGCCGGGCGACGACAACGGCAGAGCTGACGAGCGGTGCGAGGGCGTCCTCGTCGAAGGACACCGAGTCGATCACGGTCTCGTCGGCCTCCGGGTAGAAGAACCGGATGCCGGCGACGAGAGACCGCGTGCGCGCGGTGTGCGGCGGACGGCCGCAGGCGGCGGACGCAGCGGCCAGGCCAGGGTCGCTCCCGGCGGCGAGGGCACCCAGATGCGGGATGAGGTCGCCGCCGAGCCGGCCGTTGACCTCGATGACCTTGGGCCCGTCGGCGGTGAGCTTGAACTCGGTGTGCGTCCAGCCGTCCTGGTAGCCGAGGGCCCGGTGCGTGTCCCGCAGGGCGGTCAGGAGGGCCGGGTCGCCGAGGAGCGGGTCGGCGGCATCCAGGAGGTGACCGGTCTCCTCGAAGTAGGGCGGGAACCCGGTCTGCTTGCGGGCCACGTACATGGGCGTGGCCTCGCCGCGGTGCACGACGGCGTCGACGCTGATCTCCGGGGCGTCGAGATACTCCTCTACGAGGACGGCGCTCTCATGGCGCGGCGCGTCGGGGACCGTCGCCTCCCGGGAGAACGGGAACCGCGCGGCCAGCTCCGCGGCGTCGGCGACCAGCACGACGCCATAACTCGCCGCCGCGCTGCGCGGTTTGAGGACCACGGGGTAGCCGATGCGGTCCGCGGCGGCCAGTGCCTCCTGCACATCGGTCACCAGGTGGAACATGGGCTGTGGGACTCCCGCGACGGCGAGCGCCTCGCGGGTGAGGAACTTGTCGCGACAGCGTTCGACGGCCTCCACGTCACCGCCCGGCAGCCCGAGGGCGGCGGCAACGTGCGCGGCCGACAGGATCCGTGCCTCGTCCCAGGACAGCACACCGGCCAGCGGTTCCTCGGCGGCGACCTTCTGCGCGGCCGCCGTGAGCGTCTCCGCGCCCATGTCCGCGACCACGGTGTGCCCGCTCAGATACGGCGCCTCCCAGCTGGGCTGGGCCGTGTTGAGCAGATGCACGCGATAGCGGGTGCTGATGGACTTGAAGAGGTACTCGCGGAACAACTGCATCCCGGGACCGACCAGCAGTAGCAGAGGCCGCTCTGTGTTGTCGCCGGGAGTATGCGTGGCCATGGGGATCCTCCAGATCTTTCCGTCGTGCCGTCAGTGAGCGGTTGCGTGTTCGAGTTCGTAGAAGCCGGCACCGTCCAGGTAGCGTGCGGTCGTGTAGTCACGTAGGACGTAGCCCTCCACCTCGTGCAGCAGGTGGACAAGCATCGGGTAGCTGAAGTCGTTGACGGTGCGGGCGACCGGGGCGCCCGGCCGCACGCGCATCAGCACGTCGTGGTAGCTCTCCAGACCGCGGAGTTCGTCCATCCGCGGCAGCGACCGCAGGGTCCCGGAAGCGGGGGCGATCATGTTGACGCAGACGGCGTGCCGCTGGATCTCGTACGGCCGGGTGGCCCGCTCCTTGAACCCGTCGGGATCCAGGTAGGCGTCGACGGTCCATTCCAACTGGCTCGCGCCGATCGCCTTGCCGGTGAGCACGGGCAGGTCAGCGCCGCATATGCGGGCGCCCGTCTCAACCAGGCGCGGGCCCTTCGGGGTGAGTTTCAGCTCGGTGTGCGCTGGTCCGTTGCGGATGCCGAGGGCGTCCAGGACCGAGAAGGCGTACTCCGTCAGCACCGACTGCTCCGGGCCGGTGCTGGGCAGCAGCTGGGAACCGCCGAGAAGGTCGCGGACACCGTTGACGTTGAGGTGCTGGGTCTTCCAGATGTCGCAGGCGTAGTGGACGCCGTCCAGACTCACCGAGTTGACGTAGTACTCGACGCCCTCCAGGTACTCCTGAACGACGACCGCGTCGTTGAGCAGGTCCAGGGCGCTGCGCCGGCCGACGACCGCGCGGAAGGCAGCCGCCAGCTCCTCCTCGGTGTCGCAGAAGGCCACGCCGTCGTTGCCCGAGCTCTTGAGCGGCTTGAGGACGACCCGGCCGCCGCCGATCGCGGCGTACCACTCGACGATCTCGTCCCACCGGGCGGCGCGGACCTGCTCGGCGGCCGGCACACCGGCCGCCCGCACTGCCTCGACCATGCGGTACTTGTCGCGCCGGGCCGGGCTGAGAGCGGTGCCGTTGGAGCGCAGCCCGAGCGACTCGGCGAGTGTGTCGGCCAGTTCGACACCGCTCTCCATGCCGGGGATCAGTACTTCCGGCCGGATCTCGGCGAGTGCCCGGAGGGTGGCGTCGACATCACCCGCGTGCACGATGTTGGCGGTGAAGTTCTCCTCGATGAAGGTGTGCCGGACCAGCGGCGGGATCACCGGGGTGCTCTGGACGTGGACGCAGGTGTAACCGCGTTCCTTGAACAGGGGGGCGAGATAACGCTGGGTGGAGTAGGCGTCGACGATGACGACGACTCTGCTCTGGGCCATGGTCGGTCACTTCTTCCTTCGTACGAGCGGGTGGAGGACGGCCAGGAGGACGAGGAAGGGCAGACCGACCTTCCAGGCGATGGCGAAGGGACCGGTGAAGGCGGAGGCCACCAGGACCCCGACGACGAAGAGCATCGCCGCGACAGTGGTGAACGGCGCGCCCGGAAGGCTGACGGTTGCCCGTCCCAGCCCGGCTGAGGCCCTCCTGCGCCGGAACGCGAGATGGCTGGCGAAGATGATCAGCCAGGTGGCCATGCCGCCGAAGAGGCCGATCCCGAGCAGCAGCGGGAACGCGTCGTCGGGCGAGACCGCCGAGACCACGCCCGCGAGGGCGAGCCCGGCGGTGGAGGCCAGCACGGCATTGACGGGGCTGCCCTGCCTCCCGACCCGGCCCAGAGCGGCCGGAGCGCACTTGTCACGGGAGAGCGAGAACATGGTGCGGGAGGCGATGTAGAGCTGGGAGTTGGCAGCGGACAGCGCGGCGGTGAGGACGACGAAGTTCATCAGCCCGGCGGCGGCCGGCACACCGGCCACATCGAAGAGCCGTACGAACGGGCTCTGCTTGATGCCGTCGGCGCCCGCTGTCTCCCGCCACGGCACGATGGACACCAGGACGGCCGTGGACAGCAGGTAGAACAGCACCAGCCGGGCCACGGTTCCACGGGCGGCGCGCGGCAGGTCTCTGGCCGGATCGCGGGACTCGGCGGCGCTCAGTGCGAAGGCCTCCACCCCGCCGTAGCTCAGGGTGACGACGGCCAGGGCGAGCACGACACCGGTGACTCCATGCGGCGCGAAGCCGCCGTCGGCGGTCCAAGCGGACACGCCGGTCGCCGGGTGCCCCGGAAGGCCGAGGAACACGTAGGCGAGGCCGCAGACGATGAAGACCACGATGGTCGTCACCTTGATCATCGCCGACCAGTACTCCACCTCGCCGAACAGCCGTACCGAGGCGAGATTCACGGCGAGGATGAGCAGACCGAACGCGGTCACCGCCGTCCACAGCGGGAGCTGGGGCCACCAGTAGCGGACGTACAGGCCCACCGCGACTACCTCACTGCCGCTGATGATCACCTGCGTCGTCCAGTAGATCCACCGCTGGACGAAGCCCGCGAGGGGACCCAGGTAGCGGCGGGTGACAGCGCCGAATCCACCGGCCTCCGGGTGCTCCACCGTCATTTCGGCAAGGGCGTAGGCGAGGAGGACCGCGACGATGGCTCCGGCCGCGTACGCCACCAGGACCGCCGGGCCGGCCAGCGAGATGGCCAGCCCCGAGCCGAGGAAGAGGCCGGTGCCGATGGTGCCGCCGATGGAGATCATGCCGATCTGGCGACCGGACAGGGACCGGCGCAGTCCACCGGTCTCGGGGGTTTCGGCTGGGACGGCCGCCGGGCGGCCGTCGACAGGTGAGTGAACGCTCATGTCCAGGAGACCACCGTCGTGTCGTCGATGAACGCGAACAGCCCGGACAGCGTGGTGCGGTGGACCCCGGGCGCGGCACTCGGCTCCACGGCGTGAACATGCGAGCCGTTGAAGATGTAGACGTCGCCCGGGTTGATGGTCAGCCAGGTGCTTTGGACGCCGTCCAGCGTCTCGATGGGGTATGGCGAGCCTGTGTACTCGGTGCCCAGCCGGCGCTTGCTGTCCTCGTCGGGCTGGATGTTCCACACGCCGAGGCGGCCTCCGGCCCCGTTCTCCAGGCAGATGTTGAGGGCGCAGATCTGGTGGTCGAGGGCGCCCTGGATCTCGAAGTCCGCCTGCTGCGGCTCACGGCACTGGCCGCGGTCCTCGTGCGGCAGCAGCGCGTACTCCCCGCGGCCGAACCAGGAGCGCAGCACGCCCCGGCAGGCCTGGCGGCCCTGGTGAGCAGCCCGCCGGACGGTACCCTCCTCGGCTGCCAGAGCACCGGCGAGGCCGTCGTAGAACGCGGCGAGCGGGTCGCCTTTGACGGCCAGGACGTCGTCGAGAGCGGTCTCGATCTCCGCACACTCATCGAGGTAGGTCTCGGTGGTCTTGTGGTAGTGGTACGCGCCGATGTACCGGACGGGGGCCTCGCCGTCGCGGCTGCGAGCCTCGTCGTTCTGCCAGAAACGCTCGGCCAGTTCGGTGCAGACACCGGCCGGGACCATGCCCCGGAACACGGCTCCGAGAACCCTGCCGTGCAGCACGTCCATCACGGCCTGCGGCTGGTAGCCCTGGTGCTCCTGGAACCGGAAGTAGTCCGCGTCCCCGCTCCAGCCACCGAGGACGGGACCGGACCCGGCCTCGGCGGCAGGGCGGCCGGTCGTCGCGGGGGTGGTGGTGATGGCTGTCAACTGGGCTCTCCTTCTGGAAGTCGGGCGGATGGACGGGTGTGCGGGCGAGAGGGGCCAGGCGGGGATGTCAGAGCGTCAGGCACTCGGGCTCGCGTGCCGCGGAGGATGCGCGGGCGGCCTCCCGGGCGGCCAGTACGCGCAGCAAGGGGCCGGTCACCGCGGTGGTGACGATCGCGACGAGCACGAGGATCGTGAACCCGACCTCGCTCACCAGCCCGTACTGAAGTCCAATGCTGGCCACGACGAGTTCGGTGACACCCCGGCAGTTCATGAGGAACCCGAAGCGCAGTGCCTCCGGACCGCTCATGCCGGTGAGCCGGGCGGCCGCCCCCGCACCCACGACCTTGCTGCCGACCGCCGCGACGAGGACGACGGCCAGCAACAGCCAGCTGCCCAGGTCGGAGCCGAGTAGGGCCACCGAGGTGCTCAGCCCGATCTGGGCGAAGAACAGCGGCAGCATGACGGTCACCACGAAGCCGCGCAGGCGCAGGCCGGTGCGCTCCACGGCCTTGGACCCCCTCGGCGCGGCCGCCCCGAACAGGAACGCGCCGACGGCGGCGTGCAGCCCGATGAGCTCGGTGACGGCGGCGTAGGACAGCGCGCCGACCACCAGGACCGCCAGCAGCACAGGGCCGTTGTCGCGGACCCGCCGCTCCAGCGCGGCGAGCGCCGGCTTCACACAGAACACGGTGACCAGCACCAGCGCCACCGCGAGGCACGGGGTCGTCCAAGCGCTGGTGAACCCGCTCAGCCCGGTGTTCGCCAGGATCAGCGCGAGTACCGTCCACGCCGCTCCGTCACCCGTAGCGGCCGCCGCCAGGGCGGACACTCCCACTCGGCTCTTCGCGAGTTCCAGGTCGACCAGGATGCGGGCGAGCACGGGCAATGCGGTGATGGAAAGGGCGAGGCCGAAGAAGAGCACACTCGCGGTGGAGTGCCCGGCCCCGCCGGTGAGCTTCTCCGCCGCGAAGAGCGCGATTCCGGCACCGGCCACGAAGGGAACACCCATCGCACCCAGCACGACCACTCCGGTGGAGCCCGGTCTCGTCACCTGGTCGGTGCGAAGCTCGCTGCCGAGCAGGAACATGAACAGGACGAGCCCCAGCTGGGCGGCGAGTCCGAGCGGAGCCAGCACCTCCGCCGGGAACAGCCAGGCCGTGGCATCCGGCCACACCAGCCCCAGGACGGACGGGCCCATCAGCAGCCCGCCCAGAATCTCGCCGATCACCGCCGGCTGGCGCCAGCGCCGCATCAGGGCACCCAGCAGATGGCTCGCGCCGAGGACGGCGGCGGCCGCGAGCAGGAAGCGAGCGGGCTTGCTGCTGACACCGCTGCCCTCCGCTCCCTGCAACAGCCCCGGCCCCCACACGGCGCACGCGGTGACGAGGACGAGCAGTCCCAGGACCATGCGCACGCGCACGCCGACGGGGTGGTTCGTATCCGCGAGGGAGGCGCGGTTCTTGGTCATCCCGGTCTTCTCCTTCCGATCCGGTTCCGATGTGCCGTGCGGGGCCGGGTAATCCCGCCTCGGTCAGTGCGCCGCCTGCTGGTCCATGGGCCACTGGGAGAAGCGCTGCTGCCCGTACAGCAGCGGTGTGTCCGTCTTCTGCTCCACGTGGACGACCTCGCCGAAGACGACGGTGTGGTCGCCGACGACGGTGGTGGCCGACAGCCGGCACTCGGCGAACGCGAAGGCGTCCTGTTCGAGCCAGGGCTGTCCGAGCCGCGGCGCCGGCCGCCAGCCGACCCGCGCGAACCGCTCCTCGACCGGCGAGGAGAAGATCTCCGCCGCGTCCCGGCCGCGGGCGTGCAGCAGATTGACGGTGAAGGCACCGCTGTCGCGCATGGCTGCCAGCGTGCCGCTCGCCGTGTTCAGACAGACCAGCAGGCTGGGCGGGTCGAGGGTGACGCTGCTCAGTGACGTACAGGTCATGCCGTGCGGCCGGTCGTGCCGGTTCACCGCGGTCACCACGGCGACACCGGTCGGGAAGGATCTCATCAGGCCCCGGAACCGGTCGTGCTCCCCGGCGTCCGCGGAGCCTTTCACAGTGTGTGTGCTCACCTTGCTCACTCACCTCTCGGTGCGGTGCGGCAATGTCAGGCGTGGAGCGAGGCCAGGTAGTCGTAGCAGCTGGGCAACGCCGCGACCATCTGGTCGGCCTCCGTCTTCAGCCGGGCGAACTCGCGCTCGGCGCCGACCGGGTCGATGTGGGCGAGCGCGGGCCGCGGCCTCTCGGGCTCGGATCCCAGACCCATGAGCATCGCGTTCCACGAGTACGACTCGAAGCCGTGGTAGCGCGGATAGATGGACTCCTCGTCCAGCAGGTGCGAACGGGCGGACGCCAGCCGCTCCTTGAGCCCCTCGGGCATCGCACGGACCTTGGCCTCCTTCCAGTACGGCGTGTCGTCCCGCGCGGCCGCCGCGTAGTGCAGCACCAGGAACTCCTTGACGCCGTCGACGACATGCGCGACCCGGTCGTTGTAGTCGGCCGCCAGCCGCGGGTCCCAGCGCTTGTCCGGGAAGTGCTTCACCAGCTGCTCGATGCCGTGCTGGATGAAGAAGATGCCGGTGGACTCCAGCGGCTCGACGAAGGCACTCGACAGGCCGATCGCGACGCAGTTCTTCACCCACGACCGCTGGTTGCGGCCGATCCGCATCCGGATGTGGTTCGCCTCCAGGTCGTCCCGGCCGGGGGCGGCGAAGTTCCGCAGTGTCTGCTCGGCCTCGTCCGGCGTGATGTACTCGTCCGAGTAGACGTAGCCGTTGCCGTTGCGCCGGAAGAGCGGGATCGTCCAGATCCAGCCCGCCTCCATCGCCGTCGCCGTGGTGTACGGGTTCATCTCCGTGGCTTCTTCACGGGGTACCCGCAGCGCCACGGCGCGGTTGTTCGGCAGAACGTCCTGGAACGACTCGAAGGTCTCGTCCAGGGTCTTGTTGATCAGCAGTCCTCGGAACCCCGTGCAGTCGACGAACAGATCGCCCTCGATCCGGCCGTGCTCCTTGGTCGTGACATGGCTGAGCCAGCCGCGCTCGTCCTGGCCGACCTCCACCACATCGTCGGTCACGTGCCGCACACCGCGGTCGGTGCTGTACTTGGCGAGGAACTTCGCCACCAGATCGGCGTCGAAGTGGTACGCGTACGGGAACTGGGCGCGCTGCTCCTCCAGCGTCGAGCGGCCCAGCGAACCGTCCAGCTCCGTGGAGAACATGGAGCCGTCCATCAGCCGGGGCGAGCTCTTGGCCTCGCACAGCGCCGAAGTGATGAAGCACTGCCGGTCGAACGGCCGACTGTGGTCGCCGATCCGCAGCCACCAGTCCGCGAGGGAGAACCCGTCGACGGACCGGAGCCGCTCGAAGGGGTGGTAGAAGTGGTGGCCGGGGGCCCGCCAGTTCTCGAAACGGATGCCCAGCTTGTAGCCGCCGGCGCACTGCGGCAGCCATTCGCTCTCGTCGAGGCCCAGGTAGTCGAAGAAGTGCCGGACCGTGCTGAACGTGGCCTCGCCGACACCGATGCGGGACACCTGCTCGGACTCGACCAGGGTCACCCCCAGGCGGTCGCCGAAGGCGGCCTTCAGATAGGACGCCGTCATCCAGCCCGCGGTGCCACCGCCGACGATCACTACGGAATCAATCACCGATTTCCCCTGTCTTTCGCGTGCTCTGTCTGTGGCTGCCGCCCACCGGCCGCAAAGACCCGCCGGCGACGCGGCGTGGTCATACCGCTTCGAGGAGGTAGAGCCACGTGGACGGGGCTCCGAACGGTTCACGGCGGGCGATCTTCAGACCGCCGGCCTCGAAGGCTTCCTCGTACGTGCTGCGGGCCTGGAGCCGGACGCCCATGAAGGAATGGGCCAGTTCGAAGCCGAGGGAGAAGATGGGCGGCTGTTCCCGGCGCTCGGCCTCGTCCTGCGCGGCGGTGTCGGCCAGCAGGAAATAGCGCGCGTCGGGGAAGACCCGGCGGAGCGAGCGGACCAGCTCGGGATGGTCGTCGGTCGACGCGAACAGGTCATGGAGCATGAAGATGCTGACGACGAGGTCGGCACCGGGGAACGTGCGGTCCGATTTCAGCAGCTCGATGACATTGGCCTGGACGAAGTCGACCCGGTCGGCCAGCCCTCGCTTCCGACTCTGCTCCGCCGCCATGGCGCAGGCGTCGGCGCTGATGTCGATGCCGATGCCGTGCCGCTCCGGGTTCTCGGAGCACAGCTCCAGCAGCCGTGAGCCATCGCCGCAGCCGATGTCGACGGCAGTGGTGAAGTCGATCGAGCCCAGCACCTCGTCCTGGGTGGGGCGCATCAGCGCACGGTCCGCCTCGGCGCAGCCCAGTGCGACACGGCCGTCGTTGCGCCGGACGTCCTGCCCGAACCGCAGGCCCTCGCCCGCGAGTCCGGCCAGTTGCCGCCAGACATCCCCGTGCCCGCCCACGCACCAGGTGAAGAAGCCTTGCTGCTGGACGAGTTCGCGCCCGGTCGGGGTGAGCTCGGCGGTGGTGCCGTCCAGCGTGACGAAGCCGAGGCGGGCCATTGTGACCAGCAGGGCGACGAGCCGGTCCTCGTCCGCGTGCGGAGCGAGTTCGGCGACCTTCGTGGTGCCTTCCTCCCAGCGCCGGAGTACGCCGAGCTCGTGGAGGGCGTAGAAAGCGTGGGCTCCGACATACCCGTTGAACAGCATGGCCGGTGTCATGACCGCAGGGTCAGCGGCCGGTGCGGAGGTGGACATCCCTACTCGCTCTCGATGTCGGTAATGGTGTGTGAAAGGACGGCGGACAGCGCCGCGCAGAACTGGTCGACCTGCTCCTCGGTGCCGACGGTCACGCGTAGGAATCCCGGCTTGCCCAGCGGGGCGAGATCCCTGACGAGCACGCTGTGCCCGGCGGCGAGCCGGTTCGCCACGGCGGTGCTGTCGGCGTCCGTACGGATCAGTACGAAGTTGGCCTCGGAGGGGACGTGGTCCACGCCGACCGCTTCGAGCCCCTTGGCCAGCCGCTCACGGGCGGCTGTGGTCCGTTCCCGCACTCCGGTGACGAACTCCGGGTGGTCCAGAGCGGCAGCGGCCGCGTGCTGGGCGAGACGGTTGACGCTGAACGGCATGGACTGCCGGGTCCTGCGGATCTGTTCGACGAGCTCGGCCGGGCCGACCACATACCCGATGCGCAGCGCGGCCAGTCCCCAGGCCTTGGAGAAGGTGCGCATCACCAGGGCACGCCTGCCCCGGCGTACGGCGTCGAGCGTGATGTCGTGCTCCGGGCCGGCGAATTCGATGTAGGCCTCGTCGAAGACGGCGACGGCCCCGGTCTCCTCGGCGGCGTCGATGATCTCGTCGACGCCCGACCGGTCCAGGACCGTACCGCTCGGGTTGTGCGGGTTGCACACGAACGCAAGACGTGCGCCGTCGTGGAACGCCGCGGCGACGGCGGCGGGCGGGATCCGGTGGTCAGTCAGGGGAACGGTGCGCAGCGTCGCCCCGGCGACGGACGCGGCCGCCGCGTATCCGGGAAAGGTCTGGTCGGTGACCGCGACGGTTCCGGGACGGCCGTGGGAGGAGGCGAGGAAGGTGAGTGAGATCAGCTGGATGAGTTCATCGGCGCCATTGGTGACGGCCACCATGTCGGTACTGATACCGAGGGACCGGGCGATGCGCTTCCTGATCTCCGAGCATTCGTGGTCGGGATAGTGGGAGTGCCGGTTCCGCAGTTCCGCCGCGGCCGCGTCGAGAGCCGCGGCGGGCGCACCGTAAGGGCTCTCGTTGAAATGGAGTCTCAGTTGCTCGCTGCCGCCTGGGAGTTCTCCCTGTGACCCGAGTATTTCACTCGTGGCGGCCATTCCGATTGCCATGCGAACATCCCCCGTTCTTTCCATCCGTGGATCGATCAAAGCAGCCGTCCGTCCCGGACGGAATGAGGGCCGACCGTCGGATTCCGCGGACTACCCGCAGAACGGCGGGCGTTATGTCGGATTCGGTGGTACGTCTCGCAGCTCCAAAGTGAGGCATTTGACTCCGCCACCGCCCTTGAGGAATTCCTTCACGTCCGTGCCGATGACGTCGAATCCGCGCTCGCGGATCTTCGCCCCGAGCCGGGCCGCGGCCTCGGCCATCACGACGGTGCGGCCGTCCGACATGGCATTGAGTCCGAACGCCGCGGCGTCGTCCTCGTCGGCGACGACGGCGTCGGGGAACAACTCCCGCAGGGTGTCCCTGCTCTCCGGGGAGAAGGCTTGCGGGTAGTAGGCGATCTGGTGTCCGTCGAGCACGGCGACGGCCGTGTCGAGGTGGTAGAACCGGGGGTCGACCAGCGTCAGGCCGATCAGCGGGCGGTCGAAGGCCTCCGCGGCCTCGTGCCCGGCGGCCAGGTCGGAACGGAAGCCGCTGCCCGAGAGAATCCACTGGTCCATGACGAGGAAGTCGCCTTCCCCCTCATTCACCGATTCCGCCTGCCGGGTCTCGAATCCCCGCTGTTCGAACCACTTGAGAAAGGCGGGTTCCTCGCCGCTGCGCTCCGCGTTGCGGAAACGTGCCACGAGCGCCTTTCCGCCCAGCACGATCGCGGCGTTGGCGGTGAAGACCATGTCCGGAAGTCCGGGCAGCGGGTCCAGCAGCTCCACGACATGACCCAGGTCCTGGTAAATCGCCCGAAGCCGCTCCCACTGGCGTATGGCCAGCGCGGTGTCGACCGGTATTTCGGGGCGCATCCACACGTTGATCGAGTAGTCCACGGTGAATGAGGTCGGCGGACACATCAAATAGTTACCCAATGGTCTCTCCCGAGGGGTGAGGGCCTTGTGAGCCTGCTTTAGGCAGCGAATCAGCCACCGGCCGCAGAAGGTACGAGAAATGCCGCCGTATCTCTGCGGCTGTTCCGCAGAGAATCGGGAGAAGCAGGAGATGTGCACCTTTTGTCCCACTCGGGGTCGCGAGCAGGACGTCCGGCGCCGCCTAGGGTCGGCGCATGTTCGTCTTCGCACAGCTGAGTGACATCCATCTGGGTCAGAACCGCGCCGGGGACGGCGGCGCGCGGGCCGGCGAGCGTGCCCGGCGCGTGATGCGCTTCCTCGACCGGCTGCCCGGGTGCCTCGACGCGGTGCTCATGACAGGCGACATCGCCGACCACGGCACGGACGAGGAGTACAAGGAGTTCCTGGCGATCGCCGGGGACCGCGACGAGGGCCCTCCGCTGCTGACCTGCCCTGGCAACCACGATGTGCGCGCCGCGTACCGACGGCACCTGCTGGGCGAGGACGGCGCGGACCGGAGCGACGCGGTCAATCAGGTGCACCGGCTGCCCGGGGCGACGTTCCTGATGTGCGATTCCAGCATCCCGGGCCGCGACGACGGCGCGCTCACGGCCGAGACCCTGGCCTGGCTGGACCGCGAACTCACCGACGACCCGCGGGACGTCCCCGCGTTCGTCGTCCTCCACCATCCTCCGGTGCCGCTGCACCTGCCGTACGTCGACGGCATCCGCCTCACGGACGAACGGTCACTGGTTGCGCTGCTGGAGCGGCATCCGCGCGTGGCCGCGGTGCTGTGCGGCCACGCCCACACCGCGGCCGCCACCACGTTCGCCGGCCGCCCACTGGTCGTCTCGCCGGGCACCGTGTCGACCTGCACGCTGCCCTGGGAGGGCGACGAGCCCCTCGACTACGACCTGCCGCCCGCCGTCGCCTTCCACGTACTGGACGACGACAACAGGCTGACCACGCACTTCCGCGTCATTCCGTGACCAGCAGATCGGCCAGGAGTCGCGCCCGGATCCCGTTCGCTGTCTCCTCACCCGAGTGCCACGGACAGGAGACCGCCACTGCCACGACCCGTCCCGTTGCCCGGATCCTGCGCACCGCGCTGAGCACGGCCGCGTAGCCGGGTCCACCCCCCACGGGGAACTTCAGGCCGGGCAGCTCCCCCGCGTCGATGACATCGACGTCGATGTGCACGAACAGCGGCCCGTCCGGCAGAACGTCGGACGCGACTTCGTCGACACCGCACCGGCGGATCTCCGCCGAGGCCAGATACTCGGCCTCCGCAGGGTCCAGATCCCGGGCGTCCACGAGAACCGCCCGCCGTTCCGGCACGGCGCACAACCCGAGCCGATCCGCGAGAAGTCCGGGATTGCCGCCGACGGCCATACGAAGCGCCATGCCTCCGGGATAGCCCGAGGTGGAACTCTCCATCGTGTGCACGTCCCCGTGCGCGTCGAACCAGACGAGCGACGGCTCGGTACCGGCCCGCTGAAGCCCGGCCACCATCGCCAGCGAGACAAGGCAGTCGCCGGAGACCACCGTCGGCACCGCGCCGCCGCCGACCTCGGCGGCAACGATCCCAGCCACCGGCTCGTACAACTCCGCGAGCCGCTCCCAGACGTGCCCGCCGCCCAACTCCTTCTCCACGACGGTGCGTCGGAGCCCCGCGGGCAGCGGAAAGTCGGCGTCGGGCAGCCGCTCGTCCTGGTGGTACGGCACAAGAATGATCCCCATGACGCGGATGCTACTGCGTGGCCCCTCCCGGACCTGCCGTGTCAATTGCTGCTCTCCAAACGAGTCACCTGCTAAGCCGCGGCCAATGGCGGCGGCGCCTCGGCTCACGGCCTCCCGCAGACCCTCTCGTTCCACGTTTACCGCGAGCGCCGGCAGACCAGCCATGTACGTACCGTCCTCCGACCCTGATCCTTGGGCAGAGGAGTGTGCCCAGCGGACAGAACGACCACGCGGCGGCCGCGTGGCCACGAAGGGAGGAACCAGGATGGCGGGCGCCGACGCGTACACGGTGCACGGCCGGACGGATACCGGATTCGGCAGGGTACGTGAGGTCTTCACCCAAGTGGTGAAGGAGCAACGGCAGCCGCCGGGACTGCAGTTGGCGGTGTTCCGGCACGGTCGTCAGGTGGTGGACCTGTGGGCCGGTCCTGGCGTGGACGGCAACTCGCTCACCGGGGTGTACTCGGTGAGCAAGGGCGCGGCGCACCTCGTCGTCGCCCTGCTCGTGCAGGACGGCGTACTCGACCTCGATCGTGAGGTGACCGCGTACTGGCCGGAGTTCGGACGGGCCGGAAAGGAAGCGGTCACCCTGCGGCAGGTGCTGGCGCACCAGGCCGGCGTGATCGGCACCGACGAGGGGTTCACCGTCGAGGAACTGGCGGACGACCGCGCACTCGCCGAGCGGCTCGGCGCCCAGGCTCCGTATTGGACGCCCGGCACGGCCTTCGGTTACCACGGGCTCGTCATCGCTGCCCTCACCGGAGAAGTCGTCCGCCGGGCCACCGGCCGCAGCCTGCAAGACTGGTGGGAGCACCGGGTGCGTACCCCGCACGGGCTCGGCTTCCACCTAGGGCTGCCCGAGTCGCTGGAGCCCCGATACCTGCCCGTACAGCCCATGGACCCGACGCCCGAACAAGCCGCCGAGCTGGGGACCGGCGCACCCGAGCCGGGGAGCCTGGCCGCCATAGCCTTCAGTACCCGGCACATGCCCGACCTGGCCGTCTTCGCCAATTTCCGGCGCACAAGGGCGCTGGGCCAGGGATCGGCGGGCGGGGTCGCCTCCGCGCGGGGTGCGGCCGGGGCGTACGCCGCGGCCATCAGCGGACTGCACGGCCGACCGCCACTGCTCACACCTGGCACAACAGCGGCCTTCACCCGCCCCCACTCCGAGGGCATCGATGTCGTCACCGGGGCCGACAGCCGCTTCGGCCTCGGCTTCCAACTCCTCGGCCACCGTTACCCGCTCATCCCGCCCGACTCCTTCGGCCACTCGGGCGCCGCCGGCTCCCTCGCCTTCGCGAGCCCGGACAGCGGAATCGCGTACGCGTACGTCCGCAGGCGATTCGCAGTCCCGGGCGCGGCGGACAGGGAGAACGCGCAGCTGATCGAGGAGGTGCTCAAAAGCCTCTGACCAAAGCCGCTGCTGCACTGGAACAGGGGCAGCACGCCGACGGGCCCTGACCCTCACGTTCACGCAGTCGAAGACGGCCGGGTGCACGCCGCCGGCCCGGCTTCGGGCCGTCAGTTCGGCAACCGGGCCGCCGTCCAGCGTATCCATGGCGACTCCCCTGCCGCGACGTCACGCAACACGTCGGTCATCAACTGTCGCTTCCAGCTTGGGAGTTACGCCAGTTATCGTACAGACCCACTTTTACGCGAACATCTGCCACCCCCTACGCTCACCTCGAGCGAGAGGTGCCCTGCATCAAATCCGCGACGCAGGCAGAAGGGGATGAGATGGAATCGAAGGCATACCTGGGGTCGAGTTCATTCGAAGACGAATGCATGCGGAGGCTGTATGAATTTGTGCTCAGTCGGGACGTCAGCGAAGAAATTAACGTCGAGGAGGTGGCCCTACAGCTCAATCTTCCGGTCGGGGACACCAGCCTCGCACTGGCCGGGCTGGTCGAGATGGGCCTCCTGCGGGATCGGCCGGGGTGGGGGCTCGTCGCGGTGGCACCCGACGAGGCGGTCAGCCGGGTGCTCGGTCCGCTGGAGTTGGAGATCCGTACCCGACGGGTGCAGGCGGAGGAGACCCGGCGGCGACTGATGTCCTTCCTTCCGGCGTTCGATGCCCATCTGACCGCGGGTGGCAACCGTCGGCAGGTCGAACTCATCGACAACCTCGCCGACGTTCGTGTAGCCATCGCCGAGCTCTCGGCGAAGTGCAGAAAGGAGATCCTGACCGCGCAGCCCGGCGGTGGGCGAAAGGAGAGCGTGCTCATCGAGGCCGCGCCGCGCGACTACGAAACTCTCCAGAGGGGGGTGAAGATGCGCATCCTCTATCAGCACACGGCGCGTTCGAGCCGGGGCACCCACTCCTACGTCCAAGAGGTGACCCGCCTCGGTGCGCAGGTGCGCACACTCGACGACCAGTTCATGCGGTTCCTGATCTTCGACCGGGAGTGTGCGATGTTCGCGGTCTCCGACGATCCGGACTCCGCCGCCTTCATCAGGGACCCTCACGTCGTGGCCTTCATGGTCGAGGCGTACGAACGGCTGTGGCTGGCGGCCGAGCCCTTCTCGGTCGATTCCGACACCCAGCCGGAGACCACGGACGATCTGAAGGAAGCCATCATCAGGCTGCTCACAGCCGGTATGACGGATGCGGCCGTCGCACGTCGACTGGGCATGTCCGTGCGTACCTGCCGACGCCATGTCTCCGAGATCATGACCGGACTTGGCGCCGCGAGCCGTTTTCAGGCCGGCTATCTGCTGGCCGTCCAAGAGTAGTCCGCGCAGTTCCGGCGGACGCGCCAGCGTAGTCGCCTCCGCCGAGGCTCGCTCTGCGTCGAGCCGTGCCGCTCGGCCGACGTCGCGCGAACTGTCGGCACCGGCTTGTCGGTGCCCACCGGTTCCGCCCATGACGTCACCCACCGAGCGGCGAGATATCACATGCTATGTCGCTTTCATTCGGCAGACATCATGCTGCCATGCAGCTTGATGCTCGGCTGTGACAAGCCCAACCAGCCCTCGGTGATGGCACCTTGAGGGCAGATCAACTCCCGGTCATTGCAGCGTCGCAAGCGACTCGGGATGTCGAGGAAAGCCGATCAACGGAACGCGTGGGGGCGGGTTTTGATGCGCTTCGGCAAGATGCTTGTGGTGAGTTGTACAGCCTCGCTGGCTGTTCTGATGGCGGGCGGGACGTCAGGAGCCCAGCAGCCTCCTGCGTGGGGGGCGGCGGCCGTGGCTGCCAACGACACCGGCTGGGGATGAGCGATCCGGTCACTCGTCGACTCCGTTTCCGGGAGCCGGGCGGTCGAGCCAAGGAACATCATTGTCAATAAACGGTCTTTACAGGAATCTTCCGGCATACCCGGACCGGCGGATGCGCTTCTTCTCCGTGGACGGGAAATCGGTCACCAAGACCTTTCCAGAAGTGTACGACGATGTGCTGCGACTCATGTCGGAGCTGCGGGACTGCGGTGTCGGGGCCGGAGATCTCGTGGGGGTGGCCGGCCCGAACTCCTACGAATGGGTTCTCGCGGACCTCGCCCTGCTGGGTCTGGAGTGCGTGGTCGTCGCGCTGCCCGTGGAGCGGCAGGAGGAGGCGGCCGAGCTCGCCGAGGAGTACCAGCTCTCGGCGGTGCTGCTCACCAAGGGGCCGCCCGTGGACTCCCCGCTTCCCGACGGAGTCGGGTTGCTGGAGAAGCGGCCTCTGTCCTTCGTGAAGAGGGTCCCTTCAAGCGGCGCCGGCCGGCCCGCGCCGGCCGAGGATGTCTTCTCCATCGCCTTCTCCTCCGGAACCTCGGGGAGCAAGAAGGGCCTGCTGATGTCCAAGAAGGGTGTCGAGAACACCATGCGGACGTCCGCGGAGGCATGGGAGGTCAATGAGAGCGACAACCTGCTCATTGTCATGCCGTTCTCCAACTTCCAGCAGCGGTACCTGATGTACACGGCTGTCAGATACGGTCTCGACGCGACGGTCGTCGCTCCGGAGCGGATGTTCCAGAAGCTCAAGGAGTTCGAGCCGACGATCATCCTTGGACCGCCCTCGTTCTTCGAGATCGCGTACAACAGGGTCAACTCCGGCAGTGGGCGCGACAGAATTCCCTACTTCCTCGCGGCCGCTCTGCACCGCGTCGCCCCGGGCCGGGCGAGCCGTCGGCTGCGGGTGAGGCTGGGGCGCAAGTGGATGGGCATGTACGGCTCGCGTGTCCGTCTCATGCTCACCGGTTCCGCCCCGGTCCCACCCCGGACGGTCAAGCTCTTTCAGCAGCTCGGCGCTCCGCTGTTCGAGGTCTACGGGAGCACCGAGATCGGCTGGATCTCGTTCAATCTCCCGAAGAGGCACCGGATTCGCAGCGCCGGTCGGCCAGTCGACCGGATTCGTGTCGAGATCGGCGACGACGGCGAAGTGGTCGTGGCCACCGATCAACCGCAGTGCCTCGGCTACGTGTTCGCGGGGGAGGAGACCCAGAGTTCGGTCTTCCTGCCCGGAGACAGGATCGCCACCGGGGACCTGGGCCGGTTCGACCGCTCGGGGTTCCTGCGGCTCGTGGGCCGGAAGAAGAACGTCATCGTCACGCGGAGCGGGGTGAAGATCAACCCTGAGGAGCTGGAGCTGGCGGTGGAGAAGAGCTGCCGGATCAAGAAGGCGATGGTGGCTTCACCCGGCCAGGAGGGGAGGCTGACCTGCGTCGTCTGGCTCGGCGACTGGCAGTCCACCGAGCGCACGGCCGAGGTGGAGTCGTATGTCAGCGAGTCGAACAAGAAGCGGGAAGCCTCCCACCGGATCGCGGAAGTCGTCTTCAGGCCGGAGACCGAATTGACGGTCGAGGACGGTCTGCTGACGAGAAACCTGAAGGTCGACAGAAGCGCGGTCATGCGAAGAATATTCAGCGAGAGCACCCGGGCGGGATGATGGACAAGGGCCTTGTGAGCGACGACGAGATCTGCCGGCTCATCGCGAGTGTGATCTCGAAGGCTGCGGCCAAGAAAGGGGTCACGCCGGAGAAGAGTCTGCGCGGCGACCTGGGCATCGACTCGCTCGGGCTCATGAGCATCGTCTTCGTCCTGGAGGAGAAGGCGGGGATCGATGCCTTCAGTCAGGTGGAACGGTTCGTGGGAGCCGAATTCGTGTCGGACATCATCAAGATCGTACGGCAGAGCTGAGAGGCCGGTTCCATGAGCGACTCCCCAACGATCATCGACTTCCACAGTCATATCGCCTCCGAAATGTGTTTCCCGAAGTCGTTCCAGGACGGCGTCGTCGAGAACATGACCGTGGCGCTGGAGAGCCGCGGCCTGCCCGTGACCCGGGAGAAGGTCGCGAGAATGCACGCGGGAACGCTGACGGATCCGCTCTGCGACGAGCTGGTCAGGCAGATGGACGAGGCCGGGATAGCGGAATCGGTTCTGCTGCTGCCGGACTTCACCTATGCGCTCAAGGACAGCACGCACACCATTGAGGAGCTCATCGAGCACCACAGGGTGGTCGTCGAGCGCCATCCGGGCCGGTTCCGTGTGCTGGTGGGCGTGGATCCGAGGTGGGGTGCGGACGGTCTGGCGCTCTTCGAGAAGGCGATCGTCGACTACCGCTTCGACGGGATGAAGCTGTACCCGCCGTGCGGATACAAGCTGTCGGACGAACTCCTCTACCCGTACTACGAGATATGCGCGCAGTACGCGCTGCCCGTGCTGTCTCATATCGGTGCCACGTCGCCCGTACTCGATTTCGAGATCGCGCAGCCCATTTTCGTGGACAAGGCGGCCAAGGACTTCCCCGGAATCGATTTCGTGCTGGCGCACGGGAGCGTGCACTATCCGGACGAGGTGGCCATGCTGTGCAACAACCGGCCGAATATTTATGTGGATGTCAGCGGCTATGAGGCCTTCGGTGTCGAGGCGTTGAACAAGCTGTTCCGGCGGGGAATCAATCACAAGATTATTTTCGGCACCGACTGGCCGGTGTTTCGGCTCCAGGGCCGCCAGTTGAGCCTGGTCGAGAAGCTCGAAAAGGAAGGCGCGTTCCCGGACAGCATGTCCGCTGCCGACCGGGACCTCTTCTTCCACAAGAACGCGGCGCGGTTGCTCGGGAAGAACAAGCTGAAGTCGACGGTGGCCGGCACGGACGGCGGCTGACCGCCGACCGGGCCGTACCGATCCTCTCGCACGATCAACGAAAGGTATGAAGGTGGCTGAAAGCGTGACGGAAACCGGGTTCCTCGGACTGACCGACGAACAGGTGGAATTCTTCAAGGAGAACGGATTCGTCGGTCCGTTCGACCTCTACGAGGAGGGTGAGGCTCCGCTGCTGTGGAACCAGGCCATGATCGAGATGGTCACCTCCGAGAACAAGCCGCACAACTCGACGATCATCAACTACGACCGTCACCTGGACTGCAACACGCTGTCCGAGCACGTCAGCCGGCCGGAGATCATCCACAAGCTCCGCAGCCTCATCGGCGACGACATCCTGTGCTGGAAGACGAACATCTTCAAGAAGGCGCCGGGCGAGGCCGGTACGGGCTGGCACCAGGTCGAGACGTTCGTGGTCGGTGAGACCACCACCTCCACCGCTCCCTCCCTCAAGTACACGGAGGAGAGCGAGATGTTGACACAGGAGCTGACCGTCTGGACCGCGTTCTCCCCGGCGGGCAAGGAGAACGGCTGTCTGCGCTACATTCCCGGCAGCCACAAGAAGTGGTACTACGACGAGAGCAAGCCGCTCTCGCGGAACGTGGAGAGCAAGTCCCACGACTTCTTCGGATACGACTACTCGGAGCTCAAGCTCGACACCGACTGGGATCCGAACGACGAAGAAGTCTTCGAAATGGAGATGAAGCCGGGCCAGTTCGTCATCTTCCTTGCCAAGTGCATCCACGGTTCCCTGCCGAACGTCAGTGACACCACGCGTCTGGGATTTGCCTCACGCTATGTGTCGCCCTCCGTGAAGGTGTACGAGAACGTCGACAGTCTGAGCGAGTTCGGCGACACGATCAGCCTCGACTACCACGGCAGTGTCCTTGTCTCCGGCGAGGACAAGTACGGGCACAACCGGATCCACGAGAAGAACCTGAACGGCTTTGCCTTCAAGAAGGTCGAATCCGATGAGCGCTGACGAATACCGCAAGAACCTCGCCGAGTTCCTCGCGACACAGCCGATGACCAAGGACGTGACATACGAGGACGTGACGCGGGCGACGACGAGGGAAGAGCTCGGGATCAGCTCGCTGAACATCATCCTGGTGATCGTGAACTACATCAAGGAGCGCGCGAACGACAGCGTGCAGCTCCAGCCGGAGTGGGTGTCCAGGCTCGGCGACATCGAGGGCATCGTCTCCGTCATACGTGAGATCGACGAGCTCGGCTCTGTGCGGGCGACCGCGTGATCCCCGTCCTTCGGCGTGACTCGGAACCGACGGTCCTTGCGGCCGTCGGTCCGGGCCCGGCGGGTCCGGTGCGTCATGGCCACTGAGCACGAGGGCGTCGGTATCGGCTCGTTCGCGTGCGCTTTCGGCGACCTGGAGCGCAAGCCCGAGGACATCACGGACTTCGAGGCGTTGTGGCAGGCCGAGTCGCCCGACACGGAGTTCGCGGCCATGGGCTGCGGAACCTTCCGCACGATGTCGGGCCCCGTCGATGACTATGTTCTCGAGGCGGTGCGGCAGACCCTGCGGGACGGTTCCGTCCAGCCCGAGGACGTCGACCGTATCGTCTTCGCGACCAGTGATGTCCGGCTGGGCGCGCTCGGCCCTGACTTCGCCGTCCGGGTGCTGGATGCCCTGGGCCTGGTCAACTGTGTTCCCGCCGTCGTCTCCTTCCAGCAGTGCTGCAGTTCGCTGACGGCTCTGCGGCAGGCCTGGGAGCTGTTCTCCGACGATGAGGTGAACAACGTCGTCCTCGTCTCGCTGGACTTCGTCCCCGAGGACAGCGGCCGCGTCAGATCCTTCGCGCTGTTCAGCGACGCGGTCGTCAGCTGCCTGGTCAGCAGGGGTGGCGCAGGCCTGCTGAAGCTGGCCTCGACCGCCGTCGGCGTCGACCACGCCGGACTCCTCGGCCGGGATTCCTTCATGTCGAGGCAGAAGGTGGCGCGGGACTCGCTGGCCAGGGTCTTCCAACGGGCCGACCGGCGGCTGGAGGACGTCACGAAGGTGTTCCCGACGAATCTCTACGCGCCGGTTACGCTGTTCAACTCCGCGATCGCGGGCCTCGACCGGGAGTCACTGCATTTCGCCGGGACACTGTCCGCGTACGGGCACTGCGGGAACTCGGACTGGATGGTCAACCTCGCCGACTATCACAGCCGTGTGGGGATCCGTCCGGGAGAGACATATCTGGCTCAGTCGTCGGCACCCGGATTCTTCGCATGCGGGCTGCTGGTGGGGACCTGAGCCATGGGGACGACATGGAACAAGGTGAGTGGCATGGAGATTTCGGTCGACGACCTGTCCGGCAGCGAGATCGCCGATTTTCTTGAGCAACACGTCCAGGAAATGCGGGACATCACACCGCTGGAGAGCAAGCACGCCCTCGACCTCGATGGACTGCGCAGCCCTGAGGTCACCTTCTGGTCGGCCAGGGACGGCGGGGCCCTGGTGGGATGCGGCGCCGTCAAGAGAATCGGCGCCGGCCACGGGGAAATCAAGTCGATGCGCACCGATCCCGCGTGCAAGCGGCGCGGGATCGCCTCTCAACTGCTGGGCCACATCATCTCCGAGGCCCGCCGGATGGGCTTCACCCGGCTCAGCCTGGAGACCGGTTCGACCGAGTTCTTCGTCCCGGCCCGTGAGTTGTACAAGAAGTTCGAGTTCGAGTACTGCGCGCCTTTCGCGGACTACAAAGAAGACCCCAACAGTGCATTCATGACGAGACTTATCCAGCTTGAACCCTGAAGGGGAGGCTGTACGTGAAGGGCCTTGCGTATCCTTATGACAGAGGGTTGTACAGCCGGTTGTTCCTGAACTGCTACCAGCGTCAGTCGCTTGTGATGCTCGCCGAGCGGGAACCGCAGGTGCACCAGCTGTTCCATCGGTGTCTGATCAGCACGGACGACATCCTCCAGCAGATCATCAGGGAGCAACGTCCCAAGTACTCTTTCGAGAGTGGATTCTTCGACCGCGACGATCTGGAGAGAATCGGAATCGTCCGCGAGGAAGTGGAATTCGAGACGTACGCCGATGCCCGGAGCCTGCTGCTGGACGTGGTGTCCCAGGAGGGGTACGCCATCCTCGTGGGGGACGTTTTCTACTGGCCGCACTGCCCCGAGTACACCACGAAGCATCTGGTCCACACGATCCTGCTGAAGGGGTACGACCCGAAGACCGCCGAGTGGTCGCTCCTCGACGACAACCCCGCGAGCCTGCTCTGCGCGTACACCTACCCCGAGGAACTGATCGCGGCCGGCTTCGACAACGGCGAGCTGCGTCGCGTCAGGTACTTCACGACCAAACCCTTCGACGCGCAGGAGGCCGGGGTCGAAACCCGGCATGCCTTCTCCCGCCTCCTGGAGCGCTACCAGGACAGCTACACCCTGCTGTCGGACGTCGGTGAGCTCATTTCCTGCCCCTGGATCGCGCCGGAGCGGGCCGTCGCGGCACTGCACGACGCGTTCTCGGTCTACCAGGGAACGCGCGCCGGGCTGGGCGAGTACATACGCCGCACATGCGTGGCCCCCGACGTCGAAGCCGTCGTCGACCGCATCGTGAGGCAGGCCGAGGGCGTGATGAACCAGTTGCTGCTCGGCAAGGTGACGGGCTCTGTGGATCCGGGCCGGCTGACCGACGCCTGCCGCGGACTGAAGGCGGACGAGCAGGAGCTGCTGGTCCGGCTGAAGGCCGTCGACGAGGCCCGGGAATCGAAATGACGGAGATCGATGCCGCGATACTCCTTGCCGATCTCGCCCTGATCATCGTGGTGGCGCGAGCCGTCGGGCGGCTGGCGAAGGCACTCGGCCAGCCGTCGGTCATCGGGGAGATCGTGGCGGGCGTCCTGCTCGGCCCCACCCTGTTGCACGGCGCTGTCGCCGACACGCTCTTCCCGGGGGAGGTGCGGCCCTATCTCACCGCACTCGCCAATCTCGGACTGGTGCTGTTCATGTTCGTGGTGGGCCTGGAGTTCGACTTCGGAAGGCTGCGCGGCTCCGGACGGGTCGCCGGTGCGACCGTCGTCGGTTCCACCCTCGTTCCCTTCGGTCTCGGTCTGCTGCTCGCCTGGTTCCTCATCCGCGACTACGCGCCCGCCGATCGGACGGCCTTCGTCCTGTTCATCGGTGTCGCGGTGTCGGTCACGGCGTTCCCGGTACTCGCCCGGATCCTCGACGACCGGGGGATGAACGGCACATGGCTGGGGGCGATGGCACTGTCCACCGCGGCGATATGCGATCTCGCCGCATGGACGGCGCTCGCCGGCATCCAGGCCCTGGCGGGTGTGCAGGGACAGGAGCACTGGACGGTGCTCCTGATGGTTCCGTACGCGCTGGTGCTGATCACTTGTGTGCGGCCCCTGCTGAAGAGGGTTCTGGACAGACAGGGGCCCGAGGGGCTGACCTCGCCCGGCGGATTCGTCCTCGTGGTCGCCGGTGCGCTGGCGTCGGCGGCGGTGACCCAGTTGTTCGGGCTGCACTTCGTGATCGGGGCGTTCCTGTTCGGTCTCGTCATGCCGCGTCCCCGGCGCGCCGACGTCCGCGAGGCCCTGCTGCACCGTACGCGGTACACCACAGGCCTGCTCCTGCCGGTGTACTTCATCGTCGCCGGGCTGAAGGTCGACCTCTCGCGGATCGGCTCCTCCGGACTGCTCCAGCTGGGCATGATCATGCTGGTCGCGGTCACCGGGAAGTTCGCGGGCACCTGGGTCGCCGCCCGGTCGCAGGGGATCCCATCCCGTGGCGCCGCTGTGCTGGCCACCCTCATGAACACCCGGGGACTCACCGAACTCATAGCGCTGAGCATCGGGCTGGAGGCGGGGCTCATCAACGAACGGCTCTACTCGCTCTTCGTGCTCATGGCAGTGGTGACGACGGCCATGACAGGGCCGCTGCTGAGGTGGCTCATGGGCGGTGGGACCGGCACACGGGCGCAGCTGGAACCGGAGGTCCTGGTGCCGTCGGCACAGTCGGGCGAGGCGCGGTGGAAGGTCCGGTAGAAGCGTGGGAGTGGTGCGGCGCACGCTCCTCGCGGGGTTGTTGCCCGCACCGGTCGAGGTCGTCGAGGCCTTCGCGGATCCGTCGGCCTTCGAGCTGTTCCCCGAGGAGCGGGCGCTCATGGAGCGGGCCGGCTCCGCCGAACGACGACGGGAGTTCGCCACGGTACGGATGTGTGCGCACACCGCCATGCTCAGGCTGGGCGTGCCGGCGGCGCCGGTCCTCCCCTGTGAGGAGGGGGCCGACTGGGCCAGGAACGCGCCGCGCTGGCCGCGGGGCGTCGTCGGCGCGATGACCCACTGTCAGGGATACCGGGCGGCTGCCGTGGCGCGCGGTGGTGCGGTCGCGTCCGTGGGCATCGACGCGGAACCACACGCCTCGCTGCCGACAGGCGTTCAGCACGCGGTGACATCGCCCGAGGAACGAAGGGCTCTGGCGGGGCTCGCCCGCTCGCACCCCGAAGCGGCCTGGGACCGGGTCCTGTTCAGTGCCAAGGAGAGCGTCTTCAAGGCGTGGTTCCCGCTGACCGGGCGGTGGCTGGGGTTCGAGGACTGCGAGATCGCGCTGGACGCGGACCGCGGGACGTTCGCCGCCGCCCTGCGGGTCCCGGGGCCGGTGGTGGCCGGCGTGCGGATCGACGGCTTCGCCGGGCGCTGGCGGATTCTCGGCCGTCCTGGCCAGGGGACGGTCGGCACCGCGGTGGCCGTGCGGGCACCTGCCGTGTGAGGCGGCCACGAAGAGACCTATGTCCGATTTGATGTCCTTGGTTCCTTGGTGCATCAAGCTGCATGGCAACTTGATGCACCAAGACGGCGAACTCGTCCGGCAGCCCGTCTGGCACCGTTATTCCTGGTGCTGAATTCTCCTGGCCGAGAAGAACTCGGGTAGTGGGCCGCTCTTTCCTTCCGGTGGATCTCCACCCTTCGCCGTCCCGATGCACGCACGTTTCTTGACACCGATGAAGAGTTCTTCGACTACCCAGGAGGTGAAGTGGATGAGTGGCGTGGTGGGCTGGATCGATTTCCGGCGTGATCTCGGTGAGCAGGGTCGCATTCTGCATTCGATGACGGAGGCGATGCGGTTCAGGGGACCGGACACCGAGGATGTGTGGCTGTCCACGCGGGCCGGTATCGGACACAGGGGCCTGGCCGCCTCGGGATCGGCCGAAGACGTGCGACCCGCCCGGGCCGAGACCGGCCGGGGCACGGTGTACGTGGCCCATGCCGGGGAGGTCTACAACCGCGACGAGCTCAGGCGGGACATCGAGGCGGCGGGCGGTGAACTCAGGAACGGTTCCACCGCCGAGGCCCTCCTCCAGGCGTTCCTCCTCTGGGGAGCCGAATTCGCCGACCGCCTCAACGGAGCGCTGGCCTTCGCGATCTGGGACGGCAGGAACCACCGGCTGCACCTCGGCCGCGACCGTATGGGCGTCAAGCCGCTCTACTACTACGAATATCCCGGCGGAATTCTCTTCGCCTCGGAACCCAAGGGAATCATCGCCAACCCGCGCTTCGAAGCGCGACTGGACGTCTCCAAGCTCCCCATCGTCCTGCAGCCGCGGCTGAGCCTGCCGGGCGAGACCCCGCTGAAGGGGCTGAACGAGGTGCCGCCGGCCCATGTGCTGACGTACACGCAGACGGGACTCGCCCGGCGCCGCTACTGGGAGCTCGTCAGTGAGCCGCACCACGACTCCTTCGAGCGCACGGCGTACCGGGTGCGCGAGCTGCTCGACGACACGGTCAGCCGGCAACTCGTCACGGGCGTCCCGCTGGGAGCGATGCTCTCCGGCGGCATCGACTCGACGTCCGTCGCCGCACTGGCGATGCGGGCGCTGCGCAAGGACGATCCGAGCAGTGAACTGGAGACGTTCTGCGTCCAGTTCGAGAGCGATCCGGCGCACTTCGTGTCGACCGAGCTCAGGCCGGACATCGACGCCCCGTACGCCGCGGCGGCCGCCGAGTTCATCGGCACCCGGCACACCACCCTCACCGCCGCGGTGCAGGATCTGCTGGATGTCATCCCCGCGACGCGCCGCGCCCGCGACCTGCCGGGCTGGGGCCAGTTCGACGCGTCGATGTACCTCATCTTCGACCAGATCCGGCGCAACTGCTCGGTGGCTCTGACGGGCGAGGCCGCGGACGAGGTCTTCGGCGGCTATCCGTACTTCTTCAAGCAGGACGTGGTGGGCCGCGACACCTTCCCCTGGCTCGGCGACGGGCCCCGGCTGTCGCGCTTCCTGTCGCCCGGTCTGATGGCCGAGATCGACCCGGAGGAGGACGAACGCGCCCGCTATTCCGAGCTGTTGGGAAACGTTCCGCGTCTTGCCGGCGAGAGTCCCGAGGACGCCCGGCTGCGGGAGGTCTTCTATCTGGGGCTGTCCGGGCCGCTCGCGGTGATCCTCGACCGCAAGGAACGCATGAGCATGGCCCACGGACTCGACGTGCGGGTTCCGTTCTGCGACCACCGGCTCATCGAGTACGTGTGGAACGTGCCCTGGGAGCTGAAGTCCCGGGGCGGGGTGAAGGGTCTGCTGAAGGCGGCGATGGCGGACGTCCTTCCGGCGAGCACGGTGAACCGGAAGAAGAGTGCCTATCCGCATGTGCAGAACCCCGTGTACGACCAGGAACTCATCCGTGAGGCGTCGTGGATCGTCAACGACAAGGCCTCCCCGCTGTCGTGGATGTTCGACGGCGAAGGGCTCGGCGGTCTGATCCAGCAGATCAGCGCCAACGCGGTACGCGGTGAACTACCCGGTGGTTCCAACCAGGCAGCCCTGCTCATTCAACTGGTCGAAATGCGCAACTGGATGGACGAGTACCAGGTGGCTCTGCCCTGACCGGGATCGTCTGACGTCATAGTAGAAACTCCAGGGAGTCTCCCTTCATGCTTGAACTCGTCCCCATCACCGACGGAATCGGTACGGAAGTCCGCGGAGTCGACGTGACAGGTCGGATATCCGACCGGGACTTCGACCGGATCTACCAGGCCTGGATCGATACGACGATTCTTGTGTTCCGGGGCCAGGACATGACGCCCGCCGAACACATCGAATTCACTCGGCGCTTCGGCGAGGTCTACGCCTACACCCGCTCGCAGTTCAACGACAGCGAGTATCCCGAGATCCTCATCCTGTCGAATATCGCCAAGGACGGTAAGCCGATCGGCTCGGCCTACAGCGGGCGGGTGTGGCACAGCGACGGAGCGTATCTCGCGGACCCGCCGGTCGGTTCCATGCTGTACGCCCGCGAGGTTCCCCCTGTGGGTGGAGACACGTGGTACGGCAACATGATCGCCGCGTACGACGCCCTTCCCGAGACCGTCAAGGAACGGATCGAGGATCTCAAGGTCGTCATCAGCCGTGTCCAGTCCCGGCCGTACAACTACCCCGACCGCCCGGCGCCCACCGAGCGGGAGCGCGCCGAGTGGATCGACATCACCCACCCGTTGGTCCGCGTCCACGAGGTGAGCGGGCGCAAGGCGCTCTACGCGGGCGGCAACGTGCCGTGGCGCATCGAGGGCATGTCCGAGGACGAGAGCGCGCCGCTCATCACCTTCTTGCAGGAGTTCTCCGTGCAGCCGCGCTTCACGTACTGCCACCAGTGGCAGGTCGGTGACATCGTCCTGTGGGACAACCGAAGCGCGATGCACAGGGCCACGTACTACGACCATGTCGAGCACCGCAGGCTCATGCACCGGACGACCATCGCGGGCCGGCGACTCCCCGCGGGGCCGGAGCACGCCCTCCAGGCGGCCGACAAGTGATGCGATACGACTACATCATCGTCGGTGCGGGAGCCGCGGGCTGCGTGCTGGCCGGTCGGCTGACCGAGAACCCGTCGGTCCGGGTGCTGCTGCTCGAATCGGGAAGCGAGCGGCGCAGCCCGCTGCTCAGCATCCCCGCCGCCGAGACGGTCCTGATGGGCAATCCGAAGTACGACTGGTGCTTCGAGACCGATGCCGACCCCACCATCGACGGCCGGAGCGTGAGCATTCCGCGCGGGCGCCTGCTCGGGGGTTCCAACGCGATCAACGGAATGATCTTCGTACGGGGGCAGCGCGAGGACTACGACGACTGGGAGGGCATGGGCAACCCCGGCTGGTCCTGGGACGGCGTGGTGGGCTACTTCCGCAGTATGGAACGCGCCTCCGACCTCGAGGGCGAGAGCCGCGGCCGGAGCGGTCCGATCTCGGTGGGACCGCCGCGCGACCGCGACGAGCTGACCGACACCTTCCTCATGGCGGCCGTCAAGTCCGGCTACCGGGAGAACCCGGACTACAACTCCGGTGACCAGGAGGGCTTCGGCTACTACCAGGTCAACCACGAGGAGGGCCGACGCTCCTCAGCCGGCGGCACCTACCTGAAGAAGGCCAGAAGGCGGCAGAACCTCACCCTGGTCACCGACGCGCACGTCACGTCCCTGCGGTTCGACGGACGGCGATGCACCGGTGTGAGATTCCGTACCGGCGGCACCGAGCGCACCGTGGACTGCGGCAGAGAGGTGATCGTCAGCGCCGGGACCGTCCAGTCGCCGCAGCTCCTGGAACTCTCCGGAGTCGGTTCGGCGGACGTCCTCGGCCAGGCCGGGGTGCCGGTCGTGCATCATCTGCCGGGTGTCGGCGAGAACTTCCGCGACCACTTCGCGGCCCGGCTGCGCTGGCGGGTCCGCCGGCCGATCACCTTCAACGAGCGTTCCAGGGGACTGGGACTGGCCCGTGAGATCACGCAGTACGTACGGGAGCGCCGCGGGCTGCTCAGCCTGCCCATCGCGCTGGGGTACGGGTTCGTCCGGTCCTCGCAGACCGAGACCCGCCCCGACATCCAGTTCCACTTCGCCCCGGCGAGCTACGGCGGGGCCTCCAGCAGACGGCTGGACACCTCTCCCGGAATGACGCTGGGCGTCTACCCGCTCCGCCCGGAGTCCAAGGGCTCCATCCACATCCGCTCGCGGAACGCGCTGACGCCACCGTCGATCCGGCCGCGCTTCCTGGACACGGAACTCGACCGCGCCACGCTGATCGCCGGAATGCGCATCGGCCGACGCGTCATGGAGGAGCCCAGCCTCGACAAGTACCGGGCATTCGAGCTGACGCCGGGCAACGACGTGCGCACCGACGACGAACTGCTGGCCTACGCCCGGGCCCACGGCGACACCTCGTACCACCCGGTCGGCACCTGCCGCATGGGCAACGACCCCGGAGCGGTGGTCGACGAACGGCTGCGCGTGCACGGTGTGGACGGCCTCAGGGTCATCGACGCGTCCGTCATGCCCGCCATGGTCTCGGGCAATACGAACGCCGCGAGCATGATGATCGGCGAAAAAGGGGCCGCCATGGTCCTTGAGGACCTCAGAGAGCAGACCCGGGCGTAGCGGCGAAGCGTCCGCCCCGCTTCGCCCATGCCCGTTTCCAGAATGGGGAATTCAATGCCCGAAGAGCGCACGGCCGATCGCTTCGACTACGAACACAACCTCGGCAGGACCGGCTCGTACCGCGCGCACCGCAGCGCTTTCTGGCCGCCGGCCGACTCCTACACACTGAGCTGCCTGGACCTCGCCGACGCAGCCCCCCGCCTCGGGGACGGATTCCGTCAGAGCCTGGCGGTCCTGAAGTCGGCCGTCGAGGCCGAGTGGCTGCGGGTGAAGGAGATCGGCATTCCCGCCCGCCGCCGCTTCAACGACCCGCTGCCGGTCGCCGAGGCCATGCGCGACCTCGGGAAGCATCTGCCGGGCAAGGCCGACCGGCGGGCGATCGAGCTCCGCGCGAACGCCGTCCAGGACGGCTACGACGACACCATCCTTCAGGAACTCGCCTCCCTGGAGGAGGAGTTCACCGTTGTCGCCGGTCAGGTCTCCACCTGGTACGGCAAGGAGACCAGAGGGCTGCCGACTGCGTTCGGGTGCCGGGGTGTCGAGGAGGGCCGGCTTCTGGTCGCACGAGCCCTGGCGGAGAAGGACGAGGCGGCCGCCTATCTGAGGAGGCTCCACGCCGACCTGCGGATCGGCGATCTGCCGGCCTTCGGGGTGGCCGAGTTGTTCTTCATGGCGGGTGAGGGCAACCTCCATCCCAAGCACATCGCCTACTTCCTCCCCGAGGACGAGGGCGTGAAGTACTCGCCCTTCAAGAAGACCTACTACTTCGGCAACACCCACAGGGCGCTGCTGGAGAACATCTCGGCGCCCCTGGCGGCGAAGTTCCTCACGGCCGACGCACAACTCGACCCGGCCGACCCGCGCTTCGCGGCCATTCCCACCCTGGGCGTCCTCAGTCACGAACTGGGCCACTTCGTCCACCGGCCGGCCACCGACTTCAAGGAACTGAACGCGTCCGACCGCTGGGCCTCGGTGGTCCTCCAGGAGGTCGCGGCCGACGTCTTCGGCATCCTGATCCTCGCCGACGTGTGGGCGCCGCGCCTCGGCATCGACCCCGCGGACTGCATCGCGTACTACCTGGCGGAGTGCCTGCGGTATCTCGACCGCGGCCTCGGCCACTTCCCCGACAGCGACGGCATGTTCCTCCAGCTCTCCTACTTCGCTCAGCTGGGGGCCCTTGAGGTGAGCCGGGAGAACGGACTTCGCCTCGTGGGTGACTCCTCCACCGTCCTGGCGGGTCTGCGCTCGCTGGCCCGCGTCCTGGCCGACACCCTGCTCGCCGGAGAGGCCGGGAGGGCCGTCCGTCTGCACCGGTCCTTCGGACCGTCGACGGCCGCTCCGCTGGCGGCCCTGGTCGAGGAGCTCGGCCGGACCCCCCTCAAGTCCGTCGAATACACCCAAGAGCACGTCTACGCCGCCGCCAACCCGGTTGCCTGAAAGAGGAACACGATGATCGCTGAGACGCAGCAGGACCTCGGCCGGGTCCGTGACTACTACACGGCGCAGCGCCCCGTGGGCGAGGACGAGGCGAGCATCTACGCCATATGGGAGAAGGGCGGAGCCTTCAACGACTCGATCACCCCGTCCACTTACGTGCCCGAGTACCGCTCGCACATGGCGCTCAAGCTGCTTTCCCTGACGGAGGACGGAGCGAGTGTCTTCTCGATCGGCTGCGGCAACGCGGCGGTGGAGGGAGTGATCGCCGGCCTCAACCGGGTGGTCCGGGGTATCGACTTCAACGAGGAGGCCGTCGAACTGGCCCGGCAGAAGGGCGTCGACGCGTTCGCCGCCGACTATTACAAACTGCTCCCCTCGAACGTCGCCGGCGCCGACGTCATCTACGCGGACGGCTTCCTCGGCCACCTCTTCGACAGCGAGAAGGAGATGGCCCCCGCGCTGGCCAAACTGGCGGACCTCCGCCTGAAGTCCGGCACCGTCCTGGTGTTCTCCAACGACGCGCCCCAGGACCCCCAGGTGGCGTTCGCCCCGCACGAGCGGGTGGAGGACTTCTGGTTCATCTCCAAGGACTACCTCCAGGCGCGACTCTCGGACCTGGGATACGTGACGGTGGAGAGCTACTACTTCCCGTACATGCGGCCCATCAGCGGTATGCGCAACCGCACGATCTGCATCGTGCGCGTTCCGTAAGGACGGGTCACCCGTCCCACACCAGAGGGGGAACCACCTTGCCCATGCCGGATGGGTTCTCGCGGCGTCTGCTACCGCTGCTCAAGGAGATCGTGGCAGGTTACGGCACTCCTTTCCACATCTACGACGCCCGCGGCATCGTCGACACCCACCGCTCCATGGCGGCGGCCTTCGAAGGGGAGCCCTACCGCCAGTACTTCGCGGTCAAGGCACTGCCGAACCCGCACATCCTGTCGTTGCTGCTGGCCGAGGGGAGCGGGCTCGACTGCGCCTCGCCGGTCGAGTTGGAGCTGGCGCAGAGCGTCGGTGCGCAGGCCGGCGACGTGGTGTTCACCTCCAACAACACCGCGGTGGCGGAGTACGAGTTCGCGCTCAAGACCGGGGCGCTCGTCACCTTCGACGACCGCTCGTTCCTCGACAAGGCCGACACCCTGCCGGAGACGGTCGCCTTCCGGGTCTCGCCGCACGGTCTCGCCGCGGGCTCGCGTCTCATGGGTGACGCGGCCGCGACCAAGTTCGGGGTGCCGGTCCCCGAACTGGCCGACGCCTACCGAGAGGCGAAGCGGCGCGGCGCCACCCGCTTCGGTATCCACGGCATGATCAGCGCCAACGAGCTGGACGTGGACCGGGCAGTCCGGGCCGCGGTGGACGTGATCGAACTCGGCGCCAGGGTCGCGGAGTCGGCCGGTATCGAGCTCGAATACGTCAACGTGGGCGGCGGCCTGGGCATCCCCTACCGCCCGCAGGACCAGGCGCTCGACTTCAAGGTCTACGCGGACGCGATCCTCGCGGCGCGCCGCCGCTGCTTCCGGCGGTCGAGTCCCCGGATCGTGATGGAGTGCGGGCGCTATGTCACAGGGCCGCACGGCGTGCTGGTGACCAGCGTGATCAATCGCTGCAGCAAGGGCCGGGAGATCGTCGGTGTGGACGCCTCGATGTCCGCGCTGATGCGCCCCGGCTTCTACGGGGCCTACCACCACCTGAGCCTCCCCTTCGCGGGCGAACGCCCCGAATCGCGGTTCGACGTGGTCGGCGCGCTCTGCGAGAACATGGACAAATTCGCGGTCGACAGGGAACTCCCCGACCCCCGGGACGGGGACATCGCGATCGTCCACGACACCGGGGCCCACGGCCATGCGATGGGCTTCAACTACAACGGGCGGCTGAGGCCGGCGGAGCTCCTGCTGACCACGGACGGCGACGTCGTCGAGATCCGCCGGGCCGAGAGCTTCGACGACTACCTCGCCACGGTGCGGCCCCAGCCGGTACCGGTCCTGAGCGCGGCGACGGGCCCTTCCGCGGCGCCGGCCGCACAGCACGTGCAAGCGGCACGGACAGAACATGGAGCACAGGGGTGAGCGGCAGCATGGATTCCAGAGCACTGATCGAGAGCGCCTTCGAACGCCGTGGCGAACTGACGGGCGCGGATCTCGCGGAGCTCGCACCGCACATCGAGGCGGGCCTCACCGCCCTCGACCGGGGTGAGCTGAGGGCCGCGAACCCGGTGGACGGGCACTGGGCCGCCGACACCTTCGTCAAGAAGCTGATCCTCCTCTCCTTCCCCGCGCAGCGGAACGCCCTGGCGGACTCCGGTACAGGCCGGCCCAAGAGCTTCGACAAGGTGCCTCTGAAGTTCGAGGCATGGCAGGAGTCCGACTTCGAGAAGTCCCGGATCAGGGTGGTTCCGGGGGCCGTCGTCCGGCACGGTGCGTATGTCGCACCCGGGGTCGTACTCATGCCGTCCTTCGTGAACATCGGTGCCTACGTCGGCGCGGGCACCATGATCGACACCTGGGCCACCGTCGGCTCCTGCGCGCAGATCGGAGAGCGCTGCCACATTTCCGGAGGCGCGGGCATCGGCGGCGTGCTCGAACCCATCGGCGACAACCCCGTCGTCATCGAGGACGACGTGTTCATCGGCGCGCGCAGCGAGGTCGCGGAAGGCGTCCGGGTCCGCCGGGGAGCCGTGATCGGCATGGGCGTGTACCTGGGAGCGTCCACGCCCATCGTCGACCGGGCGACAGGCGAGGTGCTCCGGGGCGAGGTGCCGGAGGACGCGGTGGTCGTCGCAGGCGCGCGCACCGACCCCCGGCGGCCGGAGATCTCGACCTACGCCGCGGTGATCGTGAAGTACGCGGACGAGCGGACCCGGGGCAAGACCGCGCTGAACGATCTGGTGCGGGACTGAGCGATGAACCTTGTCCGCAGCGCCTTCGCACGGTTGCGTGACCTGCAGCTCGGCATTCCCACGCCGCCGGGGCTCGACCCGATCCAGCTCCACCTGGGCGAGTCCCGGCTGGAGGCCATGGCGGTCGATGTCGCGCCCCTGGCCGCCGCCGAGGGGTGGACCCGCTATCCGCAGCTCGGGGGTACCGCCGAGCTGCGGACGGCGTACGCCGGGTGGCTCGAACGCCGTTTCGGTGTACGGGAGATCCTGTCGGGCGGAGACCTCGTGGTCGAACCCACTCCGGGGACCAAGCAGGCCGTGACCGTCGCCGTGGACCGCGCCGTGCGGCAGGTCCGGGGCGGCGGTGAGGCGGCGGTGGTCATGCCGAACCCCTTCTATCCGACGTACCACGCCGCCGCCGTGGCGGCGGGCGCCCGGCCCGTGTACTACGGCCTCGACGGCAAGGATCCGGGACACGTCCGGGATGCCGTCGCCGCGGCGGGCGCCCCCGTCGCCGCGATCCTCGTGTGCAATCCGGGCAACCCGGGCGGCGAGATTCTCCCGGAGTCCTTCCTCCAGGACGTGGCGAAGACCGCGGCCGCGTCCGGGGCCCTCCTGATCGTCGACGAGTGCTACACGGATCTGTTCCTCGGGGCCGCTCCGCCCGGCTATCTCTCCCTCGTGGAGCGGAGGGCGGTGGAGCCGGGGCGCTTCCTCGTACTCCACAGTCTGTCCAAGCGCTCCGGTGCGCCGGGACTGCGCAGCGGATTCGCGGCCGGCGACCCGCAGACCGTCTCCGACTACGCGTACTACAACCGGGTGTGCGGGGTGTCGACCCCCCTGCCGGTCTGTGCCGTGGCGGCGCAGCTGTGGCGGGACGAGGCCCATGTGCTGCGGACACGGCGGGCGTTGGCCGGGAACTGGGACCTCGCGGACGCGCAGTTGGCCGAAGTCCCCGGCTACCACCGGGCCGAGGCAGGATTCTTCCTCTGGCTGCCGGTGGAGGACGACGAGGCCACGGCCCGTCACCTGTGGCGCGAGAGTGCCCTCTCGGTCATGCCGGGCCGCTACCTCGGGGTCGCGGGGAGCGACGGAGTCCACCCGGGCACGGGCCGCCTTCGGATCGCCCTCGTTCACGAACAGCCCCTGATGCGCGAGGCGTTGGAACGCCTTCGCCGCGTCATGGCCGCAGGTGCCCCCTGAGCGGGGCTCGTCGTCGTACCGGCGACACGGACCGACCATCCATCCTCGACCCCAAGGACACCTCCCCATGACGCGCCCCGAGGAGAAGCCGCTGCTGCTGGTGATCACCAGCGGACTCCAGCGCTACCGCGAGTACTTGCTGCGTTCGATAGCCACCCGATACCGCGTCCACCTCATCGATTCCGTCGCGCCCGGCTGGGAGCTCCCCCATCTGGCGGGCAGCACGGTGGTGCCGGACACGGGCGCGCAGTCCGTCCTGGCCGCCGCCCGGCGGATCGCCGCCCAGCAGCCGGTGTCCGGGGTGATGAGCTGGCACGAGGAGCACATCGTGCAGGCGGCCCTGGTCGCCGAAGAACTCGGGCTGCCGGGCACCAGGGCCGCGGCGGTGCACCGCTGCCGGGACAAGTTCGCGACCCGGACCGCGCTGGAGGCCGAGAAGCTCCCCCAGCCGGCGTTCGAACTCGTGGGGGATCTCCAGGAGGCGCTGGCAGCGGCGGACCGGCTCGGCTATCCCGTGGTGATCAAGCCCCGTGCCGCAGGCGGCAGTCAAGGGGTCGTCCTCGTGCGGGACGCCGCCGAACTGGCCGACCAGTTCAGTGCCACGCGTGACGTCCCGGTCCCGCACACGCCCGACTTCGACCGGGTGGTCCTGGTCGAGGAGTACCTGGCGGGGCCGGAGATCAGCGTCGACTCGGTCGTGTTCGAGGGCCGGGTCGCTCCGGTCTTCGTGGGCCGCAAGGAGGTCGGCTTCCCGCCGTACTTCGAGGAGACCGGGCACCGGGTGAGCGGCGCCGACCCCCTGCTGTCGGACCCGGACCTGCTGCGCACGCTGACCGGCATTCACCTGGCTCTCGGCGTCACGGACGGGTGGACGCACACAGAACTCAAGCTGACCCCGGACGGCCCGAAGCTGATCGAGGTCAACGGGCGGCTGGGCGGCGACCTCATCCCGTACCTCGGTATGCGCGCCTCCGGCGTGGATCCCGGTCTGGCCGCGGCCGATGTGGCCTGCGGCACGCCCCCGGTGACGGCTCCGTCGGAAGCCGCCTTCGCCGGGGTGCGGTTCTTCTACCCGCAGCGGAACGACACGGTGATCGAGTCGGTGGACTTCGACCGGGCCGGGCTGCCCGAGGAGATCGACCGACTGGAGCCGCTGGTCGGCCGCGGAGAGGTGGTCTCCCCGCCTCGCAAGGGCCTGATCGACGGGCGGATCGCGCTGGCGACGGCGGTGGCCCCGACCGCCGAGGCCTGCGAAGCCGCTCTCGACCGGGCGCAGAACGCGCTCCGGCTGTCCGTCGGTGAGCCCTCGGCCGACCGTGAATCCGCCGAGTAGGAAAGGTTGTTCATGCACATTCTCGTCATGCACCGCATACCGGACTCGTTCGTGCACTTCGCCGAGACCATCGACCACACGGCGCACGAGGTCACCTATGTGAGTGCCCCCGACCGGCTGGCCACCCTCCCCGAGGGAGTGCCGGCCCGCCGGATCGAACGTCCCGGCACCGGCGACACCGCGGCCGAGGTGCTCGCGGCGGTCGCCGGTATCCCGAAGCCGGACCTCGTCGTCACGCTGTCCGAGTACGACCTGCTCGCGGCGGCCGAGGTGCGCGAGGCACTGGGAGTCGCGGGACCGAAGGTCGCCGACGTGATGCCGGCCCGGGACAAGCTCGTCATGAAGGCGGCGGTCGCGGCTGCCGGACTGCGGACTCCTCACTGCGCCCCGCTGACGAAGGCACTGGCCGAGGACGCCACCGCGCTGCCCTGGAGCGGCCGCACCATCCTCAAGCCGCTCCGCGGCGCGTCCAGCGAGGGAGTCTCGGCGTACCGGACGGTGGCCGACGCGCTGGCGGCGGCGCGTGACGGCGGTCTGCCGGGAGACCTCGACGAATTCGAGATCGAGGAGTTCGTCGAGGGGCCCGTCATCCACGTCGACGGACTGCTGGCGGCGGGTGAGCCCGTCGCCGTCCAGACGAGCCGGTACGTCGGTACCTGCCTGGAGTACGCGCAGGGCAGACCGCTGGGTTCCGTGCAGATCGACACGGTGCCGGAGACCGTCGACTGGACCCTCGACTGTCTGCGTGCGGTCGGCATCGACGACGGCCCCTTCCACCTGGAGGCGTTCGAGACCCCCGAAGGTCTCGCCTTCCTCGAAGTGGGGGCACGGGTCGGCGGTGCGGACGTGGTCGACACCTTCGAGCTGGCCACCGGGGTGCACATGCCGTCCGCCCAGGTCCGGCTGATGGTGGAGGGGCCGGGCGAGCGTCCCCCCGTACGGGTCGCGGGTCCGGACGAGCGGTACGGCTGGTTCGCGGTACCGGGGCACACCCTTGGCTCGCGGTACTGCCGTATCGAGGGCGAGAAGGCTTTCCGGGACGATCCCGTGGTCCTGCGCTGGCTCCAGCGGGGAGCCGACGAGCCGGTCAAGGACGTCATCACGTACGCGGACACCGACGTGCCGATCGCCGGTGTCGTCGGGCCCGCGCCCGCACCCGTACTGGAACGGTTCCTCACCGACTTCTTCGCCTCGGTGACCGTGGCACCGGCGGAGGGACCGTGACGAATCTCCAGCCCCGCCTCGTGGTCGCCGCCCGTACCACTGAAGGCGTTTCCGCGGTCCTCACCGACGAAACCGTCCCGCCGATCACCGTGGGCGCCTATCCGGGCTCGGAGTTCTTTCTGCTCTGGGGCACAGAGGACGGCGGCGCCACCGTCGGCACCGGACCCCGGCAGCCCAGGACCCTGCCCTTCTTCGCGGGCAGCGGTGGTACACGCCTGCTCTTCGCACGGTACGAGCCCGAGTCCACCGCTTTCGGTCCGGTCGGTGATCCCGTCGAGCTGGTCGCCGAGCTCGACGAGAAACTCCCCGGTCTGAGAGAGGTGTTCGAGCCCGGCGACACCGGGATGCACACCACCGACACGCTCGACTACGCCGTCTGCCTGGAAGGCGAGCTGCACCTGGAACTGGACGACGGCCACGAGGTCCTGGTGACCCCGGGAACCTGCGTCGTCCAGCTGGGAACCCGCCACGCCTGGCACAACCGCGGCGACAGAACGGCCCTCATGTGCTTCGTGGGCATCGGCGCCGTCCGTGACTCCTGACCGCCGCCCGGCCGTCCGCACGCCGTGCGGAGGAAGCAGAGCAACGACATGAACAGTAGGAACCTCGGAGCCCGCTTCCGGTCGTGGCTGCCCGCCGGACACAGCGCCCGGCGGCTCATCGCGGCGTCGTTCGTCGACTCCGTCGGCACAGGTCTGTTCATCGCGGGCTCAGCCCTGTTCTTCACCCGGGTGCTGGGACTGTCCACCGTCCAGATCGGTCTGGGGCTGACCCTCGCCGGTCTCGCCGGATTCCTCGGCATGGTCCCGGTGGGCCGGCTGGCCGACCGGATCGGTGGCAAACGCGCCATCGTGGTCCTGTATTCGTGGCGGGGGGTGTGCTTCGTCGTCTACCCCTTCGCCCGCGAGCCCGGGGTCTTCTTCGTGGTGGCATTCCTCATCGGCATAGCGGAGTGGGGCGGAGGCCCGATCGTCCAGGGCATCGTCGGCGCCGTTGAGGGGGAGCAGACACGGGTGCGGACCATGGCGGTGATCGCCTCCGTCCGCAACGTCGGCTTCAGCCTGGGTGCGGTGCTCGCTTCCGTGGCGTTGGTGGCGAACAGCGCGACGGCCTTCGCCGGTCTCGTGTTCGCGGACGCGGCGACGTTCTTCGCGGCCGCGGTCCTGTTGTCCCGGCTGCCCGCGGCGGCGAACGCGACGACCGGCCGTCAGCGCGCCGGCAAGTCCGTCATGAAGGTGCACAACCCCTTGTTCCTGGCGCTCGCAGGTCTCAATGGAGTGCTTTTCCTGCACTCCATCCTGCTCACGGTGGCGCTTCCCCTGTGGGTCGTGACCAAGACCGAGGCCCCTTCCGTCGTGGTGGGAGCCGTCGTCGTACTCAACACGGTCCTGGTCATCGTGCTTCAGGTCCGGCTGAGCGGTGGCTCCTCCGACCTGCCGAGCGCCGCCAGGCGCCAGCAGTGGTCGGGGTGGTGCCTGGCCGGGTGCTGCCTGCTGCTGGCCTTGAGCGCCCGCACCGGACCGGTGTGGGCGACCGTCCTGATCGTGGCCGCGACCGTCGCCCTGACGCTGGGTGAGATCTGGCAGTCGGTCGGCGCGTGGCGGCTGTCCTACGCGCTGGCCCCGGAGGACCAGCGCGGGTACTACCTGTCGGTCTACGAACTCGGCACCAGCGGCATCTCCGCCGCGGGACCCGCGCTGCTCACCTGGTCGGTGATCGGAACCGGCGACGTGGGCTGGGCCGGCCTGGCCGCCTGCTTCGTCCTCACCGGTCTCGCGGTCGTGGTGATCGCGGGCCGGGCGGGACGGATTCTGACCACCACCATCGCGGACGAATCGACGCCCGGGAAGCCGGCGCCGGGCGTCGCGATGAAGCAATCACAGGAGAGTTGATCCATGCAGAGGCTGTTGCTGGTCGGAGTGGGACTTACGGGACGGCCCTACGCCGCTGCGGCCCGGCGGCTCGGTGTCCTGGTGCACGCCGTGGAGACGGCCGAGCGGGCGGAGTCGCTCGCCGGTGAGGTCGACGACATCACCGTGTGCCGCGGCGGTTCGGACGAACTGTGGGCCGAAGCCGCGAGCGCGGCCGTACGTACCGCCAGGCCGGACGGGGTGGTGGCCTTCAGCGAGCCGCATGTGCTGGCCGCCGCACTGATCCAGGACGAACTGGGGCTGCCGGGACCCTCGTTGAGGGCGGCGTCGCTGTCGCGCAACAAGGCGCTCCAGCGGGCCCGGTTCGCGGCCGCGGGCATAGGCCAGCCCGGCTATCTGGTGACCGAACGGCTCGGCGACGTCGGCGCCTGGGCCGCGGAGCACTTCCCCGTGGTCGTCAAGCCGCTGTCCTCCGCGGGCAGCGCGGGGGTCGAGCTCGTCCAGGACGCCCAGGCGTACGGCGAGACCGCGGCGCGACGCGCCTGCGAGGGCAGGCTCCTGGTCGAACAGGCGGTGACCGGACCGGAGTTCAGCTGGGAGGCGCTGGTACGGGACGGAAAGGTCTGGTTCGCCAACCTGACCGCGAAGGAGACCACGGGGCCGCCGTACTTCGTGGAGACGCAACACCGTACGGCGGTCGAGGTGGACGACGCCACCCGGGTGACGGTCTCCGAACTCGGCACGGACGTCGTCGAAGCCATGGGCATGCGGACCGGCATCGTCCATCTGGAGTTCAGGCTCACCGAGCGCGGACCCGCCGTCATGGAGGTCGCGGTCCGCACCCCGGGCGACCGGCTCATGGATCTGCTCGCACTTGCGTACGACGTGGACTGGTACGAGATGGTGGTCCGGATGGCGCTCGGCATGGAGCTGCCGGAGCCGCCTCGGGGTCCGGTCCGGTACGCCGCGAGCTATCTGCCCACGGGGAACACGGGGGTGGTCACCGCGGTCGAGGGGTTCGACAGCATCCTCGCCCACCCTTGTGTGGTGGACGCCGAGGTGACGGTCGGTCCCGGCGACGTCATCGCCCCGGCCCGCTCATCGGGCGAGCGGGTCGGCCAGGTCGTGCTCGTCGCCGAGGACCGGGCGGGACTGGAAAGCGCACTCGACTACGTCCGGCGCACCCTCGTGGTGACGACCGGGCACGGCGGAGAGGTGCCGCGGCATGGCTGAGCCTGGTGACCGGCGCGTGCGCGCCGCTCTGGACCTCGACTTCGCACGGGCCCGCGAGTACGTCGGAGCGCACACCTACGACGCCCGGGTCCAGGACCTGTCGCCCGCCGGGGTGGCCGCCGCGCTCGCACGCCTGGGCATCGGCCCGTTGCCCGGCGACGCGTTCGACGCCGCGGTGACCGAGACCCACGAGGAGGGCCTGCGCATCCGGTTCGCCGAGGTGCAGGTGCACCGCCGGGACCCGCTCCTGCACGTCGCTGCCATGGACCTCGCGTGCTACGACCGCGAGTACGCGCCTTTCGAGGAGCGCCGGCGGGCCAGGGAGCGGCACCTCGCGCTCTGGCCGGACGCGGTCGACAACGCGCTCGAAGCCCTCGACCGGGTGTCGGCACCGGTCGCCACCGCGTCGCTGCCCGCGGTCCGCGGCCTCGCGTCGGGAGTGCGGGAACCGGGGGCACTCGCGGCGGTGAGGCGGCTGACCGCCCATGTGGAGAAGGCCGCGCGGGACGGCGATCCGTCGGCCGCTCTGGGATCCGACCTGTTCCTGCGGCTGCTCGGCGCGGGGGAGGGCGTCGCCTTCGACCTCACCGAGCTGACCGAGACCGCGGAGCGGGAGCGCGCGAGGCTGCGCGCGCTGCTGGCGGAGGCCGTCGAGCGGCATGCTCCCGGGGAAAGGCCCGCCGACGTGGTGCCCGCACTGTTGCGCGACCACCCGGACACCGCCGAGGGCGTCTTCAAGGAAGCCTCGGCCCTCATCGGTGAGATCACCGCCTTCACCGTCGGCAGAAACCTGATCGGGGATCCCGGCGGGGTCTGCGAGGTCGGACCCGCTCCGCCTTCGCGTGCGTTCGCCCAGGCGATGATGTCGTGGTCGGCGCCCTACGAGCCCGACGCCCCCAGCTGGTACTACGTCGTGCCCCCCGACCCGGCGTGGTCGGCGGAGGAGGCCGCGGACTGGCTCGCGGTGTTCAGCCGTACCTCGCTGCCCGCGATCACCGTGCACGAGGTGACCCCCGGTCACTACGCGCACGGCCGCGCGCTGCGGGCGCTCACCAGCGATGTGCGCCGCTCCCTGGAGTCGCCCGCGTTCGTCGAGGGGTGGGCGCACTACACCGAAGAGCTCCTCGTCGAGGAGTGCTTCCGGGCGGGCGACCCGCTCTATGTCATCGGGACGGCCGTCGAGGCACTGCTGCGCGTGACCCGTCTCGCCTGCTCGATCGGCCTGCACACCGGTGCTCTCTCGGTCGCGGATGCCGCCTCCCGCTTCGAGGAGGACGCCTTCCTGCGCGGTACGGCGGCCATCGGTGAGGCCGGACGCGGCACTGTCGAGGCGACCTACGGCCGCTACACGCTGGGGAAGCTGGAGATCCGGCGGGTGCGCCGACTCGCGCGGCAGAGCTGGGGGGACTCCTACACGCACCGGCGTTTCCACGATGCCCTGCTCGGGCTCGGCATGCCCCCGATCGGCCTGATCGAACGGGCGGTGGTCGGCGACCTCGCCTCCTGACGCCGGTCGGCTCGGGGGAGCTGCCGCCCGAGCCGACCGGGCTCACCGCTCCAGCGGCTTGTGCGTCCTCCGGACTGTAGCCCCCGGTTCCATACTGTATGCATAATGTGACGCGTATTGCCTTCGTGGCTCCCCGGGCCCCCGGGCACTCCGGTCCGCGATGGGTGCCGGGTGGGTGCCTGAGGGGACATCGCGTGGGAATGCTCACCGATGCGGTCGTGTCCACGGCGTTCCGTCTGCGGGTGCGACCGCGTGCTTGCGATCATGTGTTCGCGACGTGACGAGTGGTCTTTTCGATATCGACCGGAGTGAGGTAGCCCACCATGTCGACTCCAGCCCCCCGTCTCGCCCAGTCCGCCAACCGTCTTCCGGGCGGCGGGACGGTCATCGACCGGCTCGTGACGGCCAACCGCGCTTACGCCGCCGGGTTCGTGGACCCCGGCATGGATGCCCGGCCGGTCCAGCGGGTTGCCGTCGTGGCCTGCATGGACGCCCGGATCGACCTCCATGCCGCGCTCGGTCTCGAACTGGGCGACTGCCACACCGTCCGCAACGCGGGTGGCGTCGTGACCGACGACACGATCCGCTCCCTGACGATCAGCCAACGCGCACTCGGTACCCGCAGCGTCATACTCATCCACCACACCGGCTGCGGTCTGCAGAGTCTCACCGAGGATTTCCGGCACGAGCTGGAGATGGAGGTCGGGCAGCGGCCGGCCTGGGCGGTGGAGGCCTTCCGTGACGTCGATCAGGACGTACGGCAGTCGATGCAGCGAGTGCGTACGTCGCCGTTCCTGCCGCACACCGACGATGTGCGGGGCTTCGTCTTCGATGTCACGACGGGGTTGCTGCGGGAGATCGACCCGCGAGCCTGAGCCGCCCTGCCCTCTTGCCGCCGGACGGGCGTCCGCGCGGCAAGAGGGCTTCATCTCCGCCCGGGCGTCCGTGTCGTGAGGCTCGGAGGCGGGCATGTGTCATCGCCCCCGGGATTCACCCTCGCGCCCTCTGGCGCACCCTGCCGACCAGCTGCATACTGTATGCAATTGCCGTGGGAAGTCGTTCCTGAGGAGGGGGTCCCCCGTGTCCTACCGCAGTTCTCTCTCCGCGGTCCTCGCCGAAGTCGTCGCGCCCGCCGCCGAAGTGACCGTCCGGGAAGGCAGGTTCCCCCGCGCCGCCGTGACGGCGCTCGGCCGCTCCGGACTTCTCGGCCTCACCGTCTCCCCGGAGTTCGGCGGTGGCGGGCTCGGGCCGGCGGAGGCCGCCGATGTGGTGGCGCGGACCGCGCGTGTCTGCCCGGCGACCGCAGTCGTGCTCACGTCCCACTTCGCCGCTGTCGCCGCCATCGAGTCCCGCGGCGGATCCTGGGTACGCGGCGAGATCGCCGCCGGACGGCACCTCGCCGGCCTCGCCCTGAACGAGGGCGGCCCCGGTGAGCAGGGGGCGGAGGTCCCGCACGGGATGTCGTGCTCGGTCGCGACCCGCTTCGCCGATGTGGTCGCCCTGCGGGGTCGTAAGCGTCGGGTTGTCGCGTCGGGCGAGGCCGACAGCTACCTCTGGTCGTCCCGGCCGCTCGCCGGGCCGGACGGCCTGACGCTGTGGGTGGTCCCGGCGCAGGCCCCTGATCTGTTCGTGCCGGCCAGGCCCGGCGGGGGAGGGCCCAGCGGCAGCGCGACTTCCACTCTGTGCGCGGATCCGGTACTGGTTCCCGCCGACGTGATGCTCGGACGGGACGGTGGAGGGTTCGACATCCTGCTGCGCACCGTGCGGCCCTGGCTGCTGGAACTGGGCGCCGCCATCGGTGACGACGTCGGGCCCGGCGCCGATGTCCTCGGGCCCGGCGCTGACGTCTCCGGATCCGGTGCCGACGTCCTTGGGCTCAGAGGCGAGGACCTCGCACTCGGCTCCGGCCGGCGCCCCGCCGACTCCCTCGCGGCGACATGAACCCCGGCCCGGCCGACGACGTGACCCGGTGGGCAGCGCGATGAGCCCTGCACGGGGGCCCGTTCGGTCAGTTCTGGTTCCCGGCGGCGAGCTGCTTGCGGTAGAAGCCGGTGGTGCGCTCGGTGTGCTTGCGCATGACCTCGCCGGCGCGGTCCGCGTCGCCCTTGGCGATGGCCCTGATGAGCTGGGCGTGCTCGTTCCAGGCCTCCTTGCCGCGGGGCCGGGCGATCGGCGTGTAGTACCAGCGCACCTTCTGGCTGACGCCCGCGATCAGTTCGGCCAGCACGGCGTTGTCGGCGATGGAGGTGATGAAGGCGTGCAGGGCGGTGTTGGCCGCGACCAGCCGCTCGACATCGCTCGCGGCGAGGGCGTCGACGCCTTCCCGGTGCAACTCCCAGAGCCGTTCGACGTCCTCGGGCTTGGCGTGCTGCGCGGCCAGTTGGGCCGAGTAGGTCTCAAGGACCGCGCGGACACCGAGGAGTTGGGCGGCCTCCTCCTCGGTGGGGGAGTGGACGAAGGCGCCCTGGGCCGGGCGCAGGTCGACCCAGCCGTCGGTCTGGAGTCGTTGCAGCGCTTCGCGTACGGGCTGGCGGCTGACCCCGAGATGTTCCGCGAGTTCGGCCTCGACGAGGTGCTGGCCGGGCTTGAGGGAGCCGCTGACGATCAGCTCGGTCAGGGCGTCGTACACGGCCTGCCGCAGCGGCGCCGGGCGGGTGACGCGCCGGGACGCGGCGGCCGTGAGTGCCTCACGCATAGGAGCCCCGTTCTGCCACCGGGCCTGCGGGGCCGACGGCTCTGCCGAGAGATGGCCGCCGAGAGGGTCGCCGACGGCTGCGTCAGCATACAGGTTTTGGTATGCAGGATGGCGGGTTGCTCCGAGGTGATCGCTCCCGAGGTGGTCCCGGCTCGGCATGGGCGGCCGGCGCCGTCAATAATCGGTCTTCGGGCAGGTCGCGGGCACCAGCGGCCCCCGTCGACCGCTCGCTCCGCCGTGGTTCCGCGCAGTCGAATGCCGCCCCTTGCGGCCAAGTCGCGGTCCTGTGCCAGGGATCGAATCCGATTGGCGAACAGGATCGAGCTCGATTGAGTTCTGTATACAGAAGCCTGTATGGGGTAGTGCCTCAGTCTCCCGCAAGCAGCGCCGGGGACCCGCGCGACGGAAGGCGGAGCGATCATGACGACCAGCGCGAGTGACGTGACGGTCGAGAGCGTGGTCCGGAACGCGGCGGCCGGTCATCGGGGTCAGCGCGGTGCGCTGTTGCCCGTACTCCACGCCGTACAGGCCGAGTTGGGTCATGTGCCGCAAGAGGCGATTGCGGTACTCGCCGACGAGTTCAACCTCTCCCGGGCGGATGTCCACGGAGTGGTGACCTTCTACCACGACTTCCGCCGCGAGAGCGCCGGACGCACCACCGTGCGGATCTGCCGGGCCGAGGCCTGCCAGGCGCTCGGCGCCGACGGCCTGGTGGCCTACGCACGCGAGGCCGGACTGGCGCTCGGGGAGACGACCGCGGACGGTGCCGTGACCGTCGAGCAGGTCTTCTGCCTCGGCAACTGCGCCCTCGGCCCTGCGGCCGAGGTGAACGGCCGGCTGTACGGGCGTGTGGACCCGGCCCGGTTGGGCTCGCTCCTCGACGGGACGGTCTCATCATGAACAGCACCGCGAAACCCATGGCCACGGTCTACGTCCCCCGGGACTCGGCCGCCCGGTCCGTCGGTGCGGACGACGTCGCGGACGCCCTGCGACAGGCGGCCGCCCGCGGGGACTTCGCCCTCGACGTCGTACGCAACGGATCACGCGGCATGCTCTGGCTGGAACCCCTCGTCGAGGTGGTGACCCCGCACGGCCGCGTCGGATACGGCCCCGTCGCCCCGTCCGACGTCGAGGGCCTGCTCGCCGCGGGCATGCTCGACGGCGCCGACCATCCACTGCGGCTCGGCGTCGTCGACGAACTCCCTTGGCTGGCCCGCCAGAACCGGGTCACCTTCGCCCGGGTCGGCGTCACCGACCCGCTGTCCACGGACGACTACCTGGCACACGGCGGCCTCGCGGGGCTGCGCGCAGCGCTGGAGCGCCCGCCCGCCGACGTGGTCGCCGAGGTCACCTCGTCCGGACTGCGCGGCAGGGGCGGCGCGGGGTTCCCGGCCGGCATCAAATGGAAGACCGTGCTCGAGTGCGCGGACGAGCTGAAGTTCGTCTGCTGCAACGCCGACGAGGGCGACAGCGGCACCTTCGCCGACCGGATGGTCATGGAGGGCGACCCGTTCATGCTCATCGAGGGCATGACGATCGCCGCACACGCGGTCGGCGCGAGCGAGGGCTACCTGTACATCCGCTCGGAGTACCCGGACGCGGTGGCCACCATGCGGGCCGCGATCGGCATCGCACGTGAACACGGCTGGCTCGGCAAGGGCATTCTCGGCTCCACGCTCGACTTCGAGCTGCACGTCCGCGTCGGCGGCGGCGCGTACATCTGCGGCGAGGAGACCTCCATGCTGGAGAGTCTGGAGGGCAAGCGCGGCACGGTACGCGCCAAGCCCCCGATCCCCGCGATCGAGGGCCTGTTCGGCAGACCGACCGTGGTGAACAACGTCCTCACCCTCGCGACGGTCCCCGTCGTGCTCGCCTCCGGCGCGCGGGCGTACGCGGAACTCGGCGTCGAACGCTCGCGCGGCACCCAGGTCTTCCAGCTCGGCGGCAACATCGCGCACGGCGGCATCGTCGAGACAGCGTTCGGCGTCACGCTGCGCGAACTGGTCGAGGACTACGGCGGCGGCACGTTCACCGGGCGCCCGGTGCGCACGGTGCAGGTCGGCGGGCCGCTCGGCGCCTATCTGCCGACGTCCATGTTCGATCTGCCGATGGACTACGAGGCCTTCGCGGCGGCCGGGGCGATGGTCGGCCACGGCGGCGTCGTGGTCTTCGACGACACCGTCGACATGGCCGCCCAGGCACGCTTCGCGATGGAGTTCTGCGCCGCGGAGTCCTGCGGCAAGTGCACGCCGTGCAGGGTCGGTTCGGTACGCGGTGTCGAGGTCATCGACAAGATCGTGGCCGGCCGGCACCGGGACGAGAACCTGGCACTGCTTGAGGACCTGTGCGACCTGATGACCGACGGTTCGCTGTGTGCGATGGGCGGGCTGACGCCGATGCCCGTACGCAGCGCCCTCACCCACTTCCATGACGACTTCCTCGCCCGCGAACCGGACCAGGGGGCCAACTCCCGGCAGCCGAGTGGCACGAGGACGGAGGGCACGGCATGACACTGCTCAAGGAACCTGACTTCGGTACCCCGGAACGGCCCGGCGAGGCCACGGTGTCGGTGGAGGTGGACGGGCTGGAAGTGGCCGTCCCCGAGGGCACGTCGGTGATGCGCGCCGCCGCGCTCGCCGGCCTCGACATACCCAGACTGTGCGCCACCGACAGCCTGGAGCCGTTCGGTTCCTGCCGGCTGTGCGTGGTGGAGATCGACGGCAGGCGAGGCACTCCGGCGTCCTGCACCACTCCCGTGGCGGACGGGATGAAGGTGCGTACCCAGACCCCGAAGGTGGAGAAGCTCCGCCAGGGGGTCATGGAGCTGTACATCTCCGACCACCCGCTCGACTGCCTGACCTGCCCGGCCAACGGCGACTGCGAACTGCAGGACATGGCGGGCGTGGTGGGCCTGCGGCAGGTGCGGTACGGCTACGAGGGCGAGAACCATCTCGACGCCGAGAAGGACACGTCCAACCCCTACTTCGACTTCGATCCCTCCAAGTGCATCGCCTGCTCCCGCTGCGTGCGGGCCTGCGGCGAGGTGCAGGGCACGTTCGCGCTGACCATCGAGGGGCGCGGCTTCGACTCCAAGGTCTCGCCCGGCGCCGCCGAGACGTTCATGGACTCCGAGTGCGTCTCCTGCGGGGCCTGCGTCCAGGCCTGCCCGACCTCCACCCTCCAGGAGAAGTCGGTCGTCGAACTCGGCATGCCGACCCGGTCGGTGGTCACCACCTGCGCCTACTGCGGTGTCGGCTGCTCCTTCAAGGCCGAGCTGCGCGGCGACGAACTGGTCCGGATGGTGCCGTACAAGGACGGCGGCGCGAACGAGGGCCACTCCTGTGTGAAGGGCCGCTTCGCGTTCGGCTACGCCACCCACCCCGACCGGGTGTTCAATCCCATGGTCCGCGACAGGATCACCGATCCCTGGCGCGAGGTCGAGTGGGACGAGGCGATCGGCACCGTCGCCCGGCGGATGCGGGACATCCAGAGCCGGTACGGGCCGAGTTCGATCGGCGCGATCTCCTCGTCGCGGTGCACCAACGAAGAGGTCTACGTCGTCCAGAAGATGGTGCGCGCCGCGTTCGGCAACAACAACGTGGACACCTGCGCCCGCGTCTGCCACTCCCCGACGGGATACGGACTCAAGCAGACCTTCGGCGAGTCGGCCGGTACCCAGGACTTCCGCTCCGTGGCGGAGGCCGACGTCATCATGGTGATCGGGGCCAACCCCACCGACGGGCACCCGGTGTTCGCCTCCCGGATGAAGCGGCGCCTGCGCGAGGGCGCGGAGCTGATCGTCGTCGACCCGCGCCGCATCGACCTGGTGCGCTCCCCGCACATCGAGGCCGCGCACCATCTCCAGCTCCGGCCCAGCACCAATGTCGCCGTCGTCAACGCCATGGCGCACGTGGTCGTCACCGAGGGCCTGGTCGACCGGTCCTTCGTGGACCGCAGGTGCGAAGGGTTCGACGAGTGGGCCCAGTTCGTCGCCCTGCCCGAGAACAGCCCGGAGGCCACCGAGGAGATCAGCGGCGTCCCCGCCGCTCAACTGCGGGCCGCCGCCCGGCTGTACGCGAAGGCCAGGAACGGAGCCGTCTACTACGGCCTCGGCGTCACCGAGCACAGCCAGGGCTCGACGATGGTCATGGGAATGGCCAACCTCGCGATGGCGTGCGGCAACATCGGCCGCGACGGCGTCGGGGTCAACCCGCTGCGCGGGCAGAACAACGTACAGGGCTCCTGTGACATGGGTTCCTTCCCGCACGAACTGCCCGGCTACCGCCATGTCTCCGACGACGCCGTGCGCGAGGTGTTCGAGAACCTGTGGGGCGGCACACTCCTCGCCGAACCGGGGCTGCGCATCCCCAACATGTTCGACGCCGCGATCGACGGCACCTTCCGCGGGCTGTTCGTGCACGGCGAGGACATCGCCCAGTCCGACCCCAACCTCCAGCACGTCACCGCCGCGCTCGAAGCGATGGAACTCGTCGTCGTGCAGGACCTGTTCCTCAACGAGACCGCCAAGTTCGCGCATGTCTTCCTGCCCGGCGCTTCCTTCCTGGAGAAGGACGGCACGTTCACCAACGCAGAGCGCCGGATCAACCGGGTCCGCGCGGTGATGAAACCGAGGACGGGCAAGCACGAGTGGCAGATCGTGTGCGAGATCGCCACCGCCATGGGCTACCCGATGGCGTACGACCGTCCGAGCCGGATCATGGACGAGATCGCCTCGGTCACCCCGACGTTCACCGGCGTCTCCTTCGACCTTCTCGACAAGCTCGGCAGTGTGCAGTGGCCGTGCAACGCCTCGGCGCCCGAGGGGACACCGGTGATGCACGTGGACGAATTCGTGCGCGGAAAAGGCAAGTTCGTGGTCACCGCGTATGTGCCGACCAACGAGCGCAGCACCCGGCGCTTCCCGCTGGTGCTCACCACCGGACGCATCCTCAGCCAGTACAACGTCGGCGCGCAGACCCGGCGCACCGGCAATGTCGCCTGGCACCCCGAGGACGTCCTGGAGCTGCATCCGCACGACGCCGAGGTACGCGGCATCACCGACGGTGCGATGGTGACGCTGGCCAGCAGGGTCGGGCGGACGACCCTGCGGGCGGAGATATCCGACCGGATGCCGGCCGGCGTCGTCTACACCACGTTCCACCACCCCGTGACCGGCGCCAACGTGGTGACCACCGAGAACTCGGACTGGGCGACCAACTGCCCCGAGTACAAGGTGACCGCCGTACAGGTCGGGCTCGCCCATCCGCTCGGGCACGGCGACCGGACGCCGGGTCGGGCCCGGGGCGAGACGCCGGAGCCGGCCCGGAGCGAGATGCCGGAGCATGTCGGCGACCAGGATCCGGTGCGGGCCGGGGACGACGTCCTCACAGCGGTGGACTGAGATGACGGGGAGCGTGCCACCGGAACGCCGGATGGCGAACGACATCGCGCTGAACCTCGGCCATCTGCCGGGGGAGTCGGCCGCCGAGGCGATCGCGGGTCACATAGGCCGTTTCTGGGACCCCCGTATGCGTTCCCGGCTCCTCGCGTACGTCGACGCGGGAGCCGAAGGGCTGCATCCGCTGGTGATCGCGGCGGTGCGGCTCCTGCGCTGAGCGCGGCCGCGCGCGGCAGGAGGCGGGACGAGGCCGGCCGGGTACGTTCGGGATGATCACGGCACAGCCGGCCGGTCCGTCCGCTGTGCCGGTGCCGGTGCCGGTTGGCGGCGCGGGCGAGAGGGGAGTCGTTCATGCTGTTCCGGCAACTGGAGTACTTCGTGGCGGTGGCCAGGGAGCGGCACTTCGCGCGGGCCGCGGAATCCTGTTACGTCTCGCAGCCCGCGCTCTCGGCGGCGATCGCCAAACTGGAGCGGGAGTTGAACGTCACGCTCATCAACCGCGGGCACAACTACCAGGGCCTCACTCCCGAAGGTGAACGGCTCGTCGTATGGGCCAAGCGGATCCTCGCCGAGCAGGACGCGTTCAAGGCCGGGGTGGCCGCCGTGCAGTCGGGCATCACCGGGACGCTCCGCCTCGGGACGGACCCCACGGCCTCGACGACTCTGGCGATGCCCGTGGCCGCGTTCTGCGCGGCGCACCCGCTGGCCAAGGTGCAGGTCCGCTCCCGCCTGTCGACGAAGGAACTCCACCGCCAGCTGCGCGACTTCGAGCTGGACGTGGCCATCGCCCACTTCGATCCGGGCGACCAGGAGGGCCTTCAGGTGGTCCCGCTGTACCAGGAGAGGTACATGCTGCTGGTCTCCGACGACCAGCTCATGTCCCAGACCTCCACCATGACATGGGCGGACGCGGCGCAACTGCCGCTCGCGCTGCTGACCCCCGACATGCGCATCCGCCAGATCGTCGACGGCGTCTTCGCGGACAAGGGCTTCGTCGTGACACCGCAGGTGGAGACCGACTCGATCGCCTCGCTCTACGCGCATGTCGGCGGCGGCGACTGGGCCAGTATCGTTCCGCACACCTGGCTGCGCGCGATGCCGGTGATCGGCAGGACGCGCGCGCTTCCGCTGGTCGACCCGGAAGCGGGCGCCCAGGTCTCGGTGGCGATCCACGCGGCGACCCCAGGTTCGGTCGCCGCACGGGCCTTCGTGAACGCGGCGACGGGCCTGGCGCTGGACGACTTCTTCGGCCAGCCCCTGCCGCACGAGCGTCGCGTGCGCTGACAGGGCCGCGCCCGGTACGTGGGACCGTGCGAACAGCCGACAGCCTTTTCCTGTACGTGAGTTCGCGGCCTCCACCTGCCATTGATAGACGTCGCTTATCGGCTGGTCGCCGATGGGTCTTGGACGCGGACGAGCGGGCTGCGGAAGGTGGGAGGAGCAGCCGCAGAGGCAGGACCCGCCCAAGGAGGACCTCGGACCATGACCGCCCCCTCGACACCGGAGACCGCGGCGAACGCCGACATGCAGACCGAGCTCACCGACGGGTACCACCTGGTCGTCGACGCGCTGAGGATGAACGACGTCGACACCGTCTACGGGGTCGTCGGTATCCCGATCACCGACCTGGCCCGTCTCGCGCAGGCGCGGGGCATCCGCTACATCGGCTTCCGGCACGAGAGCAACGCGGGCCACGCCGCCGCGGCCGCCGGCTACCTCACCAAGAAGCCCGGCATCTGCCTGACCGTGTCCGCGCCGGGCTTCCTCAACGGTCTGGTCGCCCTGGCCAACGCCACCACCAACTGCTTTCCCATGGTCCAGATCTCCGGCTCCAGCGAGCGGCACCTGGTCGACCTCAGGCAGGGCGACTACGAGGAGATGGACCAGCTCGCCGCGGCGCAGCCGTTCTGCAAGGCCGCCTACCGGGTGGGCCGGGTGGAGGACATCGGCCGGGGTATCGCCCGTGCGCTGCGCACCGCGGTCTCCGGGCGCCCCGGCGGTGTGTATCTCGACATCCCCGCCGCGGTGCTCGGCTCCATCATGGACGCGGAGGCGGGCGCGAAGACGCTGAGCCGTCTGGTGGACCCCGCGCCGCGCCAGCTGCCGGGCCCCGAGGCGGTGGACCGCGCCATCGAGCTTCTCGCGGGCGCCGAAAGGCCGTTGGTGGTGCTCGGCAAGGGTGCCGCGTACGCGCAGGCCGACGACCGCGTCCGCGAGTTCGTCGAGTCGACCGGCATTCCCTACATCCCGATGTCGATGGCCAAGGGCCTGCTGCCCGACGACCACCCGCAGTCGGCCGCCACCGCGCGTTCGCTGGCCCTGAAGAAGGCCGATGTCGTGATGCTCGTCGGCGCCCGCCTCAACTGGCTGCTGAACCACGGCGAGGCACCGCAGTGGAACCCCGACGCCCGGTTCATCCAGGTGGACATCGAGGCCAGGGAGATGGACAGCAACCAGCCCATCGCGGCCCCGCTCGTCGGAGACGTCGAGTCGGTGCTCGACGCGATCGCCGAACGGGCCAAGCCCGGACGGATCGCCGCGCCCGCCGCCTGGCGCGAGGAACTGGCCGCGCGTTCGGCGCAGAACGTGGCGAAGATGGCGGAGCGACTGAAGGCGGACCCACACCCCATGCAGTTCATGGGCGCTCTGAAGGCCGTACGTGATGTCGTGCACCAGCACCCGGAGACGTACATCGTCAACGAGGGCGCCAACGCGCTGGACATCGCGCGCAACGTCATCGACATGCATGTGCCGCGGCACCGCCTCGACAGCGGTACCTGGGGTGTCATGGGCATCGGCATGGGCTACGCGATCGCCGCCGCCGTCGAGAGCGGCGCCCCGGTCGTGGCCGTCGAGGGCGACAGCGCCTTCGGGTTCAGCGGCATGGAACTGGAGACGATCTGCCGCTACAAGCTGCCCGTCGTCACGGTCGTCATGAACAACGGCGGCGTCTACCGCGGTGACGACGTCAATCCCCTCGACGACGCCCCCTCGCCGACCACTCTCATGCTCGCGGCCCGGCACGACCGGATGATCGAGGCGTTCGGCGGCAGGGGCTACCGCGCCACCACACCCGCCGAGGTCGCCGCCGCCCTCACGGAGGCACTGGCCTCCGGCGGCCCGGCGCTGATCGACTGCGTGATCGACCCCTCCGCCGGGACCGAGAGCGGCCACATCGCGCACCTGAACCCGAAGGGCATCACCGTCGGCAACATCACGCCGGCCAGGAAGTGAGACCGAACTCGCCGACCGAACTCGCCGCCTGTACAGCCGACTTCCGCACCGAGATCATTCACGAGAAGGAATCCACCATGAGTGAAAAGCCGCTCGCCGGAATCAAGGTGATCGACTTCACCGGCGTCCAGGCCGGTCCCGCGTGCACGCAGATGCTCGCCTGGTTCGGCGCCGACGTCATCAAGGTCGAGCGTGTCGCCGGAGGCGATGTGACGCGCCGTCAACTCCGTGACATCCCCGACCTCGACGCCCTCTACTTCACCATGCTGAACAGCAACAAGCGGTCCCTGGCGATCAATACCAAGTCCCCCGAGGGCAAGGAGGTCATGGAGAAGCTGATCCGTGAGGCCGACCTCCTGGTCGAGAACTTCGCGCCGGGTGCCATGGACCGGATGGGCCTCGGCTGGGAGCACATCCACGCGCTCAACCCGCGGCTGATCTTCGGCTCCGTCAAGGGCTTCAACGACGACTCCAAGTGGAACGACCTCAAGGTCTACGAGAACGTCGCCCAGGCCGCCGGTGGCGCGGCGTCCACCACCGGGTTCTGGGACGGCCCGCCCACCATCAGCGGCTCGGCGCTCGGCGACAGCAACAGCGGTATGCACCTGATGATCGGCCTGCTGACGGCGATCATCCAGCGCAACGCGACCGGCCTCGGCCAGAAGGTCTCGGTGTCCATGCAGGACGCCGTGCTCAACCTGACCCGGGTCAAGCTGCGCGACCAGCAGCGCCTGGAGCGCGTCGGGTACCTGGAGGAGTACCCGCAGTACCCGAACGGCGAGTTCGGCGACGCGGTGCCGCGCGGGGGCAACGCGGGCGGCGGCGGACAGCCCGGCTGGGTCCTGAAGTGCAAGGGCTGGGAGACCGATCCCAACGCCTACATCTACTTCACGGTCCAGGAACAGAACTGGGTCCGTACCTGTGAGGCCATCGGCCGGCCGGAGTGGGCGAAGGACCCGGAGTACGACACCGCCCTGGCGCGTCAGCCGCACATCATGGACATCTTCGGCGAGATCGAGAAGTGGCTGGCGGACAAGACCAAGTACGAGGCGGTGGACATCCTGCGCACCTTCGAGGTGCCGTGCGCGCCCGTGCTCAGCATGAAGGAGCTCGCCGAGGACCCCGACATGCGCAGGAGCGGCACGATCGTCGAGGTCGAGCAGAAGGAGCGCGGCACCTATCTGACGGTGGGCAGCCCGATCAAGTTCTCCGGCTTCAAGCCCGAGATCACCGGTGCGCCGCTGCTCGGCGAGCACACCGACGACGTGCTCGCGGACCTCGGCTACGACGCGGACGCCATCCGCGAGCTGCACGAGGGCAAGGTCGTCGCCTGACGCCGTGAATCGGCGTGCCCCGCGAACGGATGCCGTTCGCGGGGCAGCCGGCGGATACGCGATCAGACGGTCGCGCGGTCGGTGCCGGCCTCGGACCGGCGCCGCATCATCTCCCGCTCCCGGGCGCGCCGTGCGGTGACGTCCCGGACGACGGCCCCCACGTACGAGGCGCCGTCGTCCCCGGCCAGCAGCACCACGCTGAACTCGATGGACAGCGTCCTGCCGTCCGCCGCCAGTGCCGGAACCGTGAGAAGGTCCGCCTCGCCGTACTTGGTGGCGCCCTTCTCCATGGCCGTGCGGAAGCCGTCCCCATGCCGACGGCGGTGCTTCTCCGGGATGATGACGTCCAGGCTGCGGCCGTCCGCCTCGGCCGCCGAGAACCCGAAGATGCGCTCGGCGCCCCGGTTCCAGTAGCGGATCAGGTTGTCACTGTCGACGATCACTACTCCGTCGGGTGCCTGGGCGGCCATGCCCAGGATCACTTCGGGATCGAGCTTGTCCATGTCGCCTCCGAGCCGGAGCCAGTGGTGCCGACAGTATACAGAATCCCGGACTGGAGATCCCTTGCCTGCGGGGGCTGTTGGCGATGTGGAGTGATGCCACGGGCCTCTGGCGATCGGGTGCCGCGCGTGGGATCGTCTCGCGGTGACCGAAACCGCTGCTGGAGAGACCGCCTCGGGGCGACCCGACGACCGCACGGCGTCCGTTCTGCGCTTCGCGACGGAGATCGTGGCCTGGGTGGTCACCCCCTGGGCCCTGTCCGGCCACTCGTGGGCGCTCGCCGTGCTCTCGCTTGTGGTGCTGATCGGTCTGCCGACCGTGTTCGCCACACCGGGGGACAAGAGCAACGTCCTTGTTCCGGTGCCGGGTTGGGTGACCGTACTGCTGGTGCTGCTGCACCTTGTCGCGGCGGTGCTGTGCTCGTGGCTGGCCTGGCCGGGCTGGGCGGCGGCCCCGGTCACCGTGCTGGCCGCCGCCACGTGCGTCACGGAGTGGCGACGCTGGCGGTGGCTGTGCCGCACCGGGTCGGCCCGGTCGGTCACCTGATGTCGACCTGGGCGACGACGCGACGGACCGGCGGCGCCGGAGAAGGAATCCGGCGCGGCATCACGTCACCCGGCCGCTCCGAAGTGGCTGTTCGTGGTCTGCCCGTCGTCCGTGAGAGCCGCGGCGACGCAGCGGAACGCCCGTAGCCCCTCGGCCCATTGCGCGGCGGTCGGTGGCAGGACGTCCACGTCCCAGCGGACGCCGTCCGCGCGGCCGGTGGACGTCAGCGAGTTCCGCATGACCTGCTGCGAGCACAGGGTTCGTACGTCGGGATGCCTGGCGAGATCCCTGGCGTTGGACGTCATCCCGTCCTTGGGCAGCGGGGCGATCGCGAAGGTCTCCCACACGTGCTCGATGTGACAGTCGGCGCGGCTGACGGTGATCGACCCCGAGACGTCGGTGATGCCGCTCCAGCACTCGGCCGTCGTGACACAGCGTCCGCCCACCCCCTCGACGTCCGCGGCGGCACAGCCGCGAGAGGTGGTCCGCACGCCGCCGAAGGCCGCGTCGCCGCCCGGCGCGCCCTTGCCCGTGGCGCTCGGGGACGGGGACCCGGCGGACGAGGAGCCGGGACTGCCCGGCGACCCGTACTCATGGATCACCACGGTGACGGACACGCTCACCGTGACCACGGCCGCCAGCACGCCGATCAGTCCGGGCCGCCACCGCGAAGACCTGCGGTCCCCGGGCTCCGCGACTGTGCTCGCCCCGCCGCCGGCGGAGGTGGGCCCGCCGTGCTCGTCGGCTGTCCGGCCGCCCTCCGGGCGCGGCCCGTCGCTTCCGCCCGCGCGACCGGGGTGACCGGGGTGACCGTCCGGGGGCACCGGGCCCGAAGGCGGCGGGGGAACGGTGCCGGGCGGTGTGTACGGCGTGGGCGGTGTGTCCCGGTGCGCGGGAACGGTGGTGGCGATGCGGGGCGTCGGCCCGGACCCGCCCCGGTCGCGGCTGTCGACGTCGACGGCGGCCAGGGCGTCCCGCAACGTCCCCGCGTCCGGCATCCGGGAGGCCGGATCCGTCGTCAGGGCGTGTCTGAGCACCTCGTTGAAGGTGCTCGGCACCCCCGGCAGATCGGCGTAGGGCCAGGTGTGCCGGACGATGAGTTCCGCGAGACTGAGCTGAGTGCCGTCGTCGGGGTGGTGCGGAGGGCGGCCCCGCAGCAGGGCGTAGAGCGTCGCGGCGAGTGAGTAGACGTCGCCGGTCGTCGTGGGTTCGGCCAGGTGGAAGGCCTCGGGCGGCGCGTACGCCGGGGTCAACGCCTCCCGGGTCACCGACAGTTCCCGGCCGGGCCGGGGCATGGCGGCCAGCCCGAAGTCGGTGAGCGCGGCGGCGCCGTACCGGTTGACCATGATGTTGCCCGGTTTGATGTCGCGGTGCAGTACCCCGGCGGCGTGCGCCGCGGCCAGCGCGTCGGCGATGCCCAGCCCGATGTCGCGGGTCTCCTTGACGGTGAGCGGCCCGTGGCGGTGCAGGCGATCGCCGAGCGAGCCGCCCGGACACAGCTCCATGACCATGTACGGGCGGTCGTCACCGAGGACTCCCGCGTCGTGGACCGGGACCACGTGTGGATGCCCGGACAGCCGGCCCGCCGCGGTGACCTCGCGCAGGAAGCGCTGCCGGTCACGGTCCGTGGACAGCGCCCTGCTGTCCACCTTCAGTGCGACTTCCCGGCCCACCGCAGACTGGTGTGCCCGGTAGACCGTGGCGAAGCCGCCTCGGCCCAGGACCCCCCGGATCTCGTATCCGGAGAGTTCCACGTGTTCGTACCGCATGGTGCTGTCATCCCCCAGCGCGCAACCCCCCACGGCAGAACGTCAGACCGGGGACCGCGCCGACTGTAGCCCAGTCGTGCGAGCCGGTGGGCCCCTTCGGTCGCGCGGTCGCCGGGGAGGAAGGAAGGGCGCAGCCGACCCCCGGCAGCGTCCAGGCCGGACCTTCCGGCAGCGTCCAGGCCGGACCCCACGGCAGCCGTCCAGGCCGGACCCTGGTCAGCGGGACGCGCGGACCCCGTCCAGTGCCACCGAGAGGACGCGGTCGCGCTGGGCGTCGTCGAGGAAGTTCGTCGCCGTGATGCCGGCGACCATGCGCAGCAGGTCGTCGAAGGTGATGTCGGCCCGTGCCTCGCCCGCCTTCTGCGCGCGCTCGAAGAGCGGGCCGCCGGCCGCGTACATGGACTCCCGGCAGGCGAGGAAGATCTCCGACTCGTCGTTGAGGGCCTCGCGGATGGCCCGCTTGGTGACCGTGTAGTCCACGAAGCGGCGCAGCCATGACGTCAGGGCCGTCCACGGTTCCCGGTCGGCGACCTCCTCGGCGACCTTGCACAGATCGTCGACCTCGCCCGCGTAGACACTCTCGAAGAGATGGCGCCGGGTCGGGAAGTTCCGGTACAGCGTGCCGATGCCTACGCCCGCACGGCGGGCCACGTCCTCCAGGGAGGCCTCCGCGCCGCTCTCCGCGAACGCCTCGCGGGCGGCCGCCAGCAGCGCGTCGTAGTTGCGGGCCGCGTCCTTCCGGTGCGGGCGCCGGGACGCGACGATCTCGCTGACGGGGAACGGCTGTGCCGTCACTGCTGCCTCCTGGCTGGATCGAGGTTGAAGCGGAGGTGTGCCTCCGCTAGAGTGGAGGGGTACCTCCACTTTACCAGTCGGGGTGTGTCCGGCGTGGACGCGTGCGGCCGCACGCACGGCCGACGCGTTCGTACCCCCGTCCTCGGCCTTCGGCGGGCCGTGCGGCGACCGATCCGCGCGGCCCCGCCACCTGACCGTCCACTCGGCGGCTGTCGGCTCAGCGGCAGACCGCTCGGTGAGCGTCCACTCCGCGACCGTCCTCGCGGCCGTCGGCGTGCCCGGCGCTGCCGCGCAATCCACGCACCCCGCTGATCCCGTTGATCCTGCCCATCCCGTACGACCGTGGCCCGACGACCTCGGCCGCATCCTGTCCGGAGAGGCTTTTCATGCCCCGCACGTCCACCCGCCTCACCTTCGCGGTCCTCGCGACCGGTGCCGGTGTGTTCGCCATGCTGCAGTCGCTGATCGCGCCGGCCCTGCCGACCGTCCAGCACGCGATGCACACCTCCCAGTCCACCGCGACCTGGGTGATGACCGCCTACCTGCTGTCCGCCTCGATCTTCACGCCCATCCTCGGCCGGGTCGGCGACCTGATCGGCAAGAAGCGCACCCTCGTCGCCGTTCTCCTGACCGTCCTGGCCGGCTGTCTGCTCGCCGCGCTCGCGCCCACCATCGGCGTACTGATCGTCGCCCGGGTCGTGCAGGGCGTCGGCGGAGCGCTGTTCCCGCTGTCCTTCGGCATCATCCGGGACGAGTTCGCCGCGTCCCGGGTGAGCGGCAGCATCAGCAACCTGTCCGCGGTGATCGCCGCCGGCGGGGGAGTCGGCATGGTGGCGGCCGGTCCGATCGTGACCGCGCTCGACTACCGCTGGCTGTTCTGGATTCCCGTCGCCGTCGTCGCGGTCACCGCGTTGATCGCTCTGCGCTACGTTCCCGAGTCGCCCAACCGCGCCCAGGGGCACGTCAATTGGCTGGGGGCCGGGCTGCTGTCGGGCTGGCTGGTCGCCCTGCTTCTTCCCCTCAGCCAGGCGAGCCACTGGGGCTGGGCATCGGGCAAGGTGATCGGTCTGTTCGCCGCGGCCGTCCTGCTCTTCGCGCTCTGGCTGCGCTCCGAGGCCCGCTCCCGCAGCCCGCTCATCGACCCGCGCATCATGCGGCTGCCCGCCGTGTGGACCACCAACACCGCCGCGCTGCTGTTCGGCGCGGGCATGTACGCGATCTGGTCCTTCCTCCCCGGGTTCGTCCAGACCCCGACCTCGGCCGGCTACGGCTTCGGCGCGAGCGTGACCGCGGCCGGGATGCTCATGCTGCCGATGCTGATCGCGATGTTCTGCTCGGGCGTACTGAGCGGCCGTCTTGAGCCCGTCCTCGGTGCCAAGAAGCTGCTGGTCGCCGGTGCGGCGCTCGGCGCGGTCGCCTGTGGGTTCCTCGCTCTCTGGCACGACCGGCCGTGGCAGGTCGCGTTCGCGGCGGGTGTCTTCGGCCTCGGCATCGGACTCGCGTTCGCCGCGATGGCCAACCTCATCGTCGGCAGCGTCCCGGCCGAACAGACCGGCGCCGCGACCGGGATGAACGCCAACATCCGTACGATCGGGGGCTCCATCGGCGCCGCGGTGACCAGCGTCCTGGTGACCGGCCGGCTCCAGTCCTCGGGCCTGCCGTACGAGTCCGGGTACACCCACGGGTTCACCCTGCTCGCCCTGCTCTGCCTCGCCGCCGCACTGGCCGCACTCCTCGTCCCCGTCCGGCGCGCGGCACGACTGTCCGGCGCGCCCCGGGCCTCGGGGCGGACCATGAGCAGCGCTGCCGCTGCCGATACCGCTTCCGGTGCCGCCACGGCGGCCGACGCCGAGGCCGCCGCGCCGGGTGCGCGGAGCTGACGGGACCGACCAGGGGGCACGTGGGACGGCGCGGGGACGGGTCCGGCACCGGCTCTGTGCCGGTGCCGGCTCGGGTGGTCCGGGTCCTGCGCTGCTCCGGGCCCGGATCGGCTTTCGCCGGCCGGAGGTCTCTCAGCCGTCGCCGGTGAGTTCCGCGAACTCGTCGAGCAGGGCCGCCGCCCCCGTCACATCGTCCGTGAGGGGGCGGTCCCGCATGTCGGGGTCCAGGGCCGAGGCCGCACGGACGTAGGCCCTGCCCGCCGGGGTGTCCGGAGCCGGCGGTCTCTCGCTCAGGCGCAACGCCCGTACGGCTGCAACGAGTTCGCAGGCCAGGACCAGCCGGTACGCCTGCGCCAGCCGCAACGACTTGCGGGCCGCCTGGGTCGCGAAGGTCGCCGCCTCCTCCATGCCCTGGGACAGCACCACGTGCCCGAGCGCGGCCGGAGCGGCGCACGCCTGTATCTCGGCGAGGGCGGAGGCGGCGCTGTATTCAAGGATCATCATTCCCGACCCGGCTGAGGAGGCGTCGGCCAAGTAGGAGCGCAGTCCCGTCAGTTCGGGGCGGCCGAGGCCGGAGAGCCGGGCCGCCGACAGCCGGGCCGTACCGAGCACGGCGAGGCCCAGTTGGTCGAGCGCGAGAGTGAGCGGCGCCGTGAAGAAGCCTCCGTGGTGCCGTGCGACGGGAGTGCCCGTGGTCTCGTCCCAGCCGATGAGAGGGTTCTCGGCGGCGGAGTTGAGATCGATCGACAGCACCCGCTCCAGTCCGGTCCACGCCTCCGTCGCGGGGCCGTGGGCCTGCGGGAAGCAGCGGAAGCCGAAGGGGTCCTGTACGCGCGCCGGCCCTCCGCTCGGTAGCCCCGGTACGGACGTTCCGCTCCCGGCAGGCAGGCCTAGCAGTCCCCGGACGCGGGCCGCCACCTGGGCGATCGCCGGGTGTGGATGGGCTGCGTGGACCTCGGGCGCGTACGGCTCGAGGGAGCCGCCGATCGCGTACAGGGAGAGGGCGGCCACCAGGTGCGCGGCGCGGAGCGGGACACCGAGGTCGTGACAGGCGAGCGCGGACTGTCCGAGGGTGAGGGCGTTGCTGCTCAACAGGGCCAGTGCGTCCCCGCGTTGAATGGGCAGACTTTCGGGAAGCAGGCTCTCGGGGAACGGGCTCTCGGAGCCCGCCCGGTCCCGTACCCAGGTGCCGTGGCCGAAGAGGGCGAGCCCCAGCTGGGCCAGCGCCGTCAGATCACCGGTGCCGACGGATCCGTACTCGGGGACCCGGGGATGCACTCCCGCTCGGAGCGCGTCCACGACGGCCAGCGCGATCTCGGGGCCCAACCCCGACCCACCGGACAGGAGTTGGTTGGCGCGCACCACCATCATGGCGCGGACCTGGCGTGCGGGCAGAGCCTCGCCCACGCCGCCCGCGTGACTGAGCAGCAGCCGCAGATCGTGGCCCGCGCCGTCGTGTTCCTCGACGGCGAGGCCCCGGTGCGCTCCCACGCCGGTACTGCGCCCGTAGACCCGGGCACCCTCGGCCGCCAGCCGGTGCGCGGCGCGCCGGGTGTGCTCCATGGCCTCAAGATCCGCCGGATGCGGCGGGGTCGGCGTCGCACCGTCGGCGATCCGGGCCACCGTGGCCGGATCGAGGCCCCGCCCCCGGACGGCCGCACCGGACGGTGCTGTGCCGTCGGCCGGGCCGCCGGTGGCCGCGTCGGCCTTGTGCTTGAGCATGACGGACGTTCACTCCTCGGCCGTACGGCGTCGCAAGGCCGGGCCGGGGGACGGCCCCCGGCCCGCAGGCACCCGTCAATCGGCTGCCGGCACCCGACGTCAGCCGAGTTTCGCCGAGGCCAGCCAGTTCTTCGCCACGTCCAGCGGGTCCTTGCTGCCGACCTGCACCTCGCTGTTGAGCTTCACGAGGGTTTCCGTGTCGAGTTTCGCCGAGAGGTCGTTGAGGACGGAAACTCCGGCCGCCGACAGATCGCTCTTGTATGTCAGCGGAGTTACGTTCTCGAATCCGAAAAGATTCTTGGGGTCCTGCAGCACGACAAACTTGTTCTTGCTGATTCCGGGGTCCGTCGTGAAGATATCCCCGGCCTGGATGTTGTTGCCCTTCAGGGCCGCCACGGTGAGCGGACCGCCCGCGTCCAGCGCCTTGAAGCTCTTGAAGTCGAGACCGTATGCGGACTTCAGGCCCTTCAGGCCCTGCTGCCGGGTCTGGAACTCGGGGGACCCCCCGATGACCAGGTCCTTCGCGACGCCGGCGAGGTCGGTGATGGTCGACTCGGCCGTGAGGTTGTACTTCTTGGCCGTGGCCTCGTTGACGGCGATCGCGTCCTTGTCCTCGGCCTTCGACGGAATCAACAGGGAGAGCTTCGGGTCGAGTTTGGCCGAAATGGCCTGGCTGGTCTCGTCGACGGACGTCGGAGCGGCCTTGGCGTCCAGGTACGCGAGCAGTGCGCCGTTGTACTCAGGCAGGACCGTGATCGTTCCGTTCTTGATCAGGCCGTACGTGGTCTCGCGACTGCCGATGTTCAGCTTGTAACTGACCTTGATGCCCTTGGACTTGAGCGCCTCGCCGTAGATGTCGGCGAGCAGGATGCTCTCGGGGAAGTTGTTGGAACCGACAACGACCGACCCGCCCTTGGCGGCGTCACCCTGCAACGGGTCCTTGTTGGCCGAGTCGTTGGAGGAGCCGCAGCCCGTCAGTGCGGCCGTGGCCACAACCAGCAGGGAAACAGCGTAGGTTGCGGAGGTTCGAGTGCTTCTGGCGATGGTCACGTTGTTCATCCAGACTTGGCAATCGGTGGGGCGGTGGTGGCCGGTGGGCGCGGTGGTGACGGTCCTGACGATCCAATCGAGCCGCCTCAACTACCGTCAAGACACGAATAGATCACTGATGGGGACCGTACAGCTTCACCCCGTAGGCGCAACGGGACCGAAATGCGATCGAACCCGGCGTCTCCGCGTGCCACTTTTCGGTTGATCATGGCCGTACTCTTACGGCAGCCGCTAGTGTTGGCCGCGTCGAGGGCCCCCTTCCACTTGTCGGCCCGATCGCACTGTTCGTGACCTTTGGTCCATGCAGGCCTGCCCATGGGATTCCAACGGGGAATGAAGTCAAGGAGGTTGGGTGCCCGCGCACAGAAAAGCCGCCTCGGGGCAGCCGTCCACGGCTCTCCGGACCGGCCGGACACCATCTCTGCTGGACCGTTGGCCTTTCCGCCGGAAACTCAATGTTCTGGTGATCGTGCCGCTCGCCGTCATCTCCGCGATGCTCGCCTATGTCGTCTCCGGCGAAACGGACCGGGCCCGGTCCGCCGCCGACACCGCCCAACTTGTGCGGGACAGCGCGCAGGTGACCAAACTCATCGACGCCGTGCAGACGGAACACCGGCAGGCACTCCTGGTCTCCCTGCGCTACGAGGCGGCCCGCTCGGGGGAGAGCCCGCCCGACACGGCCGCCTATCTGGCCGCGCAGGAGAAGGTCGGGACCCGTATCGAAGCCGTCCGGGCCGCCTACAGTGACCGGCTGCCCGTCGGCGAGGCCCAGGCGCTGAAGGAACTGGAGGGCCTGGACAGCCTCCGCAAGACCGTCGAGCAGGGGCCGATCCCCGCCGACAACATCGACCCGGCGTACGGATCGGTGATCGAGGGCCTCATCGACGGCCTCGGTCTCGGCCGGTCGGGCAGTGAGTCCTCCGCGGCCGCGGGCAATCTGCTCGACGCGCTGCTGCGCGCCGACACCGCCCACGCCTCCTTCGAGACCAGCGTGTTCGCCGCCCGCACCCGCGACGCCAACGCGCTCATCGAGTTCACCGGCGCCGTCGGCGACTACGACCAGTACACCTACCAGGCCGAGCGGTTCACCCGGTTCGCCGGCCCGGAACAGGGCACCGACCTCGCCGAGATCGAGCACAGCCCGTACCAGAGCGTCATCACCCAGCACTGGGCCGCGCTCCAGGTCGACACCGGCGCGCTGGTCGCTGAGAACGCGACACAGCTGCGTACCGCTCTCGACGACGCGCTGCGCGCCGGTCCCACCTATGAGCGGCAGGCCGACAACCGGCTGAAGGTCGTCCAGTCGCTGATCGGCGAGATCGCCGCGGACGCCCAGTCCGCCTCGAACGTCGCCTGGTGGCGGGTGGCCTGGCTGGTCGTCGGCAGCCTGCTCGCCTTCGCCGCATGGCTGCTCTTCTCGGTGCTGACCCGGCGTTCCGTGGTGCGGACCGTACGCACCCTGACCTCCGCGGCCCAGTATGTGGCCGGCGCCGCCGAGAGCGAGCTCGCCCGTGTCGCGGACGACGACGCCGACGACGCGAGCCCGCCGCGACTGGAAGCGGTCCCCGTTCCGGTGCGCGACGAGATCGGCGAACTGGCGGAAGCCTTCAACCAGGTTCAGGTCACCGCGAGTGCCCTGCTGGAACGCCAGGTCGTCAGCCGGCGCAACATCGCCGAGATGTTCGGCAACGTCGGCCGCCGGGTCAGCAATCTGACGGCTCGTCAACTCGCGCTGATCGACTCGGTGGAGCGCGGCGAGACCGACCCCGAGGTGCTGGACCGGCTGTACCGCATCGACCACATCGCCGTCCGTCTGCAGCGCAACGCCGACAGCCTCATGCTGCTCGCCGGCATCAGTGAGACCGGCCTCAACACCGAACCGATGCGGCTGAGCAACATCGTCCGTGCCGCGCTCGGCCAGATCGAGGGCTACCAGCGCGTCACCCCGCACGCCGAGGGCGATGTCGCCGTCGTCCCCGACATCGTCGGCGACCTGACGCTGATGCTCGCCGAACTCCTGGAGAACGCCGTGATGTTCTCCCCGGCGACCAGCGGCGTGGAAGTGGTCCTGCGGCCCCGGCACGGAGGGGGCGGAGCCCTCGTCGAGATCATCGACCACGGCCTCGGCATGAGCCCCGAGCGGCTGGAACAGGAGAACGCCCGGCTGATCCGGCGCGAACGCCTCGACCTCGCGCCGACCGAGGTCCTCGGCCTGTTCGTGGTCGGCGGCCTGTCCCGGCGCTGGGGCATCGAGGTCGTCCTGTCCCGCACACCGGGCGGCGGCGTCACCGCCACCGTGGCGGTGCCCACGTCCCACCTCGTGCTCGGCGACCCGGGCCCCTCCGCGGCGCGGGCTCCGCGCATCCAGCCGCCCGCGCGCCGCTCCGGCCCGAGCGAGCCGCGCCCGGCGCGGGTCGAGGCGCCGCCCGGACCCGCGGGCCTGCCCCGCCGGGTGCCCGCGTGGTCCCAGACCGACGATTCCCCCGGCCATGCCCGCCGCTCGGAACCGGCGACGGACACCGGCGCCGAGCGCGCGGCGACGCACGGTGGCACCCGGCCCGGCATCGGCTCCGACCCCGGACCCACGGGCCCGGGGCGGTCCGGCGACGCCGGACCGCTGCGCCGCCGGGTGCGCGGGGCGACCCTGTCGGCCGGCACGGCGTCGAGCCGGCTGCCGAGGCCCAAGGAGCCCCCGACCCACCGCAGGCCACCCTCCTGGCAGCCCACGGACGCCGAGGCGGCGCGCTCCGAGCTCGACGAGTTCGAGGCCGCCGTCCTGCGGGCCGAGCGCGAGAGCGCGGCCGGGGACCACCCGAACGGGGTGACCCGGCCGGGCGGCAGACCGGGTGGCGGGCCCGACGGCCCGGCCGAACCCAACACCCAGAACAGAAGATCCTCTTCCCCGGAAGGCATGAGCACGTGACCATGTGGACAGGCGAGCCGGAGTCCCGAACAGCGGAACCCGCGGCCGACGTGAAGACTGCCGCCGCCGACTTCAACTGGCTGCTCAATCGATTCGCCACCGAGACAGCCGGGGTCGTCGACGTGATCGGAGTCTCCTCCGACGGACTGCTCATCGCGGTCTCCCGACTGCGCGGCCAGGCCGACTCCGAGCGGCTCGCGGCGATCGTCTCCGGAATCACCAGCCTCGCCATGGGCGCCTCCGGCAACTACGGCCTCGGCAGCCTGAACAAGGTCATCATCGACCTGGAGGAAGGGCACGTCCTGGTGTCCGCCCTCGGCGCGGGAGCGGTGCTCGGGGTGGTCGCCTCGAAGGAGGCGAAGCTCGGCAACATCGCGTACGAGATGACTCTCTTCGCCAACCGGGCCGGCGCGGTGCTGAGCCCGCAGCTGGTGATGGAGCTGAAGAACACCGTGGGCATCGCACCGACCGGTTGACGTCCGACGGTGCGTCACATGACCGGTGACGCCCGGCGAGGTGAAGGGGGAGGACGTGATGACGTCCGGCGAGCCATTGGCCGGCGGCGACGCCGAATGGGGAGTGGAGCGCCCCGCCTCGGTCGTCCGGCCGTTCCTGCTGACCGCGGGGCGGATCGCCGGGGGAGACAGTCTCGTACCGCCGATCCCGATCGAGACGCAGGTGGTGGCCACCGATGTGGGGCTGGCGGCGCTGAACGCCTTCGTCTTCGACCAGCACCGCGACATCATCACGGTCTGCCGTGAGCCGCAGTCGCTCGCGGAGATCGCGGCGAAACTCCGGATGCACTTGAATGTGATCCGGGTACTCGCCGACGATCTGCGCGCCGACGGCCAACTGGCCCTGTACGCACCGCAGGTCCACTCCAACCGCGATGTCACCGTTCTGCGAAGGGTTATCGATGGTCTCCGAGCTATCCCCGACTCCCGGGGCGCGATCCGTGAGGGCTGACGACGAGCGGCCCCGGCCGCCGCTGCCGGTGAAGATGGTGATCGCGGGCGGCTTCGGCGTGGGCAAGACCACGACGGTGGGGGCCATTTCCGAGATCGAGCCGCTGACCACCGAGGCGTCCATCACCTCGGTCGCCGCAGGCGTCGACGACCTGACCCACACCCCGGAGAAGGTGACGACGACCGTCGCCATGGACTTCGGCTGCGTCACCCTCGACCCGACCCTGAAGCTCTACCTGTTCGGCACCCCCGGCCAGGAGCGGTTCGGGTTCATGTGGGACGACCTCGTCGAGGGCGCGCTCGGCGGGCTCGTCATCGTCGACACCCGACGCCTCGACGACTGCTACGCGGCCGTCGACTACTTCGAGCACCGCGAGATCCCCTTCGCGGTGGCCGTCAACGCCTTCGACGGCAAACTCGAACACGATCTGGACGACGTACGGTGGGCACTCGACGTCGCCGACCATGTCCCGCTGACCGTGTTCGACGCACGCGACCGGGGTTCCGTACGCGACGCGCTGCTCGTCGTCCTCGAACACGCGCTGGCAAGGGCCGAACGGTAGCGGGAAGCCACCCGCCACAGCGTCGAACGCCACAGGGAGAAAGGGTGAACAGGCCGGCCCGGCGCCACGCCCCGGTGCTGTACGCGATGTCCGCGACCTGTGCGGCCATAGGTGCCCTGCTGTGGGTGCGCGGCCGGAGCGGCGCGCCGCCCAGGCGCTACGCGGACTGCATGGCGGCCGACGGCTACACCCCTTCGGACTGGCGTGTGTGGTCGCGGGCCGTGCCCGACGAGCGTCTTGGCCCGTACCTCGTCGTGGTCGGGCTCGTGCCGGCTGTGGTGGCTCGCCTGGTCACCGTCCGGCGGGGCTGAGCGGCACCTGCTCTGCGCATGGAGCGTGTCCCGGAGCCGGAGCCGGAGCCGGAGCCGGAGCCGGGACGGGGACGGTCCTGAGACCGTCCCCGTTGTGTCGGTACCGCTGGTCGGTCGTATCGCTACGCGGCCCGGCGTGTGCGGACCCCGGGGGAGACCGCCACCTTGCCCACGGCCCAGAACAGCACCAGGACGAGCAGCGCGAGGAGGGCCGTGAGGGCCGCTCCGCCGGCCACCTTCTCGTAGTTGTGCTGGTAGAGGCCGTCCAGGATGTACCGGCCGACCCCGCCGAGGGACACATAGGCCGCGATCGTCGCCGTCGAGACGATCTGGATCGTCGCCGAGCGCAGCCCGCTGAGGATCAGCGGCAGGGCGGCCGGGACCTCGACCTGGAACAGGACCTGCGCCTCGGGCATGCCCATGCCGCGGGCGGCATCGACGGGGGCGGGGTCCACGGTGCGGATCGCCTCGTAGGTGGTGATGAGGACCGGCGGGATCGCCAGCACCACGAGCGGGATCATCACGGGCACGATGCCCAGGCCCAGCCAGACGAACATCAGGACCAGCAGCCCGAAGGTCGGCAGCGCGCGGGCGCCGGTGGCCAGAAAGGCCAGCGTGTTGCCGCCGCGACCGGTGTGTCCGGTGACCAGACCGATCGGCAGACCGATGGCCGCGGCGATCGCGAGGGCCCCGGCCGTGTACTGGACGTGCTCCCACACGCGCTGCGGGATGCCGTCGTAGCCGTGCCACTGGGAGCCGTCGCTGAAGAAGGACTGCATGAAGTCGAGTACGTTCACGAGGCGCCCTCCGGGGTGCGGGTGGCGGCATCCTCCGCGGTCGTCGCGGCCCCGGAGCGCCCGGCCGCGCCGCCTGACGGCGGCTCCCAGGGAGTGAGGACCCGCCGCAGCAGGACCAGCAGTGCGTCGATCACGATCGCGAGGGCGGCGGTGGTGACCACCGAGGTCACGGCGAGCCGGGGACGGCCGTACAACTGCGCGGTGGTCAGCAGATTGCCGAGCCCCCCTTGGTTCCCGATCAGCGCACCGACGCTCACCAGGCTGATGCTGGAGGCGACGGCCACCCGCAGTCCGGCCATGATCGCCGGTACGGCGATGGGCAGTTGGACCTGGAGGTAGCGGCGTGCGAGTCCGATGCCCATGGCCGAGGCGGCGGCGTTCGTCTCCTCGGGGACCGAGCGGATGCCGTCGACGACCGCCGGTACGAGCACGACCAGGCTGTACAGGCACAGCGGGATCATCACGGTCAGCTGGCTCAGCCCGGTGTAGTCGATGAGCACCACGAAGAAGGCGATCGACGGGATGGCGTAGAGCACCGTCGAGGTCCACAGCACCGGCCCGTAGATCCAGTCGTAGTGGACGCACAGCAGGCCGATCGGCAGGGCCAGCAGGAGACCGACCAGCACGGGGACGAGCGCCTCCTGCAGATGGATGGCGATCAGGCCGCCATAGCTGTGCTGGAGGTCGCTCGGTATGTCGAAGAACCCGTTCATCGCCCGGCCTTCGCCGAAGCCGAAGCCGTCTCCTGCGGGGTGTCCGCCGCGCGTCGCTGCCGGGCGACCCGGATCGCCGCGGCGACCGTCTCCTGTCCGGCGACCCCGAGCACCTGCCCGGAGGCGTCGACGGCGACCGCCAGGCCGGTCGGCGACAGCACGGCCCGGTCCAGGGCGACCCGCAGCGAGTCGCGGCCCACCTCGAAGCTCGGGCCGTAGGGTTCGAGGTCCGCGAGGTCTCCGTCCCAGGCGCCGGGGTCGGCCCAGCCGAGCGGCTTGCCGTCGGCGTCCGTCACCAGCACGGGCGTCCCTTCCGGGTCGCGTCCGGCGATCTCCCGCCAGTCGGAGCCGACGGGGAAGACGCGGGAGCGGTCGAGTTCGAGATCGCGGGTGGAGAGGAACGACAGACCGCGGATGCCCCGGTCGGCGCCGAGGAACTGCTCGACGAACGGATCGGCCGGCGACGAGAGGATCTCGTCGGGGGTGGCGAACTGGGCGAGCTTGCCGCCGGTGCGCAGCACGGCGATGCGGTCGCCGATGGTGATCGCCTCGTCCATGTCGTGGGTGACGAAGACGATGGCCTTGCCGAGTTCGCCCTGGATGCGCAGCAACTCCTCCTGCAGGCCCCGGCGGACGACGGGGTCGACCGCGGAGAACGGCTCGTCCATGAGCAGAATGGGCGGGTCCGCCGCCAACGCGCGCGCGACGCCCACCCGTTGCTGCTGGCCGCCGGAGAGCTGGTACGGGTAGCGGCGGGCCATGGCCGGGTCCAGGCCGACCCGTTCCATCAGTTCCGCCGCGCGCTCCCGGGCGCGCTGTTTGGACCAGCCGAGCAGCCGGGGCACCGTGGCGATGTTGTCGAGGATCGTCCGGTGCTGGAAGAGACCGGCGTTCTGGATGACGTAACCCATGGAGCGGCGCAGGGCGTTGACCGGCCGGCTCCGGATGTCCTCGCCGTCGACGCGGATCGTGCCACCGCTCGGCTCGACCATGCGGTTGATCATGCGGAGCGTGGTGGTCTTGCCGCAGCCCGAGGGTCCGACGAGAACAGTGATGGAGTGGTTCGGTATCTGGAGGGACAGGCGATCGACGGCCACCGTGCCGTCGGCGTATCGCTTGCTGACATCTTCGATGGCTATCAAGCGTCGAAACCCTTCGGAACGGCCTTGCTCGCGCGTGGCGCGATCGCGTGCACGAGGGTGCGTAGTCTAGCCAGTTGATGTTCGTTCTCGGTCGGGACAGGTCGTGAATGTCGGGCGGACGTCCGATTTCCCGTGATGCGCCGGGTGGGTGGACGACCGTCATCCCCCGGACGTCCACGCCGTACCCGGCCTCTCGGCGCCCAGGCGTTCGCCGCGCTGGACCCGCAGATGGAGCGCCGCCCACGTGCGGTACGGCCGCCAGTTCTCCGAGATCTCGCTCAGTTCGCGTTCCGGTCCGTACTGCTCGGTGATCTCCGCGGCGAGCCTGCGTTCCCGGGTCGGCAGGACATCGGGGTGGTTCGCGCCGCGGACGACGACCAGTTCGGCGGCGAACGCGCCCAGCCCTTTGACCTGTTGGACCTGCCGCATGGCGTCCTGCGGTTCCAAGGAACGCAGTTGGGCGCCGTCGAGTACTCCGTCCAGTGCGGTCTGTGCGACGGCGTGCAGGTATTCGGTCTTGCGCCAGGGCAGTTCGGCGTCCAGCCGGCGCAGGGCCTCGGGTGCCGGGAACGCGCCGCCGGTGCCGTAGCGGGAGATGAGGTCGTCGCGCATGCCGCGGGCGGCGCTCATCCCGGTGCGCTGGGTCAGCACCGCCCAGCAGGCGGCCTCGTACGGGGAGTGGAAGCCGCACGGGCGAAGTCCCGGCCGGCGCACCTGGATCCGGCCGATCACGGGATCGCGGTCGCCGACGGCGGGCCAGCCGCCGGCGTCGACGTCCAGGGACAGGAAGCGGCGCACCTGCTCGGCGGCGGCGTCCAGATCGCCGTCCCCGGTGACCGCGACGCGAGCGGCGGACCCGCTCTGTGCCACCTCCGCCGCGACCTGGCGCCAGTCGGCGTCGGCGTGGAAGACCGTACGCAGCGCCGCGCCCGCACCCCCGGCATCGGCCGGCGGCACCGGTGCCATCTCCTCCCAGAACTCCCGGCTGCTCTCCAGGGACCAGGGACCTGCCACCTCGAACTCGACCATGTGCCGCGCCATGTCCGACCTCCCGCTCGGGACACATCCACCGTGTCTGTGCGCACCACTGTGGAGGCAATACCTGACAATTTCCGTCAAGTATTCGGGCGGTTCTGTGTCCGGATGACCGGCGGGAAGGGGAGTGGGACGACCGCGTGACGCGTTGCGTCCAGATCGATCGCCGAGTGTCACCCCGCCGAGGCGGGGCACCCGCACGGGCGGGTGATTCAGCCCTCGGAACCAGCGGGGGCAGAGCCCGCGCCGACCAGTTCCCGCGACCGCCCGTTCTCCGGGGTCCGCTGCACGGGCTCCTGCGCGCCCTGCCGCCACAGCCACGCGATGTCGCGGCCGAACGACCAGACCAGCAGCGCGAGGGCCGTCAGCACGGCCGCCATGTTCACGTCGTACGGCAGGAGGTCGGCGCCCGCGACCAGCAGGATGACGCCCTGCAGGGCCGCCACCGTCTTGCGCGCCATGCTCGGCGGCAGCTCGCCGTTCAGCCACGGCAGCACCCGGGCCGCCGCGACGAACGCGTACCGCATCGTGCCGATCAGCAGCACCCACGGACCGAGCGACATCCCGACGTACACGCTCAGCACGAGGATCAGGAACGCGTCGACCTCCATGTCGAAGCGAGCGCCCAGGGCGGAGGACGTGCCGGTCCGCCGGGCGACCTTGCCGTCGACGCCGTCGAGGATCAGGGCGACCGCCGTCAGACCGACCAGCAGGCTCACCGGCGGCGAGCTCTGGAAGGAGTCGGCGACCAGCGCGGTGACGCCGCCCACCAGGATCGCGCGGCCGAGCGTGACCCGGTTGGCGGGTCCGAAGGAGCGGGGCTGCGAGCGCCGCAGGGCGCGGGTGAGCACCGCCCAGGTGGCGATCGCGAACGCCAGTCCGCTCAGCCAGCCCGCGGGCCCCATCCCGATCGCCGTGCCCAGCAGGGCCAGCAGCAGGAGCTGCACGCCGGCTCCCACCATGGTCTCCTGCTGGGGGAGCCTCGTCGCGCCGTACATGTTGTTCAGGGCCACCGCAGATCCTCCGGCCGAATGACAGATTCGATCAACGCCGCGTACCGTGTGCGCGACTTGTCACTGCTCCGTACGTGAAGATCTGCTGAATCGTTCAGGGGGACGCTCATGGAACTCACAGCTCGCGCCTTCTGGCTCGCGTCGCCGGGCCACGGTGAGATCCGGGACGTCACCCTGTCCGCGCCCACGGAGGGGGAGGTGCTGGTCCGCACGCTGTACTCCGGAGTCAGCAGGGGCACCGAGACCCTCGTGTTCCGCGGGGGAGTCCCGGAGAACCAGCACGCCTCGATGCGCGCGCCGTTCCAGGACGGGGACTTCCCCGCGCCCGTGAAATACGGCTATCTGAGCGTCGGCCAAGTGGAGGAAGGCCCCGGGCATCTGCTCGGGCGCACGGTCTTCTGCCTCTACCCGCACCAGACGCGGTACGTGGTCCCGGTGAGCGCCGTGACGGTCGTACCCGAGTCCGTGCCCGCCTCCCGCGCCATCCTCGCCGGCACCGTCGAGACCGCCGTGAACGCCCTGTGGGACGCCGCCCCGCTGATCGGCGACCGGATCGCCGTGGTCGGCGGCGGCATGGTCGGCTGCTCGGTGGCCGCGCTGCTCGCGCGCTTCCCCGGAGTACGGGTCCAGCTCGTCGACGCCGACCCGGCGCGCGGCGGCGTCGCCCGCGCGCTCGGCATCGACTTCGCGCTCCCCGGGGACGCCGAAGGCGAACTCGACCTCGTCGTGCACGCCAGCGCCACCGAGGCCGGACTCACCCGCTCCCTGGACCTGCTCGCCCGCGAGGGGACCGTCATCGAGCTGAGCTGGTACGGAGACCGCCGGGTCGGCCTGCCGCTCGGTGAGGCCTTCCATTCCCGCCGGCTGACCCTGCGCAGCAGCCAGGTGGGTTCGGTTTCCCCTTCGGGCCGGGCCGGACGGACGTACGCCGACCGACTGGCGCTCGCCCTGGAACTCCTCGCCGAACCAGCCTTCGACGCCCTGATCACCGGCGAGTGCTCCTTCGGGGAACTCCCCGACGTGATGGGGAAACTGGCCTCCGGATCGATACCCGCCCTGTGTCACCGGGTCGCCTACGAAGACGTTTGAGCCGACGAGAACCGGCCTGACCTCTACGGACTCCGAAGAAAGGGCGACAGGCGGCTGAACAAGGTGAACCGGACAGCCGTACTACACGACGTGATCCCGGCAGAGGATCAGACGCACCGCACCTGGAGGGTCGTCCGTTGTTCAGCATCACCGTCCGCGATCACCTGATGATCGCCCACAGCTTCCGTGGCGAGGTCTTCGGACCCGCGCAGCGCCTGCACGGGGCGACGTTCCTGGTGGACGCCACCTTCCGCCGCCCCGAGCTGGACGACGACAACATCGTCGTCGACATCGGACTGGCCACGCAGGAGCTCGGAGCCGTCGTGAGCGAGTTGAACTATCGCAATCTCGACAGCGAGCCGGACTTCAAGGACACCAACACCTCGACCGAGTTCCTGGCGAAGGTCATCGCCGACCGGCTCGCCGACCGGGTCCACGCCGGAGGTCTCGGCGAAGGCGCCCTCGGCCTCACCGGTATCACCGTCACCCTGCACGAGTCGCACATCGCCTGGGCGAGTTACGAGCGTGCGCTGTGACCGATGTGACCGTCGACAAGGCGTCCCCACCGTCCGGCCGTGCCGCCACACCCGCCGGACCGGGTGCCCTGAACTACGTGCCCGTGCAGAACGCGGCCATCAAGAACGCCGAGATCATTCCCATGTCCCTGCGCTCCGTGCACTTCGTCATGCCGGGCGGCGTCGACGACCCGGCCGCGCCGAGCGGCGGCAACGCCTACGACCGCCGGCTCTGCCTGGACCTGCCCGGCTTCGGCTGGCAGGTCCACCGGCACGTCGTCCCCGGTGAGTGGCCCCGCCCCGGAGCCGCCGCCCGTACGGAACTCGCCCGGACCCTGGCCGACCTGCCCGACGGCACCGTCGTCCTGCTCGACGGAATCGTCGCCTGCGGAGTCCCCGAGACCATCGCCCCCGAGGCCGACCGGCTGCGTCTGGTCGTCCTCGTCCACCTGCCGCTCGGTGACGAGACCGGACTCGAGCCCGCCGTGGCCGCCGAGCTCGACGCCCTGGAACGTGCGACCCTGCGGGCCGTGTCGGCCGTCGTCGCCACCAGCGAATGGGCCGTCCGCCGGCTCGTCGCCCACCACGGCCTCGCCCCCGACCGCGTCCACGTCGCCGCGCCCGGCGCCGACATCGCACCGCTCGCCTCCGGCACCGACGGCGTCTCGCGGCTGCTGTGCGTCGCCGCGGTGACCCCGCGCAAGGGCCAGCACCGGCTCGTCGAAGCCCTCGCGACCGTCACCGACCTGCCCTGGAGCTGCGTCTGCGTCGGCGGCCTCGGCCAGGACCCGGCCTACGTCGACCACCTGCGCGCCCTGATCGCGCAGTACGGCCTCGGCGACCGGCTGCACCTCGCCGGACCGCAGGCCGGCGCCGAACTCGACGCCAGCTACGCCGCCGCCGACCTCATGGTCCTCACCTCGTACGCGGAGACCTACGGCATGGCCGTCACCGAGGCCCTGGCCCGCGGCATCCCCGTGCTCGCCACGGACGTCGGCGGTCTGCCCGAGGCGGTCGGACGCGCCCCCGACGGCGGAGTGCCCGGCATCCTCGTCCCCCCGGAGGACCCGGCGGCGCTCGCCGCCGAGCTGCGCGGCTGGTTCGGCGAGGCCGACGTGCGCCGCCGGCTGAAGGCCGCCGCCCGCGGACGGCGCGCCGCGCTCGACGGCTGGGCGACCACGGCACGCAGCCTGGCCGGCGTCCTCGGCCGACTGCCCCAGGAACCCCGGAGGGCGGCATGAGTACCGCGACGACTCCCGCGAGCGGGCCGGACTCCGACTCCGGCGTCCCCGAGGAGAAGGTGAGGACGGGCGTGCCCGGTCAGCGAGTCGGGGATCCGGACGCCGACGAGGTGCGCTACGCGCCCCAGTGGCTCCAGCTGCGCGAACCCGCCGACGCCGCCGCGCGGGCGGCCGACCTGCTCGACCCGCTCCGTATCCGGCTGGCCAACCGGCCGGGGCGCGGCGGCGACGACCTGGTCATCCACGACCTGGGGTGCGGTACCGGCTCCATGGGCCGCTGGCTGGCACCCCGGCTCGACGGCGCCCAGCACTGGATCCTGCACGACCGGGACCCGTACCTGCTGCACTTCGCCACCGTCGGGGCGCCCAAGGCGGCGGCCGACGGCAGCCACGTCGGCGTCACCACCCAGCGTGGTGACATCGGCCGGCTGACCGCGGACGCCCTGTCCGGTGCCTCCCTGGTGACCGCCTCGGCGCTGCTCGACGTGCTCACCGTCGAGGAGATCGACCGGCTCGCGGCGGCCTGCGCCAGCGCCGGTGTGCCGGCTCTGCTGACGCTGTCCGTCGCCGGCCGGGTCGAACTGACCCCGGCCGATCCGCTGGACGCGGAGATCGCCGAGGCGTTCAACACCCATCAGCGGCGCGGTGAACTGCTGGGCCCGGACGCCATCACGGCCGCCTGCGAGGCGTTCGCCCGCTACGGCGCGACCGTACGGGTCGATCCGAGCCCCTGGCGGCTCGGCCCCGACGAGGCAGCCCTCACCGCGGAATGGCTGCGCGGCTGGGTCGGCGCGGCGGTGGAACAGCGCCCCGAGCTGGCGGCACGAGCGGAGTCGTATCTCGACTCCCGCCTGACGGCGTGCGCCGCGGGCGAGTTGCGGGCGGTCGTCCACCACAGCGACGTGCTGGCCCTGCCGCACCCGGCCGGGGGTGCGGTGTGAGCGCGGGCCTGGAGACGCTGGGCGCGCCCGCCGTACCGACGGCGACCCAGGACCTCGACGGCCCGCCCCTGAACACCCCCGCGGAGTCCGGGGCACCTGCCTCGCGGGCATCGGGCCCCACGGGCACCGAGCCCCGAATCGGCCCGGCCGGGGACTTCGCGGGTCCCGCGGCCGACGGAAGCCCCGAGGGCTCCCGGGCCAAGCTCGCCTTCCGTCGTGTCCGTAAGCACCTCGGCACCGTCGCCGGCGTCCTCATCATCGGAGTCCTGCTCTGGCGGCTGGGCACCGGGGTGTTCGTGGACGGACTGCGGCGGATCGACGGGCCCACACTGGCGGCCGCCATCGGAATCGGGCTGCTCACCACGGTGTTCAGCGCCTGGCGGTGGTGCCTGGTCGCACGCGAGCTGCGCATCCGGCTCCCGCTGGGCGCGGCCGTCGCGGACTACTACCGCGCGCTGTTCCTGAACGCCGCACTGCCCGGCGGAGTCCTCGGCGATGTGCACCGGGCCGTGCGGCACGGGCAGAGCACCGGTGACATCGGCCGGGGCGTGCGCGCGGTGGTGCTCGAACGCACCGCGGGACAAGCCGTGTTGGTGGCCGTCGGCGCGGCGGTGCTGCTCACCCAGCCGTCGCCGGCGCTCGCACAGTCCCGCGAGGTGGCGCTGCTCCTCGCGATCGTCTCGGTGGTCGGCGCGCTGGCCTTCGTCGTCGTCCGCAGGCGCCGTACCCCGTCCGGCACCGGCCGCTACGGTGCCGTCCGCGGCGCGCTCGTCGAGGCGCGGGGCGCTCTGCTGGCCCGGCGCAGCTGGCCCGGTGTGACACTCGCGTCGGTCATGGTGCTCGCCGGTCACCTGGCGATGTTCGTGCTCGCCGCACGGGCCGCCGGATCGTCCGCGTCCGTCGTCCGGCTGATGCCGCTGGCGCTGCTCGCCCTGCTCGCCATGGGGCTGCCGCTGAACGTCGGCGGCTGGGGCCCCCGTGAGGGCGCCACCGCCTGGGCGTTCGGCGCCGCCGGGCTCGGCGCCGGCATGGGCCTCACCGTCGCGGTGATCTACGGAGTGCTCAGCTTCGCGGCGAGCCTGCCCGGCGCCGTGGTCCTGGTCGTCCGGTGGGGTGCCGCGCTCCGGCGCCCCCGCGAGGAGAGCGCGGGAGGGACCGATCAGTGCAGCGTCTCGGACGTCACCAACGAGAAATACGCTCCGAACGCCTCGGTCAGCCCGGCGAGGAGTTCCTTCCCCTTCTCGGCCCCGGCCATCGAGGGACGGCCGATGACCCCGGACTCGGTATAGGCCGACATGCCGAGGGTGAGCAGATGCCGACGATCGTCGGCGACGAAATCGGAGGTCTCATAACCGTCTTTGACGTATTCCGGATGGGCATGCAGGAGAATGGACGTCTCGATTTCTCCCGCGTGCATATCAGTGAGCAACGACGTCTGCACACCGGCCCGTTCACACGCGCCTTCCCAGTCCTCCATGGCCGGGAAAAGCGCCATGCGGGTACCGGTTCCCGCGGATTCCTGGACCACATTGCCCAGCACGTAATTCCCTCCGTGCCCGTTGACCACCACCAGGGTGTCGACACCCGATCGCCGCAACGAAGCGGCGATGTCCCGGACCACGGCGTACAGGGTCACGGAGGAAATGCTGACGGTGCCCGGCCAGGCGGCGTGCTCGTGCGAGCAGGAGATCGTCACCGGAGGAAGAAGATGCACCGGATAGGCGTCCGCGATCTCCCGCGCGATGGCGCACGCCACGAGTGTGTCGGTCGTCAGGGGCAGGTAGGCGCCATGCTGTTCGAGGCTTCCGACGGGAAGAACGGCGACCTGGCGGGCGACACCGGACCCCCGCTCGCGGACGTCCTCCGTGGTGTCCAGTGACAGCACACCGGACACCGTCGCGCGCGTTCCCGAACTACTCATGTTTTCACGGCCCTTTCGACTCTGCTTAGGAACCAGATCATGACAGATAACTTTGGCGTACTCGGCGGGAATGCCCACCTCACAGGTGTCGAACGAGTCGTGATTGCCCCGCTGCCCACCGTGTACGGCGATTTCCACGCCGTCGGCTACCTCGACCACGATCGCGGCGAGGAACAAGTCGTCCTCGTGTACGGCGACTTGGACACCCTCCGGGAAGGGGACGTACTCACCCGGCTGCATTCCGAATGCCTGACCGGCGATGCCTTCGGATCGCAGCACTGCGAGTGCGGCCCCCAACTCACCGCGTCGCTGCGCGCGATCGTGGCCGAGGGCCGTGGCGTTCTCGTCTATCTCCGGGGCCACGAGGGCCGGGGTATCGGCCTGCTCGCCAAGCTGAAGGCGATGAAGCTCCAGGCGGAGGGTCTCGACACCGTCGAGGCGAACCTCGCCCTCGGCCTGCCGGTTGACGCCCGCGACTACCGGGTGGCGGCTCAGATGCTGCACGACCTCGGCGTACGGTCCGTACGGCTGCTGTCGAACAACCCGCGCAAGCGGGAGTCGCTGCTGCGCCACGGCATCAAGGTCGCCGAGCAGGTGCCGCTCCTGATACCGCCGTGCGAGGACAACCTCACCTACCTGCTGACCAAGCGGGAGCGCCTCGACCACTACCTGCCCCACCTGGACAGCGAGGAGTGGGCCAAAGCGATCTTCTGCGAATCGGCGAAGACGGTCATCACCGAGGAATGAGGGAAGACGGCCTCGCCCCGTCGTTCCTCTCGCGCGAGCAGGTGACACGGCTGCTGGACACCGACGCGGTGATCGCCTCGCAGCGCGCGGCCTTCACAGCTGACGGCGATGCCGGGCCCGGCATCGCCGTCAAGGCTGTCGACTCGGCGGACGAGGCCGTGGCGGGCTGCCGATGGTCGCCGCCCGCACGCTGAGCGCCACGCCGGTCGTGCGGAGTGCCTGGCCGGCCCCGGGCCGCACCCTCGTCAGCGTCGGATCCTTCGAGCCCACTCGCAGCGAGGCCGACGCGGAGGTGCTTCGCCGGGCCGCCGCGGTCGTCGTCGACGATCCGCGGACGGCGGCCGAACCCGCCGGGGTACGGGCGTCTCCCGCCACCCGGCCCGTCGGGCGGTGCCTGGATCCTCACGCCTCGGGCTCGACCTCGTATGATCGCGGCGCATTCGGAGTCGTGCGAGGGGACCGGACGGGCCCCCTCCGGGGCGGCGGGGGAGGACCATGAAGACGGCGGCGCAGGTGCCGACGGCCCGGACGGCACCTTGGCGCAGTGCCGCCTTCCGGCGGTTCGTGCTGGCCAACCTGATCTCGGCGACGGGATCGGCGATGGCGCCGCTCGCGCTCGCCTACGCGGTGATCGGACAGGGCGGCGGAGCCGGATCGCTCGGCCTGGTGCTGGCCGTGAACACCGTTCCGACGGTCGCCTTCCTGCTGGTGGGCGGGGTGCTCGCGGACCGGATGTCCCGCAGCCGGATCCTGCTGGTGGGCAACCTGATCGCGGCGGCGGCACAAGGGGCACTCGCCCTCATCGTGCTGAGCGGCACGGCCTCGACCGGCTCCATCGCCGCCTGCGGCTTCCTCTCGGGAGTCGCCGTGGCGTTCACCGTGCCCGCCGGTCAGGGCGTGGTGAACCAGCTCGTGGCGCCGGAGCACCTGCAGCAGGCCAACGCGCTGGTCAGGCTGCCGACCAATGCCGTACGGGTGCTCGGGCCCGTGGTGGGCGGTCTCGTCGTCGCGCTCTGCGGACCGGGATGGGCGCTGACCTGGGACGCCCTCACGTTCCTGATCGCGGCCCTGCTGCTGCACGGGCTGCGCCTGGACGCCCCCGTCACCGCGAACAGCCCTCTGAACGATCTGCGGACGGGCTGGGCCGGATTCCGGTCCCGCACCTGGCTGTGGACCTACACGGTGGCCGGGATGGTCGTGGTCGCCGCCTGGCTGGCCGGGTTCCAGATGCTCGGACCGGTCCTCGCCGCGCGGCTGTACTCCGGCGCGGGCTCCTGGGGCCTGGTACAGGGAGCGTTCGCGCTCGGGCTGCTCGCGGGCGCGCTGGTGTGCCTGTGGTGGAAGCCGTACCGGCTGCTCGTCGTCGCCGTGAGCACCGCCTCCCTCCTCTTTCTGCCGCTGACGGCGATGGGTCTCGGACTGCCCCTGCCCGCCGTCCTGTTCTGCGCGCTCCTCGCAGGTGCCGGCCTGGACGTCGCGATCGTCGCGTGGACCACCGCCTTCCAACTGCACATACCTGAGGACGAGTTGGGGCGCGCCGCCTCCTTCAACAGTGTCGGGGAGCGCTTCGCGATTCCGCTCGGCTACCTGCTCGCCGCCCTGGCCGCGGGCGCCTGGTCCGACCGCGGCGTGCTCCTGGTGTGCGCGGGCGTGATCGTGGCCACCACGGTGCTCAACCTGTGCGTACGGGACGTGTACCGCATCAACCGGACGACGGAGAAACCGATCCGGTAGCGCGGAAGCCGGGTCGAGCCTTCCCCGCCGGTCATCAGACCCGTACCGCCTCGTGCACCAGCCGCTTGAGCTCGGGGAAGACCGAGTGGGAGGCCGTCGGGCGGAGTTGGCTCAGAAACTGCACGGTCAGGTCGCGCCGGGGGTCGACCCAGAAGGTCGTGGTGGCCACTCCGCTCCAGCCGAACGCGCCCTGGCTGGAAGGGGCCCGGGTGATCGCCGGGTCCACCACGACGGAGACGCCCAGGCCGAAACCGAGGCCCGCATTGCCGGGTTCCTGGTGGACGGGGCTGCCGAAGGATCGGCGGTCGGCGTTGCCGGGCAGGTGGTTGGACGCCATCAGGTCGACGGTCTCGGGGCGGAGCAGGCGGGTTCCGTCGAGTTCGCCGCGGCGGCGGAGCATCTCCATGAAGCGGTGGTAGTCGTGGGCCGTGGCGACCATCCCTCCGCTGCCGGACAGGAAGCGGGGCCGGCCGCGCAGCGGGAGACCGGCGATCGGAGTGAGCTCCCCTTCGCCGTCCTCCCCGTACAACTCGGCCAGCCTGCCCGCCTGTTCGTCCGTGATCTGGAAACCGGCGTCCGTCATCCCGAGCGGGCCGAGGATCCGCTGGTGGAGGAAGTCGTCGAGGTCCTGGCCGGACACCACCTCGATGACCCGGCCGAGGACATTGGTGGCGACCGAGTAGTTCCACCGGGTGCCCGGCTCGAACTGGAGCGGCAGCCGGGCGTACACCTCGCAGGTCCCGGCCAGGTCGGCGCCCGGTGCCACGGAGGACTCCAGACCGGCGTCCCGGTAGAGCTCGTCGACGGGATGCGCGTGGTAGAAGCCGAAGGTCAGGCCTGCGGTATGGGTCAGCAAGTGGCGCATCAGGAGGGGCTGTTCGGCCGGCCGCGTCCTCGTGCCCGATCCCTCCCCGCCGACGTACACCCGCGGCTCGGCGAAGGCCGGAAGGAAGTCGGCCACGCGGTCGTCGAGTTCGAGGCGCCCCTCTTCGAGGAGCATCAGCGCGGCGACCGACGTGACCGGCTTGGTCATGGAGTAGATCCGCCACAACGTGTCGCTCTCCACCGGGAGTCCGGCCGCACGGTCGCGTCGGCCGTACGTGGTGAGGTGGGCGACCTGTCCGTGCCGGGAGACGGCGACCAGGTAGCCGGGCAGCCGGCCGTCGTCGACCAGACGGGCGAAGTGCCGGTCGAGTCGGCCCAGCGCCTCGGCGTCCAGGCCGACCGATCCCGGTTCGACTTCCTGTCGCAGATGTCCCATGGCTCTCCTCCGGGCTGCGGCTCGTGACCCTCTATCGTCCCGTACGGGCCGGCGACGCGTCGTCCGGGCTCCTCCGGGTGGTGCTCAGGGTGCCCTTGTGCCCCGGAAGCCGCAGGGCGAGCAGTGTTCCCGTCGCGGAGAACGCCGCGAGCGCGGTCAGCGGGGGACCGACGGCGGCGCCGGGCGTCACCGCCATCAGCGTGGCCGCCACCGTGATCCCCAGCGTGGGTCCGATGTTCATCGCCGTCTGCTGCAGCCCGCCCGCCACACCGGCCGACGCGGCGGACACGTGCCGTACGACGACCGCCGTCGCGGTCACCATCACCGTGGCGAACCCGGCGCCCAGCAGCAGGAAGCCCGCCGCGACGGGCACGGCCGTCGACGTCTTGTCGAGCCGGGCCAGCAGCAGGACACCGAGCGTGAGGACGAGCGTTCCGGCCACGGTCGTCCGCCGCGGGCCGAGCCTGCGCAGAAGGACGGCGGCGACGGGAGCGCCGAGCACCATCATCACGCCGCCCGGCAGGGCCCGCAGGCTGGTATCCAGCGGGTCGAGGCCCAGGGTCCCCTGGAGGAAGTAGCTGGCGACGAACAGCGTGCCGAGCATGGCGGCGGAGGCGGCCACCAGAATGCCGAGCGCCGCGCCGACGGTCGCCGAGCCGAGGACCTCGGCCGGCACCAGGGGGCTCGCGGCACGGCGTTCCCGGCGTACGAACGCGGCGCCCGAGGCGGCCGCCACAGCCAGTCCCGCCATGGTCGCCGGCCGGCCGGTGTCCGGTGCGGCGACCAGCGTGTGCACCAGGGCGACCAGGGCCACCGTGAGCAGACAGGCGCCCGGCGCGTCGAGGCCGTCGGCCGGCTCGGGGCGGACGGTCCCGGTCCCCGGGTCGGCCGGCGCCCGGACGGTGAGCGCCGCCACGCCCATCACCAGCGCGGGCAGCACGTTGAGGAAGAAGACGGACCGCCACCCGAAGTGACTGACCAGCACTCCGCCGACCAGCGGACCGGCGACCGCGGCGAGACCGATGGCACTCGTCCGCAGCGCGATGGGCATCCCGAGCCGGTCGGGCGGGTACGCGGCGCGCAGCATGCCGAGCGTGGCCGGTTGCAGCAGTGCGCCGAAGACGCCCTGGATGATCCGCAGCGCGATCACCCAGCCGATCCCGGGCGCGAGTCCGATGCCCGCCGATGCCACCCCGAAGCCCAGGATGCCGAGGGCGAAGACCCGTTGATGCCCGTAGCGGTCCCCGAGGCGTCCCGCGAAGACCAACAGGCCCGCCACAGCGACGAGATACCCGGTGCTGGTCCACTGGACCTGCGCGAACGAGGCGTCCAGGCCGCGCTGCAGAGTGGGCTGCGCGACGGTGAGGACCGTACCGTCGAGGGCGACGATCACGGCACCGACGACGCTGCTCGCGAGGGTGATCCGGCGGTGCGCGACCGCGGGGGCGGGATGCTGCGCGGCCGTGGTGGCGGGACGGCGGGCGGTGCTGCCCGAGCCGGGTGTGTTCACCGTTCCTCCGGTCCGAGGTGCGCGTCGAGCGCCGCGTGCAGCAGCGGTACGTAGTCGTCGGCGCCCGTCGTGAGTTTCAGGCTTCCCCAGCCCCAGAGTTGGGCGATGCCGTGCAGGTTCGCCCACAGGGCACCCGCGAGGATCCGGGCGTCGGCCTCCGGGCACACCCGGCCGACGAGGTCCACCAGCACCCCGAACATCGGCAGGCTGGTCTCGCGGAGCCCCAACCGGTTGCTCTCCAACAGGTCGTGACGGAACATCAGCTCGTACATACCGCGCTGGGTCAGCGCGAAGTCCAGGTAGACCTCCGCCAAGCCGGTGAGCTGGGCGCGCGGGTCGGTCCCGCCGTCACCGGCGGCCCTTGCCGCCCGGCCCTGGAGGTCGGTGAAGCCGCGGCGCGCGATGGCGGACAGCAGCTCCAGATGAGTCGGGAAGTAGCGGCGCGGGGCACCGTGCGAGACGCCGGCCCGGCGGGCGATCTCCCGCAGTGTCAGCGCCTGCGCGCCCTCCGTCGTCACGAGATCGACTCCGACGTCGATCAGGCGTGTTCTCAGGTCGGTGGTCTCCAGCTCACTCATAGACACTGTCTACCAGGCCGAGTAGACGGTGTCTACTCGCAAACCGGGTGGTGGACGGAGCCAAAGAGACCATCGGCGCGGGATGACGTGCCGGATCCGGAGTGTTGACGCTCATATGACTGAGGAAGCGACCCAGGACGCGACGCAGGACGCACTGCTCAAGCTGCTCTCCGAGTACAAGGGCGGGGTGCTCGTCACCCTCAAGAAGGACGGCCGGCCCCAGCTGTCGAACGTCAGCCACGTCTACTACCCCGACGAGGGGGTCATCCGCGTCTCGCTCACCGACGACCGCGCCAAGACCCGCAACCTGCGCCGGGACCCGCGGGCCTCGTACCACGTCACCAGCGCCGACCGGTGGGCGTACACGGTCGTCGAGGGGACGGCCGAGCTGACGCCCGTCGCCGGGGATCCACACGACGACACGGTCGAGGAGCTCATCCGGGTCTACCGGGACGTCCTCGGCGAACACCCCGACTGGGACGAATACCGTGCCGCCATGGTCCGCGACGGCCGGCTCGTGCTCCGGCTGCGCGTGGAGCGGGCGTACGGGATTCCCGGACGCTGAGACGTTCCCCGGCGCCCAGGCCGTGACGCGCCGAGTCGGCCCGCCGGACGGCATGCCCGGTGCTCCGACGGCCGCGGTCGACGAGGGTTCCGCGCACCCCGGCCGTCCCTGAATCCGGCCGGGGTGCGCGGAACCACGACCCAAGGGTGCCGCAGACGCACGGTCTTCGGGCTGGACAGGCCCCGTCCCGGGAGTGGCCTGCCGTTCGGGCGGCCCGGTCATCCGGGATGCCCGCACCACCGGCGGGCCTCAGCCGGTCAGGGACTTCCACAGCGTGATCGAGCGGTCCTCGACCGTAACCTGGTCGTTGTGCCCGTGGCCGTCGGCGATGCAGATGATCCGGTATTTCTGCTGGTGGAACACCCAGAACAGGCTCAGCCCGTTGATGCGCTGCATGTCCGGCACGGCGAGGAACTCGTCCACGCGGGAGACGCCGGCCAGCGACTGCCACAGACTGAGCGAACGGTCGCCGCGCTCGATGACGTCGGTGTGCGCGGAGCCGTCGGCGATCGAGATCAGCCGGTAGACCTGCTGCCCCAGGGAGGAGTGGAAGAGCCAGTAGTGGCTCTTCCCGTTCTGGCGCTGCATGTCGGGCACCGGCAGGAAAGCGTCCACCTGCTCGATTCCGTTGAACGAGGCCCAGGCCGAGATCGGCCGGTCGGGCCGGTCGACGGAGCCTGCCGCCTCGGGGTCGAGTCCGGACTCCGCTCCGTCCGCGATCGAGATCAGCCGGTAGACCTGGCGGCCTTCGACGGTGTGGAACAGCCAGTACCGGCTCCGGCCGTTGACACGCTGCTCGTCCGGCACCGGCAGGATCGCGTCCACCTTTGACACGCCGATGTAGCACGGCCAGGTGGCCGGGGGCCGGTCGGGGCGCTCGACGACGTCCTTGTGCTCGTCGCCGTCGGCGATGGAGATGGTGCGGCAGACCGGTCCGTCGCCACCGGTCCCGTAGGCCCAGTACCAGCTCTTGCCGTTGTCCCGCTGGCGGTCGGGAATCGGGAGGAAGGCGTCGGTCGGCCGGACGGTCTCCGGGAGCTTGTCGGTGAGGCGGCCGTCGCCCAGCAGCCGCAGTGTGGTGAGCGAGGGGACGAAGGCGTAGACCGAGCCCTCGGTGGTGACGAACTGATGGAAGCTCAGCTCGGTCGTCGCGCCGGGGCTCTCGAAGTTGACCTTGCCGGTGAGGCCGACCATCGGGTCGGGGCCGGGTTTCGCAGGGCGGTTCGGCGGGAAGTCGACGTTGTCGATCCACATCTTCTGGATGAACTCGAACTGCTCGACGAGGTCGGACTGGTAGCAGACGAAGACCAGCCCGCGCGGGTGGTCGGGGCCGCCAGGGCCGTCCGAGGCAGGGTCGAAGGGCGCACCGTAGGGGGCGCCGCGGCGGATGATCCGGCGTCGGTCCATGACCGGCTTCTCGGGGAACGGGCCCGCGCCGGGCTTCTCCTGCAGGCCGTCCCGGGGGTTGGTCTTGCGCAGGTGCGAGAAGAGCGGGGTGGTGAACCCCTCCGGGTCGTTGCGGTAGCCGAAGTCGTTGTCCTGGCTCGCGAGGGCGTTGTCGGGCGTGTCGGCGTGCGGACACTTGGCGACGGGAGTGCCCGAGCGCCAACGGCCCACCAGCCGGGCGGCCAGCCATTCGGCGGTCGCCTCGTCCGGCACCACTTTGGCCTTCCTCAGGACCTTCAGCTGCGCGGCGACCTGCGCCCACCAGCCCGGGACGTCCTGAGCGAGCCGGCGCACCACCTGGAAGCTGCCGTTGTCGGCCCACTCCGGCATCTCGTCGTACGGAATCCCGCCGACCCGGTCGTGCCCGACGACGAACTCACCGGGCGGGATCAGCCGGGTGCCCGGGTGGTCCTTGACGTACTCCGGCCGCTCCGGGTCGGGCTCGTCGAAACCGATCACCCCCGGCTCGCTGACCCCGTCCTTGAAACCGAAGTGTTCCTTTCCGCGTCGGGTGCCCGGCAGCGTGGCGCCGTTCTGCTGGAAGACGATCACGATCTTGGCCTGCGCGGCTGCCTCGCGCTGGGCGGTCAACGCGTCCTGGAGCCCGTCGGCGGTGTCGGAGGCGACGGTGATCACGGCGTGCACGGTCTGGCCCTTGCCGTCCCCGAACAGCCAGTTCTCGGGTGAGCTGTCGCCGGTGTCGCCCAGCGAGCGCTTGTGGGACCCCTCCTTGAACGCCTCCAGAGTGCCGCCCTTCCGTACCGAGGGCAGGGGGTCCTTGCCGCCGATGAGGACCTTGAGGCCCTCGTAAGTGAAGCTGACGTTCGTCCAGGTGGCCTTCAGCGCCTTCGGGTCGTCGCCGCCGGTGGCCTGCCTGGCCTTGCGGAACGCCGCGTTGAAGGTGGCCACCTGCCTGGTGGTGGAGATCTGGGATGCGAGCCGCTTCACCCAGGTACGAGCCCGCGCGGGGTCCTCGAACTTGAGGAAGAGCAGTGTCATGCGGTCCTTCTTGAAGCCCGCGATCACATCGCCCTGGATGTCGTCGCTCTCACGAAGTTCGGGATCTTCTCTCACGTTTTCTCCTTGACAGGCGCATATGTCATGAAATGATCACAGTAATCGAGACGCTACGTCATGTGATCGACGAAGGCGTGGGGGTGTCGCCGGACGGGCCCGTCGGCAGGCATGCGCCGTGACGCAAAATCCCGGTCCTGCACGGGTTCTGACTCGTTCGGCCGCCGGAAGATCACCCGCCCGCCCGGCATCGCGCGACAGCGGACGACCGGGGCGCGAACACTGTGAGTAGTCATGTGCTCGCGTCATGTGCCTGCCATCGGGTCGGTGACACGGCGCGGCCGCGACACCACCGCTGCGCGCCCTTCCCCTCTCTCGCAAGGAGTCCCATGTCCCGTAGGAACCTGACCGGGCCGTCGTCCAGAAGGACGCTGGCCGCGGCGATCTCCGCGTGTGCCGTCTCCGCGCTGACACTCGCCGTGCTGTCCTCCGGCCCGGCCGCCGCCCATGAGCACGGTGGTGACGGCACCTCGGCCGACCGGGCGCAGGTCGACCCGGACGAGGCGAAAGTCATCGGCAAGGAGCACGCCGATGAACACGCCATGACCAGGAGGGCCATCAAGGCCGTCGGCGAATACCCACAGTCCACCCGCACCGAGCGACTCAAGGCACTCGGGGCCTCCCAGGCCAAGGTCAACGCGGACTTCGACGCGATGGACTCCGGCCGGTTCCGGGAGTACTTCCAGTCGCCGGACTTCGCCGCGCACATCGCCATGCTGCCCACCGGCAAGGTGCTGCTGTTCTCCTTCGAGCGCATCGAGAGCAACCCTCAGAAGGAACCCGCCCCGACCGACACCATCGGCAAGGAGAACGCGGGCCGCGCGTACCTGTGGGATCCGGCCAAGGGCACCGGACCGGGCTCGTTCACCAAAGTCACGCCGCCCGTGATCAACATGCCGGACGGGCTCAACCAGCCCCGACCCGCGCCGTTCTTCTGTGCCGGTCATTCCTTCCTGCCCAACGGAATGCTCGGCGTCTTCGGCGGCAACCTCGGCGGCAACGGCGGTTCCGGCGCCAAGCTCTCCCTCGTCTTCGACCCGTGGGAGGAGAAGTGGTACCAGAACCAGGACATGGTGGTCGGCCGGTGGTACCCGTCGGTGGTGACCGGCGCGGACGGGCGGCAGCTGATCATGTCCGGCCAGTCGGAGCTCGGCTGGGGCACCCCCACCTCGATCGTCGAGCGCTTCCCCGCCCTGAACAAGCCCGTGCCCACGGCCAAGACGGACAAGCCGGAGGGCTGGGCGCCGGAACTGTTCAAGGCCGACGCCCCGTTCAAGCGTGACTACCCGCACCTCTTCTCGCTGCGTGACGGCAAGATCTACGGCCTGGGCCGGAACCCCGACCAGCAGTGGAAGTTCGACCCCGTCGCCGAGACCCGGACGGACCTGGCGCCTCGCCCGGACAACATGCCGCGCAACTACGGGTCCGCCGTGCCGCTACCCGCCGGCTTCAAGGGCCCGGACTCGGTGCTGGTGCTCGGCGGGGACCGGGACGACCCGAACACCTATCAGCTGGTCGGCGGCCAGTGGAGCAAGGAGAAGGCGAGAGCCTTCGGCCGTACCCAGGACGACACCCTGCTCATGCCGGACGCGACCCTGATGACCGTCAACGGCGCCTTCGACATCCGCGACTACGGCAACGGCCCGTACAACCCCAACGCGGATCTGAAGTACCGCCAGATCGAACTGCGCGACGAGAACGGCAACTGGAAGCTCGGCCCGGCCCAGCGGCTGCCGCGCGGCTACCACTCCAACGCCGTGGTGCTTCCGGACGGCCGGGTGATGGTCACCGGTGACGAGCTCCAGCAGCTCGCCAACGACCCCGACGTCAGCGACGACATGAACGGCAGTATCGAGATCTACGAGCCGGCCTACCTCCAGCAGGGCAGCCGCCCCCACCTCGGCACCGTGTTCAACCCGTCCGTCGGCTACAACGAGAAGATCACGGTGAGCAGCAACACCGCCGCCGACGTCACCCGTGCAGTCCTGCTGGCACCGACCACCGCGACCCACTCGGTCAACACCAGCCAGCGCCACCTCGACCTACGGATCAAGAGCCGCAGCGGCAGCTTCCTCGAACTGCAGGCACCCCCGTCGGCCAATGCCGCCCCGCCCGGCTACTACATGCTCTTCCTCCTCAATGAGGAGGGCGTACCCAGCACCGCCGGCTGGGTCCAGCTCAAGCCGGCCTCCGGCGGCCAGACCCGGGGGTCGAGCCTCCGTCCGCAGTAACCGCCCGGCTTTGAGGACCTCCGCTCTTCGGAGGTCCTCAAAGGGCTTCGGCTCCGTCACCGCTCAGAACCCCGGCGAGGCGTGGAAGGGGATCCGATCAGCGATGGGTGCGGCTCGTTTCGAGTGAGGCCGCTGGTCAGGCGGTCACGGTCTCGCGCTGCACCGGGTCGCCCGACGCGCCCTCGCCGAGCCGCTCGGTCGGCACCTTGTGCGTCTCCTTGGCGGTGAGCGCGGCGAGTACCGGCGGCACGCACAGGGCCGCGGTGAACAGGGCCACCGAGGACCAGTCGTCGCCGCCGGGACCGGCGATCTGCGCGGCGAAGGTGACCGCGAACCCGGCCACGGCGAAGCCGATCTGGGTGCCGATCGCCGTACCGGAGAGCCGGACCCGGGTGGAGAACATCTCGCCGTAGAAGGAGGGCCAGACCCCGTTCGCGGCGCTGTAGACGACGCCGAAGGCCAGGATGCCGAAGAGCAGCACCAGGGGGTATGAGCCGGTGGAGAGGGCCCACAGATAGGCGGACATCAGGACCGCGCTGCCCGCGGCGCCGATCAGGTAGACCGGGCGACGGCCGATACGGTCGGAGAGCGTGGCCCAGGCCGGAATCGCACCGAGGGCGACCACGTTGGCCAGCGCACCCACCCACAGCATCTGCGTCCGTGACAGACCGACCGCGTCACTGGTGCCGTAGGCCAGCGCCCACACCGTGAAGATCGTGCTGACAGAGGCGATGAGCGCACCCGCGACGACCCTCAGCACGTCCGCCCAGTGCTCGCGGAAAAGTACGGCGAGGGGCAGCTTGACGACCCCCTCGGTCGCCGCCTGGCGGGTGAAGGCCGGAGTCTCCTGGAGCGTACGGCGGATGACATAGCCGACGACGGCGACGGCCACGCTCGCCCAGAAGGGCACACGCCAGCCCCAGGAGAGCAGTTGGTCCTCGGGCATCGTGGCGACCGCAAGGAAGACCAGGGTCGCGATGAGCTGGCCGCCCTGGGTGCCGCTGAGGGTGAAGCTGGTGAAGAAGCCGCGCCGGTCCGGCGGCGCGTGTTCCAGCGTCATCGAGTTGGCACCGGCCTGTTCTCCGGCGGCGGAGATGCCCTGCAGGACGCGGCAGAGGACCAGCAGGACCGGGGCGAGGCCGCCGACCTGCGCGCGCGTCGGCAGACAGCCGATGAGGAAAGTCGACAGCCCCATCAGGATCAGCGTGAACACCATGATCTTCTTGCGGCCGACCCGGTCGCCGAAATGGCCGAGGAAGAGCGCGCCGACGGGGCGGGCCGCGTAGGCGACGCCGAAGGTGGCGAGCGACAGGAGGGTCGCGGTGGCCGGGTCGGACTCGTCGAAGAAGACCTTCGGGAAGATCAGGGCCGCGGCGCTGCCGTAGATGAAGAAGTCGTAGTACTCGAGGGCGCTGCCGATCCAGGCGGCCATGGCGGCCTTCCTGGGCTGGCCCACAGGCGCGTCGAGCGGGACGGCGGGGTCGGACACGGCGTGCTCCTTCGAAAGACTCCGGGGACGGGAGTGCGGCGGGCCAGGGGAGGGATGCCGGGGCCCTGAGGCGTACGGGTCGGCCGTGCCGGGAGCGAGTCCAGGTGGCGACCGCGGTCCCGGGTTAATTAACCCACTGGATAGTTAGTAGCGGATGGCTACGGATGTTGCGCCCACGTTTCCCGGGTGTCAAGGGGTGCTGCCGAAGGATCTTCCCGCGCTCAGTCGGCTGCGCGGTCCGCGGTCAGATAGGCGATGACCATGTCGCCGAGCATCGCGCGATAGTGCTCCCGCTGGTCGGACGCGACCAGATCGCGGCCGAACAGGGCGCCGAACGTATGGCGGTTGGAGACCCGGAAGAAGCAGAAGGCGCTGATCATCGCGTGCAGGTCCACCGCGTCGACGTCGGCGGTGAACAGTCCCGACTTCCGGCCGGTCGCCAGGATCCGGCCGATCACGTCGAGGGCGGGCGAGCCGATCCTGCCCAGCTCCTCGGAGGCCGCGATGTGTTCGGCCTCGTGGATGTTCTCGATGCTCACCAGGCGGATGAAATCGGGATGCGCCTCATGGTGGTCGAAGGTCAGCTCGGCGAGCCGGCGGATGGCCGCGACCGGGTCCAGGTGCTCGACGTCCAGCTCCTGTTCGGCCTGCCGGATCACCGAGTAGGCGCGTTCCAGGACCGCCGTGAAGAGCTGCTCCTTGCCGCCGAAGTAGTAGTAGATCATCCGCTTCGTGGTGCTGGTGCGCGCGGCGATCTCGTCGACCCGGGCACCCGCGAAACCGGCGCGGGAGAACTCCTGGGTCGCCACGTCGAGAATCTCGGCCTTGGTGCGGGCGGCGTCGCGTGTGCGCCCGCCAGGTCGTGCCGGTTCTTCGACGCTGGTCATCGGGTTCCTTCTGGCGAGACGGTCGGTGTCCGCGATTCTAGAAGCAGGGCGCGCCGACGCGAGATCGCGTGGGTTCCCCCGCTCCACTTCAGCGTGGCGCTTCCCTTCGGCGTGGCGACTCTTCCCTGCCGGGGAGGTGGCCCTTCCCTTCGGGGAAGCGACTTGATATGACTAACGAACCAGTTCGTACATTAATCACGGTCGGCGGACACTCAGTCATCCGACCGACCCGTCGGCCAGTCAGCCAGTCAGCCAGTCAGCCCGTCGGTCTGTGGGGCAGTCGGCCGGTCGCCGACTTGCCCGCCGAACCGCCGACGACCCCATGCCTCCGGAGGCCCGCCGTGTCCCAGACCTCGTACCTCGTCGGCCTCATCGGGTCCGGAATCGGCCCCTCCCTCAGCCCGGCGCTACACGAGCGGGAGGCCGACCGGCAGGGGCTGCGCTGTCTGTACCGGCTGATCGACATCGACACCCTCGGGGTTCCACCGGAGGCCGTGGGCGATCTCGTACGTGCCGCACGCGACATCGGTTTCGACGGGCTGAACATCACCCACCCCTGCAAACAGCTGGTCATCGCGCACCTCGACGAGCTCGCCCCGCAGGCCGCGGCACTCGGCGCGGTCAACACCGTCGTCTTCGAGGACGGCCGCGCCATCGGGCACAACACGGACGTCACCGGCTTCGCGGCCTCCTTCGCGCGCGGACTGCCCGACGTCTCCCTCGAACGGGTCGTCCAGCTCGGCGCGGGCGGCGCGGGGGCGGCCGTCGCCCACGCCGTGCTCACCCTCGGCGCGGGGCACATCACCGTCGTCGACGCGATGCCCGACCGCGCCGCCTCCCTCGCCGCCGCGCTGAATCGCCACTTCGGCGAGGGCCGGGCCGCCGCCGCGACGCCGGACACCCTCGCGTCCCTGCTCGCCCGCGCCGACGGCGTCGTGCACGCCACGCCCACCGGTATGGCCGCGCACCCGGGACTCCCGTTCCCGGCCGAGCTGCTGCGCCCAGGGCTGTGGGTGGCCGAAGTGGTCTACCGGCCGCTGGAGACCGAACTGCTGCGCACCGCCCGCGCGGTCGGCTGCGCCACGCTCGACGGGGGCGGCATGGCCGTGTTCCAGGCCGCGGACGCCTTCCGGCTCTTCACCGGGCGCGAGCCCGACGCGGCACGGATGCTCGCGGACATCGCCGAGTTGGCCGGCGCCGCGGGTGCCCGGAGCTGAGGGCCTTGCGCGGGGCGCGGCCGTGAGGACCGGGCGGGTACCGGACCGGTGGAGGC
>NZ_JAODTZ010000029.1 GCF_025399795.1 Streptomyces rhizosphaerihabitans | reverse complement strand
CCGCCACCACGGGACGGCCGCCGGAACGGGAGACGGCGGGCTGTGCCACCCCTTCCGGGACACGGGTGTTCAGGGTGAGCCGACGCTCGGCCAGCAGCGAGAGGGTGCGGGGTGCCGACGGGGCGGAGTGCGCTGTGGAGCGGGTCACGGGGAGCCCGTGCGCGTCTGCCGAGCCGGAGGGCCGGGCGCCTCCGATGCCTCGGGCCACGGCCCGTGCGACGACGACCGGACTCGGGGCAGCGGGGCCCTGAGGCCGGTGCCTGCCGGAGCCAGAGCCGGAGCCGGCTCCGGTGCCTGCGGCCGTCGCCCGCGCGACGACGGCCGGGCCCTGGGCGGCACGGCCCTGGACAGCGGCGTCCCGGGGCCGTCGCCCGTCGGCGCCCGACCCGCCGGGAGTCCGGTCGCCCCCGGCGGCGTCGGCCACGGCCCGGGCGACGACGACCGGGCCCGGAACGGAGGGGCCCTGGGGCTGCTGTCCGCCGGACGTCGTGCCGGGTCGTGGCGCGTTCCCGGCCGGGCCTTCCGGGCTTACGGCGCCCGCCGGACCGCGGACCGGGGCGGCTGCGGACGGCGTCACCAGCGGTGTGGCGGGCCCGTTTCCGTGGTCCGCGGGGCCGGGCGGCATGCTGCCCCCGGTGGCGGACGGGTTCGCGAGGCGGCGTTGGACGTCGCCCGTCCCCAGCAGCGGCGCGCCCGGCGTGCGGGGTGCGGCCTCGGTGGGCGTCCGGTCGCGGTCCGGCGTGGGCGGCGCCGGAGCGGCGCCGGACCTCGGGTCCTGATGGGTCGCAGCACGCTGGATGTCCGGGCGGGAGGCGCGGGCACCGGACGCGGCGGTACCGGGCACCTCGGCGCTCGGCGGCAGCGCGGACAGCGGCGCGCCGAGGCCGCCACGCGCGCGTGCCCCGCGGTTGCCGGGGCCGGGGGTCCGGCGCGGGACGGCGGGCGCCGTTCCCCTCGTACCGCCGCCGTACGGTCCCGGAGTGCCGCCCCCGCCTTCCGCCTGGCGCTGGACGACGGGCAGCGCCGGACCGGTCGCGGATCCGGCGCCGGGCGCGGGGGTGCTCTGCGGCAACGGTGTCGCCGTGGAGGGTAGTTCACTCAGCGGGGCGCCAAGGGGCCCGCGGCCGACCTCGCGCGTGGCGGCGCGCTGCACGGGGGCGGACGCCGGGCCGGGTGGGTCAGGGGTGGTGGCGCTGCCGGGCGCCGGTGCGGCGGCGGGCCACAGGGCGGGGACCCGGCGCGCGGGTCCGGCGGGGCGCCGGGCGACGGTCAGCGCAGGCCCCACCGGGCGGAGCCGGACGGCCGGGTGGGACACGTCGGAGTCGACGGCACGGGATGCCTCCGGCTGCCTGGCTCCCCCGGCGGGCTGTGGCCCCGCCGCGGTGCGTTGGACGGCCGGTCCGGAAGGCGTACGGCCCCCGGAACCGGTCGGCGGACGGGACGGCTCGGCCGGGGCGGGCCGCGTCCTGGCAGCGGGCCGGGCCATGGCCCCGTCAGCGGCCGCAGGCGGGACCACCGCCACGCGTCGTACCAGCGGGGTCGCGGGAGCAGCCGGCGTCACGACCGGGCCGGCGCCCGGCTGCGCGGCCTGCCGGGCAGCGGAGGGCGACGAGGAGAGCACGGCGGGCGAGTGCGCGGACGTGAGGCCGCGGGCCCGCCCGGCGTCGCCCGAACGACCCTTCCCCGCAGTGCTGTTGTCGCCGGAACGCTCCCCCAGGGGTGCCGGGCCGGATGACCGCGCGAGGGGTGCCGGGCCGGATGGCCGTGCGCCCGGACGGGTCCGGCGTGAGACCTGGGTTGTCGGCGCGTCCGCCGTGCCCTCGCTCTCCCCCGGCCCGTCCGCTCCCTCCGGACGCAGTGCCCGGAGCAGCAGCGGACCCCCGGCGCTGTGGGTGTGCTGGGGGGCGGCGGCCGGGCGCGTGACGCCGCTCACCAGGCCGGCCGGGGCGGTGGGCAGCAGGGCGTGGCCGAGGCCGGCGTCGAAGGACGGGTTCTGCCAGGCGGCGAGGCCCGCGCGGAAGGCGAGGCCGTCGCTGACGCCCAACGGGGCGCGGGACACGGTGAGTTCCGGCGCGACGGTACGGCGCCAGCCGCCGTCCCAGTCTCCGGGCACGGCGGAGCCCGGGTCGCCGGTCACGGACGGACCCGGGGTGCCGGTCGCGCCCGGCGACCCGGGGCCCGCGATGTCCGGCGCGGCGGCCCGGCGGCGCAGCCTGTCCCGCCATGCCATGTGCTCAACCGCCTTCGTTCACACGGGTGTTGATACGGGCGATCTCCGCCACCCACTGCCGGCGCTCGTCGTGGGTCAGGTCGAGGATCTCCTCGCGCCGCCAGTGGAAGTGGTAGGCGATGTACGCGATCTCCTCCCGGAGCCGGGGAAGGGCGTACGTCACGATTCCCCCAGGCGCCCACCCGAGAGGTCGACCTCGAAGCCGCCCTCGCAGTGCGGACAGGTCACCGCCGCACGGGTGTGGCCCTCGCTGTTGACCCGGCGGTAGAAGTCCTGGAGGAAGGCGACGTCGGTGGCGTACATCCGCTCCACGATCCCGGCGTGCACATCGCTGATCGAGCCGATCCGGGTGATCACCTGGCTCAGCAGCACCACGCTCAGGTACGCCGGGTTCTCCTTGACCCGCAGGTCGATCTGGGGCCGCAGTTCGTCACGGGCCGTGGCCAGGCGCATCGAGCCGTGGCGGTGCACCGTGCCCGCCTCGTCGACGTACCCGCGCGGCAGCTCGAACTCGAACTCGGTGCGCAGCCCGTGGTCCTCGCGGCGCGGCGGGGCGGCGGCGGGAGGTGCCGCCGTCCGCTCCGGCGCCTGGGCGGGCTCCGTCGCCTGGAGGATCTCCTCCAGGTTGCCCGCCGTCACCGTACGACGCCTCATTCGACGATGATCTCCTCGAACACGATCGTGACCGACTCGGTGGCCGGAGACGACTCGCCCGCCTTCAGGGACGGGCCCTCCCACTTGGAGGCCCAGCCCTGCATCAGCTGGATACGGCGCACCGTGTTGCCCTCGGTGTCCTTGATCTCGATGGTGAGGTTCTGCCGCGCGGAGTTCACGGCGCCGTTGTTCAGGGTCTCCTTGATCCACTTGGTGAACTCGCTGCTCTGGTCGAGTCCCCGGGTGATCGTGATCTCACCTGCCTGCCGGGCGCCGGGCTGCTTGCGGATGATCTGCTTGCCCTCCGCGCTGACCTGCTTGACCTCGACGACCTCCTCCTCGACGGTCAGTCCGCTGATCTCCTGGATCGACTCGACCAGATAGCCGCCGAGCTGCACGCCGAAGACGTGGGTGGAAAGAGCATCGCCCGTTGCCATGACTGTCTGTCACCTTTCCTTACGGGTCTTCTTCTCTGCTTCTCTACTGACCCGTGCTCACTCGTCGATGAGGCTGGTGCTGTCGGAGAACTGGGCCAGCCGGAACACCACGAACTCGGCGGGCTTGACCGGCGAGACGCCGATCTCACAGATGACCCGGCCCTGGTCGATGGACTCCTGCGGGTTGTTGTCCCGGTCGCACTTCACGTAGAACGCCTCTTCGGCGGTGCGGCCGAACAGCGCGCCCCGGCGCCATTCCTCGGTGAGGAAGGAGGTGACGTTGCGCCGGATGCTGGACCACAGCCGGTCGTCGTTCGGTTCGAAGACCACCCACTGGGTGCCCAGCAGGATGGACTCTTCGAGGTAGTTGAAGAGGCGGCGCACGTTCAGGTAGCGCCAGGCCGGGTCGGAGGAGAGGGTGCGGGCGCCCCAGATGCGGATGCCGCGGCCGGGGAAGGCCCGTACACAGTTCACGCCGATCGGGTTGAGCAGGTCCTGCTCGCCCTTGCTGAGCCGGAGCTCCAGGTCCACCGCGCCGCGGATGACTTCGTTGGCGGGCGCCTTGTGCACACCGCGCTCGCCGTCGCTGCGCGCCCAGACGCCGGCGACGTGGCCGCTCGGCGGGACGGTGGTGTTGCGTCCGGTGGCCGGGTCGAAGACACGGATCCAGGGGTAGTAGAGGGTGGCGTACCGGGAGTCGTAGCCCGCCTCGTCGTTGCGCCAGGTGCGCACCTGCTGGGCGCCCAGGCCGGGCGGGGCGTCCAGGACGGCGACGCGGTCGCCCATCTGCTCGCAGTGCGAGATCACCGCGAGCTGCACGGTGCGCACGCCCTCGGCGTCGATGTCGCCGCGCTGGTAGGCGCTCATCAGGTCCGGCACGGCGACCATGGTGATCTCGTCGATGGTCTCCAGACCGCCGAACCCGGTGCGGGCGGCGGCGTCGCCGACGTACTCCGCCGGGTTGAGGCGGGCCACCTCGCCGGAGCCGTTCGCGGCGGGCGCGGCCGGGGCGTCGGGCACGGCCAGGGTCTGGGCGGCGGGCCTGGTCTGGGCGGCGGCCTGCTGCTCGGTGACCTGGATCAGCTTGGAGGCGCGGGCCTGGTTGACCAGGTAGCCCTTGACGTTCTTGCGGGTGGAGGCCTCGTACGTCTCCGCGACCTGGTCGCCCTGGCGGACCAGGACCTTGAAGCGGTCCTCCGGCGTGTTCTCGCCGTCCGCGTCGGCGACCTCGACCGACACCCCGGTGACGCCCGGCTTGGCCGCGACGAGGAAGCCGCCGAGGGCCACCGGCTCCGCGGCCTTGTCGCCGCGTCGACCGCCGTTGACCGACGGAGCGGAGGCGTCCTCGGCCTGGCCGCCGATCCGCACGATGTACGCGGCGCCGCCGCCGTTGGCGAAGTAGCCGTGGACCGAGAGGGGCAGGTAGGCGCCCTCGGTGAAGCCGCCGAACTGCTGGGTGTACTGGTCCCAGCTGGTGACCAGAGTCGGCGTGTGGAACGGGCCGTTCTCGGCGAACCCTACGAACGCGGCGACGGCGGTGCCGACCCCTTCGATCGGTCGGGCACCGGACTGCACCTCCTCCACGTACACGCCCGGGGTGAGGTACGTCGGCATGCTTGCTCCTTCGCGTCCTACGGGTCGGTTCACCTGTGTCCAGGGCGAGTCTGCGCGGGTATCCACCGAGACGACAGGGTCGCGGGGACCTGGTGAGGGGCAACATCACTGCCTTTCGCTGCCTGTGCGAACCGACCGGCCGCCGCCCGGACTTGCCCTCGTTCTGCCCGTACGGACCTGGACATCCCGTTCGCCCGGACGGTCCACTGGGGGTCGCAGGAGAGCTGCGCCGACGAGGAGGCAACGAGTTGCGGACGTCCGGGGTGCACGCCGAGCAGCACGAGAACCGGCAGGCCACGCGCGGCCCGGCCCCCGCCCGCCAGGAGACCTCCGGCAGCCCCGCCGTACCGCCGCCGCTCACCGCCGACGGCCTCCGGGCGGCGCAGCGCGGCGCGGGCAACGCCGCGGTGACCGCGATGATCGCCCGCCGCGCCCGCCCCGCACCCGCCGTGGAGCAGCCGGACCCCGGAGTGCACGAGGTGCTGCGCTCGGCCGGCAAACCCCTGGCGGCACCGGTACGCCAGGACATGGAGTCCCGCCTCGGTTCCGACTTCTCCGACGTACGGCTGCACACCGGCGCCGCCGCGGCCCGCTCGGCCCGCGCCATCGGGGCACGCGCCTACACCTCCGGCAGCCATGTCGTCCTCGGCGCCGGCGGCGGCGACAGGCACACCCTCGCCCACGAGCTCACGCACGTCGTCCAGCAGCGCAACGGCCCGGTGTCGGGCACCGACCACGGCCACGGGCTGCGGGTCAGCGACCCCCGGGACAGCTTCGAGCGCGAGGCCGAGTCCACCGCCCGGCGGGCGCTCTCCGGGCCCGTGCCGGTGGCCCGCGCCGTCGACGAGCACGCCGGGGCGCACCGCCACACCGGCCCGGACGCGGTCCAGCGCCTGGTGGGCTTCGAGGCGGAGCTGAGCGTGCCGAGCTTCGGGCCGCACCCCACGACGGGCCTGAACCCGGTCGACGGACGGGCGCCCGCCGCGGAGCTCGGCGGGTTCTTCCACGGCGGACTGCCCTACGGGGCCACCGTGATGAGCGAGCAGAACCTGACCGTCCTCACCGACCACAACTCGCTGGCCCGCCGGGTCCGGGTCCTGCACGCCGTGCTCTCCGAGCTGAGCGGGGCCGACGGGACCCCCGTCGCGACCGGGCAGCTCGCCTCGTCGATGAGCAACCTCGAGTACGTCACAGCGCCCTTCGACGAGATGGCCCCCGGGTCCGACGCCGCGATCAAGCAGGTCGCCGAGCGTATCGAGGAGCACGTCGCCGCGATCTTCCAGGCGGACCCGGTGAACAACCTCTTCGGCGTACCGGGTTCGCCCGTCGCCGGGACCGGCACCCCGCTGGCCGCCCTGCAGCAGTGGCTGGGCCCGGAGCTGTTCGGCAGCCCCAAGGTGCAGTCGGCGATCAAGGGCTTCCAGTCCGACATCAAGTGGGAGATGTACATCCAGGCCACCCTCGGCGTCCTGCCCTCCGGGCTGCCGTCGCTCTACAGCTTCCAGGCCGGCGTCGACCACGAGTCCCGGCGGGCGCCCGGCAAGGAGCACATCGCCGACGCCTGGCGCGACGCGGCGGCCACCATCAACCGCATGGTGCCGCGGCTGCGTTCCGAGATCGTGCCCGGCCTCCTGCCCGGCCTGGAAGGCGGCGACCAGGAGGCCCTGACCGGCACCCTCGCACTCGGGCTGTCCTACGCCGTCGGCTCGGCCATGGTGGAGGCCGGCGTACGCGGTCCCACCGCCTCCACCAAGAACGCCGTGCCGTTCCTGCTGAAGCTGGCCAACCTCGGCGGCATCCGGAACCAGGCCACCACCGACGCGCTGCGCGAGAAGAACATCGGGCACGAACTGATCGGCCAACTCGCGGTGTGGATGCACAAGGAGATCCCCGAGACCGGTACCGGGCACTGGCAGCGGCATCTGCAGAACTACCCGAGCAACACGCCGAACCCGACCGATCCGGTGTACGGCCGCGGGCACTCCGGCGTCGAGAACACCGCGCACATGCTGCACAGCCTGCTCACCGGCAATGAGAACTTCCCGGTGATCGCGCCGGGCAAGGCACTGCCGAAGGCCGACGAGCCCAACGCGGCGATCGTGCCGCACATCGGCGGCCAGAAGGGCGCGCCCGTCGAGATGCGCTGGCTGACCAAGCGGGCCACCAGTACCGGCCATCTGTGGGGCGCGTTCAAGGTGATCACGGACGAGGCCCGCAAGGCCAACCTGGCGACGGTCCCCACGGCGGAGAGCGAGCGGATCTGGAAGGCCGCCCAGGACCTGGGAGCGACGCCCGCGTCGGCGACGGCGGCGCAGGGCGCCGAATTCATGGAGATGGACCAGTGAGTATCTGCGACTGGTGAGTACCGGTGGCTGAGCCCCTCAGGCGTCGTTGGCCGCCGCCAGGTGCGGCCCGAACTCGCCCTCCAGGACCAGCCTCCCCAGCTTGCGGTACTCCTGGGCGACCGCCGTCACCACCTGCCGCATGGTGAGCGGCTCGCCGGACTCCGCCGCGAGGTAGGCCGCGGTCACCGCGCAGGCTCGGATGGAGCCGCCGGCGAGTTCGAAGCGGTCCGCGCAGAAGGCGAGGTCCAGGTCGTCGGCCCGGGGCAGCCGCTCGCCCAGGCAGCGTTCCCACAGGGCGAGGCGCTGGCCGGGGTCGGGCACCGGGAAGTCCGCCACCACGTCGATGCGTCGGGTGAACGCCTCGTCCAGGTTGGCCCGCAGGTTGGTGGTCAGCACCGCGATGCCGTCGAAGGACTCCATGCGCTGGAGCAGGTACGCCGACTCGATGTTGGCGTGCCGGTCGTGCGCGTCCTTCACCTCCGAGCGCTTGCCGAAGATCGCGTCGGCCTCGTCGAAGAGCAGCACCGCGTTGACCGCCGACGCCTCGGTGAAGATCCGCTCCAGGTTCTTCTCGGTCTCCCCGACGTACTTGTCCACAACGGTGGACAGGTCCACCACGTACAGGTCCATGCCCAGGTCCGCCGCGACGACCTCGGCGGACATGGTCTTGCCGGTGCCCGACTCACCGGCGAACAGCGCGATGACACCGCGCCCCCGGCCGCCGCCGGGCCGCATCCCCCACCGCCCGAGCACCTGCTCGCGGTGGCGGGCCCGCAGCGCGAGTTCGCGCAGCCGCCGGTGCGTGGTCGGCGGCAGCACCAGGTCGTCCCAGCCGACGCCCGGCTCCACCCGGCGGGCGAGCCGGTCGAGCCCCGCGCCGTTCTGGGCACGTACGGCGGTGCGCAGGTCGTCGGCGCGGACCGGGCGGCCCGCGAGGGCGGCCGTACGCGTCGCCACGTCGGCGGCGCGGCGCAGCTGCCCGGAGTCCAGGCGGTGCGCCGCGACGGCCCGCGCGAGCTCGTCGGCGTCGCCGGTGCCGGTCGCCGAGCCGTCACCGGCGGCCCGGTCCAGGGCGTACCGCCACCGCTCGGCCTGCCGTTCGGGCGAAGGCGCCGACACGTTCAGGACGACGGGGGTGTCGGCCGCCCACAGTGGGTCCCAGGTGCCGGTGCCGTGCGTGAACAGGGGAATCCCGCGCAGCGCCGCGCACAACGCCCCCAGCGTCCGGGCTCGTTCGCCCGGTTCCGCGGGCAGCGACTCCAGCGGGCCGAGAACGACCCCGGCACCGGTCAGACGGGCTTCGAGGGCGGCGACCCGGGCGAGCTCCGGTACGTCGCCGGGGCGCCGGGCGAGGGCCACCGCGTCGAGGACGAGCGGGCGCAGCCCGGCCGCGTTCAGGGCGGCGGTGGCCAGCCCCTCGGCGTCGCCGCCCCGGCTGCGCAGATGAACGAGGCCCATGCCGGTCCCGGCCGCGGCCGCCGTCCGGTGGACCTCCGCCGCCTCGGCGGTCGGGTCCTCGCGGGCCTCGCCGAGCACCCCGGCGAGCCGGGCGTCGGGCCGCACACTGCCCAGCAGGTGCGCGGTGACCCGGTCGGGGACCGCCAGCACCCGGGACAGCGGCGGCCGTTCCGGCTCGGTGACCTCCACCAGACCGCCCGCGACGAGCGGCGCCCCGGGGGCGAGCCGGAACCGGGCGGCCGCCGCGCCGGCGAGCCCGCACAGCTCCAGGGCGAGCCCGACCGTGGGCCGGCGGCGCGTCAGGTCGTCGTTGAGATAGCCGTAGAGCCGCTCGAACCGGGCGTCCAGGTCGGGCGCCACCGCGACCAGCAGCAGGTCCAGATCCAGCGGGGACAGCCCGAACCGCCGGGCGAGGCCGTCGAGGACGGACCCGGCCGGCGGGCGCCACGGCTCCTGGGCGGGTACGTCGAGACCACCCGGCTCGTCCAGGATGCGAGCCACCGCCTCGGGGCTGAGGTACTGCCCCCGGTACGGGTCGTCGGGATCGGGATCGACGGCACGACGGACGGCCACGGCGTGCCGCACCCGCTCCTCGACCACGCGAAGCCGCGCCCACAGGTGGTCCGCGTCGACGGATACGGGTTCGATGACGACAGCGGGTTCGGTGACGGATACGGATTCGGTGACGACAACGGGTTCGGCGGTGTGTGTCACGGCTGGCGGTCTCCCCGGTGGCGCCGCCTGGCCGGGGCGAGGCCCCGCTCACGCGGGCCGGCGAAGCCGTCCGGGCCCGGGTCGGCCGTCTCCCTGTAGCGCAGCCGACGTCCCGGCGTCGCATCGCCGTTCTCGCCGCGGGCGGCGGAGCGCACGACGAGCCCTTCGGTGACCGGCGGCGCGACGGCCGTGCTCACCCCGGCGAGCGGGGCCCGTACCCGTACCCCGAGCGACACCTTCAGCTCTCCGCCGAGCGCCGACCACACATCGGAGGCGGCCGGCGCGTCGAGCCCGGCCCCTCCGGCGTCCAGGCTCACGGTCAGGCCGAGTTCGGCGAGCGTGCCGGTGAGCAGCCGCGCGGGCAGCGTGTCGGTGGCCACCAGAGTGGCGAGCACCTGCGAGAGCAGCCGGTGCTCGTCCTGCGGGCGGCTCGCCCACGCCGTGACCAGGTACGTCAGCTCGAACCAGCGGGGCGGGGTGCGCCGCGCCACCAGGTACCCGTCCGCGTCGTACACCTCCCCGGCGCCGCTGCCGCGCCGGACGGCGTCCTCGCGGATGTCGTACAGGAAGACGCAGACCGTCGGGGCGCTGCGGCGCGCCGCCCAGTCCCGGGTGGGGGCGTCGAACACCACTTCGATGCCCGACGCCTGCAGGCCGGACTCGCCGAGCAGCCGGCGCAACCCCTCGTCGACCTCGTGGATCACCGGCGGGTCACCTCGTCGGGCGGCTGCACGCTGCCGCTGACCACCAGGAAGTCGGTCTTCACCGGTGAGAACCCGGGGCCCTTGGCGGTGATGGTGCGCGGTCCGGTCTGGTCCTTGGCGAGGATGAGCAGCTGGCCGATGAAGGTGCCGTCCGGCTTCGGCACGGTCGGCGCCGCCGCCGCGGTGATCCCCGGATTCCAGGTGAACCGCACCGGTACTCCCGGTGGGAAGTCCTTGCCGCGCACCGAGGTGACGAAGCCGGGCCTGCCGATCGCCGGCACTGCGATGATGCGGGGCTGGAGGATGCGCAGCCGCTGCCGGGCGGTGTTGTCGCTCTTGTCGGCGTCCGTGCCGGTGGTGGTGAGGACGCCGGTGACGCGGCCGGTCAGCGCCTTGTCGGGGCTGAGCACGACGCGTACGACGGTGCTCGCGCCCGGCGTCAGGTCCGGCAGCGCGCACACCCAGGAGGCGTCGCAGCCCGCCGGCGGCCCGCTGTCCGGGATGCCCTTGGGAAGGCCGATGCGCAGCCGCAGCCCGGTCGCCAGCGCGTTGCGGCCGTTGCGCACGGTGTACGTCACCACGACACGGCCGCCGACGTAGCCGGGGTTCGGCCGGGCCGAAACGCTCACCCCGGGCCCGGCGTCGGGCTCGGGCGCCTGCGGGGGCACAGTGGGTGTCGGAGTCGGAGTCCGAGTCGGAGTGGGCGTCGGGGTCGGGGTGGGCGTGGGCGTCGGGGTGGGCGTCGGGGGCGGCGTGGCCTCGCGCACCGGGACCACGGTCCGGCCGGCGTTGTCGCTGGGCTCCGGGTCCAGGACCGTACCGGTGACCGACCAGTCGACCGGCTGGTCGCCGGCGGTGACCCCGGTGAGGGTGACGGTCACCGGGACGGTGCCGCCCGGCTCCACCACGCCGACGTTGCACTGGAGCGAGGCGGCCTCGCAGGTGCCCCCGGGCCGGGTCACCTCGGTGACCTGCACACCGGCCGGCGGGTCGATGGTGAGCGTGGTGCCGGGGGAGGCGGCGGGGCCGTTGTTCACGACGTCGACGCGGACCGTGGTGGAGTCGCCGACGGTCACCTCCGGGGCGGTGCCGGGCGCCTTGACGGCGAGGTCGACGGACTGCTGGACGCTGGGTTCCTTCTGCCGGCCCTCGAGCTCGGTCGTGAGCTTCGTGAGCTTGCCGGACGCGATGTCCAGGAGCTTGAGTTTCTCGGGGGTGTTGACCGGACGACTGGGGCGGGCGCTGATCACCAGCCCCTTGCCGTCGGCCGTCCAGGCGGCGTCGCGGGGCTGGAACGGGCCGGTGTTCTCCGGCAGTTCCCGGCCGCAGGCGCCGGGCAGGTCACGGGCGGCGGTGGGCAGCAGCACCCGGCAGTCGGCGCCCGTCAGCGACGTCAGGAGGATGCCGTTCCGCTCGTCGATCCGGCCCGCGCCGTTCTTGCGGTTGAAGGCGATGCGGAGACCGTCCGGGGAGAACGCCGGGCTGTCGTCGATGACCTCGCAACTGCCTGGGCAGATCGTGGCGCTCAGGTCGCGCTGCCGGGACAGGTCGTTCACGGGCACGGTCCAGATGTGCTTGTTGCCGCCGCCCCCGTCGATCACCTCGTTGCGGGTGAAGGCCAGGGTGGTGCCGTCGGAGGACCAGGTGGGCTGGGCGTCGCCGCCCGTCTGCTCCCCGGCCGGCGGGGTGACCTCGCCGGTGATCGCCCCGGTGATCGCGTCCGCGATGAGGATACGGCTGGGACCCGCGGCCTCACCGACGCCGCCCGGCGAAGTCCGGGTGAAGGCGAGGTGCTTGCCGTCCGGGGAGAACGTCGGGTCGGTGTCCCAGTCCGTCGCGGCGCGGTCCTTGAGCGGCATGGGCGCCGCGTTGGAACCGTCGGCGTCCACCATCCAGATCCGCTCGATCCGCCGGCCGTCGGCGTCGGTCTCGAAGCGGGTGACGACGATCCGGCGTCCGTCGGGCGTGTAGTTCTGCCGCTCGGTCCACGGGTCGAACCCGGACGCCGGCCGGAACAGCGGGTCCTTGGCGGGATCGGTGTTGGTGTCGGCCGCCGGGTCCTCGTTCAGGATCGTCAGCCCCAGGTCGCGGGGGTCGGACCCGTCCGCCCGGACGTCCTGCAGCGTCACCACGTGCGCGCCGGGGTGGTTCTTGTCGGGGGCCGCCGCGGAGGTGCGCTCCACCACCACGCCGCCGCCGTCGAGCGGGCCGAGCCAGGTGGGCGAGAGGACCTCCCGGTCCTCGTTGAGCACCAGCGCGGGTTCCTGGTCGGAGTGCGCGGGCGAACCGAACACATGGTCGTAGTCGCCCTCGCACGTACAGGTGGTCTCGGGGCTCAGGAACACCACCCCGTCCCCGTCGGGCTTCCACGCCGCCCCGTGGGCACGCCAGGTCGCGTACGCACCCCCGAACAGCGGCTCGTCGCCGGTCCCGGCCGCGTTCGCCACCCGCAGCAGGGGCACGCTCTTCCCGTCGACGGTGGTCGTGGCGGTGTACGCGATCCAGTCCCGGTTCTCGTCGTCGTCCACCGGGTTCCAGGCCGGCTCGGACGCCGTGCCGTTCGCGGGACCGGTGATCCGGGTGGCGGTGCCGCCTGCCAGCGGCCGTACGTAGATCTGCCGTCCCACCGACACGTCGCCGTCACCGGAGTACGCCAGCTGCTGCCCGTCGGGGGAGACCGTCGGGCCCTCCTCGTCGGCGGGGGTGTCGGTGAGCCGCGTCAGACGACCTGTGCCGTCGGTGCGTACGAGCCACAGGTCGCGCTGCGTCCCGCCGTCCGGGCCCCCGGACCCGGCCGCGTCGAACACCACGGACTGCCCGCGCGGTGTCAGCCGGGGGTGCGCCGCGTCCATGCCGACGGTGAGACGTCGTACGGAACCGTCGGCGGCGCGCAGGTAGATCTGCGGGGTCTTCTCGTCGCGCCGGCTCGCGAAGACCATCTGGTCACCGAGGGCGGACGGCTGGACGTCGTAGTGGGCCGGGCCCGCAGCGAACAGCGGGGTGCTGGAGGTGGTGGTGGCGACCGTGCCGAGGCTGCGGTGCCCGGTACCGGCGTAGGCGACCCGGGTGCCGGTGGTGCCGGCCGCCGGCTGCGGCCGGGGTTCGGCGCTGCCCTGTCCGGAGGCCGCCGTCACCACGAACAGCGGGATCAACAGCAGCAGCGACGCCCCGAGTCTTCCCGGGCGGTACCGCCCACCGGGGCCGGCGGTGCGCATCACGGTCCACCTCGCAGTCTGGTGCAGCATCTGGACGTACCCCTGCCACTGTGCGACGGCCGCACGCGGCGCGGCAGGGCGGCGGGGCCGTACCCGGGGGAAGCGCGGGGTGTGCTTTCGGGCAGTGCGGTGAGCCCTCAGGCAGCGCCGGGGTGCCCGGGCGTCGTCGGACCGGCGCGTCGCGGGCCGTTGTCAGATCAGCCCGTTGCGCAGTGCGTAGCCGACCGCATGGGCCCGGTTGCGCAGTTGCAGCCGGGTGGTGATCTCGTGCAGGACGTTCTTGACGGTCCGTTCGGAGTACGCGGTCTTGCGGGCGATCTCCGCGGTGTCCAGGCCCTCCGACACCAGGCGCAGCATGTCCGCCTCGCGGGTGGTCAGCGTGGACAGGGACAGGCCCCGTGGGTCGAGCGCCGAGCGCTGGAGGCTGCCCACGTGGCTGAGCAGTTTGCCGAGCAGGTCGCCGGGCAGCACGCCCTCGCCGTTGGCGATCGCCAGGACCAGGTGGAGGAGCCGCTCCTGGTCGGCCTCGGCGCGCCGCAGCACCGCCGACACGCCGCACTCGATGACGCGTTGCAGTGCGCCGGACCCGAGGGTGCCGACCACGAGGCCCGTAGGGCTGCCGGTGTGCCGCAGCCGCTGCAGCAGGGCGGCCACATCGTCGTCGACGTGGTCCACGACCACCAGCGACGCCTGGGCCTGCTCCACGTCGGCGTCGTCGAGCAGGTCGATCTCGGGGCGCTGACGCAACTGCTGGACGACGCCGACGCGCAGGACCGGATCGGCGGCGTAGACGGCCAGGGTCACCCGGACCGGACGATCGGAGTGGGAGGACTGGTGCGTGGCCCGGGCCGGGGCGACCACAGGTGCCGTGAGGGCCGATGAGGCCGGATTGTGCTCGTCCGAAAGGAACATGGCCGTATTACCACCTGATTCATGAGTGCGTGGGGGAGCGTGGACGCGGCGGGCGGGGCGATCGCCGGAAAGGCCGGAAAGGCCGGAAAGCGGAGTGGGCACGACGGCGGGCCACATCAACGGCTTACAAACGTAAAGGAGTTGACTTGGGCTTCAAAGGCATCACGACTGCCCGCGTGTTGCCCTCGTACCCCTCGTGGCGGCCCGGGCCCGCTCCTACCGTGGTCGCGTGACGCCTTCTGCAGCCTCTTCCGGCCCCGGTGCGCCCAGCCTCGACATCCCGGCCGTGACGGTGGCGCCCGGCAGCACCGCCACGACCAGCCTGACCGTCCGCAACGACAGCGACATCGTCGAGGCGTACAGCCTGGAGGTCGTCGGGGACTGCGCCTCCTGGGCCACCGTGGAACCCCCTAGGGTCTCCCTCTACCCCGGCACCTCCGAGACGGTGACGATCCGTCTGGAGCCACCGCGCTCGCCGGAGATACGCGCCGGTGAGCTGCCTCTGGGCGTACGGGTTCTGCCGGCCGAGCACCCCGACGCGGTGACGGTCCCCGAAACCACCGTGCGCATCGAGGAGTTCCACGAGCTGCGGACCGAGCTGGCCCCGCGCCGCCGGCGCGGCTGGCTGCGCGGCCGCTACCGGCTCGCGGTACGCAACCAGGGCAACACCCCGGTGCAGGTGGGCTTCACCCCCGGCCAGGCGGGCGAGGAGCTGGCGTTCGCCTTCAACCCGGCCGAGCCGAAGCTGGAGCCCGGCGAGTCGGTCGAGGTCGGGCTGCGGGTCCGTACGGGCAAGCCCGTGTGGTTCGGCTCCCCGGCGGTGTGGCCGTTCACCCTGGCCACCGCCGAGACCGGTGACCGGGACGGGACCCAGCCGGACGAGATCGCCGACCCGCCGCCGCTGGACGCGGAGTTCGTCCAGATCCCCATCTTCCCGAAGTGGCTGCTCGCCGTGCTCGCGGCGCTGCTCGCGCTGCTGCTCGCCTGGTTCACGCTGGTCCGCCCGGCGGTGCGCAGCGCCGCGAAGGAGGCGGCCAACGAGGTGGTCCAGCCGCGCCCCACGCCCGCAGGAGAGCAGGGCGGCAACGGGCAGACCCCTGGCAGCGGTTCCGGCGGCGCCAGCGCCTCGCCCGACGGTCAGGGCAAGGGCACCGGCAACGGTTCCGGAGCGGGCGGCGACGGCACCTCGACCGGGGACGGCACCGCGGTCGGCGGCGGTCAGCAGAGCTCGGCGACCATCGACTTGAAGACCTCCGGCGGGGCGACCGAGGCCGGCACCTACAAGGTGCCCGAGAAGAGCGTCTTCGGTGTGACGGACATCGTCGTCGCCAACTTCCAGGGCGATGAAGGGGTGATGACGATCACCTTCGGCAACCGCAAGATCACCACGATCGCCCTGGAAACCTTCCGCAACCAGGACTACCACTGGGTCACCCCCATCAAGATCCCCGCGAACAACACCGTGACCATCGAAGTGACCTGCACGAAGCCGGGCACTCCGGCCACCGGCCGCCAGGCGCAGGGATGTCACGAGGTCCTGAACGTGAGCGGTGTGGTCAGCCGCACCGAGTGAACCGCACCTCAAGCTCCCGATCATTTTTGATTGGTGCCGACTACATCTGTAAAGGGCGGCCATCGATTCTGTCCAGAATCCGATAACTCTGGTCTCAAAAGCGGCATCCCGTCGCAGACGGCACACATACGGCAGTCAAACCAACGGCATCATCACGATTACCGGCGCCACGTACATCCACGCCGGCGACCGCCGGAACACCTCCACCCTCGGCGCGCCCGAGCTCAACAGCCATCACCCCGTCTCACGGCGGCCCGCGTCGCGGAGCTCACCCTTTGGACGGCAACGGCCCACCCCTCACGAGTCCGCGAGAACAGCGGCTCGGATCGGGTACGTCCGCACGAGGCGCGTGGCTCGGGCATCGAGGTAGTGCCGACGATGCTCCGCAGGTTCCGCAGCAGCACGCCGAAGTTGAAGCGGTCGCCGGGAGGCGCGGGCCGGGAGTTGCTCAGCCGGTCGAGGTCGAGCACGGCGTGAGGGACCCGGGCGTCGGCGAGAAGGCCGCCCACCGCCTCGGCAACGGGTGTCTTGCCCACGCCGACAGTGCCGTTGATCAGGAGAGCCCGGGCGCCCCGGGGGCTGTCTGCGTGTATCTCGGCAGCGTACGGCGGGCGTGCGGGCCGTGGCCTGCCGGGCCGGTGGCCGTTGACGGGGGTACGGCACGGGACGCCCCGCCCGGGAAAAGGCGGGGCGTCGTCGGCGTGGTGCTGCCGGCCGTCGGGCCGGACGTGGTCACCCGGGCGCGGTCGCTGACCAGGGCGTCAGAACACGCCCTTGTATGCCTGCCACCCCGTGGCGATCTTCGTGCGGGCCCCCAACGACCCTGCTCCGTTGCCCGTGTTGCGCCACACGTTGCCGGAGGTGTCGCGGGAGACGATGTCCGCCTTGCCGTCGCCGGTGATGTCACCGACACCGACGACGACGTTGTACGACGAGCCCCAGTTCGTCGCGACCTTCACCCTGGGCTTGAAGCCGCCGGAGCCGTTGCCGTCGTACCGCCACAGGGTGTTGGACCTGTCCTGGGCCAGGAGGTCACCTCGGCCGTCGCCGTTGAAGTCGCCGACGCCCACGATCTTCTTGTAGCCGGACCAGTCCGCCGCGATCCGCACCCGCGCCGACAGAGTCCCCGTGCTCGTGCCCTTGTACAGGAACAGCTCTCCCGTCGACGCCTTGCGCGCGATCAGGTCCGGACGGCCGTCGCCCGTGATGTCCCCCGGCGAGGTCAGCGCGTTGTACTGGTTCCAGCCGGTGCCAAGCGAGGTGTGCGGGGTGCTGGTCACGAAGGCCTGCCCGCGCATGGTCCGGTACACCCGCAGTTCGCCGCTGCCGAACCGGACGAGGATGTCGTCGCGGCGGTCGCCGTTGACGTCGCCGAACGGGACCAGCGTCACGGAGGAGGGCCAGCCCGAGGCCGACATTCCCCCGCTGAAGGCGCCCGCCCCGTTGCCGGGCCGGTAGCCGACGACACCGGAGGACGTGAGGGTCAGGGCGTCGCCGATCCCGTCGGGCGCCCATGTGTCACCGCTGGTGAAGTCGTGGCGTACGGCGGCCCCGTCGGACACCTTCACCGTCTGCGACACCGTCGCCGCCGCTCCGGAACCGTCCGCGGGCCGGGCCGTCAGCTTGAAGGTGTACGTGCCGTTGGGAACGAGCGCGCCCGCGGTGTCCCGTATGTTCCACCTCGCGGTCAGGGTGCCGTCCACCTCTCCGCCGGTGAGCGTACGGACCACGGCACCGGTGGCCCTGCTGGTGAACGTGGCCGTCCAGGAGGCGGCGGGCTTGGAAAGCAGTCCGCGCCACTGCCACCAGGGGCTGCTGACCGTGCCGCTCTCCCCTGTGTTGTCGGTCGCCTCGGACTCGACGACACCGAGCGCCTGGGTGGTGACGCCGGTGGGCACCAGATGGATCCGCCGGTCCGCGTCGACATAGGCCACGGGCCCGCCGAACTTGTCCACGGTCCAGGTCGCCCCGCGCAGTACGGAGGCGCCCGCCGCGAGGGTGCCGATCGTACGGGTGGTCGCGGTGCCGTCGGCGAAGGAGGTGAGGAGGAGCGTTCCGGCCGAGGTGTCGTGCCGGACCAGGTAGCCGTCGCCGAGCAGCGCCTCGCCGGACGGGACCGGGATGTTCTTCTTCGCCGTACGGTCCCAGACGCCGGCCGCCGCGGTGGTGCCGCACGACCAGTAGATCCAGCGGCCGACGGCCTGCAGCTCCTTGGGGACGCAGGGGGCGCCGGTGCTCACGGTGTCCGTGGTCCTGTGGGTCTTCAGGTCCTGGGCGGTGACGACGCCCGTGGTGGAGCCCGGGGTCCAGAGCCTGGTCCCCCAGACGGAGGCGGCCGTGACGGAGCGGGTGACGACGGGCCGCAGGTCGGAGTGGACGCCGAGGTCGCCGACGTACTGCTTGGCGGGGGAGGAGCCGTTGACGATCGCGTACCGGCCGGTGACGTCCAGAACGGTCCCGGAGGCCGAGGGCAGATAGAAGAAGCCGGCCTCGTCGGCCTTGTCGATGGACTGGACGTACGACCCGACAGGGTCGGAGTCCGCGGTGAACGTCACCGCGCGGCCGTCTCCGGTGGCGTACGGGCCCACCGGCACTCCGTCCCAGCTCTGCCAGGTCCGTGCGCCCGGCGTCCCGTCGGCGGAGATCCGCCGGGTGTAGAGGCTGCCCATGAAGCTGCTGTCGGCCTCCTGGGTGGCCAGGGTGCCGTTCTGCAGCGACAGCCGCTCGATCCTGGCGGCCGCCGGCGGGACGGCGGCCACCTCGGTCGGCGTCGGCGTGTCCGCGCCCGTGTCGGTGAGCTTGCGCACCGCCCAGTGCGCGGAGTCGGCGCCGCCCACGGTCAGCAGGCCGCCGTCCGGTGTGGCGGTGACCGAGGTGCTCGCGTGCCGGAGCAGGGTGAGCGCGGCACCACCCGCGAGAGGGACAGCCGTCAGAGGCTCGCCGGACTCGTCGACCGAGTTGTTGGGGTTCGACGGTACGGAACGCGCGACCACGAGCCATCGGCCGACGATCCCGAGGTGCGGGGTGCCCTCGGTGCCGGGCAGCGTCACCGTCGTTTCGGGGGCGGACAGGTCGGCGCGGTCCAGGACGTGCGCCGTGCTGCCGTACGCGTACCAGACCAGCCGGTCGCCGCTGAGTGCGACGGCCGTCGGAGTGGTGGACACCGTCACGTCGCCGGTGACCTTCGCGGCGGACAGGTCCACCAGTGCCAGGTGCCGCGTGGCTCCCAGCGCGTAGCTGATGACGGCGGTGCCTCTGTCGCCGCCCAGGACGGTGAAGTTGGCGGTGATTCCGGCCGGCCATCCGTCGACGAGGGTGCCCTCGGCGGGTGCGCCGTCACCGTACAGCCACAGCGTGCGGTTGCCGTCGGCGTCGCGGGCCTGGGTCAGCACATGGGCGCCGTACGTTGCCTCGTACGTGCCGTGGGTGAGGGGGACGTCCGTGGCGGTACCGGCGGCCATGTCCCTGAGGACGACCTCCGAGGTGTACGAGACGACATCGGTCACGACGTCGGACGACGATCCGAGGTAAGCGGGGATCTCGAGCCGGGCGAGGTTGCCCAGTCCGGTGGTCGTACCGGTGGCGTACGACGTCCACAGGTAGCCGGAACTCCCCTCCTGGGCATGCAGGTAGCCGCTGGGGCCGGCGGAGTAGATCGGGTCACGGCGGGGGACGTAGCGGTCCGACTGGAAGATCTTCTCCGCCGCGAAGGCGGTGCTCCCGGCACCGGTGTCCGCGCCCGCCGGGACGGAGAGCGGGCCGGGACCAGCGGTCACGGCGAGGACCGCCAACGCGGCGGCGACACCACGGGCGGTGGTACGACGGGGCAACGTGGCCTCCGAGGCGAAAGGGCGTGGCGGGGCGGCGGTGGCGGATCGGGCCCGCGTCAGCGGCACTTCCAGGATTCCCAGCCTCAACTGCCCCCCGTACAAGGCAACTTGAGGGTAACAGCAACCTCCGACACATCAGGAGCACCTGGGATCACCCGCGAAGTGAGGGAAGAGTCGGCGGAGCGGCCTCGGTGAAGAGGCGGGGTCACCGGCCCGGTTCCCGGGGTTCCCCACTGGAACCACCCGTACCTGTGCGGCAGTCTTCTTCCTCGTGGGGAATCTTCCGTCTCAGAGTGCTTCGAGTGACGCCGCCGAGCACATGGTGGTGGCCGGGGACGACGCCCTGGCCCATCGGCTGGCCGCCGAGTTGCGCGGGGTGTACGGCGAGCGGGTGACCCTCGTGGTGCCGCCCGCGCAGGGCGGTGTGCGGCCGCCGGTCGTCGGGCGGACGCGGGCCACGGCCCTGTTCGACCGGGTGTCCGCGGCGGTGAACCGGGCCTCCGGGAACGGGGGCGGCGCCGGGGACGGGGAATCCGGGGGTGGCCGGACCGATGAGACTCCCGGTTCCGAGCGGGTGGTGGAGGCCGCCGAGCTCACCGAGGGTGCGCTCGCCTACGCGGGTGTCGAGCGGGCCGCCGCGCTCGCGCTCGTGTACGACGACGACGAGACCAACATCCGTGCCGCGCTCACCGCCCGGCGGCTCAACCCGCGGATCCGGCTGGTTCTGCGGCTCTACAACCGGCGCCTCGGGCAGCACATCGAGGCCCTCCTCGACCAGGCCTCGGCACTCGCCGCTGCCGCTGCCGACAGCGCGCTCCATGCAGGGGCCGGGGCCGGCGCCTCGAACGCCACCGGAGGCTCCTCGGGGCCGAACGCCTCGCCGACGCGCAGGAGCGCCGAGGCCTACGACGCCTCCACCACCGTGCTGTCCGACGCCGACACGGCCGCGCCCGCGCTGGCCGCGACCGCCGTGGCCGGTACCAGCAAGGTCGTCCAGACCGACGGGCTGATGCTGCGCGCGGTGGAGCGGCCACCGCCCGGTCCGGGTGAAGTCGCCGATCCGGGGCTGTGCACGCTGGCGTTGCTGTCCGCCACGACCAACGACCCCGCCGGCGCCGATGGTTCCGAAGGCAGCGGCGCGCAGGGGCCCCAACTCCTGCCCGACGAAAGGGCGGTGGCCGCCGCGACCGGACGCGGCACCGTCGTGCTGGAGAACGTTTCGTACTCCGGTCCCGAACTGAGTGCCGGGCGGGGCGTCGTCCCGTGGTTCGGTTCCCTGCTGTCCCGGCGGCTGCGCTGGTCGTTCGCGGGGCTCGTCGGATGTGTGATCGGGCTCGCCGTGGCGTCGGTGCTGGTCACCGGGGAGCCCGCGCTCCAGGCGACGTATCTGACACTGCTCGATCTCTTCGCCATCAACGATCCTGCCATCGGCAAGCCGCTCGGACGCCAGATCCTCCAACTCTGTTCCGGCATGGTCGGGTTGCTCCTGCTGCCGGTACTGCTGGCCGCGGTGCTGGAGGCGCTCGGCACCTTCCGCAACGGGACCGCGCTGCGCAAGCCGCCGCGTGGGCTGTCGGGGCACGTGGTGCTGCTCGGGGTCGGCAAGATCGGTACGCGGGTGCTGGCGCGGCTGCGGGAGCTGCGCATTCCCGTGGTGTGCGTCGAGGCCGATCCCGAGGCACGCGGGCTGGCGCTGGCGCGACGGCTGCGGGTGCCCGTGGTGCTGGGGGACGTGACGCAGGAAGGTGTGCTGGAGGCCGCCAAGATTCATCGGGCGCACGCGCTGCTGGCGTTGACCAGCGCGGACACGATGAACCTGGAGGCCGTGCTCTACGCGCGGACCCTACGGCCCGATCTGCGGGTCGTCCTGCGGCTGTACGACGACGACTTCGCGACCGCCGTGTACCGCACCCTGCGGGCCGCGCATCCGGGCGCGCTCACCCGGAGCCGCAGCGTGTCCCATCTGGCCGCGCCCGCGTTCGCCGGTGCGATGCTGGGGCGGCAGATCCTCGGGGCGATTCCCGTCGAGCGGCGGGTGCTGCTGTTCGCCGCGGTGGACGTGGGCGGGCATCCCCGGTTGGAGGGGCGCACGGTGGGGGAGGCGTTCCGGGCCGGGGCCTGGCGGGTGCTCGCGCTGGACACGGCGACTCCTGGAGAACGCCGGGCGGAACCGGCGTCCGCCTCGCGCGGCCCCCGCCTGGTGTGGGACCTGCCCTCCACCTACGTCCTGCGGTCCGAGGACCGCGTGGTGCTCGCCGCGACACGGCGGGGGCTCGCGGAACTGCTCGGCCGGCGGCCTCGGCAGCGGGCCGGAACCTAGCCGGCCCGGCGGAGAGGTCCGGCAGAAGGGGCCCGCCGGAGAAGGCCTGCCGGAGAGAGCCCGCCGCAGGGCCCGGCAACGGAGGGCCCGGCCCCTCCGCGCGGGGTCGGGGGCCCGGCCCTCCGCCGGGGTTCCGGGGCTACTTCCCCAGGTGTCGTTCCGCGAAGTCCAGTTCCAGGCGGACCTGCTTGATGCGTTCGTCGACGACCAGGGAGCCGTGGCCCGCGTCGTAGCGGTAGACCTCGTGGACGGCTTCGCGGGCGGCGAGGCGCGTGACGTAGTTGTCGATCTGGCGGATGGGGCAGCGGGGGTCGTTGACACCGGCAGAGATGTAGACGGGGACCTTGACCGCGTCGACGTAGGTCAGCGGGGAGGACGCCTCGAAGCGCTCGGGGACCTCCTCCGGGGTGCCTCCGAGGAGCGTGCGGTCCATGGCCTTCAGCGCCTCCATCTCGTCGTGGTACGCCGTGACGTAGTCGGCGACCGGGACGGCGGCGATGCCTAGGGCCCACGCGTCGGGCTGAGTGCCGACGCCGAGAAGGGTGAGGTAACCGCCCCAGGAACCGCCGGTGAGGATCAGCCGGTCGGGGTCGGCCAGGCCGGACGTCACCGCCCACTCGCGGACCGCGGCGATGTCCTCCAGCTCGATGAGGCCGACGCGGTGCTTGAGCGCGTCGGTCCACGCGCGGCCGTAGCCCGTGGAACCGCGGTAGTTCACCCGGACCACCGCGTAGCCGTGGTCGACCCAGGCCGCCGGACCCGCCGCGAACGAGTCGCTGTCGTGCCAGGTCGGGCCGCCGTGGATCTCGAAGACGGTGGGCAGCGGGCCGGTGGTGCCCGCCGGCTTCTGGATCAGGGCGTGGATGCGGCCGCCGGGTCCCTCGACCCAGACGTCCTCCACGGGGACCGATCCCGGGGACTTCTGGCCGGGCGGATCCAGGACGATCTCGCCGGTCGTCGAACGGACGGCCGAGGGCTCGGCCGCCGACGACCACAGATACTCCACCGTCCCGTCCGGGCGGGCCGTCGCCCCGGAGACCGTGCCGGGCGGGGTCGGGACCTCGGTCAGCCCGCCGGAGGCGAGGTCGTAGCGCCACAGGTCGCTGCGTGCCTCGAAGCTGTGGGCGATCAGGAGGGCCGAGCCGTCCGGATACCACTCGGCGGCCACGTCACCGGGGAGGTCGAGGCCCAGGTCCGTCTCCTTGCCGGTCGTCACCTCCCACACCAGAGGTTCCCAGCGACCGCGCCGCTGGTGCCCGATGAGCAGTCGGGTGTCCCCGTCGACGGGGGCGAAGCCCAGCACCTCGAGACCCAGCTCGACCGTGCCGCCCTCGGTGTCGTCGAGCTCGGCGACCGTCGAACCGTCCGGGCGCAGCACTCTGAGCGCCGAGTGCATCGCGTCGCCGTGCTCGGTGTGCTCGACGGCGATCAGCGAGCCGTCGTGCGAGAGGTCGCCGACCCCGGCCGACTCGCGGTGCCGGTAGATCTCCACCGGAGCCTCGCCGACGCGGGCCACATGGATCGTCGATCCGTCGTCGTCCGTCGAGCGGCCCACGACGGACGTACGCCCGTCGCGGCCGATGGTCAGGCCCGCCGGGTAGGAGGGCTCGAGGCCGGGGACCGCCGGATCGTCGACGCCTCCCGCGATCAGGGCGGCGCCGAACGGGCGGCGCCGCCAGATGCCGAACTCGTCGCCGTCCTTGTCGTCGAACCACCAGATCCACTCGCCGTCGGGCGAGAGCACCCCGTCCGTCGTGCCGTTCGCCCGGTGGGTGACCTGGCGCTGCTCCCCCGTCGCGCGGTCCCACGCGTACAGCTCGTACGTCCCCGTCGCGTTCGAGACGAACAGGGAACGGTGCGGGGCGTCCTCCGCCCAGTCCGGCAGTGACACCCGGGGTGCCCGGAAGCGCTTCTCCCAGTCGGGCATGTCTGCCTGCTGCTGCTCGGCGATGGACCTGGTGCTCTCAGTCATGGCCCCATAGTGCCTGGCTCACCCCGCCTCGCGCCGACGAGGTCCCCGGCCTGTGGACAACCCCGCGGCCGCTGCGCGCTCCGCCGCCCGCCGAGCGGCTCGCGCAGCTGCGCCCGCGCTCCCCGCACGTCCGCCGGGACGGTCCTGACCTGAGTACATGTGTGCAGTTCAGGACCGTTGTCAGTGCCGGGGTGCAGACTTTTTCGCATGACCGATCTGCGCAAGACCGTCGAGAGTTACTGGGCCGCCGCCGACGCCCGGGAATGGGGAGCGTTCGCGGACCTGCTGGCCGAGGACGTCGTCTACACCCTGCCGCAGACGCGTGAGCGCATCAGTGGCAGGGAGCGGTACGTCGAGTTCAACCGCGAGTATCCGGGCGACTGGCACGTCCGGATCGAGCGCGTCCTGGTCGAGCCCGGGCAGGCCGTCACCTGGACCCACTTCACGGTGGGCCTGGAGAAGATGCACGCGATCACGTTCTTCACGGCGGACGAGGAGGGCCGTATCGCCACGGTGACCGACTTCTGGCCCGAGCCGTACGAGCCTCCCGCGGGCCGGGAGCATCTGGCCGAGCGGTACTGAGCGGCCCCACGGCCGAGTCCGGCTCGGCCGCCCCGTACCGTGGAAGGCGTGTACCGGTTCCTGCTGACGCCCCGCTGGTGGGGGATCAACGTCTTCGTGTTGTTGGCCATCCCCTTCTGCATCTTCATGGGGTCGTGGCAGTTGGGGCGGTTCGAGGACCGTGTGCGGGACCACCGGACGGCGGACGCGGCGGCCTCCACGGCCAAGACGGATCCCGCCCGGCCGCTGGCCGGGATGCTGCCCGTGACCACCAGGACGTCCGGCAAGCAGACCACCGCGAAGGGCCGGTACGGCAAGCAGCTTCTCGTGCCCGGCCGGGAACTCGACGGCAGGAGCGGGTACTACGTGCTGACGCTCCTGCGGGTCGACGGAGGCAAGGCGCTGCCCGTCGTCCGGGGCTGGCTGCCCGGTGCCGCCGACCCGGCGAAGGCCCCGGCCGCGCCCGCGGGCGAGGTCACTGTCACAGGTGCGCTCCAGGCGTCCGAGAGTCCCGGGTCGAACGGTGTCAGCACGGTCGGCGGACTTCCCCCGGGGCAGACCGCGGCGATCAGCTCCGCGTCGCTGGTGAACCTCGTGCCGTACATCCCGTACGACGCGTGGATCACGCTCGACAAGGCCGACACCGGGATGAAGACGGTGCCTCCGACCGCGCCGGACAACACCGGCCTGGACCTCAAGGCGTTCCAGAACCTCGGCTACACCGGCGAGTGGTTCGTCTTCGCGGGCTTCGTCGTCTTCATGTGGTTCCGCCTCCTGCGCCGCGAGGTGGAGTTCGTCCGCGACGCCGAACTGGGGCTCGTCCCGGACGTCCGGGACGCCGGGGGGAAGCGGTCCGAGGACGCCGGCACCGCCGCTCCGGCGACGCCGTCCGCCTCGGCCTGATCGGCCTGACGGGGCGACCGACCGGGTCGGCCGGGGCGAGCCCGAGCACGGCTCCGCCCCCGCGCCGCGAATGGCTTCACCCAGCGCCGTGTTCCGCTTCACCCGACCGGCGCGTACCACTCGACCCGAGCGGTACGCGCCGGTCGGAACCAGCGTCACGTGTCCGTCAGGACGACGCCAGGATCCCCGTGTGGTAGACCGTGCCCGCGCAGGCGTTGGACACGGTCACCGATGCCGTCGCGCCGCCCGTCGCCGCCGTGCTGGAGACGATGACGCTGCCGTCCTGCACACCGTCCTCGACGAGGAGCTGGGGCGAGGTGCCACTGGCCCCGTCGGTGGTCGTGCCGCCGGTGTCGGTGGCACCCTCCGTCGGGGTCGGGTCCGGTGAGGGGTCCGCGGTGGCCGGACACGTCGAGGAAGGCACCCAGGCGAACTTCACCACGTACGAGGTGCCCGGCTGGAGGACCAGGGAGGTGACCTCCGTGGAGGCGTCCGGCAGCCCGGTGGCCGCGTCGCCCGCCACATGCGTGGCCACACCGATCCTGGCGGCGTCCGCCGCGCCCTGGGCGAGCGCGCTGACGGTGCCGGCGCCGGCGACCGTGCAGGCGGTGGTGGAGATGTTCGAGACGGTGAAGGAGCCGTAGACGGCGCCGTTGGAGTCCGGGGCGGCGGCGGTACCGGAGGCTCCGCCGAGCTGGTCCGCCGTGCACGTGGTGGCGACCGATGCGGAGGCCGAGGGGTCGGCACCGCCCGTGGCGGCCCCGCCGGCGCCCTTGTCCTTGTCGCCCGGCGGCTGCGTCTGGCCGTCCGTGGTGTCGCCCTTGGACGTGCCGGCGGAGCCGCCCGCGTCCTTGCCGCCGCCGTCCGAGCCCTTGCCCTGGTTCGCGCCGCCCTGGGCCTGCGAGCTGTTGGCCGCGATGGACGGGTCGGCGTTCGACCCGGAGGAGTTGGAGACATGGACGAGCGCCGGGATCGCCGTGCCGATGAAGAGTGCCGCCGCCGCCATGCCGACCACGGCCTGGCGCTTGCGGGCCCGTCGGGCCGGAACCGCACGGCGCAGGTGGTCCAGGGTGCCGTCGGTGGGTTCGATCTCCTGGACGGCCTGGTGCAGCAGCCGCCGCAGTGCCAGCTCGTCGGAGCCGAGCCCTTCGGACCCCAGTCCGTCCGTACCCAGGCTGTCGGGCTGTTCGTCGGGGCCGTGGTTCACAGTTCCGTTCCCAGCGTGCGATTGCTTGTGCTCGTGCTCCGGGCGCTTCTCGTCCCCGGGGGGCCGCCGGTCCTCGTACTCACTCATGCCGAGGCCCCCATGGCGACGCGGAGCGCGGCGATGCCCCGCGAGCCGTACGCCTTCACCGAACCCAGGGAGACACCGAGCGTCTCGGCGACCTGGGCCTCGGTCATGTCCGCGAAGTAGCGCAGGACCAGGACCTCGCGCTGGCGGCGCTGGAGTCCCTTCATCGCCTTGATCAGCGCGTCGCGCTCCAACTGGTCGTAGGCGCCTTCCTCGGCGCTCGCCATGTCGGGCATCGGCTTCGAGAGGAGTTTGAGGCCGAGGATGCGCCGGCGCAGGGCCGAGCGCGAGAGGTTGACGACGGTCTGACGCAGATAGGCGAGCGTCTTCTCCGGGTCCCGGACGCGTTTGCGCGCCGAGTGCACCCGGATGAAGGCCTCCTGGACGACGTCCTCGCAGGAGGCGGTGTCGTCGAGCAGGAGCGCCGCGAGACCGAGGAGCGACCGGTAGTGCGCCCGGTAGGTCTCGGTGAGATGGTCGACGGTCGTACCCGCCGCCAAGCCGTTCTCGGCGCCGTCGCGCTGATTCGGAATGCGGGTCGGCCGCGCTGAGGGCATCGGCGCGATCACCGGCATGCCGCCGGACGCGCCGGGGCTGCGGAGTCGGCGGGGTGGACGCAGGGCCACGCCCCTTGTCTGTACCGCAGTGAATTCGAGTACCTCTGCCACGCCAGTTGGACACACGTCCCCCCGGCAGGGTTGTACGCGACAGGCATCACATTCGCGCCGGGTGTCACATTGGCGGGAATCGCGTCCATCGGAACGCCCCCCGGACCGCCCGCCGGTACGCCGTTGAGTGCGCGCGACAGCGCACCAGATGCCCTCATGCGTAACAGCTCTTCCCCTATGCCCAATGTTCCGCCGCCCCCCGGACGCCCTGAATGGCGTCCGCAAAGACGCTCCCCGTCCGCCGCGCGGTTGCGGAGAGCGGGGAGCAAAATCTTCGAACGCCGACAGGGGTCTGTTCAAGTGGTCCGGACCATTAAGTTGATCACTGAACCGAGAGAGATCCTACAAACCCACCGCCCGCAGGGCACCGGGATTACGGCCGACGCCCGCCGGGAGCGCAGAACCTGCGGAACCGACGGACGTCCGGGGCCGCGCCTACGAAGTCCCGATGATCTCCGCAGCCACCAGTTCCGCGATCTGAGCGGTGTTCAGGGCGGCGCCCTTGCGCAGGTTGTCCCCGCACACGAACAGTTCGAGGGCCGTCGGGTCGTCCAGTGCCCGGCGGACCCGGCCCACCCACGTCGGGTCGGTGCCGACCACGTCCGCGGGCGTGGGGAACTCCCCCGCGGCCGGGTTGTCGAAGAGCACGACGCCGGGCGCGGTGGCCAGGATCTCCCGCGCCTTGTCGACGGTCACCTCGTCCTGGAAGCGGGCGTGCACGGTCAGCGAGTGCGTGGTGACGACGGGGACGCGGACGCAGGTCACGGCGACCTTCAGATGGGGCAGCCCGAGGATCTTGCGGGTCTCGTCGCGTATCTTCATCTCCTCCGAGGACCAGCCGTCCTCGGCGAGCGACCCGGCCCACGGCACCACGTTCAGCGCGACCGGCTCCGGGAACGGGCCCGTGTCGTCGCCCACCGCCCGGCGTACGTCACCGGGGTTGTTCCCCAGTTCCGTACCCGCGACGAGGGACATCTGCCTGCGCAGGGTCTCGACGCCCGCGCGGCCCGCGCCACTGACCGCCTGGTACGAGGAGACGACGAGTTCGCGCAGCCCGAACTCGGCGTGCAGGGCGCCGAGCGCCACGATCATGGAGAGGGTCGTGCAGTTCGGGTTGGAGACGATCCCGCGCGGTCGCACGCGCGCGGCATGCGGATTGACCTCGGGGACCACGAGGGGCACTTCCGGGTCCATCCGGAAGGCGCCGGAGTTGTCGACGACGACCGCGCCCTTGGCGGCGGCGATCGGCGCCCACTGGGCGGCCACCTCGTCCGGTACGTCGAACATGGCGACGTCGGCCCCGTCGAAGGCCTCCTCCGACAGGGCCACCACCTCGACCTCGACGCCGCGCACGGCCAGCTTGCGGCCGGCCGAGCGCGGCGAGGCGATCAGACGGATCTCGCCCCAGATGTCCGCGTGCTGGGACAGGATCTGGAGCATGACCGTGCCGACGGCCCCGGTCGCTCCCACGACCGCGAGCGTCGGTCGTCCGGTCATCGCCCGGTGCCTCCGTAGACAACGGCTTCGTCGCTGTCGGAGTCGAGTCCGAAGGCGGTGTGCACGGCCCGTACGGCCTCGTTGACGTCGTCGGCGCGGGTGACGACGGAGATGCGGATCTCGGAGGTCGAGATCAGCTCGATGTTGACCCCGGCGTCGGTGAGCGCCTCGAAGAAGCCGGCCGTGACACCCGGGTTGGTCTTCATGCCGGCGCCGACGAGCGAGATCTTGCCGATCTGGTCGTCGTAGCGCAGCGACTCGAAGCCGATCACGCCCTTCGCCTTCTCCAGGGCGTCGATGGCCTTGCGGCCCTCGGTCTTGGGGAGGGTGAAGGAGATGTCCGTCAGGCCCGTGGTCGCCGCCGACACGTTCTGCACGATCATGTCGATGTTGATCTCGGCGTTGGCGATGGCGCGGAAGATCGCGGCGGCCTCGCCCGGCTTGTCCGGGACACCGACGACCGTGACCTTGGCCTCGGAGGTGTCGTGAGCGACACCGGAAATGATGGCCTGCTCCACCTTCTGGTCCCCTTGCTGCTGTGTCTTTCGAACGAGTGGTGCGCTGCTGACCCAGGTGCCCTGAAGTCCGCTGAAGGACGAGCGCACATGGATCGGGATGTTGTAGCGGCGGGCGTATTCCACACAGCGGTGGAGCAGCACCTTGGAGCCGGAGGCGGCGAGTTCCAGCATGTCCTCGAAGGCGATCCAGTCGATCTTCTTCGCCTTCTTCACCACGCGCGGGTCGGCGGTGAACACACCGTCCACGTCGGTGTAGATCTCGCACACCTCGGCGTCGAGCGCCGCGGCCAGCGCGACAGCCGTGGTGTCGGACCCGCCGCGGCCCAGTGTGGTGATGTCCTTCTTGTCCTGCGAGACACCCTGGAACCCGGCGACGATGGCGATGTTGCCCTCGTCGAGCGCCGTACGGATACGGCCCGGGGTGACGTCGATGATCCGCGCTTTGTTGTGGACCGAGTCGGTGATGACGCCTGCCTGGCTGCCGGTGAAGCTCTGGGCGCTGTGGCCCAGGTTTTTGATCGCCATCGCCAGCAGGGCCATGGAGATCCGCTCTCCGGCGGTCAGCAGCATGTCGAACTCCCGGCCGCTGGGCATCGGAGACACCTGCTCCGCGAGATCGATCAGCTCGTCCGTCGTGTCGCCCATCGCGGAAACGACCACGACCACCTGGTGGCCGTTCTTCTTCGCTTCCACGATCCGCTTGGCGACGCGCTTGATGCCCTCGGCATCGGCTACGGAGGAACCTCCGTACTTCTGCACGACAAGGCCCACGTGCGCTCCTCGCTCAATCCGTCTCTGCACCGCACAACTGCGGTCGGCTCAGTCTAACGAGCGGCCGGATTTCCCTTCCGGGGTATCGCATCGTGAGATGTCCCGCTCACGACGTGATCACTCCGGGCTGTCAGGGGCAAGGGACATCCGGCCGCTCCGAGACGGCACCTGCCCGTGCCGGAGCCCCGCCACTCCGAAAGTGCCCCGAGTCACACCGCGGGCCGCGCCGGAGCACGACGGGACCTCCGGCCGGTACGCGGCCGGACCTCGCCGGAGCGCGGCCGGCTACTTGACCGTGCGCAGACCGAGCGGCCCCGCGATCTCCTCCGCCATCACCTTGCCGGCCTCCTCCGCGAGGGCCTCCTCGCCGATCTCCTGGTCGGTGTCGAGGCCGTCGAGCTCCTCCAGGGGCTGGTTCAGCCGGACGTGGGCCACCACGGACTGCAGGGCACGCAGGGCCGCGGAGGCGGTGGAGCCCCAGTTGGAGAAGTAGGAGAACTGCCACCACCACAGGGCTTCCGTGGTGCGGCCCGCGCGGTAGTGGGCCATGCCGTGGCGCAGGTCCGCCATGACGTCGGCCAGGTCGTCCGAGATGCGGGCCGGGACGGGGGCCTTGCGCGGCTCGTAGGGGTCGAAGACCTCGGAGTAGACGTCGATCGGCTCCAGCATCACCGCAAGACGCTCGCGGAGTTCGTCCACATCCCCTTCCGGGCCGAGGTCGGGCTCGTAGCGCTCGTCGGGGACGATGTCCTCGTGCGCGCCCAGACGGCCGCCGGCCAGGAGGAGTTGGGAGACCTCCAGGAGGAGGAAGGGCACGGCCGAGTCCGGCTCGTCGCCCTTGGCCACCTCGGTGACGGCGACCAGGAAGCTCTCTACCTGGTCCGCGATCTGGACCACGAAGTCGTCGGGGTCCGGGCTGGTCGCGTGCAGCGTGGCGTCAGACATCTAGAAGTCGTCTCCCCTCGAAGGCGCGGCCGAGCGTGACCTCGTCCGCGTACTCCAGGTCGCCACCCACCGGGAGGCCGCTGGCCAGGCGGGTGACCTTGAGGCCCATGGGCTTGATCATGCGGGCGAGATACGTGGCCGTGGCCTCGCCCTCCAGGTTCGGGTCCGTGGCCAGGATGAGCTCGGTGACCGCTCCGTCGGCGAGGCGGGTCAGGAGTTCCCTTATCCGCAGGTCGTCCGGGCCGACGCCCTCGATCGGGCTGATCGCGCCGCCGAGCACGTGGTACTTGCCCCGGAACTCACGGGTGCGCTCGACCGCGACGACGTCCTTGGGCTCCTCCACCACACAGATCACCGAGAGGTCGCGGCGCGGGTCGCGGCAGATGTTGCACAGCTCCTCCTGCGCGACGTTGCCGCAGGTCGCGCAGAAGCGGACCTTCGCCTTGACCTCCATGAGGGTCTGCGCGAGCCGACGGACGTCCGTCGGGTCCGCCTGCAGGATGTGGAAGGCGATCCGCTGCGCGCTCTTGGGACCGACGCCGGGGAGCCGCCCCAGTTCGTCGATGAGGTCCTGAACAACGCCTTCGTACAACGGATTGCCTTTCCGAGTGTCCTGGTACCGCCTGGTCCCGTCCTACGTTTCCTGCTGGTGCGTACGGTAGTTGGCCGCCACCGGTCTTAGAAAGGCAGACCGGGAATGCCGCTGCCGCCGCCGAGCCCCTGGGTGAGCGGGCCGAGCTTCCGCTGCTGGAGCGCCTGCGCGTTCTCGTTCGCCGCCTGGACGGCCGCGACGATCAGGTCGGCGAGCGTCTCGGTGTCCTCGGGGTCGACCGCCTTCGGGTCGATCACCAGACCGCGGAGCTCTCCGGAGCCCGTCACGGTCGCCTTCACCAGGCCGCCGCCCGACTGGCCCCCGACCTCCGTCCGCGCCAGCTCCTCCTGCGCGTTCGCCAGGTCCTGCTGCATCTTCTGGGCCTGCTGCAACAACTGCTGCATATTGGGCTGGCCACCACCGGGAATCACGATCAGCTCCTGGTTTCGAGTACGGCTGTGTGGACCGTTTTTCCTGTCCAGCACGAGCCTACGTGGTCCACGGGCCCGTCGCCCAAGCACTCTTTCGAGTGACACCGTCACGGCGCCTATACCTGATCAAGACCCTCTTCCAGGCGGAAAAGCCAGTAAACCCGGTCCACCGCCACCCATTGGGCGGTAGGAAGGGGGCGGCGCATTTGCACCACGTGTCACAGGACGTCACGCAGTGTCAGTGCCGTCACCGTCGTCACCGTCGTCCGTCGTCACCGTCGTCAACTAGGGAGTACCGGTGAGTCAGCCGGAGATGCAGCCGGAGGGGCCGCCCCAGGACGGGCGGAGCGAGGACGCGGCGGGGCTGCGGCCGGGCGACCTGACCGGCCGGCCGTTTCCGCTCGGCGACTGGGGGGAGCCCGCCGAGCGGCTCCACGAGCTCTACCGCTGGGTGGAGCAGGGGGCGCTCGACACAGCCGCCTGGTACCTCTCCGACCGCGTGTGGAAGCGGTGGGGGGCGCGGCTGCTGCGGTGCGGTGCCTCGCTGGGCGCCGTCGCCGGGGCCGCGCTGCCGCTGCTCGACCTCACCGGGTCGGCGAGAGGGGCGGCTCCGTGGGGATATCTGGCGCTGCTGCTCGCGGTCTCCTGCGTCGCCGTCGACCGGTTCTTCGGAGTGACCTCCGGATGGATAAGGGATGTGGCCACCGCGCAGGCCGTGCAGCGGCGGCTCCAGGCACTTCAGTTCGACTGGGCGTCCGAGAGCGTCCGGGAGGTTCTCGGGCCCGCGGACGGAACGGCCAGCGAGGCGGCGGACCGATGCATCGGGGTGCTGCGCAGGTTCTCGGAGGACGTCACGGAGCTGGTGCGCACCGAGACGGCGGACTGGATGGTGGAGTTCCGTACGGGCCCGGCGCCGCTGGGGATCCAGTCGTCCTCGGCGGGGGCGCCCCGGCCCGACGGGTCGCCCCTGAACGGGCGGGTCCCGCTGCCGCCGGGAACCCGCCCGAACATGCCCCGCCAGCGCCCGCCCGAGCCCCGGTAGCGTGCCGCGCGGCGCGTGCGCCGGGGTTGGCGCGGCGTCACCCGGCGCCGCAGATCCTCAGCCCGACCGGCGTCCCGCACGGCAGATGGCCGTGGGTGCGGACGACGTCCTGGCCGTTGCCCCGGCCGATGTAGGAGAGGAAGCTGGAGGCGAGGGAGTCCGCGGGCGGCTGTCCGTAGGTGTAGGCGTACTCGATCTCGCGGTACGGGTAGTCCGAGGTGCCGTGCTCCAGGTCCTCGACGGAGGCGGTGTGACCGTCGAGGCTGATCCGGTGCAGGCCCTTGTGGCCGGTGGCGTCGTTGAGTTCGCTGTAGCCGATCGCGCCGGGCAGCCTGGCGACGGTGTTCAGCACCTGCTCGGTGGAGTCGAGTTCGCAGCGCACGAGCGGTGCCGTCGCGTCGTCCTTGTGGACGCAGTCCAGCGAGGAGTTGGCGATCTCGCCACGCCCGAGCACCCGGCGCTGGAACACCTGCCGGGTACCGGAGTTGGCGTCCCGGCTGACGAGGAGGACGGGTCTGTCGGGTCCGCCCAGCTGCTTCCAGTTCCTTATCTCGCCGCGGTACAGACGTCGTACGTCGGTCAGCAACAGGTTCCTGACCGGGACGGAGTCGTTGACGACCAGCGCGAAGACCGACACCGCGATCCGGTTCTCCCGCAACCGCGGGAAGTCGCCGGGCTTGGGGCCGTCGGAGAGGGCGACGAGGGCTGGGGACCCCTTCTTCGACTCCTGCCCCACCGCGTCGAGTTCGCGCACGCCGGCCGTGCTGCCGTGGGCGTCCACCGTGATCGCGGAGCCCGGGCAGTCGTGCTCGTACTTCTCGGCCAGTTCGCGCATCACGGGCTCGAAGGCGGTCGAGCCGGTGACCGTCAGCGTGCCCTGCGCGCAGCCGATCGGCTGCGGGGAGTCGTCGCGCAGGACGACGATCAGGGCGAGCGCGACGACGCACACCGTCAGCAGCACGGTGATCAGCCGGGCCGCGCGGCTGAACAGCGGTGGCTGGTCGTCCGGTGTCGTACTGCGGTTGGGCCGGACCTCACCGTCCCGGATGCCGCCGACGATCCGTATCGGACATCCCACGTCGCCGCCCGACAGCAGGACGAGCAGTTTGAAGTGCTCGCCCCGGTTGAGCGGGACCCGCGGGATGCGCAGTGTGCCGTCCTCGTAGCCGAGACCGGCGGCCGGGGTGAAGTGGTCCATCAGGTGGTCGGTGCCGGGCGGCTGGGTCACGGACACACCACGGATGGTGCGGTCGGTGAACACCGCGGTCAGCCCGTGCCGTTCACGGCTCGTGTAGTCGTCCCCGGCGATGCTCTGCGAGCCGTCGTTCTCGATCCGCAGCAGCACCAGGGTGGCGTCGGACATGCCGGGGGTCTCGTCGAACAGCCCGAGCCGTACGTTCGCGCGTCCCGAGCGGACGTCGTCGCCGATGGGATTGTCCATCTGGACGCGGTAGCCGACAGTTTTGCGGCGCGGCACCCTTCGCTCGTACCAGACCATCACGGCGGAGGCGACGACACCGATGGCGGCGGTCCCGACGGCCACGACATTCTCTGCGCTCAGCCACTCCACGTGAGCCACTCCCCCGAGCACTGCGGTGCGGTCACCGTACGGCTCCGGCCGGAAACAACCCACATACGGGAAGTGAACTTCAACAGCCCTGGACGGCACGGCAGTCGGCGCCTTCCCCAGGACCCCGCGGGCCGCCGCCCGCGGGGTGGTCAGGGGCTCAGCCGCTCAGCCGCTCTTCGTGTAGGTCACTGTTCTGTCGTTCACCCGGCTCAGTCGGCCGTCCGGCAGGAGGGCGACCTCGGAGGCGACGCCCGGGGTGCAGGTGGGCGGATTCCCGGAGGTGACCTGGGACGGGCCGATCTCCAGCGGTCCGCCGGCACCCGGGGCCTCGGACAGAGGGGCCTCGAAGGCGCAGTGGTAGGTGCCGCCGGTGGTCGGACCCTCCGCGGTGAGCGTCAGCACCATGTCGCCGACCTCGCCCTGCCGGATGGTCAGCCGGAGGGTTTTCGCGCCGTCGACTCCGTTCCAGGTACCGAGGAACGCCTCCGGGACGGTGCCCCCCTGCGTCGCCCCGGTGCTGGGCGACCCGGAGTCGGCCGTCGGCGTCTGCGACGTGCTCTGCCCCGGTGTCGTCCCGCCGGAGGCCGGGGCGGACGCCTTGGGGTCGTCCTGGCCGCCGCCGCCCGCGTTGCCCTTCAGCAGCGCGTACACGCTGCCGCCCGCGCCGAGCGCGACGACCAGGGCCACGACGACGAGGAGGGCGGTGGAACGGCCGCTCCTGCGCGGGGGCTCGGACCCGGGCTGGGCGACCACGGGGCCGTACGGAGGGGTCGGCCCGTAGGGCGGGGTCGCGGCGCCGGGTCCGTACGGATGGGGGGCGACGCCCGGACCGTAGGGAGGCGTCGAGCCGTACGGCGGCTGGGGTGAGCCCCAGCCGGCCTGCGGATAGCCGTACGCGGGGTGGGCCGGGCCCTGGCCGGCCGGCTGCGGGTGCTGGTGCGGGTAGCCGTAGGCGGGGTACGGACCGGCCGGCGCCGCCGGAGGAGGCGTCGCGCCCGAGCCCCCGATGACCGTGGGGAGGTGGTTCACGGGGCCGGGCTGCCCCGGGGGAGGCGGGGTGGCACCCTCCTCGGAGGGCGTGGGCGCGTGCTCCGGGGAGGCCTCGGCGGACGCGGCGGGCGCCGAGGAGGAGGCCGAGGGCGTCGAGGAGGCCGAGGAAGCGGGCGAGCCGGACGGCGGCTTGGAGAAGTCCGGGGCGGGGACCGGCGCCGGGGATGCGGGCGGCAGGGCCGGCCTGGCGGGAGCGGCACCGAGCGCCGGGGCACCGGACCGGGGCTGCGCCTGTCCGTCGTCGGGGTTCTCCGTGTCGAGGAGCTGCACGGCGTGGCGCCCGAGCTGGGCCACCAGCGAGCCGGGCAGCCAGGGGTCGACGGTGCGTCCCGCCGAGACGGTGTCCTCCGCGCCCGTGCGCTCCAGGATCTCCTCGAGAGTGGGCCGGGCGCCGGGATCCTTGCGCAGACAGTCCCGTACGAGGTCGGCGAGCCCCTCGGGCACACCCGTCAGGTCGGGGTCCTCCTGCGCGATGCGGAACATCATGGCGTGCACACCACTGTTGGCCGCGCCGAACGGAAGGGTGCCGGTGGCCGCGTACGACAGGACCGAGCCGAGGCAGAAGATGTCGCACGCGGGCGTGACGCGGTCGCCGCGCACCTGCTCGGGGGCCATGAATCCGGGCGAGCCGACGAGCGCCCCGGTGTGGGTCAGGCCGCCGTCGGTCACCGTCTCCAGGGCGCGTGCGATGCCGAAGTCGATGACGCGGGGGCCGTCGATGGTGACGAGGACGTTCGAGGGCTTGAGGTCGCGGTGGATGAGGCCCGCGGCGTGGATGTCCTTCAGCGCGTGCGCGAGGCCCGCGGCGAGGATGCGCACGGAACGCTCGGGCAGTGCGCCGTGGTCGCGCCCGACGACGGCCTGCAGCGAGGGCCCCGCGACATAGCCGGTGGCCACCCAGGGGATCGCGGCCCCGGTGTCCGCGTCCAGGACGGGTGCGGTCCAGAGCCCGCCGACCCTGCGCGCGGCCTGCACCTCCTGGCGGAAGCGGGCCCGGAACTCCTCCTGCTCGGCGAGTTCCGGCCGGACGAGTTTGACGGCGACGGTACGTCCCCGGTCGGACCGTGCGAGATAGACGTGGCCCATCCCTCCGGCGCCGAGTCGCGCCAGCAGCCGGTACACCCCGATCTGCTGCGGATCCCCCGCCCCCAGCTTCTCCATGGCAGCGCCCACCCTCCCCCAAATATGTGCAACAGACCGAGGATAGTGCGCCATACGGGGAGCTGGACGGGGTGGTGTCTACGGTTCCGTCACGACTGATCCCGTTTTCGTAACAGGTCCCGCCGTCTCCTTGACGCCGGCCGCCCGGGGATCGTCGAGACGGACCGCCAGGCGCTCCGGAACGCGGACGGTATCGGCATCGATGTCGATGCCTGTGTCCGTGCCGATGCCGGTGCCAGTCCCGGTTCGCTCCTGGTTCCGGTCCCGGTTCCGTCCCTGGTGCCGGCGCGCCCCCTCGGCCAAGCCCGACAGACTGTCGCGGAAAGCCTCCGACCACAGACAGGACGCCGATATCGCGCCCGGTCCGTGGACATTTACGCTTCGCCGCATGACCCCTCAGCCCAACCCCCAGGCCGGCGCCGCCGTGAAGGCCGCGGACCGCGCGCACGTGTTCCACTCCTGGTCCGCGCAGGAGCTCATCGACCCGCTCGCCGTCGCCGGCGCGGAGGGGTCGTACTTCTGGGACTACGAAGGCAAGCGGTATCTGGACTTCACCAGTGGGCTCGTCTTCACCAACATCGGGTACCAGCACCCGAAGGTCGTCGCCGCGATCCAGGAACAGGCCGCGACCCTGTCCACGTTCGCGCCCGCCTTCGCCGTCGAGGCGCGTTCGGAGGCGGCCCGGCTGATCGCCGAGCGGACCCCGGGCGACCTGGACAAGATCTTCTTCACCAACGGCGGCGCGGAGGCCGTCGAGAACGCCACGCGGATGGCCCGGCTGCACACCGGCCGTCCGAAGGTGCTCTCCGCCTACCGCTCGTACCACGGCGCCACCTCCACCGCGATCAACCTCACCGGTGACCCGCGGCGCTGGCCGAACGACAGCGGCGCCGCCGGTGTCGTCCACTTCTGGGCGCCCTTCCTGTACCGCAGCCCCTTCCACTCCGACAGCGAGCGGCAGGAGTGCGAGCGCGCGCTCCAGCACCTGGAGGACACGATCGCCTTCGAGGGGCCCGCGACCATAGCGGCCCTCATCCTGGAGACGATCCCGGGCACCGCGGGGATCATGACGCCGCCGGCCGGCTACCTCGCCGGGGTGCGGGAGATCTGCGACCGCTACGGGATCGTCTTCATTCTGGACGAGGTCATGGCCGGGTTCGGCCGCACCGGCAAGTGGTTCGCCGCCGACCACTACGAGGTGACCCCGGACCTGATGACCTTCGCCAAGGGCGTGAACTCCGGCTATGTGCCGCTGGGCGGTGTGGCGATCTCCGCCGCCATCGCGGAGACCTTCGCCAGGCGGCCCTACCCGGGCGGGCTCACCTACTCCGGGCACCCGCTGGCCTGTGCCGCCGCCGTCGCGACGATCAACGTCATGGAGGAGGAGGGGATCGTCGACCAGGCCGCGGCCATCGGCGAGACCGTCCTCGGGCCGGGGCTGCGCGAACTGGCCGAGCGGCACCCGAGTGTCGGCGAGGTGCGCGGCACGGGCGTCTTCTGGGCGCTGGAGCTGGTGAAGGACCGGGAGACCCGGGAGCCGCTGGTCCCGTACAACGCGGCAGGCGAGGCGAACGCGCCGATGGCCGCGTTCGGCGCCGCGGCCAAGGCCCGCGGTCTGTGGCCCTTCATCAACATGAACCGCACCCACGTAGTACCGCCGTGCAACATCACCGAGGCCGAGGCCAAGGAGGGTCTGGCGGCCCTGGACGAGGCACTGTCGGTGGCGGACGAGCACACGGTGTGAGGCCGTAGGGGGTTCCCGCCCCTGCGGGGGTCGGTCGCGCGGTTGTCCGCGCTCCTTCGGGGGTGCCGGGGAATCCGCCTGCCGACCCCCACGGCGTATGGTGGCCTGCTCGAAGGGATACGCGAGTAGACACGCGCACCCACCCACGCGATGGGGAGTGAGACGACCACCATGGCCGGCACCGGCGGCACGGGCGCCGTAACCCGCAGCACCCTGCGGCAGCAGATCGCGGACGCGCTCCGTGACGAGGTGCTCGGGGGCCGTCTCCGGCCGGGCCAGGAGTTCACGGTGAAGGAGATCGCCGAGCAGTACGGCGTCTCCGCCACCCCCGTCCGCGAGGCCCTGGTCGACCTGTCGGCCCAGGGGCTCCTCGACGCGGACCAGCACCGCGGCTTCCGCGTGCACGAGTACTCCGCCGCCGACTACCGCGGCATGGTCGAGGCCCGCAGCCTGATCACGGAGGGCATGTTCCAGAGCCTCGTGGCCCACGGCATGCGGCAGGCCGACGACCCCCGCGCGCTCGCCGCCCTCGCGGCCGTCCGGCGCCGTGGCGAGGAGGCCCAGCGCGCGGCCTCCGCCGGCGACCTGAACATCCTCATCGGCTACGACCTGCGCTACTGGCGCGAGCTCAGCAGCCTCTTCGGCAACACCTATCTCGGCGACTTCCTGCACCGGCTGCGCGTCCAGTCCTGGGTCTGCACGGTCCAGCACCTGCGCCGGGTCTCCGACCTCAGGGGCCAGCTCTGGTCGGGCCACACGGAACTGGTGGACGCCCTCGCGCGCCGCGACGCCGACACGGCGCGGGCGATCGTGGCGGCGTACAACGAGCACGCGCTCGCCCTCATCGAGCGCCTCGACGCCCCCTGAGACGCGGACCGGGACCCGGTTCGCGCCGGTCCCGGGTTTGAGGACACTCCCTCCGGGCGATCGGGGGGATGGGGGGCGCGGCCCCCGAGCGGCGGACGGACCCCGGCCCACCCGGGGGCCTACTTGTGTACCGGCCTCTTCACAACACCGCCACGCGCACTACGCTGCCCTGACCACCCTGCACCCAAGGAGCAAGAGGAGCCGTCTGTTGGCCTGTGACCTGTGGTTGGTCCCGCTCGTCGACGTGCTGTGCCACACCCCCGACAACCCCTTCGCCGAGGAACTCGCGCTCTACGACAAGGTGCTCGCCGAGGCCGGACTCCCTCCGGTGCCGGTGTACGCGTACATGCCGGGCCTGTCGGGTGACGTGGCCCCGGTCGCCGGCTTCGACTACGACGCGCTGCACTTCCTGCGCCGCGCGTACCTCCTCCAGATGTGCGGACTCGCGGTGGCGCCGGTCGACGAACTGGGCGGCGACTACGAACAGTTGCTGGAGATGTTCGAGACGAACGCCCAGCAGTCGCATCTGGTCTGGCACTACGACCACGCGGGCGCGTACGTGCCGGTCGAGTTCCCGCACCCGCTGGCCAACGACGAACTCCTCGCGGGCGGCGGGCCCCTGGGCTCCTCCCACGCCCTGCTGCGCGAACTCGAGTTCGTGGCGCCCTCGATCGGCATCGACCCGGCCAACCCCCCGATGCCACCGCAGCCCCCGAGCGCTCCCACGGAGCTGGAGGAGCCCGCGGCTCCGGCCCCGTACGACGCCAGCCCCTTCGCCCGCGAACGTCACGTCTGGCTGGGCCTGCACGCCGCGGCGACCCGGAGCCTCGCCCAGGGCTCCATGATCATCTTCAGCTGAACCGGATCTCACGGTGCGGGGCCCGGCCCTGCGTGGCCCCGCACCGGCGGAGACGGCATCCGCCCGGTCCGCCCGTCAGCCCAGCTGGGACAGGCCTTTGTGGAGGTCCTCGGCGTTCATGACCGGGGCGATCTCGAACTTCGCACCGAGGCTCATGAAGAACGGCTCGGCGATCACCGGGATCTGGCTGCTGTCCTGCAGGTCGAAGACCATGTAGCAGGCGCGGCTGCCCTCGTGGTTGGTGAAGTAAGCCGCTTCCGGCTTGAGCCGATCCATCGTTTCCTGCATCAACTGCGGAAGCTTTCCCTTACGGATGAGCTCGTTGGCCTTCTCCGTGTCCATGGTCGCCCTGAGCATCACACGCATCGCACTCTCCTTGTCCGTCGGCCGACGCACGCAGAAGCACCCAAACGTGCACTTTCAGGCTATTCCCTCCGCCGACGGCGTTTTCACGGAGGCGGCCCGGACGTCACTCTCTCCATTGAATCCTCCCCTCCCTGAACGGGAGGGGATTCCTGGCTCAGGCTGCCTCCGGGAGCAGCGCTCCCGGAGGTCTTGCGCCCTCGACACCAGCCGGGTTGAGACCAGCCCGGACCAGCATCACGCGGGCGGAGTTCTTGTCCCTGGGAGACACGGCCCCGCACGCGTTGCAGGTGTAGGTGCGTTCCGAAAGAGGAAGTGCGTGCTTGGTTCTCGCTCCGCACGACGCGCAGTCCATCGTGGTGTGCGCGGGGTGCACGAGACGGACATCCCGCCCGTGCTTGCGGCCCATCTCGATCAGGGTCTTCTTCGTGGCGCCGATCGCGGCATCGGCCGCCTTGCGCGCCATCGACGACCTGGCGAGGAACTTCGGGCGGAAGTCCTCGACAGCGAAGGCGTCATGGTCGGTCACTGCACGCTTGGCCCTTCCCCAAGCTCTCCGACAAGCTCCGAGCAGGGGAGACCCCATTCGGGCCGTGTCCTGCCGCTGCCGGGCGATCTTCGCGTAGGTTTTCGCCCGCCACTTCTTCGCCTCGCGGTAGCCCTTCGAGGCGGCCTGGCCCTTTTTCGGTCTGCGGCGGGCCATCATCCGGTCGTACCGCGACAGCTTGTGCTGCGTCTTCTTCCCGTGCTGGGCGTGCGGGAGGTCATGCGTGTCGGAGGTGGTGGTGGCGGTCTCCTTCACCCCCCAGTCCACGCCCAGCACGCGGCCTGTCTCCGGCAGTGGCTGCACTTGAGCAGGCGCGACGAACGAGCAATACCAGTGCCCCAGCGCGTCCTGGTACACGCGCACCGAGGACGGGTCGGACGGCAGGTCCCGCGACCGCACCACCGTCAGCACGATCTTGCCCGCGAGGTGCAGTCGGCCGTCCTTCAGCCGGAATCCACGCTTGGTGTAGTTCAGCGTGGGCAGGGCCTCGCGCTTCTTCTTGTGCCGGGGCATCCCGGCACGGCGGTGCATCGGCAGTCGGTCCTTGATGTCCTTCTGCGCCTTCGCACGGGCCTTGCCGAAGTCGCGGACAGTCTGCTGCTGCACCACCGAGGAGCCCTCGGCCAGCCACGGAGTGCGGGCGCGGGCCTCGGTCAACATCCTGTCGAGCTGCGCGGGACCGCACGTCCACCTGTCATGAGGGTGCGCCTTGTTGTGCAGTTGCACCGCCTTGGACCTGGCCACGCACTCGTTCCAGATCCACCGGCAGCGCCCCCACTCCGCCTCCAGCGCGGCCCGGCCGGTGGCGGACACCCGAAGCCGGAAGGTGTAACGGGCGTGCCCGCCGGCCGCGCCCGGTTCCCTCACCACGGTAACCGCCATACCCCTCCCTTCCCGGCCCACGCCACGGGCGGCGTTCCGCCCCGTACACCAGGACCGTATGTGCGAGCAACGCACACCCGTACCCCCTTCCCCTCACCACCACCCGCACCAGCGATCATGGGCACGCATGTTCGCAACGCCCGCCCCGCTGCCGGACATAGACGCACCACAACTGGACCGAATACGGCGACGCTCCGCGTCACTCACACGGCATGCAATTCCCCCCGGCGTGAACGCCGGGGCATCCTCGCAAGAATCAGGTGAGACCCAAGCCGCGCCGCTCGTGGAACGGGCGCTCGCTCATGGGATGGGCGCGCCGAGCGGACCGGACCGGAAGCGGAAGCCCGACCCGTCAGCTCGACTCGCGCACCACAAGTCGGCAGGGAACCGTGTGGACGCCCCTGCTCCCCGGCCCCTCGGCGTCGGTGTCGGTGCCGACCTCGTCCTCGGCGTCGATGGCTTCCAGGAGGCGCAGCGCGGCGATCCGGCCGATCTCGGTGAGGTCCATGTCGATGGTGGTGAGCGGCGGGCGGCAGGCCAGCGCCATGGTGTCCCAGTTGTCGTAGCCGACGACGGCGATGTCACCGGGGACGTCCACGCCCCGCTCGCGCAGCGCGTCGGCGACACCCCGGGCGATCTGGTCGTTGCCGCAGAAGAAGGCGTCGGTGTCCGGGGCCGTGCGCAGCACCGCGTCGGCGGCCCGGCGCCCCCACGCCTCACTCCACTCGCCGAAGTGGACGCGCCCGGTGGCCGGCCGCAGCGAGGAGCGCCCCAGGTGCTCGACCGCGTGCCGGGCGCGGTCGCGGGCGGCGGCGTGGTGCTCCGGGCCGGTGACATGCGCGATCCGGGTCCGGCCCGCGGCGAGCAGATGCTCCACGGCGAGCCGGGCGCCGCCCCGGTCGTCGGAGACGACGGAGGTGTCGGCCGGGCCGGTGGACGGGGAGAGCGCGTAGACGATGGGGATCGGGTCGACGCCGGCCAGCGGCGGGCGCGGGTCCGTGCGGCGGCCGGTGACGATGATGCCGTCCACCCTGCGGTCCATCAGGTTGCGCAGATGGTGCTGCTCCCGGATCGAGTCGCCCCGGGTGTCGCACAGCAGCACGGAGATCTTCCCGGCGCCGAGCGCGTCCTCCGCGCCGAGCAGCACGGGGGTGGAGAAGCGGCCGATGCCGTCCGTCGTCATCAGACCGACCGTCCAGCTGCGGCCGGTGTGCAGGCTCTGCGCGTGCTGGTTGGGCCGGAAGCCGAGCGACTCCACGGCGTCGAGAACCCGCTGACGGGTCTCGGGCCGCATCCGCCCGCCGCCGTTCAGCGCCTTCGACGCCGTGCCCACACTGACCCCCGCGAGGGCGGCGACATCGGCGAGCTTGGCCCGGCCGGCGGAGGACGGGCGCGGAGCAGAAGTCACGGGCAATCCTTTTCCTTCGCGTCGACCGGGACGCCGTTGTCCCTCACCGACGACATTAGCGACCCCATCGTGCCAGCGGCCAGGGGTGCGGGCCAGAGCCGGAGCAGCGGAGAAAAATCTGCGTCACGCCCCTTGACCCCTTCGGTCGTCTCCCCTCTACTTTCCGGCAGGAAAACGGTTGCTCAAACGAGTTCCCGAGCAGTCGGCCATACCCGTACCCGAGCAACCAGCCGCACCCATACCCGAGCGCCCTTCCACACCCGTACCTGTACCCGAGCGCCCTGCCGTGCCTGTTCCCTGGCACCCCGCCGTACCCGTACCCGAGCGCCCTGCCGTACCCGTTCCCGAACGATGCACGACCCGTCGAACGCGTTCCGACGAGAACCGGAGAACCATGCCCCGCACACGCTCCGCCGCCCTCCCCGGCACGGGACCCGTCCACCCCACGCCCGGCGCCCTCGGCGCGCTGCGCCCCGCGCCCGTCACGATCGGCGCCGGTTTCTGGCACACCCGCCGTGAGGTCAACGCGCGCACCTCCATCCCCCAGGGACCGGGCCTGCTGGAGTCGGCGGGCAACCTGCACAACCTGCGGCTGGCGGCGGGCACGGCCGAGGGCGAGTTCCAGGGCGCGTACCCATTCCTCGACACCGACGTCTACAAGTGGCTGGAGGCCGCCGCCTGGCGGCTGGCCGAGGAGCCCGCCGGGAGCCTGGCCGCCGAGGTGGACCGGATCATCGACCTGGTGGCCGCCGCCCAGCAGCCCGACGGCTATCTCAACACCTGGTTCCAGCTGCGCAAGAACGGCGAGCGCTACCAGGATCTGCGCTGGGGTCACGAGCTGTACTGCGCGGGCCACCTCATCCAGGCGGCCGTCGCCCACCACCGCACCACCGGGCGCCCCGAACTCCTCGACGTGGCCCGCCGTTTCGCCGACCACGTCGACTCGGTCTTCGGTGCCCCCGGCAGCGGGAAGCCCCTCGACGGCATCGACGGCCACCCCGAGATCGAGACGGCCCTGGTCGAGCTCTACCGGGAGACCGGCGAACACCGCTATCTCGACCTGGCCGGTTACTTCGTCGACCGGCACGGCCACGGCCTGCTCGGCGGCGAGGCCTACTGCCAGGACCGCGTTCCGCTCCGCGAGGCGACGACCGTGGAGGGCCACGCCGTACGGCAGTTGTATCTGCTGGCCGCGGCGGCGGACCTGGCGTCCGAGACCGCCGACGCCGAACTCCGCGTGGCCACCGAGCGGTTGTGGCAGGCCATGGTGGCGACGAAGACCCACCTCACCGGCGGGCTCGGCGCCCACCACGACGAGGAGGACTTCGGCGACCCCTACGAACTCCCCAACGAACGCGCCTACTGCGAGACCTGTGCCGCCATCGCCTCCGTCCAGTGGAGCTGGCGCATGGCCCTGCTCACCGGCGAGGCCCGCTACGGCGACCTGATCGAACGCACGCTGTACAACGGCTTCCTGGCCGGAGTCTCCCTGGACGGCGAGCGCTGGCTGTACGTGAACCCGCTCCAGGTCCGCGACGGCCACACCGACCCCGGAGGCGACCAGTCGGCCCGCCGCACCCGCTGGTTCCGCTGTGCCTGCTGCCCGCCCAACGTCATGCGGCTGCTGGCCTCCCTGGAGCACTACCTCGCGTCCACCGGCCCGGACGGTCTCCAGATCCACCAGTACGTCACCGGCGAGTACCACGCGGACCTGGCCGGCGCCCCTGTCGTCGTCCGCGCCGAGACCGACTACCCCTGGCACGGCACGATCGCCCTGACCGTCGAGGAGACGCCCGGGACCCCCTGGACCCTCTCGCTCCGCGTCCCGCAGTGGTGCGACGCGTTCCGGGTGCACGACGGCGACCGGACCTACGACGGCACGGACGCGCCCGTCGAGAACGGCTGGCTGCGTCTGGAGCGGACCTGGGCACCCGGCGACCGGGTGATCCTCGAACTCGCCCTGGACGCCCGGCTCACCGTGGCCGACCCGCGTGTGGACGCCGTACGCGGCTGCGCGGCGATCGAACGCGGCCCGCTCGTGTACTGCCTGGAGCAGGCGGACCACCCGGGCGGCGGCCTCGACGACCTCGTCCTCGACACCACCCGCCCGCTCGCCGACAAACAGCGCCCCGACCTGCTCGGCGGCGTCACCACCGTGCTGGCCGCCGGACACCGCCGCGAGCTCCCCTCCGACGGCTCCTGGTGGCCCTACCGCCCGGCCGCCGGTCACGAGGCCCCGCCGGCCGGCGACCGGGTCGAACTCACCGCGATCCCCTACTACGCCTGGGCCAACCGCGAGGACGGCGCCATGCGCGTCTGGCTGCCCACGTCCTGAATCCCGCATGTCCCTCTCCCGACAACGAGGTCACCCCGTGAGAAGCACCCGCCGCACCCTGACCGCAGCCATAGCCACCGCCTGTGCCCTCGCCACCGTCACCGCGTGCGGCGGCGGCTCCGGCTCCTCCTCGTCCGGCTCGTCCTCGACGTACACCTTCTGGGACCCCTACCCGCAGTTCGACGCCTCCTCCGACTGGGGCAAGCGCGTCACGGCGTGCGGCACCGAGGCCGGGGTCAAGGTCAAACGCACCGCGTACGACACCACGGACCTGGGCAACAAGGCACTGCTCGCGGCCCAGCAGGGCAACGCGCCCGACGTGATGATGGTCGACAATCCCGTCGTCTCCACCCTCGTGGAGGCGGGCATCCTCACCAGGACCAGCGACCTCGGCCTCGACACGGCCGCGATCCAGAAGAACATCATCGGGGCGGGCACCCTCGACGGCGCGGCCTACGGCGTCCCCATCGGCGCCAACACCCTCGCCCTCTACTACAACAAGAAGCTCCTCTCCGCCGCGCACATCGACCCGGCCGGCATCAAGGACTGGCCGTCCCTCACCGCGGCCCTCAAGAAGATCAAGGCCGCGGGCAAGAAGGGCATCACCTTCTCCGCGATCAACACCGAGGAGGGCAGCTTCCAGTTCCTGCCGTGGTTCTGGGGCGCCGGCGGTGACCTCACCCGGCTCGACTCCTCCAAGGGTGTGGCGGCCCTCACCCTGTGGAAGCAGTGGGTCGAGGAGGGCTACGCCCCCAAGGACGTACTGAACAACACCCAGACCACCAGCTGGCAGGAGTTCGCCACCGGGGACTACGCCTTCGGCGAGAACGGCACCTGGCAGCTCGCCAACGCCGAGAAGGCCGGATTCCCGTACGGAATCGTCAGCATCCCCGCGCAGAACGGCGGTTCCGCGCCGGTCCCCACCGGCGGCGAATTCGTCACCGTTCCCGTGCAGAAGGACACCGGCCGCTACGACATCAGCAAGAAGATCGTCGCCTGCCTGACCAGCGCCCAGAACCTCCTGGCGAGCGACACGACGCTGACCTATGTGGCGCCGACCGCCGCGGTCCAGGCGCAACAGGTCAAGGCGAACCCGAAGCTCAAGCCCTGGGTGGACGCGGTGGCGGCGGCACGCGGCCGCACCAGCGGCGGCCTGGGCACCAAGTACCCCACCATCTCCCAGCCGATGTGGACCGCCGTACAGGCGGCGCTCTCCGGCTCCAAGAGCCCCACGGCGGCCCTGTCCGACGCCCAGACCGCGGCCTCCAAGGGATAGGCCCTGGGCAGGCCGGCACCGGGCCGGGCGGTCAACGGGCTGGGGCCCAGCCGTCTTTCGCCCCGCCGCCCCTGCCCTCCCCCGAGGTCTCGGCTTCGCTCGGCCAGGGGGACCCCCATCACCCCTGGGGCCCCGCCCCAGACCCCGCTCCTCAAACGCCGGAGGGGCTGAAATTTCCGCGCCCAGGAGCCCACATGCTCACCCATCACCGCCGGAGCCAGCTGACGGCGCTCGCCTTCCTCGCCCCGCTGGCCGCGTACCTCGCCGCCTTCTACGCCTACCCGCTCTACCGCAACCTCGACCTGAGCCTGCGCGACTACACCGTCCGGTCCTTCGTCGCGGGCGACGCCCCGTTCTCCGGCTGGGACAACTTCCGCACGGTCCTGGACGACCCGTCCTTCGCCCCGGCGATGCGGCACACGATGGTCTTCACGTTCGCGTCCATCGCCGTGCAGTACGCCGCCGGACTCGCCCTCGCCGTCTTCTTCAACCGCCGGTTCCCGCTGGCCCCCACCCTCCGGGCCCTGTTCCTGGTCCCCTGGCTGCTGCCGCTGATCGTGTCGGCGTCTACCTGGTCCTGGATGTTCAACAGCGAGTCCGGCGTGGTCAATTACGCCCTGCACATGGTCGGCGTCGACCCCGTCGGCTGGCTCACCTCACCGCACTGGGCGCTGACCTCGGTCGTCATCGCCAACATCTGGATCGGCATCCCCTTCAACCTGGTCATCCTGTACAGCGGTCTCCAGAACATCCCCGCCGAGCTGTACGAGGCCGCCGCCCTGGACGGGGCGAACGCCTGGCAGCAGTTCCGCCGCATCACTTTCCCGCTGCTGCGCCCGGTCTCCGCGATCACGCTGCTGCTCGGCCTCGTCTACACCCTCAAGGTCTTCGACCTGATCTGGATCATGACGAAGGGGGGTCCCGGCGACTCCTCGTCCACCCTGGCGACCTGGTCCTACCAGCTCGGATTCGGCACCCTGCTGCCCAAGTTCGGCCCCGGCGCCGCCGTCGGCAACATCCTCATCGTCATCGCCCTCGCCTTCGGGCTGCTGCACGTCCGCGTCCAGAGGAGGCAGGAGTCGTGAAGTCCCGTACGGGCAGGCGCCGTCACACCGTGCTCGGCGTCGCCCTCACCGCGCTCATGCTCTTCCCGGTGTACTGGATGCTGAACGTGTCCCTCACCCCGCAGCGGAACATGCGCAAGAGCCCGCCCGACCTGTTCCCGCTGCATCCCACCTTCGAGGGCTACCGAGCCGTCCTGAACGACCAGTTGCCCTATCTCGGCACCAGTCTGCTCATCGGCCTCGGCACCGTCGCCCTCACCCTGGTCCTCGCCGCCCCGGCCGGCTATTCCCTCGCCAAGCTGCGCCCGCCCGGCGCGGGGCCGCTCTCTCTGGCGCTCCTGGTCGCCCAGATGATCCCCGGCATCGTCATGGCGATGGGCTTCTACGGGTTCTTCCTGGACCTCGGGCTGCTCAACTCCTGGTGGGGCCTGATCATCGCGGACTCCACCATCGCCGTGCCGTTCGGCGTCATGATCTTCGCCGCGTTCATGTCGGGCATCCCCGGCGAACTCATCTCCGCGGCCCGCATCGACGGTGCCGGCACCTGGCGGATCTTCCGCTCGGTCGTCCTGCCGGTGAGCCGCAACGCGATCGTCACGGTCTCGCTGTTCGGCTTCCTGTGGGCCTGGTCCGACTTCGTCTTCGCCAACACCCTCGACGGCGGCGGCGACATGCGCCCCATCACCCTCGGCATCTACCACTACATCGGCAACAACAACCAGGAATGGAACGCGATCATGGCCACCGCCGTCGTCGCGTCGGTCCCCGCCACTGTCCTGCTCGTCCTCGCACAGCGCTACGTGGCCGCGGGCGTGACCGCGGGCGCGGTGAAGGACTGAGCAGACGTTCCCCGCTCCCCACCTCCAGGAGGCTCCTCCATGAGCCGCACGAGCCGTACGAGCCGCACGAGCCGCACCGGCCCCTTAGGCCGGACGCGACGAGCCACCACGCCCCCACCCGTCACCGCACCCTCGACCGCCACCGCCACCGCCACCGCACCCGCACCCGCACCCGCACCCGCACCCGCACCCGACACCAGAGCCGGAACCGCCTCCGCGCCCGTCGTCGCCAGATTCCATCGGCTCCGTGCGCCGGCCGCCTTGGGGGCGCTCTCCCTCGCCACCACCGCCCTGTTCACCGCACCCGCCGCCCAGGCGGCCCCCAGCACGGCCACCACCCTGGTGGTGAACGCCGACCAGACCCTCCGCTCGGTCACCCACGTGGCGAGCGGCAGTCTGTACGGCCTCGCCGACGCGAGCACCCCGGCCGACAGCCTGGTCACCCCGCTCAAGCCGAACACCTTCGTACAGATGGCACCGGGCGGTTCGCAACTCCCCAACGGCGAACCCGCGCCCGGGGGCGACGCGCTGACCGTGGCGTCCAAGGCCGCGCGGGCCGGCGCCGGGGTCGTCGTCCGCATGCCCGACTGGTACCCGAACTTCCCCTACAAATGGGTGAGTTGGAGCAACTGGCTGTCCGCCGTGGACACCCAGATCGCGTCGGTCAAGTCCTCCTCGGCCGGCAACATCCGCGCCTACGAGTTGTGGAACGAACCCGACTGGACCTGGGACACCACGAACGCCGGTACGTTCGGGGCGGGTTGGACGCGCACCTACAAGGAGGTCCGCACCAAGGACACCACCACCCCGATCCAGGGTCCCAGCCACTCGGCGTGGAACCAGAGCTGGATGAACACGTTCCTCACGGCCGCCAAGGCCGCCGGCACCGTCCCCGACATCGTCGCCTGGCACGAGCTCCAGGGCTCCCAGGACATCGCGGCGCACGTCGCCGCGTACCGCTCCCTGGAAAGCAGCCTGGGCATCAGCGCGCGCCCGATCGCCATCGAGGAGTACGGGACGCCCACCGAGGTGGGTGTGCCGGGTTCGCTCGTCGGTTATGTCGCCAAGTTCGAGCGGGTGGGCGTCCATGACGCCGAACTCGCCTTCTGGAACCACTACGGCACACTCGGCGACACCCTCACCGACACCGGCGGATCGCCCAACGGGTCGTACTGGCTCTACAAGTGGTACGGCGACATGTCGGGCAGCATGGTCCCCACCACGCCGCCGGGCCAGACGGGCATCGACGGAGCCGCGTCCCGCACCGGGGACGGTCGGCAGATCAGCGTCGTGTTCGGCGGCGGCACCGGTTCGACCGCCGTGACGGTCAAGGGCCTCGGCTCCCTGTCCGCCTTCGGCAGCACGGTGCACGCCAAGCTGGAGTACACCCCGTCCAAGGGCCGCACCACGGCCGTGGCGGCCCCGTACACGATCTCGGAGGCCGACTACACGGTCTCGAACGGGGCCGTCACCGTGCCCGTGGCCATGAACGCCTCGGACGGCTACCACCTGGTCCTCACCCCCAGCGGCAGCTCCACCTCGCTCGCCGGGACCTACCAGATCACCAACAAGAACAGCGCCCTCGCCCTGGACACCCAGAACGCGGGCACGGCCCAGGGCACCGCGGTCGTCCAGGCCACGTCCTCCACCGGCGCCGGCCAGTCGTGGACCCTCTCCTCCGCCGGATCCGGCCTCTACAGAATCACCGGCAAGGCGAGCGGCCTGCTGCTCGGCATCTCGAACGCGAGCACGGCGGCCGGAGGGACCGCGCTGATCTGGGCGGACAACGGCACCGCCGACCACCTCTGGCAGCTGATCCCGGCCGGTGACGGCTACTACAAGATCGCCAACTACAACAGCGGTCTGCTGCTCGGCGTGAACGGCATGAGCACCTCCACCGGCGCCCAGGTCCTCCAGTGGGACGACAACGGCACCGCCGACCACCTGTGGAGACTGACCTCGCGCTGAGGCCGGCTCCCCAGGTACGGGTACGCCCCCGGATGTCGGCCGGGGGCGCACTCGTGGAACAACTCTTCCGGAAACGGCTTCCGACTCTGATCCGGACACCGCTCCGGATACCGCGCCGGAACCTGGTCCGGACACCGCTCCGCGCTAGATGAACGAGTTGATCTCGATCGTTTCGGTGCGGCCCGGTCCGACGCCGATCGCGGAGATCGGCGCGCCCGACATCTCCTCCAGCGCCTTCACGTAGTCCTGCGCGTTCTTCGGGAGGTCCGCGAAGGTCTTCGCCTTGGTGATGTCCTCGGACCAGCCGGGGAGGTTCTCGTAGATCGGCTTCGCGTGGTGGAAGTCGGTCTGGGAGTACGGGAGTTCCTCGACGCGCTTGCCGTCGATCTCGTACGCCACGCAGACCGGGATCTCCTCCCAGCCGGTCAGGACGTCCAGCTTGGTGAGGAAGAAGTCGGTCAGACCGTTCACGCGGGTCGCGTAGCGGGCGATGACCGCGTCGAACCAGCCGCAGCGCCGGTCACGGCCGGTCGTCACACCGCGCTCGCCGCCGATGCGCCGCAGCGCCTCGCCGTCGGCGTCGAGGAGCTCGGTCGGGAACGGGCCCGAGCCGACACGGGTCGTGTACGCCTTGAGGATGCCGATGACCCGGCTGATCTTGGTCGGGCCGACGCCGGCGCCCGTGCAGGCGCCGCCCGCGGTCGGGTTGGACGACGTCACGAACGGATACGTACCGTGGTCGATGTCCAGCAGCGTGCCCTGGCCGCCCTCGAAGAGCACGACCTTGTCCTGCTCCAGCGCCTCGTTGAGGATCAGGACGGTGTCCGCGACGTACGGCTTGAGCCGGTCCGCGTAGCCCAGCAGCTCCTCGACGACCTGGCTCGCCTCGATGGCTCGCCGGTTGTAGAGCTTGGTGAGCAGCTGGTTCTTGACCTCCAGCGCCGCTTCGACCTTCTGGACGAGGATCGACTCGTCGTAGAGGTCCTGGATGCGGATGCCGACGCGGTTGATCTTGTCCGCGTAGGTCGGACCGATACCGCGTCCGGTGGTCCCGATCTTCCGCTTTCCGAGGAAGCGTTCCGTCACCTTGTCGACAGTGACGTTGTAAGGCGTGATGATATGAGCGTTTCCGCTGATCAGCAGCTTGGAAGTGTCGACGCCGCGCTCGTTCAGTCCGTTCAGCTCGGAGAACAGGACGGACGGGTCGATGACGACTCCGTTGCCGATCACCGGAGTGCACTCCGGCGTGAGGATTCCGGAAGGGAGGAGGTGGAGAGCGTATTTCTGGTCGCCCACGACTACCGTATGGCCGGCGTTGTTGCCGCCCTGGTAGCGCACCACATAGTCCACGGATCCACCGAGCAGGTCGGTGGCCTTTCCCTTGCCTTCGTCACCCCACTGAGCACCGAGCAGCACAAGTGCGGGCACAGGCGTACACCCCTTCCGGGCGGGGCATGTCCAAGGTCGGGGACGTACGCGGCTGGTTCTGGCTACAGCTGCGCACGTCGGCGACCACCATTGGCCGCGACCGTCGGACCGGATGCCCCGGAATAGACGAAGCCCCTGGCGCAAAGGCGCAAGGGGCTCTTGCACAAAGATGCTACCCGAGGAAGCGAGGCAGGACCGAGGTGGCGGCTTCCGACCAGCTCCTGGTGGTCATCGACCCGGTCGCCCGGCGAACGGACGGCGAGTCCGTACGGATCGCGAAAGACGTGCTCAGCGCGGGTGCGGCGACGAAAGTGTGCCTCCCGGAGGGACCCGAGGAATTCGCTCGGGCACTGATCCGCCGGGGTACGCGCCGACTCGTCGTCATCGGTGACGACGGTGCCCTGCTGCGGGCGGTGTCCCTGCTGCACCGGCGGCGGGAACTCGCCGCGTGCGCGCTGTCCTTCGTGCCCGTGGGCGGTGTGCTGTCGCTGTCCCGTTCGCTCGGGGTGCCGATGGGGGCCGTCGCGGCGGCCAGAGCGGTCCTCGACGGGGCCGAGCAACGGCTCGACCTGCTCGTGGACGACAGTGACGGCGTGGTGCTCGGCGCGCTGCGCATCCCCTCGCTGCCCTCCCGGCCGCCCGCTCCGGTGCACGCGGGAGCGCCCGGCGAGGCAGGCACACATCCCTGGCTCCGCACCTACCAGTCCCTGGTACGGACCCTCGCCTCCCGGCCGTCCCGGCTCGCCTCCGCACCCGGACCAGGGCCCTCCCGGCTGCGGATCGAGGTCGACGGGGTGTGCGTGGTGGATCTGGACCAGCCCGTGGAAGCCGTGTCCGTGACACCGGGCGGATCGGGAACCGGAGCCGAGATCGAGGTCCGCGCGGTGTCCGTGGGGGCCGAGTCCTCCCCCCTGCGGCTGCTGGGCCACAAGGTCACCGTCTCCGGCGCCGACTTCCGCTACCGCGCGGACTCCGTGGTGAGCGGCCCGGTCCGGACCCGGACCTGGACCGTACGGGAGTCGGCCTGGGGCCTGACCCTGCCGGCCACGCACTGACGGTGACAGCCCGGCACCCGGCGCCACCGATGACACCCTGCCGATGACGGCGTGGGGCCTGGCGCCACCGGCAACACCCTGCCGATGACGGCGTGGGCCCTGGCGCCACCGGCAACACCCTGCCGATGACGGCGTGGGGCCTGGCGCCACCGGCAACACCCTGCCGATGACGGCGTGGGGCCTGGCGCCACCGGCAACACCCTGCCGATGACGGCGTGGGGCCTGGCGCCGCCGACGACACCCTGCCGGTGACGGCGTGGGATTCGCCCCCGCCGACGGCACACTCACGGGGCGGGGTGCCGGTGCCCCCCCGCCGGGACGGGGTGCGGTCCACCCCGAAGAGACCACGTGCCGGTTCCACCGCGACGGAACGGAATCAGGACGGAACGGGACCGGGGTGCCCGGTCCCGCTCGTCACCCGTCGCCGTACAGCGTCTCGCGGTGGGCACGCCAGCGTTCCATCATCGCGGCGACCTCGCCGTCGATGAACTCGAAGAACGCGAGGGTCTCGGAGAGCCGGCGCCCGGCGGGAGTCGTGGAACCGAGGGAGTCGACGCCGACGCGCAGGGCGAGTTCCCAGCGCTTGAGCACCGCGTCGCGGTTGGTCAGCGCCTCGTACCACTGGTTGCTGTGCACCCGGTACCGCTCGCGCCGCGAACCGGGTTCGCGCTCGCGCGCGACCATGTGCTGCTGCGCGAGATAGCGCACCGCGCCGGAGACGGCCGCAGGGCTGACCTGAAGCTGCTCGCCGAGTTCGGCGGAGGTCATGGCACCGGCGTCGGAGGCCAGCAGCGCCGCGAAGACCCGGGCGGGCATCCGCTGCATCCCGGCCTCGACGAGCTGTGCCGCGAAGCCCTCGACGAACTTCGAGACCGCCTCCGGGTCCCGCTCCGCCGCAGTCGGTTCCGCCATCTGTCGATCATCTCCCCAGCTCACGCGTCGCCGTCGAGTGTATCCAGGATTTACATGTTTCCTTAACTTCACAAATTTCTGAAAGAAGCGTACGTTCTGGACCATGACGACGGCAATCAGCGTCGCCGGACTGCACAAGTCGTTCGGCAAGACGCACGCACTGGACGGCCTCGACCTGGAGGTCGAGGCCGGCGAAGTGCACGGCTTCCTCGGCCCCAACGGCTCCGGGAAGTCCACCACCATCCGGGTCCTGCTGGGCCTGCTGCGCGCCGACTCGGGCGCGGCACGGATGCTGGACATGGACCCCTGGACGGACGCGGTCGAACTGCACCGCCGGGTCGCCTACGTCCCCGGCGACGTGACCCTGTGGCGCAACCTCTCCGGCGGCGAGGTCATCGACCTCTACGGGCGGCTGCACAACGGGGGCCGCACCCGGCGCGGCGGGAAGGACGGCGGACGGACCGGCGGCCTCGACCCCGCGCGGCGCGCCGATCTGATCGAGCGCTTCGAGCTCGACCCCACCAAGAAGGGGCGCACCTACTCGAAGGGCAACCGTCAGAAGGTCGCCCTCGTCGCCGCCTTCGCCTCGGACGTCGACGTGCTCATCCTGGACGAGCCGACCTCGGGCCTTGACCCGCTGATGGAAGAGGTCTTCCAGCGGTGCGTCCGGGAGGAACGCGACCGGGGCCGCACCATCCTGCTGTCCTCGCACATCCTGAGCGAGGTCGAGGAACTCTGCGACCGCGTCAGCATCATCCGCAAGGGCCGGACCGTCGAGAGCGGCTCCCTCGCCGACCTGCGCCACCTCACCCGCACCAGCGTCACCGCCGAACTCACCGGCCCGCCGAACGGACTGGCGTCCCTGCCCGGGGTCCACGAACTGGAAGTCCAGGACCTCGAAGGCCAGGACGCCGGGGTCCGGCCGGACGGAGTCCGGTGCCGGGTCCGGCTCCACGTCGACACCGACAAGCTGAACGCCGTCCTGCGGTCGCTGACCGACTCCGGCGTACGGTCGCTGACCTCGACCCCGCCCACCCTGGAGGAGCTGTTCCTGCGGCACTACCAGGAGGACGTCCAGCCGGACGGCCGGCGGGATGTCCAGGCGGACGGCCGGCGGGATGTCCAGGCGGACAGCCGGGCGGACGGATCCGAAGAGACGGTGGCCCGATGACCGCCACGACCACCCCGGCCGCCGGCGCCTTCGCCGCACGCGTCGGCGGCTCCCGCCCGCTGGCCGGCACCGGAACGCTGCTGAGGTTCGCGCTGCGCCGCGACCGCGTGATGATGCCGCTGTGGATCGGCGTGACCGGTCTGCTGGTGCTCTCCCTGCCGGCCTCGCTGAAGACCGTCTACAGCACCCCGGCCGAACGGGCCACCCTGGCCCGGCAGATGCTCACCAACAGCTCCCTGCGCGCCACCTACGGGCCAGTGTTCAGCGACTCGATCGGCGGACTCACCGCCTGGCGCATCGGCAGCTACGCCGGAGTCCTCGCCGCCATCATGAGCCTGATCATCGTCGTACGGCACACCCGGGACGAGGAGGAGAGCGGACGGCAGGAACTCATCTCCGCCGCGATGGTCGGACGGCGGGCCCCGCTGACCGCCGCGCTGCTCGCGGCGCTCGTCGCCAACGGCGTCCTCGCCCTGCTCATCGCGGGCGGCCTCGCCGGACAGGGCGGCTCCGGAGCCCTGGCGTTGGGGCTCGCGATCGGCGCGACCGGGATGGTCTTCGCGACCATGGCCGCGATCGTCGCCCAGCTGACGGAGAGCGCACGGCTCGCCAAGGGGCTGACGGGCGGGCTGATCGGCGCCGCGTTCGTCCTCAGGGCGGCGGGCGACTCGGCGACCGACGACGGCTCGTCGTTGCTGACCTGGATCTCCCCTCTGGGCTGGCTGGAGAACCTCCGCGCCTTCGCGGACGAACGCTGGTGGGTCCTGCTGCTGTTCGTCGCGGCCGTCGCCGCACAGGGTGCCGCCGCCTACGCACTCGCCGGGCGGCGGGATGTCGGCATGAGCTTCCTGCCCACCCGGCCGGGGCCCGCGACCGGCCGCCTCGGCACCGCCGAAGCACTGGCCTGGCGGCTGCAACGCGGCGCCGTCCTCGGCTGGAGCCTCGGCTTCCTCGCCGCGGGCGCCGCGTTCGGCGGCATCACGAAGGGGGCCGCTGACCTGGTCGGCGGCAATGCCAAGACCCGCGAGATCATCGAGCGGATGGGTGGACAGGCCGGCATCACCGACGCGTTCCTCGCCGCCATGGTGAACATGCTGGGCATGGTCGCCGCCCTCTACATCGTCTCCTCCGTGCTCCGGCTGCACGGCGAGGAGACCTCGCAGCGCGCCGAACCCCTGCTCGCCGCCGCCGTCGGGCGGCTGCGCTGGGCCGGCGGACACCTCGTCCTCGCCTTCGGCGGCGCAAGCCTGATCATGCTGCTCGGCGGACTCGGCCTCGCTCTCGGCTACGGCTCCGAACTCGGCGCCGTCCTCGGAGCCTGCCTGGTCCAGGTCCCGGCGATCTGGACCCTGGGCGGTGTCGCCGTCCTGCTCTACGGCCTCTCGCCCCGGCTCGCCCCCGGTGCCTGGGCCGCGGCGGGCCTCGCCCTCCTCCTCGGCTGGATCGGGCCCGCCCTGAACATCCCCCAGACCGTCATGGACCTCTCCCCCTTCGGCCACCTCCCGAAGCTGCCGGGCGGCACCATGGCCTGGACACCGGTGCTCGTCCTCACCGGGATCGCAGCGGCCCTGACAGCGGCAGGACTGACGGCCCTGCGCCGCCGCGACCTGACGACGTAAGGCCCGACGCGGCCTGACGGGATGACAGACCGCGCGGCCTGACGAGGTGGCAGGCAGGGGGCCTAAAAAACAGGTGGCAGACAGGCGGCCTGACGAGGTGGCAGGCGGGGCAAAAGGTGGCGCGGCCCGGCGGCAGGAGAGGTCGCGCCGCCGGGCAGGGGTCCGCGACGGCTGTCAGACCTCGACCGACAGGCCCTCCAGTCCGCGGATCACGAAGTTCGGTTTGCGGACCGGTTCCTCGGTGAGCCGGAGAGCGGGGGCCTTGGTCAGGAGCGCGCTCATGGACGCCGCCAGTTCGAGCCGGGCCAGCGGAGCGCCGATGCAGTAGTGGATACCCGCGCTGAAGGAGATGTGCGGGTTCTCCGCCCGGGACAGGTCCAACCTCTCCGGGTCCGCGAACACCTCGGCGTCACGGTTCGCGGAACCGAAGAGCATCGCGATCTCCGCGCCCCGAGGGACCGTCGTCCCGTCGATCTCGATGTCGTCCAGCACCCAGCGCTCGAACAGCTGGAGCGGGGTGTCGTAGCGCATCAGCTCCTCCACCGCCGTGGGGATCAGGGCGTGGTCCGCGCGCAGCGCCGCCAGCTGCCCGGGATGCCGGAACAGGGTCCACCAACCGGTCACCGTCGAGTTGACCGTCGCCTCGTGCCCCGCGTTGAGCAGCAGCACGCAGGTGGAGATCATCTCCTGCTCGGTGAGCCGGTCGCCCTCGTCGTGCGCCGCGATGAGCCCCGAGATCAGATCGTCCGCCGGCTCCTTGCGGCGGGCCTCGATCAGCCCTCGCAGGTACTCGGTGAACTCCACCGACGCCCGCACCGCCTTCCGCGCCACCTCCTCGGACGGGTTCAGTTCGTACATACCGCAGATGTCCGCCGACCAGGGCCGCAACGGTGCCCGTTCGGACTCCGGGACACCCAGCATCTCCGCGATCACCGACACCGGCAGTGGCTCCGCCACATCGGTCAGCAGATCCCCGCCGCCCGCCTCCACCAGCCGGTCGACCAGCTCACCCGCCAGGCCCTCCACATACGGCTTCAGCCGCTCCACCGTGCGCGGCGTGAACGCCTTCGACACCAGCCGCCGGATCCGCGTGTGGTCCGGAGGCTCCAGATCGAGCATCCCGTGATCGTTGAGCACATGGAACGGCTCATGCTCCGGCGGCGGCGCGGTCCGCCCGAAGTCCTCGTGCGTGAACCGGTGCTGATACGTCCGGCCCAGTCGGCGGTCCCGCAGCAGCGCCGACACATCCGCGTGGTGCGGCACCAGCCACTGGTTCGTCGGCTCGTAGTAGTGCACCCGGCCTCGTGCACGCAGTTCCTCGTACGCCGGGTACGGGTCCGCCACGAACGCCGGATCCCACGGGTCGAAGGCCCGCGAACTCTCCAAAGCTGCCATGAACGGACGCTAGCCCGACCCACCCCCCGCTGAACAGGGCCGTCCTGGACAACGGGCCGCCGCCTCCCCCTCCCGGTCACCCCGGCAGGGCCGGCTCCCGCCCGTCGCCCCGTGCGCCTCTCCGTGCCACGGCCACCGGGATGTGACCAGCCCTGCCAGGATCACCTCGGGGTGACCAGGCGCGCCTCGTACGCGAACACAGCCGCCTGCGTCCGGTCCCGCAGGCCCAGCTTCACCAGGATGCGGCTCACATGGGTCTTGATCGTCGACTCCGCGACGACGAGCCGCGCGGCGATCTCCGCGTTCGACAGCCCCTGCGCGATCAGCACCAGCACCTCCGTCTCCCGATCGGTCAGATCCCCGTACGCCGCGTGCGCCGTCGCCGACAGCCGGGGCGCGTCCGCGAGCTTGGAGAACTCCGTGATCAGCCGCCTGGTGACCGAGGGGGCGAGCAGCGCCTCCCCGGCCGACACCACCCTCACCCCGTCGGCGAGCTGGCGGGCCGAGGCATCCTTGAGCAGGAACCCGGACGCCCCTGCCCGCAGCGCCTGATACACGTACTCGTCGAGATCGAACGTCGTCAGCACCAGCACCTTCGCGGCACCGTCCGCGGCGACGATCTCCCGGGTCGCGTCGATCCCGTTCATCTCCGGCATGCGGATGTCCATCAGCACGACGTCCGGTTGCAGTTCACGGACCCGGTCGACCGCCTCCCGGCCGTTGACCGCCTCACCGACCACCTCGATGTCCGGCATCGCGCCGAGCAGCACGGAGAAGCCCTCGCGGACCATCATCTGGTCGTCGGCGATCAGTACGCGGATCGCGCGGCCCGTGCCGCCCGTCATCCGGTCTCCTCCCCCGACCGCACCGGCAGGAACACCGCCACCTCGTACCCTCCGTCGTCCATGACGCCCGTCGTCATCTCACCGTCCAGCATCGTGACCCGCTCGCGCATGCCCGTGATGCCGTGCCCCGCGCCGTGCGTGGACTTCTCCAGAGTCGTCACCGGCGCGGGGCCGTTGACTATGCGCAGGCCGAGCCCGCCGAGGACATAACCGATCTCGACGCGGGCCGACGCTCCCGGCGCGTGGCGCAGGGTGTTGCTGAGAGCCTCCTGGACTATCCGGTACGCCGACAGCTCGACGCCCTGCGGAAGCTCGCGCACCGCGCCGGTGACCGCCTTCTCCACGGTCAGACCCGCGTCCCGCACGTTGGCGAGGAGCGCGTCCAGATCGGCGAGAGTGGGCTGCGGTGCGTCCGGAGCCTCGTAGTCCTCGGCTCTGACCACGCCCAGCACACGGCGCAGCTCGGTCAGCGCCGCCACCGCGTTCTCCCGGATCGTGACGAAGGCCTGCTCCAGCTCCGGGGGCGGATTCTCCACCCGGTAGGGCGCCGCCTCCGCCTGGATGGCGACAACCGACATGTGGTGCGCCACCACATCGTGCAACTCGCGGGCGATCGTCGTGCGCTCTTCGAGCAGCGTGCGCTTGGAACGCTCCTGGGCCGTCTCCGACTGGTGGGCCGTCACTTCCTGCACGGCTTCCCTGCGGATGTTCAGAACCGAGACGATCAGAAGGGCGAGCGCGGAGACGAAGAGGAGCGGGAACGTGGTGGCGGTGTAGTAGCCCCCGCCGAAGAGCGTCTCGGCCATCAGGCCGTACGCCGCGGTCAGCAGCCACATCCAGGCCGCGACGCGAGGGCGCGACCGCAGGGCGACGACCGTCAGCACGGTGACGTGCGCCACGAAACTGCCGGGCGCCCACGGCCAGTCGCCCCAGGCCCCGTCGAACACGGCGACGACCGGGACCGCCGCGATCGAGAACCAGAAAGCGCCGATCGGACGGACGAGGGTCGCCAGGACCGGGAGCAGGGCGAGGAGCCCGCACAGCAGAGACGCGACCGGGCCGCCGCCGGGGCCGCCGGCGGCGGTGGAGCCCGCGGCCATGGCCAGCAGGCCGGCCGCGGCCACCGTCGCGTGCGGGGTCCAGGCGGCGTACGTGCGCAGGGTTCCGGGGAGGCGGCGGGTGATGGGGCCGTCCGTGCGCATGCGGCGAAGCGGGCGGTAGGCGAAGGCGTCGTGGAACATGTCCTGTCGCAGGCCGCGTACGGCGTCCGCCGCGAGGCGGTACTCCGGGCTGCGGGGCTTGGCCCCGGCACCGCCGGGGGGCGGGGACATCGTCTGCGTCTGGGTCGTCTCGGTCACGTTCAAAACGGTAGGGCCCGGTGGGGGTGGGGTCGTCACCTGCGAGGAGGGTCCTTGGGGGTCCGTCTCAGGTACTACGGGTAGGGCCGGGGTGTGGACTCGGCGACTGCCCGTGGTGGGGCACTCGCGTCCGGGTGCGGGCCTGCGGGGCCGGGCGCGGACAGGTGCGGGGGCGTGGGGCCGGGCGCGGACCCCCTCACGCCCACGGGTGCGCTGCGGGACCATCACGCCTTCCGTGCCCTCCGTGCCTCCGTGCCTCCGTGGGTTGTGAGGGTTGGCGGGGGCTGGTGGGTCAGTAGCCCGTGGGGCGGATCAGGCCCGATTCGTAGGCGAAGACCGCTGCTTGGGTGCGGTCGCGCAGGCCGAGTTTGACGAGGATGCGGCCGACGTGGGTTTTCACGGTCTGCTCGGCCACCACCAGGCGTTGGGCGATCTCGGCGTTGGAGAGGCCCTGGGCGATGTGGGCCAGGACCTCGGTTTCGCGTTCGGTGAGGTCGCCGACGCGTTGCTTGAGGGGGGCGCGCGGGGTGGAGTCGAGGCGGGAGAACTCGGCGATGAGGCGGCGGGTGATGCCGGGGGCGAGGAGGGCGTCGCCGGCCGCTACGACGCGGACCGCCTCCGCGAGTTGATCGGCCGAGGCGTCCTTGAGGAGGAAGCCGGAGGCGCCGGCGCGGAGAGCTTCGTAGACGTACTCGTCGAGGTCGAAGGTGGTGAGTACCAGGACTTTGATGTGCGGCGTGTCGGTGGTGATGCGGCGGGTCGCCTCGATACCGCCGAGTTCGGGCATGCGGATGTCCATCAGGACGACGTCCGGGGCGAGTTCGGCGACCTTGAGAATCGCGTCGAGTCCGTCGACGGCCTGGCCGATCACCTCGATGCCCGGGTGGGTGTTGAGCAGCACGGTGAATCCCTGCCGGACCATCTGCTGGTCGTCGGCGATCAGTACGCGGATGGTGCCGCTCACGGTCGTCATGGCGTCTCTTCCCCTGGAAGGCCTGTGAAGGTGTCGTCTGGGAGGCTGGTGAAGGTGTCGTCGGTCCGGGCGGCATCGTGGGTGGGCGCGTCGTCGTCGGTGGGTGCGGGGCCGTTGCCCGGGAGGAAGGCCGCCACTGCGAAACCGCCGCACGACGTCTTTGAGGTCACGAGGGTGCCACCCAGCATCGCGACGCGCTCACGCATGCCGAGCAGTCCGTGTCCCGCGCCCGGGGACGGCGGAGCGGGGCGCTCGGGCCGCGAGTTGACGACTCTCACCTGGAGACCCCGCGGAAAGTGCCAGAGCTCCACCTTGACCGCGGAACCCGGCGCATGGCGCAGGGCGTTGCTCAGTGCCTCCTGGATGATCCGGTAGGCCGACAGCTCGACGCCCGGTGCCAGGGGAAGCTGTTCCCCGGTGATCTCCGTGGTCACGTCCAGTCCCGCGGCGCGGGTGTTCTCGACCAGGGCGTCGAGGCGGCCCAGCGTGGGCTGCGGGGCGTCCGGCGCCACGCCGGCACCCGCACCGAGGCCGTACGGGTCCTCCGGATTCTCCGAACGCAGCACTCCGAGCACCCGGCGCAGCTCGGTCAGCGCCTCCAGGGCGTTCTGCCGGATGCCCTCCAGGTTCTCCTTCAATTCCTCGGTCGGATTCTCGACCAGGTGCGGGGCGACCTGCGCCTGAATGGAAATCACCGACATGTGGTGCGCGACCACGTCATGGAGCTCACGCGCGATACGGCTGCGCTCCTCCAGGACCGTGCGGCGGGCTCGCTCCTCCTCGGTCAGCGAAGCCTGCTCGACCAGTTGGGTGCGGGCCTCACGGCGACCGCGCAGCGCTGTGCCGAGAAGAACGACGGCGGCGAAGACGACGACCGCGAGCGCTCCCGTCGAGTGATACGACGGTCCGGGGAACATCGCCGTCGGAGGGTACGACGGTCCGGGGAACATCGCCGTCGGAGGGTACGACGGTCCGCCGACCAGGCCCTGCAGCACATAGGTGGCCAGACAGGTCAGGGACAGCGCGCCGACTGCGACGCGCGTGGGCAGCCGCAGGGCGAGCAGGAAGAGCACGAAGGCCTGCGCCATGATCGCGGGCGTGCTCCACGGCCAGTCAGGTCCCGGTCCCGGCATCGGTCCCGGGACGGCCGCCACCATGTCCGAGCGGGCAGCGGCGGCGGCGACCACGGTGGCGCCGAGCGACAGCCACCAGGCCGGCACGGGACGCCACAGCGCGAGCACGATCGCCGCGCCCAGCGCGATGCCGCTCACCGTGCCCAGCGGGAAACCCAGTCGATAGCCGTCGCTCAGCTCGTCCATGGCCGCCAGCCCGAGCCCGAGCGCGATCACGCACACCACGACATGCGGCAGCCGGCGCAGCCAACGGGGCCGGGACAACGGCGGCAGCGGCGCGGCCGCCGGCACCGCGAGCTCGGCCAGGATCCCCCGCAGGAACGGGAAAGGGGACCGGGCGAGTACCTGTACGCGGGTACCGCGGGGGGCCCGGCTCATGGGTACGGTGGTGGCGGAATTGCCAGGCCCGGTGGTGGAAGCGGGTGTCCCGGGCGGGCGTGATGGGTCGTCAGGGAGCTTGGCGGGCTCACTGTTCGGGGGCCGGTGCTCCTCGCTGGTCACGTCGTCAAGCCTAGGCACGGGGCGCCGCCTCGGGTGTGGCCGGGCCGCGGCCTCGGTGGACGCGGACGACTCGGGACGGGCGGCCGGTGGGACGACGGGGTCCCCGCTCGTGGATGCTGAAGGCGCACCAGCACAGGGCGAGGGCGCAGAGGAAGACGGGCAGCCAGGCGACTCTCGCGGCCACCCACGCCAGGGAGTCGGGGGTGGTGTGCAGGCCGGGAAGCCGGCCCGCGAGCAGGCCGAGGGCGGTCACCGCCATCAGGGACGTCTGGTGCCAGAGGAATATCGTCATCGCGGAGAGGTTGACGAAGGCTGTGCCCGCCCAGACAGCGGGGCGCCGCATCCCCCGGCGCAGCGGCTCGCGCAGCAGCAGGGCGAGTCCGCACTGGGCCAGTCCGAAGGTGACCGCGGCCAGCGTCGGCGGGTCGAGGTTGGAGACGGCAGCCCCCGGTATGCCGACCATGGACGCCGGATAACCCGCCCACGTCACCAGCACAGCCGTCGCCACCGCGCCGCCGCCGAACAGTACCCAGCCCGCGCGCCGCCGCTCCAGCTCGCCGCGTGTCCAGGCCGCGCCCAGGGCGTACGGCACCAGCCAGCCCGCCGCGAGGTTCACCCAGCCGAGCCACGCCGGGCCTCCGAAGCCGAAGCGGATGACGTCCACATGGAGGACGACGGCCAGCGGCCACAGCGGGTTGAGGCGGGTCACCAGCGGTGTCGCCGCTGTCAGTCCGGCGAAGACCACCAGGAACCAGAGCGGGGACAGCGCCAGCTTCACCAGCGTGCGCACCGTGCCGAAGTCCGCGCCGGACACCAGCAGGCAGGCCGTCGCCACCCCCCAGAGCGCCAGCACCGCCGCCACCGGCCTCAGAAGACGGCCCGTCCGGGCGCGCAGCCACTGTCCGTACGTCGTGCCGCGCGCCTGCGCCGACGTGTAGCTCTTCGTCGCCACATGACCGCCCACCAGGAAGAACACGGCGAGCGTCTGGAAGACCCAGGAGATCGGGGTCAGCCAGCGCATGTGCTGCAACGGGCTCGCCGTATGCAGCGCGCCGCCGTCCGCGACCAGCGCCGTCACCAGCCAGTGGCCCAGGACGACGCCCAGGATCGCGAGGGCGCGCAGGGCGTCGACGGCGCGGTCCCGCTCGACGGGGGTGGCACGGTCGATGCGGTGGATCGCGGTCCGTACGCCGGTCAGGGCGGTCGTGCCGGTCAGGTCACGCACGGGTCACCTCCGAGGTGTCGCCGAGGACGATGCGGGCGAGGTTGGCCAGGGACACCGAGCCCGGTGCGAAGTAGTCGCTGTGGCCGCCGGCGCCCGCCTGGAAGACCTGGGCGCCGAAGGACGGGGACACCGGGTCGGGGCCGAAGCCGACGGTCGTACCGAAGAGGCCGACGCTCGCGTGCGGGACGTGCGCGATCCAGTCGGCGGAGCCGCGGGCGGCCCAGACGCGGGCGGAGGTGCGCAGCGCGGCGGCGGAGGACGCTCCGGTGCCCGGACTGCCGACTACGACGATGTCACTCACGTCCAGGCCCGGGGCCGCGCGGCCGCAGACCACCGTGCCGTACGAGTGGCACAGCAGGGACAGATGCGCCGACCGGCCGACGACACCGCGCAGTTGGCGCAGAAACGCCCGCAGGAGGTGGGCCGCCTGCTCCGCGCGGTCCGTCGTCAGGACCGTGGTGCTCACGGTGCCCGGTGTCTCGTAGCCGAGCCAGGCGAGGACGGCGCCGCGCGGGCCGAGTCGGTCGTGCAGGGCGACGGCGCCGGCGCGGAACCGGTCGTACGTCTCCAGCGTGGTGTCCGAACCCGGGACCAGGACGGCCACGCGGTCGGCGTGGGCGAGGTCGCCGAAGACCTCGACGGCCCGGCCGGGTCCCCGGCCGTCGAAGGAAAGGAAGCGGCGGGAGGAGGCCGCCATGGCGCGGTCGGCGGTGGCCCGAGTGCGGTCGCCGTGGTCCGCGGCCATCCGGGCCGCCTCCGCGGCATCGGCCCGGTTCGCCTCGTACGCCTTCGCCAAGGTCGACGCCGTCAGCGGTGCGAGGACCGCTGGTTCCGGCGCGGGGATCTCCGGGTGGGCGGCGGCGGACACGGGGACGACGACCGCCGCCATGACGAGCGCGGCGAGCAGCGTCCGGCGCAGCCGACGGGCGAACCCGCCTCCAGCACGGAGGCGCGGTGCTTCGGCGCGAGGGCGCGGAGCCTCGACGCGAAGGCACGGGACCTCGGTTGCCGCGGGTGGCGCGCTCGGGCTGTCCCGTGGCGGATCCTCGGGGACGTCCGCTCTCCCCCCGGCGATCGGCTTCGCACGGAAATCCATCGTGTCCGTCCCTCCCCGTCCGCCCGTTCATCGGGCGTCGCTGGAAGGGAAATTACGGATCGTCACCTGTCGTCCGCGTCCCGCTGCGGACCCCATTCGGGAGGTAGCTCTCAGGTACTACGGGTATGACCGGGGTTCAGGAGAGGGGATCAAAGGGGGTCGAAAGGAGGTCAACTTCCCTGATTTTCAAGGGACTTCGGCGCTCTCGGATATCGAGTGGGCTGCCCGGCTACCAGACCAGTTGGGCGATCTCCTCCGCCACCACGGCACAGGCGTCGGCGGCCGGGTCGATCAGAGGGAAGTGGCCGACGTCCTCCAGGAGCGTCAGACCGACCACCTCGCCCGCCTTGGCCGCCGCGTCCGCGTACGACTCGGCGACCGCCTGCGGAACGACGATGTCGCTGCGGCCCTGGACGAGCGTGGTGGCGATACCGGTGGGGAGCAGCCGCACAGGGTCGGCGTACGGCAGGCGTTCCGCGAACGTGGCTTCCCCACCCAGGAGTTGGCGGGACGCTCCACCGCAGACGTCGAGCTGCTCCGCGACCTCGAAATCAGCGATCGGGGCGAGGGCGACGACGCCGCGCAGGGGTGCGGGGCGGTCGATGTGCCAGGGCGCGTCGGCGGGCAGCAGGTGGCGGGCCGCTGCCCACAGGGCCAGGTGACCGCCCGCCGAGTGGCCGGTGATCACCATGCGGAGGGGGTCGGCCTCCGGGAGCGCCGCGCGTACGAGGGCGGGCAGCGCGTCGAGCGCGGCGGCCACGTCGTCGAAGGTGTCGGGCCACCGGCCGGCGACCGGAGTTCCGGCGCCGGTGTCGCCGCCGCTGCCGCCCTGAGTCCTGTCATCGCCTCGGTCGCCGGATCCGTCGGCCCCGGAAGAGGCCGCGCCGTCCGGTCCGGGGGCCGCGGGACCGGCCTGCGCGGGGATCGTGGGGCCGCCCGGGACGGGTGGCGTCGCCTCGCCGCGGCGGTACTCGACGTTCGCCACGGCGAATCCGCGGCGGGTCAGGAAGTCGGCGAACGGGGTGATGTGACGACGGTCGTACGGGGCGCGCCAGGCGCCGCCGTGCAGGACGACCACGAGAGGGGTGGGGACCGCCGGGTCGGGCTCACGCGGGGCGTAGAAGTCGATCACCTGGTCGGGGTGGTCGCCGTACGCCATGGTGACGTCGGGGTCCACGGCCGGGTGCGAGAAGGCGGACGCCTCTTCGGCGGCGTCACGCGCGATGGCGGCGTCGCGCTCGGCTGCACCGTCCCGAGGCGCACCATCGTGCCGCGCACCTTCGCGCTGTGCGCCCGGGCGGTGCTGCGCCGCGGCGTCGTCGCCGTCCCGGGATGCGGTGTCGTCCTGCATGCTCCGACCTCTCAGCGGTGAAACGGATTCGGCGGACGGCACCCGGCGTTACCGGGCGCCGCCAGCACCCGGCGGTACCGGGTGGGGCCAGAGGGATTTGCCCCCTCCGCCCCTACCCTCCCCCAAGGTCTCGGCTTCGCTCGACCAGGGGACCCCCATCGTCCCCGGGGCTCCGCCCCGGACCCCGCTCCTCAAACGCCGGAGGGGCTGAATCCTGTCCCTCCGGCCGGAAGCCGGAGGGACTGGACTCTGCCCTCGACCGGAAGCCGGAGGAGCTGGACTCTGCCCCCTGAAGCGGAAAGCTGAGCTGCGCCCCGAGGGCCGGATCGACCGGATCGGCCGGATCGACCCCCGGTCAGCTCAAGGTCTCCGCCAGTACCCGTGCCGCCCTCTCCGTGTCGGCGAAGCCGACGTACAGGGGGGTGAAGCCGAAGCGGAGGATGTCCGGGTGGCGGAAGTCGCCTACGACGCCGTTGTCGATCAGGCACTTCATCACGGCGCCCGCGTCCGCGCAGCGCAGGGCCACCTGGCTGCCCCGTTCCGCGTGGGCGGAGGGAGTCACGGACTCGACCCGCCCCTCGGGGACGTACGCGGAGACACATTCCAGGAAGAAGTCGGTCAGCGCGAGCGACTTGGCGCGGACGCTGTCGATCGAGACGCCGTCCCACACCTCCAGCGCCGCTTCCAGGGCCAGCATCGACAGGATGTCCGGCGTGCCGACCCGTCCGCGCAGCGCGCCGGACGCGGGTGCGTACGACGGGCTCATGCCGAAGGGGTCCGCGTGCGAGTTCCAGCCGGGGAGCGGGGAGTCGAAGCGGTCCTGGAGGCCTGCGCGGACGTAGAGGTACGCGGGCGAACCCGGGCCGCCGTTCAGGTACTTGTAGGTGCACCCGACCGCCAGGTCCACCCCGTGCTCGTCCAGCCCGACCGGCAGGGCGCCCGCGGAATGGCACAGGTCCCACACCGATACGGCACCCGCCGCGTGGATCGCGGACGTCAGGGACGGGAGGTCGAAGCGCCGGCCCGTGCGGTAGTCGACGTGGTTGAGCAGCACGGCCGCCGTGCGGGAACCGAGCGCCGAGGTCACCTCGTCCGGATCGACCGGACGCAGCTCGCAGCCCGTCATACGGGCCGCCGACGCCGCGATGTACCCGTCCGTCGGGAACGTCGTCGCGTCGACGAGGATCTCGTCGCGCCCCTCGCCCGCCAGCCGTACCGCGCCCACCAGCGCCTTGAAGACGTTCACGCTGGTCGAGTCGCCGACCACGATCTGTCCGGCCGCCGCGCCGACCAGCGGGGCGATCCGGTCGCCGATCCGCTCGGGCGCGGTCCACCACCCGCTCTCCTCCCAGGAGCGGATGCGGAGTTCGCCCCACTGCCTGCGGACGACGTCGTCGACCCGGCCGGGGACCCCGGCCGACAGCGCGCCGAGCGAGTTCCCGTCCAGGTAGACCACGTCGTCGAGCACGAACTGCTCGCGCAGCCCGGCGAGTTCGTCCGCGGCGTCCAGTTCCGCCGCCCGCGCGCCCAGCGCGGACACAAGGGCTCGCTCAGACATGGGACCTCGCCGTCCACAGCTCGGGGAACACGTTCTTCTGCGCGCGCTTCTCCAGCCAGGCCACCCCGGCGGAGCCGCCCGTGCCGGTCTTCGAGCCCATCGCCCGCCGGGTGGCGACGAGGTGGTCGTTGCGCCAGCGCCACACCAGCTCGGCGACATCGGTCAGTGCCTCGCCGAGCCGCGCGAGCTCGTCACTGTCGTCACCGGCGTACAGGGCCGCCCACGCGGCCTCCACCTCGGGCGCGGGCTCGTAGCGCTTCGACACGTCACGCTCCAGCACGGAGGCCGGGATCGCGTGCCCGCGCCGCGCGAGCAGCCGCAGCACCTCGTCGTACAGGCTCGGCTCGTGCAGGGCCTTCTCCAGCTCGGCGTACACCCGCGACGCGCCCCGGTGCGGGACGAGCATGGAGGCGGACTTCTCGCCGAGCAGGAACTCCATGCGCCGGTACATCGCCGACTGGAAGCCGGAACCCTCGCCGAGGGCCGAACGGTAGGAGTTGAACTGCGCGGGGGTGAGCTGTCCGAGCGGGCGCCAGGACGCGTTGAGCGCGTCCAGCTCGCGTACGGACCGCTTCAGCGCGGCCACCGCGACGGGGACGTCGTCGGCGCGCAGCGCCTTGGCCGCCGTCTCCCACTCGTGGACGATGACCGTGAACCACAGCTCCATGACCTGGGTCGTCACCAGGAAGACCATCTCTCCGGGGTCGTCGGAGAGGGTGTGCTGGAGGTGGGTGAGCACGTCCGCCTGTACGTAGTCCTCGTACGGCGTCGTGCCCTGGAAGTCGAGATGCGGAGTCTCGGGCTCCTGAGCCTGCGTGGGCTGAGCCTGGTGGGACATCGCTGTCTCCTGCAATGTGCTCCGGGTAGCGGTCCGCCCCTGCCGTTACCGACACGGGGGCCCCGGTCCCCACCGGGCATCCTCCACAATCGTCCCCCGAAACCGCAAGGTCCGCCTGGTCACACCAGGCGGACCCGCGTCAGTGCCCCCGCAGGGCGGCCGGGCTAGCCCAGCGTCTGGGCCGCCGTCGGCGAGGAGTCCTTCAGGAACTGGCTGCAGCGCTCGTACTCCTCCTGCTCACCGATCACCTGCGCGGCGCGGGCGAGGGCGTGCAGAGCGCGCAGGAAGCCGCGGTTCGGCTCGTGCTCCCAGGGCACCGGGCCGTGGCCCTTCCAGCCGCTGCGGCGCAGGGCGTCCAGCCCGCGGTGGTAGCCCGTACGGGCGTAGGCGTACGACTCGACGACGCTGCCCCGCTCGAACGCGTCGTCGGCGAGCTGCGCCCAGGCGAGCGAGGAGGTGGGGTACTTGGCGGCGACATCGGCGGGGGCCGTGCCGTTCGCGAGGAGCTCGCGCGGCTCCGGGTCGTCGGGGAGATGGGTCGGGGGCGGTCCCCCGAGGAGGTTCTCGTGAATCGTCATGGGTTCCAGTCTGCTGCATCGCCGGTGATCGGTAACGGTTGCCCACGGCGCTCGGGGAACAACCCGTTCCTCCTGTACGACGGACCTCGGCAGACACTGACGGACCCGACGGACACCAAGAACCCCGACGGACACCGACGGACACGGAGCCGGATCGGTGCTGGAGCGCGAGGCGCCCTAGGAGCCCGTAGATCCTTTGGAACCCTTGGAGCCCGTGGCCCCGAGGACACCCCGGGAGCGCTCCGGCTCCAGCGGGGGCGCCGTCAGCGAGCCGTGCGTGTGGCACTCGGGGCGGAGGCAGCCGGACGGTGGGCGGCGTACGGTCGTGAAGGCCAGCACGGCGCCGACCACCAGCACGCCCGCGCACAGCGGCATCGCCCGGCGGAAGGCGGCGTCGAAGGCGTCCGCCGAGCGGTACGCCTCCTCTCCCATCCCGGTGAGCAGCGGCAGCGCGGCCACGGCGAGGAGCCCGGCCACGCGCGCCGCCGCGTTGTTGATCCCGCTGGCCAGGCCCGCCCGCCCGACATCCACGGAGGCCAGGACGGTGGCGGTCAGGGGCGCGACCAGGGTCACCATGCCGAGGCCCATCACCAGCAGCGCGGGCAGTACGTCGGCCACGTACGACGCGTTCTCGCCGACCCGCAGCATCAGCAGCATGCCCGCCGCGCACAGCAGCGGTCCGACGGTCAGCGGGATGCGCGGGCCGATGCGCTGGGAGATCTCGCCGGAGCGGGCGGAGAAGAGCAGCATCAAGACCGTGGTCGGCAGCAGCGCCGTACCGGCCTGGAGCGCGGAGTAGCCCGCCACGACCTGGAGCTGGAGCGCGGTCAGGAAGAAGAAGCCCCCGAAGGCCGCGTAGACGCACAGGGTCACCAGGTTGACGGCCGTGAACTGGCGCGAGGCGAAGATGTCCAGCGGCATCATCGGATCGGGCCGCCGCTTCTCGACGTACACGAAGGCCACCCCCGCCGCCACGCCCCCGACCGCCGCCACCCACACGAGCACGGAACCGCTCGTGGCCTCGATCAGGGCGTACGTCACCAGGGCGAGGGAGAGCGCGCCGAGGACGGCGCCGAGGACGTCGAAGCCGCGGTGGGGCTTGTCTCCCCTGCTCTCGGCTCCGGTCGCGCGCGAGGTGCCGCCGGCCGACTCCGGAACGTGCAGCAGGGCGATCGGGGCACACACCAGCGCCACGGGGATGTTCAGCAGGAAGACCCAGCGCCAGCCGGGCCCGTCCACCAGCCAGCCGCCGAGGAACGGCCCGACAGCGGCCCCGACACCCCCGAAGCCCGACCACAGGCCGATCGCACGGGCCCGGTCGTCCGGGTGGAAGGAGGCCTGGATGATCGCCAGCGAGCCAGGGGTGAGCAGCGCCCCGCCGACGCCCTGGAGCACACGGGCCGCGATGAGCACGCCCACGTTCGGCGCGAGCCCGCACAGCAGCGAGGCGGCGGCGAACCACACCACGCCGATGACGAAGACCTTCCGGCGCCCGAAACGGTCCCCGAGCGAGCCGCCCAGCAGGATCAGCCCGGCCAGCGACAGCATGTAGCCGTTCACGGTCCACTGGAGGGCGGAGAGGCTGGCGTCCAGGTCACGGCCGATGGTCGGCAGAGCGACATTGACGACGGTCGAGTCCAGCAGGGCCATGCTGGAGCCGAGGACGGTGGTCAGCAGGATCCACTTCCCCGTCGGGGAGGCGATCCGTACCGCGGGTCTGCCGTCCGAGAGATCCGATGTGTCCCGTGCAGGCACAGCCATACCTCGGAGCATACGGAAGGGCCCGGCACCATGGCGGGTGCCGGGCCCTTCCGAAAGGATGACTGCCGAAGGACCACCGAAGGACCGCCTGAGGACTAGCTCAGGACTACCTCATGACTACCAGGAGCCTGCCGGCGGACCACCGGGTGACTACTTGAGGCGGGTGCCCGTGGAACGCAGAGCGGCGCAGGCCTCGGTCACACGCGTGGCCATGCCGGCCTCGGCGAGCTTGCCCCAGGTGCGCGGGTCGTACTTCGACTTCGTGCCGACCTCGCCGTCGACCTTCAGGACAGCGTCGTAGTTGCGGAACATGTGGTCCACGACAGGACGGGTGAAGGCGTACTGGGTGTCGGTGTCGAGGTTCATCTTCACGACGCCGTTCTCCAGCGCGGTGGCGATCTCCTCGGCGGTGGAGCCGGAGCCGCCGTGGAAGACGAAGTCGAACGGGCTCGCCTTGCCGTACTTGGCGGCGACACCCTCCTGGAGGTCCTTGAGGAGCTCGGGGCGCAGGACGACGTTGCCCGGCTTGTACACACCGTGCACGTTGCCGAACGACGCGGCGAGCAGGTAGCGGCCCTTGTCGCCCAGGCCGAGGGCCTCGGCGGTGCGCAGGGCGTCGTCGACGGTCGTGTACAGCTCGTCGTTGATCTCGTGGCTGACGCCGTCCTCCTCGCCACCGGTCGGGGTGATCTCGACCTCGAGGATGATCTTCGCGGCGACGGCCTTGGCGAGCAGCTCCTGGCCGATGGCCAGGTTGTCGGCGAGGGTCTCGGCGGAGCCGTCCCACATGTGGGACTGGAACAGCGGGTTCTCGCCCTTGGCGACGCGCGCGGCGGAGATGTCGAGCAGCGGACGTACGTAGCCGTCCAGCTTGTCCTTGGGACAGTGGTCCGTGTGCAGCGCCACCGTGACGTCGTACTTCGCGGCGACGATGTGCGCGAACTCGGCGAGCGCGACGGCGCCCGTCACCATGTCCTTCTTGTGCTGACCGCCGAGGAACTCCGCACCACCGGTGGAGATCTGGATGATGCCGTCGCTCTCGGCCTCCGCGAAGCCGCGCAGCGCAGCGTGCAGGGTCTGGGACGAGGTCACGTTGATGGCCGGGTAGGCGAACTTGCCTGCCTTCGCCCGGTCGAGCATCTCGTTGTAGACCTCGGGGGTTGCGATGGGCATCTGTCCGCTCCTTGTATGTGCGGGTCTGCGTACTGCTGCTGCCGTACGACGGGACTGGTGCTTATTGGCCCTGACCTAGGGGGGCGACGTCATCGTCGGCCCCATCTTTCCAGACATCGCCGGATGCTCCAGACCCCCATCCGACATGCGGGACCCGGCCGTCGGCGGGGCCCCGCGGGAGCTTCGTCAGTCGAGCCCCAACTCGCCCTTGGAGTAGGCGAAGAGGTACGGGACACCGGCGCCGGCCTCGATCTTCTCGGCGGCACCGGTCGCGCGGTCGACGATCGTGGCGACGCCGACGACCTCGGCTCCGGCCTCCCGGACGGCCTGGACGGCCTCCAGCGGGGAGCCGCCCGTCGTCGAGGTGTCCTCGACCACGAGGACGCGCCGGCCCTTGATCTCGGGACCCTCGACACGGCGCTGCAGGCCGTGCGCCTTGGCGGCCTTGCGGACGACGAAGGCGTCGAGCCTGCGGCCGCTCGCGGCGGCGGCGTGCAGCATGGCCCCGGCGACCGGGTCGGCGCCCATGGTCAGCCCGCCGACCGCGTCGAAGTCCAGGTCTGCGGTGAGGTCGAGGAGGACCTGTCCGACGAGCGGGGCGGCCTCGCCGTCCAGCGTGATCCGGCGCAGGTCCACGTAATAGTCGGCCTCAAGACCCGAGGAGAGGGTCACCTTGCCGTGCACCACGGCCTTGTCCTTGATCTGCTGCAGCAGCGCGCCGCGTACTTCACTCATGCACGCCAGCTTAGAGGCGCCGCCAGCTCCAGGTCGTGGTGGCTTCGAGGGGCTCGATGGGTGTGACCAGGCGGGGGTGGGTGTTGAGCCCGTTCGGCGGACCGGTCTGCGGCTCCACGCACACGGCCGCCTCCTGCTCGTCGTAGACGACGGCCCACTGCTCGCGGCTGCCGACCTTCAGCTCCAGCCGCCCCGGCCAGGTGAGCGTGACGTCGACGCCGTCCGGCATGCCGAAGCAGTCGTCCCAGGGGCCGGGCTTCGGGTCGACGCGACGGCCGGTGGGCAGGTGGTCGTCGCCCCGCTCCTCCTGCCAGCCGGGCCGGAAGTCGACCCGGACGTCCTCGCCGCCGTCCCCCAGGTTCCTGTTGAACCAGGGGTGCCAGCCGATCTGGGCCGGAAACGACTCCCCGTACGTCTCCACCGCCATGGTGATCGTCAGGGCGTCCGCGGTGAGGGCGAAGGCCTGGGTGACGCGGGCGGGGTGCGGCCAGGGGTCCACCAGGTCGTACGTGATCACGGCGTCGTCCGCGGTGACGCGGGCCGTCCTCCAGGCACCGTCGCGGGCGGTGCCGTGGATGGCGTGCGGCGGGGAGTTGAGCGGCAGCTGCCGGACGGCGGCGCCGTCGAGGAACCGGCCGTCGCGGATCCGCCCGCACCACGGGACCATCGGGAAGCACCCGAACTTCGCGCCCTGCCGCAGCAGTTCGACGCCGTCGACCCGCAGACTCCCGACCCGTCCGCCGTTCCCCGGCGCCACGGTCACCTCCGCGTCACCCGCGGTCAGCGTGATGTCTTCGTTACTCACGGGGTCGACCCTACTGGGGCGGGAGCGCCCTGTGGTTTCCCGCCCTCACCGCTCCCTCAACGGCGCTTGCGCAGCGCCCTGGTCACGACGATCGCCGAGGCCAGCGCCAGGGCCGCGGCGGGGGCCGCCCAGCGGAGGGTGTCGCGGGCGGCGGTGGCCTCCGGGGGTGGCACGGGGGCGTAGCGGCCACGCGGCGGAGCGTGGTCCACCTCCTCCGCGCTGCGGCCGATCATCGTCCGCCGCGCATGGGCCGCCTCGGCCATCGCGTCCGCGCGCCCCGGTGCGGCGGCCTCGGCCTCGGCCTCGGCGACGAAGTCCTCCCCGTCGAACTCGTCGTCCCCGGCCGACGGATCGAGCGAAGAGGGCGGCACATCCGCCTCAAGCGGCACGTCCGTCTCAAAGAGGGAGGCCCCCTCGACTCCGGCACCGGCGCCGGAGCCCGTTCCGGGGTCGACCTCGGGTCCGGATTCGACCTCGGATTCAGCTCCGGCTTCGGATTCGGCTCCGGATTCAGCTCCGGATTCAGCTCCGGATTCGGATTCAGCTCCGGCTTCGGGTCCCGGTCCGGCTTCGGGTTCGGCCTCGGTTCCGGTCTCGGGTTCGGCCTCGGTTCCGGTCTCGGGCTCGGCTCCGGTTCCGTGCTCGGCTTCGGGTTCGGTCTCGGGCTCAGCTCCGGTTCCGTGCTCGGCTTCGGTCTTGGCTCCGTGTCCGGCCTCGGCTCCGGCTTCCGGCTCGGACCCGGATTCGAAGTCGGGGTCGGGGTCGGGGTCGGTTGTGGGCTCGGACTCGCGCTCGGGCGCGGGGCCGACACCGTATGCGGAACCGGAGTCGGACGCGGTACCGAGCCCGGACGGGGAGCCGGGTTCGGCGCCGGACTCCGGCTCGGAGTCCGCCCCGGACCCCCGCTCGGGCGTCGTGGGCGCGGCGCCTGGTTCGAAGCCGGACCCGGGTTCAGTGGCAGAGCCGGCCGCGGACTCGGACACGCGCGTGGACGTGGAACCGGCTCCGGACGCGGAGTCGGGCCGTGTCGCGAGGTCTGCTGTCAGCGTTTCTCCGAAGCGGGTCAGCAGGCGCTGTCCCGCTGAGGACACCGCGTCGTGCGGGAGTTCGGCCACGCGGCCGTCACCGGAGGCCGTACCGCCGAACGCGAGGGTGGTACCGCCGTCGGCGGGGAGGAGCCGCAGGGTCAGCGCCAGTTTCACGGCGCCCGCGCCGCGTACCTCCGAGGCGTCGCCCTCGACGGTGTACGAGCCGTCGTCCTGGGCGGTGACGCGGAACGCGCCGCGATAGGTGATCGTGTGACCGGCGACGCGGACCTTCAGTCGCCCGGCGACACGCGCGGTTCCCGCGTCCCCCTCGCGCCCGGCGCGGGAGGACGTCTCCGCGGCGTCCTGCCCTGTCCCGGAGACGGACGGCTCGGTCCCGGAGACGGACGGCGAGACCACGTCCGTGTCCGCCGCGCTGTCGGAGACGGCCGACGCGTCCTGCTGGAGACCCGGGATCGCGCGGGCGACCCGGACGGGATCGGCCAGCGCCTCCCTCAGCCGCCCGGCCGGAAACGGAACGAACACCTCATGCTCCATGTCAGCCGAGCCTACCCAGCAGGACCCGGACCGCACCCGCGTATCCCGGGATTCCCGCACCTGGGCCTCAGTCGGTGTACCGCGGATGCACCAGCGTGGAGGGCGGGAGGGGGCGGAGGAAGCGGCTGCGGGAGGCGGCGCGCGCGTCCGCCGTCAGGGCCGCCTGGGTGAGGGTGCGCAGCCGCGGACAGGAGGAGTCCAGCCGCAGGGGCCCGGGCGTAGGGGAGGCCAGGATGAAACCCCAGTCGCCCGCGGAGCCCGCCGCGCCGCCGCCGACGCGGCCGGGACCGGCCGCGAACCCGGAGTCCCGGCCGCCGACACGGTAGGGCCTGGTGAAAAGCCCGGCCGCGCGGATCGTCGCGTCGACCGTCCAGAAGGCCCGGTGCCGGTCGGCAAGCGGGCCCGCGTGGACCACGAGGCGCCCGCCGGGGGCCAGGACACGGCGCACGAGGCCGTAGAACTCCTGCGAGTACAGCTTGGTGCTCGCGGTGATGCCCGGGTCGGGCAGGTCCGAGATGACGACGTCGTACGTCGACCGGGCGCCGCGCAGCCGGGCGTCGCGCAGCCGGCTGAAGGCGTCCGCCGTCACCTCGTGCACCCGGGGGTCGTCGTACACATGCTGGTTGAGGGCGGACAGCGCGGCGTCGTGGCGTACCAGCCGGACCACGTCCGCGTCGGGTTCGACGATGTCGATACGGCGCACCCCGGAGCGGCGCAGCACTTCGCGGGCGGCCAGTCCGTCTCCGCCGCCGAGGATGAGCACGCGGGCGTGCGGACCGTTCATCGCGGGGTGGACGAGAGCCTCGTGGTAGCGGTGCTCGTCGCGGCCGCTGAACCGCAGGCGGCCGTCGACGAAGAGGTGGAGCGGACGGCCGCGGGTGCCGCCGGTGAGGACGACCTCCTGGACACCGGTGCGGAGGGCGACACGTACGTCCGCCCCGTACAGCGCGTGCCGTGCGGCCCGCTCGAAGTCGCCGACCAGCACCGCGGCCGAGGCGAGAAGGCCGAGGACGACGACGTTGGCGACGATCAGGGTCCAGCGTGCGCGTCGGGTCAAGTCCTTTCGGAACAGGCCGAGTACGAGGGCTCCGCCGGCGACCGCGTTCACCGTTCCGGTCAGCAGCGCGCCGGTCAGCTGGCCGAGCAGGGGCAGCAGCAGGAACGGGAAGGCGAGGCCTCCGACGAGGGCGCCCACGTAGTCCGCCGCGAACAGGTCCGCGACGGCGCCGCCGGGGTCCTGGCGGCGGATGCGTTGTATCAGCTCCATGAGGAGGGGGACTTCGGCGCCGATGAGCAGGCCGATGGTGAGCGAGAAGGCCACCAGCAGACAGCGGGGCCCGTCGGCCCACAGGCCGCCCCACGCGCCGGTCCAGGCGAACACCGCGTACAGGGCCATCGCGCTGCATCCGCCGACCAGGGCGAGCGCCGCCTCGACGGCGCCGAAACCCGCCGCGGCGCACGGGCGCAGCCGCTTCGCGGCGAGGGAGCCGACGCCCATGGCGAAGACCATGACGGAGAGCACGACGGACGCCTGGGTGACCGAGTCGCCGATCAAGTACGAGGCGAGGGCGACGAGTTCGAGTTCGTACACGAGTCCGCATGCCGCGCAGACGAACACTCCCACCAGGACGAGGAACCTGCCGATGCCCGGCCGGACGGGCAGCCGCGCCTGGCCCTGGACGCCCCAGGGCGGCGGCGCGCCGGGGGGAGCTGGCGCGTGCGGTTCGATCACGTCGTGAACGCTACGTCACGCCGCCACTACGTCTCGTCACCCACACGTGTGGAAACCGTTGCCCTTCATGGTGCACAGAGTTGACCTGGGCATCTTCCCGGCACACCGCGCGCGAACCCCGCATCCGCACCTACCGCGTCCCGCCACACGTCCGCCACGCCCCCCCCCCCGGACGCCGGACACGGGACACGGGACGTGAGGCTCGAAGAGCGGAGACGCCGAACACAGAACACGGGACACCGGAAGACGTGGAACACGGCCTGGCACGGGGAACACGGGACACCGGACGTAGAACACAGGTCCGGGACACAGGACCTGGAACACCGGGACGTGGAACACCGGGACGTGGAACACCGGACACGTCGACGTGTCCGCTCGCGCGCCCCGGTCCTCAGACGCCGGACACGCTGAAGGCGTCCGTTCGTACGCCGACCCGCGTACGCGTCGCGACCAACTGGCCGTCCTGCGGGTACGCGTGCCACGTACGCCAATGGACCTGGCCCTCGTGGTGCTGGGCGAGCATCGCGGTGAACGCGTGCGGGCTGCCGGGGAAGACACCGGCGAGACCCTGGGGGTGGTCGGAGACCAGCGCCAGCAACTCCTGGGCGCGGCCCGCGAAGGAGCCGGGGGACAGGACCTCGACGCGGGCCGCGAACTCGTACTCCCAGTCGTCGAACCGCTTCGCGACGCCGAGCGGAAGGGGTGTGCTGCTGCCGGCGATGCACGCGACGGTCTCCGAACAGCTGCCCCGCTCCTCCTCCAGGAGTACCTGGTGTGATGCGCCGAGCAGTCTCAACTGGAGTTTCGCCCCGGCGAGTTCGAGGTCGAGGGTGGCGAGGGCCGGCAGCGGTTCGCGGCCCAGGGTCCAGGCGAGATCGGCCGCGCGCGTGTCGGTGTACGAGGTTTTCAGGGTCGTGAGCATGGGTCGGCTCCGCTAGCACGCAAAGGTGAGGTGGGGTTCCGGCGCACCCGGTCAACACCGGGGGAACGGCCCGGTCAGCCCGGCCGGAAGGGCATCCGAAGGACGCGTCCGATAGGACCATCCGACGGACTTCCGAGGCCTGTCGGCCCAGGGCTGCTTGGTGATTTACCAGGGCTGCTTTGGTGGTTTAGAGGGAATCATGAACTGTGGTGCCGCCACAGCGTTTTTACCCAACTTCGTGGGGTTTCCATCCCCCCGAGGGCTCCACAGCTCAACTGTTCAACAATGACGTGCGCCGGATGCGTTTCCGCAGGGAGCTCAGCTGCCCCGTGTCAGCTGCCTCCGCCGCATCCGCCCCCGCCGCACGAGGACCCGCCTCCGCAGGACGAGCCTCCGCACGACGAGTGCCCCCCGCAGGAGTGACCCCCATGGCCCCCGTGGTGCCCACCCGACGAGCCGTCGGACGAACCACCGAACGAGGCGCCGTCCGCACCCCCGGCCCACCAACTGCTGCTGCCACCACCGCTGCTCCGGGAGCGGCGCCATCCCTTCCTGACTCCACCGACGGCCCTCATGACCACAACAAGCACAATGACCGCCAGGATGATGCCGATGATCATGGCGTCACCCTCCTTCCGTTCCCCCGAAGCAGCCCCCCGTGGGCCGTGCTTCTCGATTCCGGTCCTGCGTGACAGGGGGATGCCCCCGCGCTCCGCGGCCCAAAGCAGAGTTGAGGAACTTCTGAGGGTCAACACATAAAAATGGCCCCTGACCTGCACAGAGCAGTCGACCCCCAAGGTTCCGCCCGGCGTGATCGCGAGCCACGGCGAGTTGACGGACATTGATGGTTCGGCCGGCCCCTCGTCAGTCCCCGGACCGTCTTCCGCCATCCGCGGTGAGCGTGATGGCGCCGGCCACACTCTGTGAAGCGACGGGGATGACGGTGGACCGAACACGGCACCTTCGTAGAACTTGAAGCGCAGACCCAATGAAATCCAAATCCGGATGAGCTTGGCAAAAGTTGGGGTTCTACCCACAAATCGGCCACCATCTTTAACACCTTCCATTCCCCACAGACATGCCTTACGATCTTGCTCCACCTTCCCCTTGAAACGTAAGGATGCATTATGGGAAATCGTGTATCAATTTTCAGAAATGCGATCACTGTCGGCGGCGCCGCCACTGCAGCCATAATCTTGGCGGCGACTCCCTCACTCGCTGGAACGGACGTTATCGTCACATCGTTTGGCGGGTGTTCCCAAGTTGCCTGCGCGTACACGGCCGCTACAGGCACCTTCATTTCCAACGGGGACGACTGGAAGATATGCGACAATTACGCCGACGGTGAACGCGCCAAGATGTCCGTCACCTTCATCAACGACAACGGCAGCACCGAGACCGACTACACGGAGGCCACGGGCGGCGCCGGCACCTGCGTGACGGGCGGAGTCGGGGTCGACATTCCAGAGGGCAACCGGGTGACAGTCAAGGTCTGGCACCAGAACGGCTCCGTAGGCACGCCGATGGACGTCAGCACCGGCCACGGCACCGCGTAAGCGCCGCTGGTCCCGTCCGCGTCACCGACGAAAATCCGCCACAGCTCGGCGTATCGGCAGCCGAGGGCGAGGAGTTCGTTGTGGGTGCCGTCCTCGGCACCCAGCCGGACTTCGCCCCCACACCCGAAGCGGACGCCATGAATGCATCCCCACTCGCCTATTCCCAATAGTGCACGGAATGCGATGGGGAGCGAGCCGCCAAGATCTACGGAGATCGGGCGATGAAGGCGGCGTAAGGGCTGAACAAGCTTGCAACAGCAAGCAAGGGATCAGGTCGGCGGTGCGGTCACCCAGCAGGCAAGAATGCGGTCAATGCCGAATCCTTGCGGTCGACCGAGGGATGTGCGGGACGGGTTGACCGTCGTCGCGAAATCCCCTTGATGGACCTGATGGATATGAGGTCGGAGCGCAAATTCAGTGTGACGCCGCCAGCCAATGAGCGGCGTCACACTGGTTCGCCTCGCCCACTGATGCACCAGCCCCGCAATTTCGGCATTGGCGGCCCTGCGTGGGATGCCGGTGCGAGCGGGTGCGCGGTGGCGCCGGCCCTGCCAAGGGAGCCCGTCCTACCGGGCTCACGTCATGATGTGAGTCTCCGACTGAGGCACGGCATGGATCGCGGTGACGCAGCACGGCGCATCCCCAGCCGAGCGGCTGCCACAACGCCCACGTGCCCGCGGTCCGCATCAAGGTGCACACCGCGACACGCGCTCGGGCCATCCCTGGGCCGTGCGGGGGTACTCGACGATGGCAGATGACGACAGTGGACAACGGGCTCCCTCGCTGCTCAGAGGTGACGCTTCGCGTATTGGCGCAGGTGCCGACTGCCGTGGGTGAGTTGAGGAACTCCTGAGCATCGAAAAACGAGGAGCGTCCGTCCGTGGACGTCGGTTGAGGAACTCCCGGGCTTCGGAGCAGGATGACCGGCATGACCTCCAGCGCGCGCCCCTTTCTGAACCGCCGGCTCGCCGAGTTCGGGACGACGATCTTCGCCGAGATGTCCGCCCTCGCGATGAGCACCGGCTCGATCAACCTCGGACAGGGCTTCCCGGACACGGATGGTCCCGAGGAGATCCGGGAGGCGGCCGTACGCGCGCTGCGGGACGGGCGCGGCAACCAGTACCCGCCGGGTCCGGGTGTCCCCGAGCTGCGCACCGCGATCGCCGCGCACCAGAAGCGCCACTACGGCCTGTCGTACGACCCCGACACCGAGGTCCTGGTGACGGCGGGCGCCACCGAGGCCATCGCCGCGGCCCTGCTCGCGCTCCTGGAGCCCGGCGACGAGGTGATCGCCCTGGAGCCGTACTACGACTCGTACGCGGCCTCCATCGCCATGGCGGGCGGGACACGCGTGCCCGTGACGCTGCGCCCCGACGAGGGCACCCACGACGGGCTCTCCCCCCAGCGCTTCCGGCTCGACCTCGACGAACTGCGCGACGCGGTCACCGGGCGGACCCGGCTGCTGCTGATCAACACCCCGCACAATCCGACCGGTACCGTCCTCACCCGTGCCGAGCTGACGGAGATCGCGCGGATCGCCGTCGAGCGGGATCTGCTCGTGGTGACGGACGAGGTCTACGAACACCTGGTCTTCGACGACGCCGAGCACGTACCGCTGGCCGGGCTGCCGGGAATGCGGGAGCGGACGGTCACCATCGGCAGTGCGGGCAAGACGTTCTCGTTCACCGGCTGGAAGGTGGGCTGGGTGACCGCTCCGCCGGCCCTGGTCAGCGCCGTACGGTCGGCGAAGCAGTTCCTGACGTACGTGGCGTCGGGGCCGTTCCAGTACGCCGTCGCCGAGGCGCTCGCGCTGCCGGACGCGTACTTCGAGACCTTCCGCGCGGACATGCTGCGCAAGCGGGACCTGCTGGCGGCCGGGCTCACGGAGGCGGGGTTCAAGGTCTTCCGGCCTGCGGGCACGTACTTCATCACCACCGACATCCGCCCGCTCGGCGAGACGGACGGCTTCGCCTTCTGCCGCGCCCTGCCCGAACGCGCCGGGGTCGTGGCCATCCCGAACGCCGTCTTCTACGACCACCGCGAGCAGGGCGCGCCCTTCGTCCGCTTCGCGTTCTGCAAGACGACCGACGTGCTCCACGAGGCCACCGGCCGTCTGCGCCGCCTCGCATCCTGACCTACCGCTGTCCCGGGGCGGACCGGGGCGAGAGGGGAAGACGGTTCGCCCAAAGGTTCAGCGAAGGGTCCTGGCTCCCGTCACCAGGAGCGTGAGGATGAGCAGGTCAGGGCCGACGGGGATACCGCGGTCGCGATTCGGGACGGGTCCGGTGGGCCGCCGGACGGGTCCGGTGGGCCGCAGTCCGGGCCGCCTTCGAAGGCCCGGCGGCCGAACCGCACGTCCGGCCCGCACCGGAGACGCGGCCCGCACCGGGCAAGTGCCAGGCCGGGCAGGGCCAAGCCGCGCAGGACCGGACCGGGAGACGCGGGCCGGACCGCACCGGGCGAAGCAGGGCAGGTGCCGCCCGGCAGGGCCAGGTGCACCGGGCCGGACCGCACCGCGGACTTGGGCCGGGCCGGAAGCGCTGGCCGGACCCCACCGGGCGAGGCCGGGCAGACGCGACCCGGCAGGGACGGGCCGGGCAGGGACGGGCCGGGCAGGGACGGGCCGGGCAGGACCAGGCCGCGCAGCCGCGCCGCACCGCGGACGTGGGCCGGGGCGGAGGCGCGGACCGGGCGAGGCCACGCCGGGCCAGGAGGCGTGGGCCAGGGTGGAAGGGGGGAGGAACCCGCCGTGCGGGGGCCGTTTAGCACTGGTGGCACCCCGCGTGCGGGCGGCGCGCCGAGGACCCCGGAACGGAACCCGCACGGACGATCAAAGCTCGCAAATACCCCGTAGGGAACGCACAGTTCGGGATGTGACCCACCCGAGTACCCTCGCTCGCCCCGCTCTCACGGAGCCCGGCGACCGTGCCGTCCGACCGTCCCGCGCCGCACGCAGCCTGCCGTACGCCGCGGTCACGGCGCTCGGGCTGTTCACCGCCGCACGCCTGGTCGGCCTCCTCGTGCTCGCCGGGACCGCCTGGGCCACCGGCGGGCACCCCGTCGCCCTGCTCGCGCGGTCCTGGGACTCGACCTGGTATCTGGGGATCGCCGCGCACGGCTATGGCCGGAGCCTCCACTTCCACCCCACGGTCGTCCACAGCGACCTCGCGTTCTTCCCGCTCTACCCGGCCCTCGTACGGGCCGTCACCACGCTGACCCCACTGACCGGGGGCTCGGCGGGCCTGCTGGTCTCCTGGCTCGCGGCGGCGGCCGCCGTGTGCGGGGTGTACGCGATCGGGGCCCGTCTGCACGGCCGGGCGGTCGGTACCGCGCTGGTGCTGCTGTGGGGTCTGCTGCCGCACTCGGTGGTGCTGACGATGGCGTACACCGAGCCGGTGCTGACCGCGTTCGCCGCCTGGTCGCTGTACGCCGTGCTCGAGGGGCGCTGGCTGTGGGCGGGCTCGCTGGCCGCGCTCGCGGGGCTGGCCAGGCCGAACGGCTTCACGGTGGCCGCGGCGGTCCTCGCGGCGGCGGCGCACGAGATCTGGCGGCGCCGCGGAAAAGTTACCCACAGGCTGTGGACGGGCGCCGTGCTCGCGCCGGTCGGCTGGGCCGGCTACGTGCTGTGGGTGGGGCACCGCGAGGGGGACTGGCTCGGCGGCTACTTCCAGGTGCAGCGGCTGTGGGGCTCACGCTTCGACCTCGGCGCGGGGTCGCTCCATTTCGTCAAACACCTGCTGCTGCACGGGGACCGGTTCGTGTTCCCCATGACGATGGTGATCGTCGCCGCGGCCGTGCTGCTCTACGCGCTGCTGATCGCGGACCGGGCACCCCTGCCGCTGCTGGTCTACAGCGGCGTCCTGCTGCTGATCGCGCTGGGCGGCTCGGGGTTCTTCGAGTCGAAGCCGCGCTTCCTGCTGCCGGCGTTCCCGCTGCTGCTGCCACTGGCCCGCGCGCTGGTGCGAACGGCGAGAGCCCGCCCCTGGCACGCGACCCTGGTGGTCGGTGCCCTGGCCGGGCTCTCGTTCGCCTACGGCGCGTATCTGGTCGTGATCGCGCGCACCCCGCTCTAGGACCTGTCCCAGGGGCCGGTGCGCGCCGTGAGGAGCGCCGCTGCGAGGACGGGCCTACTCGTCTTCGGCTTCGCCGTCGTCCTCGGGCTTCTCCTCCGCCTCGTTGATCTCCTGCTCCAGGCCGAGCTGCTCGACGAGCCACTTGTCGAACTCGATGGCGGCGCGCACCCAGCTGACCGTGGAGGACACGAAGTGCTCCAGGCTGACGCCGGTGCCGATCAGCATCTGCGCCTCGCCGATCAGGCGGACGGTACCGTCGTCGTGGGTGTGGCTGTAGACCTTGGGCCACAGGGTGCGGCGGTTCCAGTCGTCGATCGACTCGAGGAGCGCGTGCTTCTCGTCGAGCTGGTGCGGCCGGTCGTAGAACGTCCGCACCGAGAAGACCTGCTGGTCACCCTCGCCGCGGAACATGAAGTAGGTACGGAACTCCTCCCACGGCGCCGCGAGGTCACCCTCGTCGTCGACGACGTACTTCAGCTCCATCTGGTCGAGGAGCTGCTTCACGAGGTCCTGATCCGGGACCACGGGGCCCGCGGGGCCGCCGGACTGCGGCTCGGGCTGGCCCCCGAAGTTCGGAATCGAGGACGGGTCGATGCTCACCGTGTATTTCCCTTCGTACGGATGGTGCCATCCTCCCCCATGCGGGGAGGGGAGCGGCAACCCCTGACGGGGCCTGTCCGCCGGGGGCTGACAAGATCCGGTCACCTACGGGCATCGGGCCTGGCGGGGACGGTCCGCACAGGCACGCCGGGAGTCGCCCGCACAGCGGTGGCATGAACATGCGCCGAACGGCCGACCTGCGTTCCGCCGGTGATCGACAGCGGCACAGGAGGCGAGGCGCCGGAGGAAACAGGTCCGGGCGGGCGAAGGGCCCGCGGCACACCCGCCGCGGGCCCTTCACTCGCCGTATACCGGTCCTGACGCCGGTGCCGGTACCGGTGCCGGTGCCGACTACAGCTCCGGCTCCGGCTCCGGCTCCGGCCAGCTACAGCTACAGCTACAGCTACAGCGTCTTGCCCGTCGCCGGCCCCACGATCAGGCCGTCGCCGAAGGCGTCCACGCGGATCGTGTCGCCGTCCTTGACCTCGCCCGCCAGGATCTCCTTGGCCAGCCGGTCGCCGATGGCGGTCTGGACGAGGCGCCGCAGCGGGCGCGCTCCGTACGCCGGATCGTTGCCCTCCTCGGCCAGCCAGGCCAGCGCCGCGTCGGTGACCTCCAGGGTCAGCCGGCGCTCGGCGAGCCGCTTCGCGAGACGGTCGATCTGGAGCCTGGCGATGCGCTCCAGCTCCGCCTGGTCGAGCGCCGAGAAGACGACGAGGTCGTCCAGCCGGTTCAGGAACTCCGGCTTGAAGGAGGCGCGGACGACCTCCAGGACCTGCCGTTTGCGCTCCTCGTCGGAGCTCAGCGGATCGGCGAGGCCCTGTCCGCTCAGGAACTGGCTGCCCAGGTTCGAGGTGAGGATCAGGATGGTGTTGCGGAAGTCGACCGTCCGCCCCTGACCGTCCGTCAGCCGCCCGTCGTCCAGCACCTGGAGCAGGATGTCGAAGACCTCGGGGTGCGCCTTCTCCACCTCGTCGAGCAGGATCACGCTGTACGGGCGACGGCGCACGGCCTCGGTGAGCTGGCCGCCCTCCTCGTAGCCGATGTACCCGGGCGGCGCGCCGACCAGCCGGGCCACGCTGTGCTTCTCGCCGTACTCCGACATGTCGATGCGGATCATCGCCCGCTCGTCGTCGAAGAGAAAGTCGGCGAGAGCCTTGGCCAGTTCGGTCTTGCCGACGCCCGTCGGTCCGAGGAAGAGGAAGGAGCCGGTGGGCCGGTCCGGGTCGGCGATGCCGGCACGGGTGCGGCGCACGGCGTCGGACACCGCCCCCACGGCCTCGGTCTGGCCGATCAGACGGCGGCCCAACTCCGCCTCCATGCGCAGGAGTTTCTGCGTCTCGCCCTCCAGGAGACGGCCGGCCGGGATGCCGGTCCAGGCGCCGACGACGTCCGCGATGTCGTCCGGCCCGACCTCCTCCTTGACCATCGTGCCCTTGGTGACCTCCTCCTCGGCCCGCGAGGCTTCCTCCAAGTCCCTTTCCAGGGTGGGGATCTCGCCGTACAGCAGCTTGGAGGCGGTGTCGAAGTCGCCGTCTCGCTGCGCGCGTTCGGCCTGGCCGCGCAGCTCGTCGAGCTTCTCCTTCAGCTCACCGACGCGATTGAGGGACTGCTTCTCCTTCTCCCAGCGGGCGGTGAGGCCGCGCAGTTCCTCCTCCTTGTCGGCGAGGTCGCGGCGCAGCTTGTCCAGGCGCTCCCGGCTGGCGGCGTCCGTCTCCTTGCCGATCGCCAGTTCCTCCATCTTCAGCCGGTCGACGACCCGCTGGAGCTCGTCGATCTCGACCGGGGAGGAGTCGATCTCCATGCGCAGCCGTGAGGCCGCCTCGTCGACGAGGTCGATGGCCTTGTCGGGAAGGAAGCGGGAGGTGATGTAGCGGTCGGACAGGGTCGCTGCGGCCACCAGCGCCCTGTCGGCGATCTGGACCTTGTGGTGGGCCTCGTAGCGGCCCTTGAGACCACGCAGGATGGCGATGGTGTCCTCGACGGTCGGCTCGGCGACCAGCACCTGCTGGAAACGCCGCTCCAGCGCCGGGTCCTTCTCGATCCGCTCGCGGTACTCGTCCAGGGTGGTGGCGCCGACCATGCGCAGCTCACCGCGGGCGAGCATGGGCTTGAGCATGTTGCCCGCGTCCATGGCGGAGTCGCCGCCCGCGCCGGCGCCCACGACGGTGTGCAGCTCGTCGATGAAGGTGATGACCTGCCCGTCGGAGTCCTTGATCTCCGCGAGCACGGTCTTCAGCCGCTCCTCGAACTCGCCCCGGTACTTCGCGCCGGCGACCATCGCGCCGAGGTCGAGCGAGACGAGCCGCTTGTTCTTGAGGGACTCGGGTACGTCGCCCTTCACGATCCGCTGGGCGAGCCCCTCCACGACGGCGGTCTTGCCGACGCCGGGCTCGCCGATGAGGACGGGGTTGTTCTTCGTGCGGCGGGACAGGACCTGCACCACCCGGCGGATCTCGTGGTCCCGGCCGATGACGGGGTCGAGCTTGCCCTCACGCGCCGCGGCGGTGAAGTCCGTACCGAACTTTTCGAGCGCCTTGTACTGGCCCTCGGGATCCGGGGTCGTCACCCGGCGCCCTCCCCTGCTCTTCTGGAACGCGTCCAGCAGCTTTTTCGCACCGGCGCCCTGCTGGGAGAGTACGTCGCCGGTCACGCCGCCCTTCGCGGCGATCCCGATGAGCAGGTGCTCGGTGGAGATGAACTCGTCACCGAGCTCCTTGGCGCGCTCGGCGGCGTCGGCGATGACGGCGAGCACCTCGCGGTTGGGCTGCGGGGGCGCGACGGTGGAGCCGGTCACGCTGGGCAGGCCGGCGAGCACGCGCTCGGTGCCGGCGCGCACGGAGGCCTGATCGGCGTCCACGGCTGCCAGCAGATCGATGATGTTCTCGTTGTCCTGCCCCTCCAGCAGAGCGAGCAGCAGGTGGGCGGGGGTGAGGTCCGGATGCCCCTCCTTCACGGCGCGGTTGCTGGCCGCGTTGATCGCGTCCCGGCTCCTGTTGGTCAGCTCGGCGTCCACGTTCGCGTTCTCCTCCTCCTGATGTTCCTGACCGTTTCCTGACCCGGTCAACGTACACAAAGTTGAGTCTATTCCACTCAAGGCTGCAAGGGGAGGGAAATGGACACCCGCGAGGCGTAGATTCGGGCCTCATGGCTTCCTATCCGGTGGACCCGCGGCAGCCCGACGCCGCCTACCTGAGCTTCTGGCGCGAGCGCCATCTGTGCACCCTGACCACCCTCCGGCCCGACGGCAGCCCGCACGCGGTGCCCGTCGGCGTTACATACGACCCCCAGGCCGGTCTCGCTCGGGTCATCACCAACAAGTCCAGCGCGAAGGTGGGCCACGTGCTCGCGGCGGGGCCGGACGGGGCGCGCGTGGCGGTCTGCCAGGTGGACGGCCCGCGCTGGGCGACGCTGGAGGGGCGGGCACGGGTCTCCACGGACCCGGCGCGCGTCGCGGAGGCGGTGCGGCGCTACGCGGATCGGTACGAGCGCACGCCGTCCCCGAACCCGTCCCGCGTGGTGATCGAGATCGAGCTCACGGCGGCGATGGGCCGCGGATGAGCCCGCGACGGGCACCGGCCGGCGGAACGAGCACCCGGGCAGCCGACGGGGGCCGCGGCCCCGCGCCCTGCTCCGCGGCTCGGCACACGAACCCGGCCCCGCACACGAACCCGGGCCCGCGGCCCCACGTCCTGCGACTGGTTCCAGCCCTTGCCGGGATCCGGCGAAACCCGGAGGTTTCCCCGAAAACTGCAGCGGCGTCACCGTGTTCAGGTCACGGTGACGCCGCTGCGGGGGGAAGTACCTGCGCGATCTACTACGACGGGGGAATCGCGTCAGGCACTGCGGGGGGTGGCTGCGATGGTCTGAACGTCCGGGACGTCCGGTCCGGCCAGCTGGTGGTCACGCTGGTCGAGGTTCACAAAGATCATTCCGTAACGGATGGCGCACCGGACGGGCTGCGGCGCCCCCCGAGGCCGCCGCAGACACCGGTAGGCCCGTACGTCCTCGTCGTCGTCGCGGGTGACGACGACGGGCTCACCGAACACGGTCACCATCAGCGAGTCGCCGCTGCCGGGGATGGCGGTGACCAGGTCTATGAAATGCCAGCCGGATCGGTAGGCGGTGGCCATTTCTCGGCGGAAGGAGCGGTCGTCGGGAGGAATGGTCATGCTTCTGCGCCCGCGGAGATGACCGTCCAGCCGCTGTCCCCGGGGAGAGCCGCCGCCTCGACGTCGGTCCAGCCGCTGTCACCCGGGACGGCTTCGGCAGCGGTCCAGCCGCTGTCCGCCACGGTCGCCTTCACGCTGGTCCAACCGCTGTCCGGGCCGGCCCATGTCCGGGCACCCCCGGCATCAAGACCCGAGCCCCCCAGGGCGCCGAACGCCACAGCGACAGAGAAGACTGCGGCAAGCACTGAACCAAGCAATCTCGCTCGCATAGTCGGCTTCGTCCTCACTTGATGGAATCTTCTCCCCCGTCGTCACAAGACGATGGCTCATTCAGGCACGTCAATGCCACAGGAGCGATGCATCATGTTCCTGCACGTTCAGGACCCTGGGGGGTGGAGATTTGACCACAAACAACTCACAACCGACACATCCCCACGCTGTCACCACGTTGTGTGACGAAGGAGCACGCCTTTACGCCAGCGCGCTGCACTCCGGCCGCATCACTCGGGTCGAAGTGGAAACAGCCCCTTGCCTCTTGGAGTTCGCACTGCTTCATCCCGACCCCGACGACGAGAAGTGGCTGCGCCCGGTTCCGCCGTCCGTCGCGCTCGCCCAGCGCCTGCAGCCCCTGGAACGGGAGATCCAGGAACGCCGGCGACTGGCGATCGAACTGACCGACTCCTTCGATCCGTTCATCGCGATCAGCACGCAGAGCGCGGCGAGCATCCACGCGATCACCGTGCTGGAGGGCTTCGACCGGATCAACGCGGCGCTCAATTCGGCCACCGCCGAGTGTCACACCGAGATGCTGACGATCCAGCCGGGCGGCGGCCGCCCCGCCGACGCCCTCATGCAGGCGCTGGAGCGCGACAGGCCGCTCACCGACCGCGGGGTGCGCATCCGCACGCTGTACCAGCACACCGCCAGACACAGCCAGGGAACGCTCGCCTATGTGGAGCGCATCTCCGGCGGCCGGATCCAGGTCCGCACCCTCGAGGAACTCATCGAACGGCTGATCATCTTCGACCGGACCGTCGCCTTCATCCCGGCCAGCGACGACCGGCGGGTCGCCCTCGAACTCCGTCACCCCGGCCTGGTGCTGTACCTGAGCAAGGTCTTCGAGCAGCTCTGGCAGCGCGCGGTCCCGCTCACCGAGGACGTCCCGAACGATGTCGGCCCCAACGGCATCACCGGCGTCCAGCGTTCGATCGCCAAACTGCTCATCGAGGGGCATGTGGACGAGGCCATAGCCCGCCGTCTGGGCATGAACGTCCGCACCTGCCGCGCCCACATCGCCAAGCTGGCCTCCGCCCTCGGCAGCGGGAGCCGGGCTCAACTCGGCTTCCTGATAGCGCAGTCGGGGCTCCTGGACCAGTCCGAAGGAGGGGAGTGACGCCGGCTGCCGCTAGAGCCTGTCCGACGATTCCCGCCGGGCCGGGTCCGCCTTCCTCAGCGGCCGGCCGGGGATCCGCGGTCGGGGACGGCAGGGGCTCCCGACGCCGCCTCCACGACGGTGACCGCCTCGAGTTCGGGGGAACGCTGCGGTCCGTCCAGTCCCGCCTGGGCGATGCGCACGCCCAACTGCGTCCGGCTCGCCGCGCCCAGCGTCTCCGACAGCCGGGCGATGTGCGCCCGGCACGTCCGCACGCTGATCCCCAGGCGTTCCGCGACGACCGCGTCCTGGTGGCCCTCGGCCAGCAACGCCGCGATGGACCGCTCCCGGTGGGTGATGCCCTCGATGCCCGTCGAGGGCATCGGCGAGGTCAGCGGGATCGCCAGCCGCCACAGCCGCTCGAAGACCGTCACCAAGTAGTCCACCAGCGCCGGGTGGCGCAGCTCCAGCGCGATCGTGCGGTCCGGGTTCGCGGGGATGAAGGCGACCTTGCGGTCGAAGAGGATGAGCCGTTCGACGACCTCGTCGAGCGTGCGGGCCTCCGCCGCGTCGCCCATCAACTCCATGTAGTTCAGAAGGCCTTGGCCGTGCCGGGCCACGTGGGTGTACAGGTCGCGCATGCGCACCCCGCGGCGGCGCATCTCCAGCGCCCGGTGCAGGCCCTCGACGAGTTCGTCCTCGCGCCGGATACCGCCCGGCTGCACCGTCAGGACCTCGCTGGTGCACTCCTCGGTCGCCTTGTCCATGGCGGCGTGGATCCGCGGCAGCCCGTCGAGGACGCGGATCGCCACCCCTTCGGCCGGCGCCCGCACCCGGCCGCCGAGTCCCGCGTACCACTCGAAGGCCGACACCGCGTCGCCCACCCGCGCCTGGCTCGCGCTGACTTCCTCGTACACACCCCGTAGGAGCCGCGTCATGACCTCCTGGGGCGAGGTCGGCACCAGCCAGCCCATGTCGTCCGGATCGGGGTGCAGCAGTGCCAGTTCCAGCAGGCAGGGCACCGACTCGGCGTCCTGGCGGGGCACCCGGCCACGCCGCACGGCCCGGGAGTACACCCGGTCGCCCGCATCGCACAGTCGGTCAGCGCCGTGCGGATGCCTGTCCGTCCCGTGCCCGGCCATCTCCCACCCCTGGCTCCAGCTCCAACCCCTGGCGTGAGCCCCGCGTCAGGGCGTCCTCCGCAGCGCAACTATGCGCGGACGCGTCCGGCACCGCAACAAGGCTGCGTCGCCGAGGGGCGTCCGTTCGCCCCTTCTCATCCGCATAAATCATGACCTTCGCCGCACTCGTTGCAACAAGCTGAAGGGGGCGCCTCCCGGACGTCCGACCCATCGCGGAACGCCTCCGCGAGCACGCCGGCCCGCGTCCCGGCCGTGGCCTTGAGGGCGCAACTCCCGTCATTTTTCGGGGACTTGCGGTGGGTACTCACGGCCCCGACGGAGGCGACGACCGCGTTTCGCACGCGCGAGCGGAGGCTACGACGGGTCGGCGGCCGTGACGGAAAGTTCACGCGGCCCGTAGATCGCGTGAGCGGCGCCCTTGGCGAGCGCCCAGTAGCGGTCGCCGTAGGACCAGTGCCACCACTCGGTCGGGTAGTTGACGAGACCCGCGGCGGTCAGCGCGCCGGCCAGGAGCCGGCGGTGGGCGCGCGCCGTCCCGCCGATGCCGTCCGCGGCGGTGTAACAGGCGCCGCCGCTCTCCTCGGGACTCGCGTTCACCGGCGTACCCATGTCCAGTTCCCGGCCGTCGGCGTCGACAAGGGTGAGATCGACGGCGGCGCCCGCGCTGTGCGGGGCGATCTCCGGTGGGGACACATAGCGGCTCGCCGCGTCGCGCAGGCGCCCGGCATCCCACTCGGGGTGTTCCGAGCGCAGTCCGGCGGCGTACCGGTCGAAGTAGAGGCGCTGCAACGAGGGCGGACGGTACCCCTCGACGAACAGCAGCCGCATGCCGTCCGGCAGGAGGTCCCCCGCCGCCACGAGCCGGTTCAGCACCCCTTCGCGCAGATGCGCGTACGCCCCGGTGTCGTCGCTCCTGCGGGCGTCGACGGGGAACGGGGCGGTCGTCCGTACGTCCAGGAGCGGCTCGCCGCAGTCCACGACGGGGATCGCGGCGATCTTCGGATCGGACATCAACACGATCGTGGGCATGGGGCGATCATGCCGGATCGGGGCGCACGGCCCCTGGATCGGGGCGCACGGCCCCCGGAGCGCGCCGGGGAGGCCAGGTGTGCGCCCGGCCGGGGCGAGCGGGTGCCGTGCGGTCAGACGGCCGCACAGCCACACTGTGGGGCCTCCCGCACCGCCCGCCACCCCGGCCCGGACACCGAGGCCCGTGTCCGTCACGCCGGGCGGCGCGGGCCGCATCCGTCGGACAGGAGCCGGCCGGGACAGATACCGCACGGAAACCGACACGGAAACCGGAACAGAAAGCGGAACAGAAAGCGGAACAGAAAGCGGAACGGAAACGGAGCGGCCCCGGGTGCGGGGTGCGCGCTCACTGCGCGCACCCCGCACCCGGGGCCGGAACCGTGCCGGTCCGTGCCCACCGCCCGGTCCCGGGACGGCCGGGCGAACGTCCTACTTGATACCGAGCGAGTTGCAGGCCGCCTTGTAGGGCGTCGTGCAGATCTCCTTGACGGTGTAGATGCTGTCCTGGATGACCGTTTTCCTGATGTTGTCCGAGGTGAGGTCCACCACGGGCACGAGCTGGGACGGGATGTTCTTGTTCGTGGGGCTGCTGACCTTGTCGCGGGTGAGCGCGTCGAACTCGATCGAGCGGCCCTGGACCCGGGCGACTGCCATCTCGGCGGCGGCGCTGGCCTCCTGCGGGTACGACTTGTACACGCTCATGAACTGGTCGCCCTTGATGATCCGCTGCACGGCGACGAGCTCGGAGTCCTGACCGGTGACCGGCGGCACCTTGCTGACGCCCGCGGCCTTGAAGACGTCGATGACCGCGCCCGCGATGCCGTCGTTGGCGGCGTAGACACCGGCGATGTTGCTCAGGCCGAAGTTCTGGATGGACTTCTCCATGTTGACCTTGGCGTTTTCCGGCTTCCAGTCCGTGGTGTCGTACGACTTGGCGATGATCACCTTGTCCTGGAGCTCGGACTGGGCGCCGGCCTTGAACTGCGCCGCGTTCGGGTCGGTCGGCGAGCCGTTCATCATGATGATCTTCTTCGAGGCCGAGTCGGCGCCCAGCGCGCTGACCAGGGCCTTGCCCTGGACCTCGCCGACCAGCTCGTTGTCGAAGGAGATGTACGCGTCGATCGGCCCCTGGGCCAGGCGGTCGTAGGCGATGACCGGGATACCGGCCTCCTTCGCCTTGCTCACGCCCTTCGCTATGGACACCGCGTCCACGGCGTCCACGAGGATGACGTCGACCTTGTCGTCGACCATCTGCTGGAGCTGGCGGAGCTGCTTGGCCGCGTCCGCCTCGGCGTTCTCGTAGACGACGGCGCCCTTGCCCTCGGTGAGTTTCCGGACCTGCTCCTTGATGATCGGGTAGTCGAACTTGTCGTAACGAGTGTTCTCCTTCTCAGGAAGGAGCAGGCCCACCTTGATGTCGTCGCCCTTCGTGGGGCTTGCCGAGGTGCCGCTCCCGCCGAGGCCCATGCCGCAGCCGGCGAGGGTGACGGCCATGACGGACGACGCAAGGGGTACGACGGTACGGCGGAGGCCGGTGTTACGAGTGTTCACATCAGGTGCCTTCCGGGCGAGGTTGCAGCATTGCGACCCAGGTGGCTGAAAGCCAACGCGGCGATCACCTCAGCGTCAAGGAGTAACCACTTAACGAGATGGCAACGGCGTTTCGTGTTCCACAAGTGAACACGACGGGAAAAGACTACGCCCAACCTTCGACCAATCCCCTCAGCTTCACCTTCTGTCATTCACCCGTGCGGCCAACTCCCATTCACAGGAGATGTGGTCGCCGACAGATTTTTAACCACCGTTGACGATCGGGCAGACCGGAAAGAACGCAGGACAGAGCCACCGGCGCGAAGGGCGCACCCTCCCCGGCCCTCGTTTCGCCACCGCGGTCGGGCCGCTCACCGTGGCCGGTGCAGCCGCCTCCGCAGTGACCAACCGCACATCGCCTGTCCATAAGCGGCAGTTCTCCGCGAACGACGCTTTCTCGTACGCATGGAAGAAGACGGACCAAGGCTTCGTTATCGACCACAACCGGGCTCCGGCGCGCCCGCGCCGGAGCCGCCCGACCACAACTTCGGCGTCCGCGGGACGACGATCCGCGCCTCAGGCCCGGGCAACCCCTGCACGCACCCCGTGACACCCCAGGCCGGAATGCGGATCCATCCGGACTGCATGCGCAAAGCCGACCCCGAAGGAACATGTCGGCCACTCTCCGCAAAACGGCCAACCTGACTATTCCGCCCGGAAAGTGCACCCTGTGCGTCGATTTCTCCAACGGGACGGGTCGGGCAAATCTCTCTTTCAATTACAAAACAGACGCTTCCGGCGGCGCCGATCGGATCAAGCCACTCATGCCCACGGGTTCTTCGTCCTCGTACGACACGGTCACGGGCAGGGCCAAGGTCACCTGGTCCGAGAACCAGGAGACGGACCTCGCGGGGACAGCACGTCTTCCGCCGCCTCAAGCGCGGCACCACGGGACGCGAGCGACCACCACGACCGCCACCTCGTACACCTACGCGCCCCTCCCGCTGACCGGCGGGACCTGCTCATACGAGGTCCGCGCCTACGACACGCCGGGCAACCGGTCCGCGGGCACGACGGACCGCGCGGTGACCACCACCGACCGGACGGCGCCCGCCGTGCCCCAGGGCGCGGCCGTCACCGACGCCTTCGAGAAGGGCGTGCTGGGGGACCCGGCTGGAGCACGGCCTCGGGAGTGGCCTCGTACGAGGTGTACCGGGCGACGTCCGAAACGGCTCCTCCAGCAGGATCGGCGGCACCGGCCAGGGCTCGTACCGTGACGCCACGGCCGAGCGGGGCATCACCTACTACTGGGTGACGGCCGTGCACGCCGACGGCACCGAGTCGGTGCCCGGCGCCGGTGACACGGTCCTCGCTCCCTGAACGCGCGAGGGGCCCGGAGGTCGATGACCTCCGGGCCCCTCGGGTGTCCATGTCCTGCCAGGGTGTCCGTGTCCTGCCAGGGCGACCGGGTTCCACTCCGACGCCCGGGTTCTACTCCGACGCCCGCTTGGGACGCCACACCACCAGCGCGCTGGTCTGCTGGACCTCCTGGTACGGAACCAGGTCACGGCGGTAGGAGGCGTGCACGGCGGCCTCGCGCTGCCGCATGGCGGCCGCGGCACCGTCGAGTGCCGACTCCATCTCCGCCACACGGGACTGGAGCGCGGCCACCTGGTTCTCCAGCTCGATGATGCGCTTGATGCCGGCCAGGTTGATGCCCTCGTCCTGCGACAACTGCTGGACGGTGCGCAGCAGCTCGATGTCGCGGGCCGAGTAACGGCGGCCCCGGCCCGCCGTGCGGTCGGGAGAGACCAGACCGAGCCGGTCGTACTGACGCAGGGTCTGCGGGTGCAGTCCGGAGAGCTGGGCCGCCACCGAGATGACGTATACCGGAGTCTCCTCGGTCAGTTCGTACGGGTTGCGCCGACGACCGGTCGTGTCCATGGCTCCGTCATGCTCCCTTCGCGGCCTGGAACAGCTCCGCCCGCGGATCCTCACCCGCGGTCGCCTCGCGATACGCCTCCAGAGCGTCACGAGCCTTGCCGGACAGGTCCTGGGGGACCGTCACTTCGACGGTGACGAGGAGGTCGCCCCGCGTGCCGTCCTTGCGGACCGCGCCCCTGCCCCGGGCGCGCATGGTACGTCCGTTGGGGGTGCCCGGCGGCAGTTTCAGGGTCACCGGGGGGCCGCCCAGCGTCGGCACCTTCACCTCGCCGCCCAGTGCCGCCTCCGCGAAGGTGACGGGCACGGTGACGGTGAGGTTGTCTTCCTTGCGGCCGAAGACCGGGTGGGCGTCCACATGGACCGTGACGTACAGGTCGCCGGACGGGCCGCCCCGCTCGCCGGGCGCGCCCTTGCCGCGCAGCCGGATCCGCTGGTTGTCGCTGACACCCGCGGGGATCCGGACCTGCATGGTGCGGGACGACTTGGCACGGCCGCTGCCCTTGCAGATCTCGCAGGGGTTCTCCGAGATCAGTCCGCGGCCCTTGCAGTCCGGGCAGGGGTCGGTGAGCGAGAAGCCACCGCCCGAGCCGCGGGCGACCTGGCCGGTGCCGACGCACGTCGGGCACACACGCGGTGTGCCGTTCGCGTCGCCGGTGCCCGAACAGGCCTTGCAGGGCGCCTGCGAGGTCATGCGCAGCGGAACGGTCGCGCCGTCCACCGCCTCCGTGAAGGAGAGCGTGACCTCGGTGTCGATGTCCTGGCCGCGCCGGGGCTGTGTTCGCGTGCCCGTGGTGGCGCCCCCGCGATTGAACAGCCCCCCGAAGACGTCACCTATGCCGCCGCCGAAGCCGCCGGCTCCTCCCGCTCCCTGGCCCTGGGCGCCGCCTCCGAAGAGGTCCCCCAGGTCGAAGTTGAAGTTGCCGCCGCCGGCGCCGGGACCCGGCCGGAAGCCACCGTTGCCGAAGAGGGCGCGTGCCTCGTCGTACTCCTTGCGCTTCTTGGGGTCGCCGAGCACGTCGTTCGCCTCGGAGATCTCCTTGAAGCGCTCCTCGGCCTTGGCGTTGCCCTTGTTGGCATCCGGGTGGAACTCGCGGGCGAGCTTCCGGTACGCCTTCTTGATCTCGGCCTCGGTGGCGTCCTTGGGGACGCCGAGGACCTTGTAGAAGTCCTTCTCGATGAAGTCCTTGGTGCTCATCCCCGACGTCCCTCCTTCCCGCTCCGTTCAAGCTCAGCCCTCGTCCGGGCCACCGCTCTCCTTGTCCTCGACCGCCTCGGCCGACTCCTCGGCCTTGACCGTCTGCGCCCCGGGCTGCGGCTCGGCGACAGCCACCCGCGCGGGGCGGATGGTGCGCTCGCCGAAGCGATACCCCGGCTGCAGAATCGCCACGCACGTCGTCTCGGTGACGTCCGGCGCGTACGAGTGCATCAAGGCCTCGTGGATCGTCGGGTCGAAGGGCTCGCCCTCCTTGCCGAACTGCTGGAGCCCCATCTTCGCCGCGACCGTCTCCAGCGATTCGGCGACGGACTTGAATCCGCCGACGAGCTCGCCGTGATCCCGCGCGCGGCCGATGTCGTCGAGCACGGGCAGGAGTTCGGTCAGGAGGCTCGCCACGGCGACCTCCCTGACCGCGATCCGGTCGCGCTCGACCCGGCGGCGGTAGTTCTGGAACTCGGCCTGGAGCCGCTGGAGGTCCGCGGTGCGCTCGGTGAGCGCCATGCGGGCCTGGTCCAGCTGGGCCGTCAGGCCGACCAACTGTGCTGCTGCGTCCCCGTCCGGGGCCGCCGCCCCCTCCGCAGAGGGGGTGGCGGACTGCGGCTCGGCGTCGTCAGAGGTGGCGCCGGAAGGGACGTCGGGCTGCTCTTCGAAGCCCGGGGTCTCCTCCGTCACGCGGCACCGTCCCGGCGGTCCTCGTCGACGATCTCGGCGTCGACGACGTCGTCGTCGGCCTTCGGGGCCTCGGCGCCGTGGGCGTCGCCGCCCGCGGCCTGCGCGGCCTGGGCGTCGGCGTACATGGCCTGGCCCAGCTTCTGCGAGACCGCGGCGACCTTCTCGGTGGCGGTGCGGATCTCGGCGGCGTCCTCGCCCTTGAGCGCGGCCTTCAGCTCCTCGACGGACGCCTCGACCTCGGTCTTGACGTCGCCGGGGACCTTGTCCTCGTTGTCCTTGAGGAACTTCTCCGTCTGGTAGACGAGCTGCTCGCCCTGGTTGCGGGTCTCGGCGGCCTCGCGGCGGGCGTGGTCCTCGTCCGCGTACTTCTCGGCCTCCTGGCGCATCCGGTCGACCTCGTCCCTCGGCAGCGAGGAGCCACCGGTGACGGTCATCTTCTGCTCCTTGCCCGTGCCGAGGTCCTTCGCGGTCACGTGCATGATGCCGTTGGCGTCGATGTCGAAGGCGACCTCGATCTGCGGGACACCGCGCGGGGCCGGCGGCAGACCGGTCAGCTCGAACATCCCGAGCTTCTTGTTGTACGCCGCGATCTCGCGCTCGCCCTGGTAGACCTGGATCTGCACGGACGGCTGGTTGTCCTCGGCGGTGGTGAAGATCTCGGACCGCTTGGTCGGGATCGTCGTGTTCCGCTCGATGAGCTTCGTCATGATCCCTCCCTTGGTCTCGATGCCGAGGGACAGCGGGGTCACGTCGAGGAGCAGGACGTCCTTGACCTCACCCTTGAGGACACCGGCCTGGAGGGCCGCGCCGATGGCGACGACCTCGTCCGGGTTCACACCCTTGTTGGCCTCGTTGCCACCGGTCAGCTCCTTGACGAGCTCGGCGACGGCGGGCATACGGGTGGAGCCGCCGACGAGAACGACGTGGTCGATCTCGGACAGCTGGATGCCGGCGTCCTTGATGACGTTGTGGAACGGCGTCTTGCAGCGCTCCAGGAGGTCGGCCGTCAGCTGCTGGAACTGGGCGCGCGTGAGCTTCTCGTCCAGGTGTAGCGGGCCCTCGGCGGAGGCCGTGATGTAGGGCAGGTTGATCGAGGTCTCGGTGGACGAGGACAGCTCGATCTTGGCCTTCTCGGCGGCCTCGCGCAGACGCTGGAGCGCCATCTTGTCCTTGGCGAGGTCCACGCCGTGACCGGAGCGGAACTGCTGCACCAGGTAGTCGACGACGCGCTGGTCCCAGTCGTCACCACCGAGGTGGTTGTCACCGTTGGTGGCCTTCACCTCGACGACGCCGTCACCGATCTCCAGGAGGGACACGTCGAACGTGCCGCCACCGAGGTCGAAGACGAGGATCGTCTGGTCGTCCTTGTCGAGGCCGTACGCGAGCGCGGCCGCGGTGGGCTCGTTGACGATACGAAGGACGTTGAGACCGGCGATCTCACCGGCTTCCTTCGTCGCCTGACGCTCGGAGTCGTTGAAGTACGCCGGGACGGTGATGACCGCGTCGGCCACCTTCTCGCCCAGGTACGCCTCCGCGTCGCGCTTCAGCTTCTGCAGGATGAAGGCGCTCATCTGCTGCGGGTTGAAGCTCTTCCCGTCGAGCTCGATCTTCCAGTCCGTGCCCATGTGACGCTTCACCGAACGGATGGTCCGGTCCACGTTCGTGACCGCCTGGCGCTTGGCGACCTCGCCGACGAGCACCTCACCGTTCTTCGCGAAGGCGACGACGGACGGCGTGGTCCTGGCGCCCTCGGCGTTGGTGATGACGGTGGGCTCGCCGCCCTCCAGAACGCTGACGACTGAGTTAGTCGTGCCCAGGTCGATGCCGACCGCACGTGCCATTTCGATTCCTCCAACAATGACTTGAGTGGAACGGACTCAAGTGTGCACGACGTCCGCCTCCCGGTCAACAGACCTGAGTCGCAGGGGCTCAACTCTTATCCGCTCCTTACACGCATGGAGCCGTTGACCTGCGACTTTCTCGCAGAGTCAGTGAACCTTCACGGCATCCGAAGCCGCCGAACGAGGCCGTTCCGGCCGACCCGACGAGCGCGGGACGGGTCCCCCGGGGGCGGGGATCGCATGCGGATGGGGGCGGCGCGGGCGGGGTCCCGGACGCACCGCCGCCACCACGGCGATCACCGCCACGGCACCGGCCGGCCACCAGGCGGCACCGGCCCCCAGCCACCCGAGATCGATGAGCAGTCCCACCAGCGCACCCGCGAAGGCGGCGAGACCCGTCACGACCATGACCCCCTGCCGGGTCAGCCCCGCCCGCCGCAGCCGGTGCACCAGATGGTCCGGCGCCGGGCGCAGCAGCGGCCGCCCCGCCCGCCGCCGCGACACCAGGACCAGGACGGCGTCGGCACTGGCCACGGCCGTCAGCGCGAACCCGGCGCCGAACCCGGACCCGACGGGCCGCTCCGCGTGCACCTGCACGAGCGCCGCGGCCAGCACGAACCCGGCGAACAGCGAGCCGCACCGCCCCGGCGCGATCCGGGCCGGCGGCCATCCGTGCATCAGGAAGCCGGTGAGGGCGGCGGCCAGCACGCTGAGCAGCGCCGCGAGCCCGTCCATGACCTCGGCGGCCGCGCACCCGCTGAGCGCGAACGCGGTGATGACGCCGACCGTCCCCATCACCCCGTCGGCATGGTCGAGGGAGCGGAAGGTCTGCGTGACGAAGAGGATCCAGGCCACGGCCAGCGCTCCGGCAGGCACGCCGAGTTCGTCGTAGGGGACGGTCAGCGCGGCGGCGCCGGTGACACCGGCGACGACCACCACCGGGGGCACGGGCAGCAGATCGGCGGCCAGGCCGAGCAGCGCGACCACGATCCCGGCGACCAGCAGCCGTCCGGCCTCCGGTCCGAGCGGGGCGGCGCCGGTCCAGTCCCCGGCCCAGCCGACGAGCGCCGTCGCGCCGGCCACGGCGACCCCACCGAGGAGCGGAACCGGCTTCCCCCTCCCGGGGGCCCGCGGTTTCGCCCGGCGCGCGGGAGGCCCCGTCCCGTCGACCGCACCGAAGCGCAGGGAGAACGACCGCAGCAGCGCGGCGAGCGCGGCGGTCAGGAGCAGAGCGGCGGTGGCGGCCGTGATTCCGTACAGCACGTCGCCAATTTAGGGGTAATTGTCACAGTATTGGGTGAATAACACGATCGGGTTTACGTGTCCTGTCGTCCCCGGGCGAACCGGCCCTTCTGCCCGCCCCCGGCACGACCACTCAGGCTTCCCTCAGCGACGCAGATCACCGCACCTCTGGCTACAGTGCGGCGGAGGAAGTGGGTAGTCTCAGACGGACTGCATAAGTTACCGCTTAGTAATCACCTTCGAGGTCACCCTCGAAGCAACACCTCGCAGGCCCGAGGAGCCCCCGAATGCAACTCGCCGCGATCATTGTGTCGCTGGTCCTGACCGTGGTCGGCGTCGCGCTGATCGCGCGGGCCGTCGCGCAGATCTACCGGTTCATCAAGCTCGGCCAGGCCGTACCCGCCGGCAGCCGCACCGACGACTGGAAGGCCCGCAGCGTCACGCTGGCCAAGGAGTTCGTCGGCCACACCCGTATGAACCGGTGGGGGATCATCGGCGTCGCGCACTGGTTCGTGGCCGTCGGCTTCCTGACCCTGGGCCTGACGATCGTCACGGCCTACGGCCAGCTGTTCAAGGCCGACTGGACGCTTCCCGTCCTCGGCGGCTGGCTTCCGTACGAGCTCTACACCGAGTTCATCGCCCTGTTCACGACGCTCGGCATCCTCGTGCTGATCGCGGTCCGCCAGCTGAACCGGCCGTCCAAGCCGGGCCGCAAGTCGCGCTTCGCCGGCTCCAAGACGGGTCAGGCGTACTTCGTCGAGGCCGTGATCCTCGTCATCGGCCTCGCGATCATGACCCTGCGCGGCCTGGAAGGCGCGATCCACGGCGTCGACCACTACGAGGCCGCGTACTGGGCCTCGTACCCCCTGGTCGCCGCCTTCAAGGGCCTGAGCGTCGGAACGCTGCAGAACCTGGTCTACCTGACCGCCATGATCAAGCTCGGCGTCACCATGGGCTGGGCGATCACGGTCGGCCTCAACACCAACATGGGTGTCGCCTGGCACCGCTTCCTCGCCTTCCCCAACATCTGGTTCAAGCGCGACGCCAAGGGCGCGACCGCCCTCGGTGAGCTGCTCCCGATGACCAGCGGCGGCAAGGCCATCGACTTCACCGACCCCGGTGAGGACGACGTCTTCGGTGTCTCCCAGGTCGAGCAGTTCTCCTGGAAGGGCCTGCTCGACTTCTCCACCTGCACCGAGTGCGGTCGCTGCCAGTCGCAGTGCCCCGCCTGGAACACCGGCAAGCCGCTCTCCCCCAAGCTCCTCATCATGTCGCTGCGCGACCACGCGCACGCCAAGGCCCCGTACCTGCTGGCCGGCGGCGGCAAGAACATGGAGGGCGAGGAGAAGGCCTCCGAAGAGCAGCTGAAGGACGTCCCCGCCGCCGCCCTCGCGGAGGCCGAGCGCCCCCTCATCGGCACCGCCGAGGAGAACGGCGTCATCGACCCGGACGTCCTGTGGTCCTGCACCACCTGCGGCGCCTGTGTCGAGCAGTGCCCGGTCGACATCGAGCACATCGACCACATCGTCGACATGCGCCGCTACCAGGTGATGATCGAGAGCGCGTTCCCGTCCGAGGCGGGCACGATGCTCAAGAACCTGGAGAAGAAGGGCAACCCCTGGGGTCTGGCCAAGAAGCAGCGCCTCGAGTGGACCAAGGAGGTCGACTTCGAGATCCCTGTCGTCGGCCGCGACATCGAGGACCTCAGCGAGGTCGAGTACCTCTACTGGGTCGGCTGCGCCGGCGCCCTGGAGGACCGGGCCAAGAAGACCACGAAGGCCTTCGCGGAGCTGCTGCACATGGCGGGCGTCAAGTTCGCGATCATGGGCGGCGACGAGAAGTGCACCGGTGACTCCGCCCGCCGCCTCGGCAACGAGCCCCTGTTCCAGGAGCTCGGCATGGAGAACGTCGCGGCACTGAACATGGCGTTCGGCGAGGACGACGAGGACGAGTCGACCAAGAAGCCGAGGACGGCGAAGAAGATCGTCGCCACCTGCCCGCACTGCCTCAACACCATCGGCAACGAGTACCCGCAGCTCGGCGGCGACTACGAGGTCATCCACCACACCCAGCTGCTCCAGCACCTCATCGACGAGGGCAAGCTGCTCCCGGTGACCCCGGTGGACGGGCTCATCACCTACCACGACCCCTGCTACCTGGGCCGCCACAACAAGATCTACACGCCCCCGCGCGAGATCATGTCCGCCGTCCCGGGCCTGCGCCAGCAGGAGATGCACCGCCACAAGGAACGCGGCTTCTGCTGCGGCGCCGGTGGCGCGCGGATGTGGATGGAGGAGCGGATCGGCAAGCGCATCAACAACGAGCGTGTCGACGAGGCTCTGTCGCTGAACCCGGACATCGTCTCCACCGCCTGCCCGTTCTGCCTCGTCATGCTGACCGACTCGGTCAACGGCAAGAAGAACGAGGGCAAGGCGAAGGAGTCCGTCCAGGTCGTGGACGTGGCGCAGCTGCTGCTGGAGTCCGTCAGGACGCCTGTCGCGGACGAACCCCCGGCCGGCGAGGCGGAATCGGAGAACGAACCGGAACCCGAACCCGTGAAGTAACCGCCCCGTTCGGCACGACCGACGCCCCGCACCTGTCCGGTGCGGGGCGTCGGCGTGCGGGGCCTGCGCCGGACACCGGTGGCGCGCTCGCGCAGGAGGACGTTCCCTGCGCCTCGCCCTTCGGGCCGGCTTGCGAGGCCCTGGAGGCGGGGACGGCGTTCCGGCGGGGACGGCGTTCCGGCGGACCCCACCATCATGCCGAGCCCGGCAAACATGGCCCGATTTCTCGCCTGACGCGAGACGGGGCCCCGAGCGACGCGGTATGCGTCACACCAGGGCCTTGATCACGCCCACTCCCGCGAGAATCGTCGCGCCCGCGAAGAAGATGTACATAGCGGCACGGTATCCCCCGACCGACTCCGCGCGGTCCTCCACCAGGACGGCACGGGTCGGCCGGCCGGGGTCGTAGAGAACCTGTGCCACTTCCCCCACCTCGAACATGGGGTCCCGCGGGCTCCTGGAGGACTTCACCATCACCCGTTTCCCCTTGCTCGGCTGGAAATAGCAGATCGACATCCCCTCACCGTCGCTCCAGAAGACGTCTTCACACACCGCCTCCCCCAACACGCCGTGCTCATTGAGCCAGAAGACGCGCCGCACCCTGCGACGGGCCCACCAGGCCCCCCACAGGCAAACCGCGAAACACACCCAGACCGCCGACACATCCCCGCCTTTCGTCCGATCACCGTCGGCCAGGCCTTACGCACAAGAGGCGCGGCGCACCGGCGGACATACCGTGGCCCGTCACAGCAGGTTGGCAACTCCCAGGGCCGCCGCCGTGCCGATCAGCGTCGCGACGAGTGCAACCGGCCAGAGGCGGGCCCGCGGATACCGGCCGGCGGGATAGAAGAACAGCTGATAACCCGGATCGAAGTCGATGAGTATCCGGTCTCCCGCCATGAAGCGTCGATCTTCGAATTCTCTCGGGGTACCGGCGAATTCCTTGGAGGCGTCGTCCGACTGCAATTCAGCCGCCACATTCCCGACCGGAACGAACTGATAGGAGACGCCGACCGGAAGATCGACGGAGTCAAGGATCTCGACTTCCTGCGTGACCATGCGCCCGTACTCACGCAAGCCCTGCACATAGAGGTTCACCCCTCACGCCACGGCGGCGATACCCGCACAGAGCTCGAAAACCGCTGCGACAACCCCCAGATTCACGGATCGACCGTACCAAAACCGTGAGGGAAAGAAACCCATGGCTGACAAACCCGCAGCCGACCTCGAGAGGGAGATCGACGATCTGTGTACAGAATTACAGAGGAAAGCGGATGTTTCCTTCCTGACTGGACTCATCAGCCAGAAAGGCATCGAGTCCACGGCACTCAAGTCGAACGCCGAAGCGCCGGCCACTCAGAGCCGGGTACGTCAGGAAACCCGGACGAAACCGTGGGAAAAAAATCAAGGATCTTGAAATCACAGGCCTGATCGCCGGTCTCACCATCGCCGAACTCGAACTCCCCCGCTCTTCAGTTTCGAGCCGGTGACCGAGAGGTTCTCCGTCCCCTCGGCCCATGGTTCCGCAGGTCGATATCGACTGCGTCGACGGCTTCTTCCTGCTCCTTCATCCTTCACCGTCGGGCCGCCGTACCGCGTCGGAGCCCTCGCCGCGTTGCCGGACGCGCTCGTGCCGTCCGGCGCCGGGTTCGTCGTGCCGGTGCCGCAGCTCCGCCCGGGCGCGCTCGCCGCCCTGGCCGACGGCCGGGGCACCGTGGCCGGGGAAGTCGAGCAGGCGGCCCATGGCGGACAGGGGGTCGGGATCCGCCGGATGCTCCGCCGGGGTGGCCGGATCAGCCGGAGCGGCCGCCACACGGCCCGGCGACTCGGGCTCGCCGGACGGGCGGACCGCCCGTGCGTGCTCCTCCCAGCCCGTGCGGTACCACTGGAGGTTGGCCCGCTGCACCTCCTCGTCGGTGAGGATGCGGACCCCTTCCGGTCCCGCCTCCTGGACCTTCTCACCCAGCGCGATCAGCAGATCGCCCAGCAGCCGGGTAACCCGCTCCGCCTCGGTGTACGACCCTTCACCACCGGTGCCGTCCTTGTCATCGTCCCGGCGTCCCCCGTCACCCATGTGTGCACTCCTTGCACTCCCGACTCCCCCGTCCCGCGTCTCTTTCCCTAAGGCCCCTCTCCCAGAAACTGCCGGGCGACCTTCACGAACAGACCACGCAGGTCCTCCGGTACGCCCATGCGCCGCGCCGCCTCCTCCGGGCTCAGCCGCCTGCTCGCTCCCGGGTCCGCTCCCGGGCCGGGTTCGAGCGGCAGATCGTCCTCGGACAGCCGCCCGGAGCGGATCAGCATGTCCCGCAGCGGCACTCCGAGCACCACGGCCAGGCGGCGCATGGTCTCGAGGTCCGGCATGCTCTGCCGCTGCAGCAGCCGGGTCACCGCGGCCCGGTGGACACCGGAGTCGTCGGCCAGCCGCGACTTGCCACCGCCGCGTGGGCCGTCGATCACGTAGCCGCGGTCCCGCATCAGGCCCTCGACCCAGACGGCGAACTCCTCCAGCGCGTCGGTTCGTTCCGTTCGTTCTGTTCGTTCCGTGCTCGCGGCGCGTGGACTGGGCCCCATGTTCCCGCTCTCCCCTCGTGTCGGGAGCAGCGTACCGATCGCGCGCGCACCTGGAGTGTGCGCGCACGCGCGTAAGGGGACCCATTTTTCCTCACCTCTCCGTGGACGACCTCGCCATCATCTCTAGAACATACGTTCGAATGCTGCACCACTGGTCACATTCGGGCCACCCCCTTCCCGCCATCCCCTTCCTGCCCCGCCACCCCGCAAGTCACTTGCGCTCGCGCTCGCACGATGTCACGCTGACCGTTGCTCGCATATATCGAACGAATATTCCCACCACCTGGGGAGGTATCGCTCGTGACCAGCGAACTTGACTGGCGTAGGGCCGCGGCCTGCGTCAATCTTCCACAACACTACGTGTTCACCCGTAACCCTTCCGACGCGGAACATACGTTGCGCGCATGCAATCAGTGTCCGATCCGACGCGAGTGCGAGGCTGTCGTAGACCCCTCGCGCACATGGTTCGACGGCGTCAGCGGCGGGCGGCTGTGGCGCAACGGACGCGAGGTCGCCGTATGAGCCCCGCCGTCTGGATCACCTCCCTGCTGCGCCGGTTCCCCGAACTGGTCGCCGAGCTGGTGCCCGCCGCCCACGGGGGGCTGCGGGAACGGCGCGGCGGCGGGCCGGTCGGCGGCACCGGCGCCCCCGTACGCCTGCATGTTTCCGACGCCCTGCGCGACATCACCGACGGCGTCGTCGAACTGGAGGAGGCCGTACGGGAACGGCTCGGCCTGCGTCCGGTGCCCCCGGCCTCCGTACCGGTTCGGCTGCGCCGGATCGCCGGGCTGCTGGAGCGGATCGCCCCCGACCCGGTGCTGGCCGCCCACGTCGAGGACGAGACCCGGCGGATGGCCGCGCGCTGCGCCCGCGCGCTCGGCGACCCGGAGCAGATGGTCCGCCTGCCCGGCCGCTGCCCGGCCTGCGACTCGGTGTCGCTGCGGGCGTTCCCGGAACGGGCCGAGGTGCGGTGCGTGAACCCGCCCTGCGGGCACGCGGTCGGCCCGGCGGACGAGGAGGTGGCGTGAACGCCCCCATGGTCACCTCCGAGCTGGCCGCCGCCGAGGCGGGCGTCACCTCCGCCACCATCCGCAAGTGGGTGCAGCGCGGGCATCTGCGGCCCGCCGGCGCACAGGGCCGCCGCCAGCTGTACCGGCTGGAGGACGTGTTCGCCGCCGAGCGCACGACGAACCGCCTGCGCGGCAACCGCTGACCACCGCCCGCATCCACTGGTCCACGCCCACGACGAACCGGGGTCCCGTCGCTCGCCACGACGGGGCCCTTTCGTTTACCTGGGCCTCAACTCCCCCTGAAAAAAGGTGAGTTGCGAGAACCAGGAGACACCGTCACACTCGAAGCAGCGGCAGAACCACGCCCGGATCCCGGGCGGCGGACCTGCCGCTTTCTGCTGCCCGGAATCCGGGACCCCTCTTCCCGAAGGGAGCACCCGTGTGGCGATCCTGAACTTCCCCGACGTGGAGCGGCTCGTCGTCGACTTCCTGAAGAACCGGACCGAAATGGCCGGGACCACGGTCGACAACAGGCCGCCCGCAGGCTTCGACGGCACCCAGCAGGTCGTCCTCGTCTCCCGCGCCGGCGGCGCCTGGATCGACGACCTCAACCTCGACCGGCCGCTGGTCGACCTCGAGGTGTACGGCCCGGACAAGACCACCGCCCTCGTCACGGCCAACGCGGCCCGCGCCTGCGCCCTGGAACTCCAGGGCACCCGCTACGGCACCGCGCTGGTCACCGACGTCGACGAGGCGGACGGACCCCGCTGGCTGCCGGACTACAACCGCCCGGCCGGCAACCGCTACCTGGCCACCCTCCGGCTGTCGATCCGCCCGGCGTAAGCCACTTCACCTTTCTTCCCGAGGAATTCTTCCCGAGGAGCACACACATGGCAGGCTTCAAGAACACCGAGATCCGCATCGCCGGCGCCGGCAACGTCTGGTGGGCCCCGGCCGGCACCACCGTCAAGGAGACCACCGCGCTGGCCGCCCCGTGGGTCAACCTGGGCTTCACCTCCTCCGACGGGGTCAAGTTCAACAAGAAGGACAAGAACGACCCGGTCGACACCTGGCAGTCGATGGCCCCGGCGCGCTTCATCCTCTCCGACCGGGACCTGACCCTGAAGTTCCAGCTGATGCAGGTCAACAAGGACACGTTCCCGTTCTACCTGGGGCTCCCGTCGACCTCGGTCGTCACTGCGGGCTCCCAGACGGAGACCACCGCGCAGAAGATCGACATCGGCGGCATGCCGGGCGGCCAGGACCAGCGGGCCCTCGCCATCGACTTCGCGGACAACAACGGCACCAAGGACCTGCGCTACCGGCTGGTGGTCCCGTACGGCGCCGTCTCCGAGGTGGAGGAGCTGTCGCTCAGCCGCACCGGCGCGGTCAAGCTCGGCGTCACCTTCACCGCGCTGTCGGGCGACGACCCGACCAAGCCGATGGCGACCTGGCTGGTCAACGACCCGGCGGCGCTGGCCTAGTCCACGCCGCCTTCCCCGGCCCCGGCGCCCGCCCCCCTTCCGCGGGCGCCGGGGCCGCCCCTTCAGCACGCCCGCAACCGACACAAGGAGCCCCGATGTCCGGATTCGACGTCAACGCCGCTCGGGCCCAGCGCCTCGAAGCGCTCGGCCGCGAATGGACCTTCGAACTGGACGGCGACAGCTTCGAGCTGCCGACCGAACTCACCCGCACCACCGCGCGCAAGCTGCGCGACCTCGACGACAACGACGTCGACGGACTGCTCCGACTCCTCCTCGGCGAGCAGCAGTTCACCCGCTTCGAGCAGCACGACGTCACCATGCAGGACATCGCCGCGATCCTGGAGACCTACGGCAAGGAGACGGGGCTGGGCCTGGGGGAAGACTGAGCCTCGGCGAGCTCGTCGAAGAGCACGCCGAGGCCCTGGAGGCGGACCTGCTCCGCCACTACGGCGTCGACCTCCTGGACTGGCACCGCGGCCGGCTCACCTCCCGCCGGCTCGCAGTGCTGATCCGGCACCTGCCGCGGGACAGCGCACTGCTGCGGGAAGTACAGGGTGAGGCCTCCGAGTGGTCCGTGACCGACCACCTGCTCGCCCACCTAGCCGACCAACTCGCCGAGGCCAACTGGATGTTCGCCGTGGTCAACCGCGACGAGGACAGCGAGGCACCGGACTATCCGCAGCCGGTGCCGCGGCCGGGCGGTCCGGCTCCGGGCCCCGAGGACGAACCCTCCTCGGACCGGCCCGGTGACGGCCGGTCCGGGGACGATCTGCCCTCACTCCGGGAGATTCACCGGTTCTTCGCGTGAGGGCGGGTCATATGTAGGAGATCCCGGTCAGCACGAGCAGCACGGCCGCGATGCCTCCGACGATCCAGGGCACGAAACCGCGGCCCAGTTCGGAGGTCATCAGCCCGAACTGGGGGCGCCGGGGATCGTAGACGACATCCACCCGCTGCCCGATTCCGGCCGGGGGGAACGTGTAGTTCTGGGTGTTGATGAGGTACTGCTCGCCGTCGACCTCGTACTGAAGTCGCAGAGCCACGGCGCCATCCTTGTCCTGGCCCTGATTGACACACAGAGCACGCACGGTGATTCCCCGGCGCCTGAGCGCCCCGTCGCGCCAGATGAACGTGAACGCCCCGCCCAGAACGGGGATTCCAAAGATCAGGACACCCGGCGCGTATTCACGCAGCCCGTCGAGCATGCTCCCAGCCCCCTCCACGAGTGCCGCCTCACATCGGCCGTTCCACGACCTTAAGCCACTCACAGAACGAGCGACCAGCAAATGCGCCAGGCGAAACGGGAGTGCCGCCCTGTCCACTCGAACCGAAGGCGGAAAAAGTGACCGACCGTACCACCGAAGATGTCTACGAGAAAGTGGCCGAAGTCAAAACGCTCCTGTCCGGCCAGCAGAGCACATGGGTCACCAAGGCGCACTTCGACGCCGCGATCAAGGGCTTTACCAAGCCCAAGGAGGAAAAAAAGGACGACAAGAAGAAAGAGGACGAGCCGGGCGCCCTGGAGAAATCGCTGCCCCTGTCCGGGCTGTCCGACGTCATCACGAATCTGCTCAAGAAGGACTGGATTCCGGCCACCGTCGCGGTGTTGACGGCTCTCGGCCTCAACAAGATCTTGAACTGGGACGTCCTGGGAAAGAAGCTGCTGGCCAGGTACGAGCTGGAATTGAAGAACGACAAGTTCTTCGGCGTGGGATCCCCTCCGAAAACGGGTGGCCAGGTGCCCATGACTCAGCTCGAAATCGACCGGCTGAAAAACATGCGCAGCGCCTCTGTCGCCCTCAGCCGATCGCTGAGCGATCTACACAAGGAAGCCCAGCGGGCCGCGGCCCAGATCGCCTGATCGCCGACCGGCCCAGGAGGAAGGAACCCCCGTGTCTCTCGCAAGCAGCCTGGCCACGGCCACCCAGTCCCTCGCCCGCTTCCGCAACGCCGCCGCCCAGGCGTCGTCGTCCGCCCGTCAGTTGCACGGTGCCGCGGCCCAGGGCGGGAAGAGCATCGATTCCATCAAGTCCTCTTCACGAGGGGCACAGAGCGCGCTCGGCGCGTCCGTCGCCTCCACGAACAAGTTCAAGACCTCCCTCGACCACCTCAAGACCTCCTCCGGAGGCGCCAAGAACGCCCTGCGCGACGTCAAGCGCCAGTCCGACGCCGTGGAGACGTCCGTCGGCAACGCCGGCAAGAAGGCGACGACGAGCGGGACTTCGATGAAGGGGTTCGGTACGGGACTGAAGGGCGCGAGCCTCGCCCAGAAGGGCCTCAACACCGCCATGAAGGCCAACGCCTTCGGGCTGATCATGGCCCTGCTCGCCCCGCTCATCTCCCAGTTCATCAACATGGACAAGGTCTCCGCCGCCCTCGCCAAGGGCGTGAAGTGGGCCTGGAACGCCATCTACGGCGCGATCAAGAACCACGCGGGGCCCATCAAGTCGGTACTGAAGGGCATCATCAACGCCTTCACCGCGCTGCCCCGCGCCTACATCGGCGGCCTCAACGCCATGATCGGCGCCCTGAACCGGATCCACGTCAAGATCCCCGACTGGGTGCCCCACTTCGGCGGCCGGGAGTTCGGCATCCATCTGCCGATGCTCCCCAACATCCCCACCCTCGCCCAGGGCGGTGTCGTGCCCGCCCGCCGCGGCGGCACCCTCGCGCTGCTCGCCGAGGCCGGCGAGCCCGAGGCCGTCATCCCGCTGTCGAAGCTGGAGCGGGTACTCGGCTCGGGCGGCGGGATGCACCGGCTCGCCGCCGCCGTCGAGAGGCTCTCCGAACGGCCCGTGCACGTCGAGGTCGACTCGCAAGTCATCGCCCGCGCCGTCCTCGTCGGACAGCGCCAGCTCGCCCGGAGGTGAGGGAGAGACCATGGCCAGGAACCTGTGGATCGGACGGCCCGGATTCATGCGGGAGATCGCCCAGGCCGCGAAGAGCTGGGACCGCACCGCCGATCTGAACGTCACCGAGTTCAAGTCCCTCGAAGGGAACATCACCACCCTCGCGACGGCACGCACCGTGCGCCGTATCAAACTGTCCTGGGACGCCCTGCCCCCGGCCGACGCCCAGCACCTCACCCGCCTGGCCCGCCGGGTCAACGAGCCCGGGTTCCAGGGCGGTCCGCAGCCTTCGTACGGACCGCTCGCCCTGCTCGACCCGGCGTCCGTGAACCTGCTCGACCCGTACCAGGCGACCGCGCAGAGCACCCAGTCCAGCGGGACCGACCACTGGTTCACCGTGCAGGGCACGATCGCCGTCAGCCCCTCCCTCGCGGACACCGCCGTCGCCGACTTCCAGGACGCGACCAGCCGCCTCGGCTGGCGGCACGGCGTCTGGACCGGATGGCCGGTGATGCCCGGCATGCAGGTGTCGTGGCTGCTGCCGGCCGACTGGAACCCGGCGACCGCCACCGCCCAGCTGGACTGGAAGGCCGTGGACGGGTCGTACCTCGCCTCCACGTCCGCGAACGACAGCGGCGTCACCGGGACCGCCCCGGCCGGCGCCGCCTTCGTCACCCCGCTCGGCGGACCGGGCGCCACCGGCCTCTTCGGGCTCGCCGGCGCCTGCCTCACCATCGGCGAGCCGACGACCGCGTTCTCGCTCGGCGACGGCTGCCCGGCCATGAGCGTCACCGCCTACACCGACGTGCCCGCCGCCCCGCTGCCCTACCGGAACGTCGGCCTCGACCTGGTGGAGGTGCGCGGTGCTCAGCTCTGACCCGGCACTGGACGACGCGCTCGCCGCCCCCGACCGCACCCCCGCGCACGCCACCCGCTGCGGCGGCCGGGAGCTCGGCACCCAGGTGCAGTCCTGGAAGGTCGAGCGGGCCTACAGCACCGACCTGCCCGAGGCGCTGCGCGCCGTCTCCGGCAGCGCCTCCGCCCAGCTGGAACTGCAGCTCGGCGGCGCGAGCGGGACGCCCGCGCCGCAGCTGTACTCGGCGTGGGCCGGTCGTACCACCGGCGACGCCGTACGCCCCGGCCAGTCCGTCGTGCACGAGACGGGCCTGCTCGGCGCGACCCTGCCCGCCTTCCGCGGCACCGTCCGCTCCCGCACCGCGGCCTCCGGCACGGACACCGTGACCGTCCAGGCGCTGGACGGCGCCGAGCGGCTGCGCGGCCCGGCCCAGCTGCCCCGGCCGTACCACGGCCTGCTGTACGCACTGCCGGTGGCGAGCGCCACCTGGTGCGTGGACGAACTGCTGCGCCAGGGCGGCATCCACACCTGCCCGCCGCCCCGCGCCCCCGCGGCCGCCACGGACGTCACGGCACCGTTCACCGCGCTGTACGCCTCCCTGCACGGCGGCTTCGACGCGACCCACGGCCAGCCGGAGACGCTGCCCGCCCCGGCGTCGTACTCCTGGATCCGGGACGGCGCGCCGCACGAAATGGCCCTGATGCCGACCGCCGCGGGGCTGTCGGTGTCCTGGATGCCGCGGTCCCGGTTCGTCGTGGCCGGCAAGGTCTTCCAGGCCGAGCTGTACGCCAACTCGGCCCGTGCCATGGGCAGCGCCCTGGAGCTGAAACTCGTCTTCGACCGCAGCGCGGGCGCCTACGGCAACTACGCCCTGAACGTCGACTTCACCGCCGGCACCGTGAAGATCACCTCCGGCACGGTGGGCGGCAGCGGCGGCGGGCAGGTCTATGTCTGGACGCTGCCGAAGCTGGCGTCCCTCAAGGGCGCCTGGCACCTGGGCTTCACCGTGGACACGAGAGCCGGGACGACGTCCTCCACCACACCGGCGACCGTGGTCCCGCGGCTGACCGCTCCCGACGGGGAGTTCCTCGCGCTCGGCCCCGCCACCTTCAACACCACGCCCGCCTACCAGCCGCCGTCGGAGCTCTACCGGATCGACCTGACGACGGACGTGGCCGTCGAGTGCGTCCAGGTCACCGACAACGTGTGGCCCGACCTCTCCTCCTACACCGCCGACGAGTGGGAGCAGCGGGGCCGCTGGACCAAGGGCGCCGAGCTGGACGACGTCACGGTCCCACTGTTCGACGTGCCGAAGGTCTCCGGCTCCCAGTGGGAGGTGATCACCGAGATCGCCCGGGCCACGATGTCCACGGCCGAGTTCGACGAGCAGGGCGTCTTCCGCTGGCGCGGCCCCGGCCGGTTCCAGAAGGTGCCGGCCCAGCCGGACGTCACCGTCACGACCCGGCGGGACATCGCCGCGCTCACCGTCGCCGAGGAGATCGACGCCTGCCGCAACCACTGCGAGCAGGTGTACCAGGACTACACCGGCGTCCGCGCCGCCAACGGCGACACGACGACCGACACGGCCGTACGGGAGATCAGACCCGGCACGGCGGTGGAGGTGGCGTACGCCATGGCCGAGGACGAGCTGGACGTCGGCCCCCCGCAGATCGAGGACGACGCGGCCACGACGACCGGGCACAAGGTCCGCTTCGGCAGCGCGGCCACGGGCGGTACGTCGGTCAAGGGCGGCGTGACGGTCAGTTCCCGGCGCGACGGGCCGAACTACATCGTCCGGTTCGTCAACCAGGGCACGGCGAGCGTGTGGACGGTCACCAAGGACGGCAAGCCGTCCGTGCAGATCGTGCCGCAGAAGCGGGCCGCGGACCCGGCGCAGCGCTGGTACGCCTGGTACAACACCACCAGCCAGTCCTACTACGGCAGGCAGGTCTACCAGGCGCCCGCGACCGACTGGGTGCAGCAGCGGCAGGTGGCCTCCGACCTCTCCCACGCCATGCTCGACGCCGGCCGCTACCCGGTCCCCGTGCTCGGCGAGGTGGACGTCCTGCACGACCCGCGCGTCCAGCTCGGCGACGTCGTACGCGTGATGGACACCACCGGCGCCGCCCTGGACACCCTCGCCTGGGTGGTAGGCATCCGCACCACCTGCCAGGCGGGCTCGGTGCCCCAGCAGACGCTGACCCTGCGCGGCACCTCCTACAACGGCGTCCCCCTGGACACCGGCCTCACGCCCGATGCTCCGGTGGACCCGCAGTACGGCACCCGGCGCAGCTACGCCCTGGTCGCCGCGCAGTTCCCGACCCTGGACGACCTCACGCAGAGCAGGCTCAGCTACCGCGAACTGCTCCAGCCGCCAGGAGGCGCCGCATGAACGACCAGCCCACGCCGGGCGCCGAGGACGACGGCACGGCCGTACTCGCGCCGGACGACTCCGCACAGGACGACCCCGCATCGGACGACCCCGCACAGGACGGCAACACCGCCACCCCCGTGCCCGTGGACAGCGCCACCGCACGCTCGGGTGACGGCGGCAGCCCGTCCGACACGCTCCCGCCGCCCTTCGGTACCTGACCGCCCCCGCCCGTACGCTCCAAGGAGGAAGCCGTCATGGCCCTGCTCACCCCGCTCGGCAGTCTCCCCTACCCGCAGCCCGCCGACGCGGCGAACGTCCCGCAGCACATCCAGTCCCTCGCCGAGGCCGTCGACGGCCGGACCGTACTGCGGTTCGCCGACGCCGCCACCCGCGACGCGAAGGTGACGTCCCCGGTGGCCGGCATGTTCGTCTGGCTCAGCACGCCCAAGCAGTTCTGGTACCACACGGGCAGCGCCTGGGCGCAGCTGGCACCCGGCCCGGTCCACAAGGCCAACACCACCACCGGCACGACCACCTCGGCGTCGTACGTGGAGACCCTCACCGGCTCCACCGGCGACCCGACCGCGGTCACCTTCACCACCCCGGCCTCCGGCTCGGTCCTGGTCACGGTGGGCGCCCGGATCAACAGCAGCGCGGCGACGGCCGCCTATGTCTCCGCCAACATCCGCCTCGGCACGACCGTCACGCTCGCCGCCGCGGACACCCGGGCGGCGGTCTCCTACGGCACCAACCTGTGCTCCGCCACCACCCAGTTCCAGGTGACCGGCCTGACGGTGAACAGCTCGTACACCGCCACCCTCGCCTACAAGTCGGCCGCCACCACCAGCACCGCGACCTTCACCAACCGATTCGTGACCGTCACCCCCGTCACCTGAGGACGCCATGGCCACTCCCCTCACCCCGGACGCCCTCGTGCGCGCTCTGCGCGCCGAGGGCGTCGCCGTCCGCGAGCACGGCGCCTGGCGGACGCACAACCGCGACCACAAGGGCCCCTGGGGCCCCGTCAACGGCGTGATGCTCCACCACACCGCCGGCTCGGACAGCCTCCGCCTCTGCCTCGACGGCACCGCGGCCCTGCCCGGCCCGCTCTGCACCGGCCTGATCACCAAGGACGGAGACGTACACCTGGTGGGCTACGGCCGTACCAACCACGCCGGTTCCGGCTCCACCGCCGTGCTGTCCGCCGTGATCGCCGAGAAGACCCCGCCGCCCGCCCCGGGCCCGGACGCCGTCGACGGCAACGCCCACTTCTACGGCTTCGAAATCGAGAATCTCGGCACCGGCCGCGACCCGTACCCGACGGCCCAGCTCGACGCCGCCGAACGCCTGTCGACCGCCCTGTGCCGCGCCCACGGCTGGAGCGCTGCGAGCGTGATCGGCCACAAGGAGTGGACGCGGCGCAAGATCGACCCGTCCTTCTCCATGCCGGGCATGCGCACCAGGATCGACGCCCGCCTCGGCCTCCGGCCGGCCCCCGGCCCGGCGTCGTACGAGCCCTTCCCCGGCGCCGCCTACTTCGTCCCCGGCCGCCGCGGCCCACTGATCACGGCGATCGGCCGGCGCCTCGTCGCCGAGGGCTGCGGCCTCTACACCGTCGGCCCCGGCCCGGTCTGGGGCGCGGCGGACGTCCGTTCGTACGCCGCCTGGCAGCTGGCACTCGGCTACCGCGGCCCGGCCGCCGACGGCGTCCCCGGGCGCACGAGCTGGGACCTGCTGCGGGTACCGCGTACGGCCGAGGGGGCCGTCCGATGAGCGACTCGACCCGCCGCACGCTCCGGACGTCTTTGCAGACCGTGGTCGCGCTCCTCCCTCTGCTCGCCGGGGAGCCGTCGGCCAGGAACGCGCCCGCCGTCGCGGGTGTGGTGGCGATCGCCGCCGCGCTCACCCGCGTCATGGCCCTGCCGGAGGTAGAACGTCTCCTGCCCTCCTGGCTGCGCAAGGAGGGCCGTACGTGACGACACGCGAAGCGGAAGGAGTCGCCCTGGAGCTGGAACGCCTGCGCCGCTCGGTCGATGTCGGCTTCGCCACCACCCAGGGCGACCTCGCCCTGCTCCTCCAGCGCGTCGACCAGACCGACAAGATGCTCAGCGAACACGAGGACCGCCTGGACGCCCTCGAACGCGCCCGCTGGCCACTCCCGTCCCTGGCAGCGGTGACCTCCTGCACCGCACTGGCTGTGACCCTGTGGGAAACCACCCACAGATGACTCCGGTGACCCCGGATGACCCACGGGTGGAAGACATGGGCCATGGACCCCGCACCCGCCTGCGGATCCCCCGTCCCCACGGCCCGTGTCTTCGGCTCACCGCCACCCGACCGCCCCTGGGGCACAACAGGCACGACCACCCTGACGCCCCCTGACAACCCCTTAGGGGATGTCACAGCTCGGCACCGATGGCGGGCCCGTCGCCCCGGGCCGGGCACGTCACTCTTCGGGACCAGGTACGTTCGATAACGTGGCTGGATTCAGGATCGGACGCGGCGGCCGTGACAACCGTGCCCCGCAAGCGCGACCGCAACAACAACCGTCGTACGGACAGGCCCCCCAGGGACGCGGGCAGCAGCCCTCCCAGGGAGGCGGGCAACAGCCGTACGGCTATCCGCCCGCGCCGCCGCAGTACGGAGGACAGCAGCCGTACGGCGGACAGCAGGGCGGTCAGCCCTACCGCGGCGGACAGCAGGGCGGCTGGCCCCAGGGTGGCGGACACGGCGGCGGACAGGGCGAGCCGGAGTACTTCGGCGACGGTCACCCTCAGCAGGGCCCGGACCCGTACGCCGCGAACAGCCCCGGCCACACCCAGGCCTTCTCGATCGGCGAGGACCCGTACAACCAGGGCGAGACCTACCGCGCGGGCCAGGCGGCCGCTCCGCCGGTCGGCCCCCGGCTGCACTGGAAGGACCTGCTCAAGGGCATAGTGACGGCCCCTAACCGGACCTTCCTCCAGATGCGCGACTACACGATGTGGGCCCCGGCCCTGATCGTGACGTTCCTCTACGGCCTGCTGGCGGTCTTCGGCTTCGACGGCGCCCGCCAGGACGCCATCAGTGCGACCCTCTCGAACGCCGTCCCGATCGTCCTGACGACCGCCGTCGCCCTCGTCCTCAGCACGTTCGTCCTGGGCGTGGTCACCCACACGCTGGCCCGCCAGCTCGGCGGCGACGGCGCCTGGCAGCCCACGGTCGGCCTGTCCATGCTGATCATGTCCATCACGGACACCCCGCGGCTGCTCGTCGCGATGTTCTTCGGCGGCGACGCGTCCTTCGTCAAGCTCCTGGGCTGGATCACCTGGGTCGCCGCGGGCGCCCTGCTGACCCTGATGGTCGGCAAGTCCCACGACCTCCCGTGGCCCAAGGCCCTCGCCTCGTCATCCATTCAGCTGATCGCCATCCTGTCGATCATCAAGCTGGGCACGTTCTAGCGGCCTCCGCGTTCCCCGCACACCACGGGACGGCCCATACAGACGCACAGACATACGAACGAGAGGGGCCCCCGGCACCAAGCCGGGGGCCCTCTCGCGGTTCCCGCGTCCCCGCAGTTCTCGCGGGCCGGCGACCTGCCACGACTCGACTCGGTGGGTGTGACTCCACCGGCCTACTCCTGGATCGGCAGGTCCGGATGCGTGAACAAAAAGATCATGTACGCGACTGCCGCCGCCGTCCCTACCGTCGCGAGCGCCAAACCGGTCAGGGGCTGGGCACGGCTGACGCCTTGCCGGGAGGCGGCTCGGCACTCGATGAATCCCCGGACAACGCCTGTGAGCCCGATGGGCAGGGCGAGCGGCCACACAATCATCCAGAAGGGGCAGCAGAACCAGCACACGACGGAAGCACCGCCGAGAACGACGGCCAGGCTCCCCGGTCCCGCTCTACCGCCAGTCACATCATCAGTACGCCTCACGCCCTGATCAAAGCAGCACGTGGGTACAGCTCAGCAACCACCCCGCCCCCCGGGGCGCGCCGAGGCCGCACGGCCCAGCCGCAGGTCAGAGGGCTTCCCTCGATGGAGTGATCGGCTCCCCCGACTTACGCACCGGAGGCAGCACGCTCCAGGGGAAGTTGATCCACTCATCGGTCCGCTTCCAGACGTACTCGCACTTCACGAGCGACTGGCTCTTCTCGTAGATCACGGCGCTGCGGACCTCGGCGACGGCGTCGACGCAGAAGTCGTGCACGAGCTTGAGCGTCTTGCCCGTGTCGGCGACGTCGTCCGTGATCAGGACCTTCTTGTCGGAGAAGTCGATCGCGTTGGGGACGGGAGCCAGCATGACCGGCATCTCCAGCGTCGTCCCCACCCCCGTATAGAACTCGACGTTCACCAGATGGATGTTCTTGCAGTCGAGGGCGTAGGCGAGCCCACCCGCGACGAACACGCCGCCACGGGCGATGGAGAGCACGATGTCGGGCTCGTACCCGTCGTCCGCGATGGTCTGGGCGAGTTCGCGTACGGCGACGCCGAACCCTTCGTAGCTGAGGTTCTCGCGCACGGGAGACAAGCTCATCGCCTCAGACCTGGGTGCGGTGGAAGTTCAGGAACGACCGCGAGGCGGTCGGCCCGCGCTGACCCTGGTAACGGGAGCCGTACCGATCGCTGCCGTACGCGAACTCGGCCGGCGAGCTGAGCCGGAACATGCACAGCTGTCCGATCTTCATCCCCGGCCACAGCTTGATCGGCAGTGTCGCGAGGTTGGACAGCTCGAGGGTCACGTGCCCGGAGAACCCGGGGTCGATGAACCCGGCGGTGGAGTGGGTGACCAGCCCCAGCCGTCCCAGCGAACTCTTGCCTTCGAGCCGCGAGGCGAGGTCGTCGGGCAGCGAGATGACCTCGTACGTACTGGCGAGGACGAACTCTCCGGGATGGAGGATGAACGGCTCGTCACCCTCGGGCTCGACGAGCCGCGTGAGGTCCGCCTGCTCGATCGCGGGGTCGATGTGGGGGTAGCGGTGGTTCTCGAACACCCGGAAGTAGCGGTCGAGGCGCACGTCGATGCTCGACGGCTGCACCATGGATTCGTCGTAGGGATCGATCCGGACCCGCCCGGCGTCGATCTCGGCCCGGATGTCCTTGTCTGAGAGAAGCACGCCCTGAGGATACGCAAGGCGCGCGGAGCCACCACAATCGTGACGACCCCGCGCGCCCGAACTGCTCCTTCACCGCTACGACGCCACTGCATTTCCGTCACCACTACGACGTCACCACTTCGACGTCGCCACTGCAACGTCACCCCTACGACGCCACCGCTACGACGCTGTAGCGACTGCGCCCGCTTCTACTGCTCGGTCACTGCCTTCTCCAAGGCGACCAGCACCACACTGCGGAGCCGGGCACACCGTGGACACCGGAGCAGCCGGCCGGGGCCGAGCCGCTCGGCCTGCTGCATCGGGAACGAAGCGGTGCTGAACACGTGCCCCTCGGCACAACGGACGACGGTGTGCTCCATCAAGTCCCAGAGTCCCTTCCCCAAGAGCCACGTCAGGCTGATGCCCTGACGAGGAAAGCCACATTACGGGATGAAAGAGACGGCTCTCCAGGCGGCACTCCGACCCCACCCGGACCCACTTCAACGCCCCCACCGTACGCCCCAACTCCGGTCCCACGCAGCCGCATCCGCCCTCCGAAACACGAGCGGGCCCCACGGCTTCGGCGCCGGAGGCCGGGCATGAGGTAGAGTGAGCGAGCATTCGGCACCGGCTCAACCGGCGTCTTGCGCGGGTGTAGTTTAGTGGTAGAACATCAGCTTCCCAAGCTGAGAGTGCGAGTTCGATTCTCGTCACCCGCTCCATGACAGAGGCCCAGGTCATCGACCCGGGCCTTTTTGCTGTCCGCCACGACTACTCGCCGCGTGCCAGATCCGTGCCAGAACGGTGATCGTCTGGATCACCGGTGTTCTCTGCTGCCCCGTCCGCTACTGGCAGGGCAGCAGCTTCCTGTACTCACGATGGGCGGCGGCCGTTCGTCGTCCGGAAGTCCCCATACGTCAGAGGTGATCTCCTCGTCTGGGGTGCCGGGCGCGATGCCCTGCCGCGCCTTGATCAGGTCGTAGCGGTCCTCCATTTCCTGGACGAGGACGGGCAGCAGTTCGGCGGCCTCGTCGGAGTCGGTGGCCAACGCCGACAGTCGCGGAGCGAAGGGCGCCAGCTCGACACCCCGCTTGCAGTCGATGCCGACCAGGGCGACCGGCTGAGCGGCCAGCCCTGTCAGCAGATTGCGGAGAAACATCGACTTCCCCGACAAGGTGGCACCGAGGACGAGTTCATGAGGAACGGCCCGGTAGTCGCGGACGAACACGGTCGCGTCCTCCCGCAGAGCCACCGGCACGGCGAGGAGATCGTGCCCCGCCCTGCGAGGCATCTTCACCTTGCGCAGCAGGTCGAACCCGACCAACCGCAGCTCGACCACGCCCGGCTTGATCTCGCGAACGTGGACCGCGTGAACGCCCCAGGCGTGCCGCAGCCGCTCACACGAGGCCGCCACGTCCGCCGGTTCCTGGCCGGGGGCGAGCCGAAGCCGGACCCGCAGCCCCGTGGAGGTGGGACGAATCAACCCTCGACGCGGAGGCACCGGCCGAACCTCACAGCGGGTGGTGGCCCGCACCGCCAGGGCCCGCAGACGAGACGGCTGAACCGTCAGCCCGCACGCGTCCATGGTCGAGCTGTACGAGCCGACCAACCGGGCCACCGATGAGGGCAGTCCGACCGTGGCCCAGTAGATCGCCGGATGCGCCTTCCGGGCGTAGACTGCCCCGCCTAATAAGGCGAGGGGTCCGCCCAGCTCGGCCATGGTCATCAGCTCGGACACGAGATCAGTTCTCCTGTCCGACAGGGAAGGCACCCGGGACCACGGCCGCCGCCCGATAGGCGATGCCGTGGCGGGCCTGCCCGCTGAAGATGCTCTCCCAGGGACGAGCGACGAGGCCGGGAAGGGAGACCGGAGCTCCGACGGCCAAGCCGCCCGTGATCCCGCTCTCCGGGACGGTCACCGCGATAAGCGACGACTCCCCCTCGTCGATGTAGACGACGCCGACCTTCATCAGCGCCTCGCCACTGACCGCGTCCTTGGCGATCTCGCCCGTCTGCCGGTCCTTGACCTTCGGCTCAGGGGCCTCGGTCAGCAGGATCGTCGCGGACGAGGTCTCAACTCGGATTGCACGCACAGAACTTCTCCTTCGTAGACACCCGCCAGACGACCTGACAGGTTGACTTAGCAAGTTCGAAGTTAGAGACGCCAGGTTGACTTGTCAAGTCGCTTGGAAGGCTCAGCGGCAGCGCAGACGCGATCACAAGCGCACGATGAGAACAGCGCCTCCCGGAAGGACCAGCGATGAGCGAAGTCCCCGACAACCAGAACCCGCACGCCCAGCCACCGCAGGCCTGGGGCCCACGACCAGCCGCTACGCGACCGCCTCAACCGCGTCAGTGGGGCGAAGCCCAGCAGGCTCCTCCTCCGATCCAGCCATCCGCGGAATCGCCGGCGCCTCCCAAGAAGCGTCGCCGGGTCTTCTTCTGGTTCTTCCTCGCGGTGCAGATCCTCTTCCTGGTGTGGGTCATCGCGGGCGCCGCCAGCGGAAACGGGACACCTGAATCCTGCTCAGGCCTGACAGGCGACAACCTGAAGACCTGCCAGGATGCCGGCGACGTGGGCACCACGATCGGGGTCGGCCTGATCATCGGTCTCTGGGTGGCCACAGACTTCATCCTGGCTCTCACCTACGTGATCTATCGGTTCGCCACAAGGCAGCAGCGAGCGTAAGACGACAACGCCGAGGCCCCCGCGATCAGGGTCAGCCGAGGCGATAGGTCTCTTCGAGTTCTTGACGGTCAGCGGGCAGCAAGACATCCGTGACCTGCAAGGCCTGCCCCGTCGCGTCGCATGCAAGGACGAGCACGGCCAGAACCGGTTCCCCTTCGGGCATTTCAAGGAGGTCCGCTTCTTCCTTGCTCGGAATACGTGCCGAAACTCGCTCCGTGACATGGTCAAAGCGAACCTTTTTGCGCGCCTCCAGGTGCGCGCGCAGCCCTTCGGTGAGCAGAGCCGAGTCGGCGAGCTCAGTACCTTCCGCCAGGCCGACAGGGAAGTATGAAGAGGAAAGCTCAACCGGCTCTCCATCCGCTTCGATCAGCAGCCGCCGAAGGAGCACCCGAGTCTTCCTGGGCACACCCAGGAGCCCAGCGACTCGGGGCGGTACAGGCACCTGGCAGACTTCGACGAGGCGGCCCGGGGTCCGATCCTCCTGACGGTCGAGTACCTCCCGACCGCGCTGGACCTTCTGCTCGGCCACTTCCGGCCGCCCTCGGACGATGGTGCCGAACCCCTGCCGGGATTCCAGCCAGCCATCCCGCTTCAACAGTTCCAGCGCGCGGACAACGGTAGGCCGGGACATCCCGAAGGCTTGGACCAGCTGATTTTCACTCGGGACCCGGCTCCCCGGAGGATAGGTACCGTCCTCGATACGCCCCTGGAGCGTCTGCGCCAGCCGCACATACTTGGGTGCAGCCACCTCGTACGCCATAGCCCCGCCTAGTGAGAATCCGCCAAGTCAACCTGTCAACCAGCCTACTCACGTGAGTGGGTACTGAACAGCCGCGGACGCGCAGGGCGCCACAGGTCGGGATCGACTCACGGCTTCCAGGCTTCGTCGATCTGGAACCACACGACGGTTCCACCGAAGCGGCTGGGGCCGGCCGCCCAGGAGTCCGCCAGCGCGTTCACCAGGCAGAGCCCGCGGCCGTGCGCATCGTTGGCCCTGGCTGCGCAGCCGGACATCCGCCGGGAAGCCCGGGTTGTGGACGTCGACCCGCAGGGACTCCCCCAGGCGCGACCACTCGACCCGGACCCGCCAGGGTTCTTCGGCCTCCCCGTAGAGGATCGCGTTCGTCACCAGCTCGGAGAGCATCAGTACGCAGTCATCGATCGGGCAGGCCAGGTTGTACGGGGCGGTGAACTTCCGGAACCATCGCCTCGCCCGAGCTACGGACTCGGGCACGGGATAGAGGGTCATACCCCCGATCGGCGTTGGTCCGGCAACCGCGGCTTCGGACTCTTCACGCGCATCCGTCATGAGCGCCACTACTCCCTACCGGTGCCGTCACAGTCGAGACAGCGCCGCTTGGACGTAGCACGGACGCGAGCGTCAGCGGCGGAGAGCGCCAGGGCCGAGCGGGAGCCGACGTGCTTCCACCCTCGCCCCTGGCATCCACGGCAGACCGCTTCCCGCGAGACGTGCCGTAACTCCCCGCACTCCTGGCTCACGTCCGTGCCCCTTCCGGTCAAGTGGCCTTAGCCACTTACTGGATAGTGGCATTAACCACTCGAAGCCACAAGCGGTTCGCGAAGAGAGCCGCGACTTTCTAGCTGATCGGGTAACCCTGCTCGAACGCCCAACGCCCAGGCGGGTACGTGGCCTCGGCGAACTCCAGAGGCCGATCCTGCATGTCATAGACCACGTGATGGACAATCAGGACGGCTGCTCTGGGCTCAAGTTCGAGGTCAGCGGCCTCGTCCTCGGTCGCCAGCCGGGCGCACATCCGGTCTTCGGCATAGCTTCCCTGGCGACCCGTCATGCTCTCGACGTACATGAGCGTCCCCTCCTGAATCCGTTCAGGATCAAGGAGCTTGGGGGCCCGCTCGCCGACATCGACGCCGAACCACGACGTCGAGATCGTGATGGGGCCGGACTCGTTCTTGGTCACCCGGCGCCGATGAACAGCTCGGGCGCCGGCCGCCAGACTCAGCGCATCGGCCACATAGTCCGGGGCTTCCAGCCAGCCGGCGGAGGTGATCACCGCGTACTCGCCCGGCGTGTAGATCTTGCCGGTCTGCTTGGCGCGACCGTAGAGCTCCCGAGCACGCCGATTCACCGCGAGGCCCCGCACGTAGGTGCCCGACCCCTGACGCTTCTCCACCAGACCTTGGTGACTCAGGGCCTCCAGCGACCGCGCCGCCGTAGGGCGTGAAACGCTCCAGTCCGCGGCCAGTTGGCGCTCCGAAGGAACCTCGTCGCCAGGCCTCAAGTCGCCTCGCAGAATCTGATCGCGGATGTGGTGTGCGATCTGGAGGTACTTGGGCTGGGTCTCTTCGATCTGCGGCATCGGAGCCCCTCCCTAAGTGGCTATGACCAGTAGCCACTATAGGGTGAGTGGCCAGCAGGGGAACCCGTACGCTGCGAGGGTGACCCGCTTGATCGTGGCAGCAGGAGGAGGGGGCGACGCAGTCGCCGCCGCAATGCTCGACGCAGCCCTCTACGGAGGCGGCGACAGTCCGGCGGTGATCCTCACCTACGCGTGGGACCGCCTCCTGATCGACCCGGTGCCAGGACCACGAGGGCCGGCGAACTTCACGGGCCTACGACCCCTCACACGAAGCGTCTGGACCGTCCCGGCCGACGCGAAGCCCATCGCCCCCGCAGGCTCGACCCTCCCTCGCCTGGCAGCCGAACTCCCCCACACCTTCGCCCTGATCGACCCCATGCACGGCGCCGAGGGCATCACACGCCAGCTCGAAGAACTCATCGAACACCTGGCCCCCGAGTCCATCGACCTCCTGGACGTGGGCGGCGACATCCTCGCCAAGGGCGACGAACCCACCCTGCGCAGCCCACTCGGCGACGCCCTCACTCTGTCCGCATGCTGCCAAGTCAACGCACCCGTACGGCTCCTGGTCGCCGGGCCCGGCCTGGACGGAGAGCTCCCGGCCGAGCTGCTGACCGACCGCATGGGCCCGGCAGCCCTGACACTCACGGCCGGGCACGTCGAACCGATCAGCTCGGTCTTGGAGTGGCACCCGTCCGAGGCGACCGCGATGCTGGCCGCCACCGCCCGCGGAGTACGCGGCCTCTGCGAGGTCAGAGACGCCGGCCTTCCGGTCCCTCTCACCGACGAAGGCCCCACCGTCCACGAAGCGGACCTGGATGACGCCCTCAACCGCAACGAGCTCGCACGCGCCATCCTCGCAACGGAGACCCTTGCCGAGGCAGAGCAGCACAGCCGCGAGGTCTGCGGATACTCGGAGATCGACTACGAGCGCAACAAGGCCAATTGGCTCGGCAGCCAGCCAGAACAGAAACTCGACCCGGAAGCGACACTCCGCCAACTCAACCAGTTCGAAGCCAAGGCCCGCGACCGCGGCATCACACACACGACGTTCCGCAGGATCACCGAAGCCCTCGGCCTCAGCGGCAAGCAGCGCCAAGACCTCAGAGCACTACTGCTCAGTAGCCGCCCGGAGCAATACGCCGCTCCCCTGTGGCGCATCCCAGCCGAAGCCTGAGTAACAACTTTCTCTACTGGTTCAAGTGCCCGCGCGAGCGCGGGCTGGCCCTTGGGGCCCGACCCCTCTGCGCCTTCGGCGCCGGGGTCGGCCCCTGGGGCCGCAGCAAGCGACGGCCCATGAGTAGAGACCTGGACACGGAGTGCTCCGGTCAGAACATGCCTCCGGCGGGGGCGCTCAGGCTCCGAGATGGCGGGGGCGCCGTCTGCGAGTGCCGACCGAGTGTGGCGTGCGCGGGGAGCTCCCATCCCGTCCGCCATCGGCCCAGGCAGAGCCGAGCAGACGCGGCCCCTGGCGTCCA
>NZ_JAODTZ010000028.1 GCF_025399795.1 Streptomyces rhizosphaerihabitans | reverse complement strand
CCGAGAGCTCGCGGCTCGGGATGACACCTTCGGTCTTGTAACCGATGTCGAGCAGGACCTCGTCCCGGTCGACCTTCACGATGGTGCCCTCGACGATGTCGCCGTCGTTGAAGTACTTGATCGTCTCGTCGATCGCGGCGACGAAGGCCTCCTCGTCACCGATGTCGTTGACCGCGATCCGCGGTGCCACGCTGACGGCCTGTTGCAGCTGGGTGGCGGCGGTGGAGCCGGAGGTGGCCCGGACGGTGCGGGTGGGAGGGGAGGCCTCCCAGAGCGGAAGGGTCGAGCCGGCGATGTGCGCGGCGCCTGTGGGGTGGGCCCGGTCGGCAGGCGAGGCAGGAGCGGACCGGCCTGCCGCGGACCGGTCCGTCAGCGTCCGGCAGACCTGGTAGGACGCCTGGACCAGCCGTACCACCGGGTGGCCGTCCCCCACCAGCGTGGCCAGGCTGCGCCATTGCAGATAGAGGTCCTGGAGGAGGTCGTCGACGTACGCCTGGTCGCCTCGTGCGCATTCGAGCCGGGCGACGGCGAGGTTGCCGGCCGCGGCGAGTGCCTGGGGGTGGCGCACGTCCAGGTGGCGATTGAGACGGTTGCTGACGAAGGCCAGATGCGTCGTGGCCTTGCGCAGTCGCAGGGACGACCGGGCCGCTCGCGCGCACTCGACGTGGACCGCGGCGAGTTTGCCCTGCACCACCAGGGCCCGCGGGTGGTCGGCGCCGAGTATGGCGGACAGACGCTGGCTCGCTGCCTCCAGCACGCCCGCCGCGTGTTCGAGCCGATCGTCGGCGCCCTGGTCGCGGGCGCTCTCGATCGCGGTCAGGGCGAGCTGGGCCACGAGGAGATAGCCCTGTGGGTCGCGGGGGCTCAGTACGGCGATGGCTGCCAGTGACGTGCTGTTGAACTCGGCCGTGGCGGTGTCCCGCAGGGGCCCCGATGGCTGCCTGCGGGCGAGAGCGACGCGTACGCCGGCCAGGAGCTGACGGATCCCGATCGGTGGCGTACCACCTGCGGTGTTCAGAAGCTGTTCGGCATGAGCCAGCCAGTCCTCGGCCTGTTGCGGCTGCTGGGTGCCGGCGCTGAGGGCGGCGAGGTTGGCCATGGCGTGTGCGGCGGCCCAGTGCGGTGGATCCGTCTCGGCGGGATCCACCGCGGCGCCGTGTGGCGTGCTCGCCGGGACTGTGTGTGGGCCGGTGGCCGCACCGCCTCCTGCGCCCGATCCGGTGGCCTCGTGCGCGGCGTCCGGGCCGTGCCGACCGGCCAGCAGACGCTGTGCCTCATGGGGGCGGCCGAGGCACGTGAGGAGCACCGCGCAGCGGTTCGGGTCCCCGCCGGGCGGGTAGCCCCGCGGGGGATCGGAGACCAGACGCCGCACCAGGGAGTGGGAAGCGGTGGGCAGTCCCATCTGGTAGAGGAGCCACGCCAGTCTCAGAACGGACGCGAGGTTCGTACCGGATACGGGTACTTCCCCTGCTGCGCATCGGTCGGTGAACGTCTTCAGGGAGTCGGGCACGCGCGCGCGGCGGGTCTCCCGCAGGATCTCTTCGGCCCGGGCCACGGCGTCCTCGTATGAATTGATCACGCTTCACCCCCTTCGCCGTCAACGGGTGCCTGCAGCGCGCGCAGTGCGTTCGTGAGGTCGCCCACCAGCCGTACGCGGAAAGCGGTCAGGTCGAGCGGGTCGACGAGGTTGGAGTCGCCCAGGTAGTCGAGAAAGCGCAGATAGTCCTCCGCTTGGGTGCACAGCGCGTGCAGCACCGGATCTCTGATCTCGTCCGGTGACCACGCGGAGGGATCCGCCGTGGGTGATATCTCCAGCACGGAGGTGCCGGAATCCCTTTCGCCGTGTTCCGGCGGGGGTGAAAGGTGCGCTCCGGCGTGTACGGCCGTCTCGGACACGCTCTCCCGTGACGGCTGCGGCAGGGGGGCACCGTGGGCCGGGACCAAGGCGGTGTCCTGACGGCACGAAGCGGCCTCACCGGTGATCAGACTGGTGGCCAGCTCCATGGCGGACAGGCCGGGGAAGGTCTGCATCGCGCTGTCGATGGACGTGGCGACCACGTCGTGGGGCGCGCTGTGGGAGAAAAGCGGCGAGGCGGGTGACATCAGCACGCCGACGAGAGGGGACGGTTCCTCTTCGCCGGTGATCCGTTCGACCGGTCCTCCGCCGTAGGCGGCGTGGTTGCGCACCGGCGCGTCGGCGGCGAGATGAATGGCGATGCGGCACGGACCGTCCTGCGGGTGGTCGTGCACGATGTCGTCGACGGTGCCCCGCAGCTGTCGCCTCACACGGGGAGGCAGGTACGGCGCGCGCCAGTCGTCCCCCTTGGTCACGTGGTCCATGCGCGGGATGGGGATGCACCGGCCCGGGTGGGCGATGACGGAGATCAGCGCGAGACCGGCTTCCGGCCGGACGTCGACGATCTCACCGTGGAGGAGGCCGTCGCTGCGCTCGTCGACCATGCGCAGCTCGATGCGGGCGCCCGATTCGAGCGGGGCGACACAGTCGGTGAGTGTCATCGCATAGTGGCGGGTGACGAAGAACGCGCCCCCCAGCAGGTCGTCGCCCTGGAACAGGTCGACCCAGTACTCGTCGTCGCTCTCGCTCATCCGTACCTCTGGTCCGTTCGGGTGCCCGCTTCAGCCCGAAAAGGCTCAACTGCTCGTCCACCAGTGTCCCGCAGGCGCCACCTGGTGCCCATGGCACTCACAACGCTGCCGCGAGTTCGATCGGTTGCGCCCCGGGACAGGGAGAAAGGTGAGGGCGCATGGCAGCATGAAAGGCGCACAACGGAGCGTCCCGCAAGGCCGTGTGCGCCCCCTGTCACCCGCGACCGAGCGCCCGGCTCGCACCGGAGACGACCGCGGTGGCCAGCAGCCACCCGGACACGATCAGGAACAAGGCGACCACCTTGTTCCAGCCCACGGGGTCGAAGGCCGACCGGTAACCCAGGGAAACGACCGGGATCAGCAGATCGAGGCAGTACAGCACCGGGTCGAAGGCCCGCTGGCCGGAGCCGCCCACCGGGGCCGGCACATGCGCGGAGAACCAGCCCGAACCGGCCGCCACGAGGGCCAGCAGCCACAACAGGGCCCGTCTCGGGGCGTATCCGTAGCCGAACAAGGCGTCCTGGACAGCCCCCCAGACCCTTCCGGTGAACCTGTCCCCGCGCCGCAGATGCCGTTCACGCGCATGCCGGACCGCTCTGGCGGCGCGCTCGTCGCCGGCTGTCTGGTACGAGGCGGCCAGTTGCTCGAAGACACTCACCCCGGCCTCCTCGTCCAGGGCGAGCCAGGACAGCCGGTCCTGTACCGACAACGGTGCCACGGAGCCCAGACGCCGGTAGACGAGTCCCTCGATGTCCAGCCTGCCCGCCGTCGGCCAGGTGGGGGAGTCGTCGACCAGCGCTCCCACCTGCGCGTCCCGCAGTACCACACGACCTGGCGGAACGCTCCGCAGGTCGAGACGCAGCCGCGGTGTCGTCAGCCTGTTGAGGACCAGATCCGCGCGCGGCCCCTCCAGCGTGGCATCGTGGAACGTCACCACCGATTCGACCGCGGCCCCCCGCAGCAGGATCTGACCGCGGGAGCGAAAACCCCAGTCGGCGTAGAACCCGCGGCCGCACGACAGGCCGGTGGCGTCGATACCGCCCACGTGCGCCCCGTTGAAGTAGACCGCGTGCGCCACCTTGGCATCGCGCAGATACACCGCACCGGTGGCCTTCACCTCGCGTCCCCGCACCGCGCCGTCGACCTGCAGACGCGGAGCGAACAGGGACCACAAACCGCCGGAATACAGCCGCAGTTCCTCCGCCACGAGACTGCCGGTGACGCGGGCGTCCGCCAGCCGCAGCGGTGCCTCGGCGGACGGCTCGGTCACCCGATGCGACCCCAGCACACCGTCGCGCACCACCGTCGTCTCCGCGCTCAGCGCCACGGGTTCGCCCGGTGCCGTGCCGATGGCGCAGCCCGACAGCAGGATGTCCCCCTCCACGGCGAGGTTGTCCCCCAGCATCGCGGGAACACTCGATCCGCTCAGATCGAGCGAAGCCACCTGCAGCCCCCGCAGATCGAGTGGGCCGGAGAACCGGCACTCGACGAATTCCAGACCGAACTCCAGCCGGCGGTGCGAGAGATCCACCGCCCCGGCCACCCGCGCGCCCTGGATGCGCAACGGCCCCGCGTTCCCCTCATGGTCGGCCACTGCCTCCTGAAGAGCACTCCCGCTGATGGGCCTGCCCCGCGCGGCCGCACGCTGAACGCGGCGCACCGCCCCCGTCCACGCCATCCCCACAACCCCCAGGTACTCATCTTTTGCAGGCATGGCACCACAACCGGCAGCGATATGAACCCTGTTCGGAGAGACTGGGGCAATGAGCGGGTTGACGTATTTCGGCGCCGAAGCCGCGGCCGAACTGCAGCGGTGGCAGAACAATCGACGCAAAGTGACCTTCGCCGAAGCGTTGCCCGACGGTGGGAGCGGAGCACGCCTCGCGTTCTTCTACCACGAAGGCGACCAAGCCCACCCGCAGCAAAAACTTCTGCTCAAGCTCTGCGCCGACGACGAGGGCGCCGACGACGAACCCCGCGATCTCGAAGAGGCATGGCACTCGGGCCCGGCCTTCCACCGGGGCGCGCGCACCTTCACCTTTCCCGAACGGCGCCTGATCCCCCAGGTGTATCCCCCTCTCCGGGTCGGTGGCACCTGGCTGATGTTCCTCGAGGTCGCCCTCGACGAACGCGCCCGGCACCCCCTCGTCCCGCTCGCCACGGTCCAGCGCGGCGCGGACAAAGCACAGGTGGCCGCCGCCGTCACGGACGCCCTTCTCTCGGAGTGGAACCCCGACCCGCGGGCCGATCACGACATGGCGGCGCAGTCCTTCCTCCGGCAGGCCCTGGGCCACCGGGCCGACCCCGGCAGTCACCTGGCGCGCGCCACCGGACAGTTCCTCGGTTCCGACCTGCACAACACAACCGTCGAGCTGCCCGGATGGCCCCGCCCGCTGCCCAACCCCACACCGTTCGCCGACCCCTCCCCGCTGGCCGGTCTGAAACCACCCACGGTGGCCCTGGGCCGTGCCCACTACGACCTGCACCCCGGCAACATCATGGTCGCCGTCCAGCCCGCGCCGGCCCCCGACTCCTTCCGTCTCGTCGACCTGTCACGCTTCACGGACAGCGGACTGCTCCTGCGCGACCTCGTGCACTTGATGCTGTGCCTGATCTGCGACTACCTCCCCGAGCTGGGCCAGGGGGCACGCACCGAACTGACGGAAATCCTGCTGGACCAGGACGAGGACACCACCGATCCCGGGGAGAGCCTTCTGCCGGCCGGGTTGCTCTCCACCCTCCGGCTCCTGCGCTCCGCCCCCGACTCCTGGCGCCGCGCCCGCCGTTACGCCCACCCCGACTGGCACCCCCAGTACCTCCTGGCCCTGCAGGCCTGCGCGCTGATGTTCCTCACACGGCGTGCCGAACCGGAAGAACAACGGTGGTTCCTGCGCCTGGCCGCGGGTGCCTGCGAGGCCTTCCAGCTCGTCGCCGTACCGCACCACGAAAGCCGGACGTCGGACCCGGGCCGGCAGGCGGCGCGTTCCAGCGCACCCGACGAGACGACCGCGGACCTTCCCGCGACACTGGCCGCCGACCTCGAGCGGCACGGGGAGCATCTGCGGCACATCGGCGCACGCTGCGCCGACCCGCGCTTCGACGGCGTGCTCGGCGACAACTTGCGGGTCGTCGTCAACCGCTGCACCGCGCTGGTAGCTTCGGCGTGCGACGGCCCCATGACCGAGGCCACCCTGGCCTTCCACGAACAATGCACGCAGGTGCTCCAGGCCGCTCACGTCCTGGGGGCTGCCCAGGACGCGCCCGGAAGCCGGGCGGGGGCGGAGAAGGAGAAGGCGCGCGGCCGTCTGGTCGCCGCGCTCGGCAACCTTCTCGAACACCCGGGCCTTCGCAGCGACGCACGCCCCGACCCGGAACCGGAGCCCGTCTCCCGCACCGTGGCCGACGGGCCGAGGCCGAGGCCGGCTCCCGTGCCCCGCGGTCTGGACAACAGCAGGGCTCCGCGTCCTCCCGGTGCCTCCGGCATCACCCTCATCGACTCCACGCATGACCAGGGACCCTCCGAGTCCCTCTCCGCGGACCAGGCGGACGGCCCGGCCGCCGACCGCGCACGGATCGCGCTGTGGGGCCCTCCGCGCTCCGGGAAGACGACCTACCTTTCCGCTCTGCCCATTGCCGCGATGCAGCACCAGCGACACGGCAAGGGCACTTGGCTGATCAGCGGCACGACCGCGGAGGCCAACACGTTCCTCAACGACGGTGTGAGGAAGCTGGCGGTCGAGCGCGTATTCCCGGAGGCCACTTTGGACCTCAAGAGCATGGGCTGGCGGTTCCGGGGCCTGGAGCCGCTCACGGGAAGACGCAAAGGCTTCCGGGAAGCCCGCTTCCTGCTGGAGGTCCAGGACGCGCCCGGCGAGAAGTACCGCGAGGCGGATTCCGGCGCCGTCGACCAACTGGCGCGATCCCAGGGCCTGATCTACCTCTACGACCAGCTCGGTGACGCCGAAGCGGTGGCGCCCGACCTGGCCTCCTTCTTCTCCACCCTGAACTCCCTCTACAGCAGGGTCGAAGAGTTCGGCGGCCACTATCAGGGCCGGCTGCCGCATCATCTCGCGGTCTGCATCGCCAAGTTCGACGACCCGGAGGTCCTCCGGCCGGCGGTCGAGGCGGGCTGGGTCACGCAGGACGACCACGGTTCCCGGCTCCCGCGCGTTCCTGGCCATCTCACCGCGAACTACTTCCAGTGGCTGTGCAACGACGCCCGCAATCCAGGTGCGCGCATGGTGCGCGACGGTCTGGAGACGTACTTCCATCCCGAGCGGGTGGCCTACTACACGACGTCGTCCATCGGGTACCGACTGAATCCGCACCACACCTTCGACTACCGCGACTTCGCCAACGTAGCGGAACTGAACGGCTCGGTGCGCATCAGCACGCCCCCCGAGCCCGTCAACGTACTCGAGCCGCTGACCGACCTCGAACGCCGGATCCGCCGCACCGCGAAGTAACCGCGCACGGGGTGGACTTGAGGCGCGACGACTTCCTCGGCCGTCGGCTGAACCGCGATCAGGAAATCTTCATGCCAGGGCCCGCTGAAATCGCTCCCCGTCAGGCGCAGGAATCAACGGGGTGGCCGACCGGCGAATGGTGACCATGTTGCGCGCCGTGGGGTCGGGGCTCCTGTTCAACCCGCCGATCGAGTGATCGTTCCCGCTGTGGCGGCAGTCACAGGGATCTTCGGGGTCCGTTGCGTACGCTGATCGAGGTCGTTCGCAAGCGGTGGCCCGGATGGTGGACCGCGATCCGGATGCACCGAGCGAGGCTGGCACTCTGTCAGGAACGTCAGCATCTGGTCGGCGCGAGTCCTGAAAGCCCGGGGAATGTCGACCGGACAGACGACCGGTTGTAGGGTATGGAAACAGCCCTTGACCTGCAAAAAACGCAGGCAGGGAGCCTAATTTTGCGGGAGTAGTCCGATGCTGCGCACCATGTTCAAGTCCAAGATCTAGCATTTGGGCGTTTCCCCAGGTCAGAGACCTGATTTCCGACTCCGGGTCAGCAAATGGTCAGCTTCAGGCCGGACGGTGTCCGGCTTGCTGAGCTGCATCGCGGCAGGGACCTGCTGCCGCGCCCTGCGCCTGCCTGGAAGGGTTGATACGTGGCTCGACAGCTCGATCGTGGGATGGGGCCGCTCTTCAAGGAATGCGGATGTTCCAGGCCGACCCGCTGCCCGCACCCGTACACGATTCGGTTCAAGGACGCTCTCGGCAAGTAGCGTGAAGAGGCCAGTTACGGCATGCAGAATGACGCGATCGAGCGCTTGACGCAGGGCTACGGAGAGAGAAAGAAGACGGCGCCATCGATTGCCGAGGCGAACGGCAGGCGGGTGGTTCGAGCGCGGATCTTCTCGTACGACGGTGGGGGCGGCAGTGCCGCCAGGTCGCGTACGACGGCCGGGTTGCGGTGGGTGAGGTCCAGCGCTCCTTCGGAGGCGGATCCGTCGAGGGCCAGGACCGGTTCGCGGCGTACCGTGGCGAGCAGGGACCCGAGCACCATCGTGGTCGTGGCGCGGCCGCTGTAGTGGTAGGCGCCGATCAGGGTCAGGCGTTTGCTGTGCGGCAGGGGTTCCCGCAGCCGCTCCAGCCGGGTTTCGGTTTCGCGGCTGGCGGCGCCGAAGCGCGGGAGGCGCAGTGCGGGGGGGGTGTCTCTATGTCCTTCGTCAAGGGTGTGGTGCCGGGTATGCGGGTATTTGTGATGGTCATGCGGTGAGGGGGATGGCGGGGGTTCTGGACTCGTAGAAGGTGCCGTCGCGGAGCATGGCGAACAGGACGCTGATGCGTTGCCGGGCGAGGCGGAGGAGTGCCTGGGTGGGCGTCTTGCCGCGGGCTCTTTGCCGGTCGTAGTAGATGCGGGAGGCCGGGTCGGCGTTCATGCAGGCGAAGGCGGAGAGGAACATCGCGCGTTTGAGCTGCCGGTTTCCACCTCTGGGCGCGTGTTCGCCGTGGATCGAGGTCCCCGACGACTTTGTCGTGGGGGCGAGACCGGCATAGGAGGCGAGGTGGGCGGCACTGGGAAAGCCGGTGCCGTCTCCGACGGTGACCAGCAGGACTGCGGCGGTCCTGACCCCGACTCCCGGCATCGAGGTCAGGACCTGGTGAAGAGGGTGGGCCTCCAGCAGGTTGTTGATCTGGGCCTCCAGTGCCCTGCGCTGTTCGTGGACCGCGGCGAGGGAGGCCGCCAGGGACGGGATCACGATGTCGAGGGTGCCGGTTCCCGGGACCACGACGGTCTGTTCGTCGAGGGCGTCGAAGACGTCGTCGATCAGCCGCGCGGCCATCCGCGGTGCTTTCGGGCGGATCAGTTCGACAAGTCTGCGGCGGCCGGCTTTCCGCAGTGCGGCCGGGGATCCGTATCGCTCGAGGAGCCAGGTGACGGCCGGGTGGTCCAGCCGGGGTCCGAGCACGCGCTCGAGGCTGGGGTGGAACTGAGTCAGCAGACCGCGTATCCGGTTGCTGGTGCGGGTGGCCTCGGCCGCGAGGTCCTGGTCGAACCCGGTCAGCACCGTGAGCTCAGCGGTGATCTCGTCGGTCAGCTCCAGCGAACGCAGGGTGTGGGGCATCGTCCGGGCCGCGTCCGCGATCACCGCCGCGTCCTTGGCGTCCGTTTTCGCCTCGCCCGGATACAGATCAGCGATCCGCCGCATCGCGAGTCCGGGCAGGTAGGCGACCTCGCAGCCGGCGTCGCGGGCCACGGTCAGTGGCAGAGCCCCGATCGAGGCGGGCTGGTCCACGATCACCAGGACGGTGCCGAACTTGGCCTTGAGTTTGTCGAACACGGCCCGCAGCTTCGGCTCGCTGTTGGGCATCGGCTTGTCGAAGACCTTCTTCCCGGCCGGCGTGAGCCCGTGACCGTGATGGGCGGTCTTGCCGACGTCCATCCCGAGGAAGACGCCCACGCCCTCGATGTCGAACATCGCACCCTTTCCAGGTCGTTGACCGTGCCGGCCTCGGCAATGGCACCGTGCTCGCGCATCCACGTTATGCAGACCTGCCGCCCGCTTCTCTGCCCGGCATTGCGCCGGACCGGGCGGTGGCCGGGTCTCTCATCAGCGTCTCCGACGGCACCCCACGGACCCGGCGACACCACCCCCCCAGGTCATCCGTCCGACAGAGGGGACACAGTCATACCGGGCCCGGAGGCCAGCGGCCCCATTGCAGGACCGCGAAAAAGATAACGGGGGGCTCCGCCGGTGACTGCGGGCGGTGGTGTGAGCGGCACGGGCTCGGCCGGGGCCAGCATGCGCTGGGTAACGCGGACGGCGACGCTCTCTACGGCGTGCCCGTCGTGTTGTTCTCGGTCTAATCGGCCTTTGAGGGTGTCGCTGACCGACTCGAACAGATGGCGGATGCTGAGCATCGGCTCGTCCGGCCGCAGGATCTCCTTCTTCCCCGACGGGCGCAGCAGCGTGATGCCCTGTTCGGACAGTGACAGCTTGAAGCCCTTTGAGGCAGAGCCCTTGTCACTGATCAGCAGGAGGCCGGTCGCTCGCACATCAGATCGGCATCGACCTCCAGCATCGCGGTGGGTACCTCGCGCTCACCGAGCTTCGCACCCGTCAGCACTCACAGCATTGGCATCCCGGCGCGTGCGGAGCATCGGACAGGACCACCAGGAAGGGATTGCCGTCAGCCGTCAGCGTCCGCGAGGGCGCCGGGAGATCACCTGGGGGAGGTCGCCGGCCTTCCAGTAGCCGTCGAGAATCTTGAGCAGGCGCTCGGGGTCGCGGAAGATCTCTGGGACGCGGTCGCCGTATTCGTCGAGGAGAGGGTCGCTCTCCACCATCTTGCGGCCGGCGCCGACGAAGGACGACGAGTAGGCGTGGCAGTTGCCGCACCAGAGGTAGGTGATCCACGCGGGTTCGGTCCGGCCCAGCTTCTCGCGGAGGTACAGGCGCATGGTGACATGGCCGCAGATCGGACAGGTGCGCTCGGTCACGGGAAGGTGCAGTTGGGCGCCGAGCGCCTCACGATGCTGCTGGTCGTAGGGGCGGGGCATGGGACTGGGACCTCTCTGGAAAATTCGGGGCGGCCGTCGAGCGGGTCGGCCGCGGTGGGAGGTGATCCCACCGCGGCCGACCCGGCGGCGATTCAGCGCACTGACGCGGAGTCACGTGGCGGTCCGGCCAGGTGTCAGCCGCTGCCGGAGATCTCGCGCCACATCGTCCGACCGAAGTACCTCGGCGTCTCCTCGGTTCCCGTGTCGCCGAGAAACCGCGTGCGTTTCTGACGGCAGGTCTCGTGGAGCATCTGCTGAGCCGGCCTCCGGTGGCACTACGTCATTTCCCGTCGGGCCAGCGCCTTCGGACCTCGGACCGCACGGCATCGATGAACTCGACAGGCGGTCCGTAGAGGTGGTCGACGATGTAGTGGATGATCAGGTTCGGGGCGACGTAGAGCACCCCGTCGTCCGAGACGGCCCTGATCTCGGCGTGGCCCAGGCGGTAGTCGACATTCGCCCGCGCGGAGGTCGCCGAGTGCTCGGTGTACTCCTGGCACAGCGTGCACGCGTGCCAGCCCCTGCTCCTGTGCTGTCGCAGTGAACCGAGATCGATGATGTCCGCGAGGTCTTCCTCGGAGACCTCGTCGATGTTGTAGTCGAAGCCGTCCTCCAGCCAGCCGATGGTGAGGCCCTCGGGCTCTTCGTATTCGATGAAGTCGTAGAGCGAGAAATCCGCGTAGTAGGTCATGTCGCTTCTCGGGTGAGGCCGCCGGGCGCCGCGGCGAAGCCGCGTGGCCGCGTTCGGCGCGGCGCCCGGCCGGGTCACCTCGGTGCTGGACCGCTCGGTACGTTGTCACGTCAGTTCTCGTCTTCGACGATGGACCAGCCCTTTGCCGTCATGCGGCTTCGCAGGTCCTCGATCCCTCGTCGTGAAGGCTTGTTGCCTGTGCGGGCATCGGCCGCCTCGTTTCGGGCGACATGTGGATCCAGGCCGAAGGCCGCGTGCACGGCCACTCCCAGATTCCTCTCCGACAGCACGTCGGAAAGGATCACCAGGAGGGGGTGGTAGTCATCGTCGTCCACCCCGTCGGGAAAGACCTCGACGAGTGATCGCACGACCTCCGCCAACTCAGGGTTGTCCTCCAACATCATTACCCCTTCCGGGAACTCGGCGGATGGGCAATAACGTCGGGGACGACCCGGACCTGCCCCAGCAGGTTTGAAACCATGCCCGCTTCATCGGGACCGGTCCACCCGGAGCTCACGCACCGGTTCGGCATCGGCCTCCAGCATCGCGGCCGGCACCTCACGCTCGCCGAGCTTCGCTCCCGCCGGCACGCACAGCATGCGTGTCCCGGCGGGTGCGGAGCGTCGGACAGCACCACCAGGAAAGGATCGCCGCCAGCCGTCAGCGTCCGCGGGGGCGCCGGGAGACCACTTGGGGGAGGCTGCCGGCTTTCCAGTAGCCGTCGAGGATCTTGAGCAGTCGTTCGGGGTCGTTGAAGACCTCAGAGATCCGGTCGCCGTATTCCGCGAGGAGAGGGTCGTTTTCGACCATCTCGCGGCGGGCGTTCGTGAACGACGACGAGTAGGCGTGGCAATTGCCGCACCACAGGTAGTTGATCCATGACGGATCGGTCCGGCCGTACTCCTCGTGGTGATAGTTGCGCAGCCCGACATGGCCGCAGACCGGGCAGGTCCGCTCCGTCACCGGAAGGTGCAGTTGCGCGAAGAGCGCCTCACGATGGTGTTCGTCGTAGGGGCGGAGCATTCAGGAGACCTTTCTGAGGTATACGGGGGACCCGGTCTGCCGCAGCGGGACAGCCTCCCACCGCGGCAGACGGACGATATGCCGGGACGACCGATATGGCGCCTGGCCGACCGGCTGGTTAAGCCATCATCGGCCTCTTGATATCTTGCGCCACATCATCTGGCCGAACGCCTCGGCATTTTTCTCGGTTCCGGTGTCCCCGAAGTTGGCCATGCGGTTCTGGTGGTAGGTCTCGTGGAAGAACGTCACCACGGCCTCCTTCATGTTTCGCAGGCCCAAGTTCGAGATCTCGATGATCGGCAGACCGTTCCGGCCAAGATGGGGGCGGTCGCTGTACTTGGGCGCGGGTCCCAAAGAGTGTGGGCTGTTTCCCTCGGCCAGACGACCGGTGTTGAGATCGATGATCTCCTCTTTGTGGACGACATCGTACTTGTCCCACTCGGAGCGGTAACCGGCCCGGGACAGATACTGCTTGAGCCTGCCGAGGCTCACCACCGTCCCCTGCGGGTAGTAGTCCGGCTTCTTGTCGGGCTTGCTGCGATAGGCGTTGCCCTGCTCGGGCTCCGGACTCGGCTCGTTCCTGCTCCGGGCGGGGGACTTGCCACTGCCTCCGGGCTCCTTGCCGCCCTTGCCCGTGCCCGCCTTCGGCGTTGACGGTGCGTCACTGTTCTTGGGCGTCGTGGGCGCGGGGTCGGCCGGGGTGGTGGTGGGAAGGTCGCCCGAGAGCAGTCTCTTGACCGCTCCGACGAGGTCCTCGCCGTCCGCCATCGCGAGCCTGACCGCCTTGACGGCCTTCACTCCGCCGCTGACCAGCTTGTAGGCGCCGTAGCCGTCGACGGCGAGCGTGCCGACCACGCCGGTCCACTGACCAGCGACATACGATTTCGACCCGGTGTCGACGCCGAAGAGGTTGGCCAGCGGGTGGTCGTCGACGTAACCGGTGTGGCCGAGCTGGATCGGGGTCTCGTTCGAGTAGCCCGTCCAGCTGTTGAACAACTGGTTGTCGCCGTTGGCGACGCCGGCGAACCCGTTCCAGCCGTCGGAGAGCTTGTTGACGCTCCACTGCCACGGGTCTCCGACGAAACTGTCGCCCACACCGCAGAAGAAGCCGCCGATCGAGCTGCCCCAACCGGAGAACCAGGACAGGCCGTTGGGGTCGCTACCGGAAACGGGGTTGTCGGCCCCGTAGCCATAGCCGCCCATCTGGTTCGGGTCGCCGCTCTCGAAGAGCGGGTCGACCGACAGGAAGCGGCCGGTGACCGGGTCGTAGTTGCGTACTCCGAGGAGGTTCAGGCCGGAGGTGGCGTCGGCCGGCTTGCCCAGGTAGCCGTGGTTGTCGGCCCATCCGGTGGGCGCGGGACCACGCGGGTTGCCGTAGGGGTCGAAGGCGCGCCGCGTGATGGCCAGGGTGCCGCCGTCCACCTGGAGTTGGGCGGTTCCCTGCGGGGTGGTCGGCTGGTAACTGATGCCGCCCTTGCTGGAGCGGACCGTCACCGTGCCGTCAGGGGCGCAGTAGTAGCGCAGTCCGGTGACGGCTTTGGTGGTGGTGTCGAGGCTGAGCTGTTCGATGCCGCCGAAGAGGTAGAGCGTGTTGTTGCCCGGCCCGCGCTGGATCAGCAACTGGCCGTCGGCGTCGTAGAGGTAGCCCGTCTTCTTTCCGTCGGTGGTGGTGGCGGAGGTCAGACCCTCCTCGTCGTACTCGATCCCCTGACTGCTCGGGCGGGCTCCGGTGGTGGTCCGGGTCTTCGTGTTGCCCGCGTCGTCGTACTCCGGGGTCAGCACGGAGGTTCCGGTGGCGGGGTTGCGGGTGGTGACGGTGGACACCGCGTTGGGCCGCTTGGCGGGAGCCGTGCCGGCGCCCGGGTAGGCGAACGCCTGGGTGGTGTCCTTGGCCGCGTCGCCGGTCACATCGTGCGCGACCTGCTGGGTGCGGTCACCGAGCTGGTTGAACTGCCAGTCCGTCCAGTACGGGGCCGGTCCGCCGATGGTCGCTGAGGACGGGGACGAGGTGGCGCACCGGGCGAGCTGGCCCGCAATGGGCTTGGTGAGGCCCTTGGTGTCCGTCCAGGCCGTGGTCAGCCGGTCCTGTGCGTCGTAGGTGAAGCACTGGGTGTCGGCGGTCCGGTCCGCGCCGCCGCTTGAGCGGATGTCGGAGACCGCGGTGATGTTGCCGGCCTGGTCGTAGCCGTAGGTGGTGTCGGAGATCGGGTTGGCGGTGTTGGTCTGCAGGGTGACCCGGTTGGTGGCGAGCCTGCCCGTCGCCTGGTCGTAGGTCTGCGCGGTGCGCAGCTGCTTCGACGGGGTGCCGACGGTGGTCTGGAGTACCTCCCCGAGCGGGCTGTAGTTGACCGTGGCGACGTACGGTCGGCTGGGCGAGCCCATGCTGACCAGGCCGCCTTCGAGGTTGTAGCCGTAGCCGACGGTCTCGGCGGGAAGGCCTCCGTCGGCGCCGTACGTGGTCGCCGCCGTCAGACCGACGGTCTCGGTGTAGGAAGCCTTGGCGGTGTAGGTGCCCGCCAGCGCGCCCTCGGCGGCCGGGATCACGGTCGAGGTGCTGGCCGGCTGCCCGACCGCGTTGTACGAATCGATCTTCTGGACGTAGGCACTGCCGTTCTTGCCGCCGACGTAACGGGTGGACGCAACGGGCAGGCCCTTGCCGAGCTCGTCGTAGGTCCACTCAGCCAGCAGCTTGGACGGATCCGTCGTGCCGTCGCCCGAGTACTCGGCCTTCCGGCGGCCCAGCAGGTCGTGAGTGAACGACAAGGTTTGTTTGCGGGCGTCGGTCGTGCGGTCCAGCCGCCCGAGCGCGTCATAGTGCGAGGTGGACGTGCCGGTGTCCGGGTCGGTCCGGGAGACCACGCGGCCCTGCAGGTCGTAGTCGTAGGACCATGCGTTGCCCACCGAATCCTTGACGGTGTCGACCTGTCCCGCGGGCGTGTAGGTGTAGCGGGTGGTGATGTCCGCGGCCGCAGCCTTGTCGGCGGTCCCGGTCGACCAGAGCACGGTGTTCGACGCGTCGTACACCGCGACGTTGTCGTCGGACTGCACCTTCAGGTAGCCGCCGGTGTGGCCCGACGTCTTACTGGACCACAGGGCGGTCTTGCCGGTGGCGTCCATGACCGCGAAGTTGCCGTCGGTCTGCATGACGGCGTACGCGCCCGGCTTGCCGGCCGTGTCGGACGACCACAGCACCTTGTCGCCGGCCAACGCGGTCAGTAGCAGGTTGCCGTCGGCCTGCATGGCCAGTCGGACACCGGCGGAGACCAGCGAGGTGCCCGAGGCCAGCTTGCCGCCACCGGCGAGCTTGCGGTCCGGTGTGGCGTCGCGCACCACCGTGGAGGTGGTCCGGCCGAGGGCGTCGGTGTAGGTCGAGGTGGCCTTGCCGCCCTGCGGTGGCGTGCTGTCGACCCGGTCGACGCCCCGGTAGTCCGTCGAGGACTGGAACAGGGTGCTGGCGAAGGAGACCATCGTGTTGGTGACCGGCCTGCCCTGCCCGTCGTACGACGTGCGTGTCACCGAAGGGCCGGTGCGGTTGGTCTCCGCCCACATCGTGCTGCCTGGGGCGTGATCCGCGTCGGAGTACGCCGCGATGGCGGAGACGGCCCAGCCGTGCGAGTCGTAGTAGGTCGAGGAGATGAGCCGTCCGGCCGAGTTGTCCGCCGGGGTCGACTGCGTCTGGCGGGGTTGCAGCGTGCCGTCGTAGATGGTGACGGAGGTGCTGTAGGAGCCGTCCTCACGCAGGCCCTTGGTGGTGACCGAGGACGGGGTGGGGTTGTCGCCCGCGCCATGGACGTCGTAGCTGTACGTCCGGTCCGGGCTCTCACTGTCCTTGTCCCGGCCGGGGGACCAGACCTTCTCCCGCCGCCCGAGCGCGTCGTAGGTCGCGTCGGTGACCTGTTTGTTGACGTCCACCGCATGGGTGACCGAGCCGCGGCCCGGTGAGACCGTGCTGGTGGCCGTCCATTTCAATGGATTGGCCGTGGACAGAGTGGTGGGCAGGATGCCCGAAGTGGGCTCGTACGACGTGGTCGTGGTGTTGCCCGCCGCGTCGGTGCTGCTGGCGACCCGGCCATACTTGTCGTACGACATGCCGCCGAGCGTCTGGTACTTCGGGTCACCGCTCGCGTCGTACGAGGTGACCGACTGGGTCGCGGTGACCAGACCGAGCGAGTCGCCGTTCTGGCCGAGTATGCCCAGGGTGCCGACCTTGTCGACCGAACCGTCCCCGTCGTAGAAGATCCGCTTGTCGGAGAGGGTGGTGTCCTTGCCCGGGGCGGTGCCGCAGGATCCGGCGACGCTGATGGTCTCCTTGGGGTAGACCAGCATCATCGGGTTGTCGGTCGGCGCGTCGGCGTAGGCCGTGGTGGTGCAGGTCTCCTGGGCGGGCTTGGAGACGTCGCCCTCGTCGTCGACCTTCCAGATCCGGCCCTTGCCGTCGAAGGTCGTGCTGGAGCGGGTGGTCCGCCAGGTGCCGTCGGAGAGCAGCCCCATCGTGCGGGACGAGGTCGCCGATATCTGGCGCGCCGTCATGTCTGGCAGGGTGGAGAGCTGGTCGGGCTTGGGGTCCTCGGACGTCCACGCCGTGCGGTCCCGGGAGGCGGTGACTTTGGAGGTGGGTGGATCGGTGAGGGTGCGGCCCACGACGGTGCCGCCGGCCTTGGTGTAGGCCAGGGCCTGGTACGGGGTGCCGGCCAGCCAGGGGCTGTCGGTGATCTCCTCGTCCAGTGCGTTCTTGACCTTGACGCTGCGCCGGGAACCGTCCGACTTGTAGTCGCCGTCCATGCCCTGGAGGTAGGAGACGGTGTTCTGGGTGACGGGGTCGGGCGCCGTGCCGGTGGTGGTGGTGACGGTGCGGAAGCCGCGGAAGTCGTTCCAGGTCCGGTGCTTGTCGTCGGTCAGGTCGGAGTCGTCACGGTGCCAGGCCGCGCCGCCGCTATAGGCGTAGTTGGTGACCTTGGCGGGAGAGGCCGCCTTGGTGCGGTCGCTGTCGGTGACCTGCGCGACCAGCGTCTTGTGGAACCAGTCCTTGATGGGCTCCGAGCCGCCGGGGGTGTTCCAGAACACCGGGAAGCAGGCCATGGTGTTGCTGTCGGCCCCGGCCGGCATGTTCTTCTTCTCCCGCGAACACTCCGGCGCGCGGTAGGTGACCGCGACCGACTCACCGGTCTCGGTCTGCACGCTGGAGATCCGCGGGTGGTAGAGCGGCGGGGCGGCCGGGGTCAGGCCGTCCACGCGGTTGTCCATCTCGATGCCGGCGAAGGTGACCGGGTCGAGGGTGATCGGCTTGTCGCCGCCGGCAGAGGTGTCCTTGCCGGTGTGGACGATGGAGGACAGCCACATCACCGACTGGAGCGAGCCGGTGCTCTTCGGGTCTTGGGTGTTGCCGGTGACCGGGTCGTAGGTGCCGCCCGCGTCCGAGAACACGTGCTTGAGGTCGTAGCTGTCGACGTCCTGCCAGCCGGAGGCGGTGCGGACCGAGGTGTCGATGCCCTTGAGCCGGTAGGTCGACCAGAAGGTCGGACCGCTGGTCAGGCAGACGCCGTCGGTGTCGTCGTCCTTGACCTTGTTCTTCCAGTCGGACTCGCAGTGCAGGTCGTACGGGGTGTCCGGCCAGTCCTTCGCGGTCTTGGAGGAGAGGTTGTCCGCCTTGCAGACCGTGTCGGAGGTGGTGCAGCGCTGGGCGGTGCGGAAGACCACCTTGGCAGCCGGTTCGCGGCCCGCCTTGGCGTCGGCGAGCTGGTAGCCGTACGAGATCTGGGTGAGGTGACCGCCGCGGACGTACTTGGTGATCGTGCCGCCCTTGTCGTCCTCAGCGACCTGGCCGTAGCCCATGTTGTAGTAGTTGGACTCGGTCGCCCAGTCGTAGCGCTGGACGTTGCCGTGCGGGTCGACGACGAAGTCCAGGTTGAACCGGTAGCCGACCGGCTTGTCGCACTGGGAGTCGTCGCCCTTGTCCGAGTCGTGGCACGGGTCACCCGACTTGGGGTGGTAGACCGGCACGCCCCAGGCGCTGTCGGTTGCGCTGTCGTCGGTGGTGCCGGGGGCGTGGTTCAAGCCCAGGTAGTAGGCGGTGCCGTCGGTCGTGGTGACCTTGAAGTACTCGCCGTCCCAAAGGCCGTTGGTCGCTCCGGTGAGCCGCTGGATCCGGGTGCCGTCGTCGGCCTGGAGGTGGTACTCACCGTCCGAGTCGCGGACCAGCTGGCCATTGTGGGTGCCCAGTTGGATGGTGGCGTTCCAACCGCCCCAGCACTCGTCACCGGAGTCCTTGACGCCCTGGTCCTTGCAGCTCTTGTACGAGCGCTCGATGAACCCGGGACTGTAGGACCAGCCGTCGCCGACCCAGGAGGACTGGGAGTTGCGGGCCGAGGTCTCGCCGTCGACCGACTGGGAGTCGTAGGACAGGCCGACGTTGGGCGCCTCACCGCCGAGGGAAGGTGGCACTGTGATCGGGTAGCTGTACGTGAAGGCACCCGAGGCTGAGGAGGACCAGGCGCCCGAAGCGGACAGCGAGGTGGCGCCGAAGTCGCCCTGCGAACCGCTGCTGCCCGCCACCGCCGCGACCGCCACGCCCGAGGAGGCCAGGGAGGTACGGGCGGAGGGAACGGCGAGATGACCGTTCGGCTTGGTGGCGGTTCCGGTGGGCACGGCGATGGTGCCGGTGACCTTCCGCGCCCGCGGGTCGTTGACCGACTCCAGCGGTGTGCGGGCACGGCAGGCCGCGATCTGAGGTGTCGTCAGGGCGCACGCCGGCATGGCCACCAGGCGCAGCCGCGAGGCCCAGCCACCGCCGTACGCTTGCTCGACGGCGCCGTAGTCCACCGAGACCGAGACGCCGCCGGCGCCGGTGCGGTGGTCGGCTCGCGACAGGCCGACCAGCAGGCCGTCGACACCGGCCTTCTTCGCCTGTCCACGGTCGGCGAGTTGCACCCGTACCGTACGGGCTGCCTCCACCGGCGCGCCCCGGCCGACGAGTGCGCGGGCGCGTCCGCCGATCGCCGACGGTGCGGCGGGCGACAGCGAGACGGGCAGCGAGGCGGCCTTCACCTTGCCACCCGCCGTGGCCGCGGCCCGGCTGCGCACCTGGGGTGCCTGGCCGAGGTCGACGGTCGCGCTGCCGCCGACGGGCCACTTCGGGGCCCTCACCTCGTGCCGGGCGAGCTTGTGGGCGCCGGGCGGCGGGGTGGGTTCCTCGAGGCCTGAGCTGTCCGCGGGATGTCCCGGGACCTTCGGCTGTTCGGGCAGCGGATCGGCCGCCCAGACTTCGTCCTTGTACTGGTAGCCGCCGACCACGACGTCGGCGACGGCCGGCTGAACGGCCAGTGAGAAGGCGGCGGTCGTGGCGACCCAGAGGGTCGCCCGCCTCAACCAGGCCCGTTTTTGGGCACCTTGAATTCCGCGCGGTCTTACGCGCATGTGTGATCCCCCATGAGAAAAGGTCCAGAAGCCGTATTGCAGTGGTCAGCTGACGGCCTGTCTGGTCAGGTTGGAACCGTATTGCCATGTCATGCGCGCAGCAATACCCTTTCTCACCGGTCGCATTGATCACAGCCCTCACACAGGCCCCTCATAAGGTTTTCACAGCGGGGCGCGATGCGAAGAATCACCGCAATTCCGACATGCGACGACCCTCGGGGGGACGCGCCCTGTGAGAAGGACCACAGAGGCGTGCCGGGGGCGCCGCCCACGCTCTCGAAAGGGCGATTCATGGGGGAGTACACCCGCGTCCGGAGTCATCCGGCGCGCAATCTGACACGCCGTCTGGCGCTGTCGGCAGCCGTCACCGGCCTGCTGCTCGGCGTCGTCGGCCCGGTCTCGGCGGCAGGCCCGCCACCGTCGGCGGTCGCCGACGACACGGACAGTTCGCCGCTCGCGACCGCCAGCGCCGTGGCGGCCAGGACCGGACAGCCGCTCACCGTGGACCAGTTGACCACTGAGACCTCGGAGACCGTCGCCAACGCGGACGGCACCTTCACCCTCACCACCCACCTGCAACCTGCCCGCGTCCGCAAGGACGGTGAGTGGACGGACGTCGACGCCGGTCTGGCCAGGAACTCAGACGGCACGTTCTCCACCAGGGCCACCCCGTCGGCGCTGACCGTCTCCGGCGGCGGCGACGGGCCGCTGGCCACCCTCGTCGACGAGGCCGGGCACCGGCTGTCGTACACCCTCCCGTTCCGCCTGCCGACCCCGGTCGTCAGCGGTGACAGCGCCCAGTACAGCGACGTACTGCCTGGAGTGGACCTCAAGGTGAGAACCACCGACCAGGGTGGCTTCCACGAGGTCCTGATCGTCCATGACGCCAAGGCCGCCGCCGACCCCGCTCTCGCCTCGCTCCGGCTGACCACCAGGGCGAGCGACGGCATGGCAGTGAGCGCCGACCTGGACGGTCAGGTGACCGCCACCGCGTCGGACGGCACCGCCCTGTTCAGCTCACCCACCCCGATGATGTGGGACTCGTCCGGCGCACAGGTCGCTACCCCGGCGCAGAAGACCGGGGTCCGCCACTTCGCACGCGCAGCGGACGGCCCGGTGGTGGAGGGCGCCACGGGTGAGACCATCTCGACCGCGGAACAGCCAGGCAGCGGCGCGCAGGTTAAACCGATCGGCGTGACCAGCGAACCGGGTGCACTCACCCTGACCCCGGACGCGAACCTGCTCGGCGGCAAGGACACGGTCTGGCCGCTCTTCATCGACCCGTACACGAGCCCGATCACGAGCAAGAAGAGCCACTTCATCACAGTCAAGGAGGGTTGCCCCTCCCAGAGCCCGTACGACGACGCACAGGACAACGGCGAGGGGGTCGGCTACGAGCACTGGCGGGAATGCTTCGGCCTCAACCGCGCGTACTACGAGCTCAATACCGGCAACCTCACCAAGCCGATGGTGATCTCCAAGTCCGTTGTGCACCTGACCTCGACCTACGGCGCCTCCTTCGACTGCGACAACGAGACGGGCGTGCGGCTCGCCACGGTGACCGGGATCAGCAAGAACACCGACTGGGACCATCAGCCGAAGCTCGCGGGCGACGGCTACATCGGTGGTACGCAGAAGGTCAAGAGTTCCAACATGAGCCAGCACTGTGGCGACCACGACGTCAACTTCGACGTGACGGGCCAGATCAAGAAGCTGGCGGGCAAGGACGACAGCTGGACCTTCGGCCTGTGGGGCAACGAGTCCAAGTCATCCAGCAATTATGATTTCGTGCGGTTCGCGACCAACCCGTACCTGACCACGGTGTTCGACATCGCGCCCTCGGAGCCGGACCGTCTGGGCACCACACCGGCCACCGTCAATCCCGCGAGCAACGGCTGCGACGGCGCGGCCGACGGCTGGATCGGCGAGTCCGGGCTCGCCGGCGACACCTCCGACATCACGCTGAACGCGCACCTGAACACCGACATGAGCGGGGTCAACCTGCGCGCCCGGTACGAGGTGTGGGACACCAAGATCGCGGACGACGACGGCAGCTCCGCCAGCAAGAGCAAGCCGGTCAGCGGCTGGGTCAGTGACGGTGGCACCACCCGGGTCAACATCGGCTTCAAGGTGGCGGACGGGCACCAGTACGGCTGGCACGTCAGGGCCGACGACGGCACGTTGATGAGCGGCTGGTCGCCGAACTGCTACTTCAAGATCGACCTCAGCGCGCCGAGCATCCCCTCCTTCACCGACTCCGTGGTCTTCCCGCCGCTCGGCGCCGACAAGGCGTCCACTGGCCACGCTGGCGACGAAGGCGTCAAGATCAAGGTGACCGCGAACGACCCCACGCCCACCGGTTGCACCCGGGGCAGCTGTGTCAGCAGCGGCATCGACCGGTTCGAGTACTCGTTGGACGCCAACATCCCCGGCAGCGGCGGCGCCAAGGTGGACGCCGTCGCCGGGAGCGGCGGCACAGCCACCGCGGAGGTCCCGCTCGTACTGAGTGCCGCCCAGTGGGGCGCGCACACGCTCTACGTCCGGGCGGTCGACAACGCGGGCAACACCCAGGGCACTGTGGGGCAGTACAGCTTCTTCGCCCCCTGGAACCCGAAGACCAAGGTCACCGCCGGTGACCTCGACGGCGACGCCGTCCCCGACCTGGCCGCACCCACCACCGACGGGGAGCTGGTCCTGGTCCGCGGCAACGCCGATCCGGCCGCCCCGCCCACTACAGTGTCGACCGAGGCCCAGAGCCCTGACGGCACCGGATGGGACAACTACCTCGTCGCTCACCGTGGCACCGCGACAGGCACCAACGTGGACGACCTGTTCGCCTTCGACAAGACCACCCACGAGCTGTACCTCTACGCCAACGACGCGGTCACCCCCGGCGGGACAGCCGGGCACTTCACCCTGACCCAGAACGTCGTTCCGATCCGCAACTCCGACTCCTGCCCCGCGAAGGGCTCGGACGGCACCTGGAACAACGTCACACAGATCCTGGCGCCCGGCAAACTGGCCCAGTACGCGGACGTTCCCGACCTGATCACGGTCGACAAGGGCGAACTCTGGTACTACCCCGGCACGTTCCAGGCCGGCTGCAACCTCGGCCCGGGCGTGAAGATCGGCACGGGCGACTGGTCCGACACCACGCTGCTCGCCCCCGGCACCGTCGGCGGAGTCCCGACCCTGTGGGTCCGCGACAACGCCAGCGGCGCCGTCAGCAGCTTCCCGCTGACCTTCGCCGCGGGCGTCCCGACCGCCAAGCTGACCGCTCCGCGGCACGCCCCGCTGGTCTCCGGCGTACTCGACACCAACAACAAGAACCTGTGCCTGGACATCGCCGGCTCCCGCACCGCCAACGGCACCCCGGCGCAGATGTACACCTGCAACGGCAGCGACGCCCAGAACTTCACCCTCGGCACCGACCACACCGTGCACGCGCTGGGCAAGTGCCTGGACGTCGTGAAGGGCGACACCGACAACGGCACCCTGGTACAGCTCTACCAGTGCAACAACACCGGCTCCCAGGAATGGGTCTCCGGCCCCTACCCGGGCACGCTCAAGAACCCGCAGTCCGGCCGCTGCCTGGCTGACCCCTCCAGTAACCGCAACCCGCGCACCCAGGTCGTCATCTGGGACTGCAAGAACATCGCCGACCAGAAGTGGGCCGCAGCCAACGGCAATGTGCTGCCCGCCGCCCAGCCAGTGCTTCCGGTCGGCATCGGCGAGCAGGACTACCCGACCGCCGCCTCTCCGGGCGACGTGCAGGGCACCGGCTTCCCCGCGCTGTACGCCGCCTCCAGGTCGGGCCGGATGATCGAGTACCCGGGTGTCGCGCCCGAAGGCGGGCTGGCACAGTTCACCGCCCCGGTGAGCATCGGGCACGTCCACCGGCCCGCCGACTGGTGGAAGCTGGACGGCGCGGCGGACAACGTCCGCCCGGCCAACGGCCTCACCCTGAACGGTGGCGCCACTGTGACCGCCGATGCCGCACGGGGCAGCGCGCTCGCTCTCAACGGCAGCACCGGCTACGCGGCCACCTCGGGCCCCGTGCTCGACACCAGCCGCAGCTACACCGTCTCGGCCTGGGCCAACCTGAGCAGCCTGACCGCGAACTCCACCTTCGTCTCGCAGTCCGGCACCAGCGCCAACGGCCTCCAGCTGTACTACTCCAGCGGCGCGCACGCCTTCGCCTTCGGTCACGCCCACGCGGACGACACGGGGGGCGACTTCACCAGCGCCTACGGACCCACCACGGGCGCGCAGAGCCCGAAGACCAACGCGTGGTTCCACCTGGTGGGCGTCTTCGACGCAGACACGCAGCAACTGCGTCTCTACGTGAATGGTGACCTGGCGGATACCGCCGCCTACGGCGGGACGGTCTGGAACGCGACGGGACCGTTGCAGATCGGGCGTCGTCTCTACAAGGGCACCTACGGGGAGTACACCGGCGGCAAGGTTGCCGACGTACAGCTCTTCACCGAGGCGCTCACTCCGGGCGGTGTCGCCTCACTCGACCGGAACCGCCCGGTTCCGACCCAGCTCGGCTGAGTCCCAACTGCCGTACGCGGCGGTCCGCCCACCCCGGCGAGGGGTGGGCGGACCGCCGCGCTTGCGCCCTCCGGCAGGCCGCTCCGTCGCGCACCCCTTTCCAGTAAGCAATTGGCCGGGCTTGGCGGCGGGGTGCCCGCGGCACTTCAGAAGTGGCGGCGCAGGGAGGTTTTGTACACAGAGATCTCGTGTATATAGACATTGTTAGCGTCGTCAACAAGTCGTTCATTGATGGTGTGACTGACCCTGTGTACCGTGACCTGTATGAAGGACACCCCCGCCCCGCAGGCCGGCTCGCTGGTTACCGGTTCCGAGATCGCCAGGCTGGCGGGCGTCACCCGCGCTGCCGTATCGAACTGGCGGCGACGGTACGGCGACTTTCCGAATCCGGCCGGCGGCGGTGTGAACAGTCCGCTGTTCGACCTGGCCGAGGTGCAGGCCTGGTTGGACAGGCAGCGCAAAGGGCAGGAAGTCTCGCTCGAAGTACAGCTGTGGCAGGCATTGCGCGGAACATACGGTGATGACATGGTCGGCGGGCTCGTGGATGTCGCCCGTTTCCTCGCTGAGGGCGGGGCACCCGAGGGGCTCACGACGGACGTCGCCGGGTTCGCGCGGGATCTGGCAGCGAGCGAGGGCACGGCCGAGGCTGTGAATGCTCTGGCTGACCGTTTCACCGATTCCGTACGCCGCGCCGGATCCGATCAGGTCACCTCGCCGCGCATCGTCCGTGCCATACGCCACTTCGTCGGTCCGGTGGCATCTGATGCGACTCTCTTCGATCCGGCCTGTGGCATCGGTACCCTGCTGCTCGCCGTCGGTCCCGAACAAGGACCCAGGCGTTACGGACAGGAGACAGAACCCCGCAGCGCCCTGTTCTCGCAGCTACGTGCCGATCTCACGGGGCGCACCGACGTCGACATCGTCACGGGGGACTCCCTGCGCGACGACCGTTGGACGAACCTCAGGGCCGACCTGGTCGTCTGTGATCCGCCGGTGGGCGAACCCGACTGGGGGCGTGAGGACCTGTTGCTCGACTCTCGATGGGAGTTCGGGATCCCGTCCCGGGCCGAAGGTGAACTCGCCTGGCTCCAACACGCGTACGCGCACACAGCGCCCGGCGGTCGCGTCCTCATGGTTCTCCCCGCCTCTGTCGCCTACCGTAAGGCCGGCCGTCGGATCCGTGCCGAGCTCGTACGACGGGGTGCCCTCACCCAGGTCACCGCTCTTCCGTCCGGCTCGGCGGCCTCACACGCGCTACCGGTGCACATCTGGCACCTGCGCCGCCCGCGGACCCTTGGGGACGCTGTCACCGGTGTCGTCATGATCGATCTGACGGCCAGTGATCCGGACGGCTCACTGGAACCCCAGCCCGAGCAAATGGCCGAAGTGTCCCTGATCGATCTGCTGGACGATGCCGTGGACCTCACACCCGGCCGTTACGTCGAGGATTCCCATCGTGACTACGCGGTTGAATATCAGGCCATCAGTGCGGAACTGAGGCAACAGGTCCGGCTTTTGGCGGAGTTGCTGCCTGCCCTGGTCGCGGGCGATGGCCTGGGTTCCCTGGACGGGCCTACGGTCAGTGTCGCTGACCTTGTGCGCGCAGGACTCGTCGAGTTCGGCGATCCGGAGCCGGTCTCGGTGAGCGACCAGCTCGACACCGACTACCTGCAGGGTTTTTTGCGCAGTGCGACCAACGCCCGGCGCTCCACGAGCTCCAGCGGCACCTTCCGTCTCGACGGCAAGGGCGCCCGCATCCCACAGATGGAGATCACCGAACAACGGCGGTACGGGGCGGTCTTTCGCATGCTCCAGGAGTTCGAGGAGCGGGCGCGCAGGGTGGTGGAGCTGAGCCGGGAGGCGGCGGCACTGGCAAGGGACGGTCTCGACAACGGAGCTCTCACTCCTGAGGGATGACGGGACGTCACGCCAGTGCCCCACGGAGAGGATCGGTCTGCGGAACGAACGGGCTGGCTGCTCCGCTCCAGGTGACTGCCAACGCCTCCCGCGCTCGCGTGCATGCCACGAACAGCAGACACCGCTCCCGCAGTAGGTCCGAGTCACGCTGCAGCGCGTCAACGGAGGCAGGCGTCACCTCGCGGACGAACGGCACAGCGCTCGCCGTCACTCCCAGGACGCTGACGCAGCGGAACTCCAGCCCCTTCATGGCGTGCATCGTGGCGAGACGCACCCCGTCCACCTCCGGCCCGGGGTTGTCCTTGACCCGGACCACCGGAATCCCGGCGGCCGTCAGCTTGTCGTACGCCTTGTCCAGCAGCACGTTGAAGCGCGCGCACACACCGATCTCGGACGGGCGTATTCCCTCCGAGATCCAGCCCTCGACGCGTTCGACGAGTGCCGCGACCTCCGCCTGCTCGGCGCCGTAGCCCTCCGTGTGCGGCCGACGGCCGTGCAGCAGCGAGCGGTAGCCGGCCAGGGAGTCGTTCCCGTCACCGCCCAGGTCGTCGACGGACACCGGGCTGAGGATGGCCGTCGACCAGGCGAGGATTTCTTCCGTGCTGCGGTAGTTGATACGAAGGCGGTGGGTACGTCCGGTCACCGCGATGCCGAGCGAGCCGAGTGAGACCTTCGCGTCGTAGATCCGCTGATGCGGGTCGCCCGTGATAAAGAGGTCGTCGCTGCCGGGGGCTACGGATGCGCGCAGTGCGCGCCACTGGGCCGGGTGCAGGTCCTGTGCCTCGTCGATCACAACGTGGTCGTGGGTTGGTGCGGAAGCAGCCAATAGCTCTGCTGCGCGAGCGCACACCTTCAAGTGTGTGGTGGTCTTCTGGTCACGAAGCATGGCGTCGAACAGTTCGACGGCCGGCCACAGCTGCTCGCGCCGCACGGACGACAGGGCGCTGCCGCGGCCACGCCGGACAGCGGTGCGGTAGGCGTCGAGGCTGCGCAGGTCCTGAGCGAGGATGACGTGCCGGTACTCCTGAGCCAGGAACTGCTCGGTCCAGGGCAGTCCGAGCTTCTTGATCACACGCTGCCACAGCAGACGCTCGTCCCGGTCCCCGATGGGGGAGGGAGACTTGCCGTCGAGACGGCTCACGACGCCATGGGCGTAGGCGTTGACCGTGGTGACGTCGACGCGGCTGAGCAGGGCGGGGTCGTTGTCCAGGAGGAACGCCAGGTTCTCGCGCAGTGAGGCGGCGAGCGCGTTCGTGAAGGTGGTGAGCAGCACGCGGGTGTCGGGCGAGCGCGTGAGGAGATGCTTCACGCGATGCAGCGCGGCGACCGTCTTGCCGGTACCAGGCCCGCCGGTGACCTGGACGGGACCGCCGTACGACACCCGGTAGGCGACCCGGCGCTGCGAAGGGTGCAGGAACACCCGCCACGCCGCGAACGGCTTCTCCAGAATGTCGGAGAGTTCCTCCGGACCGGTGACCAGGGTGATACGGCTCTTGGTGTTGGCGATGACGACGGCCAGGCTCTCGTCCGGATCGGGCCCCGCGTCGACCGGGCGGCGTACCGAGACCACGTCCCGATACACGTCCTCTGGGCTGAACTTCTCGGCGAGGTACTGCAGCACCTCGCACTGGTCCTCGGGCAGAAGGGTCTCGAACGCCTGCAACTGCGCCTTGTCGACGATCGTCCGTACAGCCTTGAGGACCTGGTCGTCGATCCCGAGGTGACGCAGTACCGTGTCCGAGTACTTCGCGAAGAGCAGTGAGTCGGCGGCCGCGGCGGCCTTCTCCAGAGCCGGGGTCAGCTGCTCGATGGCGACCACGTTGCGGACTTCGAGCCCGCGGGTCGCGGAGTTCGTCGTGTACAGCCGCTTGGCCGCCCAGGTGTAGGCGTCGTCGTGCCGGACCACGTTGACGAGCAGGAACACATCACTGCCGTCGTCGGGTGCGAGGACGACGCCCCTCCAGAAGTCGTTGATGCGGATGGTCCGCATGCGCGGATCGCGGGCGTTCTCCACGGACTCCAGGTGGAGCCCCTTGTCCGCGTGGAGTTCCGCCACGGTGAGTTGCTGGAACTTCTGCATCGCCTTGCGTACGCCGGCCTTGACGGGCTTCTCCAGGATGTCGAAGCTCTCCCAGAAGCTGTTGGCGAACGCGAGCTGTGGCACGAGGTGCACTCCCCACCCTGGACGGACACTCCGCGGCCGATCATACGCGCGAGGTGTGCACCAGCAGTTCGGCCACCTGCTCGATGTCCGCGAGCAGCCCGGCTGGCTCCTGGTCGAGGTCGAGGGCATGCTGATGGATGACGATGCCCGAGTGACGTACCTGGTGAGCGGCGTGCGAGGCGTTGCCCTTCGCGTAGACCAGGTGTCCTTCCGGCAGACCGAGGGCCGTGCAGTAAGCGAGCATCTGGTAGAGGTCGGCGTCCGGGAAACCGTGCCGTTTCTCCGCTTTGTACTTGGCGTCCACCACGGCACACGGAACACCGTCCGGCCTGTACAGCACGAGGTCGGGCTTCATGCGGATCGCGGCTGCCAGGTCGAGGTGGTGCGGGTCCTGAAGCCGGGCCGCGTGGCTGGTGCCTCGGAACGCGTCCCGCAGGGCCACGGTCACGAAGTCCTCGAAGAGCTTGTTCATGTCGAAGAGGAATCCGTCGATGCGGAGTCCGCCCGGTGCGTGCTCGGCGGAGGATCCGTCCAGGACCAGCCGGGCGAGGTGTAGTGCTTGGTGGTAGCGGGAGTTGAGACGGGTGGGGCGCCAGTTCGGGACGGACTGGCCGCGCACGATCGCGGTGACATCGGCGAGGCGGGCGAGCTGGTGCAGGAGCCTGCGACGGACATCGCGGGGGACGCCGGGCAGGCGCAGGAGGCGCTCGACCGCGGTGCGCAGGATGCGGTTCTCCGCGATGTCGGTGGTGAACTCGTCGTACGCGACCTCGATCGGCAGCATCGTCCCGAAGCGCCGTCGAATCTGTTCGGCTTCCCTCACGCGGCCCCGGACGACAACCGCAGATTCCTCAGCCGGCCGGTACCCCTGCAACAGGCCCTGCCGCAGTGCCCGGTCCACCTGTCGTTCCACGGCGTGAGCCAGCGCAGGCAGCAGGTCGCGATGTTGGGCGACTTCAACCTCGCTGTCTCGCCAGTTCCTCTTGGGATCGAGGCTGTGGCCGAGCAGGAAGAAGAGCCGGACGATGGGCACTTTGGGTGTGATGCGCACGGTTACGGATCCGCCACCGTCCGGTGCTGTGACGGCTACGGCTCCGACCTTGCTGCCGGCCCGTAGCAACCAGTGCCCGGGCGTGTACGGATCGGGGGTCGCGTCCACGATGTCGGAAGCGGCCAGGGCACGGCCGACGGCGTCCGGCAGCACGAGACGTGTCGCGGGCGCGTGCTCGACCAGTTCGACGGACACCACGGACTCAGTTGCGGACATCACCCCAGCGACTCCCGCAGCGCGGCCAGCCCGTACCGCTTCTCGATGTCCACGCCCTCCCCGTAGTGGTGTTCTTCCATCAGAGGGAGTATCTTCGTCCGCCAGGTCCGCTCCAAGCCGCCCTCCCGGTACACGCCCTTCTTCATCAGGTACGAGGGCCCGATCCGGAAATCGGGTTCGTCGATACGGGAATTGAGCGCATCGAGCAGATCGGCGGGTTCCGCGTCCTTGCCCTCCTTGGCCAGCCAGCGGCGCAGCAGCCCGCGTGTCGGCTCCGTACGCGGCGACAGCTCGACGAAGGCGAAGCGGCGCCGCATCGCCGCGTCCACGAGGGCGATGGACCGGTCGGCGGTGTTCATCGTGCCGATGACGAACAGGTTCGGCGGCAGCGCGAAGTCGTCGCCTGAGTAGGTCAGCCGAACCGACTTGTTGCGGTACTCCAGCAGGAAGTACAACTCGCCGAAGACCTTCGCCAAATTGGCCCGATTGATCTCGTCGATGATCAGGAAGTGCGGGATGTGCCGGTTTCCCTCGCGGGAGGCGAGGTCGGCGAGTTCGCGCAGCGGGCCCGCGGTGAGCCGGAACGCGACCTCTCTGGTCTGCGGGTCCTCCTGGGGCCGGAAGCCCTCGAAGAAGTCCTCGTACGCGTACGACGGGTGAAACTGCACGAGCTTCACCTGCTCGGGCCCGCCGCCGAGGAACTCGGCGAACTTCAGCGCCAGGTACGTCTTGCCGGTGCCGGGCGGCCCGTACAGCACCAGTTGGCGATCATCGGCCAGGAGATCGCGTACTTCGCGCAGCCACGCCGTGTCGTGCACGAGGAGTTCGGCCGCCAGTTTGTCCGTGGGGCCGGGCAGTTCGGGTTCACGGCGGGCGATGATCGCCGGGACCTCCACGCTCGGATCGCGCTCTATGGCCTGGGCCTCCTGCGTGAGTTCCTCGTCGCTCCGTCCGAGCCCCTCGACGAGTGCCAGCAGGGAGGTCAGGTCGACGACGTCGTGTTGCACGGACAGCTTCTGCTGAAGGGCTTCCGGCAACTCGTCGTAGGGGATACCCGCGGACCTCCACTCGGCCTTCCGCCGCAGATTCGACAGCCCGCCCTCGGACTCGACCTGCTCCGCGTCTCCCGTGAGCGTTCCGATGTACAACTGGCCGTCCGAGATGGTGCAGACCGTGTCGGCCTGCCGCATCTGGGTCAGGAAGTAGTGCAGCTCGTCGGCCATCACCTGCTTCTGGCTGTACGAGGTGGTGGCGTCGTATCCCTCCTGTACGTACCGTCGCAGCAGGCTCTTGGTCGGTTCCGCGTCGTCCACCTGCGGCAGATGGGTGGCGGCGAGAGTCACCCAGCCGTCGGGCAACCACAGTCGCTTCACCAGGTCACGCCCAGACACGTTGGAGCCGCGCACCAGCCATGCCTTGTGCGGAGTGCGCCACGTACTGCCGAGATAGTCGACCAGCGGAAAGCCTTCCTCCGTGCGCCATTGCGCCAGACCGTCGGTGCTACGCCCTGACACCACGGACGCGGCGGCGGAGGGGGAGTTGCATTCGATGTCCCGTGTCGTCTCCCAGCGATCCGGCCACTGATCCGACTCCGTTCGGATGCCCCCGTCCGCAACCAGCCGTTCGCGCTGGGCCGCTGGATACGGGGCGATGCCGGGGGTCGACTCCGGCTGGACCGGCGAGCCGGCGAGGACGAGGAACTTCAGGCTTCCGTTCATCCCTTTCTCGGGCAGAACCCGCCCCCGGGCCTGTGGTCCTCCATTGGGCAGGCGCAACCGGAACTCCGGGTACACCCCGGCGGCCCCGGCCTGCACCGCCTCGGGGTCGGCCTCGTCTCGCTCGTTCACTTCCCGCTCCTCGCTTCGCTCCGGCGCCCGGCGGCGCGCGGCCCTCCCGATCCACTGCGCGCGACCCTACCCGCGGGGTACGACAGCCGGCGCTCGCCGAGGGCCGACGCCTCAGGTCATGGTGTTGGTCAGATGCGGGCCCATGTAGCCGACGAATATTCCGTGGTCGGTGCACGCCCCGTCGTAATAGTGCAGGCGCGGCGCGATGGTGTTGCCTCCGCCGATCCGCAGATGAGCACCCATGAACAACTTGCCGTCCGGATGCACGTGGCGGGGCACGGGGAACGTGCGTGCCCGGCTCCAGTCGCCGTTCGCCTTCACCGACTTCGATTCGTCCCTGACGACCTTGCGCGGCGAGATGACGTGAGCTCCCTCGGGCGCGTCCGCACACCACTGCTTGAAGTCGCTGTTCGCTTTGCCGCTCGCGACGGCCTCCGCGAAGTCCTGGAGGGCCAGCAGGGCGTCCCAGGCCATCCGGACCCAGGACGAGCCGTAGGCCTGGTCGTCGAGTTCCAGGGTGTACTTGCGCCGACCACTGAAGTGGACGTGTCGCATGTCGCCGATCCGGTCCAGGATTTCGGCGAACGACGTGGGCGCGTCGACCGAGGGGTCCACCGTCGCGTAGGCCTGCTCGGCGGCGCCAAGCCTCAGGAGCTCTCTCTGCAGTTCCCGTATCTGCGCCTTGGCCCGGTGGAGTTCCTTGTACTGCTCGTCGTAGTCGACGACGACCTGCGCCTCGTTGCCCTCCGCCTGACGCAGCTCCCGCTTGAGGTCCCGGATCTCGTCGGCTCTGACGCGTTGTTCGCGTGCCGCCTCTTCGAGGATCTCGTGCAGGGCGTCGTTCTCGTCGCGCAGCCGTTCCTGTTCGGAGCCGCCGACCCCGTCCCTGGCGCGTGTGCGCATGAGCGGCACGGAATCCAGGGCGTCGGGCAGCGGTAGTCGGGTGGCGATTCCCTGCGGGAGCTGGTTCAGGATGCGGGCGGCCAGCCGAGGGTTCTCGGTGATCAGCCGTTTCGACATCACACGGTGCCGCTGGCCGTCGGCGGGCCAGGCCGGGTCGACGCCCGGCAGGTAGGTGCGGATCCCTCCGTTGTACACACGGTGATGTTCCAGGGCCCGGTTGAAGACCGACTCGGCTCCCGGGGTGAGCACGTAGAGGATCGCCAACCCGACCAAGGGGCGGACGAGAGGGTCGACCGTTCCCTCCAACCAGGCGTCGAAGTCCACGTCGTGCGGTGTGCTCGCCAGGACGACGGGGAGGCGTCGTTCGGTGTCGCACAGTTCGTCGATGACCGCCTCGACATCCTCCGCCTCGACCACTTGGGGCATGGCCGTCACGTCCGCCAGGCCGTCGTGCGCGTCGAGCGCCTCCAGCAGGTGCTTCGCGAGCCGGGGCGTCTTGGCGGGCACGGGGGCCGCTTCGGCGTCGTCGGGGAGGTGCTCGACGTCGAGCTGGACCCAGGTCGGCCCGTCGGCGATCTGCCGCGTAACGACGGTGGTCTGCCAGGTGCCGCCGGGCGCGGTCTCCCGGAGCCGCCATCGTCCGTAGGTGCCGGTGACACCCGTGGCGGAGTCGTGGTCGAGTGTGACACCGCGAGCTATCTCGTTGCGCCCCTCGGCGAACGCGTCGACGTTGTAGCGCTTGGGTGGTTGAGCGAGCCAGTGGCGCAGTTGCTCGTCGACGAGCGCACCGGTCCGCACGTAGTCGGTCCGGCTGGTGACCACCATGCGATAGCGGCGGGTGTCCATCGTGCTGCTCCTCACGTGTACGGGGCAGGGCGGGGTTCAGGCGGTGGCGGCGGCCACGACGCGGAGCAGTTCACCCACGTCCTGTTGCCAGGCCCGCACCTCGGCGGGGGTAGGAGGCAGGTCGTACGTGTGGTAATGACAGGCGGCGCTGAGGCCGGACCAGACGCTGTACCAATGGCGCGCGACGGAGGGAGCGACGTACCACTGCAGGCAGAGCATGCGGGTGCGGCCGGTGCTACGGGCCATCCGAGGGCTGACCGACCGCCAGAAGGCGTCGAGGGTTTCGTCGAGGGCCAGCCGGAGGAGGGTGGCCGCGGCGCGCGCCCGGACACCGGGGTTGAGCGCAGTGTCGTCCGAGGGAGTGAGCAACCGGTCCGCGGCCGACAGGAGTTCGTTCGTGGGGAGCACGCGGGTCGAGCGCACGGGAGTGGTCACCGGGCCAGCACCTCCTTGGCGAGCCGCTTCGTACGGTCGACCAGGGCCAGACGGTCACCGACAGGCGTGGCCGGTGCCTGGTGCGATGCCTCGTTCAGCCCCTGGATCAACTCCCGGGCCCACACGCCGTGGTCCCGAGCGACGGCTTCCAGAACTTCGCGCCCAGCTTTCCCCCGCATGCCCATCGCGAGCGCCGCGAGGCCGGTGAGGGGCCCCGGCCGGGTGACCCGTTCCTGGATGGCGCGCTGTCCGATGCCGGCCTCGCGCAGGGCACGCCGCGCGGTGTTCTGGTAGGCGGCCTCCAGCGCCAAACGGCACATCGAGGGGAGCACCCGGTCGGCGACTTCCGGCGGCAGGTGCGGATCGAGGGCGATGGCCCGTGCCTCCGACAGAGCCTGGCTCACCGGGTCGCTGACGGAGGCGACATGAACGACCGAGTCGGTCTGCCGGGACACCCGCATGACCGTCGCCCTCAGGCCGAGGCGCTGGATGGCCTCTTCGAGCCGGGTGTCGTGGGTGAAGACGATGACCTGCCGGTGCTGCGCGTACAGGTCGAGAACCTTGGCGAGCCCGTCGACCTTCTCCGGGTCCATGGACTGCACCGGGTCGTCGATGACCAGGAAACCGAAGGGACTGTCCTGGTGGGTGGCCCGCGGGATGAACAGGGAGAGGGCGAGCGAGTGCAGTTCGCCCTGGCTCATGACGCCGAAGGCGGGCGCGTCGGCATCGTCCACGGAGACGGGAAGACTGACCTGGCGCTGGGGACCGATGCCCGTGAGCCCGATGGCACCCAGCAAGACACTGCTGCGCTCGCACAACAGTCGCCAGATCTGCCCGGACTGGTCGGCGAACGGCTTGAACCGGGCGTCCCGCAACTCGTCGGTGAGCGTGCGCACCCAGGAGCGTACGGCTTTGACCTGCTTGAGGGCGGGCTTCGCCGCCTGCGCGGCCTCCGCCTGTCCCAGCCATGAGGACAGGCGTGCGGCCACGGGCTGCCAGCGGCCGTCCTGCGCCGTGACGCGTCGGCGGGCGTCCTCACGGACCTGGTCACAGGCATCACCGAGTACCGCCTCGGCGCGTTCCGCACGGTCGGCCAGCTCGCGTGGGTCACGTACCGTGCGGCAGGCGACCAGGTCCCGCCAGAGCGCGGCGAGCGAGGGCTCGTCGGCCTGGAGCCACACGGGGGCGGGCCGCATCAAGTCGTGGACCTCCCGTACCGCGTTCGCAAGCTCGCGGTGTGCCGCGTCCGCCTCGGCCGCCTCCGTCTGGAGCCTTTCGACCTGTGCGCGCGTTCGTTCCGTCCAGGAGCGGTCCAAGAGGTCCGTACTGCCGCATACGGGGCAGTCGGCGACAGCGGGATGACGGCGGCGGTGTTCCAGCGCGGCGTCGAGCAGCCTGATCAACTGCCGGGCGTCCTCGGCGGACCCGTGACGTGCGTCGTCGGCCGAGGCGGCCGCAGAGCGCAGTCGGGTCACGGCTTTCACGATCGACGGCCGGTCCGGGCGCTCGAGATCGGCCAGTCGACGCAGTCGGGCGAGGTGCGCCTCGTCGGCGGAGCCGTGGCCCCGCAACAGGGCCCGGACCGTCTCCAGGTCGGGGCTCCTGCCGGACAGCGCCGTGATCGCCTCCTGGGCGCGTGGGTCGTCGACCTCCGACAACTCCTGGATCACGGTGGAGGTGAGGGCCTTCGCGGCGTTCTCGGTGTCGGTCAGGGTCCTGGCCCGAGCCCGTGCCGCCGCGTCGGTGTCACTGAGCAGTTCGAGTCCGAGGATCCGCGAGATCTCGTCGTGCAGGGTCGTCAGCGGCCCGTTGATCACCGCCCCGAGCTGGGTGTACGGGAGGAACGGCCGGTACAGCGACAGCTGCTCGGCGTCGATCACGTCGTGCACGACTTCGCCGGTGGCCTGCCCGGCTTCCTCCACGACGGTGCGGGAATCCTCGAGCCCATCGCCGTACCAGAACCGGCGTACGGTCACGGGCTCCTTGGCGCCCTCACTGTCACTGCCGGCGTCGAAGCCGAGCTCCACCGCCACCTCGGGAGCGGAGTGCTCGTGGAGGTTGCGCCAGCCCTTCTTCCATACCTGGGTGCGCCCCTGCCAGCGGAAGTTGTCGCCCGTCAAGGCCATCTCCGCGGCCTCGGCGAAGCTCGACTTGCCGGAGCCGTTGCGGCCCGCCACCAGCGTCAGACCGGGGCCGGGATTCAGTTTGATCGTGGCGGCAGGCCCGATACCTCGCCAGCCGGAGGCCGTGATGGACCGCATGTACACGGTCCCGGAACGGCTCGCGTTCCGGGGGCGAGCGGGAGGCAGAAGGCCGTGCAGCAGGGACTGCTCCTCGGCGGAGAGCCCTGATCCGGGCAAACGGGCGAGGAGCAGGTCACGGAGGCTGGTGGTGTCGCTCATGGCTCGGCTTCCTCGAGTGCTCTCGGTGGCTGCGGCGGGCGTGCCCAAGGCGACGCGAGGGGACGATGAGCCGTTGTCAATTCGAGCATGACGGAAGCTTGTTAACGATGTCAACGGACTTGTATGAATTCACTTGGATCGGACGTGTGTACATGCGTTCGGGGGCTGACTCGGAACGAAGATGCGCTGGGCCGCCCGATCCACCGAGTCGACCGTCCCGCAGGCATCTCACGGCCCAGGGCGGCCGTTACGGACCGGCTGGCCTGTGCCACGGTCACCGCAGTACTGAGCCCATCCACGCGGTCGCCTGCTCGGGCGTGGCGCGGGTGTCGACGCCGAGGACGTGGATGACGCCCAACGGGCATTCGGGGCCGCGCACCTGGAGGGTTCGCTGGGCGTGGCCGCCCGGCTGGGGGTGGACGATGACTGCCGCCGGTGCGTCGCTGGACGCGTACCCGCTGCTGTAGGTGAGGAGTTGGTGGACGTCGGCCGCGCTCACGCCGTGGCGGTCGTAGCGCTTGTACTTGGCGTCCACGGGCAACAGCGTGCGATGTGCAAGGTCGTGTCCCGGAAGGCTGAGCAGGAGATCGGGCCGGAACGTCGAGGCGTTGCCCAGATCTCCGCGCACTGTGATGCCGACGCCGCTTCCACCGGGTACGGCGTGGCCGCCGTACGGGCTGACGGCCTCTGTGCCGAGACGGCGGACGACGGCTTCCCAGAGCGCGGGCATGGCGAGCAGGAGGCCGTCCGCCGTGGTGCCTTGGTCGCTGAGCAGGTCGGTCACGCCTCCACCGCGCAGGAGGAGGCGGGCCCAGGTGTGGGCAGGGCGGTAGCGGGCGTTCAGGCGTGTGTAGTGGGTGCGGTCCAGCGCCCGGAGCGCCGCGGCAGGGGTGGGGGCCTGTGGAAACGCGCCGGCTGTGCCGTGCAGGGCGCGCGCCAGGTCGGGGCTGGAGGTCAGACCGAGCGCGGCCTTGAGCGCGCTCCCCAGAACACGGTTGTCCCAGATGTCCGCCTCCCGGTCGAAGGTGCGGACGTGCAGCTGGTCCAGTTGCCCGTAGCGGCGAGTGGCCTGGGCGACGACGTCCAGCCGTCCCCGGAGTACGGGTTCGACACTGCGGCGGCGTACGTAGTCCCGGCGCAGTCCCTCCCGTAGCAGCCGCTCGCACTCTTCGAGCAGGGCGGCGGCGACCAGGTCGGCGTATCCGTCAGGCCCGGTGGCCCAACGCCTGGCCGTCGCCGGGACCGGTGTGCCGAGGGCGTAGGCGAGCCAGCTCATGAGCTGCTCTCCCGGGATGGCGAACTTGGGCGCGACGACCAGGCGGATACGGTCCAGGACCAGGACCCCGACGGTCGCGTCGGCCTTGAGCCGCCAGCCGATACGGTCCGGGACCAGGGTCAGGCAGCCCCGCGCCTGGAGGGCGTGCAGGCGGTCGATGTCCCGGGCCGTGAGCTGATCGGACTCCAGCGCGGCGGACTCGTACTCGCCGAGCCGGACCGGGGTGGGGTCAGGCATCCGGGCCGGAATCGCCGCTGGTGAACTCGGTGGCCAGTGCGTCCGCCAGGTCCTGCGGGGACATGAGCAACGGACGCCCGGTGTCCGCGTCGACCAGTCCGCCGAGGATGCGGTGCAGCAGTTCGGCCCGGCCGACGCAGTAGTCCTCCAGGAGCGGGATCACCTCGTGGTGGAAGGCCGCCGCGAGATCCTCATCGGTGGCGATCGGCGCACCGTCGCGCAGCAGGTAGGCGTGCCCTATCTGGTGGTCGGCGTCGAGGTGGCGGGTGATGCGCGTGTTGAGGGCCTCGAAGAACGCGGCCAGGTCCAGGGGGCCGACTGTCCCGGAGACCGCGTCCGGGTCCGGGCCCACGGGCAGGAAGGCGAAGCGGCGGCGTACGGCGGCGTCCAGGTGGCTGATGCTCCGGTCGGCGGTGTTCATCGTGCCGATGATGCGTACGTTCGGCGGGACGGAGAAGTGCCGCTTGCTGACGGGGAGGGCGACCGGCAGGTTCCGCTTGTCCAGTTCGAGAAGGGTGATCAACTCGCCGAAGATCCGCGGCAGGTCACCGCGGTTGATCTCGTCGATGACCAGCAGGAATTCCTGCTCGGGATGAGCGGCGGCACGGCTGCACAGGGTGTGGAACAGGCCGTCCGTGAGAGCGAGGGTGAGCCCGGGACCAGTGGCACTCAGGTCCGGCTTGAAGCCCTCGACGAAGTCCTCGTAGCCGTAGGAGGGATGGAAGGTGACCAGGTGGACGCGGTCGCCGTGCAGCATTTCGGCCTGGGCCTTGGCACGCTGGTCGGCGCTGGCGTCGAGGGTCTCCGCGCGACCGTCCATGGCAAGGGCCGCTCCGAGGGCGAGCCGCGTCTTGCCCGTACCGGGCGGCCCGTGCAGGATCACCTGGCCCTTGCGTTTCAGGGCGTCCAGGACGGTTTGCACGTCCTCGGGCAGTGCGACCGGCGTGCTCTGCGGTTCCTGGTTCGCGCCGGCGCCGGAGTCGGCCTGGTACGCGGTGAGTTTGGCGAAGAAGGCCGGGTCGACCCTGGCGAAGGTGGACCGCCATTGCCTGGGTTCCGGCAGCCGCTGCGCGTGCGACAGATCCCAGTCCACCGGGACGGTGTGCTGGAACTCCTGGCGGTCCGTTTCGAAGCGGTAGTTCCCACTGACCGTGCCCGTGGCCAGGACCTTGTCCACCCCTCGATTGGCCACGATCCGGTCGCCCTCCTCCAGATCACGGAAGGCCAGCAGCCGACGGGCGAGTGTCAGGCTGCCCCCGCTCTTGCGGGGCCAGTGCGCGTCCAGGGCCTGCTTCAGATCCGTGTCGCTCTGGTACAGGCCGAGGTCACCGACCTGCTCCCAACCCACGCGGATGACTCCATCCGTCCGGCACTCGTCCCACAGGCGCCCGCGCTCGCCGGGAGCGATCTTCCAGATGGTGCGCTGCCGGGACCGAGGGTCGGAGTGCCGGTACAGGAAGTGCATCACTTCGTACCTGGACCAGCCCTCGAACTCCGCACGGTCCCGCACGAGTTCCAGCAGACGGCGATTGCTGCGCCAGGCCGGGGCGTCGCCCTGCACCGAGTCGCCCAGCAACAGGGCGACGAAGCGGCGCAGATGCTCCCCCGCGTAGATGGGCAGAAAGTGCTCGGGGAAGTAGGTCGCCAGCGTCTTCGTCACCAACGTCGGCCCGTACCGCAGCACTTCGAGATCGTCCAGGGCGTCGAAGTCTCCCGCCGCGACGGCGTCGAAGGCCTGGACGAACTGACCGCGCAGCTGAGCCCAGGCCTCCTGCGGTTCCATGCCGCGCAAGGGAGCGGCCAGACGCCATTCGCCGGAGACGTGGTGGTACATGATGTGCTTCGCGGCACTGCCGCCCTTGATGCTGCCCAGGTTCGGCGTGAGGAACTCCAGCAGCCGGCAGTACGTCGGACCCGATCCCGGGGACGCCGTCTGCCCGAGGGCGTAGCGCTCCAGCGGAAGCTCTGCCCATGCCTCCAGCGGAAACTGGGACAGCACCTGCTTGCATTCGTCCTCGGCAGCCGACTCGGCGTCCGCCACGCTGCCCCGGTCGAACTCGGCCGCCGCCGCCGTCAGTACATCCGCCCCGTTTGCCATGGAGGTCATGATGCCGGAGCGTGCGTCTGCGGTTCCCCAGATGTGGCGAGGTTGGTCGACTTCCTGCGTGCGAGGCAGAGGGCTGGCACGATGCTCGGCAGGGCGAGGTCGTTCCTGGGCAGCGAGGGCAACGGCGGCGGGAGAGATCGTGCAGGACTGGATCTACATCCTCAATCCGAACAAGGACACCTTTGACGGAGAACCTTCCGACAAAGAGACCTTGCGCCACCTTGCTCACGAGGACCCCGAACTCGACCTCTGGCTCAGCCGGCGGAACCGCATGTACCCGGGCGACCGCCTGTGGTTCTTCTTCAGTCAACCGGAGTCGGCGGTCGCCGCGGTGGCCGAGGTCGACAACGAGCCGCAGGAGGACCCCGACGACCCCGACTTCGCCTACCGGGTCGATGTGACTCTGCTGCCCGAGCCCACGGACTTGCTGTACGGCAATCCGGTGGGCCGGGACGAGTTGGAGCTCGGCCAGGTCCGGTCCGTGCAAAAGGTCAAGCCGGGCGCGTTGAAGGTCCTGCTGGAGCGGGCCGGTCTGTGACGCGATAGTCCCAGGCGGACCGCTTGGTCGCTGGTACGTCGAGTGACCGTCCGTCACGCTGGACGAGTCGACAACGAGGACGTCGCGCGAACGCACTTGAGGATGTCGGGCGGGACACAGTCATCGCAAAGACGTTCCGGTAAACACCTCGGCCGACGCCGGGCCTTGCCTGACGCTCAGGAAAGGCCCTGCGGGTGTTGACCGGAACACCGTCGGCAGGCGACGGCGTTTACGGGAGCATGAGGGGCGTCAGTGTTGGCGGTGTCAACAGACTAACCTCGTCCGTTAGCATGTATTTCTGTGTACGATCGGCCGTGCGAGGGCCGGGACGTCGAGCCGCGGAGCGAGTCGTGACGCCGACTGATCGCCGGGACTGCATGCGGGTGGCGCCGGCAGCCCTCTGCCACCGATCGAACCGGTACTAGAGTGTCTCCGCTGATGAGGGGGGCTTCATCGCACGACCGTCGACTGCCCGCAAGGGCGAGTCTCCGGTCGGCCACAGGCTTGCCGACGCCCGAAGTCGGCCGCGTCGCACCGTCCCGATCGGTATGTGAAGGCGCAGAACACCAGGGGGATACATGACTCGTCAGCACGGTCCGCGGTGTGATTTCTGCGGGCGGACGGTGTCGGCCGTACGGCCGTGCCCGGCACCGAGGAGTGTCCTGTGCCGGTGAACCTGCCCGAACGCATCGGCCCTTACCGGCCGATCCGGCACCTCGGAACCGGCGGTATGGGCACGGTCTACTACGCGATCGACCCCGACAGCGGACGTCCCCTCGCCGTCAAGGTCCTTCATCAGGGCTTCGCCGACGACCCTGCACACCGGGCCCGCTTCCGCCGAGAGACCACTACGCTCCGCCAGGTCACCGGCCCGTACCTCGTACCGCTGGTCGACGCCGACCCCGACGCCCCGCTGCCCTGGCTGGCGACCGCCTACGTGCAGGGCAACACCCTGCATCAGCACGTCCGGGAGGCCGGGCCCCTGCGCGCGGACAACCTGCTGACCTTCGCGGCGGCCGTCGCCCGCGCTCTGGCCTGCATCCACGGCGCGGGGGTTGCCCACCGCGACCTGAAGCCGACGAACGTCCTCCTCGCGGCCGACGGGCCCCACGTCGTGGACTTCGGCATCGCCCACCACCTGGACGCCACCGCCATCACCGCCACATCGGTGACGACCGGTACTCCCGGCTGGATGGCACCGGAGCAGCTCACCGACGGCACCACCCTCCCGGCCTGCGACATCTTCTGCTGGGGGCTGCTCGTCTCCTACGCCGCGGCAGCGGCCCACCCCTTCGGAACCCCTACCGGGATCAACCACCGCATCGTCAGCGCCGCGCCCTCGCTCCAGGGCGTGCCCGACGCCCTGCTGCCCCTCGTCCGTGACGCCCTGCACAAGGATCCCGGGCAGCGGCCGAGCGCCCCGGAGATCGCCGAGAGGGCGGCCGCCGTGTACGGGCCGACCGGGACCGTCGTCTTCCCGACCATGGCCTACACACGGTCCTTCGAACGGGCCGAGACCGCTGTCACCGTGCCCCTGGGCAGCATGCGCTGGAACGTCCCGTTGCCCGCCGAGCCCTCCTCCGACGGGGAACCCCCAGGCGAGGGACCCGTGAGCGACGAGGAGGCCACGGCTCCACCGGCGGTCTCAAAGCCTCCTCTTCCGCAGGCGTCCGGAGGGACGACGCCCTCGTCGACCGCACAGAACGCACGCCGGGACGTTCCCCTGGTCCCCCTTTCTCCGTACGTCCCGGCCTCGCTTCCCGCTGCATCGGCGGCCGCACTCGCGGGGCGCCGTGCGCGACGGCGTCGGGGCGTCCTCTACACGGTGGCCACCGCCGCGGTGCTGGGCGTCGTGGGCGGTGCCGTGGCGGCCGGCAACAGCGGGCCCGGAGCCGCCGCCCGACCCCCGGCCGCAGACCCGACGTCCGAGCCGAAGCGGACGGCGCCGCGCCAAACCCCGGTCGCCGTGACTCCCTCCCCGTCCGAGTCCCCGAGCGCCGAGGAGGCCGCCGTACAGGAGCCGGAACCGGTGGACCTCTTCGGGGGCCTGCGTGTCACGCTCCCCGCCGACGCGAAGCTGGAGTATTCCGGCTCGGGCGACGAGGACGCGGCAGATGGATCTTCCTGGGACACCTCGGATAGCTCGGACACCTCGGAGACTTCGGAAACGACCCCCGCGACCAGCGCTGACTTCACTCTGCCCGGGGACTCCGACACCGGCATGCACCTCTTGTACGCCCCGGACCTGACCCTGGACCAGATCAAGGAGGGGCAGAAGGACTCCGGCTCCATGTGGTCCGTCGAAGGCGAGGACAGCGACACCGTCACGGACGAGTCGGTGGTCTCCGTGAAGGACGAGCCGCTGACCGACGTCGGCGGCAAGAAGGCCATGAGCTGGACGTTCGGCACGGATGTGCTCCCCGACTACGACGGCTCCCGCAAGAACAGCCACCGCGTGTGGTGGCTGCCCTACAGCAAATACCTCCTCTACACCTACGGGAAGCACGACAAGGTCGCCGAGGCCGCGGTGGACGAACTGATCGGGGGGATCGGCTTCAAGACCACGAAGATGCCGCGCGACTGCGCCGACGCCGTCGTGGGCCTGGACAAGGCCGCCGCCAGCGGTGAACAGACGGATGACCACGGCGCCCTCACCAACTGTTACGACGCCGCGGTGAACGGCGCCGAACAACTCGATCCGGGGACGGTGCACACCAAGACCGAGGCCGCGTGCGTCGCCCTTGCCCAGGCCTACACCGGGTACGGTTCCTACCCCGGGTACGACGAGGCGAAGGCTTACAAGGAACTGCGCCCCTGGTGCGACATCCCCGGAGAAGTCCGCAATCCGCGCCTGCCGGACTGGGCTTCCTGACGCCACGACGGCCCCACCCTGTCAGTCGACGGTTCCGGTCACTTCCCGGAACTTCGGATCGCCTGGCGGGGGCTGCACGAGCATTGCCCACACCGTCTTTCCGGAGGGTGAGCGCGGCTCCGTGCCCCAGCGGTCGGCGAGTGCGTCGACCAGGATCAGGCCGCGGCCCGTCCCGTCGTCCAGGCCGCGTTCCGGGCGGATCGCGGGCCGGCACTCGCCCCGGGTGTCGCTCACCGCGATACGGAGGGTGCCGGTCGCGTTGTCCAGGGTCAGCGCCAGCAGGAAGTCACGCCCCTGGACGCGGCCGTGCAGTGCCGCGTTCGACGCCAGCTCCGCGACGACGTGTTCCGCCCGCTCGATGATTCCGGGTGACATCTCCCAGGCGATCAGGCGCTCCATGGCCAGGAGCCGGGCGAGGCGGGCACCCCGGCGGGTGGAGGAGAGTTGCTGCGCGAACGTGAAGACAGTGTCGGTGAGCTGGGGAGTGGCGGCGTTCATGGGGCCACCGTGGCGGGCGTGCGGGTGCGTGCGCCAGGAGCGCGGCTCGTACGCTGCGTCAGCGTACGGGCACGTTCGGTGGACAGTACGTGGATCTCGCCGTCACTGTGGGTGCTGTCGATCGCGGGGACGCGGCACGCTACGTACGCACCTGGAGGTGGCCGCGTATGACGGACAGCGGTGACGGGACGGCATGCGACTGGGAGCGCGAGCCCGACCCCTCCGACAGTCTGCGGACCTTCGGGGCCGTCGTCCAGGCCCTGCGCGAGCACGCCGGGCTCAGCCGGGTGGACTTCGGGGCACGGGTTCAGTTCTCCAAACACACCGTGGAGTCGGTGGAGTTGGGGCGTCGCATGCCCGACGAGTCGTTCGTCGAGCGGGCAGAGGAGGTGTTGGGGAACACGGGGGCGTTGCGGAAGAGCTCCGAGTTCGTGACGCGGGGGAGGGGCGATGTGGGGCTGGCGGCCTGGTTCCGGCAGTGGGCCCGGCGGGAGCGGGAGGCGGTGAGTCTGTGCACGTACGAGTGCAGGCTGGTGCCCGGGTTGTTGCAGGCGGAGGGTTACGCGCGGGCGCTGTTCGAGAACCGTCTTCCGCTGCTCACGGACGAGCAGTTGGAGGCCCAGATCGAGGCGCGGCTCAAGCGGCAGACGTTGTTGCACGAGCGGCCGACTGTGCCGTTTCACTTCATCGTGGAAGAGGCCGTCTTTCGGCGCAGACTGGGCGGTGTCGAAGTGCTGCGCGGCCAGTTGGACCACGTGCTTGAGCGAACGGCGTCCCGCAACGTGACGCTGCAACTCATGCCGGTGGATGCAGAGTTCCATGCTTGCATGGACGGTCCCGTACGGCTCTTGGAGACACTGAAGGGGCACCGGCTGGCGTACTCCGAGGGGCAGGAGAACGGTCGGTTGATCTCCGACCCGAAAGAGGTGAGTCTCCTCCAACAACGCTATGACACTGCGCTCGCAGGCCCTGAACCCCAAAGACTCGCGGGGTCTGTTGGAGAGACTGCGAGGAGAGCTATGAGTACGACGGAACTCGCCTGGTTCAAGTCCAGTTACAGCGGCAGCTCGGGGGACGACTGCGTCGAGGTCGCCCTCACCGAACAGGCCGTCTGCGTCCGGGACTCCAAGGATGTGACGCATCCTCACTTCGCCGTCGGGCGTGAGGAGTGGTCGCGGTTCGTGGGGTTCGCGGCGGCGCGGGACTGACAGAGGCCGGCCGTGGGGCGAGTGGTTGATGGCTCGCCCCACGGTGTGGGTCGTCGACGCTCGCTCAGCCTTCCCCGTCATGTTCTTTTTCTTCCCGGCGCAGGCGGCGGGCTCGCTCGGCGATCTCGCTGGAGAGCCTCCCCTTGACCGAACTGGCCCGGTCGAGGCTCACGGTGCCGAGGCTTCTGGCGGCACCGACGCCCTTCGCTCCCGTCTCAAGCGCCTTGTCCTTCACCTCCGCTACCGCTTCCCCCCATCTTCTCGCCTCCGACGACTGGCGACCGGACTCGATCCCGAGCCGCGCGCGGAAGTCGTGGACGCCGGTCACCACATGGTTGCTCGACTGGACCACCACCGGGGATTTGGTCGGGTGCAGCAGCACCTTCGAGTTGGCCGCGTCGGCAGCAGCTTTTATCCGGGCCACCAGACGCTCGGTGCTCCGCGAGATGAGATCCAGCCGGTGCTGTCGGGCAGTCCGAAGCCCGAGGCGGTGCTGGTCCAGCTGATCCGGATGCGCGTCCAGCACACGGTCGAGTTCGAGCACGGCGACCGCGTCCTGCAGTTGGAAGCAGCGAGCCAGAACAGCGAGCCACTCCCGAACCTTGGGTTCGACTTCCCTGACCGCCGCGGAGAGATCACCGATCTTGGGCGTGCTCTCCAGTCTCTGGGTGAGAGCGTCGATTTGACGCAACGCGTACGCCTGGGTCTCCGCGATCGTCGTCGGCGCGGTCTGCACCTTGGACCACGTGACCTCGGAGACTCGGCCCACCTGCTCCCGAATGGTCATGGTCTCCTCGATCACGAGGTCCATGCCGATCATGCGGGACAGTGCAGCGTCCTTTTGGCCGCGGAGCACGTCGTCGACCTTCTTGTCGATCGTGGCGAGGTAGTCGGTGATCTCCTCCATGGTCTGCTGCATCGAGGACTGCGACATGAGCCCCGCGACACCAGCCAGACGTGCGGGGTTGGTCAGAAACGAGCCGACCCCCTTCTCGATTTGAAGCCAGTTCTTGATCGAGCCGGGTTTCCCTATCATCGCGTGGCTGATGCCTGGTGTCTTGGTTTTCATCAGCCCGTACTTCTTGACACGCTCCGCGGACTCCACGGTCAGCTTCACCCAGCGACCGGAGTTGGCGGCAATGTCCGAACTTGCCTGCGCGACTGTGGCCCCGGTGCCGAAGACGGACTTGAGCTGGTGCACCCTGAGGTCCTTCGACGGCAATCTCTCCGAAACGAGAAAGCGTTCGACGTCCGTCGCGTTCCCGATGACCGCCAGCCCGTCGCCGTCACTGATCAACTGGATCTCGTTGTCCAACGCCTGCTCCTGAAGTGTTTATCGCAGTTGGGAAGTAGTCGGGATGCGTCCGGGGGTTACCAGGCCGACCAGTGACCCCCGTCTGGACCTTGCAAGTATCTTTGTGGAGACGCGACATCAGCACCCCGGGAGAGGGGCTCGGTCAGGCGGGGTGGCGGGGTCCGTGGCCGGGGGGCGGGGTGAGGGTGGAGGTGTAGTTCTCGCCGTCGACGAGAGGGTTCTCCAGGGTGAGGCCGGAGGTAGCCATGCGGTCGTACTCGGTGAGGACCAGGCGCTTGGTGCGGTACTCGCCGTACTTGGCGATCTCGTTGTTCTTGAGGCCGCCGTTCTCGGTCTGGAAGGACTCCAGGATGTAGTCGGCGTCCGCCGCGGAGACTCCGTAGAGGTGGAGGAAGTAGGCGTCCAGCTCGGCGCGGAGTTGGGTGCGGCGGGCTTCATTCCAGGTGAAAGGGGCGCCGACGTCGCCGAGGTCCTTGGCTAGTGGGCGCATATCCCAGGCGGTGTAGACGAGTTCAAGGGTGCGAGGGGTGAGGAAGGGTGTGTGGGCAGCCAAGCCGTCGGGGTGAGGGACGGGGAGTTGTTTCCAGACGAATAGCGCCATACTGATGGCTCCGACCTTCTGGCGGGAGACGTAGTCAAACACCAGCGAGCTCTGAGCAGAGACGAGTGCTGCGACAAGCTCTGCCGTGACTCGGGGGAACATCAGCGGGAACTTATTTCCAACGGCCACCTTTGGTAGAAATGCAGGAATCGCTGTCCGCTCATCTGTTGTCCGCGCGACATCGCGCCATCCCAGGAGCCATTCCCGCTCCCACTCCAGCTCTTCGAGGCGCAGGTCCACACCCGCGACCGTGACGTCCTTGCCCTTACGTGTGGTTGGGATGCGACCCGCTTCCTGGATCCAATGGCGAGGCTGCGTCACACCGTACGGATTGTTCTTCTCTTCCAGCGGGACGCGATCGTAGTCGTCGTTGCCCAAGCCGTAGTAGCGGTTCCAGCGGTGATCGAAGATGTGTGCCATTTTGCCGTCATAGAGCGGCAGCATTCGCTCGCCGTCCCGCACGAAGATGTTCCCTTCCAATTCCCATCCCGCTGTCTCCAACGTGATCCGGTCGCGAAACAAGTCGGAATCGTCTGTCAGATGGAAAGGTGTTGGCTTGAAAGTGATGCGCCATGGATTGCCGTCCGCGCGGCCCTCTTCTGCCAGGACCTGTACACGACGATGGATGGCAACCGTGACGTCGGCGTCCCTACGGGTTCGGAACACGGGCAGGGTGCCTGTGTTCGGGTTGATGACGGCGATTTCGTCGGCCGCAAGCGCGAATACTGCCCTGCTATCAGCGAGTTCATCGGGATGGCCGAGGAAGAACGCAAAGCGGGCGGAGGGCTCTGCCAAGCCGCGACCTGTGAGGGAGAGCAACGCGAATTGATAGCTGGAGTGCACTGCGGGAAAAAGCTTTTGCCGCCTGCCGTTTTCGAAGTCGTACAGGTGCTTCACCGCACCTCGTTGAGTCAGGTCCTGAAAAAGGAATTGCGAACCTGCGGTAGTGGCGATCTGGGTCGGCACGACTGTTCCGCAGCGGCCTTCGGGGGCAGTGATCGAAACGAACCGCTCGGTGAAGAGCTGGTCGGTTTGAAGCGAGGTGACGCCCTTGACGGATAGCCCCTTGCGCAGCTGTGGATATACCCCTGAAGAGCCCAGAAACAGGAAGGATGACTTCAATCGCCGCCGGTCCGCATAGTAGCGTGCGCCTTCCACAGCGTGTTCGGCGGCCCACTCGACGATCGCTTTTCGCCGTGCAGTTCCGGAGATAGCGGCGATGCTGGGTTCGACCACGCTGAAATATTCCTGGTCTTTAAAATCGACCTTGTCCCACGGCGGATTCCCCAAAACGCAGTCGAACCCACCAGCCCATCCCGTCACCGGATCAACCCCTGGCGCCGACGGACTGTCAGGCACGGTGAAGACCTCGGGGAACTCCAAGTACCAGTGGAAGAAGCGGTATTCCTGGCTCAGTCGCACGATCTCCTCGTGGGTCTCAGCCAGCGCGCCCTTGCCCTCGGACGACTGGAGCGACAGGAAGACGCGCTGGGTCACAGGCGACGGCGCGGCCTCCGTCTGTTCCCACATGAAGGCGGCGCACCACGCGTCGGCGATGTGCAGGGCGTTGAGATACGTGGGGGACTCGGCCCACTCGTGGTAGCGGTCGGCGAGCTTGCGGACCTGGCCGAGCTTGTCCGTGGGGGAGTCGTCCAGGAGGCTGCGCAGCTCGGAGGCGAACGCGGTGTTCGTGACGCTCACCGACTCGTCGACGGCGGCGTCCAGCGTGACGATGCCCTTGTGCTCGTCCTTGTTGCGCTTGAGCCACTCCCGCGCCACCGACGCGTCGTCACCCTCGACGACCTTGAACGCCGCCTCCGGAATACCGCCCCGCAGCAGTGCCGGCGTCGCTCCGATCAGCCCGTTCCCGAGCTTGACGTGCGCGTCGAGGAAACCGAGCGCCTTGCCGGGCTCCAGGGCCTCCATCCACAACGAGACCTTGGCAAGCTCAACCGCCATCGGGTTGAGATCCACCCCGTACACACATCGCGCGATGACCTCGTGCAGCGCGTGGCGGACACTGTCCGGGGTGGGCTCCGGTGTTTGCTCCCGTACCGCCGCCACCCGCTTGGCAATACGGCGCGCGGCTGCGACGAGGAAGTGCCCGGACCCACAGGCAGGGTCGCAGACAGTCAGGGTCAGCAGTTCGGAGGCCACCGTCTCCCGTGCGGCCTCGTCCGTCTGCTTTGCCTCGACGGCCCTCTTCTCACCGCGCTCCTGAGCCGCGTCTATCACCGGGTCGAGGGTGGAGTCGAGCAGGACGTCGACCAGCGAACTCGGCGTGTAGTACGAGCCGGTCTTCTTGCGCTCGTTGCCCGCTCGGGGCACCAACTCGAACGTACGGTCCGCGCCGGGCTCGGGCACGAGGTCGAGGAGGGATTCGTAGATCGCGCCCAGTTCCTCGGCGTCCAGGGTGCGGTAGTCGACCGTCCGCCAGCGCTTTGCTTCCGTGTCGCGGACGATGGCGAGGTGGCGTACCGCAGCCAGCAAGTGGACGTTTGCGAGAGACAGCTCCCGCAGAGGCGCGTCGGCCGGTGTGGCGTCGAAGAGGCCGCCCAGACCCGGCAGACCCAGCTCGGGCAGGCCCTCCTCCTTGCCGAGGGCGTCGAGGACCAGGCACAGCGCCTCGTACCGGTCGGAGTGCGAGGTACCCCGACGACGGCGGGACTGCTCGCGCAGCCTGGCAGTGGAGAAGTAGTCGGCGTACCGCTTGCGGACGTCCTCCGGTGTCCTGGGCGGGTGCAGGGCGTCGCGGTCCTCGGCTACGAAGACGAACAACAGGCGGTAGACCAGGCGCAACAGGGCTGCGTGATACGTATGGCGGTCGAGGTTCTCGCGCAGGGTGCCGTTGGCCGGGTGCTTGAGGAAGCCCGTACCCAGCTCCCTGATCGCGAGCCGTACGCCCTCGCTGATGTCGTCCAGGAAACGTGCGCCGAGACGGATCGCGGCGTCCCGCCAGACTTCCAGCCAGCAGGTCCACTGCGTACCGCCAGCGGGGCTTTCGAAGCGGGAGGCGTGCAGGAGCCGGTACAGGACGACGAACTCGCTGAACAGCTCACCGTCGAAGATCGCTTCGAGGTCGAACTCGACGTACGAGGCCGTGGCGAGCGCGTTCGAGTCACGCAGCAGACGGAGCTGGCGGCCGTTGGTGAGTAGTGCCCACAGATGAGGTTCGGTGCGGTTCAGGGCTTCCTGGAGGAGCGACTGGGGAGCCGGGGAACCGGCGCCCTGGTGCTTGTCCAGCTTGACGTTCCAGGCGGTCACGTGGACCAGCGTCTTGTCCCGGCGGTGGCTGATCGGGAACGTCTTCGTGCCGTCGTCGGAGACGATGCCCCCGGAGCCGACCGGGGACAGGTGCCCGAAACCGAGCGCTTCGAAGAGGGGCTCCACCCAGTTGGTGCGGGCGTAGCCGGTGCTGTCGGGGCGGACGGACGCCTCGGGCTCGGCGGGGAGCTTTTCTCGCAGCTCACGCCAGAGCGACTTGAGGTTGTCCCACTGGCGCTCCGCCTCGTCGCGCACCGAACGGGAGCCGGGAATGCGGTAGTCGGCGGGGGCGAGGCCCCGGAGGTCCTTGGTGACCTTGCCCTCGGAGATCCGTACCAGCATGTCGGCGGGCAGCAGCCCACCGACCGTGTGGACAGCGGTGAACACCTGGTGGCGAGTGGTGGCGGACATCAGGCGGACACTCCAGGAGCAGCGGCCGGGGTGGCGGCAGGGGCGGCGGGCAGGTAGACGTAGACGCCGAGAACGTCGGCGGCCTTCTGAACGGTGACGGACAGGCCTCGGACGATCTCGCCCGACGCCTGGCGCACCCGGCGGTGCGAGGCGTCGAGTTCGGTGGCCAGTTCCTCGCCGTATGTCTCCAGATGGCCGGTGACGTCCGGGAGTTGGGTGAGCAGGCGCGTCATCGTGCGTTCGGCGTAGTGCCGGTCGGTGCTCTCGGCCGCTGTCGCGTCGAGGAGGCCGCGTGCCTGCTCGGGCGACAGCCACTCCGCCTTCCTCGGCGAGCCCTCGAAGGCGATCAGCCGGGCGTCCTCCGCCACCACCTGCTTCTCGCCACTGCGGGAGGGCAGTGTGAGGTGGAAGCGGTAGCGGACCAGGAGCAGGGTGGTGAGGGTGCCGACCGCGTCCGTGGTGACCACACCGCAGCGGCGGGCCGGGCGGGCGCCGTCCGCCTGGGTGTCCAGGGCGGCGTTCAGGACGTGGGACGCGAGGGCGCCCACGACCGGGTCCGTCCGCACCAGCGCCGCTTCACCCCTCGCCACCGCCGGGTCCGCGCGGAACGGGATCGGGCGGTCCTTCTCGATCACCTCCGCGCCGACCGTCGGCGCGAGCGCGTCCCGCAGGCCGATGGGCGTGCCGCCCACCTGGGCCGTGAAGTCCTCGCCGTCGCCGCGGAGCACGGCGTTGAGGGCGCCCAGGGACTCCCGTACGAACGTGTCGATCTCGCCCGCGCCGCCCAGTGCCTCGCGGATCGAGGCGACCTCGCGGGCCACCTCCTGCGGGCGGACGGAACGCTGGGCGAACCGCGAACGCGAGGCCTTCTCACGTTCGGCCGCCGAGTTCCAGTCGCTGTCCAGCTTCTCCGTGCTCACCTTGAACGCGTCCGCGCTGAACAGCGCGTCCTGGTCGTCGCGGCCCCGCATCAGCAGCCATTCGACGATCGCGTCCGTCACACCCGTCGACAGCTCGTCGGGCACGGAGACGGAGATACCGAGGTCCTTCTTGATCTGGCGGTGCTTCTTGATGAGGACTTCGAGGACCTTGCCGTCGATGCCGTTGTCGTCGCCGTACAGGGTGATGACACGGACCTGGTCCTTGCGCTGGCCGTAACGGTCGACGCGGCCCTCGCGCTGGTCGTGGCGCGTCGGGTTCCAGGCCAGGTCGTAGTGGACGACGGCGTCGAAGTGGTGCTGGAGGTTGACGCCTTCGGAGAGGCAGTCGGTGGCGATGAGGACACGACGGGCGGCGGCGTCCGGGCCGGCCTCCTCCGCGAGCTTCTCGATGCGCTCGATGCGCTGCTGCGGGGAGAGCGTGCCGGTGACCGCCTTCACGACGGTCTTGGCGCCGAGCGGGCCGCGCCTGCCGGACTCCTTGTCGTTCTCCAGCTGGGCGGCGAGGTACTCGGCCGTCGGGATGTAGCGGCAGAACACGATCGGGTTGTGGCCGTCCGCGAGGAGCGCCTTGAGGTGCTTGATCAGCGCCTTGAGCTTCAGGTCCTTGTCCGGGCCCTCCAACTGCTCCGCGATGTCGGCGAGTTCCGCGAGGTACGGCCGGCGTTCCTCGGCCGTCTCCGCGCCCGGCGCGACGTCCATGCCCTCCATCGCGTCGCTGTCGGCCGCGTCGCTGTTGAGCGGCGCGCCCAGCTTGTCGGCCTCCTCCGCCGACGCGGCGATCGCCGCCGCCGAGCGGGTGCGCAGTGTCTGCGCGGCGGCGCGCGGGGACGACACCAGCGAGCGGAGCAGCGCGATCGCCGACCACCAGGCGATACGCGCCTCCCGCTTGCCCTGGCTGCCAGCCTCCTCCACGCGCTCACTCGCGTACGCGATCGCGTCGTCGAGCAGGGCCCGGTACTCGGGCGACAGCTTGTACGTCTCGTCCTTGAAGTAGCGGTCCGACGGGAACGCGGTCCGCTCCGCGAGGGAGTCGTCGCTGAGACCGTCCTCCTTGGTGAGGTACTGGCGTACGTCCGCCCGCTTGCGCGCCACGAAGTGCTGCGCGAGGAGCTTCCTGCCCGCCTCCGAATCCAGGCTCACGTGCGCCAGGTCGGGCTTGACCAGGCCGAGGAGGTTGCGGAACGCGGACTCCTTGCCGCTGTGCGGCGTCGCCGTGACGAGCAGCAGGTGCCGGTTCTCGTCCTGCGACACGCGGCGCAGCAGCTCGTAGCGGAGCTGGTTCTGCGAAGCCGTCGAGGTGTCGTCGGCGACCACGCAGGTGTGCGCCTCGTCGACGATGACCAGGTCGGGGCAGTGGCGTACGAAGTCGTCGCGGTGGCGCGGGGACTTGATGAAGTCCGTCGAGACGATCACGTGCGGATACTTGTCGAAGAGAGACTGGCCCAGGTCCAGGCCCCGTTCCAGGCGGGAGACCGTCGAGGAGAGGACCAGCTCCGCGTCGATGCCGAACTTCGTGCGCAGCTCCTGCTGCCACTGCTCGGCGAGCGCGGGGGAGCAGAGCACCGCCAGGCCCGTCGCCTCGCCCTGCGCGAGGAGTTCGCTCGCGACCAGGCCGGCCTCGATCGTCTTGCCGATGCCGACGTCGTCGGAGATCAGCATGCGGACCGTCTTCTGGCGCAGCGCCATGAGGAGCGGCACGAGCTGGTAGGCGCGCGGCTCCACCGCGATCCCGGCCAGGGAGCGGAACGGGCCCGCGCCGGAGCGGAAGCCGACCCGCAGCGCCGTACGCAGCAGACCCGCCGCACGCTGGTCACCGAGGTCGCTCGGCTCCGGCGGCGCGAACTTCGCCTCGTCGACCGTCTCGAACGCCGGGAACACGGCGGCGATGTCGTCGTCCGAGCCGCCCAGCGGACGCAGGACGAGCAGATCGGGCTTGCTCTCGGGGAGCACCACCCATTCGCGGCCGCGGGCCTTCACCAGGGAACCGGCGGAGTACGTGAGTGCCATGTGAGTCTTCAAGTCCTCGTGATGGTCGACCGGATGGGCGGTCAGTTGGCGGCTGGAGAGCCGAAGTAGCGGGCGTTGGCGGCGGCGACGGCGTCCCAGTCGGCGCCGTGCGGGAAGCGGATGACATCCCAGCGGGCGTTGAACAGGCGGTCCTCGGCGTCCTCGTCCCGGAAGGTGTCCTGCTCCTTGTCCGGCGAGTCCACGAAGACCGCCACGTTCACGCCGGGCAGGCGGTACACGTAGTCGGGAGTCGCCATCGCCTCGGTGAGGAACGAGCCCGGTTCGTCCGGCAGCCGCAGGCCACGTGCCTTCGCCCAGCCCAGGAAGTCTCCCTGGGCCGCCAGTTCGGCCGCCGATGCCCCTACCGCCGCCTCGACCGGTGTCGGCTCCGCGGGGGAGACCTGGTCGAGCAGGCGCCGGTACTGCTCCGAGCGGGACTCGCCGCGCGACTCCCGCCGGGCCGTCGCAGTCGCCAGCCGCACCAGCAGGTCCCGCACCGAGTGACGGTTGATGAGGGCGTGGTTGAGCTGGTTGCCGTACGTCAGGAGACACTCGTAGCAGCCGAGCGCGCACGGCCGGTCCGGATGCGGGCCGCCCAGGTCGTTGCCGCCCGCGTCGAAGTGGCAGATGTCGAGGGCGCGTACGGCTGCCTTGGCCAAGGCGTCGTCCTCCGCCTGGAGGCGGCGCAGCACACCCGCGCCGCCCTCGGCTGCCTCGGTGAACAGGATGCGGTTGCGGGGGCCGTCGTCCGGCGGCAGGAGCTCGCTGGACAGCTCGGCGTCCTCCAGCTCGAACGCGGCCTCGATGCCCCGCTCCAGGGCGTACATCAGGGAGAGCGCCACCGGCTCCGGCAGGGCCTCGTCGAGGGTGACGACGAGGATGTTGCGGCGGTCCTCCACGTACGGGATGACCCGCTTCTTGCGGCGCCGCTCGTTGCCGTCGGTGTCGATGACAGGCAGTTCGCTGGAGTCGCCGGACGCCTCGGAGGCGTCCTTGTCGTTCATCCAGCGGCCGTCCGCGAGGTCCAGCCAGTAGCCGGCCGGCTCGTCGCTCTTGGCGCGCACCCGGCCGGTGTTGGTGATCCGGACGGTCGCCGAGTCGCCGTACGCGACCTCGGCGAGCGGCGCGCCCGAGGCGTCGGCGATCGCCGCGTTCAGGCGGCCCTTACGGGTGCCGTGATCCTGGAAGCGGTACGACGTCTCCAGCTTGAAGCCGGCGCGGCGCCGCTCCTCCTCGTCGGAGGAGATCCGCTCGCGGCGGGTCGTGTACACGGTGTGCAGGTGCAGCAGCCCGTACGTCGCCGAGCCCAGCGGCTCGTTGCACATGGCGCAGCGGTCCTCGAGCTGCTCCGGGTCGTGGTGGTAGCCGCACTGACCGCAGCGGCGGGCCTCGCTGGTCGCCAGCTCGCCCGAGGAGTCCGGCGGCAGCTGGATGCGGGTCACCTGGTAGCGGGCGCCCTCGTGGTAGATCAGCGCACCCGGGCCGAACTCGCGGATCGCGAGGAAGCGCGGTCGCTGGAGGTAGTCGCCGTCCCCGCGGCGGCGGCCGATGGTCGGGATGTACGCGGCGAGCGGGAGCCGCGGGAAGCTGTAGCCGGGCAGGAAGCCCTCGGACGCCAGGTAGCGGTACGGGTTGAAGTCGGAGAGGACCGACTTGCTGTCGACGCTCTCGTTCATCAGCAGGTTCAGCTGCGTCTCGGCCTCACGGCGGCGGGCGTTGGCGCGGATGCGGTCGCCCTCGGTGAGGCTGTAGTCGAGGCGGCGCCTGTTCTGGATGTACTGGTCGTCGAGCGCGGAGCGGAACAGCTGACGCCAGCGGTCGAAGGCCCGGTCGAAGCGGGTCGCCACGGTCCGCACGCGGTCCTGGATCCAGTCGTCGTGCCACCACGTGGTGTCGGCGAAGTCGGGCAGCAGCGGGCCGAGGACGCGCAGGGCCGCGTCGACGGTGCGGCGCCGGGCGCTCTCGTCGAGAGAGGCCGCGAGGATGTCCGGCAGAAGCTCCAGAGCGGGGCTCGGGCGCTCGCCCGTCTCCGGGTACGACACATCGAGCACCTCGGGGACGGCTCGGCCCAGTTTCAGGCCGGCCTCCGCGATCCAGATGCCCTGAAGATGGGAGAGGACCAGGTCCTCGTTGGCGAGGTCGAGGCGCGGCGGAGCGACCGCGCCCGCCACCATGCGCTCCGAACGGCGGAAGTAGTACTGGTCGTGGCTGTTGCCCGTCGCGCAGTAGGTGGTGACGAGGGCGGGCTGGCCGCTGCGGCCCGCGCGGCCCGAGCGCTGGGCGTAGTTCGCCGGTGTGGGCGGCACGTTGCGCATCATCACGGCGTTGAGCTGGGAGATGTCGACGCCCAGCTCCATCGTCGGGGAGCAGTACAGCAGTTTCAGCTCCGCCTTGCGGAAGGCCTCTTCGCGCTGTTCCCGCTCCTCCGGCGAGACCTGTGCGGTGTGCTCGCGCGCGAACAGGCCGGACAGGGCGCCCGCCGCGTCCCGGTACAGGTCGCGGAAGAAGGTGTTGACGCGTGGACCGTCGCCGCTCTGGTAGGTGCGTGTCAGCGGGTCGTGCGTCCCCCGCTCGCCCTTGCCCGCGCACCAGATGAGAGATTGCGCGGCCACCCGGTAGCCGGTCGCGGAGGGGGCGGAGGACCTGCGGTAGCGGCCCGCCCGTTGCGGGGCCTCCGTCACCTCCTTCACCAGTCCGGCCTTGGCCAGAACCTTCAGCAACTCCTCGATGACCAGCTGGAGATCGGCCGGGTCGAGCTTCTTGAACGAGGTGTCCGCGCGCCGCAGGTACTTGCCGAACTTGCCGCGGGCCGAGAGGAACAGGGCCGAGCGGTCCATGCCGGGGCGGGAAGGGTGCGGATAGGCGGTGCCGACCTTCGGCTTGTCGGCGGCGGACAGCACCCACGGGTCGATCAGCCGCTCCTCGCTCGCCCTCTGGAGCGAGTCGAAGTCGTCACGGAAGTACGAGACGTCGATGGCGAGCGAGCGGCGCATCTCGTTGAGCAGCGCCTTCATGACCTCGGCCCGGAGCGCCGGGTCGGCGTCACGCAGCGCCTCGTGCGTGCCCGCCCACCGGTCCTGCTTGGTCGCCACCCAGTCCAGGTCCTCGTAGCCGATCTCCAGCAGGCCGGTCTGCTCCAGGTTCGGCATCGTGATGCGCCAGCCGCGCTCCAGGTCCAGATAGAGCCGGAACGCGATCACGTCGCGGAGGGTCTTGGCGGCGTTGCGGGCCAGAGAGGGCGGCAGGTCGCTCTCACCCGTGTAGTCGGCCGGGTCCATGGAGAGTGCGTTCGTCACCGCGGAGGCCAGCTCCTCGTGGTGGACACCGTCCTCACCCGCGTCCAGAGCCGCCCGGTACAGAGCCCCCCGCAACTGCGTGATCTGCACGAAGTCGTTGAAGTGCCCCGCCTGGAGGGACGCGTCCTGCCGGTTGTCGACGAACGTGAGGAGCTTGCGCGCCTCCTTGTCGAGGACTTCTTCCGGCACCGACTTCAGCGACCGCACCACCGACGCCGAGATCAGCGAGGTCGCGGAGGAGCGGCCCTCCTGGTCGAGCGTCGCCAGCTTCGCGAAGTCCCGGCCGCGCGTCTGCTCGTACGCGACACCGCAGTGCAGACAGAAGAGGAAGGGCGAGGGGATGAACGCGGCCTGGAGTTCGCCGCTCCCCTCACGGCCGAGCGGATCGACCGTGACGGCGCGCGGTACCCGGTCGCGGTACGACTTCTTGACGACCTCCTGGCCCTTGTCGTCCAACTCCAGCCAGGACTCGGGCAGTCGGCGGTCGTCCACGGCGTACTGGACGTTGGACGGCCACGCTCGTTCGTGGTCGACGTACAGGTAGCCGTCGCCCTGACGGCCGCCGGTCGCGGACGTGTCCCGGCGCGCCTCGTACCGGACGTCACCGTCCTTCTCCGTGCGCCACACGGTCAGATACTCCTGGCCGCACTCGCGGCAGAACGCCAGCGGCATCAGCAACTTGCCGTTGCTTCCCGGCTGTTCGAGCTGGTACGAGCGGGTGAGGTGGCGCGAGAGCTTGTCCTCCAGGGTGACGTACACGGTGTCGCCCTTGGAGAGGAACTGGTGCAGCCGGAACGCGAACAGCGGCCGCTCGGTCACCGGGTGGCGGGCCTGAGAGCCGGCCTCCAGAGTGGCGCGGATCGCGGCGACGCACTGCTCCTCGGCGACCCCGGACTGCTCGTGCAGCTCCTTCGCCGCCACCTCGATCTTCGTGGGCTGCTGTCGGACCAGCCGCCCCGTGGCCGCGTCGGTGGCCAGGCCGAAGCGCGATTCGATCCAGCGGGCCAACGGGTCGCGCACGAGATCGTCGTAGGCGCGAGGAGCTGCTGGGGAGTTGAGACGCTCGGCGGGAACGGCGTCGGGTGATTCGTGGGTCGCGCGGACCAGTGTCTCGCCGATGACGTGTTCGGGGCGCACCGGTGTACCGAACAGGGTGCTCGCCACTCCGGCCACGACGTTCTTCTGGTCGTCGAGCGTGCCCTCCGTCGACATGGTGGCAGAGGTACCGATGCACTGGAGGTCCTGCGCCTGGCAGGCCTCGCGGACCCGGCGGATCAGCAGGGCGACGTCGGCGCCCTGACGACCGCGGTAGGTGTGCAGCTCGTCGAAGACGAGGAACTCGAGCCCCCGCGCCATCTTGATGAGACTCGCCCGGTCGGCGGGGCGGGTCAGCATCAGTTCGAGCATGACGTAGTTGGTGAGCAGGATGTCCGGCGGGTTGTCGCGGATCTCCTTGCGCTTCTCGTCGTCCTCCTGGCCCGTGTACCGGGCGAAGGTGACCGGCTCGTGTCCCGCGCCGTAACCGTCGCGCAGGTACTTCTCCAGCTCCTTGAGCTGGCTGTTGGCGAGTGCGTTCATCGGGTAGACGATGATCGCCCGTACCCGCTTCTCGGTCTTGGGTCCCTCGGCGTCCCGGTCGTGAAGCACCTTGTTCACGATCGGCACGATGTAGGCGAGTGACTTGCCGGAACCGGTACCCGTCGTCAGCACGTACGAGGCACGTGACTTGGCGGCGTCGATGGCCTCACGCTGATGTTGGTGGAGTGTCAGCGGGCGACCGTCGGGGACCGTGCCGCCCTCGGTCTTCTTCGCCTGGAAGATACGGGCGCACTCGTCGTGGAGCACCTTCTGGCCGGCGAGTTCGACCACTGTGCCGCCGCCCTGGAAGAACGGGTTCAGCGACAGCCACGGGTCGGGCCACTGCGACTTGTTGTTGAGGTCGTCCTCGACGAACGCCGAGATGCGGTCGTCACGGATGACGGTGCCGCCCTCGGTGAAGGAGCGGTAGTCCTTGATGAGCGTGCGGTGGACACCGAAGACGTCCATGCCCGCGCCGGAGGCCTTGGGAGGCACCGGCTTCGGTGACGAGGCGGCCCGCTGCGCGGGGGCCTGGGCCGCAGGGCTGCGGAGAGGGCGGGTCGGATCCAGTGCGCTCCAGTGCGGCAGCGGCGAGACGTCGCCGTCATGTCCGGCCAGGGGGAGGAGTGCGTCGCGTACGGCCACCGCGTCGGCGGGACGGGCCGCCGGGTCTTTGGCGAGAAGACGGTCGACGAGCCGGATGAGCTCGGCGGGAATCCCGCTCCGGATGAGGGTGATGGACGTCGGTTCTTCGCGGGTGTGCTTGGCGGCCAGCTCGAAAGGGGACTCGCTCGTGAACGGGGGTACGCCCACGAGCATCTCGTAGAGCACGCAGCCCAACGCGTACAGATCGGCGGCCTGCGTGACCTGCTTGGCCTCGAACTGCTCCGGAGCCATGTAGCGGGCGGTGCCGACGCTGACGCCCGTGCTGGTCAGCCGGGCTTCGTCCGGGTCGTCGACGATGCGGCCCATACCGAAGTCGAGGACCTTGACGATGCCGCCCTGGGTCAGCATGACGTTGGCGGGCTTGAGATCGCGGTGGACGACACCGGCGGCATGCGCGGCGGCGAGACCGGAGGAGATCTGGGCGGCGATCGACGCGGCCCAGGTGACGGGGAGCTGCCGCTCCTCCTCGATGAGATCGCGCAGCGTCTCGCCGTTCAGGAGTTCCATGGCGAGGTAGGGCAGACCGTCATGGTCCTCCGCCACCCCGCCGTCGACGATCCGGGTGAGGTTCGGGTCGTCGAGGCGACGCATGATGCGCACTTCACGGGCGAAGCGTTCGGCGGCCTTGGGGTCGGCGGCGGTGTCGATCCGGGTCCCGGTACGGCGGCGCAGGATGGTCTTGACGGCGACCGTGCGCTCAGCGGTGCCCTCGGCGGCCTGGAGATCCTCGGCCCGATGGACCTCTCCCATGTTGCCCTTGCCGATGACATGCCCGATGCGGAACCTGCCGCCCAGCAGTTCCTGGCTCACCGCTGCTCCCCTCGCCTTTGCCGTCTTGTTCCCGCACCCGCTCGGGGCCTGGGAACAGAAGGTGCCCCCTGCATTCGTTGCCGCACAGCTCATCGTGGCAGAGCGAGAGTGTGGCGTCCGCCACCGTACACGAGGAAGGTGATTGAAGGTAGATGTCAATCTGTTGACATTGTCAACGTGCCGCAAATATGCTCGCGGCGTCATCGGGTAGGGGGTGGGGCGTGTGAGGTGCCAGTCCGTCGGAGGGTATGGCGTGCCGGAGGGTTCGTCCGGACCTGGATCCAGCAGTGCGCCCGGGCCTGGTGCGCAGGGTGAGAGCGGTCGTGGGCCGGGGCTGAAGGCCGCCCTGGCGGAGCTCCTGGCCCGGCTTCGGCGGGCGGCGGTCGACGGCACTGTGCCGGAATCCGTGTTCGTGGCGCACGCTCGCGCGCTGGGGCTCGGTGGTGTCGAGCTGGAGCGGCTGCGTGAGGAGCTGGGCAGGCTTGGGCTGCCCGTCCGGGGTGCGGCTGTGCATGCAGGAGGTGACAGTCCAGATGTGGAAAAGGTTGCACGATCCAGTGAAGAAAATGTGTGCGATTCCGCCTCGCCCTCCGATGGTGCCGTCAGTGCCCTGCTGAACCGGTATGCCGACCCCGAGGGATATGTGACCGCGCGCGTGGTGGACGGCGTGGCACGGTTGGCCGGACTGGGTCCGAGGGACGCGGCTGCTCTGCGGGCGGGGGCCCGGATCCGTGGCGAGGTCGCCGCGCCGGCGGAGGCGCTTGCGGAGGCCGGAAACGTGATGGCCGAGACCGGCGTGGCCGCCCCGGGAGCCGACGCCCTGGCGATGGATCTCACTGACCTCGCCGACGCCGAGGGGTACGAGTCGGCGGGGCTCGCTGACGACGACCCCTTCCCGTTGCCGGAAGCGGCGATCGGCGGGGACGTCGGGGACCTCACGGCCGCTGTGGCCGCTGCCATGGCTGTCCTTGAGAGCGACCGGGTCCGGCGACGGCCGGACATGCATCTGCTGACCGCCGAGGCGGAGGTCGGACTTGCCGTGCTGGTCCGGGGCGGACCGGACCACGTGGCGGAGGAGGCCGACGACGAGACTCTGCGCGGCCTGCCGGCCGACGATCTCCGGATCCGCGCACGGGACTGCTTCGTCCTGCACAATCAGCGGCTCGTGCACAAGATGGTTCCCCGGTATCTGGATCAGGGTCTGGACTACGACGACCTGTTCCAGCACGGCGCGTTGGGGCTGATGCGGGCGGCGCGGAAGTTCGACCCGGCCAAGGGCTTCAAGTTCTCGACGTACGCGACCTGGTGGGTCCGCCAGTCGATCGCTCGGGGCATCGCGGACGACGGCGCTACCATCCGCATTCCCGTCCATATGCACGAACAGGTCCGCAAGGTGGCCCTGGCGGAGCGCACCCTCTCGATGCAGGGGCGGCCCGCCGGAGTCGCCGACGTGGCTGTGTTCTGCGACATGACCATGAAAAAGGTCGAGGAAGCCCGGAAACTGAGCCGGCGCACCGACTCCCTCGACCGCGTCGTCGGTGACGGGGTCACCCTGGGCGACTTCATCGGCCGGACGAATCCACTGCCGCCCGTGGACAGAGGCGTACTGGACGCCTGGCTTCTGGAACAGGCGCTTGCGATCGTCGACACCTTCACCGAGCGTGAGGCCCGGATCCTTGTCCGGCGTCTCGGTCTGGACCGGGACGAACCCTCGACCCTCGATGAGCTGGGGCGAGAGTTCGGGGTGACCCGGGAACGCATCCGGCAGATCGAGACCAAGACCCTGGTCGCCTTCAGGGAGCGGCTGAGGACGGCCGGCCTCACCGACGCGTATCGGTATGAGGATGGCCGGGAATCCGGCCCTGAAGTAGCGGCCGACGCCTCATCGCCTGGTGAAGGGGTGGGTCCGCATGCCAAAGCCGGGGCCCGGAGACAAAGCGCAAAGAAGCAGCAAGTGCGTGATGTGCTGCCTGCTCCCGCGCCACAGGAGGTTTTGCAGGAAGGCCATCTGCAGTCGACTGAGGCGCCAGAGGCGCCGGACGGTGAACACCTTGGCCAGGACAAGATGGCCGAGCCCGGCGAGCACACCGTAGACGCTGAAGAGTCGAAGGAATCCGCGGCGGACAGGCGGTCGGTGGTTGTCACCGTTCCCGCCCCTGGCCCGGGGGAGGCGGTGGACCTGCGCCACGAGGGACGCCCGGACGATTCCGGACCGCCGGTGGCGCACGCTCCTGGAACAGCGGTCACCGGGCCCGATGCCACGTCGGGTATGGAGCAGGCGCAGAAGCCGTGCGCGGAGCCGGTGGAGGAGCCTGCGCCCGAGCGTTCGTATTCGGCGCCGGCCGTCACCGAGGCGAGCGGGGCTTCCACTCCCGAACCGGTGGAAGCCCCCGCTCAGTACACAGCGGACTGGCAGCGGGCGCTGCGGATGCAGATTGGTCTCGGCGAGGGAGTGGCGTGGCTCGCCGAGTACGCGCTGCTGGCGTTGGGGCATGCGCAACTCGCCGTTCTGCTCGGCTCGTCCTCAGCCGAGAACGTCGTGCGTGCTGTGCGGGACAGGACGGCACTCGACCGGCCTGAGATTACGGCCCTAGAAGTACTGAGGCGTGTGTTCGACACCGTAAAGGGGCTCGGTCTGCGGCCGGAGGACTTCTTCGAAAGGCCCGCCGAGGCGCTGGTCGGCGTGAGCCCGCGTGCATATCTGGCCGCCAAGCCGCTGGTGTTGAGCGAGTCGCGCCTTGCTGTGCGTGACTCGCTGCGGGAGTTCGTCGCAGAGGTGCCGCATGCAGCCCAGAGGGTGACGCGCGTCGGCGGTTCGCCGGACAGACCGGCGATGGAGTCCTTCTCGAATACGCTCTCGGAACCTTTGGACACCGCTCAGGTGCATGCGGTCAACCCGCCGGACCATGATGCGGCGGCCGCGCCGGACGACACCCAGGTGGAGGCGCCCGGCATACCGCGGAAGCCGACTCCTGTGGAGGACACGTGTCTGACCTTGGACGCTCGTACCCCGGAGGAGGTGTCCCCGGCTGGGACCGCACACCGCGGCAGCGGGTGGGACAAGGCGAAGGCGGATGACGACTCTGAGCAGCGTCTCAACGACGTACGCCGTGAACATGAAGCCGAACTGACGCGGGTACGCGACGAGGCCCGACGCGACCTCGCCGAGGCTCGGCAGTCTGCCGAAGCCCGACGCACCGCCGCCCTCGCGGACACCGAACAGCAGCTCGACGCTCTGGAAGAGACGCTGCTACGCCGCGCGGACAAGACTCTGCTCCGGAGAGAGCGGTACCTCCAAGCACACAGCGAAGAGCGGATCGCACGTCTCCAGGATGAGCACCGTGAGGAACGACAGACCCTGGCCGATCGAGCTGAACACGCCCTGCAGAAAGAACGCGCCGCACGGACGGCCTTGGCCGCAGCCCTCGAACGTGCCGCGCGGGCCGAACAGCGCGCAAAGAACGCCGAACAGCTCGCCGCATCGTTCGAGCCGCGCGCGAACGATGCAGAACAAAGGGCGAGCACGGCTGGGGAACGGGCAGCATCGTTGGCCCTGCGGGCGGACGAAGCCCAACGCAGGGCGGAGGAGACAGGGCAGCGGCTGCGGCGCTATCGGGAGGAAGGGGAGGCCCGCATCGCGGGCCTGGAACATCGGCTGAGCCAGGCAGAGACCCTGCTCGCCGAACGCGACGCGGCACTGCACGCGGCCAGATGGCAGGCGACGGGTCAGGTGCAGGCTGCTGAACAGCGGGCTGCGGAGCGGATCGCCCAGGCCGAGCACGATGCCTGGGCGCGCATCACCGAGCTGCAACAACAGCTCGCCGCCGAGCGAGATGCCGCGGCCAACCGCTCCACGCTCCGGGATCGCTGGCGCCGGTCCTGACCTCGCCCCGCACCCCGTGCGCCCCGCGCCCTGTACCACTCGTACCGATTCAGGAGCACGACCATGAACCCCCGACAGGAACTCGTCGCCTACCTGCACCGCCGGCTCGTCGGCCCCGCCTCAGGGGAGCACGAGTTGCTCGAAGCGCCTCCGGACCGCGAGTACCTCATGGGCACGCTGTATCCGCAGGAGGCGGACCTTCAAAGACAGCTGGACCTCGCCGCCGAGGAGCTGGAGGGTGTCGGCACGGAGGGTGGGGCCGAGGACACGGCTCCGGCGGCGGATCCCGTGCCCGAGGCCAACTCCTGGCTGCCGTCCTCGCTCGGCCTCAGCTTCTACACCGACGCCACCACCGTCGAGGTCCGCTGTGCCGGAGCGCGCTACAAGACGCTCGCCGCCACCGGTGAGCGGGGCCGCCGCTGGGAACGCGTACCCCTGCCCGCGGAGACCCACGCCCTCGGCCCCGGCTCGGACCGCGTCCCCGTCCTCGACGGACGTGCCGAGATCCGAATCCGCAGACGCGCCTTCGGCTCCGGACAGCTCGTCACCGTAGCTCTGGTCAACACCGCTCACCACGAACAGATACTGGGCAAGGCCGCGCAATGGGACCGGATGCTCTTCCAGGTCGAACTGGAGGCGCGGCCCGCGGACGGCGGTGTGCTGCCCTATCCGAGCGTGCGGCTGGCCAGCCGTGACCTGGAGGAGCAGGAGCTGCGGCTCCAGTACCGGCACGTCCGTACCCATGCCGTCGGCCACGGGTGCGCGGTCGAGGAACAGTACGCCGTAGGTGATGAGCGCGGCGGTCGGAAAGTGGTCGCCTTGAAGGCCGCCGTCATGCCGGAGGCCGAGGTCAGCGGTGTCCGGGCCGCCGGTTTCACCGGATCCCCCGTACTGAACGTGCTGCACCTCGCCGATCCCGCCGTACCGCTCGCTCAACTCCACGAAGAACTGGCGGAGTTCGCCGCCTACTATCGAGCCTGGTACGTCGGACAGCTGAACACCGAGATCCCCGCCTGGGGCCGCGATGCCGCCGACCGTGTCCTGGCCCGCATCGACGCCGCCGTCACCCGGATCGAGTCGGGCGTCCGTACCCTTTGTGATCCCGCGCGGCCCGAACTTCTGCGTGCCTTCCGCACCGCGAACCGTGCTATGGCCCTCCAGATGCGGCACTCGGCCAGCGATCAGGCAGGAGAGCGCCGGACCCGACGCGATGCTGTGCTCCTTGAGCCGGAGCCGAGCCCACATGCCGTTTGGCGGCCCTTCCAGCTCGCGTTCTTCCTGCTGGCCCTGGACGGCGTGGCCGACCCCCGGCATCGCGACCGGACGACCACCGACCTCATCTGGTTCCCCACCGGCGGTGGTAAGACAGAGGCGTACCTGCTGCTCGCCGCCTTCGTCATGGTGCTGCGCCGCGGGGAGAGCGACGGCGGCGGAACCGCGGTGCTGAGCCGCTACACCCTGAGCCTTCTCACCACCCAGCAGTTCCAGCGAGCGGCCACCACCATCTGCGCCCTGGAGACCCTGCGCCGCACCGACCCGGCATCCTACGGGGATGAACCCTTCTCCATCGGGCTGTGGGTAGGCGAGGCGACCTCCCCCAACTCGTACGAGAAGGCCCGGGCGGTCTTCGACGACGTGCGCGGTGCCGCCCGGCCCGACGATGTGTTCATCTTGGACCGCTGTCCCTGGTGCGGCACGCGCATCATGCCTGCCCACAAGTCGCCCGACATGGGGGACTACGGAGTACGTGCCGGCGCGGATTCGTTCGCGTTCTTCTGCCCGCGCGAGGAGTGCGCCTTCCACGACGAACTGCCCGTCGCCGTCGTCGATGAGCAGTTGTACGACCGTCCGCCCACCTTCGTCCTCGGTACCGTGGACAAGTTCGCCCGGCTCGCGTGGGAACCACGCTCGGGACGGTTGTTCGGCACGGACAGCCACAACCTGCCTCCGTCCCTCGTCATCCAGGACGAGCTGCACCTGCTCACCGGCCCGCTCGGTACCACGGTCGGCCTGTACGAGGCGGCCGTACTCGGGCTGTGCACCACCCGCGAAGGCATCGGACCCAAGGTCGTGGCATCCACGGCGACGATCCGCCGCTCGGGCGAACAGATCCGAGCCCTGTACGGCAGCGACGCCCAGCTCTTCCCACCCGCTGGACTCGACGCCCGCCACTCCTACTTCGCCGAACCGGACACGTCCCGTCCCGGCCGCCGCTATCTCGGCGTCATGGCCCAGGGGCATACCGCCGGCCGCGCGGCCGTAGCCACCGCTGCCGCGATGCTCCAAGGCGCCTTCGAGCTGCCTGAAGAGCATCGGGACGCCTACTGGACTCTCGTCGCCTACCATCACAGCCTCCGTGAACTCGGCCGCACGGTCACAGCGGCGGGTGACGACATCCCCGCACAGCTCACAGGGCTGGACTCAGGCTCGGGGGTGAGGAAATTGATGGACCATCAAGTGCAAGAGCTGACCAGTAACCTGCCGCGGGCCGAGCAGCCCGTCCTCCTCGATCGCCTCGAAAAGCCCTGGGGCGACCCGCAGTCGGTGTCGTTCCTGCCCTGCACCAACATGCTGTCCGTCGGCATCGACGTGAAGCGGCTCGCACTGATGCTCATGCAGGGGCAGCCCAAGACGACGGCCGAATACATCCAGGCCACCAGTCGGGTCGGTCGGCACACCGTTCCCGGTCTCGTCGTCACCTTCTTCAACGCCACTCGTCCCAGGGACCGTTCACACTACGAGACCTTCGACGTGTACCACCGCTCGCTCTACCGGCATGTGGAACCGACCAGTGTCACCCCCTGGTCCGTCCCGTCCCGGCGGCGCGCCCTGCATGCCGCACTCGTCATCCTCGTACGGCACCGTCTCGGCCTCGCCGCCGAGAACCAGGCGGGTCAGATCCTCGACCGACTGCCTGAAGCGGAGTCCCTCGTAGAGGAGTTGGTGACACGGGCCGCCACTGGTGAACCGTACGCCGCCGACGCCGTACGCAAGGAGCTCGCGGAACTCCTCGCCGACTGGGAGGACGCCGCACGCGAGGCCCGTAAAGACGGCCGCGAGCTGTACTACCGCAGCCAGGGCAAGGGCCAATCCAACCTGATCAAGAGCTTCGAACAACGCTACGGCCTTTGGGAGACACCTAACTCCATGCGCAACGTCGACCGGGAATGCCAGGTGATGGTCAAGGGGGCCGACCTGTGAGCCGCACGCTTCGCGTACGCCAGTCGCAGACCGTTCTGCCCTTCGGAGTCGGGGCCGTCTTCGACATTCAGGGCGAGTCGTTCGTCGCCACCGGTATCGGCGACTGGCCGCAGAAGGCCAGACAGCGCGTCGAGTCACCCCGGCTCGCCAACCGGCTTGGCGTCACCGGGTTCTACGCCGCACCCCCCACGGCCAATGACCGCTTCGATACCCCCGATGCTCCGGGCGCCCCGTACATCCGCTTCCCGTCCTGGCTGTTCTGCGGTGCATGCCGCCGTATGAAGCGCTGGCGCATCGCCGACGAGAGGCCGGGACAACCGCCCCGCTGCCCGTCCTGTTCGCCCGGCCGGACACTGGCCCCCATGCGGTTCGTGCAGATCTGCGCGGCCGGCCATCTCAGCGACGTCGACTGGTGGTTCTGGGCCCACTCGCGGCGAGAAGCCGGGGAACGCCGGCAGTGCGGCGAACGCGAGAGACTCCATTTCCTCGTGTCCGAGCGCGCCTCCGGCCTCGAAGCGCTCTCCATCATCTGCAAGGCTCAGGGGTGCGGGGCTTCGCGCGACCTGCTCGACATCCTCGGCACACACGGTATGCGCTGCTCAGGGCGCAACCCCTGGCAGCGGGCCAATGAAGCCACGGAGTGCGTGAAACCTGTACAGATCGTGCAACGTACGGCGGGCAACCTCTACTACCCGGTCGTGCACTCGGCGCTCGACATCCCGGAGTCCGACGTGCCGGTGTCGCAGGGCGACGACGAACTCGCCGGACGCGTACGCGAGCACGACCTATGGGTGTCGCTCTGCCGGGTCGCGGGCACCCCGCGCGCCGATGTGTTCCGCGCGATGATCCAGGAGGACACCGGCGCGGACGATCAGGTCCTCGACGCCCTGCTCGCCGAGGAGACGGGGCAGCCCCTGGCCGCTGCCCCATCCGGCGCGGATGCGGCACCGGCCCGCCCCGACCTCAGCCGTGAGGAGTGGACCGCGTTCACCACACCGGTACCCGTCGCCACGCGGAACTTCGCGTTGCGCGAGACAACCCTCGGGCTCAGCCAGGAGACCGCCGAACCCTGGGCAGGCCTGCACCGCCGCATCGGACGGATCGTCCTCGCCGACCGGCTGCGCGAGGTGCGGGCCCTGTCCGGGTTCAGCCGGGTCTCTCCGGACGCGAGCCTTGTCCCCGCCGACACGGCTCGGCGGCTCAAGTGGCTTCCGGCTGTGGAGGTCTTCGGTGAAGGCATCCTCCTCACCCTCGACAAGGCCGAACTCACCGCATGGGAGGGCGAGGCAGAGGTGCGCCGTCGCGTTGCCGGAATCCGCGCGGACTTCGACCGTTCCTTCCAGAAGGACAGGCTTCAAGCCCTGACCGGGGAAAGCCTCTCCCCGCGTTTCGTCCTCCTGCACACCCTCGCTCACCTGCTGATCCGCCAGCTCTCCTTCGAATCCGGCTACACGACGGCCAGCCTGCGCGAACGTATCTACGGACGGCCCGAACAGGACCAGTACGGCATCCTCATCTACACCGCGGCTGGGGACGCCGAAGGGACCCTGGGCGGGCTCGTGCAACAGGGTGAGGCGCCGCGCCTCGCCGAGACCCTGCTGCGGATGACCGAAGCCGCCGCCTGGTGCTCGGCCGACCCCCTCTGCGCCGAGCACGCCGGCCAAGGTTTCGGCAACCTCAATCGCGCGGCCTGTCACGCCTGCGCCCTGCTGCCCGAGACGAGTTGCGAGACCGGCAACACCCTCCTCGACCGGGCTCTCGTCATCGGAGGTGAACAGGTACCCGGGTACCTGGAGTCGATCGTCACTGCCGCTCGGAGCGCCGCGGCGGATGCCCTGGAGGGATTGTGACCCTCACGTACCGCGACCTTGTACCGGAACAGCGCTCCTGTCTCGAAGGGCTGCCCTTCGACGGCAATCACCTGGTCAGCGGTCCGCCCGGCAGTGGCAAGAGCCTTCTGGCGGTCCAGCGGGCCATCATGCTGGCTCTCACCGGGACCCCTGTAGTCGTGCTGACCCGGTCCAATCTGCTCCGCCAGTCACTGGCCGCGACCGTACACACGCTCGGTCCGGCGGACCGCAGCGTGCGCGTCGCGACCGCACACGCGTGGCTCACCGAGTGGTACGGGGGACAGCCCCCGCGCGGCACCGACGGCTGGTTCGACTGGCCCGCCTTCTACGAGCGTGCCGCACAGGTGGGCCCTGTCGCCGAACTCACTCTTGTCGTCGACGAAGGCCAGGACCTGCCCCCGGAGTTCTATCGGTTCTGCCGGCTGCTCGGAGCGCGTACAACAGTGTTCGCGGACGAGTGCCAGCGCCTGACCGACACCAACGCCACGCTCGCGGAGATAGCTGAGAGGTTGGGCCGCTGTACACGGTTCGAACTCGACGGCAACCACCGCAACACACGCCAGATCGCCTCCTTCGCCGCCCACTTCCACACGGGGCGCGGTCTGCCCGTCCTCCCGGAAGGTGAAGGGCCACCAACGCGCCTGCACCATCTACCGCGTCACGGTGCGGCCGACCTGCTGATTCTGCTGGCACAAAGACACCCGCGGCAGAGCATCGGTGTGATCGTGAATTCCACACACACCCAGTTCTCACTGCTCGGCAGTCTGGAGCGCAGGGCACCGCGGCTGAAACCGCAGCTGTACACGTCTCAGGCCCGCGCGGGAAACAACCGGTACCGCACGCTGGATCTCGGCCGCCCGGGGATCGTGCTCGTCCACCGGGCGAGCGCCAAAGGACTGGGCTTCGACACGGTCGTCATCCCGGACACGCATACAGACGCGGCCGTCGATCCCACCTCGGCCGCCCTGCGCATGACGTACTACGTTCTGGCAACCCGGGCACGACGTGAGCTCCATCTGGCATACGAGGGAGACACGGAGCCGCCTCTCTGCGCGCAGGTGGGCTCCGGCGACCTGCTTCGCGGATAACGATGGCTTCAGAAGAGTCGGCCACGGGCCAGCGTGAATTCTGAAAACCTTGGGAAGGCCGACCGCGTTTCCGGATCGTTGTAGGGTGCCGAGGAGGCCCTTGACCTGCGAAGCAGGCAGGGAGCAGACATTCCGGGAGTTTCCTCATGCTTCGTACCATGTTCAAGTCCAAGATCCACCGTGCCACGGTCACCCAGGCCGACCTGCACTACGTCGGATCCGTCACCATCGACGCCGATCTGCTGGACGCCGCCGATCTGCTGCCCGGTGAGCTCGTCCACATCGTCGACATCACCAACGGCGCCCGCCTGGAGACGTACGTCATCGAGGGGGAGCGCGGTTCGGGGGTCGTCGGGATCAACGGAGCGGCGGCCCATCTCGTGCACCCCGGTGACCTGGTGATCATCATCAGTTACGCTCAGGTCACCGACGCCGAGGCGCGGGCGCTTCGGCCGAGCGTCGTGCACGTGGACCGCGACAACCGGATCGTGGCCCTCGGTGCCGATCCCTCCGAGCCGGTACCGGGCTCGGACCAGCAGCGCAGCCCGCAGGCCGTCACCGCCTGATCCGCGACGGCATCGCAGGACCCCTGGAACCGAGGACCCGAGGAGTGCCCGTGAGTGAGATCGAGATCCGCGACGACCGGTCGGCCGGCCGCCTTGAGGCGTTCGCCGGTGACCAAATGGTCGGGCACATCGAGTACTTCGTCCTGGAGGCACCCGCCCGGGCCCTCGTTCCCGTGCACACCATCGTGGAACCCGAGCACGAGGGCCGGGGCATCGCCGGCTCCCTCGCCCGCGAGCTGTACGTCATCGCCGCCCGCGAGGGAGTCGTCGTCGCGCCGCTCTGCCCGTACGTCGTGAAGTGGGCGGAGCGGCACCCCGAGGAGGCTCCGGTGGCCGACCCGGAGCTACTGAAGGCCGCGGTGGAGTGGCTCAAGGCGCATCCGGGACGCTTCTGATGGCCGACGCCCCGCTCCCGCCCCTGTACGGGCCGCTCGCCCTGCTGCACACCTCCCCGACGCATGTCCCCGTCTTCGACGCGCTGCGCGACGAGGCCCACCCGGGCCTGGAACTGCGCCACTTGGTCGACGAGGAACTGCTGGCGAGAGCCCGGAGCGAGGGGCCCGAGGCGGTGGCCGATGACGTGCGGGCGCTGCTCGCCAGGGCCGTCGCCGACGGTGCGCGGGTCGTCCTCTGCACCTGCTCGACCATCGGCGCGGTCGCGGAGCGGACCGACGCCGGGGTGCCCGTGCTCCGCGTGGACCGTCCGATGGCCGCCGCGGCGGTGGCGGCGGGCCCCCGGGTCGTCGTCCTCGCGACAGTGGCGAGCACCCTGGAACCGACCGTCGCGCTCGTCGAGGATGAGGCCCGTCGCGTCGGCCGCCCCGTGGACATCCGTACGGAATTGGTCGACGGCGCGTGGGCGCTGTTCGAGGCGGGTGACACGGACGGCTGCGGCCGCGTGGTGGCCGACGCCGCCGACGCGGTCACCGACGCCGACGCGATCGTCCTCGCGCAGGCGTCCATGACCGCGGCCCAGCGGTTCACCACCACCTCGGTGCCGGTGCTGTCGAGCCCGCGCCCGGGGCTCGCCGCGGCGGTGGACGCGGTCCGCGCGGTGCACTCCGCGTAGGCCCACCAGCTGTCCGCGCAGTGCGCCCCGGGTGGTCCTGCCGTGGTCCGAGCGCCGCGGGCAGGCCACTCGCGGTCCGGGTCCGGGCATTGCCCCTGCGCGACCCACCAGGCACCCGCGCAGCGCACTCCTTGGGCCCACTTGGTCGCCGTCCCCCGCGCGACGGGGTGAGTGGGCGCGCCCCGGCCGGGTACGCGTGGGACAAGTCCAGAGCCGACGCACCGACTGGCTGGAGGACCACCATGACGCATCCGTATCCCGACCCCGTGAAGCCGGGACCCACCCCGGGGCCGAGCCCCGACCGCCCGGAGCCCTTCCCTGACCCGACGCCGAACCCCGGCGGCCCGGATCCCGTCCCCGGACCGGAGCCCGTCCCGTCCCCCTCCCCGATCCCGAAACCGCCGGGCCCCGACCCGGTACCGCAACCCCAGCCCAGGCCAGAACCGCTGTCCTGACGGACGTCCGGCGTTCGGCCCCGACGGGCGCCCGGCCGGAGGCGTGAGCGATCGGGGCTCACGCCTGCGGCCGGGCGCGGGCAAGAGGAAGCAGACCTGATGACCTGGGCCCGCAGCTGTTCAATACACTCCCCCGGTGAACAACATACGGTGCACTCAGTGCGGTGTTGTGGGGCTGGAGCCGGGCTTCGTCGAGGACTCCGGACAGGGCGCTCGCGGGTTCGCCCGGTGGATCGAAGGCGCCCTTGAGCGAGGCCCGCTCGGTGGCGCCAAGAGGATGGGCCGACCGCACTGGCAGATAGACGCCTTTCGCTGCCCCAACTGCGCACACCTGGAACTGTTCGCCGCCCAGCGGGACTAGGGCCGCGTCAGCCAAGGTTCGCCGACCGGGACGGCGAGGTCCGCCCGGCACATCGGCCGTCGGCACATCGAGCACGCCGACACCCTGTCCCCGAGTGCGCCGAAGCCGCCACGATCCCGCTCGGGGAACGTGACGGCTTCGGCGAAGGCGAGGTGTCCGGGCCTGGTGACAGGCCTGCGGGCCCAGCGGTGAACCACCCTCGGGCCCCAGCGGCAAACCCTCGGGCCCGAGCGCAGTCCTACGGCCCGAGTACGGCCCCGGGCGCGAGCGGCAGCCCTACGGCACGGGCGGCAGCCCTATGCCTCGACCTCCGACCGGTCGCCGCCCCACAGCGTGTGGAACGACCCCTCGCGGTCCGTCCTGCGGTAGGTGTGCGCCCCGAAGAAGTCCCGCTGGCCCTGGGTGAGGGCGGCCGGCAGGCGCTCGGCGCGCAGGGCGTCGTAGTAGGCGAGGGCCGCCGAGAAGCCGGGAGTGGGCACGCCCTGGCGGGTCGCGGCGACGAGGACCTCGCGCCAGTCGTCCTGGGCCGCCGCGATCTCCTGGGCGAACGTCTCGTCCGACAGCAGGCTCGGCAGGTCGGGCCGGGCGTCGTAGGCGGCACGGATGCGGTCGAGGAAGGCCGCCCGGATGATGCAGCCGCCGCGCCAGATCGAGGCGACGGAACCGAGATCGATGTTCCAGTCGTACTCGTCGCTGCCCGCGATGATCTCGTGGAAGCCCTGGGTGTACGAGACGATCTTCGACGCGTACAGCGCCTGCTCCACCCGGTCCGCGAAGGCCGCGGCCTCGGACGCGTCGAGCTGCCGCGCCTTCGGGCCGGCGAGGCCGCGCGAGGCGGCGCGCAGGTCGGCGTGTCCGGACAGGGAGCGGGCGAAGACCGCCTCGGCGATACCGGAGACCGGTACGCCCAGGTCCAGCGCGATCTGCACGGTCCAGCGGCCCGTGCCCTTCTGCTCGGCCCGGTCCTGGACCACGTCCACGAACGGCTTGCCCGTCGCCGCGTCCACGTGCGACAGCACCTCGGCGGTGATCTCGATCAGGTAGGAGTCGAGCCGGCCGGTGTTCCAGGTGCGGAAGATGTCCGCGATCTGCGCGGGGGAGTACCCGGCCACGTCGCGGAGCAGCTGGTAGGCCTCGCCGATCAGCTGCATGTCGGCGTACTCGATGCCGTTGTGGACCATCTTCACGAAGTGCCCGGCGCCATCGGGACCCACATGCGTGACGCACGGCGACCCGTCGGCGGCCTTCGCGGAGATCTTCTCCAGCATCGGGCCGAGCGAGGCGTACGACTCGACCGAGCCGCCCGGCATGATGCTCGGCCCGTGCAGCGCGCCCTCCTCGCCGCCGGAGACGCCCGTGCCGACGAAGTGGATGCCCTGCTCGCGCAGCGCGCGCTCACGGCGCCGGGTGTCCGCGAAATGCGCGTTGCCGCCGTCGATGATCATGTCGCCGGGCTCCAGGAGCGGGGCGAACTCCTGGATCACCGCGTCGGTCGGGTCGCCCGCCTTCACCATGATCACCAGGCGCCGGGGCCGCTCCAGCGCCGCCACGAACTCCTTCGCGGTCTCGGCCGCCACGAACGTGCCCTCGTGGCCGAACTCCTCCACCAGCGCGTTCGTCTTCGCCACGGTGCGGTTGTGTACGGCGACCGCGTAGCCGTTGCGTGCGAAGTTGCGGGCGAGATTGCGCCCCATGACCGCGAGACCCGTGACGCCGATCTGGGCTGAAGTGCTCATTCGGTTGGCTCCTAAGAAGTGCGGTAAGTCCGGTGGCCGACAAGGAGAAGATCCCGGTATCGGTGCTGCCGGTCGTACTCGTCCGTGCTGCTCGCCAGTATTGCCCCAGGCCGCCCTGACGCGTCGGAGGTGTCCATGTACGAGAACGTCCCCGCGTCGCGAGGGCGGATTTCGGACAGGCCGTTCGGTGGCGGGTGCCGGCGGCGGGGGTGTTCGGCGCCCCGGACGCGGGTCCCGATCCCGCGCGGTCCCTTCCGGCGAGCGGATCGGCCGTCCGCCGCCGTACACAGGAACCCGATGTCGACAGGCCCCGGAGCGGCGGCCGGCACCCGTCGGTCCCGCGCCGTCACCGTCACCCACCGTGCGGAGCGCGTTCGGACCGAGGGCGGTCCGGGAGTCGGCCGACCGCCTTTTCGGAGCGGCCGGTTGCCGCCTTGTCCTGGCCTGTTCACAGCGCTTACTTTTGCCGCTCCTGACGCATGTCTAGGGGGCTCCCTCATGGCCGTACGCGGTCGGCACCGCCGGTACCAGCCGAACAGGATCAACCGCGCCTCACTCACCGTCACGGCGGGCGGCGCCGGGATCGCTCTCCCGCTCGTCGGAGCCGGGGTCGCCGACGCGGCCGATGTCGGGACCTGGAACAAGGTCGCCGCCTGCGAGTCCAGCGGCAACTGGAGCATCAACACCGGCAACGGCTATTACGGCGGACTGCAGTTCACCCAGTCCACCTGGGAGGCGTACGGCGGCAAGGCCTACGCCCGGCGCGCGGACCAGGCCACGAAGGACCAGCAGATCGCCATCGCCGAGAAGGTGCTGAGGGGCCAGGGGCCCGGCGCCTGGCCGGTGTGCTCGGTCCGCGGCGGGCTCACCAGGGGTGGCGCGAGCCCCGACATCAGCCCGGCGGGGACCGCGCCGCAGACGGCGAAGCAGCGCTCCGTGCGGGACGTGAAGCCGCAGACCACGCCGCAGTCGCAGGCCGGGACCGCCGAGATGTACACCGTCGTGCACGGCGACACGCTCTCCGGCATAGCCGACTCCCGGCATGTCCAGGGCGGCTGGCAGGGGCTGTACGCCGCGAACCACACCACGGTCGGCTCCGACCCGGACCTGATCCTGCCGGGCCAGCGGCTCACCCTGCGCGGCAGGACCCAGGCGCCCGCGCACACGCAGCACGCGCCGGCGAAGGCGCCGGCGAAGAAGCCCGCCCGGACACCGGAGAAGACGCCCACGCGGACACCGGTGAAGAAGACCTCGACCCGTACGACGTCCCCGCACAGGACCACCCCGGACAAGGCCGGGACGCACTCCCTCGTGGCCCCGGTGCACGCGGCGACCGGCACGCCCTACCGTGCCGCCGGCTCGCACTGGTCGAAGGGCTACCACACCGGCGTGGACTTCCCCGTGCCGACAGGCACCTCCGTCGCGGCGGTCGCGGCCGGTCATGTGGTCAGCTCGGGCTGGGGCGGATCGTTCGGCTACCAGGTGGTGATCCGGCACGCCGACGGCCGCTACACGCAGTACGCCCATCTCTCCGCGATCTCAGTGAAGGCCGGGCAGAGCGTGGTGGCCGGCCAGCGCATCGGCCGCTCCGGGTCCACGGGCAACAGCACGGGCCCGCATCTGCACTTCGAGGTGCGCACGGGGCCCGGCTTCGGTTCGGACATCGACCCGGTGGCTTACCTCCGGGCCGGGGGCGTCAGGATTTGACGCGGGTGCGGTGGTGGTTGACGAACGGCATCGGCACGTAGGGCACACCGAGCATGGCGGTCAGGAAGGGCAGCTCGTCCCTGGCCGCCGCGTGGTCCTGCGCGGCGCCGACCTCCATCGCCGGCCTGGCGGCCCTGAGCGGAGCCGGTACCAACACGCCGCCGACGACGGGCTGCGGAGCCGCCAGGAGCACACCCTCGCCGCCCGCACGCGGAGCCGGTGGCACCACGCTCGCTGCACCCGGCTGCGGAGCCGGTACGAACCCGTACTCGCCTCCGGCGGGCTTGGGCAGCCCGGCCAGCAGTGCCTCCACGGTCGCCTCGGTGACCGTGAGAGCTCCGAGGTCGGCGGCGACCGGGAGGACGGACTCGGGGAGGCGCTGGTCCGAGACGGCAGGGACGACCGGTTCGGGCAGCCGTGACTCCGATACGGCCGCAACGGCCACCGGAGCCGGCTCGCCGGTGGGCTCGGGGGCGCCGTCGGCCGGCTGCCCGGCGACCGCCTGTGGCACGGCCGCGGGCTCCGGGGAAGTGGCCGCGGTTCGGTCACCGCTGCCGATCCGCTCGATGGTGAGCAGGATCAGACCGCCTGCCGCGACGACGCCGCAGCCCAGCGCGAGCGCGGTGCCGGTCGCGCCGTAGCGGAAGGTTTCGCCGAACATCGTGATGCCGACCGCGGCCGCCACGACGGGGTTCACGACCGTCAGCGTGGCCAGCGGCGCCTCCAGGCCGGCGCCCCGGTAGGAGGCCTGCGAGATCAGCATGCCGGCCGTCGCGAAGACACCTATGGCCGCGAGGCTCGACAGGTCGGCGAGCGACACGTGCTCCGACCAGTCCACCGCGACGGTCTTGGTGAACACGGAGGACATGCTGAAGGCGACGCCCGCCGCGACCGCCAGCAGCACACTGCGCACTGCCGGGTGCCGGTGCGCCGCGCGCCCGGCCACCATGAGGGCCGCCACCGCGCCGCCCGCCACCACACCCAGCGCCAGGCGCTGGGCATTGCTCAGTGATTGCGCGTCGGAGGCGCCGACCAGGGCCAGCAGACCGGCGAGACCCAACGTGGCCATGATCGCGCCACGCCAGGCGGCTGCTCCGGCCCTGCGGCCGACGAACAGGGCCGCCATCGGAAGCGCGAAGACGATGGTCAGCGCGCCGAGCGGCTGTACGAGGCTCAGCGGGCCGAACGCGAGGGCGACCACGTGCAGCAGCCCACCCAGGCCGGTCAGCGCGACGGCGGCCCACCAGCCCGGCCTGTGCAGCGGTGCGTAGGTCTGGCCGGGAGAGGTCACGGCGACCTGCTCCTGAATGATCGCGCCACCCGCATACGCAACGGCCGAGACGAACGAGAGCACTACGGACAAAGCGAGGGCACTCATGAGTCCCTCCTCTGCGTACGGCGCGGAGCTGCGGCCCGGCGCGACGAACGGTCGGCTTCCATGCAAACAACGATGCCGTGCGATTTAGTTCTCGTCGTCGTCCCTGAGCAGTCATTGGGTCCTACTGCCGATGGAGTACGAATCGCCCCTTGTCCTCCCCAGGGTGGGCGACACCACGGCCCGATCCACTGGTGGTTACCCCTAGGGGGCTTGGTACTACTGCTCTTCGTGGACCTCGACCCCCAACTTGCTGCGCTCGACGCGCTCGGCGGATTCTTCGTACTACGCACCGGCGTACCGCCGCGCGGCCCCCTCCCTGCCCTCGCGAGCGCCTGTGCGAACCCGCGATCCGAGACGCCGGAGGAGGTTTACGGGGATCCGATAACTTTTCGCGTCCGGAAGGTCGCACAGAGTATTCGAGCGCCGGAGCCGCGGGTCGCGGCGTCGGTGGCGCAGCAGGGTCTCGCGGCACGCTTCTGGTCGATCGCGCTCGGTGCCGCCGCGCTCTGCGGCCGGGTACCCGACCTCGATCCGGAGCTGCTGCGCTGGGACCCCGATGCCAGCGCTCCGGACGACCTCTGGCTCACCGAGGTCCGCACCCGGCCTGTGACCGATCTCGACACGGTCGTACGCGCCGGACTCCTCGTCCCGCTGAACGCGGCCCTGCGCTCGCGCCACCGCGTCTCACCGGGCCTGTTGTGGGGCAACGCCGGCTCCGCCCTGGCCGGTACCGTCCGTCAGCTGGACCGCTGGGCGCTCGTCCACGGACGCCCGGACGTGGGGGAGCGGGCCAGGACGCTGGCCGGCCGGCTCTTCGAGCACCCCGACCTCTCCGGAACCCTCGACCCCAGGACGCTCCGCCGCCGCAGCTGCTGTCTCTACTACCGGGTGCCCGGCGGCGGAGTCTGCGGCGACTGCTGCTTCGACCGACCGCCGCGGTCCGCGCCACGCCGGACCTGATACTGGGGCTTCCCGTGTGGTCTTCCGTATCGGCTTCAACTGAGTGACCATGAGGGGCACCAGCCGGGCTACGACGGGGGTTCTGTGTGCGCGTGGGACTGCTGACCCGGGAGTACCCGCCGGACGTGTACGGCGGTGCGGGCGTCCATGTCGAGTTCCTCGCGCGGGAGTTGCGCGCCCTCACCGAGCTCGATGTGCACTGCTGGGGCGAGGGCGGCACCGGCGGGGTGGTCCGTCACCGGCCCTGGACCGCACTCGACGGCGCCAACGACGCCCTGCGCACCTTCTCCGTGGACCTCTCCATCGCCGCCGCGCTCGAAGGCCGCGAACTGGTCCACTCCCACACCTGGTACGCCAACCTCGCGGGACACTTCGGAAAACTCCTGCACGGCATCCCGCATGTGATGACCGCCCACTCCCTCGAACCGCTGCGCCCCTGGAAGGCCGAGCAGCTGGGCGGCGGCTACGCCCTCTCCAGTTGGGCCGAGCGCACCGCCATCGAGGCCGCGGACGCCGTGATCGCCGTCTCGGGCGCCATGCGCGAGGACATTCTCGGCTGCTACCCGGCCCTGGACCCGGCCAGGGTGCGCGTCGTGCACAACGGCATCGACACCTCCCTCTACCGGCCCGACCACGGCACCGACGTCCTGGAGCGGATCGGCCTGGACACCGGGCGTCCGTACATCCTGTTCGTCGGCCGCATCACCCGGCAGAAGGGCGTGCCCCATCTCCTGCGCGCGGTACGGGACATCGACCCGGCCGCACAGGTGGTGCTGTGCGCGGGTGCCCCCGACACCCCGGAGATCGACCGGGAGTTCCGCGAGCTGTACCAGGAGCTGAGCGGTGTGCGCGACGGTGTGCACTGGATCCCGCAGATGCTGCCGCGGCCCGATGTCATCCAACTCCTCACGCACGCCGCCGTGTTCGTCTGTCCCTCGGTGTACGAGCCGCTCGGCATCGTCAATCTGGAGGCGATGGCCTGCGGGACGGCGGTGGTGGCCTCGCGCGTCGGCGGCATTCCCGAGGTCGTCGAGGACGGCGAGACCGGTCTTCTCGTGCCGCTCGGGGGCGACTTCGAGGCGGGGCTCGCGAGGGCCCTGGACTCCGTGCTCGCCGACCCCGACACGGCCCGCCGCATGGGCGAGGCCGGACGGCTGCGCGCGGTACGGGAGTTCGGCTGGGACGCCGTGGCCCGAAAGACGGTCCAGTTGTACGAGGAAGTCCTCAAACCGGGGTAACCATCGGACAGGCGAGCTTCAGAGACACGGGGCGGGTCCGGGTGTCCGGGCGTGGCCCGACCGGGCGTAGAGGGGCGGCGGCATGCGGCGCGGTGGGCGCGGTGGACCTTCGGTGCTGGGAATCGTACTGGCGGGCGGTGAGGGCAAGCGGCTGATGCCGCTCACGACGGACCGGGCGAAACCGGCGGTGACCTTCGGCGGCACGTACCGCCTCGTGGACTTCGTACTCTCCAATCTCGTCAACGCCGACATCCTGCGCATCTGCGTGCTCACGCAGTACAAGTCGCACTCGCTGGACCGGCACATCACCACCACCTGGCGGATGTCGAGCCTGCTCGGCAACTATGTGACGCCGGTGCCGGCCCAGCAGCGGCTCGGGCCCCGCTGGTATCTGGGCAGCGCGGACGCGATCCTCCAGTCGCTCAACCTGATCCACGACGAACAGCCCGAGTACGTCGCGGTGTTCGGCGCCGACCATGTCTACCGGATGGACCCCCGGCAGATGCTCGCCCAGCACATCGAGAGCGGCGCGGGGGTGACGGTGGCCGGGATACGGGTGCCGCGCACCGAGTCGTCGTCCTTCGGCGTCATCAGCCCCGGTTCCGACGGGCAGAGCGTGCGGGGCTTCCTGGAGAAGCCCGCCGACCCGCCGGGCCTCGCGGACGACCCCGAGTGCGTCTTCGCCTCGATGGGCAACTACATCTTCACCACCAAGGCGCTGATCGAGGCGCTCCAACGGGACGCCGAGGACGAGAACTCCGTGCACGACATGGGCGGTTCGATCCTGCCCGCGCTCACCGAGCGCGGCGAGGCGCAGCTGTACGACTTCAGCGACAACCACGTGCCCGGCGAGACCACCCGCGACCAGGGCTACTGGCGCGACGTGGGAACCCTCGACGCCTACTACGACGCCCACATGGACCTGATCGCCGAGCGTCCCGCCTTCAACCTGTTCAACCGCAGCTGGCCCGTCTACACGAGCTCCGGTCAGCTGTCGCCCGCGCGCTTCAACGCCGGGGGCATTGCGAGCGAGTCCATCATCAGCGCGGGATGCCTGATCCGGGGACAGGTGACCCGGTCGGTGCTGTCGCCGGGTGTGGTCGTCGATCCGGGAGCGGTGGTGCAGGGCTCGATCCTGCACGACAACGTCAAGATAGGCCGGGGTGCCGTGGTGCGCGGCGCGGTGCTCGACAAGAACGTCGAGGTGCCGCCGGGCGCGACGATCGGTGTCAATCCGGAGCGCGACACCGACCTCTACACGGTCTCCAAGGGGGGCGTGATCGCCCTGGGCAAGGGCCAGCGCGTGCCGTAGCCGGCAGTGGACGCCCCGGGCCCCGGCCGCCGTCCGCGGGCGACGGCCCGAGGGCTCTGGCCACCATGCCTGAACGACGGCTCCGTACACCGGGCTCACCGAGCCCGGCACCCCGGGCCGTTTGTCATGTCCCTGGACAGGGGACGGAATCCCGTGTTGTCATGCCAACTGCCGTTGATGACAACGTTGTACAGCGCTGACAACGATGTCATCGGCTGGGGCGGTCTCGTACGCGCCGTGCCCGGACGCGACGCGTACGGCGGGATCTCCTCCGGTTGCCCGGAAAGCCGGTCTCCCGCCCCGACCATGCATGAGGACAACGATGTCGATCACCCACCGGAGGTCTTCCGCATGAGATGGACCCGGCGCCTGCGCCTGTGCACGGCCGTGCTGGTGACAGCCTCCGCGCTGTTCGCCCTGCCCGCCGCACACGCTGCCGAGCCGCGCGACGGCCAACTCACCGATCTGGTCAACCCGTTCATCGGAACGGAGAACGAGGGCAACACCTACCCCGGCGCCGCCGTGCCCTTCGGCATGGTGCAGTTCTCGCCGGACACCGGCCACAACACCGGCTACGACCACTCCCAGAACCACATCCGCGGTTTCTCCCTCGTGCACCTCTCGGGCGTCGGCTGCGGCCTCGGCGGCGACCTGCCCGTGCTGCCCACGACGGGGGACATCACCCGGACGGACGACGCGCAGTACGCGGCGGAGTTCGGCCACGACACCGAGGAGGCGCACCCCGGCTTCTACAAGGTGGGCCTGAAGACCGGGATCGAGGCCGAACTGACGGCCACCGCGCGCACCGGCGTGCAGCGCTACACCTTCCCGGCCACCGACAAGGCCAACGTGCTGCTGAACGCGGGCCAGTCGCTGCACAGGACCGTCTCGACGAAGGTCGAGATCCTGGACAACAGGACCGTCCGCACGGCGATCACCGGCAGCGGCTTCTGCCAGGGCACGAAGCCGTACACGGTGTACACGATCACCCGCTTCGACCGCCCGTTCACCACCTCGGGCACCTGGAACGGCGACACCGTCACCGAGGGCTCCCAGGAGACCGCCGGCACCACCGGGCGCACCGGCGCCTTCGTCCGCTTCGACACCACCAAGGACCGTACGGTCGAGGCGACCACCGCGCTCTCGTACGTGGATGCCCGCGGCGCGGCCGTCAACCTCCGCTCCGAGGGCGGCCGTTCCTTCGACGCGGTCCTCGCGGCCGTGCACCGTGCGTGGGAGGACCGGCTCGACGACGTACGGGCGAAGGGTGGCACCGACGCCCTGCGCCGCACCTTCTACTCGTCCCTCTACCGTTCCTTCCTCGCGCCCAACATCGGCAGTGACGCCGACGGCCGCTACACCGGCTGGGACCAGCGGATCCACCGCACCAAGGGCTTCACGTACTACCAGAACTGGTCGCTGTGGGACACCTACCGCACCCAGTCGCAGCTGCTGGCCCTGCTCGCTCCGCGCGAGGCGCGGGACATGGCGATCTCCGTGATCAAGATCGACGAGGAGAGCGGCTGGCTGCCCAAGTGGGGCTACGGCACGGCCGAGACGAACATCATGACCGGTGACCCGGTGACCCCGTTCCTCACCAACGCCTACCAGCAGGGTCTGCTGAAGGGAGCCGGCGGATACGCCGAGCGGGCCTATCGCGCGCTGAAGAAGAACGCCGACGGTGTGCCGCCCGCCGACTCACCGGCGGTGGGCCGCGAGGCCAACAGAGAGTACATCGCGAACGGCTTCGCGCCGTACGTCAAGGGCCGCCCGCACGCGAAGCCCGGCGACTCGGACTACGACCACGGTGCCTCCGTGACCCTGGAGTACGCCCTGTCGGACGCCATGCTCGGCGAGATGGCACGGGAACTGGGCCATGACGAAGACGCCGCGCGCTACCTGGCGCGGTCCCAGAACTACCGCGCGATCCACGACCCTTCGACCGGCTTCTTCCGTGCCCGGGACTCTTCCGGTGCCTTCACCGGACCCGCCGACCCGGCCCGGAGCGAGGGCTTCCACGAGGGCACGTCCTGGCAGTACCAGTGGCTCGTGCCGCAGGACCTGCCGGGCATGGTCGACCTGATCGGCGGCAAGCAGGCGGCCAACGACCGGCTCGACTCGTTCTTCGCCTACGGGCAGTTGCTGAAGGATCCCGCGAAGACCGCCCGCGAGGTGTGGGTCAACGGTCCGTACGCCTACTACAACGCGGACAAGTACAACCCGCAGAACGAGCCCGACCTGATCGCCCCGTACACCTACCTCTCGACCGGACAGCCGTGGAAGACGACCGACGTCGTGCACGCGGCGCTGACCCTGTTCACGGACGCGCCGACCGGGATGACCGGCAACGACGACCTCGGCACGATGTCCGCCTGGAACGTCCTGTCGTCCATCGGGATCTTCCCGGTGCAGCCCGGCTACGACACCTGGGGTCTGTCCACGCCCGTCTTCGAGCGGGTCGACCTCACGCTCGACCGGCGCTACTACCCGCACGGCGCGCTGACGGTGACGGCGTCCGGCACCTCGGACACCGACCGGTACATTCAGTCGGCCCGCCTCGACGGATCGCCGTACGGCCGTACGTACCTGACGACCGGCACCCTGAGGAGCATCCGCTCGCTCCGCTTCACGGTCGGCCCGGAGCCGTCCGAGTGGGGAACGGCGGCCTCGGCGGCACCTCCGGTCCTGAAGTGACGACCGAAGTGTCCTGAGGTGAGCGAGTCCCGTCCCTCCTCCGAGGGGCGGGACTTAATCCGCTGTTAACTGTGCGTAACTTGATCGTACTTGACCGTAATCACCACTCCGGGTTTGACTGCAAGTCCACCCGTCGTCGACGCGAGAGCAAGCCTTTGATCTCCGACCTCCTCGCACCACTCGACCTGGCGTTCTGGAACATCGAGTCCGACCGGCACCCGATGCATCTCGGCGCCCTCGGTGTCTTCGCCGCGCACTCGCCCACCGCCGGCGCCCACGCCGCGGACCTGCTCGCGGCCCGCGCCGCCGCCGTCCCCGGGCTGCGCATGCGGATCCGCGACGTGTGGCAGCCTCTCGCACCCCTCGCCTTCGGCAGCGCGGCCCGCGAGCCCGCCCCCGACTTCGAGCCGCTGGACCACGTCCTGCTGCACAAGCCGACCGCCGACTTCCACGCCGAGGCCGGCCGGCTGATGGAACGCCCGCTGGAGCGCGGCCGGCCGCCGTGGGAGGCGCATGTGCTGCCCGGCGAGGACGGGGTGTCCTTCGCCGTGCTCTTCAAGTTCCACCACGCGCTCGCCGACGGCCTCAGGGCGCTGATGCTGGCCGCAGCCATCATGGACCCGATGGACCTGCCGGAGGCCCGCCCGCGCCCCGTGGAGCCGCCCCGGGGGCTCTTCCCGGACGTCCGCAAACTGCCCGGTCTGGTCCGCGACGCTCTCTCCGACATGGGCCGCGCCCTCGACATCGGCACCTCGGTGGCCCGCGCCACACTCGGTGTCCAGTCCTCGCCCGCCCTCACCTCCGAACCCACCGGCACCCGGCGCACCGCGGGCGTGGTCATCGACCTCGACGAGGTGCACGTCGTCCGCAAGAGCGTCGGCGGCACCGTCAACGACGTCCTGATCGCCGTCGTCGCGGGCGCCCTGCGCCGCTGGCTCGACGAACGCGGTGACGGCAGCGAGGGCGTCTCCCCACGCGCCCTGATCCCCGTCTCCCGGCGCCGGCCGCGGACCGCGCACCCCCAGGGCAACCGGCTCTCCGGCTACCTGATACGGCTTCCCGTCGACGACCCGGACCCGCTCGGCCGGCTGCGTGCCGTGCGGACGGCGATGGACCGGAACAAGGACGCCGGACCCAACCGGGGCGCGGGCGCCGTCGCGCTGCTCGCCGATCACGTTCCGCCGCTCGGGCACCGGCTCGGCGGTCCGGTCGTGGGGCAGGCCGCCCGGCTGCTGTTCGACATCCTCGTCACCAGCGTGCCGCTGCCCAGCCTCGGTCTGAAGCTCGGCGGCTGCCCGCTCACCGAGGTCTACCCGTTCGCCCCGCTGGCCCGCGGCCAGGCCCTCGCGGTGGCCGTCTCGACCTACCGGGGAAGCGTGCATTACGGGCTCGTGGCCGACGCGGAGGCCGTGCCGGACCTCGATCTGCTGGCCCGTTCCCTGACCGAGGAGGTGCGCGCACTGATCACCGCATGCACGCCATGATCACGACGGGTTTGGTGCCGCGCCGATTGGTCCGTAAAATTCCGCCTTCGAAAGCGAGCGCGGTTCGAACGCGGCGCACAACCCGAGGAACGGCAGCAGCGATGACGGTGACAGAGGACGGCCGGGCGACCCCCGCCGTGGACACGACAGATGTGGCGGCCGTCGCGTTCGGTCCCGGTATCGACCCCGAGCGGCTGGCCGTCTGCCTCGGCGTGCTCGACGAACTCGAGAAGATCGACGTCGACCACCCCGACGCCATCGCCGTGCGCCGCGCCACAGCCGGCGTCTACCGGACCGTGAAGCAGCGCCGCCGCCAGGAGCGCCGCGCCGCCAAGACGGCCCACGACAAGCAGGTCACCGAGTCCACCGCGACCGGCTCCGCCCAGCGCATCGACGACGAGACCGAGGGCATCCTGCCGTCGTCGGTGACGGAGGAGGGCATGATCGCGGGGATACTCCAGCGCCCGCGCTCCTGCTACACCTGCAAGGCGCGGTACGTCGAGGTCGACTACTTCTACCACCAGCTCTGCCAGGACTGCGCCGCCCTGAACCGCGCCCGCCGCGACGCCCGCGCCGACCTCACCGGCAAGCGGGCGCTGCTCACCGGCGGCCGCGCCAAGATCGGCATGTACATCGCGCTGCGCCTGCTGCGTGACGGTGCGCACACCACCATCACCACCCGCTTCCCGAAGGACGCCATCCGCCGCTTCAAGGCCATGGACGACTCGGCGGACTGGATGCACCGCCTGGAGGTCGTCGGCATCGACCTGCGCGACCCGGCCCAGGCCGTGGCGTTGGCCGACCAGGTCGCCGAGCAGGGCCCGCTCGACATCCTGATCAACAACGCCACCCAGACCGTGCGCCGGCTGCCCTCCGCCTACGCCGCGCTCGTCGAGGGCGAGAGCGCCCCGCTGCCGGCCGGAGAACTGCCCTCGAGCCACGTCATCGGCGCCTTCAACTCCGGCGCGGTCGACGGACTGACGGCGCTGCCCGTCGGCGTGTCCGGGCTGGACGCGCAGAAGGTGGCCGACCTCGCCCTGGTCGCCGGCAACGCCAGTGTGGTCCGCCACCGCGACGGCACCGCCATCGACGCGGGCGGCCTGGTCCCCGACGTGGTCGACAGCAACACCTGGGTGCAGACCATCGAGCAGATCTCCCCCGTGGAGCTGCTGGAGACCCAGCTCTGCAACTACACGGCGCCGTTCATCCTGATCAGCGCGCTGCGGGCGCGGATGGCCGAGGCCGCCCGCAAGGCGCCGACGGGGCGCGCGTACATCGTCAACGTCTCGGCGATGGAGGGTGTGTTCGGCCGCGGCTACAAGGGCGCGGGCCACCCGAACACGAACGCGGCGAAGGCGGCCATGAACATGGTGACCCGCACCAGCGCCCAGGAGATGTTCCAGACCGACGGCATCCTCATGACCTCGGTCGACACCGGCTGGATCACCGACGAGCGCCCGCACTACGACAAGCTGCGCCTGGCCGACGAAGGTTTCCACGCCCCGCTGGACCTCGTCGACGGCGCGGCCCGCGTGTACGACCCGATCGTCCGCGGTGAGCAGGGCGACGACCTGTACGGCGTCTTCATGAAGGACTACGCGCCCGGCAAGTGGTAGCCGAGCGAGGGCGGTCCGCGGTGACGGTGGCGGTGCCGATGGGTGCCGCCACCGCACCTCCGCCGTGCCGGGCCGAGGGCGAGCCCGGCCGGCATCGGGACTTGCGCGGACATCGGGCAGGCCAAGACCCCGGGGCCGTCACCCGTCGGGTGTCCGGGCCCGGAGCCGCTCGTGGACGGCGTGGGCCGGGGAGCCCGGGTACGCCGCCCTCACCCGCGTTCCCCCGTCGACCAGCAGGTCGGCCCCGGTGATCCACTCGGCGGCGTCGGACGCCAGCCAGGTGACGGCACGGGCGATGTCCTCGGGCCGTCCGATACGGCCGAGCGGGAGTGAGGCGCCCAGTTCGTCCTCGGAGTCCTCCCACACGAAACGGGCCATCTCGGTGCGGACGAGACCGGGGGAGACCGAGTTGACCCGCACCTTCGGGGCCAGCTCGCCGGCCAGTTGCCGGGTCAGGTGGAGCAGGGCGGCCTTGCTGGTGCCGTACGCGCCGACCCGCGGCCCGACGTGTCCGGCGCCCTCCGTGCAGACGTTCACCACGGTCCCGCCGTGCTCGCCCATCCAGGCCCGCCAGGCGCACTGCACCAGCCGCAAGGGCGCCTCGACGTTGACGGTGAACGCGTCGCGCCAGCGCTCCGGGTCGGCGTCCATGAGGGGGCCGTAGGGTTGGTTCGTCGCCGCGTTGTTGACCACGATGTCGACGCGCCCGAACGTGCGGAGCGTCAGCCCGGTCACCTCCGTCAGATGAGACCCGTCGGCTACGGAACCCGCGAGCCCGATACCGCCGACCCGCTCGGCGGCGCGCCGCACCGCGTCCGGATCCCGTGCGGTCACGCACACCCGCGCGCCCGCTCCGGCGAGCGCCTCGGCGACGGCGAGACCGATCCCCCGCGAGGCCCCGGTGACGATGGCGGCCCTGCCCTCGAGTCCGTACGGCGGCATCATCCGCGTACCGTCTCATGACGGACCGTCAGCCGACAGACCGCGGCGACGACTGCCGTCGCACGCCGGACGACCGCTGCCGCCCACCGGACGTGACGGCTGAGGGCCGTGCGGAGCGTCTCCCTGCGGAGGTCCGTGCGAACGAGGTGGCGATGTCGGTGGCGCCGCCGGCCTGTGACCTGTGCTGGAGGAGGCGGTGTTGCCGTGCGGCGGCCGGTCCGGAGCGAGGCGGTGGCATCGGCGGTGACGCGGGCAGGGAGCGGTTCCGGCGCGGGCGGCGCCGAGGCCTGTCCGACCGTTCCGCCGGGCCCGCGGTGCCTGGGCACCACACCTCGCCGTGTTGTCGGACACGCCCGAGCGCTTCCAGTGCGAGGGCGACCCTCCGCCGTGCGGCGCACGGCACCGGACGCCGCCGTCCGATCCGGCGCGAAGGGACGGACAGGTGCTAGTCGACTGCCCCGAGCCGCGCGGAACGTTCCGCCACCAGCTCCAGCACTGTGCGCCAGTCCTCCATGTCCCCGGCGTACAGGCCGACGACCTTGCCGGCGTCGTCCGCCTGCCGCAGGGTCACCGCGTCCTCGGCCAGCGGGTCGTGTTCGAACGCGGTCGCCTCGCGCGGGGTCATCGCGCCGCCCTGCGCGGCCGGAGTGGACGTGCTCCGCGGGGGCAGCCCGCGGGGCGAGGCGGTCGCCAGGTAGCGCTTCGCCGCCACATGCAGGCGTACGAGACGGGAGACCCGCTCGCCGAGCAGCGGCCGTATCGCGTCGGCCGCGTGGTCGGCGTGCCCGGCGTCGTCACCCGGCCTGAGCAGATGGCCGATGTCGTGCACCAGGCCCGCCACCTGGAGTTCCTTGTCGCTGGGACGGCCCCGGCGCAGCAGCGCGGCGGTCTGCAGAGCGTGGTCGTGCAGATCGACGGGGTCGCCGACGGGTCTTCCCCCGCTCGGGTGAAGCCGAGAGCGGGGGAGGTCCGGGGTGTCCCAGGCCCCCCGGCAGGCGTGCAGCAGATCCATCAGCTCCTCGACGCTGCGCAGCTCCATGCGTCAGTCCTCCCGGGAGAAAGGCCGTTGCCGTGCGACAGCAGATCATGGCCTCCTTGCGAACCGGCCAACGGGACCTGAACTGCGTGGCGTCTTCGGTGCGGGAGGCGCGCGACGACCGTAGGCCGACGGTGACTTCAGAGACCCGCGGCCGGGACTTCGGCGATACCCGCGGCCGGTCCCGACACCCTCGCCGAGGGGCGGTATTGAGCCGAATGGGTGGTCACGAAGAGGGCATCATGTTTCAAATCGCCGCAGATCGGGGCCTGATGAGTTCTGGATGACGTGTGACAGTAACCTCAAGTTTTCAGCCCCATAGAGCGGGGGGCTGCTCATTTGGTTACCCTGTAGCCGACGGGCAGCCTTACTGGGTTCCACCCACACCCACGGTCCGTCCCGGGACAAGCCGGTCACCACGGCCTGCTCTCATACGAGTTACCGGCGCCACCGCGTCCCTAACTGCTTCGACTCAGACCCGAGCGGGCGTCAGGCGATCCGAGAGCACCGGGCGCTAACGTCCCGAGGGTGACCCGACACATAAGGAGTGCGCGGTGACACCAGAGAAGACGAATCTCGATCAGGACCCCAAGGAACACACGGAGCGCCTGGGCGGTGGGTCCGACACCAAGCTCGGAAGCCTGGACGTGTGGGCCAGGTCCGCCCCCATCCGCCTCGCGGGCTACGAGGACGACCTCGCCGAGCCCCACATCCTGCCCAGCGTCGACTGACCGACGCCGGGATCCAGCGCGATCGACGACGGCACCGGGGTGCCGATTCGCGCTCATGCCGAGCCAGGGAAGCCGCGGCCGACGAACGGCCGCGGCTTCGGCATGTGACGGCAGGGTCCGGCCGAGCGGGGAAAGCTCTCAGCCGAGGGGTGCGGTACGCCGCCACGGGTGCAGTACTTCCAGCTGTCCGGCCACCTCTAGCAGAGCCGCCTCGGAGCCGGGCAGGCCGACGAGCTGGACGGCGCACGGGGCGCCGTTCGGCAGTTTTCCGAACGGAACCGACATCGCGGGCCAGCCGGTGAGGTTCCACGGCGGGGTCATCGGCGAGTAGTTGGTGTTGGCCAGGACATTGCGCAGCCAGCCCCGCTTGTGCCAGTCGACGGAGGCGGGACTGCGCCGGGCGAGCGCCGGGGTGAGCAGCACGTCGTGATCGGCGAAGAACGTCGCCAAGCGCCCGCGCAACTGCTCGCGGCGCGCCCCCTTGCGTACGCCGGTCACGAAGCGGCGTCCGACCGCGGCGTGCACCCGGGTGCGCCGGGCCAGCCGGCGCGGGTCGAGTTCCTCGGCGTCCGCCGCGGTGCCCGCCGTCCAGTGCGCGAGTGAGGTCGTGCTCAGCCAGAGCGGGTACGGCGGGTTCGCGGACCGCACCTGGTGGCCCGCCTCGGCCAGGAGAGCGGCGGCCTCGCGGGCGGCGTTCGTATACGGCCGCGTGACGTGAACACCTGCCAGGGGGCTGCGTACCGAGACGGCGATCCTGCGGGTGACGGGCTCCGTGGGCGGTGCCGGCTCGATGTCCGCGAGGAGGGAGAACATCAGCCGGGCATCCTCGACCGTCGTGGCCAGCGGGCCGTTCTCCGACATGCCGAACCAGTCGCCGTGACCGATCCCGGCGGGGATCACGCCGTGGCCCGGCTTCAGTGTGACCAGACCGCAGTTGGCGGCGGGGATGCGCAGTGAACCCATGCCGTCGTTGCCCAGCGCGATGGGCACCATCCCGGCGGCGACCGCCGCCGCGCTGCCGCCCGAGGAGCCGCCCGCCGTGCGGGACAGGTCCCAGGGGTTGCGGGCGTTGCCGTACACACCCTCCGTGGTGCCGAAGACACAGAGCTCGGGCACGTTCGTCAGGCCCACCACGATGGCGCCCGCCGCACGCAGCCGGGCCACGGTGACGTGATCCTCTTCGGCGGGCGTGTCCGGGGTCGCGGCGGAACCGTTACGGGTCGACTCGCCGCGTACCGCGAGGTTGTCCTTGACCGCCACCGGCACGCCCGCGAGGGGGAGTTGGCCGAGATCCCTGGTGGCCAGCTCGTCGGCCTCCACGAGGGCGGCCTCGGCGCGGACCGTACGGAAGGCGCCGACGCGCTCGTCGAGGCGTTCGATCCGAGCGAGGTGTTCGGCCACCACCTCGCGGGGTGTGACCCTCTTTTCGCGTACGGCTGCGGCGATCTCGGTGGCGGTCCGGCCGGCCCAGGTGGTCACGGGCGCTCCTCACTCGTGTCGTACTGGTGAGTAGTTACGGGGAGCACTCTGCCCGCAGGTGGGGCGCCGCGTCGAGAGCCGTCGGCCTGGGACATTCGGTCCGGTCCTTCCCGAATTCCACGCGGGCGCCGGCCGATGTCCCCGCACCGGCCTCAGCGGCACGCGATGTCATTCGATCATATGCTCGACCGGTGACGCCGAACATCCCATTTGCGGCTTTTGATGGCCCGGTGTTCGGCGGCCTCGCTCTCGTCGGGCACCCGATGGACGTGCTCGTAGGGCACCAGGCAACCGCCCTCGTCATGCCCCGCAGGGCCCGGTGCTCTCCCGCTCGATCAGCCGCGGCACCGGTACCCGCACCGTGTGCGCCGGGCCGCCGTCCAGGAGCGCGGTCAGTTCCTGGGCCGCGGTGCGGCCGAACTGGACGGTGTCCCGGGAGAGCGCGGACAGCCAGGGCCTGACCATGCGGCACAGGGGGGAGTCCTCCCAGGCGACGACGGACACGTCACCCGGGACGGTGAACCCCATTTCGGTCGCGGCGGCCACGCCGGCGAGGGCCATCACGTCGTTGTCGTAGACGAGGGCGCTCGGCGGGCGGGCGCCCTCCAGCACCCGGCGGGTGACCGCGGCGCCCTCGGCGTCCGAGTAGTCCGTGGTCACCGAGCGGACCTCGGCCAGGCCCCGCCGCTCCGCCTCCGCCCGCAGTGTCCGGATGCGGCGCTCGGTGTGGGCGAGGCCCGGCAGTCCGGCGATGTGCACGATCCGCCGGTGGCCGAGGGCGTACAGCTCGTCGACGACCGCGGCCATCGCGCCGGCGTCGTCCGCCCAGACCGTGGACAGTCCCGGATGCCGGGCGTCCGGCGCCCCGCCGATGACCACGGCGGGCAGGCCCAGTCGGTCGAGGAGTCCCGGACGCGGATCGTCCACGCGCGGGTCGACGACCAGCACGCCGTCCACCCGGTGCTCGGCCCACCAGCGCCGGTAGACCGCGCACTCGGCGTCGACGTCCTCGGTCACCTGGAAGAGCAGGCCGAGATGGCGCTCCGCCAGTACCTCCTGGATTCCCGAGATCAGCTGCAGGAAGAACGAGTCCACACCCAGGGTGTCGGCGGGGCGCGCCACCACCAGGCCGACGGTGGCCGCGCCTTCGCCGGACAGCTGGCGAGCCGCCGTGCTGGGCCGCCAGCCGAGCTGTTCGGCGACCCGGCGCACCCGGTCGCGGGTCACCTCGGAGACCCCGGGCCGGTCGTTGAGCGCGAAGGACACCGCGCTCTCGGAGACCCCGGCGCGCCGCGCGATGTCCTTCATCGTCGGACGGCGTGCGGGGGACCGCTTGGCCGGCATGTCGGCTCCCCATTTCTCCAGGAGGCGCACTAATGCGCTTGAGTGATCGAAGCCTAAAGCGCATTAGTGATCCTGGGCAAGTAACTGTTGATATTGCTCTGACCTGTACTAATGCTATGGGGATTTCTTTAGTGGGCCCGAATGCATTGACTTCCCCGAAGACCGCCGGGCAAGGTCGCTGGCGCCACAGTCTGCCGACGCAGCAAGGGAGCCGTGTCACCGTGTCCATACCCCGCAGAGCACTTGTCACCGCCGCCGTCGCCCTCGTCCTGCCGCTCAGCGCGTGCGGCTCCGGTGACAGCGGTGGATCGACGGACGCCTCCGGCAAGGTCGAGGGTGACATCACCTTCCAGACCTGGAATCTGAGGGCCAACTTCAAGGCCTACTTCGAGGGGGTGATCGTCGACTTCGAGAAGAAGTACCCGGGAACCCACGTGAAGTGGATCGACCAGCCCGCCGAGGGGTACGCCGACAAGATCAGCGCGGACGCGGCGGGCGGCACCCTGCCCGACGTCGTCAACGTCTCGCCGGACCTCGTCGCCCCGCTCGCCAAGGCGGGCCTCGCCCTCGACCTCGACAAGTCGGCCGCCCAGTACGAGAAGGAGTATCTGGCCGGTGCCTGGGCCAGTCACCGGATCCCGGGCATGACCGGCACGTACGCCTTTCCCTGGTACCTCAACACCGGCCCGCTGTTCTACAACAAGTCGCTCTTCAAGGAGGCCGGCCTCGACGCGGCCCAGCCGCCGACGACGTACGACGAACTCTTCTCGGAAGCCCTCCAGTTGGCGAAGAAGAGCGACGGCAAGGTCGCCACCCTCGCCAACGTGCCCACCGTCGAGGACTTCGGCCGCTACGGCGTCGAGCTGATGAACAAGGCGGGCACCGCGTTCTCCTTCAACGATGCCAAGGGAATCGAACTCCTCACCAAGTACAAGGAGTTGTACGACGCCAAGGCACTCGACGCGCAGGCGCTGACCGCCACCCCGGAGTCGTCCGGAAGGAAGTTCCTGACCGGCGCCGTCGCCATGAACCCGGGCAGTGCCCTGGACCTCGGCAACTTCAAGAAGCAGGCGCCGAACCTCTACAGGAACATCGGCATCACGGACCAGATCACCAGCACCGGCAAGGTGAACATGTACGTGATGGGCGTGATGGTCAACTCGCGCACCAAGCAGACCCCGGCCGCGGTCGCCTTCGCGCACTACGTCACCGACGCGCGGAACCAGATGTCCTTCGCCAAGAAGGTCGCGATCTTCCCGAGCACGGCGGGGTCTTTGGGCGACCCGTATTTCACCCAGGAGGACGGCACCGACGAGACGCGCGTGCGGATCGCCGCTGCCAAGTCACTGAAGAACGCGGTCAATTACACGCCGGTCCTGTTCAGCGAGCAGATGAAGACCGCGCTGCGCAACGAGGTCGCCAAGGCGCTCCAGGGCAAGGAGAGCCCCAAGACGGCTCTTGACAACGCTGTCAAGACCTGTGACACGCTGCTTCGGCAGCAGGGCTGAGCGGACATGGCGAGTTCTTCCAGCACCGCGCGGGAACCCGGGCCCCAGACCCGGGAGCCCCGGCCTCGCACCCGGGAACGGCGGGCCCTTGTCCCGGGGCGACGGGCGGACGCCGGGGGGCGACGGTCCGATACCCGAGTGCGGCGCCAACTGGTCAGCAGCCCCTGGCTGTTCGCGGCTCCAGGGCTTCTGGTCGTGGCCGTCTTCATCCTGTATCCGTTCGTGTCGACGGTGATCAACTCCTTCACCGACCGCCGCACCCTGATCCCCGGCGAGTTCGTCGGCCTGGCCAACTTCCGGGAGCTGCTGCACGACGAGATGTTCTGGACCGGGCTGCGCAACAGCACGCTGTACGTCCTCGGGGTCGTCCCCGCGCTCGTCCTGCTGCCGCTGCTGCTCGCCCTCCTCGTCCAGAAGAACATCCCCGGCATCACCTTCTTCCGGTCGGCCTTCTACACCCCGGTCGTCGCGTCGATCGTCGTGGTCGGGCTCATCTGGGTGTGGCTCCTCGACGAACGCGGCCTGGTGAACTCGCTGCTGGAGGCGATCGGGATCGGCAAGGTCGGCTTCCTCAGCGACCAGTGGCTGCTCCTGCTCAGTGCCATGGCCGTCACGGTCTGGAAGGGCCTCGGCTACTACATGATCATTTACCTGGCCGCGCTCGCGAACGTGCCCCGCGAACTGCACGAGGCCGCCTCGGTGGACGGCGCGGGCGCGGTGCGCCGCTTCCTCACGGTCACCGTGCCCGCCGTCCGCTCCACCATGGTGCTGGTCGCCGCGCTGTCCTCGGTCGCCGCCTTCAAGGTGTTCTCCGAGGTGTACCTGATGGCGGGCCCGGACGGCGGTCCGGCGGGCGAGGACACCACCCTCGTCATGCTCGTCCAGCGCACCGGCACCGGACTGACCGGCCGGGTCGGCTACGCGTCCGCCCTCTCGGTGGTCGTCTTCGTCGTCACCGTCGCGCTCATGCTGCTCGTGCTGCGCGCCGACCGGAAGGAGGACGCGTGAGCGTGCTGGAGAAGGTACGTCCCGTCGAGCGGCGGCCGGAGACGGAACGCCACCCGCGCCGCCGCGGTGTCACCGACGAACACGGACGCCGCATCCGCGCCTGGGAACTCGCCCTGCGCTACCTGCTGTTGCTCGGTGTCCTCGCGCTCACCGTCGGCCCCTTCCTGTGGCAGCTGTCCACCTCGCTCAAGGGGCCGACCGAGGACATCTTCAGCTCGCCGCCGAAGTTCCTCCCCGGCAGTCCGAGCCTGCACAACTACGAGCGGGTCGCCGACACCATCCCGGTGTGGGACTTCGCTCTCAACTCGCTGAAAGTCGCGGGCGCCAATGTCGTCACCAACTGCGTGGGCTCGGCACTCGCGGGCTACGCCCTGGCCCGGCTGCGCTACCGGGGCCGGCGCGTGGCCACTCTCGTCTTCATCCTCGCCATGCTGGTCCCCGTCGAGGGCATCATCATCGCCCAGTTCACCACCATGCGTGAGCTCGGCCTGAACAACACGCTCATCGGGGTCGTCCTGCCCGGCTGCGTCGGCGCGATGAACGTTCTGCTGATGCGCAACGCCTTCCTCGGCCTCCCCTACGAGATCGAGGAGGCGGCCTTCGTCGACGGGGCCAACGCCTGGCAGCGGTTCCTGCGGATCGCGCTGCCCTCGGTGCGGGGCACCCTCGCCGTCGTCGCGATCTTCGCCTTCATGGGCGCCTGGGACGACTTCCTGTGGCCGCTCATCGTGCTCAGCGATCCCTCGAAGTTCACCCTGACCATCGGACTCAACTACCTGCACGGCACCTTCGCCAACGACGAACGGCTCGTCGCCGCGGGCACGATCATCGCCGTGGCGCCGCTGATCGCCCTCTTCGCCTGTCTCCAGCGGTACTTCTTCCGCGGGGTGGGCGAGGGAGCCGTGAAGGGCTGACGCCGGCGGGCGGTTCGCCGCCGGCCCGTGCCTGCGTACTCCCTCATACCGCAGGCCCGTGCCTGCGACCCGCTGTACTCCGCACCCCCGCATCCCCGTACGACCGCACCCCTGCTCCCCACACTTCGTGCTCCCCCGCACCCCCGTACTCCGCACCCCCGTTCTTCCGATTCGCAAGGATCCCGAATGCCCTCTGCCGTGCGCTTCGGCGTCAACTACACCCCGAGTTCCGGGTGGTTCCACCACTGGCTCGACTTCGACCCGGACTCCGTACGCGCCGATCTCGACTCCATCGCCGCGCTCGGCCTGGACCACATCCGGGTCTTCCCGCTGTGGCCCTACTTCCAGCCCAACCGGACGCTGATCCGTCCGCGGGCCGTCGAGCAGCTCGTCTCGCTCGCCGACGCGGCCGCAGAGCGGGGACTCGACGTCGATGTGGACGGTCTGCAAGGACATCTGTCGAGCTTCGACTTCCTGCCGGCCTGGACGCAGACCTGGCACCGGCGGAACATCTTCACCGATCCTGACGTGGTCGCGGGAGAGGCCGAGTACCTGCGGACCCTGGCCGCGGCCCTCGCCGACCGGCCGAACTTCATCGGGATGACGATCGGCAACGAGGTCAATCAGTTCGCGGCCGGACCGCACCCCGACCCCGACCGCATCACCGCCGCCCAGGCCGAGCGGTGGCTCGCGCGTCTGCTGGCCGCCTGCGAGGAGGGTGCCCCGGGCAGGACGCATCTGCACGCCTCGTACGACGCCGCCTGGTACCAGGACGACCAGCCGTTCACGCCGGAGCACTCCGCGCGGCTCGGCGCGATGACCGCCGTGCACTCGTGGGTGTTCAACGGGACGGCACAGCGCCACGGCCGCAGTGGCACCGCCACCGAGTACCACGCCGCCTACCTGATCGAGCTGTCCAAGGCCTGGGCCGACGACCCGCACCGGCCGGTCTGGCTCCAGGAGGTCGGCGCGCCCGCTCCGCTGATCCCCGCCGAGCACGCGGCCGCCTTCACCGAGGCGACCGTGGCGGCCGCCCTGGACTGCCCCGATCTGTGGGGCGTGACCTGGTGGTGCTCGCACGACGTCAGCCGCGACCTCGCCGATTTCCCCGAACTCGAATACAGCCTCGGCCTGTTGACCAACGACCGGCAGACCAAGCCGGCCGGGGAGAGCATCGCGAGGATCGTCAAGGAGGGCCGCCCGGACGTACCCGCCCCGCGCACAACCGCGCTGGTCGTCGACACCACGCCGGGCCGTTCGGTCTGCGCGCCGGGCGGCCCCGTCTTCGAGGCCTTCGCCCGGCTGACCGCCGACGGCGTCCGCCCCACCACCGTCCTCGCGAGCCGCGCGGCCGACAAGGAACATCTCGCCGCCCGCGGCATCACCGAGGTCGTCACACCGGGTCAGGTCACCGCATGACCCCAAACACCGGGCTCCGCCGCCGAGCGATTCACCGCATGACCCCAAGACCGGGGCCGTACCGGCGATTCGCCGTATGACCCCAACTCCGGGGCCGTACCGGCGATTCGCCGTACGACCTCAGCGCCGTAGACCGTCCCCCAACGATACGGAGCACATCGTGAACCTCAGCAGACGTACAGTCCTGCTCGCCGGAGCCGGCGCCGCCGCCGGACTCCTCCCGGGCCCGCTGGGCAGGGCCGCGGCCGCCACCCGCGACCTCCAGCCCTACGCCTCGTACTGGTACCCCGACTCGCTGCCCTCGGGCACGCCGGGCGCCGGCATCACCTGGCGCGGTCTGAAGGCGTGGAGCGCCGACAGCGACACGGACCTGGCCTTCAACGCCGCCACCGTTCCGCTCGCCACGCGCTTCACCCCGGTCCCCGCGAACACCACGGCCCGCTCCGGCCAGGCCCGCGTCCAGTCCCTGGTCTCGTTCGGCCCCACGTCGGGCAACCCCGCCCAGGGCGCGGCCACCGCCGACTACTACGCGCTCACCCACTGGTCGTACGTCGACGAGCTCGTCTTCTGGGGAGGCTCGTCGGGTGAGGGACTGATCCTCGCGCCGAACGCGCCGATCGTGGACGCCGCCCACCGCCACGGTGTACCCGTCCTCGGCAATGTGTTCCTGCCGCCCGTCGCCTACGGCGGCCGACTGCAGTGGACCCGCGACCTGGTGCAGAAGGACTCCGCCGGGCACTTCCCGCTCGCCGCGCAACTCGTCGCGGTGGCCGCCGCGTACGGTTTCGACGGCTGGTTCCTCAACGCCGAGACCGGCGGCGGCAACACCGCGCTCGCCACCGACATGCTCGGCTTCGTGCGCGAACTGAGGGCGCTCGGCGCGGCCGAGGGGCAGCGCGTCACCTGGTACGACGCGATGACCGTCAACGGCACGGTGAGCTGGCAGGGGGCCTTGAACAACCAGAACAAGACGTTCTTCCAGGCCGCCGACTCCATGTTCCTCGACTTCCGCTGGTCCCGGAGCAGCCTCGCCACCTCCGGGACGACCGCACAGCAACTCGGCCGCGACCGCTACGAGTTGTGGGCCGGCATCGACGTCGAGGCGAACGGCACGAACGCCTCCGTGAACTGGGACGCCATCGTGCCGGCCGGCGCGCCGCACATCACCTCCATCGGCTTCTACCGGCCGGAGTGGACCCGCAACCACCTCCCCGCGAGCCGCACACCCGGTGACTTCCACGCCGCCGACGACGCGTTCTGGACCGGCGCCTCCCTCGACCCCGCCGCACCCGACCCGACGGCGAAATGGCGCGCCCCCGCCGTCTTTGTCGCCGACCGCTCCACCGTCACCTCCGTCCCCTTCGCGACCGTCTTCAACACCGGCCACGGCCTGAAGTGGTACGAGGACGGCAGCGCGACCTCGGACGCCGCCTGGAACCACCTCGGTCTCCAGGATCGGCTGCCCTCGCGCCGCTGGGTGGTCCGGACCACCGGCCGACGCCCCACCGTCACCTTCGACTTCGCCGAAGCCTGGCGCGGCGGCAGCAGCCTCCTCGTCTCCGGTGATCTCGACGCACCGGCCACCGTGGACCTGTACGCGACGCGGCTCCCGCTCGGCCCGGACACGGTCGTCGAGCTGACCCACCGCACCGACGCGGGCGAGGTGTCCCTGGAACTCGCCGTCGCCACGGCCGACCCCGACGCGGCCGGCGGGGCGCCCCCGTACACGTATGTCCCGCTGCCGTCGGTCGACGGTCCGACGTCGGGCGAAGGCTGGCAGACCACCACCGTGCCGCTCGGCGGGCTGTCCGGGACCGTACGGGCCCTGGGTGTCCGGCTGACCGGGGCCGGAGCCCCGGTGCGCTGGCGGCTCGGCGCCCTCGCCGTCCGGGACACGGCCGTGACCCCCGCCGCGCCCACCGGCCTGCGCGTCACCGACGCCGACGGCGGCACCCTGCGCCTCGCCTGGGAGGCCGCCCCCGGCCCGGCCGGGGACGCGACGGCGGGCGCCGTCCGTCACTACGAGCTGTACCGGATCCTGCCCGACGGCACGCGCCGCTTTCTCGGCGGAACCTGCCAGAGCGCCTTCTGCGTCGGCGGTCTCGCCCCCGAGCAGGGCGAGGCGGCCGCGGTGTTCGAACTGCGTTCGGTGGGGGAGCTGTTCACCGTCTCGACCCCCGCGACGACCACCCGCACCTGGTAGCCCACATCCTCCCCCTCACCCCACGGAGTACTCGCATGCATGACGACCGCACGCTGGTCGAGGCCCGCCTCAAGCGCGTCCTGGACGAACGCATCCGTCCGGCCGTGTACCCCGAGTCCGCACCGCTGGACGTGGCCGTGTGGAACGCGCCGGACGAGCCCGTCCCGGTCGCCGAAGGGCTCGCCGCCACGCCGGAACCGATCGCGGTCGGCGCGCGCTGGGGAGCTCCGTGGGGCACCAGCTGGTTCCGGGTCACCGGCACCGTCCCCGAGGCATGGGCCGGCCGGACGGTCGAGGCGCTGCTCGACCTCGGCTTCGACGAGAACATGCCAGGCTTCCAGTGCGAGGGCCTCGTCCACCGGCCCGACGGCACCCCCGTGAAGGGCCTCAACCCGCGCAACCAGTGGGTCCGGATCGGTGCCCCGGTCGAGGGCGGCGAGCGGGTCCAGCTGCACATCGAGGCCGCCTCCAACCCGGTGATCCTCGACTACCACCCCTTCCTGCCCACCCGGTTGGGCGACAAGGAGACGGCGGGCAGCGAGCCGCAGTACCGGCTGGAGCGGATGGATCTCGCCGTCTTCGACGAGACGGTGTGGCAGCTCGTCAACGACCTGGAGGTCCTCGGCGAGCTGATGGCGGAGCTTCCGGTGGAGTCCGCGCGGCGCTGGGACATCCTGCGCGCGGTGGAACGGGCGCTGGACGCGGTGGACCTCCAGGACGTCAACAGCACGGCGGAAGCGGCGCGTTCACAGCTCCGGGACGTCCTGGCGGCGCCCGCCGCGCCGTCGGCGCACCGGATCAGCGCCGTCGGGCACGCGCACATCGACTCGGCCTGGCTGTGGCCGCTGCGCGAGACCGTCCGCAAGGTGGCCCGCACGACCTCCAACATGACCGCGCTCCTGGAGGAGGAACCCGACTTCGTCTTCGTCATGTCCCAGGCCCAGCAGTGGGCGTGGGTGCGGGACCACCGGCCCGAGGTGTGGGCCCGGGTGAAGAAGGCGGTCGCCGACGGGCGGTTCGTGCCCGCCGGAGGCATGTGGGTCGAGTCGGACACCAACATGCCCGGCTCGGAGGCGATGGCCCGTCAGTTCGTGCACGGGAAGCGGTTCTTCCTCGACGAGTTCGGCATCGAGAACGACGAGGCCTGGCTGCCCGACACCTTCGGCTTCGCCGCCGGCCTGCCGCAGATCATCAAGGCGGCCGGCTCCAAGTGGCTGCTGACACAAAAGATCTCGTGGTCGCAGACCAACAAGTTCCCGCACCACACCTTCCGCTGGGAGGGCATCGACGGCACCCGCATCTTCACGCACTTCCCGCCCGTCGACACCTACAACTGCTCGATGAAGGGCGGCGAGATCGCCCACGCGGCGAACAACTTCAAGGACAAGGGCGTCGCCCGGCACTCCCTCGCCCCCACCGGCTGGGGCGACGGAGGCGGCGGCACCACACGCGAGATGGTCGCCAAGGCGGCCCGGCTCCGCGACCTCGAAGGCTCCGCGACCGTGGTCTGGGAGACCCCCGAGGAGTTCTTCAGGAAGGCCGAGGCCGAATACCCCGACGCCCCCGTGTGGGTCGGCGAGCTGTACCTGGAACTGCACCGCGCCACCCTCACCAGCCAGGCGAGGACCAAGCAGGGCAACCGGCGCAGCGAGCACCTGCTCCGGGAGGCCGAGCTCTGGGCGACGACCGCCGCCGTACGGACCGGATTCCCCTACCCGTACGAGGAGTTGGACCGGCTGTGGAAGACGGTGCTGCTCCACCAGTTCCACGACATCCTGCCCGGTTCGTCCATCGCCTGGGTGCACCGGGAGGCCCGCCGCACCTACGAGCGGGTCGCCGAGGAGCTGGGCGCCGTCATCGACGCCGCGCAGCGCGCACTGGCCGGTGACGGCTCCACGACGCTGGTGTTCAACTCGGCCCCGCACAGCAGGGACGGGGTCCCGGCGGGCGGCGGCGCCGCGCCGCGCGTCGACGGCGAGGTTCGACACGCCTCGCGCCCGAACGGCGGCCACGTCCTCGACAACGGCCTGCTGCGCGTGGAGATCGACGAGCGGGGGCTCGTGGTCTCGGCGTACGACCTCGATGCGGACCGCGAGTCGGTCGCGCCCGGCCGGGCCGCCAACCTGCTCCAGATCCACCCCGACTTCCCGAACATGTGGGACGCCTGGGACGTCGACGAGTTCTACCGCAACACGGTCACCGACCTGGTCGACGTGGACGAGATCGCGCCCGCCGAGGACGGCACGTCGGTCCGGATCGTACGGTCCTTCGGGGCGTCGAGGGTCACCCAGGTGCTGTCGCTGAGCCCCGGGGAGTGCCGGCTCGGTATCGACACCGAGGTGGACTGGCACGAGACCGAGAAGTTCCTGAAGCTCGCCTTCCCGCTCGACGTGCACGCCGAACGGTACGCGTCCGAGACCCAGTTCGGGCACTTCCACCGGCCCACGCACACCAACACCTCATGGGAGTCCGCCAAGTTCGAGGCGTGCAACCATCGCTTCGTGCACATCGAGGAGCCGGGATGGGGCGTCGCCCTGGTCAACGACTCGACGTACGGCCATGACGTCACCCGCACCGTGCGCGACAGCGACTCCGGTACGACCACCACCGTGCGTGTCTCGCTGCTGCGTGCTCCGCGCTTCCCCGACCCCGAGACCGACCAGGGGACGCACCGCTTCCGGCACGCGCTGGTGCCGGGCGCCGCCATCGGGGACGCGGTGCGCGAGGGCTGGCGGATCAACCTGCCCGAGCGGCGGGTCATGGGTGCGCGGGAGGTCGCGCCGCTGGTCGGCGTGGACCAGGACGCGGTCGTCGTGACGGCGGTCAAACTGGCCGACGACAGGAGCGGCGATGTGGTCGTCCGCTTCCACGAGTCCCGGGGAGGCCGTACGAGGGCCACCCTGACGGCCGGGTTCACGGTCGGGGACGTCACCGTGACGGACCTGCTGGAGCGACCGCTCCCGGACGTTCCGTCCCCGACCCGGGAGGGTGACCGGATCAGCCTGCGGCTGCGCCCGTTCGAGCTGGTGACCCTGCGGCTCAAGCGGGCCTGACGCCGGGCCGGGGGCGGCCGCGGTCCCGGCTCGAGCCGCTACGGTTCGCGCCGGGACCGCAGCCACCGCTCGACCTCGCCGACATGCGCGGCCGCCGCCGCCCGTGCCGCCTCCGGGTCCCGGGCCACCAACGCGCGGTGGATCGCGGCGTGTTCGCGCCGGGTGCGCTCGAAGGCGCCCTCCTCCTGGTCGCCGCGCCGGACGCGGGCACGGAACGTGCGCGAGGAGAGGCCGTCCAGGACGGCGGTCATGGTCTCGTTGCCCGCGGAGGCCACGATCGCGCGGTGGAAGGCCAGATCGTGGGCGAGGATCTGCTCCGGATCGTCCGTCGCGTTCATCGCGGTCAGATGCTTCTCCACCTCGGCGAGCCGGTCCGGGGTGATCCGGGCGGCGGCCATCGAGGTCGCCGTCGACTCCAGGATGCGGCGCAGTTCCAGCAGTTCGACGAGCCGGGGTCCACGGGAGAGGTCGGCCACGACGCCGAAGGTCTCCAGCAGGTCACCGGCCTCCAACCGCGTGACGTAGATGCCCGATCCGTGCCGGGCCTCCAGTACGCCGAGAATCGTCAGTGCCCGGATCGCCTCGCGCATCGAACTGCGCGAGATGCCCAGTCGGGCCGCCAGATCCCGCTCGGCCGGCAGCCGCTGCCCCGGCTCCAGAGAGCCCTCGCGGATCATCGTCTTGATCCGCTCGATGGCGCGCTGTGTGACGGTGCCCTTCGGCGGCGCCGGGCCGTCGCCGTGCGCCGTGGCACCGGGCTCTGTGGCACCGGGCTCTGTGGCACCGGGTGGGGTCTCGTCCACGCCGCGTCCTCCTGTCGCCGGGTGCGCCGCAGTCTAACGACTGGAGTGGTCGGACCACTGTGGGCCGGCGCGGCTGAAAATCGGCAAAATGTGGCATCGAAGGGTGTCCGTACTGCGAAGTGGTCTGATAAATATTCGTCGCGGTCGGTAGCGGGACCTCCGGCCACGCGTCCTGTCCCACAGCGCTCGACAAACGCCCGAGTTCGATCGACTTCGCTCGACAACACCCGACGAGGACCGACCGAAAGGCCTCCCGTGTCCCCGAGCCCCGCCCGTGTCACCGCGGTCGACACCTACGACATCCGCTTTCCCACCTCGCGCGAGCTCGACGGCTCGGACGCGATGAATCCGGACCCCGACTACTCGGCGGCCTACGTCGTCCTGCGCACCGACGCGGCCGACGGGGTCGAGGGGCACGGCTTCAGCTTCACCATCGGGAGGGGCAACGATGTCCAGGTCGCCGCGATCGACGCGCTACGGGGGCACGTGGCCGGACGGTCTCTCGACGAGCTGTGCGCCGACCCGGGCTCCCTCTCCCGGGATCTGGTCGGCGACAGCCAGTTGCGCTGGCTCGGACCCGAGAAGGGCGTGATGCACATGGCGATCGGCGCCGTCGTCAACGCCGTGTGGGATCTGGCCGCCAAACGCGCCCGCAAACCGCTGTGGCAGCTGCTCGCGGACGCCGATCCCCGCTGGCTCGTCGGACAGGTCGACTTCCGCTACATCACGGACGCGCTGACGCCCGAGGAGGCGCTGGAACTGCTGAACCGGGGCCGGGAAGGGGCCGCGGGACGCGCCGCGACCCTGCGCGCACACGGCTATCCCGCGTACACCACCTCGCCCGGCTGGCTCGGCTACAGCGACGAGAAGCTCACCCGCCTCGCCGTCGCGGCGGTCGCCGGGGGATTCCGGCAGATCAAGCTGAAGGTGGGAGCGGATCTCGCGGACGATCTACGCCGCTGCCACGTCGCCCGTGCGGCGGTGGGCCCGGACGTGCGCATCGCGCTCGACGCCAACCAGCGCTGGGACGTGGACGAGGCGATCAGCTGGACCAAGGCGCTCTCCGAGCTCCAGCCGTACTGGATCGAGGAGCCGACCAGCCCCGACGACATCCTCGGTCATGCCGCAGTGCGCGAGGCGGTGGCCCCCGTCAAGGTCGCCACGGGCGAGCACGTGCAGAACAGGATCGTCTTCAAGCAACTCCTCCAGGCCGGCTCCATCGACATTCTCCAGATCGACGCCGCACGCGTCGCAGGTGTCAACGAGAACCTCGCCGTCCTGCTTCTCGCGGCCAAGTTCGGCGTGCCCGTCTGTCCGCACGCCGGGGGCGTGGGCCTGTGCGAACTCGTCCAGCACCTCTCGATGTTCGACTTCGTCGCCCTGTCCGGCACCACCGACGACCGCGTCATCGAGTACGTCGACCATCTGCACGACCACTTCACCGAACCGGTGGTGATCCGCGACGGCCACTACCGGGCACCCACCGCGCCGGGCTTCTCCGCCACCATGCGGCCGGAGTCCATCGCGGAGTTCACCTACCCCGGCGGCGCCTTCTGGGCCGCCGACCTCACTAGGCCGAAAGCCGACGACCGGAAGGGGCACGCCGCATGACGGACCATCAGGACTTCGACGGACTCAGGGCACTGGTGACCGGAGGCGCTTCCGGGATCGGCCGGGCCACCGCCGACCTCCTCGCCGCCCGCGGAGCCCGGGTCGCCGTCCTCGACCTCGATCCCTCGTCCGTCGACAAGCCGCTGACCGGCCACCGCGCCGACGTCACCGACGACGCCTCCGTTCGGGCGGCCGTCGCCGCCGCGGTCGCGGACCTGGGCGGCCTCGACATCCTGGTGAACAACGCGGGCATCGGCGCTCGCGGCACCGTCGAGGACAACGACGACGAGGAATGGCACCGGGTCCTGGACGTCAACGTCCTCGGCGTCGTGCGGACGACCCGCGCCGCCCTGCCCCACCTCCGGGAATCCACACACGCGGCGATCGTGAACACCTGCTCGGTCGCGGCCACCGCGGGCCTGCCCCAGCGGGCGCTGTACTCGGCGTCCAAGGGCGCCGTCCAGGCCCTCACCCTCGCCATGGCCGCCGACCACGTCCGCGAAGGCATCCGCGTCAACTGTGTCAACCCCGGCACGGTGGACACCCCGTGGGTCGGCCGGCTCCTGGACGCCGCTCCCGATCCGGCCGCCGAGCGCGCCGCACTGGAGGCCCGCCAGCCCACCGGCCGCCTGGTGTCGGCGCCCGAAGTCGCGGGCGCCATCGCCTACTTGGCGAGCCCGCTGTCCGGATCCACCACCGGCACCGCACTCGCGGTGGACGGCGGGATGCAGGGGCTGCGACCGCGCCCGGCGGCCCGGTGAACCTCCTCGGCGGGAGCGGCGTCCCCGTCAGCGCGCTGTCCTTCGGTGCCGCCGGCATCGGCAACCTGTTCACCGAGGTCACCGACGAGCAGGCGTACGAGGCGGTCGACGCCGCCTGGACGAGCGGCATCCGCTACTTCGACACCGCCCCGCACTACGGCCTCGGCCTCTCCGAACAGCGCCTGGGTGAGGCCCTGCGCGACCGGCCCCGCGCCGAGTACACCGTCTCGACCAAGGTGGGGCGCCTCCTGGAACCCGTGGAAGCGGGCGGCGACGACTTGGCCGACGGCTTCGCGGTGCCCGCCACGCACCACCGCGTCTGGGACTTCAGCGCCGACGGCGTACGCCGGAGCCTGGACGCCAGCCTCGGACGGCTCGGCCTCGACCGCGTGGACGTCGTCTACCTGCACGACCCCGACGACCACGCCGGGCAGGCCTTCCGTGAGGGTTACCCCGCGCTGGAGAAGCTGCGCTCGCAGGGCGTCGTCGGTGCGATCGGCGCGGGCATGAACCAGACGGACATGCTCACCCGGTTCGTGCGCGAGACGGACGTCGACGTGGTGCTGTGCGCGGGCCGCTACACCCTCCTGGACCAAGGCGCCCTCACCGAACTGCTCCCTGCCGCCCAGGACCGCGGTACCTCCGTCATCATCGGCGGCGCCTTCAACTCCGGCCTGCTGGCGGATCCGCGCCCGGGAGCGACGTACAACTACACCGTGGCGGGAGGCGAGTTGCTGGACCGCGCACTGCGCCTGAAGGAGATCGCCGAGCGGCACGGCACCACCCTGCGCGCCGCCGCCCTCGCCTTCCCGGCCGCCCACCCGGCGGTGGTGAGCGTCCTGGCCGGTGCCCGCTCGGCGGCCGAAGTCCGCGACTGCGCACGGCAGTTCGCTGAGCCCGTGCCCCCGGAATTCTGGCAGGAGCTGCACGCGGAGGGCCTGCTGCCGGTCACCACCCCCCTCCCCGGACGGGAACTGCCGTGACCGTAGACGCTCACCACCACGTCTGGGACCTGTCGGTCCGAGACCAGGACTGGATCACCGGCCCCGAACTCCAGCCCCTGCGACGGAACTTCGGCATGGCGGACCTCGCACCGGAGGCGGACACCGCCGGGGTGGACCGCACCGTCCTCGTCCAGACGGTCACCATGGCCGACGAGACCCCCGAGCTGCTCGCGCTCGCGCAGGAGAGTCCGCTGGTGGCGGCCGTGGTCGGCTGGACGGACCTGACCCGGCCGGACGTCGCCGACGAGCTCGCGCGCCTGCGGGAGATGCCCGGCGGCAGTCATCTCAGGGGCATCCGCCACCAGGTCCAGGGCGAGCGCGACCCCGGCTGGCTGCTGCGCCCGGACGTGCGGCGCGGACTGGCCGCCGTCGCGGACGCGGGGCTCGTCTACGACCTCGTCGTGCGGCCGCACCAACTGCCCGCCTGCGCACGGGCAGCCGCCGAACACCCCGGACTGACCTTCGTGCTGGACCACCTGGGCAAGCCGCCGATCGCCGCCCGCGCCCCGGACCCCTGGGCGGCCGCGGTCCGCGAACTGGCCGCGCTGCCCAACACGGTGTGCAAGCTCTCCGGGATGGTCACCGAGGCGGACCCGGCGCGGTGGACTCCCGATGACCTGCGGCCGTACGCCGACACGGTCCTGGAAGCCTTCGGTCCCGACCGGACGATGTTCGGCTCCGACTGGCCGGTGTGCACGCTCGCCGCGACCTACGGCCAGGTCGTCCGGACGGCCGAGGAGCTGACGTCCGGGCTGGACGAGAGCGAGCGCCACTCCGTCTTCACCGGCACGGCCACTCGCGTGTACGGCGTCTGATCCCCCCTGTCCTCGTTCAGGGGCGGTGTCAGCCGAGGGCAGGGCTGCCGAGGTCGAGCATCAGCCGGTTTCCCCAGTCGTTGGTGAAGACGGCGCTCATGCCCTCGTAGCGCACCTCGACGAACGGGTTGGAGTGGAACATCACGGCGAGCCACCGCAACGAGCGGTCGGCGTCGAGACGGGCGAGGTGGCCGATGTTGCCCATCCCGCCGCCCCCGCCGGACATCCACCCCGTTCCGTCCGGCAGCGGGCTCTCGAAGCACGTGTCCACCTCGTCGACGCCGTGTTCCTCAAGGGCCTGGGCCACGTCGAACGGTCCTCCGACACGGAAGGGAATCGGCTGCCCGGCATCCGGGTGGTACGCCCCCGGACCCTCGACACGCAACTCCGAGCCGGTGTCGTCCGGCCGGTACAGCCCGTCGCGGAGCGGCATCTCCCCGGCCTTCCAGAGCTCTTCGACCATTCCCACAACGCACCCCGTCGTCACTGTCCGGATCGCGGATTCCGGTGCGCGAGTCATCGCTGACACCTCGCCCATCATTGCCGATCACTCGGGGACGACGCCTGCTTCGTGCCGGGAAGCCGGACCGTGACGAGGAGGCCGCCGGCGGGGCAGGGAGCGAGGTCGAGGGTCCCGTCGTGGGCGCGGACGACGCTGTTCACGATGGCCAGGCCGAGGCCGACGCCGGCGTGCTCGTCGGTGCGCAGGCGCTCCGTTCCGCGCTGGAAGGGCTCGGTGAGGGTCGGTACCAGCTCCGGCGGGAGCTGACGGCCCGTGTTCTCGACCCGCAGCACGCTCGTGTCGCCGTCCGCCTCGGTGCGGACCGTCACGGTGCCGCCGACGGGGAGATTGTGGACGATGGCGTTCTGGACGAGGTTCGTCACCATCCGCAGCAGGAGCTCCGCGGAGCCGCTGGTTCGGGCCGCCGCACCGGTGACGTCGAGCGTGATCCGGCGCTGTTCGGCGAGGGGAAGCAGCGTTTCGGCGGCTTCCTCGGCGATGAGGGACAGATCGACGCTCTCGCGGGTGAAGGTCCCGCGGTCGCCGCGGCCGAGCAGCAGGAGGGCCTCGGTGAGGTCGATCGCCCGCGTATTGACCGCGTGCAGGCGTTCGATGAGTTCACCCCGGTCCCGCGTGGGGTCCTTGCGGGCGACGTCGAGGAGCGTCCGCGAGATCGCCAGCGGGGTGCGCAGTTCGTGGGATGCGTTCGCGGCGAACCTCCGCTGCTCGGCGACATGGGACTCGAGTTGTTCGAGCATCGAGTCGAACGCGTCGGAGAGTTCCCGGAATTCGTCCTGGCGGCCCTGCATGCGGATCCGGTGGGACAGCGATCCGTTCCCGGCCATCCGGGCCGCATCCGTGATCTGGGTGAGTGGTGCGAGCATCCGGCCGGCGAGGACCCATCCCCCCAGGAGGCCGAACACGAGCAGGAAGACCATCGCCACGGCCGCGGCGGGGGCGAAGCCGCGCAGGAGGTCGGAGCGGCTGGGCCCGACGATGACCACGGCACCGAACGTCTTCTGGAGGGATCTGGGGTCGTTGTCCGGTAGCCAGCGCAGCGCGAACACCCACACGACGGCCAGCAGGAGAGTGCCCGCGACGAAGAGGAATCCGGCGTAGCTGAGGGTGAGCTTCAGCCGGGCGCTGCGCCCTGGGCGTCTATTCATGAGCGCCGCCGGAGTGGGTGCTGTCCATGCCGGTGTCGATCCGGTAGCCGACGCCGGGCACCGTGGCGATGAGCCATGGTTCGCCGAGTCGTTTGCGCAGTGCGGAGACGGTGATGCGCACGGCGTTGGTGAGGGGGTCGGCGTTCTCGTCCCAGGCCCGTTCCAGCAGCTCTTCGGCGCTGACGACCCCGCCCTCGGCGGCGACGAGGACTTCGAGGACGGCGAACTGCTTACGCGTCAGCGCGACGTAGTGTCCGTCGCGGAAGACCTCCCGACGGAAGGCGTCCAGCCGGAGGCCCGCGATCTCCCTGACCGGCGGCCGGGAGTGCGCGCGCCTGCGGTCGAGCGCCCGCAGCCGCATGACGAGCTCCTGGAGCTCGAACGGCTTGGTGAGATAGTCGTCGGCGCCGAGCCCGAAGCCGGAAGCCTTGTCCTCGATCCGGTCGGCAGCGGTGAGCATGAGGATCGGGATGCCGCTGCCGGAGGCGACGATACGCCGGGCGACCTCGTCGCCGGAGGGGCCGGGGATGTCGCGGTCGAGGACCGCGAGGTCGTAGAAGTTGACGCTGAGCAGTTCCAGGGCGGAGTCGCCGTCGCCGGCGATGTCGGCGGCGATCGCCTCCAGCCGCAGACCGTCACGGACGGCTTCCGCCAGGTAGGGCTCGTCCTCCACGATCAGTACGCGCATGCCTGAAGCCTAAGCAGCGCACCATATCGCCGACGTATGCAAGACATGCGCGCACCGGACACGCGACTCAGCCTGCCGGTGTCAGCGCGGGGCGAGGCCGGTCCGAGGGCGCTTGCGCCGTGGTGCGCCACCAGCGGCGCGACGCCAGCGCGGCCAGCGCGGCGCCGACGGTGTTGACCAGTACGTCGTCCACGGAGGACACCCGGTCCAGCCACAGGACGTACTGTGCGGTTTCGACCAGGACCGAGCAGCCCACCCCGAGGGCCAGGATCCGCGGCACGGACGCCGCCGCCGCGAACCGCATCGGGGCGAAGAACCCCAGCGCCGCGAAGACCAGCAGGTTGCCGGCGATCCCGAGCGGCCCCATCGTGACCAGGTCCCGCAGCGGTACCAGGCTCACCCGACGTGGAGCGGTGCCGGGCCCGGCGCCGGGCATCATGGTCAGCCACAGGAACGGCACCGTCCCGTGGACCATGCCCACCTCGGCCAGCGACATCCGCCACGGCGACGTGACGCCGGCGGCCCGCCGACGGTGCGCCAGGGCCCACACCACCAGCGCGGCCAACGGCAGCGTGACCAACGTCATGAGCACCACACCGTTGAACGTGTCGAAGCAGCCGTGCCACCGCCCGGCCATGCATCTCGGAGCGGACATCATGAGCGGCCGCCGCACGACGAACGCGGCGCTCGCCACGCCGAGGATCGCCAGGCCGAGAAGCACGATCCCGCGCGTACGGCGGAGCGGCGCCGACAGGGATGGGTTGCGGTTCATGCCCACATTGGAGACCGAGGGCCGTTGCGGTGGCGTATGCGATTTTCGATACGCCCGCGATATACGGAATCCACGGCATCACGGAGTCCTCGGCATCACGGAGTTCCCGGCAGCAAGGAACCGGCGCAGGCAGGCAGTGAGGCACACCGGTTACGAGGCAGCCCTCAGTACGGAATCCGCCGCTCGCCCGCGCCTTCCAGCCGTGTCGGCGGGAGGAAGTCGCGCACGTACGTCCGATGCCAGCACGCGCCGGTCTCGCGCAGTTCGCGCCAGGTCGTGTACCGGTAGCGGAAGAGGCGGACGCGGATGTAGCGGGGCGGCGCGTCGGCGGGGAACGGGGAGCGGCGCAGCAGCCGCAGGGTGTCACGGTCGTTCTCCAGGAGCCGTTCCACCAATGCCGAGAACCATGTTCCGGCGTATCCGGGAGAGAGCGCCACGAACCACATCAGCCAGTCGAGCCGCAGGTGGTACGGCGCGAACTGGCGTGGCCAGTACCGCGGATCGCCCGGCTTTCCCTTGAACTCGTACTCCCGCCAGTCCGCGTCCTCGCGCGGCACCTCGTCCGCGGTGCCCTCGACGATCACCTCGTGACGCACCCGGCTGACGCTGCCGAACGCCCCGTAGGTGTTGACCAAGTGGAGCGGGTCGAAGGAGCGGTTCATGACCTGGCGCGGGGAGATCAGATTGCGTGCCGGACGGTAGCTCAGGGCCAGCAGGCCGGCGGCCACCACGAGGACGACCACCTCGTACCAGAGCGGCGCGGCGGCGACATGCGGCGCGGTGGTGGGGAGCTCGGTCACGCTCAGGGCGAGCACGATCGTCGTCCAGTTCAGCCAGGAGAAGTTGCCGGACAGGACCAGCCACAACTGGGTCAGGATCATCAGCGAGGCCGCCGCCGTCGCGACCGGCTGCGGGGTGAACAGCAGCACGGGCAGCACGAGTTGGGTGAAGTGGTTCGCGGCCACCTCGGCACGGTGGAACGGCTTGGGGAGATGGTGGAAGAACCAGCTCAGCGGACCCGGCATCGGCTGGGTCTCGTGGTGGAAATAGAGGCAGGTCAGCTTCCGCCAGCAGGCGTCGCCCCGCATCTTGATCAGCCCTGCGCCGAACTCGACGCGGAACAGCACCCAGCGCATGAGGAACAGCACCACGACCGGCGGCGCCACCTCGTCGTTGCCGAGGAAGACCGCGAGGAAGCCCACCTCCAGGAGCAGGGACTCCCAGCCGAACGAGTACCAGGTCTGGCCGACATTGACGATCGACAGATACAGGGCCCAGGGGACCAGCCACAACAGCATCGCGCCCCAGAGCGGCAGCCGCCCGTCGAGGCCGGCGACCAGCGCGACCGACACCGCGCAGCCCGTCCAGCACCAGGCCGCGAAGAAGCGGTCCGAGTAGCGCAGATGGAACACGCTCGGCGCGTCACGGAACGCGACCCGCCGCACGAAGCGCGGCACCGGCAGCATCCCGCGCTCCCCGATCAGCGCGCGGAACTGCAGGGCCGCGCCCAGGAACGCGACGATATACAGCACGGCCAGCGCCCGCTGGAAGACCAGCCGGCTCAGCCAGTAGTCGGGTGCGACGAACCACTCCATGGCGCGTGCTCCTCTCCCCTCCATTGTGACGCTGGGTGACCGATCTCCGCTTGCGTGCGCCAAGAGGGTGACGCAGAGAATGGTGCACGAATTGCCCGGGACGAACGGGAGAACGCGGTGCACATACCCACCAGGACCCTCGTCGTGGCCTGCGCGCTCGCGGCGGTACTGCTCGTCGTCGCAGGCTGTGGCGGCGGCGACAGGGGCAGGGCATCGAACGGATCGACCGGCGGCGAGGTGTTCCTCCAGCCCGCCGCGGCCCGGGGGCCCGACCCCTTCACGGCGTCCACCGACACCTCCACCGCGACGCCGCCGGCTGTCACCCGAACGCCGCAGTCCACGCCCACCGCCGCGCGCGGAGTGCGCTCGTTCTCGGGCGCCACACCGGGCCTCTACGGAGGCGCCCGGAACACCGGCAGCTGCGACGTCGAGAAGCAGATCCGGTTCCTGGACGCCGACCGGGCCAAGGCCCGCGCCTTCGCCGAGGTCTCCGGCATCTCCCCGGGATCCGTCCCGGACTATCTGCGCCAGCTGACCCCGGTCGTACTGCGCGCCGACACCAGCGTCACGAACCACGGGTTCGGTGACGGACGGGCGACCGGCTTCCAGGCCGTGCTCCAGGCAGGTACGGCCGTCCTCGTCGACAACCGGGGCGTACCCCGGGTCCGCTGCGCCTGCGGCAACCCGCTGGGCCGGCCCACCCCGATCGACGGGAACCCGGACGTCCGGGGCAGGCCCTGGAGCGGGTACCGGCCCGCCCAGGTCGTCGTGGTGACCCCGGCGCCCGCGGTGATCACCGACATCACGATCGTCGACGTCGACGACAACACCTGGATCGAACGGCCGGTCGGCCACGACGGCCACCGTCACGACCATGTCGTACCGCCGCCCGACGGCCGGACCCCGACCCCGAAGCCGCACGATTCCACGGCCCCGCACGACCCCTCCGCCAGCGCCTCGCCGGACGGACGGAGTCCGTCCCCGGACGCCTCCGCGTCCGACTGCGTCACCCCGACCGCGACCCCGACCGCGACCCCGACTGCGACGCCGGGGACCGGGGAGAGCGCCCCGGGCGAGAGCGCCGGGTCCGGCACCGCGCCCACCGGCACGCCGACGGACGGCGCCGCCAGGGACGTATCCCGGCCGGACCGGTCCTCGCCCCTGCCCGCCGAGCCCTCGCACTGCCCCACGGGCACCGCCACGGCACCTCCGACCACGGGACCGGGGACCACCCCGGCCCCCTCGGGCCGGAACACCGCCCCGTCGACGGACACCGCCGCCCCCGACCGGTCCGGCTCCCAGGAGCCCTCGTCACCGCCGGTCCCGTCCGACGAGCCGGGCACGCCCACCGAGGACACCGCTCCGGACAGCCCCGACGCACCCGACGGCGGCGGACTGATCCCCGACGAGCCGAGCGGTCCGGACAGCGTCTTCGACGTCTCGGCCGATGGCTTCGACAGCTGACGCCCGCTCGTCCGGGGAGCCCGGAAACGGGCTCCCCAGAAGTCGAATAATCGGGCAAATGCTGGCATGGTTGCCCCATGGTTGATCGGGGAGCGAGCGCCCTGTCACTCCCGGACGACTGGCCAGCCCACCCGGATCCGATCCTGGCGCTCAACCGCATGGGCAGCTTCGACTGGGACCTGGACAACGGTCTGATGCAGATGGACGCCCGGGCCCACGAGGTCTTCGACGTGCGCCCGGACGAATACGACGGGAACCCCGCCACCCTGGGCATGCGCGTCCCGCAGGCCGAGTCCACGCGTCTCGACACCATGGTGTCCCACGCCCTCAAGGACGGCAGCGAGAACTACGGCGCCTATTTCCGCATCCGCCGCCGTGACGGCTCCCTGCGCTGGACCCACACCCAGGGCTACATCCGCCGCGACGAGAGCGGCCGGCCGCACAGGATCATCGGCATCGTCCGCGACGCCACCGACGAGCTCGACGAGAGCGCGGCACGCCGTGAACAGGCCGCCCAGAACGAGGTAAGGCGCCAGCAGACCAACGTCGTCCAGCTGACCACGGCCGCGCTGGCCCACGCCCGCACCGTCGAGGACGTCATCGACGTCCTGCAGGACACCCACGGCCTCACCCACCTCGGGGCGGCCAGCCTGGTCATGGGCCTGGTGGAGGCCGGCCGCATCCGCATGGTCGCCACGGGCCCCGAGCACAGCTACGTCCCCGGCACCCGGGTCACCCGCCTGGACGCGCAGTACCCGATGAACGAGGTCGTGCGGAGCCTCGCGCCGCACTTCATCGAGTCGCCCGAGGAGTTCGCCGAGTCGTACCCGCTCCTGTGGCCGAACATCACCGGCCTGAAGATCACCTCGGCCGCGTATCTGCCGCTCATCGTGCAGGCCCGCCCCATCGGCGCGATCGGCCTGCTCTACAACGACCGGCACGGCTTCTCCGAGGACGAGCGCAACGTCCTCGTCGCACTCGGCAGCAGCATCGCCCAGAGCCTCCAGCGGGCCATGTTCTACGAACAGGAGAAGGACCTCGCCCAGGGCCTCCAGCAGGCCATGCTGCCGCGCTCCATCCCCAGCGTGGCGGGCGCCGACGTCGCCGTCCGCTACCGCTCCGCCTCCCTCGGCCGGGACATCGGCGGCGACTGGTACGACCTGATCCCGCTGCCGGGCGGCCGCGTCGGCGCCGTCATCGGCGACGTCCAGGGCCACGACACCCACGCCGCCGCCGTCATGGGCCAGCTGCGCATCGTCCTGCGCGCCTACGCCGCCGAGGGCCACACGCCGCCCACCGTGATGGCCCGCGCCTCGATCTTCCTCGACGAACTCGACACCGACCGCTTCGCGACCTGCCTGTACGCCGAGATCGACCTGTCCACCGGAGTGGCCCAGGTGGTGCGGGCCGGTCACATCGACCCGCTGGTCCGGCACACCGACGGAACGTGCCGCCGGCTGCCCGTGGAAGGCGGCCTGCCGCTCGGCCTGTCCGCCGAGTTCAGAGCCCTCGAATACCCCGTCGCCACCGTCGAACTCGACCCCGGCCAGACCCTGCTGCTGTGCACCGACGGGCTCGTCGAGGAGCCGGGCGTCGACCTCGACGAGGGCATGCGCACCCTCGGCGAAATCATCTGCGGCGGCCCGGAGGACGTCAGCGACCTCGCCGACCGGCTCATCGAGATGGCCGAGGAACGCGGCGGGGACGACGACGTCGCCCTGCTGCTCCTGCGCCGCCACAGCGTCATCGACCAGCGCTCGGGCGGACGCCTCCAGCAGCACGTGGCGCCCGGCGATCCGGAAGCGCTCATCGAGGCCCGGCACATGATCCGGGCCGCGGTCCGCGCCTGGGGAGCCCGTGACCGGGCCGACGAGATCGAGCTGGTCGCCGACGAACTGATCACCAACGCCCTCATGCACACCGAGGGTTCGGCGATCGTCACCCTGCGCGTGCTGACCGGATCCGACCGCAGACTGCGCGTCGAGGTCGAGGACTCGTCGAGCGCGCTGCCGCGCCGCCGCGAGGCCGGCGAGTCCGGTGTCTCCGGCCGCGGACTGCTGCTCGTCGACCGCCTCACCGACGTCTGGGGCGTCGAGGCCCGCGGCGGCGGCAAGTGCGTGTGGTGCGAGTTCATGGTCCGGGAACGGAACTGATCCCTGGCGTTGCGGCGCCGGATGGCACTCTGGACGTATGCCGGAACTGCCCGAGGTCGAAGCGCTCAAGGACTTCCTGGCCGACCACCTCGTCGGCCGTCAGGTCGTGCGCGTGCTGCCCGTCGCCATCAGCGTCATGAAGACGTACGACCCTCCCGTCACGGCCCTGGAAGGACGCGAGGTCACGGCCGTCCGCCGGTCCGGCAAGTTCCTCGACATCGACGCGGACGGCCTGCACTTCGTCACACATCTGGCCCGCGCGGGCTGGCTGCACTGGAAGGACACGCTCCCCGACGGCCCGCCCAAGCCCGGCAAGGGGCCGCTCGCGCTGCGGGTCGCGCTGGAGACCGGCGAGGGCTTCGACCTCACCGAGGCGGGCACCCGGAAACGGCTCGCCGTGTATGTCGTCGAGGACCCGGAACTGATTCCCGGCGTGGCCCGGCTCGGCCCGGACCCGCTCGCCGACGACTTCGACGAGAAGCGGTTCGCCGGGCTGCTCCAGGGCGAGCGGCGCCGGCTCAAGGGCGCTCTGCGCGACCAGGGTCTGATCGCGGGCGTGGGCAACGCCTACAGCGACGAGATCCTGCACGCCGCCCGGATGTCCCCCTTCAAGATCGCCTCCTCGTTGACCCCCGAGGAGACCCGGCGGCTTTACGAGGCCCTGCGCGGCACGCTCGCCGAAGCAGTGGAGCGCTCCCGCGGGCTGGCCGCCGGACGGCTGAAGGCGGAGAAGAAGAGCGGTCTGCGGGTGCACGGGAGAACGGGGGAGGCCTGCCCGGTGTGCGGCGACACCATTCGCGAAGTCTCCTTCAGCGACTCCTCGTTGCAGTACTGCCCGACCTGTCAGACCGGCGGCAGGCCGCTGGCGGACCGGCGGATGTCCCGGCTGCTCAAGTAGGCGGACCCGCGGCCGGACCAGGGAGACCTCGGGGCCTCGGCAGCGGCCGCGGCGCGGCCGCCCGAGCTGTGGGACGTGCGGCGGCAAGGGGCGTGTCGCGGTGGCCCGAGCTGTGGGACGGGGCGCTGTTCAGGGGGAGTTGAGCGTCACGAGGTGTTTGCCGTCCGCCGTGCGCACCTCGAACCGGCGGATCTCGTCGGGCCGCATGGACGAGCCGCCCTGCATGGTGATGGCGGCGCCGTTGTGCGGGGGCTCCATCCAGCTCGTCACCGTCTGCTCCGAGCCGTCCTCGCCGATGGCGACGAGCTCGCAGGAGCGGGGACCCTTGGCGTCCTTGACCTGGACCTCGATCTCACTGCCCCAGACCCGGTCCCGGGTCGACACCTGGGCCCAGACCCCGGTCTCCGCGTCGGTCCTGGCCATCTGGTTGGCCGGGGGGTCGGCCGCGGCGACCTGGTCCGAGGGGGAGCCGTGCGCGGTGACGAGGGCGATCGTGGGACCGCCCGCCGCGAGGACAACGGAGGCCGCCAGGGCGTACAGCAAGCGTCGGCGGCCGGCGCGGTTGCGCGTGGCCACCTCACCGAGCAGCCGGTCGAGCAGCCGCGGCCCGGGGGCGGCGAACGGGTGCACGGTGCGCGGAGTCGACCGGCGGTACAGCATCAACTGCCGTGTGGCGGGGCGGAATTCGCTGACGTACGCCGTGCACCGAGGGCACTCCATGAGGTGGTCCTCGAAGCGGAAGGCTTCCGCCTCGCCGAGCACGCCGAGCGCATAGGCGCCGACGTCGCGATGCCGTTCCAGGGACCTCATACCGAATACCGAATCCTCGTGGCGTTGGTGCGGACTGTGAGTGGTGTTGCTGTTGCCCACGGGTACGCACCAGACCGTCGAATCACTCAAGACTCGTTCGGAATCGGGGTCAAGACATTCGGAGCACGCGCGCTCGCGGATTGGTGCGAGCCCGAAAAAACTGTTCCCGGCGCGGTCACGGCCGCCGTCAGAAGAGGTGGATGGCCAGATGCCCGAGCGGCAGCCCCAGCCGCCAGGCCGCCGTCCACACCTTCGGACCGTCGTCCTCACCTGGTACGGAGCCGCCGCCGGGCACCGCGTCCAGGTCCGGAGCGAGCAGTTCCGTCTCCTCCAGCCAGCGCCAGGCCGCGGACGCCAGCCTCAGATCGGGATCGGGTGCGGCGGATCCGATGGCCTCGGCCGCGCGCCGCGCCAGGTGTTCGCGCACCCACGTGTGCCAGGGCTGGTCGTACGCCGTCAGCGAAAGCCAGGTCTCCAGTTGGGTGATGACCCGGATTCCGGAGAGTTCGCCCCCGCTGTCGGACAGGAAGATGGTCAGCGCCAGGGCGTCGCGCCCGGCGCGGAACTCGAAGGAGGTGGGCGGCATCAGGTCGCCCGTACGCAGCAGTTCGTCGGCGATGTACTCGGCGTACAACCAGGCCATGGGGACGGTGAGTTCGCCCCCGTCGGTGCCGTCCGTGCTCTCTTGCCCTCTGTGCAGCATCCCTTCCTGCCTTCCTCCGGTGCGTGCGCGTCGCCCGACCCCGGGCCCCAGTCCGGAACACGGATGAGGCAAGCTGATTGCTCAACCATGGTCCTCAGCAAGGCGCTTTACGGAGGTTTGACTAAGCCTTCGGTTTCACCGCAGGTCGGCCGCGTATCCCGGAAGAACCCGGCGCAGGGCGCGCAGCGCGTAGTACGCGCGGGACTTCACGGTACCCGGCGGAATCCCGAGTGCCGCAGCGGCCTCCGCCACACTCGCCCCCTGGAAGTACACCAGCACCAGGACTTCACGGTGTTCGGGAGTGAGTGTCTTCACAGCCTCCCGCACATCGAGCGTCGCCGCCGACCGTTCGGCGTGATCGGCACAGACGCGCGCGTTGTCGAGGACCGCGTCCCCGACCTCGGGAGGCCGTGCCTGCCGGGCCCGGCGTGCGTCGATGGCGAGCCGCCGCCCCACGGTCAGCAGCCAGGGCCGTACCGAGTCGAAGTCGTCGGTGCGCAGGGCCTCGGGGTGCTGCCAGGCGCGTACGAACGTCTCCTGCAGCAGGTCCTCGGCGCGCTGGCGATCGCCGTCGGACAGACGCAACAGCAGGGCGAAGAGGGGGCGGCCGTGCTCACGCTGCAGTGCGGCCAGCTCGTGCTCGGCGGTCGTCCCGTGGGCGATGGTGGTGGTTCCGGCCGTCATGGCGTGTATGCCAGCGTGCCGCGCCTCTCGCGGACAGGCCGGGAACACGGTTGTGCGGTGGGCGGTCGAAGCCGTCGGTGAACGGTGCGCCGAACGGTCCGCCGAGGTGGAGCCCCGGATTCCGTGGCCGCCACCGCCGTCGCACCGCTGTTCGCCCCGACGGGCACGCCCGTGAGCGCCGAACGGGCTAGCGGTGGTGGTGTCTCCTTGACTGCCGGCTGCCCGTGTACGTGGATGCCTATCAATTCGTAATTAAATACGACGATATGGGGCCCGGCATGATCACACGCGCGCGACAGATCAACCTGGCCCTCGCGGCCGCCCTCATCGCGGCGGCGGCCGCCTGCCAGGCCCACGACTCGGGCGCGCACCGGCGCAGCGGGCAGCCCGCCCCCGCAGCCGCCCGCGGCTTCACGCTCGTCGCCGGCGGCGACGTCCTGCCGGACAGCTCGGTCGTCGACCGGGCGAACTCCGATGCGGGAGGCAGCGGATACGACTTCCGGCCGATGCTCGCGGGCGTCCGGCCCGTCGTGTCCGGGGCCGATCTGGCGATCTGTCGGATGGAGACCGTGTACGACGCCGACCACATCGGCTCCCCAGCCCTCAAGACCCCGCCCCAGATGGCCGAGGGTCTCGCCGCGACGGGCTACGACTCCTGCTCCACCGCCTCGGACCACACCCTGGACGACGGCGCCGACGGTGTCCGGCGCACCCTGGACGTGCTGGACCGCGCGGGCGTGCGGCACGCCGGATCGGCGCGCACCGCGCAGGAGGCGAACGGCGCCACCCTCATGCGGGCGGGCGGCGCCCGGGTCGCCCATCTCGCGTACACCGACGACGCGAACGGGCTTCCCCTCCCGCCCGGGCAGCCCTGGGCGGTCGGCCTGATCGACCCCGGCCGGATCGTCGCGGACGCCCGTGCCGCCCGCAAGGCGGGCGCCGACGTGGTCGTCGTCTCCCTCGACCGGGGCACCGCGTGGCAGGACGAGCCCGACGAGCGACAACTGCTGCTGAGCCGGCAGCTGACCGCGTCCCGCACCGACGGGCGGCCCGACATCGACCTGATCCTCGGCACCCGCGCACACGTCCCGCAGGCGTACGAGAAGGTCAACGGCACCTGGGTCGTCTACGGAACGGGCGACCAGATCGCCGGCGAGATGTACAACGACCAGGGCGTCCAGGACCCGCGCGGCGACGAGAGCACCATCGGACGCTTCACCTTCGCCCCGTCCGCGCGGCGGGGAGCGCGGTGGGAGGTGACGAAGGCCGAGTTCATCCCGCTGGCCTTCGACCTCGACGCCGGCCGGGTCGTCGATCTCAACGCCGCGCTGGAGCAGGGCGCCGCGGTCGGCGCCGTACGCGACCGGATCCGGGACGTCGTCCTCGGCCGGGGCGCGGGCAGGGCCGGCCTCGTCATGGGGAAATGACGCGGGAGCCGCGCTACGGCACGACCGTGACCGGCCAGCGGCCCGCCTTCACCAGCCGGATCGCCACCGAACCGACGATCCGGTGCCCCGCCTGCTCGGAGGCCCCGACCACCACGGCGTCCGCCTTCAGCTCGTCCGCGGCCGTGACCAGGCCGTTGTAGGGGTCACCGCGGAAGGTGTGGAACTCCCAGCGCACATCGAATATGTCCTTCACCCGCTCGGCGGCGTCGCGGATGTACTGGACGAGATCCTCGGCGATCTCGTCGGTGGTCTCCGCGACCGGCACCCCGAGCGCCGCCCCCGCCGCCATCACCGGCTGGATGTAGACGACCGCGAGCAGCGCCCGCTGCCGCCGCGCCAGACCCCCGGCGTACGCCGCGGCGCGCAGCGAGGAGTCGGAACCGTCCACACCGACGACGATGACCTTGGGACCGTCCGTCCCGCGCTCGAACCCATGCGCGTGCTGCTCTTCCGTCACGGCTGCGAGGCTATCGGAACCCGCAGGTCCCACCGCCTCCGGGGAGCGGGGAGGATTCACTCGACGGGCGGGGCGGCGCCGCTCTTCCTACAGTCGGAACCATGAGTGCCACCGTGGAGGCCCGCCCGCCGAAGAGCACCACCGGCCCGAAACGGCCGCCCCGGGACGGCTTCCTCAGCAAGGTGCCCGAAGGCTTCGGCACGTTCTTCGGCATCATCGGTCTGCTCTGCGCCCTGCTCGCCTTCATCCCCCCGCTGCGCGCGCTGCTGCGCCCGGTGGTGCGCTTCCTCGACCTGCTGATCATCCCGGTCAGCGCCAACCTCGCGTACGCCGTCTTCCTCTTCCTGCTCGCCGCCGCGACGGCCGCCCGCAAGAAGATCGCCTGGTGGCTGGTGGTCGTCTACCTCGGCCTGCTGGTCCTGACCGACGCCCTCGGGGTCGCCGCCGGCCTGTACGCCGCCTCGATCCCCTCGCTGATCGTCTGCGGGCTCCTGCTCGCGCTGCTGATCGTGGCCCGCCGGGAGTTCTACGCCGACTCGCGGCGCGCCGCCGTACGACGGGCCCTGCTCGTCCTGTTCACCGGACTCGTCGTGGCGATCCTGCTCGGCTGGGGCCTGGTCGAGCTGTTCCCCGGCACTCTGGCGGAAGGCCAGCGGCTGCTGTGGGCCGCCAACCGGGTCTGCGGCGGACTGGTCTCCGGGCGTTCGTTCGACGGCCGTCCGCCGCGCTGGCTGTTCTTCGTCCTCGGCCTGTTCGGCGCCCTCGCCCTGCTCAACGCCGCCGCCGCGCTCTTCCGCTCCCAGCGCCTGGTCGCGGCCCTGCACGGCGACGAGGAGACCCGGATCCGCGCCCTGCTCCAGGCGTACGGCGGCGACGACTCTCTCGGCTACTTCGCCACCCGCCGCGACAAGGCCGTCGTCTTCTCGCCCAGCGGCAAGGCGGCCGTCACCTACCGCGTCGAGGCCGGAGTGTGCCTCGCCAGCGGCGATCCCGTCGGCGACCGGGAGGCCTGGCCGCACGCGATCGGCGCCTGGCTGGACATAGCCCGCCGCTACGGCTGGGCGCCCGCCGCGATGGGCGCCTCCGAAGAGGGCGCCAAGGCGTTCGCGCGCTCCGGGCTCGGCGCCCTGCAACTCGGCGACGAGGCGATCCTGTACGTCGTCGGCTTCGACCTCTCCGGCCGCGACATGCGCGTCACCCGGCAGGCCGTCAACCGCGTCAAACGCACCGGCGCCACCTGCCGGGTACGCCGGCACTCCACCCTGTCCGAAGCAGAGATGGAGGAGATCGTCAGCCGGGCCGACACCTGGCGCGACACCGAGACCGAACGCGGCTTCTCGATGGCCCTCGACCGGCTCGGCGACCCCGAGGACGGCGAATGCCTGCTCGTCGAGGCGATGGGCTCCGACGGCAAACTCCTCGCGCTGCTCTCCTTCGTGCCCTGGGGCCGCGACGGCATCTCCCTCGACCTGATGCGCCGGGACCGCAGCGCGCCCAACGGCGTCATGGAGTTCATGGTCGCGGAGGTGTGCGCGGTCGCCGGGAAGTTCGGTGTCCGGCGCATCTCCCTCAACTTCGCCGTGTTCCGCTCGGTCTTCGAGGAGGGCGCCCGCATCGGCGCGGGCCCGGTGCTCAGACTCTGGCGCAGGCTGCTGCTGTTCTTCTCCAAGTGGTGGCAGCTGGAGGCCCTGTACCGCTCCAACGCCAAGTACCACCCCGAGTGGTACCCGCGCTTCATCTGCTACGGCGACACCGGCGCCCTGGCCCGTATCGGCATGGCCTCCGCCATCGCCGAGGGCTTCGTCTCCGTGCCCTCGCTGCGCACGCTGTGGGGCAAGGGGCATGCGAAGGGCGGACCCAAACCCGCCACCACCGCGGGGCTGCCCTCGCTGACGGCCCTCGGACTCGGCACGGGGGACGGGACCGAGGCCGGCGATCCCACCACCGGTCTGCCCGACCAGGTCCGTGTGCGGCACCGCAAACTCGACCGGCTGCGCGCCGACGGCACCGACCCCTACCCGGTCGGCATCCCGCCGCGCACCCATGTCCTGGCCGACGTCCGCGGCGGCGAGGACGTGACCGTCGCCGGACGCGTGATGCTCGTACGCGACTTCGGCGGCATCCTCTTCGCCGTGCTGCGCGACTGGTCCGGCGATCTCCAGATCGCCCTCACCCGAAAGGAGTCCGGCCCCGCGCTCGACCGCTTCCGGCAGGTCGTCGACATCGGCGACCACATCAGCGCCGACGGTCTCGCGGGCGCCAGCGACACCGGCGAACCCACGGTCTTCGTCGCCTCGTGGCAGCTCACCGCCAAGTGCCTGCACCCGCTGCCCGACAAGCGCAAAGGACTCGCGGACCCCGAGGCCAAGGTCCGCCGCCGGTATCTCGACCTGGTGTCCAGCACCGGCGCCCGCGATGTCGTACGGGCCCGCTCCACGGCCGTCCAGGCGCTGCGTCAGGGCCTGCTCGACCGCGGCTACCTGGAGGTCGAGACGCCGATGCTCCAGCAGATCCACGGCGGAGCCAACGCCCGGCCCTTCACCACCCACATCAACGCCTACGACCTGAACCTGTATCTGCGCATCGCACCCGAGCTCTACCTCAAACGGCTGTGCGTCGGCGGCATGGAGAAGGTCTTCGAGATGGGCCGCACCTTCCGCAACGAGGGCGTCTCCTACAAGCACAACCCCGAGTTCACGATGCTGGAGGCCTACCAGGCCTTCGCCGACTACGACGTGATGCTCGACCTCGCCCGCGAACTCATCCAGGGCGCCGCGACCGCCGCCTTCGGCTCACCGATCGCCCGCAAGGACGGCACCGAGTACGACATCTCCGGGGACTGGCCCGTCAAGACGGTGTACGGCGCGGTCTCCGAGGCGCTGGGGGACGAGATCGACGCCGACACGTCGCTGGAGGCGTTGCTGCGGCTGTGCGACCGTGCGGGCGTCCCGTACACGGCTGACGACGGACGCGGTGACGTCGTCCTGGAGATGTACGAACGTCTGGTCGAGGAGAAGACGCGGCTGCCCACGTTCTACAAGGACTTCCCGACCGACGTCTCCCCGCTCACCCGGCAGCATCGCACCGACCCGCGGCTCGCGGAGCGCTGGGACCTCGTCGCCTTCGGCACGGAACTTGGCACTGCCTACTCGGAGTTGACCGACCCGGTCGAGCAGCGCCGCCGGCTCACCGAGCAGTCGCTGCTGGCCGCCGGGGGAGATCCCGAGGCGATGGAACTGGACGAGGACTTCCTCGACGCCCTGGAGTACGCCATGCCGCCCACCGGCGGGCTCGGGATCGGCGTCGACCGGCTCGTCATGTTCCTCACCGGGCTGACGATCCGCGAAACGCTGCCGTTCCCGCTGGTGCGACGCCGCTGAAAATGGTCCAGGCGGGTGCATTCATGGGGCCCTACCGGTGTTGCTCGGCGTGGTGACCCCTCCGCCGGGTGACTGATTGGTCATGAAAAAGGATCAGCTGATTACCCGGCGCCGGGCGTTGATCGCCGGCGCCGCCGTCCTGGGGGCGGCCGGGGCGGCGGGAACAGCCCGTGTTCTGACCGCCGACCGGGCCGCGCAGCCGGCGCGGAGTCTCCCGCTCACCGGCCCGCAGGCGTCCCGCGCCCTCAAGCCGTCCGCGTACCGCCTCCAGCCGATCGCCGGGTACGGCCCGCCTCCGAACAGCACGCACCTGCGGACCTTCGTCCGGCGCGAGCCGTTCATGCGCATGTCCGGACGCGGCCGCAGCATGGTGCTGACCTTCGATGACGGCCCCGACCCGCACTACACCCCCGAGATCCTGCGCACCCTGCGCGAGTACGACGTGCACGCCATGTTCTTCGTGTGCGGGGCGATGGCCGCCGACAACAAGGACCTGCTGGGTGAGATGGCCGACGACGGACACATCGTCGGCAATCACACCTGGAGCCATCCCCTGCTGACCAAGCTCTCGCGCTCCGCGATCCGCTCCGAGCTCGAGCGCACCAGCGAGGTCATCGACGACGCCTACGGCGAGCCGCCGGCCTGGTTCCGCGCGCCGTACGGGGAGTGGAACCGGGCGACCTACCAGATCGGCGCCGAACTCGGCATGGAGCCACTGGCCTGGACGATCGACACGCTCGACTGGTCGATGCCGGGCACCCGTTCGATCGTCGGCGTGGTCGAGAAGCAGGCCGCCCCGGGCGTCGTCGTCCTCTCGCACGACGCGGGCGGTGACCGCTCGCAGAGCGTTCAGGCGCTGCGCGGCTATCTCCCGCACCTGCTGGACTCCGGTTACCACATCACGGTGCCGCGCCGGAAATACGCCTAGAACCGAAAAAGGGCCCCGCGCGCCGGGCGTCGCGGGGCTTTCGGCCGGGCCGGCCGGCGGGAGGCCCGGAGCCTCGCCGACCGGCCTTTCGCCCGCCCGATCCGGGAACGCTCAGCGCACCTCGGACAAACGGGCGAAGACGACCACGTTTCCGTCGTAGCCGTGCTGCTTGGAGAAACCGCCTCCGCACGTGATGACGCGCAATTCGGGGGTGCCCTTGCTGTTGTAAACACGGTCGCCGGGGAAATCGCTCTTCGCGAAGACCTCGATGCCGTAGATCTCGAACACCGCGGTCTTCCCGTCCTTGCGCAGGACCTCGATCCGGTTCCCCTTTTTGAGCGCCCCGAGCCCGTAGAACACGGCGGGCCCCCGCATGTTGTCGACATGGCCCACGATCACGGCCGTGCCCTTCTCGCCGGGCGAGACCGCGCCGGTGAACCAGCCGGCGAGATTCGGATCGTCGGGCGGCGGCGCGTCGACCCATCCGTCCATGTCCAGACCCACCGGCATCACCGGGGCGTCGACCCGGATGGCCGGGATCCGCACCCGGTCGACCACGGAGTACGGCAGCGGGTCCGGCGCGTTCGAAAACGTGCCACCCGGCGTGCGGCTGTCCGCCGCGGCGGCCGAGGCGGGCTGAGGGGGGCCCACGTCGAACTCACCGGAACCATTCCGAATGAGTGCGAGGCCGGTCAGCAGAACAAGCGCTATCACGCCCCAAGGAGCGCGCTTCCTCTGCCGCTCCTCCTCTTCGGCCAGCTCGGACGCAGACATTCGCAATCCCCTCTCGACGCGGCCGTCGCCTCGTCATCCGCGCATATGAGCACGCTAATGGCAGCGGGACCGCCCGGCGACGGGGCGCGGGCGAACGGGTGGCGGGACGAATGCATCGTGCGCCATCCGAGTTGCCGTGACCAGGAATTTTCTGACGGTGCGTGACCTGCGGCAATATCCGATTGTGTGGAATTCCTTCGGCGTGTCTTCTCACCAGGACGGACCATTCCCGAAATGCGGCCCCGCGCACGGCATCTGAGGGTCTGTCTGGGAGGCGCTTTCTCGCCGATCCACCGGGGACGGTTCCCGGGGCGCCCCCGCGGAGGATCACATGCGTACTACTCGTGCCCTGGCGGTGTCTGCCGCCGCGGTCGCCGTCGTGGGGCTCGCCGCCCCGATGGCCGCGGCGTGGAACACCCCGAGCAACATCGTCGCGATGCCCAGCGTCATCGCCCGCGGCGGCCAGCTGACCGTGACGGTCGACGGGTGCCCGAGAGGAGGCACCATGACCTCGCCCGCGTTCCGTCAGGCGAGGCTCTCGCCGCTCCTGGGCAGCCACAACGAGTCGTCCAGCGGTACGGCCACCATCAACCAGGACGCCCGTCCCGGTTCGTACGACATCACCGTCAACTGCGACGGCACGGGCCCGCTGACCCGTCCTGCCGCCTTCACCGTCATCGGCGGTGTGCGCGGCGGTCTCGGCGGCAGCAGCTCCACCGGGGCCACGTCCACCGACATGGCGATCGGCGGCGGTCTGGTGGCCGCGGCGGCCGTCGGCGGCGGGGTGTTCTGGATGCGGCGCAGGTCGGAAAGGCACATCTGACCGTTCCGACGGGCGAAGCGGCCGGTCCCGCCCCCTTCGGAGGCCGGCCGTCCGCCGCGCGGAGCGCACATGACAGCCCTTCGCTCCGGACCCGCCTGACAGGGTCCGGGGTGAAGGGCTGTGCCACCCCGTCAGGATTCGTCGGACGCGCCGCGTCGGCGCGACAGGTACCAGGCGGCGCCGACGGAACCGGCGATGAGCGCGGCTCCCATCGCGATCTCCTTCGGATCGAAGCCGCCGACGCTGCCGCCGACACCGGCCCGGACACCCCGCTGCAGGGGGACCGGGGTCGGAGTGACCGGCCGGCGGCCGGCGATGGTGAGACCGGTGCTGCCGCTCGCTCCGCCGCAGGAGAACGTCACGTCGTACACGGCCCCGGGTCTGGCGTCCCAGTCGACCATGGCGGTGGCCGAGGACTGCCCCGGCGGGATCGTGACGGTGTCGAAGACCCCGGAGGTGACCGTGGCGGTTCCCCTGCACCCGCCGTCCCGCTTCAGAAGCAGCGACACCTGACCGCCCGCGGCGATGGTCGACGGCTGCACGCTGAAGGCGAACGGGGTGATGTTGTGGTCCCCGTCACCGGCGAAGGCGGCGGGTGCGGTGAAGGTCAGGGCGGTCACGCCCAGCAGTGCGGCCGAAGCGACGCGTATCGCGCGCATGGTGAGCCTCCAGGTCCCCGAGGAGCCTTGCTGCGGACCTTTTCCGCTCGCGCCAGAAATGCACCTCGATGATCGAAACGCTAGGAAAGGGTGAACCGGGGCGCGATCCCAGTAGCGCGAACGGGGCAATCCTGTGGGCCGTTCGAGGGATGTCGTGCGTGCGGACGGGGGACGGACACGGCGTGGCGTCCGTCCCCCGTCCGTCGGGTCTCCCCGGGCGAGCCGTTACCCGGGAAGCTGCGGGAACAGCGCCGTGAAGGGCTCCGCCGACGCTGTGATCCCCCGGCTGTAGGGCGCGTCGAAGTCCCAGATCAGGAAGAGCAGGAAGGCGATCAGGGCGGAGAACAGTCCGGCCAGGATCAGTTCCCGGGCGGTGCGCCGGATCTGCAGCGCGAAGATCATCCCGACCGTGACCACGGCGCCGGTGATCAGCCCGAACCACACCACCCCCGGCATGGTCGCCCCCGTGGAGTCGGCGCGGGCGCTGCGCGCGGTGTCGGCCGCCGTCACCTGGTCGAGGAGTGGCTGGTACGCCTGCGCCTCGAAGTCCGACTTCGGCTGGTAGTCGGTGACGTCGTGCCGGATCCGGTCGAGGAGCCGGCCGCCCTCGGCGGTCACCCGGCCGTGCTCGGCCATGGCCTTCCACTCGGTGGTGACCACGTGATGGACATACGTGTCGACGTCACCGCGGATGCGGTCGCGGACGTCGGGCGGGTAGACCCGGACCCGCTCGGAGATCTCGTGCAGGGCCTGGGCCTCCGCCTGCACATGGTCCTGGGCGCCGCCGCGGGCCTCCCAGACACCGGCGATGGCCAGACCGAGAACGATGGCGTACACCACGCCGATCATCATCGTCATGTACTCGATGACGTCCGGGGTCTCGGTGGGGTCCTCGTCCTCGCGGGCCCTGCGATGGCGTACGAGGGTCACGATGAGGACCACGAGGCACGCGGCCGCCATCGCGAGGGCGAGAACAAGCCAATCCGACAAAGTGTGCCTCCAGGGGTCAGCGCGGGCGCAGCGCCGCGACGGCGAGCACCGCGGGCGCGGTGATGAGCAGGGTGAACGAGACCAGCGACGGACCGCTGCGGGGCTGGTGCTTGTGCGGCGGCGTGCGGTACGCCGGATAGCTGACCGGAACCGGCGGGGGAGTGGGACGCGCGCTAGGTGCCGGCCGGGGCTTCGGCGTGGGTCTCGGCGCCAGGACGGGGGCCGGCCGTGGCGGCAGGGGCCTCGGCTTCGGCGCGGGCGGAGGAGGAGGCGGTGGTGGGGGCGGTGGCGGAGGCGGTGGTACGGGCTTCGGCGCGTGGGTGGGTGGAGGGGGTGGCTTCGGCGTCGGCTTCGGCGGAGGGGGCTTGGGGGGCGGCGGGGTCGGTGTGGGTGTGGGCGGGCAGGGCGGGGTCGGGGTCGGGGCCGGGCACCGGGTGGTGCTCCCGGCGACGGCGACCGCCCCGCTGCCCGCCACGGCCACCGCGGTGACGCCGTCGCCGCCCGGGCCGGTGGAGGCGTACGCGCAGGCGTCGGCCGCGGCCGTTCCGCTCGGCGCGCCGACGAGGAGCCAGGTGAGCGCCGTCAGCGCCAATACACGTATGAAGAGGGCGGATCGGGTCCGCTGGGGTGCGTGCACGACGGAGATCATGAGGTGCGCGGGACCCGGCCACGCCGGAGTGTCCGGGATTGCCCCCGAAGGGGGTACCTCCGACCCCCGGCGGCTTGACGAGCGGGGGTCGGGAAGCGCGGGCACGGATCGAACATATGGGCGAGCGTCGTCGTGCGCGTCACAGTCTTCCGAAAGAAATTTGAAGCCCGTTTGAACACTCCTGCCCCTCCCGCCCGTACCTAGGACCATGCGCGGCGCTGCAGGGCGCTGCAACACTTATGCGAACAGCGGGAGTTACCAATGAAGACCTCCTGGCGGAGCGCCTCACTCGTAGCGTCAGCTGCGGCCGTGCTGGCGCTCACGACGGCGTGTGGTCAGGAACAGGGCACCCCTTCGAGCGCTCAGAACGTGGGTGCCACCGCGGTGGCGGGGGGTTACGGGACGAGCACCACCGCCGGTGCGGGCAATGGCTACGGCGCCGATTCCAAGGACCAGAGCGCTGCCGCCAAGCCGGAAGTCGCGGGCCAGCTCGCCGTGACGGAAAGCGTCAAGCTCGGCAAGGTGCTGACCGACGGCGCCGGACTCACTCTTTACCGCTTCGACAAGGACACCGCCGAGCCGCCGAAGTCGAGCTGTGACGGTGCCTGCGCCACCGCCTGGCCGCCCGTGCCCGCCGAGGGTGCCGAGGCCGCCGCCGGCGTCGACAAGGCGTTGCTCGGCGAGGTCACCCGGGCCGACGGTACGAAGCAGCTGACCATAGGCGGCTGGCCCATGTACCGGTTCGCCAAGGACACCAAGGCCGGTGACGCCAACGGTCAGGGTGTGGGCGGTACTTGGTTCGCCTCGGCGCCCAACGGCAAGAAGGCGACGCTGGCCGCTCTCCCCGGTCTGTCGGTCCGCAACGACCCGAAGCTCGGCCAGATCGTCGTCGACAAGAACGGCATGACCGTCTACCGCTTCATGAAGGACCAGGCCTGGCCCGTCTCGAAGTCGGCCTGCACGGGCGCCTGCCTGGAGAAGTGGCCCGCCGTCGCTCCGGTTCCCGCGAGCGACACCAAGGGTGTTCAGAAGAAGGGCCTGATGGGCTTCACCCGCCCGGACGGTGTGAAGCAGATGACGGTCAACTGCTGGCCGATCTACACCTTCTCCGGTGACAGTGCCCCCGGTGACACCAACGGTCAGGGCGTGGGTGGCACGTGGTACGCCGTCTCGCCCGACGGAAAGCCGGTCGGCGCGGCCAAGTAGGGCATCGACTCCCCACGGTCGGTCAACTCCCCACGGTTCTGATCAGCACCCCACGGTTGATCAGCCCGCCCGAACAGCACCAAACGCGTCGCCAAGGGTCCG
>NZ_JAODTZ010000027.1 GCF_025399795.1 Streptomyces rhizosphaerihabitans | reverse complement strand
CTGAACCACGCCCGCTCCACGGTGTGTGGGTCGACGGCGGACGGGATGAGAGCTGGGGAAAGTGGTGGGTTGCTCTGCGTCCGAGCACGCCGGGCCTGGCCTCGGGGTGCAAACACGTCATCGCTACTCCACGCTGGGGATCACCCTATTTAGCGCCTCCCACAGCTCAAGGCGTCGGCTGTGGTCGATTAGGTTCTGCTGCCTGGCGTTCCAGGCGAGAACGATCCGGCCGAGCTGCATCGCGTCGCCGGTTTTCCTCATCTCAATCGCCCACCGCTCGGCGTCGCCCGCTCCCCAGAACTCGTAGATCGACACAGTGTCCGTGGTGATCAGCTGCAGGCAGTCGTCAGGGCTCGGCTTCTTGCCCGCGGCTTTGTCAGAGCAGGAGGCCGTGTCGTCAGTCGGGTTACCGAGGGTGGTGACGCCGATTTCGTCGGCGAGCTTGGCGGCGACCTGCCTGGCGTTGAGGGTGCCGGGCGCGACCCATATCTTGGTCGGAGAGTGCTTGGGCGCGACGGGTTCATCGGACGAGCCGGGGCTGGAGCAGGCGGTGAGCGCGAGCGCGGCGGCCGCTATGAGCACGGCAGTGGTACGGGTGCTCATGGTCCCCCCTTGAATGTGCGTGTCTGCCGGGCCATCATGCCGTCATCTCCGCGTGAAGGCTCTGTGTCCGGCCGCCCACATGGACAGTTCGCAGGTCAGAGCAGCGCTCCCTGCACCTCGCTCCTAAAACGGTGGTCGGCCAGCTGTACAGCAGCGAAGTACCGCAACCTCCGCGACCAGCCCCGAGCGCCATCGGCCCTGGGTAACCGTCTGACGTGCCCGGCAGACCCCAGTGACCGTCGTGCCCATAGTTCGCATCGAGGGGCCCGGCAATGCTCACCCAAACTGCCGTCCGCCCCTTGGAAGGCCGCCGTCACGGCAAGAAGAGCACCGGCTCGGAGTGCCGGAGCGTGCTCCTCTTGCTTATGCAGGGCGCCGCCACAGCGCGCGATTGCAGCCGCCCGCCTGCGGGAGCTCCCATGGCGAGGGGCGCCCGAAAAGTCACCCGCCCGAAGGGCGGACCTTCGTGCACTTCCTGCCCGACGCGGCATCACGGGATGGTGCGCATCAGTGCCGCTGTCGCTTGTCACTTATCGCGTGAGACAAGGCCGTACCGCGGGAACGCCTAACACAGGTTCTGACCTGCGAACCGACAAGCGACAAGACAAGTGACAAGTGACCATCTCTCGGCTCAGCCTCCCAGGTTCGGATCCTGGCGCCTCCACGCCAGCAGCAGAGTGGAGCCGGGAGCTTCCGCAAGGCAGGCTTGGGGCATGAAGTCGCTTTTGCGCTCACCGCCCGTGCCCGGGGCAGGCCGGCGTAGCCGGGTCCTCTTCACGCTGATGCAGTGCGTGCCCTTCTTGATCGCGCTGGCCGTGCTGGTCATCGAGCTCACGCCTGCGCACTTCATCTATACCGGGCCCTTCCTCACTGCGGTCCCGGCTTTGGCAGCAGTGACGATGGGGCCCAAGGGCACCACCGCGGCGGCGGCTCTCGCGCTGGCGATCAGCGTGACCACCGCGACCTACAACGGGGCATGGGGCACCCTTCAGGTCTATACCAATTTTCTGGCTCTGTCCCTGGTCTCCGTGGCTGGCTTCATTACTAGCAGCGCTGTGCAGACCCGCAGGCAGAGAGAGCTTGACCAGGTCCGCCGGATCGCCGTGGCGGCCCAGGAGGTCGTGCTGCGGCCCGTGCCCGCGCGACTGGGTCCAGTGCTCGCGGGCAGCCTGTCCCTTGCGGCGGGGACGGGGGCACAGGTGGGCGGTGATCTGTACGAGGCCGTGCAGACGCGATACGGCGTCCGGATGATCGTGGGGGACGTCCGCGGCAAGGGGCTGGTCGCGGTGCGAGCCGTCGCGGTGGCGTTGGGTGCGTTCCGGGAAGCCGTGCACTATGAGGATGAGCTGGTGGAGGTCATGAACCACTGCGCGGCCGCGCTGCGACGGGAAGGCGCCGTGCCAGGTGCGTATGACCAGGACGTTCTGCTGGAAGGGTTCGTCACGGCGCTCATCGCACAGGTGCCGGACGAACCCGTGGTGCAGCTGGTCAACCGTGGGCATCCACCGCCGCTGCTGCTGCACCAGGGCACGGCTACAACACTGATGTCGCCCTCGCCGTTGCCGCCTCTAGGCCTCGAAGACCTCGCCACCGACCTCTCCGCCAAGCCTGAGAGCTATCCGTTTGTTCCCGGTGACCGTCTGCTGCTGTACACCGACGGCGTGATCGAGGCCCGCAACCGCGACGGCGAATTCTTCGCTCTGCCGGAGGCCATGGAGGGGATAGACGCCAGCACCACCCCACCAGAATTTTTGGAGCAACTGCACCAGGTGTTGATCCGCCATAACGAGGGCGACTTGGCGGACGATGTCGCGATGATCCTCGCTGACCGGCTCGACGGCGAACTCGGGGGCCAAGGCGTTGCCAGCTCCATGCCGGAGCCACCTTCCGGTGGGGCGGACACCGAACCACAGTTCAAGGGTTGCCGTCCGCGCGGCCTGTAAAGCCGCTATGGCTCAGCAAGCCCTAAGCCGGGCCGTCTGTGGGCCGTCCGAGGGTGGCCGACAACGGCAGATGACGACAGGCGACGACAGCCCCGTCCCAGTTCAGGGGCGGCGCGTAGTGGACTTGCGCAGGTACCCATCGGCGAAGGTGAGTTAGAGGCTGATCAGAGCACGTACGAGGTGCTAGTGGTCAAGGGTCGCGCGGTCGTGGGCCTCGCGAGAGCTGAGACAACCGAGGTCAGACTAGGCAGCTCAGAGCCCGTCTCGCTGCGCAGAGGACCCGCGACCTCCTCGCCGACCCCTGGGCTGGTTCGAGTCGGAGGGGTGGCGGCTGGCGTACCCGTGGGCGCGCACCTCTCTTCCGTCGGGGAGCCGCAGAAGGGCGGCCGCACGGGTGCGGTGCTAGTCCTCCTGGAATTCCATCTCGACGTGCCTCGACGTGCCATCCGACCGTGGTCCGGGTCTCGCCGCTCGGCATCAGGTGCGTGTGCACGCGGAGCGTGCAGCCCGGGTCGTTGTGCCCGAGGTGCAGACTCGGCGCCTTGATGTTGTCCGACGTTCGCCCCGGCGTTCAGGAGGACCGAGGCGTGGAAGCGCCTCAGGGCGTGCGTCTCGTGCTCGCGTACCGCCGGCCCGTCTTCCAGTGAGGTCACGGCCGTCACGGGGTGGCGAACGGTCGGCAAGGCCTTCGCGTCGCAAACCGCTGGCTGAATGTCCGCGTCCGAAAAGTTCAACCTCGCCTGGATCTGCGCGGTTTGTGGCTGGCAAGTCCTTGCCATGGCGGGGACTTGCCGTCATCCGGCCTTCACGTCGGCGTGAACCGGCCGATAGACCCATGGCATGTCCTCCCCCTCTCAGTCCTCCGCCTTCCGGCGCAGGCGCCGGCGGCTTGTCTCCGCCGCCACCGCGTTGCCGCTGCTGGCGTTGGGGCTCGCACTTCTGCAAGCGCCCGCACAAGCCGCTCCGAGCAAGCCCTCGGTTCCCGCCAGGCCCTCGGCGACCCACAAGGTCACCCTGGTCACCGGCGACGTCGTCACCGTCACCACGATGGCCGACGGCAAGCAGACCGCCGACGTCCACCGTCCGGACAGCGCCGTCGGGGGCGTGAAGATCCAGGAGATCAAGGGCGACCTGTTCGTCATCCCGGACGAGGCGGCTCCGCTGCTGGGCACCGAGAAGCTGGACCGGCGGCTGTTCAACGTCACCGACCTGATCGAGATGGGCTACGACGACGCGAAGTCGGCCGCGGTGCCGTTGATCGCGGCGTACGCCCAGCCGAAGTCCCGCTCTGCCGTCGAGCCGACGGCCCCCCGTGGCAGCAAGCTGACCCGCAAACTCAAGGGCATCCACGGTGCCGCGCTGAGCACCGAGAAGCGACAGGCCCGTACCTTCTGGACCACTGTCGCGCCGCAAGGCAGCGCGAAGTTGGGCGCGGGTGTGTCGAAGCTGTGGCTCGACGGTCGCGTGAAGGCCAGCCTGAAGGAGAGCGTGCCGCTGATCGGCGCGCCCGAGGCCTGGAAGGACGGCTACACCGGCAAGGGCGTCAAGGTCGCGGTGCTCGACACCGGCATCGACGTCAACCACCCCGACTTCGCCGGCGTGATCGACGGCACGACCAGCTTCGTGCCTGGTGAGGGCGTCACCGACGTCAACGGGCACGGCACGCATGTGGCCAGCACGATCGTCGGTTCCGGCGCCGCCTCCGGCGGCGACAACAAGGGGGTCGCCCCCGGCGCCGACCTGTTCGTCGGCAAGGTGCTCGGCGGCGCGGAGGGCTCCGGCCAGGACTCCTGGGTCATGGCGGGCATGCAATGGGCCGCCGAGTCCGGTGCGGACGTCGTCAACATGAGCCTCGGCGACTCCTACCCGACGGACGGCAGCGACCCGATGTCGCAGACGGTCGACACGCTCTCCAAGCAGTACGGCACGCTGTTCGTCATCGCCGCCGGCAACGCGGGCCCGGAGAGCATCTCCGCCCCGGGTGCGGCCGCCTCGGCGTTGACCGTGGCGGCCACGGACAAGCAGGACCAGCTCGCGTCCTTCTCCAGCACCGGCCCGCTGGCCTACTCCGGCGGCATGAAGCCGGACATCGCGGCGCCCGGCGTGGACATCACCGCGGCCCGCTCGCAGGACATGACCGACGGTGGGGAGGGCCTGTACCGCACCCTCAGCGGCACATCCATGGCCACCCCGCACGTGGTCGGTGCGGCGGCGATCCTGGCCCAGCGGCACCCGGACTGGACCGGCGCGCAGCTCAAGGAACATTTGATGAGCACCGCGAAGGGCCTGGACGACGGGTACTCGCCGTACGAGGTCGGCACCGGCCGTGTCGACGTGGCCGCGGCCGTGCGCACCACTGTCCGCGGCACCGGATCGCTCTTTTTCGGCAACTACACATGGCCGCACGAGCCGAGCGACGTCGCCGTCACGAAGGACCTGACCTTCACCAACGCCGGTTCCACCGACGTCACACTGAAGCTGGCGCTGACCGACGACGGTGGCCCCTTCTCGCTGGGAGACACCACGGTGACCGTCCCGGCGGGCGGCACCGCCGCCGTCCCGGTGACCGGTGACCCGCAAGCCGCCTCGGCCGGCCGGCACGTCGGCTACGTGATAGGCACCGACGAGGCCACCGGGAAGCCGGTGACCCGCACGTCCGTGGCGCTGCTCAAGGAGGAGGAGCGCTACGACCTGAACATCAAGCTGGTCGGCCGGGACGGCAAGCCCGCTTCCGGCTGGGTCGGCATCAACCTGGCCGGCGACGTCTGGCCGTGGAACGTCTACGTCGACGGCTCGACCACCATGCGTATGGCACCCGGCCTGTACACCGTCGCGGGGTACATCGACGTGGCCGGCGAGAAGGCGGACCGCTCGGGTATGGCCGTGCTGGTCGACCCGGAGACCGTGCTCAAGGACGGCTCCATGGACGTGGTGCTGGACGCGAGCAAGGCACGCCTGCTGCAGACCGAGGCGCCGCAGCGCACCGAGGACCGCCAGCGCAAGGTCGACTTCAACGTCCACTACAAGGGCCTCGACCCGTACCTGGACTACCGCAGCGCGTACGTGCTGCCGCCGATGTACGACGACGTCTACGTCGCGCCGACGGAGCCAATGAAGCAGGGCGAGTTCATCCTGACCACCCGCTGGCGCAAGGGCGAGCCGCAGCTCAGCCTGAGCGCGTTGGGCGGTCGGCTCCGGTTTGACGCACTGGTGCAGGCGGGCAGCGCCCTGGGAACCGCCACAAACACGCTGGACGCCGTCTACGCGGGCGACGGCGCGACGGCCGCTTACGAGAAGGTCAGGGCCAGGGGCAAGGTCGTCGTCATCAAGCGCAGCGACGAGGTCTCGCCGCAGGAGCGCGCCGAAGCCGCGGCCGCGGCCGGTGCCAAGGTGCTGATCGTGGTCGACGACGGTGTCGGTGCCCTGCTGGAGTACGTCGGCGAATCGGCCATCCCGGTCGCCACTGTGCACCGCGACGCGGGCAAGACCCTCATCGCGATGGCCAAGGCCGGCAAGGTGAAGCTGACAGCGAAGCAGACCGAGTACACGCCGTTCGTCTACGACTTGACCCGGGACTACCCCGGCCGGGTGCCGGACCGTGCCCTGGTCTACAAGCCGACCCAGAGGGACCTCGCCCGGATCGATGCCCGCTACTACTCGGCCACGGATGACGGGTTGGCGGAAGGCTACCGGTCCGACTTCACCCTCAGCCCGTCGTTCAACCTCCCCGAGACCGAGTGGCACCCGGGCACCCGCACCGAATGGGTGACCCCGGGTCAGGACTGGCGGGAGTTCCACACACAGGGCGTCGACGGAGCTCTGCCGTGGACGATGGTGTCGGGCGACAACACGTATGCCAAGGGCAGCACCACCCGTCTGGACTGGTTCGCTCCGGCGACCCGGCCCGCCCAGAGCGAGTCCTTCGGCGTGTACAACTCCCGCTGGCAGAACTACATGACCTGGAACGTGCAGGCGTGGGCCTCCGCCAGCGAGACCATGCGGCTGGGCGGCTACCTGCCGTGGGGTGAGACGCCGTCCCACCTGCAGGTCTTCCAGGGCGACACGCTCATCCACGACAACCCGGTCAGCGGAGACATGCAGTGGGAGGAGGTGCCGGCGGGTAACCTGCCCTACCGCGCCGTCCTCGACGCTGAGCGGCCCGGCGACGTCTTCCGGCTGTCGACGCGCACCCACACCGAGTGGACGTTCCTGTCCGACACCGTCGACTCGGACTTCTTCGAGCCGTTCTCGGTGCTGAACCTGAACTACAAGCTGGAGTCGGACCTGCACGGTGACGTGAAGTCCCATGCGACCCAGCGGATCGCGCTCAAGCCGGTATCGATGGGCCTCGGCACCGTGCCGGGCAAGGTCACCACGGTGAAGCTGGACGTCTCGTACGACGACGGTGCCACCTGGCAGAAGGTGACCCTGGCCAAGGGCGCCGACGGCTACTGGAAGGGCTCGTTCAGGACGGCGAAGAAGCCCGGCGGCTTCATCTCGGTCCGCGCGAGCGCCGGGACGGACCGCGGCTTCAGTGTCAAGAACGAAATCATCCGGGCGTACGGCCTGCGATGAACCGCACTGTCGGGCCCCGGGGAGTCACCTCCCCGGGGCCCTTCCCGTCGCACCCGCTCCCAGCAGGCACTATTCAGAGTCTGCCGCCATGGCGCATACTCTCCCCGCTGCGGCAAATGGAAGAAGGTCGGTCGCCGATGCTGGACGTTCTGGGCCTCGAACCCGATGACGAGCGCGTCTACCGGGAGCTGCTGGGACGGCCCGGCTCCACCGCGATTCTGCTGTCGGATCTGCTCGTCGCACCACAGGCCCACGTCGACAAGGCCCTGTCCCGGCTGGTCGAGTGGGGGCTGGTGATCGGGTCGGCGGACAAGCAGTTCACCGCCGCGCCGCCGGCCATGGCGTTCGGCGCTCTCATCGCCCAGCGCCGAGAGGGGCTGCGGATGGCGGAGCAGGCACTGGTGACCCTCGCCGAGGAACACCGGGCGGCGATGACCGGGAACAGCATCAACGATCTGATCGAAGTCGTCACGGGCCGCGACGCCATCCGCCATCGCTTCCTCCAGGTGCAGCAGGCGGCCCGCACGCAGGTCCGCAGCTTCATCACCGCACCGTTCCTCGCCGTCCCGCCCGACGAGAACACGGCCGAACCCATGGCCATCGGCCGCGGCGTGCACTTCCGGGCAGTACTGGACCGGGCCGTGCTGGCAGAGCCGGGCATCATCACCGATGCGATCGATTCACTGCGCAACGGCGTGCAACTGCGTGTCACCGACCAACTGCCGATGAAACTCGTGCTGGCCGACACCGACCTCGGCCTGGTGCCGCTCGCGGTCACACCAGCCGGAGAGGCCGGCGCCGTGCTGCTGCACCGCAGCGGCCTGTTGGACGCGTTGGACGCGCTGTTCGAGACGGTTTGGCGCACTGCCCACCCGCTCGAGCTGTCGGGCACCGGTACAGAAGCCGAAACCACCGTGGAGCTCGGCGCGGAAGGCCCGACCGACCTCGACCGAAGGATCCTCGCGCTCCTGCTGGCCGGCCTGACCGACCAGACGACCGCTACACAGCTGGGCCTGTCACAGCGCACGCTGCACCGACGCCTGCGCCACCTCATGGACATGGCTGGGGTCCGTACCCGGATGCAGCTCGGCGGTCACGCCGTCCGACACGGCTGGGCAGCGCCACCGCTGCCGAGCCAGCAGGCGTCTTCTCCTGCGGCGGCGACGGCCAGTGACAGGTCGGCTACCGGCGCGGTCGGGGAAGCGCCAGGTCACAGCCCCCTGATGAGACTGGTTTCCCCGGAGGGCTAGCCGTCAGGCAAGATGCGGTGTTTCTGACTACCTGCCCGATGACATCGTGTCGCGCATGGACGCACTCTTCGACATGCCTCAGGCCGACGCTTCCGAGCAGGCTGTCACCGCCCGTTTCCGCCTGGGTGGGGAGAAATTCGGGGAACCGGACGAGCGTGCTGGAATCTACGATGCGAAACGCGCGATGACAGATGCCGTTGAGACCACCGGAGTTGGCGAGGTGGACGGGAACGAGTTCGGCGGCGGCGAGGCTGTGGTGTACGCCTACGGGCCGAATGCTGACGCCCTCTTCAAGGTCATGGAGCCAATGCTGCGGGAACTTCCTTTCGACCTGCGTACGTCGTTCTTCGTCGTGGCGATGCCGAGGCCGACACGTCTCGGGTGGATCTATGACTGTCCGAGACGAGAGGACGTGCCAGATCCGTGCCAGGTCGTGCGGGGAACCGCGGGGAACACCAGGGAACCGGCCAAGGGTTGAACCGAGCTAACTCTGCTCCGGAGCAGGTCAGCCGGGCGGCCAGCTCTAGATCACCTCAGCTTCCCAAGCTGAGAGTGCGAGTTCGATTCTCGTCACCCGCTCCATGTGAAACCCCCAGGCCGATGACCCGGGGGTTCTTTGTTGTCCAAACCAATGAGCGGGTCGCGCACCACAACCGCACCATAAGGACCGGCTGGCTGCCGGTGAGATCCGCCTTGTGGTGCGCCCGGTCGTCGTCGTGGTGCTTCGCCCGCTCGGCGCGCACCATGACGTCGAGTCCGGCCGCCACGTCCCGTTGTCCCGTTGCCGCTCGTCGTCGGAGTGCTGACAGATCAGCGCGGCCTTCTCGCCCACGAACACCAAGTGCCCGCGAGCGCGGGCCGGCCCCTTGGGCCCGGCCTCTGAGACGGGCCGGGATGCGGGAAGGCTCCGGCGCACCGCGCGTCGGGGCCCTCCCGTGCCCGGGCCTGGGCTGGTCCGGGTGTGGGGTCAGTTGGCCAGCCAGCGGGCGAAGTAGCGGTACTTGGCTGTCAGTCCGACGGTCTTGGGGCCGATGGAGACGACCTGGTTCGTGGTCAGGCCCTTGCTGCCGGACCTGAAGTACCAGAGGTTGCCCTCGTCCCTGTTCTCGCTGTCCGTGCTGGTGGCGAGTTCGCTTCGTCCGTCACCGTTCATGTCGATCAGGGAGACCTGCCAGCCGAACATGTCGTAGGGCTCGTTGACTCCCGGCACTCCGGCCGTGTTCTGGTGCCAGGACACGGCACCGGTCGCGGTCAGGCCCTTGGAAGAGCCGCGCAGCACGGTCACCGCGCCGGTCGTGCTGACCCCGGAGATGCTTTCCTGCATCACCCCGATCGCGACGTCGGCGTAGCCGTCGCCGTCGACGTCGCCGGTGTCCAGGTGGAAGCCGAACCGGTCGTACTTCTCGCCGGTGCCGGGCACCCCGGCGGTGTCCTGGCTGATGCGCACCGGCTTGCGGGTGGTGCTCACGCCTCCTGCGCTGCCGTAGTGGACGACGACCGAACCGCCCACCACGCCCTTGGGCTGGTAGCCCTCCAGCCCAGCGCCCAGGACGACGTCGGCGTAGCCGTCGCCGTCGACGTCCGCGAGGCTCCCCGAGTTGACCATGGTGGAGAAGTCCTTGGGGGGTCCGAAGCCGTTCTTCGAGCCGAGTATCAGGGAGGCATCGGCGGTGTTGCCGTGTCTTCCCACGGCAAGCAGGTCAGGAATGTGGTCGCTGTTGACGTCCCCGGCCGACAGGCTGCCGGACGAGATCCCGGTGTTCACGACGCTGGTCGAGGCGTTCGCGCCGTCCCGGCCGAACGGGCCCCGGAACAGCCTGGTCTCCGCGCGGCCGTAGCCCAGGTCCACTTTGGCGACGAGGTCGTTCTTGCCGTCGCCGTCGAAGTCGCCCACGATCATCGAGCGGAGGGAGAAGGAGAGGGGCGTGCGGCCGGAGAGCCCCTTGGGGCTGCCCCAGAAGATCGACGTCGCCGGGACCGGGCCGGTGTCGCCCACCACCAGGTCGTCGTAGCCGTCGCCGTCCAGGTCCCCTCCTGTCATCAAGTCGCCGAACTCGGAGTACGGGTCCGCGGAGCCCGAACCATCGGACAGCACCTGGTGCCGGGAGCCGCTGAGGCCCGTCTTCGCCCCGTACATCACCACGGCGTGACCGTTCGCCGAGATGCCCAGATCGCCGTAGCCGTCCCCGTTGAAGTCGGCCGACTTGCCGGCCGCCGACGCCTTGGAACCCGGCGCCGCACCGGCGGGAGAGCCCGCGCCCAGCACGACCGTGCCCACCGACACGGCCGTGACAGTGGCCAGCACAGTCAGTCTTCGAACTCTGCGCATACGTTCGCCCTTTCGTCCCGCATCAGCCCATGGACATCTGCCGTTCAGATCAGGGCTGCGCCACAGGAGACCGCCGAAGGGAGCGAACGGTTGTACGACAGGGGGCGTCGGCAGCCGGCTCAGCGATCAGCGCAAGCAGCGGCCTGGTCGACCACCGGCCCTACCAGAACGGTGAAATTCCCAGCACCTCCGCTCTGCCGGCCGGACCCCGCTCCCTCACCACCGGGACCGGGATCGGCCTGGGCAACGGAAAGGCCGTCGACACCCCAGCACCTGACCTGGATGCCCTGAAGACGACCAACACGCCGTAACGGCCGTTCCAGGTCGCACCACTGCCCTGCCGCCCGCCCCGGACCCCCGGAACGGGCGGCAGGTGCAACGAGGTCCCGACCAGGGCCCAGGCCGTTGATGGAGATGCGAAGTCGCAGAAGGACGCGGCTTCGTGACACAGCCGTGCCACATGCCGAGGTCGACTACGGTCAACCAGGTTCCGCGGCAGTCGAGTTGACAGCCGCCCCACCAGGCACCGAAGCCCCAGGTCGGCCCTATGGATCTCCGTCGATGTTCACGAGAACGGGAGGCATCCCGTCCCTGACGGGCTTGGCTTGCAGGGCCCGGCCCCGTTGGTGAGGGTGGGACCGGGCCGGTTGGTGAGGGTGGGCCCGGGCCGGTGGCTTGATCGGTCCGCGAGCCTTGATCGCTGCCGAGCGTGCTGATTGGTTGGTCGGCATGACTGAACTCGGACCCGTCGCCTGGCCACCTGCCCCGATCAGGACCGAGCGGCTCGTGCTCCGCGAGTCCGAGGCCCGGGACCGTGCGGCGTTCATCGAGCTGCTCGCGTCGCCAGAGGTGCACACCTACCTTGGCGGCCCCCGCCCGCGTGACGAGCTTGAGCGCGAGATGTCCGGGACGCCCGAGGGGTGGCCCGGGAGCTTCGTCGTTGATCTCGACGGGTCGATGATCGGCCAGATCCTGCTCAGGAGAGCACCGGAGCACGGTCGCCCGGCTGCCGCGGGGAAGACCGATCTCGGCTACCTGTTCCTGCCGCGGGCGTGGGGATTCGGGTACGCCGCCGAGGCGTGCGCGGCGGCACTCGGCTGGCTCGCCGACGCGCTTCCCGGCGAGCCGGTGGTGCTCCACACCCAGACCGCCAACGTCGCCTCGATGCGCCTCGCGGCGAAGCTGGGGTTCACCGAGGTGGAGCGGTTCGAGGCGTGGGGCGCCGAGCAGTGGCTCGGCATGTGGTCCCCGGTCACGCCGTCCGATTGAGCTCGTGCCCGACAGCGAGGATCCGCAGCTCGACAGCACTGCCGGGGCGGAGCCCAGCGCTACCGAAAACCGTGGACATCTCACCAGGCGGAGACGGACGAACGCCTCCCGAAACGCTGTCGAAGCGCTGTCCGGCTGTCCGTCTTCGTGGATGAAGCGAAGGAGCGCACACGTCGAGTGACGGCTTGATTCGGCCGTCGGTGGAGAAGCCCCGGCCGACGGACGGCTCGGCGCTTCTCCACCGACGGCACGGGGCCGCAGGTCAGTTGGTGAAGTAGATGTACTTCCAGGAGCTGTAGGTGGTGGAGTTGACGTTGTCGCCGGAGGAGTCGTTGATGTAGGCCGACCGGACCCGGACGCGGAGGCCCGCCTCGTCGGAGGCGCCGAGGTCGATGACGCTCTTGCCGTTGGTGCCCAGTGCGAAGAACTCCTCGTAACCGCGGTGCCACTGGCCCTGGTAGTAGACGTCGATGTCCAGCCGGTGATTGCGGCCCGAGTAGTAGCTCATCGTGGTGGTGAACAGCGGGCCGGTGTTCTTCCGGTACCAGTAGTACGTCGGGGAGCTCGCGCTGACCTTGCCCGTCTTGTAGTACTTCGTCAGAGAGGTGGAGACACTCACCTGGGCGTACGCGTTGACCTGGACCGACTTCGGGGCGGTGCGGGCGTCACCGGCGAAGACCGCGGTGACTGTGGTGTCCCGCTTCATGTCCACCACGGCGGAGACGTTTCCGCTGGAGTTGACGGTCGCCTTCTTCACCAGGACGTTGGGCTTGTCCGAGCCGTAGGGGTTGGCCCAGATTTCCACCGTGCGGTTCTTGTAGGTGGTGCCCAGGTGCGCGGTGAAGGTGACGTCCTTGCCGTACGAGTACACCGTGCCGTTGTTGTTCAGGCTCAGCGTGGTGGAGCTCCGGGAGACGTTCACCGTGTCGGAGCCCGAAGCCGCGGCACGGGTCGCGTCGCCCGCGTAGGAGACGGCGTACTTCACGTCGCCGCCGGCCGGCGGGGTGTCGGTGAAGGAGAAGCTGCCGTCCGCCTTGGTCTTCACCGAGGCCAGCGCCTTGCCGGAGGGCGACTCCAGGTCCGTGCGCTTGACGGTGAGTACCGAGCCGGCCGGCAGCGCCTCGGCGTTGGCGACCTTGCCGGTGACGGTCAGCGACTTGGCGCGGGTGGCCGAGGAAGGCGCGCTCAACGTCACCGTGGTGGCGCTGCGGGCGACGACCACGGTCCGCGTGGCGGACGCCGGAGCGTGGCCGGCGTCGCCCGCGTAGGAGACGGCGTACTTCGCATCGCCCTCGACCGACGGGGTGTCGGTGAAGGAGAACGTCCCGTCCTCGCCGGTCGTGACCGGGGCCAGCACCTTGCCGGACGGCGACTGCGCATCGGTACGGGTGACCGTCAGCGACGTCCCGGCCGGCAGCGCATCGCCACCGCTGACCTTCCCGGTGACGGTCAGCGGCTTACCGGGAACGACCGAGGAAGGCGCGCTCAACGTCACCGTGGTGGTGGTCTTGGCCGGCGCGTTCAACGTGTTGAGGCGGTACGTGCTGCCGTTGCCGGTGACCGCGAAGAGGTGGTTGCCGTCCGGCTCCCAGGCCAGGCCGTCCGGAACCAGGGTGCCGGTGTCGGCGAATTCGTACTTCCGGACCGGCTGGGTGGTACCGGGCTTGAAGACGTAGACGTCCGGCTCGTAGTAGCCGTCGATGCCCGCGGCGACGGTGCCGTCCGCGGCTATGTCGACGGCGTTCGGGTAGGTGGCGGTCGGGTAGCTGCCGACTTCCTTCAGGTCGGTGGTGGACAGCACCTGGTGCTTGTAGGGCCAGCCGCTGGCCGTGACGACCTGGCTGCCGTCGGGGGTCACCGCGAGATCGCGCAGGTTTTCACCGGCCTGGCCCTGGGCGATGAGCCTGGGCGCGTCGGCGCCGGAGACGTCGTAGGTCGCCACGGCGGCGGGGCTGCTGCCCGGCTCGGCGGCTGCCAGCACGCCGGGCGCCGCCGGGTTGGACGCCAGCCGGGGCGCGTAGTACCAGCGGCTGCCGCTGTCCTGGGCCACGGCGAGGACGGGTTCCGGGCCCGAGAGGTCGAGGGAGCCGATGTCCCCGTACATCGTGGTGCCGTAGCCGAACCACAGCTTCCCGCCGGTGCGGGCGAGGGTCGCCGGGGCGTCGGCGGTACCGGTCGAGTAGCGCGCGGACTCGGTGAGGCCGGCCGTGTCGATCGCCGCGATCTCGTCGCTGCCCTCGACGGCCACGTACAGCGTCTGCGAGTCGGCCGAGAGTTCCAGGCCGTTGGCCTCCGGCAGTGAGCCGAGCGTCCCGACGACGTTGCCGCTGTAGTCGGTGGCGACGACCTTGCCGCCGGTCCGGTCGCTGACGAAGACGCGCTGGTGCACGCTGTCCACGACGACGTCGGCGACGGAGGCGACGGGCAGGACGGCGTGGCCGTCGGCGTGGGCGGCCGTGGACCCGAGGCCCGTCAGCGCCACGGAACTGAAGAGGACGGCGAGTGCCGTCGCGGTGGAGATCCTGCGGTTGCGCAAGGTGGTTCAAACCCCCATGAGCCGTGGGAGGCCGCGCGTCACCGGAAGCCGGAAGGCACCGGGCGCGGCATGTTTCGAATGCCTATGACACGGGTGTGACAACGGAGCCGCCGGAATGGTTGTGCGCGGGAAGAGAAGATTCCGGGGACGGGAGGAGCCCCGGGCCGCCAGGTGGCCCGGGGCTCCTCCCACGTCAATGTCCGTGCCTCACCTGATCAGTTGGAGACTTCGGCCTCACGAGGGGCTGCCGGAGCGGACCGTGAGGTAGGTCCACGGGGTCCACACGCTGCCGGTCTGTGCGCCCTTGGCCGGTGGCGTGTAGTGGCCTCGGATGCGGTAGTGGTCGTTGCTCGTGAAGAGCTTCAGAGCCCGGCCGTAGCCGTACCAGCCGTCGCCGTACAGGGGCACGCAACTCTGCAAGGTGGTCTGGTGCCAGGCCCCCGAGTAGTAGTGCTCGAGGTACACCGACATGCAGCCGCCGGACTGGCGGGGGGTGACCTGGACGTTGAAGCCCATGTTGACTTCGGACTTGTAGAAGACCTGGTAGGTGGTGGAGCCGACGCGGGTGGTGGACAGCGGCCACTGCGTCTGCGTCCGGACCGTCGGTGTCAGGGTTGTACTGGTGGTCACCGTGCGCGGCGCGTAGCGGTAGTCACCGGCGAAAGCCGCGCTGAAGACGGTGTTGCGGGTGGTCTTGTAGTACGCGACGAGGTTCCCGTGCGCGTCGACCTTGCCGCTCTTGAGCTGCGCCCGCGACGCGCCCGCGGGCTGGTCGTACAGCGTCACGGAACGGGAGTTGTACGTGGTCCCCAGATGCGCGGTGACCTTGACGGTGGCGCCGGAGTGGTACGACGTCGCGTCGGTGGTCACACTCAGGCCCGGAGTGGCCCGGGACACCTGCACCGTGGCCGACGTCTTGACCGGGAGGTAGGACGTGCCGCCGTCGTAGCTGAAGGCGTACGTGTTCGCGCCGCCGGTCTGCGGGGAGTCGTGGAAGGCGAAACCGCCGTCGGCGGCGACGGACACGGTGCCCACCGCGTAGCCGGAGGGGTGCGCCGGGTCGGTCTTGACGACGTGGACGGCCCCGGTCGTCACGTGCGCGTGCGGCCAGGTGAGCTTGCCCGTGATGGTCAACGGTGATGCGGCACGGCCGGCGGTGGAGGGTGCGGTCACCGCCATGGTGGGCGCGTACTTCGCGACGGGGACGTCGAAGGTCTGGCCGGCCGGACCGTAGTGGCCGCTTCCGGAGTAGTCGACGCGGAAGCTCAGCGGGCCGCTGAGGGGGGCGGTGCCGGCGACGTGGTAGGAGCCGAAGAAGTCGGCCACGCCGGCCCGCGTGGTGGTCGGGTCCGGGATGAGCACGCCGCCCGGATCCGCGGCGTCGTAGCGCGTGATCCGTACGGTGCCCGGGATGATGGATTCCCCGGCGCCGAGGCCGAGGGGTGAGTAGAAGCCCGCCCGGAACGAATAGGCCTCGCCGGGGGCGAGTGGAGTGGTGGTCGAACCTCCGCTGAGACGGACCCATGCGGTTTCCGGATTACGGGCTGTGCGGAGCGTCGGTGTTCCCCCGGAGGCGTCCACGCCGACGATGTAGAGGCGGCTCTCGTCCGGTGACCAGGCGAGGCCGTGGGCGGGCAGGCTCAGCGGGTACTCGTAGTCGTACTCGTTGTAGACGCCCTCGCCCGTTTCCGGAAACACCCGGACTCCGTAGTTGCATCCGCAGCCGGCCAGGGTGCCGTCCGGGGCCACGGCGACAGCTTTTGAGGCCACGAACTCGGCGAATCGCCCGTCCACCGCCAGATCCGAGGTGCGGTACCGGTCGGCGCTCGGGCCCACCCAGGACGAGACGGCCAGGTGCTGGCCGTCCGCCGTGACCGCGAAGTCGCTCAGGTCGGGAACGGGCAGTGCCTTCGCGGCCTGCCGGGTCAGCGTGTCGCCCTCGGCCCGGTACGTGACGAAGGCGGAGGTGGCGCCCGTCTGCGTGGCGGCGGCGAGTACGCCGGAGGGCGTCGGGGTCGTCGCCAGCATCGGCGGTGCCGGCCAACTACCGGAATCCTGGCGCAAGATGACCGTACCGGCCGCGTCGACGGATCCGATGCCGCCGGCTCCCGCCGTGCCGTACCCGAACCAGAGGGTGCCCCCGGCGACGGCCAGAGAGTCCGGACGGGTACCCGTGCCCGTGTCGTAACGAGCGGACTCGGTCAGGTCGTTCGTGCTGATCGCGGCGATCGCGTCCTGGCCCGGGAGAGCCGCGTACAGCGCGGATCCGTCGCCGGAGAGGGCGAGACCGGTGGCACCCGGCTCACCACTGATCGTCGTCGGGTTTCCGCCGTCGAGGTCGGTGACGAGAATGCCGTCGGTGCCCGCGCCGCCGCTGATGAAGAGGTGTCCGTGCGGAGCGTCCACGACCATGTGCGCGAAGTGCGCGATCGGCAGCGGTGTGCCTGATGCCGCGTACGAGTCGACCGCGCCGGGACCGACGACAGTCGTCAGCCCCAGGAGCAATGCCGCGGCGGTCGACGGCGAGAATCGCGCCAGCTTCATGAAAGGCCCCCCACATAACCTTCACGATCAAGAGGCGCAAAATAGCACGGAGTTGTCGTCGCAGAAGCCCCTTCCGGCCCGCCCGACCAGCGACTTTGCCCCGTTTCGCGGTCAGAGCCGGCCAGGTCCCCGCACTGCGCCGCAGGTCGGCACATATTGTCATGGCCTGGCAAAATATGAGCGCTGATCGATCGCGACGCACGGCCCCTTGCCGAGTCCCTTCCGCAAGAAGACGATCTTGGCGGCCAAGGAGGCACGATGTTGCGGTTGATGGACTGGTCAGTGGTTGCCATGGGGTGTGCGCTGGTTCTCGTGGTAATTGGTATCCGCTGGTGGGAGCGCTTCAGAACGCCAAAGGGAGAGAGCCCCGACCAGGACACGCGCCGCTCCTGGGTGTGGCTCCCCCTCCTCATGGGTCTGGCGATGATCGCCGCCAGGCTGCCGGGTCTGGTGCACGCACCCCACCCGGTCGTGGAGCTCGTCGACGCGCTGACGCTCGTGATCGCGGTGACAGGACTGGTCATCGCCGTCCGGTCGGCGCGGCACGCCTTCCGGGCACGCGGCACCGTGTGAGCGCGGTGTGAGCGCCGTGTGACGGCTCCGGCCGTGGCTTCTCGGGGTCCGGAGGCCGCAATGGGCATGAGGCCCGTCGTCCCGGGGGATCACTCACCGTGCGCCGGGTGCGTGCCGGGACGCCTGCGGATGCCTCCTTGCCGTAGGGGTCATCCAGGGTCCGCGACTGCTGTACCTCTACGGGCGGTGCCCGACCGCGTATGCATATGCGTATACGTATATCTGTGTGCGCGTGCGTCGCCATGGCCGCAATCAAGAGGAACAGGCTGACCAGCGCGGCGGGAACGGCGGCCGCCAGCCACTGCGGGCCCTTGTCGGGGCCGGTGGTCGGCGGTCGGCGGTCGGCGAAAAGGTCGCCGTGGCCACGGTGATGGCCAGTCCGGCGCCGACGAGGACGGCAAGGGCGGTGAGGCCGCTTCGGGAGCGGTGCGGCGGCACGCTCCGGCGTCCGTCCGGCTCTGACATCCGGGGCCGTTCGGCCCTATCCGTCCCGGGCCGCGAAGTGATCTTCTGGCGCGGCGGCCGGGTGCCCCGCCTCTCCAACTCCCGTTCCCCCGTACGGGAAAGAGGCCGGAGCACCCGGTACGCGCCAAGAACGGCCCCGGCCGGTACGGACCGCACCGGCCACGCACAGGTTTCCAGAAACCAGCCGGTCCCAGGAGGCTCAGTTGCGGCGCAGCTTCGTCACGATGTTCATGGTGTTGGCGATCCTCGGCACGATCGGCTCACTCGCGTACCCGGTGTTCTACTCGTACCCTCACCGTTTCGACGCCGCGAAGGCCTCCGTGGCCGACCCCGGACCGGCGGTGAACACACCCTGGGGACCACTGACCGTCGCCGATCGGGACCTCGTGGTGCAAGTGCAGCTCGAAGGGCTGTGGGAGATACCCGCGGGCCGGCAGGCGATCGAGCGGGCCCCCACGAAGGCGATCAAGGAGGCGGGCGACCATCTGGTGGCCGGCCACACCGAACTCGACAAGCGCGTTCGCACCGTCGCGGCCGACCTCGCCCTCGTGCTGCCGACCCAGCCGACCGCGGAGCAGCAGGGGTGGCTTGCGGAACTGTCGGCCGCCCAGGGCGAGGACTACCGGCGGAAGTTCGCGAATCTCCTGCGTGACGAGCACGGCAGGCTTTTCCAGGCACTCGCGCAGGTGCGCAGCAGCACCCGCAACACGCTGATGCGAGAGCTGGCCACGGCCACCAACCGGACCGAGCTGGATCACATCTCGGTGCTGGAGAAGACCGGATACGTCGACTTCGACGCCGTCGCGCACGATGCGACGGCCTCTCCGGCCGCGATCCCGACAGGATTTCCGGCGCTGTCCTCGCCGTGAGGACCGACGGCCTCGGGGCGCAGCCCGTGCGGCCACCCGGATGCCACCTCACCGGACCGCCCGGGTGCCAGTCACCAGGTCGGCCGGTTGCCACCTCACCGGACCGCCCGGGTGCCAGTCACCAGGTCGGCCGGTTGCCACCTCACCAGGCCGACCGCGTGCCCGTCACCGGACCGACCGGATGCCCGTCACGACCGACCGCGTGCCTGACATCAGGCCGACCGCGTGCCCGTCAGCAGGTCGACCGCGGCGCGGCCGGGGGGCCCGTAGCGAAGGCCGCGGCCGCGCGGGCGACTCAGTGGTCGAGCGAGCAGTTTCCCCAGGCGGCGGCCAGGGCGTCGGGAATCGCCGGGATGTCTCCGCAGCCGTGCGGTCCGGCGGGGAAGCCGTCGCTCGCGACGTAGACCCAGCCGTTGCCGGAGCTCCGGAAGTACTTGATGGCGCTGCCCTCGTCCTGCATGCCCACGAGTTCCGGCTGCGTGGCACCCGCGGTGAGCCCGAAACGGGTGGCGGCGTAACGGACGGTGCCGCACTGACCGTAGAAGAACACGTGCGGCACCGGCTCGATGTGCGTGAAGTGGGTGACATCGTGCCGGTAGACCCGGGTCACGGCGGCCTTCACCTCGTCGCCAACGGCCAGGTTGCGGCAGCCGGCGACGGCCGTGGGCGGGTGGCTGGTCGGGGCGGAGGCCTGATCCGCGGCCCGGTCCGGGGCGGCGGACGCGGTGGCCGAGGCGTGCGACGGCGTGCGCGTGCCGGCGGGACTCGACGAGGGTGACGCGGCCGAGGCGTCGGCCCGTACGGCTGCTTCGGACGAGGCGGCCGAAGCGGAGGTGTGGGTGCCCGCGGCGGAACCTGCGTCCGCCGAATCCTGACACCCCGTCAGCAGCATGATTCCGCCCGCTACCGCTATCACCGACGTACGTCTGAGACCGGGCATGGCCCATCCTTTCTCGACGACTTCTCCCGGCCGACTCTTCTCGACCGGCGAAGTCGTGGTCACGGCCTGCGTGACCACGGCATACGGCCGCTGTGTCCCCGGCCGCGGGTTCTGCCCCACAGGACGGCGCGGGACCGCCCGGGAGTTGCAGGGAGAGGCATGCGAGATGATCTCGATTCCGCATACGGGCCGTTCCACCGGGGCCCGACCTGCGCACGAGGCGTCCCCGCCGCCGGCCGTCGCCGTCATGCGGACTGTTCCACCGGGGGCCGTCCCTGCCATGCGGGGCGTCCTGCCGACAGCCGTCGCCTTCGTACGGGCCGTTCCGCCGGAGCCGTCGCCTTCGTACGGGCCGTTCCGCCGGAGCCGTCGCCGTCATGCGGGGCCGTCCCGCCGGGGGCCGCCCTCTGCCCCGCGATGCGGGGTACTGTGCCGTCACCGTGCCACGCGGTGCGCTCGCGGCCGGTCGGCAACGGCGCGGGTCGAATTTCGTCACATTTTCCGAACTCCGCCGCATGATGCCGGGGGCCCCGGACAGAAACGCTGCGACCCGGGCGAGCCAATATCTGTGGCGGCGACGTAAGAAATCGACGACGCACGCGATGAGGATTTCTTGATCGACAGGCGGAGCGAAGTTATCCGCCGCGCACAATCGATCGTGCCGTGCTACTGTCGATAGCAGTTGCAGTTGTGGTTCCCAAAAACTTGTGAGCATCCACCCTCTTCTTGCAGGGTGGAGTTCTTTTGTATCCGGTCATTTCCGGCGGGGTAATCATCACGGCGACACGGAGTCAGCGATCTGCGGACTCCGAGCACCGTCCCAAAGGAGAATTGACATGGCTACTGGCACCGTGAAGTGGTTCAACGCGGAAAAGGGCTTCGGCTTCATCGAGCAGGACGGCGGCGGCGCCGACGTCTTCGCCCACTACTCGAACATCGCCGCGCAGGGCTTCCGTGAGCTCCAGGAAGGCCAGAAGGTCTCCTTCGACATCGCGCAGGGCCAGAAGGGCCCGACGGCGGAGAACATCGTTCCCGCCTGACACCCGCACGCACGGCGCTGCTGGGGCCCGCACCTTGGGGTGCGGGCCCCAGCTCGCCGCGTTTTCGGCGCAGACGCCCCGGCGGTCCGCGGTGGGTTTCGACCCGCGACCGCGCTTCCGGGAGTTCAGGTTCGGATCAGGGTCCACAGCGACCCGCCCTTCCGGGGCCACGGCCCTCGGTACGGGAATCCGTATCCGCCGACCGGGAAGCGAGCGCGCCGGAACGGCGCCCGCGAACGGACCTTTCGGTTCTTTTCCCGACCTCTGCCGCCGATCTCGCACCCGGGCCACCTGGTCCACTCGTGGCCCGCTCCTCGTCCGGTCCTGGCCTACGCCGGCCTGTTCCCGTTCCCGGCTCGCTCCGGGTCCGCGCAGGGGTCGCGCATGGTCCGCGTAAGGGTCGCGTCCGATCTGCTCCTGTGTTCTGTCGCACATCGTCCGGCGCTTGCTCCTCGCTTCCCGTTCGTTTGTCTTCGCTTCTCTTCGTTTTCCTCCACCCTTCTCCATTCCGCTTCATCTGCTTCATCTGCTTCACCCTCTCCATTCCTCTTGTTTCCGGGATCGCGCCGCCCGTTCGGCAGCGCACCCCGTGAGAGATCTCACCGATCCGATTCGGTGTTGAATTTCATTCGGCTCGTTCTCGCGATTCTCTGCGCTGCTCATTCGCTGCGGGAATTCCTTGATACGCGCCCGGTCAAGGAAGGTTCCGCATGAACCGCACGCGCACCAACGATCGCTACTCCCGCACCCGCACCGAGGGTGCCGGCTCCAAGAGGAGTGGCGGCAGCCGATTCGGCGCCCCGTCCTCGGGCCGTTCCGGCGCCCCCAGCCGGTCGAAGGGCTACGGACGCCAGCAGGCCGCCCCGCAGGGAGAGTTCGCGGTGCCGGTGACGATCACGCCCGCCCTGCCGCCCGTGGAGGCGTTCGCCGACCTCGCCCTGCCGGAGCAGTTGCTGGCGGCGCTCGGCCACGAAGGCGTCACCGTCCCCTTCCCGATCCAGGGCGCGACCCTGCCGAACTCCCTCGCGGGCCGTGACGTACTCGGCCGGGGTCGCACCGGCTCGGGCAAGACGCTGGCCTTCGGCCTCGCGCTGCTGGCCCGTACCGCCGGTCAGCGCGCCGAGCCCAGGCAGCCGCTGGCCCTGGTCCTCGTGCCCACCCGAGAGCTGGCCCAGCAGGTCACCGACGCGCTCACCCCGTACGCCCGGTCCCTGCGTCTGCGGATGACCACCGTGGTCGGCGGAATGTCGATCGGCCGGCAGGCCGGAGCCCTGCGCGGTGGGGCCGAGGTCGTCGTCGCGACGCCGGGCCGGCTCAAGGACCTCATCGAGCGGGGCGACTGCCGACTGAACCAGGTCGCCATCACCGTCCTGGACGAGGCCGACCAGATGGCCGACATGGGCTTCATGCCGCAGGTCACGGCTCTGCTCGACCAGGTGCGTCCGGAAGGACAGCGGATGCTGTTCTCCGCCACCCTGGACCGCAACGTCGATCTGCTGGTCCGCCGCTACCTCTCCGACCCGGTGGTCCATTCCGTCGACCCGTCCGCGGGCGCGGTCACGACGATGGAGCACCACGTCCTGCACGTGCAGGCCTCGGACAAGCACCGGACGACCACCGAGATCGCTGCGCGCGACGGCCGGGTGATCATGTTCCTGGACACCAAGCACGCGGTGGACCGGCTGACCGAGCACCTGCTGAGCAGCGGTGTCCGCGCCGCTGCCCTGCACGGCGGCAAGTCCCAGCCGCAGCGCACGCGGACCCTGGCCCAGTTCAAGACGGGGCACGTGACGGTCCTGGTGGCGACCAATGTCGCGGCGCGCGGCATCCACGTCGACCAGCTGGACCTCGTGGTCAACGTCGATCCCCCGACCGACCCCAAGGACTACCTGCACCGCGGCGGCCGTACGGCCCGCGCCGGCGAGTCCGGCAGCGTGGTGACCCTGGTGATGCCCAACCAGCGCCGCGAGATGAGCCGGTTGATGGTCGCCGCCGGTATCACCCCGCAGACCAGCCAAGTACGTTCAGGCGAAGCTGAGTTGAGCCGCATCACGGGCGCCCAGACTCCCTCGGGCGTGCCGGTCGTCATCCGTGCGCCGGTGACGGAGCGTCCCCGCCGCAGCGCCTCGGCCTCCTCGCGGGGCCGGCGTGGCCGCCCCGGCCAGGGCCGGTCCACCGGCACCGCCACGCACCGCACGGCCCAGCAGTAGTCCGGACCGTCGCGCGACACCTGACTGCCGTCGCGCGACCCTCGACGTCTGGCGCCTGGCGCCTGATGGCCGAGATCCGACGGCTGTCAGCCGACACCCGACACCCGTCGGCTGACGGCTGACGGCTGACAGCTGACAGCTGACGGCTCAGGACCGCGACACACTGGTCGCCGGTGACACCACCGGCGACCGGTCACGCGTCGCCGGTCACCAGTCGCCAGTCCCGATTGCCGGTCACGGTGACCGGCTGCGGTGGCCGGCCCCTGGTTCCCGATCGCCGGTCACCAGCCGTCGGTCACAGATCGGCGGTCACTGATCGGCGGTCATGATCACCCTTCGCCGTAACCGGTTGCCGGTTACCGTTCGTCAGTCACCGGTTGCCGGTCAGTATTCGATGGTGACCAGTCACCGTTCACTGGTCACCGATCACTGGCGCCGGACAATGGTCACCCTCCACCGTTCGCCACGCTCACCCCGCACTCACCCCGCAGGAGGCCCCCTTTGGCGCTCGTTCAGATGCAGCCGCATTTCTCGGGACTCGTCCCGACCCCCGTCGTCGTCGACCTGGGGAACGCCTCCGGGCTGCGGGTGCGGGGCGACATGACCGTCGAGGTGGCGCTGTCCGTCATGGCGGGCGCCCGTGTCGGATATCTCCTCGTCTGCGACGAGGACGACCAGTGCACGGGCTCGGTCACCGAGGCCCAGCTCGCCGTCGTCCGCGACGGCTCCGCGTACACGGACCGGGTCCGCGTACGTGACGTCCTCGGCGCCCGCCGCACCCCGGGCGTTCTCGCCCTCTCCCACTGAGCGTCCCGCCGTCCCCGGCCGACCCGCTCGGCCCGGCTCGCCGCTCGGGCCCTTTTTTTCCCGCTATCTGTGAGGCATCATGCGCTGTGTCATCGCCCGCTTCCCGTTCGACCTCACCAAGAGTGGTGTGCTGGAGTCGATGAAGGGGATCAAGCCCGAGCCGATCACGGGTGAGTCCGTGATCATCGGCCGCTGCCACTACCCCGTCAAGCAGGTGGGCGAGGTCATCACCCGCCAGGACCGCCGCGACTTCACGAGCGGCGAAGTGACCCGGGCCATGGCCCGTCTCGGCTTCACCTGCCGTACCCCTGAGGTGGCCACGCCCCCGCCCGCCCTGAGCCCGCTCCAGAACGCCTCGGCACTGCTCGGCAGCCCCGACCCGCTCGAGCTCTGAGGACCTCCGCCTGCATCAGGACTGCGATGAGGGCCCCGCCGACACGGTCGGCGGGGCCCTCATCGCGTTTCACTGGTCGGAGTAGCTGAAGTCGCCCACGGTCCAGGCGCTGACGTGCTCGATCGCGACGCGGTACATCCCGCCGGTGTCGGGAATCCCGACGCTGCCCTGCAGGATGCGGGCGAGATGGAAGTGCAGATGGGTCGGCGACCCTGCGCGGTCACCCCCGCCCGCTGTCCGGTCGGGGGCGAAGACGTCGGAGAACGGGCCGAGACGGTCCGAGTCCTTCAGGACCTCCGACACCCGCTCCCGCCACACGGCCTCCGGGGCCAGTCGGCCGGTGATGACGGCGCCGCCGACGACCACGGTCAACGACATCTGCGTGCTGTGCCCGGACTCCACCATGGCGGAGATGTCAACGAGGAGCTCGTCAGGGTTCGACATGGAAGTCCATTCTATTCAGCGGCCCGTCCGCTCGCTGTGTCGCTCGCTGGGGCGGTCGCCGTGTCACTCGCTGGGGCGGTCGCCGTGTCGCTCACTGGGCCGGTCGCTGGGGCGGTCGCTGTGTCGCTCGCTGGGGCGGTCGCCGTGTCACTCGCTGGGGCGGTCGCTGTGTCGCTCGCCGTGTCGCTCGCTGGGCCGGTCGCCGTGTGCCGCAGAATATCTGGGCCTTGAGCCGCTCGAAATCTGCCTTTGCCACGGTAGACATCGGACGGTGGCGTGATTAGGGTTTCTTGTAGAGACATCGTCGGGCCGGAGGAGTTCGCTGCCGGCTCGGCCGGTACCCGAGACAGCGGAAGGACGGAGGAAGCAGACGCCATCAGGATCGCCCGGCCGGTGAGCAATCCCGGTCCGGGTACCGCAAGAACCCGGAATGGACGGTGGTTCCCGGTCACGCCTACACGATCCCCGCTCACCCGCCCCTCGCTCGGGCCCGGTAGCGGAAACAGACGGTCGGCTCCGCAGTAGAGCCGGCAGATGGTGTTCAATTTCCTTCGGGGCCCTGGTGCCGTACGGCAACGGGGCCCCTCGACGCGTGCCACAACGAGGTGAAATGACAGCGGAAACTCCACTCAGTGGTCGTCTCGACGACGACGACTACCCCGCGTACACGATGGGCAGGGCCGCCGAGATGCTCGGCACCACACCGGGCTTCCTCCGAGCCATCGGTGAGGCACGCCTGATCACTCCGCTTCGCTCGGAGGGCGGCCACCGTCGCTACTCCCGCTATCAGCTGAGGATCGCCGCCCGCGCGCGGGAACTCGTCGACAGGGGAACCCCGATCGAGGCCGCTTGTCGCATCGTCATCCTTGAGGACCAGCTCGAAGAGGCTCAGCGCATCAACGCCGAGTACCGGCGCGCCGCGCAGACGGCACCGGAGGGGTCCAACGCAGGCTGAACGCGTCCGCAGCCGGCAGATCGTCCGGCCGCGTGAATCGACACCCCGGAATCGACACCCCGAAATCGGCACCCCCGAGCGACAGCCAAGGGTGGAGTGCGTCCGCGACCCGGAACGGGATCGCGTTGACACAGGGGGTCGCCCGGCGTTGACTGACAGCCCGGTGTGCAGCCCATGCCTCTCGGGTGACCCTGGCGGCCGTGATCACCGCAGTGATGACCCTTCCGGAACGCCGGGCCCGATCATCACGATGCGATCGCCGCGACGCGATCGTGTCACCACGCGATCGTCACGACACGATGGCACCACCCGATCGGCTCGACACGATCGTTGCGACATGATCGTCGCCACCCGGTCTCTCTACGCGCCCCGCCGGTACGACGTACAGGAAGTGGCCCACGATGATGTACGACCAGACACGCGCCCAGCAGCCCCCGGACAGGCAACCCGGCTCCGCCGGGCGTCGCACGCCGGGCCCGGAGCCCCTGCTCGGGGCGGACGAGCGGGCCGAACTCACCCAGCGGCTCCACCACGCCCTCAACACCTTCGCGCACAGCCCGCGTGAGGCGCTGGAGGAGGCCGAGACCGCGTTCGACGAGGCCGCGGCCCAGCTCATGAGCGCCCTCACGGAACGGCGCCGCGCCCTCCACGAGGGCTGGCACGGCCAGGACCCCGAGACGCAGTCCGACGAACTCCGCCACGCGCTGCGGCAGTACCGCGAGATCACCCAACGGCTGCTGCGCATGTGACCGCGCGGCCGCGCATGTGACCACGCACGACTCCGCCCCGGGCCGGAAACCGCCGGTGCCGGGCGCGCCGTCGATCCGGGTCCTGCCGTCAACCCAGGTCTTACGCTGCGATGACGTGGTGGGCGTGGTGGTGCCGCCCGACGGGGTGACGGTTCTAGCGTTCGGCTCATGCGTGTACTGGTTACCGGCGGGGCCGGGTTCATCGGAGGTCAGGTCGTCGCGGCGCTGCGCGCGCGGGGGCACGAGGCGGTCGGGTTCGACCTGCGGGACGGACTCGACGTGCGGGACGCCGAGGCCGTCGCGGGAGCGCTGAACGGCGTGGACGCGGTGTGTCATCAGGCCGCGATGGTGGGCCTCGGCGTCGGGTTCGGCGACGCGGTCGAATACGTGTCGCGCAACGACCTCGGTACGGCCGTGCTGCTCGCCGGGATGGCGGACGCGGGGGTACGGCGGCTCGTGCTCGCCGGGTCGATGGTCGTGTACGGGGAGGGGCGGTACGCGTGCGAGTGGCACGGGGTGGTGCGGCCGGGGCCGCGCGCCGGCGCCGATCTGGACGCGGGACGCTTCGAGCCGCGGTGCCCGCGCTGCGGCGAGGAACTGACGCCGGGTCTGGTGGGCGAGGACGCTCCCGTCGACCCGCGCAATGTGTACGCGACGACCAAACTGGCCCAGGAGCATCTCGCGGCGGCGTGGGCCCGCTCGACGGACGGCACCGCGGTGTCGCTGCGCTATCACAACGTCTACGGCCCCGGAATGCCCCGCGACACCCCGTACGCGGGCGTCGCCTCCTTCTTCCGGTCCGCGCTCGCCCGTGGTGAGGCCCCGCGCGTCTTCGAGGACGGCGGCCAGCGGCGGGACTTCGTCCACGTCAAAGATGTGGCGGCCGCCAACGTGGCCGCGCTGGAGGCGAGTTCGCAGGACGGCGCCCTCACCGTCTACAACACCGGCAGCGGCGAGCCTCGTACGGTCGGCGAGATGGCGCGGGCCCTGGCGGACGCCTACGGCGGGCCCGAGCCGGTCGTGACCGGGGAGTACCGGCTCGGGGACGTACGGCACATCACCGCGGACTCGGCCCGGCTGCGGGCAGAGCTGGGGTGGAAGGCGGAGATCGGATTCACCGAGGGAATGCGGGAGTTCGCGACGGCACCGCTGCGCGGGGAGTAGCGCGTCCGGCAGCACGCGCGCCACCCAGGACCTCCGGAAGCGCAGGCGCGCAGGCGCGCAGGCCGAGACTCCGGAAGTACACGCGTGCCGGCCGAGACCTCCGGATACACGCGCCCCGGCCAGACCTCCGGCGGCCACGCGCCGGCCGGAACTCTGGGCGCGCGCACCGGTGTCCAGGTCTCTGGGCGCGCCGGGCAGGATTTCCGGTAGCACGCGCAGGTCAGGACCTCAGGTGCCACGCGCCGGTCAGGACCTCGGGTGCCACGCGCGGGTCAGGGCCTCGGGAGCCGGCGCCCCGGCCGGAAGGCCGGGGGTGTCTCTCACGCCCCGGCCATCGGGAGGGTGACCTCGAAGCGGCAGCCGCCGGGGACGTTGTGGACGGCGGCCATGCCCCGGTGGGCCTCGACGATGCCGCGGACGATGGCGAGGCCGAGGCCGGCTCCGGCGGGTGGCGTACGGGCGTGGGTGCCGCGCCAGCCGGTGTCGAAGACGCGCGGGAGGTCCTCCTCCGGGATGCCTCCGCAGCCGTCGGTGACGGACAGGACGACGCCCACGTCCGAGCGTTCGGCGGCGACGGCGACCGTGCCGTCGGCGGGCGTACGGCGGATGGCGTTGACGAGGAGGTTGCCGAGCACACGGCTCATCTCCTTGCCGTCCACCTCGACCGGCACCTGCTCGATGCGGTTGCCGACCAGACGCACGCCGTGCTCACGGGCCAGCGGATCCGCCCCCGCGAGGGCGTCACCGACGAGGTCGTACACGGAGACGCGGGAGGGGGACAGGGCGAGGGCGCCCGCGTGGATCCGGGAGAGTTCGAAGAGATCGCCGACCATGCCGTTGAGGCGTTCGACCTCCGTACGGATCTGGCGCAGGTAGCGGTTCGGGTCCGCCGCCACGCCGTCCTCCAGGGCCTCGGACATCGCGCGCAGCCCGGCGAGCGGGGTGCGCAGGTCGTGCGAGATCCAGGCGACGAGCTCACGGCGCGAGGTCTCCAGGGCGCGTTCGCGGTCGCGGGACTCGGCCAGCTTGCGACTGGTGGCCGCCAACTCGCGACTGAGCGCGGAGAGTTCGGCGGTCGCCGGGCCCTCGGGGGCCGCGAAGTCGCCGCCGTCGCCGAAGGAGCGCGCGGCGAGAGTCAGCGCCCTGCTGCGGGCCACGACCCAGCGGCCCAGCAGGAGCGCGGTGGCCAGGGAGACGACGGCCGCCATGGCGACGACCGTCGTGACCACACTCAGGTCGTGCGGGGACAGGAACATCGCCCATGCCACCGCCAGCGTTCCCGCGAGCATCGCGCCGACGGCCACGGCGGCGACGACCGCGACGGAGGCCGTGAGCGAGCGGCGCCGGAGCAGCCGGAGGGCGCCCGCCCCGAGCAGACCGGCCGCGGCGGCGCCCAGGAAGGCGAACAGAGCCATGACCAGTATGTCGTTCACGGGCGGGCCTCTTCCTCGGGCGCGGGGTGGGTCTGTCCGGCGTCGGCGGACCGGGCCGCCGCCTCCGTGTCGTCGAAGCGGTAGCCGACGCCCCACACCGTCTGGATCAGGCGGGGCCGCGCGGGATCGTCCTCGACCTTGCCGCGCAGCCGGCGCACGTGGACGGTGACCGTCGACAGGTCACCGAAGTCCCAGCCCCACACCTCGCGCATCAGGTCCTCGCGGGCGTACGCCCGGCCAGGATGCCGGAGGAAGAAGGCGAGGAGGTCGAACTCTCGCAGGGTGAGCGCGAGTTCGATGCCGTTCTTGGTGGCGCGGCGGGCCGACGGGTCGATGGTGAGACCGGCGGCGCTCAGCGGGCGCGCGGCGGCCACCGGCCGGGTCCTGCGCAGGACGGACTCGACCCGCAGGACCAGCTCCCGCGGGCTGAACGGCTTGGTGACGTAGTCGTCGGCCCCGACCTCCAGGCCGAGGATCCGGTCGTCCTCGTCACCGCGCGCGGTGAGCATGATGACCGGCACGGGCCCCTGGCCGCGCAACCGGCGGCACACCTCCAGGCCGTCCATGCCCGGCAGCATCAGGTCGAGCACCACCAGGTCGGGCCGGTGCGCGGCGGCACGGGCGAGCGCGGCGGGGCCGTCCGCGACACGGTCCACGAGATACCCGGCGCGGTCGAGATACCCGGATACGACCTCGGCCACGGTCGGGTCGTCGTCCACGACGAGGATCCGGGTGCGCGCCGCGTAAGCGGGCGCGGCGGTCTCTCCGAGCGGACTCGCGACGGATCCCGGGTGGGTGTTCGGAGCAATCCCCGGGTGCGGGTCCGCAACCGGTCCCGGACCCCCGTTCACGCTCGGGGCAGGTCCGGCACCTGGGGATTCGTGCGGTTGATGCATGGATCCAGCGTCCCACCCGGCCCGGTCCGGTGCGGCTCGTCGGGACCGACGTCCGAGTTTCGTAAGGACATGAAGTCCGGTATATCCCTTTCGCGTTCGTAAGGTGAAGCCCGTGACGACCTTTCCCGTACCGGACCCGGACGTCGACCTGGTCCTTCCTTGTCTGAACGAGGCCGGCGCCCTGCCCTGGGTGCTCTCGCGGATCCCGCCCGGCTGGCGCGCGCTGGTCGTGGACAACGGTTCCACGGACGGCTCCGCGGAACTGGCCCGCGCGCTCGGCGCCACCGTCGTACGCGAGGAGCGCCGCGGGTTCGGTGCCGCCTGCCACGCGGGACTGACCGCGGCCACCGCGGACATCGTCTGCTTCTGCGACTGCGACGGTTCCCTCGACCCGGCCCTGCTCCTGCCGTTCGTCGCCGAGGTGCGGGCCGGCGACGCCGACCTCGTGCTCGGCCGGCGCCGCCCGCAGGGGCGCGACGCCTGGCCCGCGCACGCCCGTGCGGGCAACATCGCGCTGGCCCGGATGCTGCGGCGCCGTACCCGGCTGCGCCTGCACGACCTCGGTCCGCTGCGCGCAGCCCGCCGCGAGGCGCTGCTCGGCCTCGGGCTCACCGACCGGCGCAGCGGCTATCCGCTCCAGATGGTCGTCCGCGCCGCCGACGCCGGCTGGCGCGTCGCCGAGCACGACGTGCCGTATCTGGCCCGCACCGGTGTCTCCAAGGTCACCGGCACCTGGCGCGGTACCTGGCAGGCGGTCCGGGACATGCGCCGCGTCCTGGCCGAACCGCCCACGCCCGTACGGGTTCCCGCCCATGCCCCGGCCCCCGCTCAGGCCCACTCCCCGGCCCTCTCCTCGGCCCAGGCCGGGACCGAGGCCCGGACCGGAGCCGAGGCCGGAGCTCAGGCCGGAGCTCAGGCCGGAGTCCAGGCCAGAGCCGAAGCCGGAGTCCAGGCCAGAGCCGAAGCCGGAGTCCAGGCCGGAGTCCAGGCCGGAGCTCAGGTCCCTGCCTCGGTGCCGTCCGCGTCGTCGGCCTTCGCACCCTCCCGAGGAGGAACCGTCCAGTGAGCGTCACCCTGCTCGTCATCGCCAAGGAACCGCGTCCTGGACGGGTGAAGACCCGGCTCACACCGCCGTTCACTCCCCGGGAAGCGGCGACGCTCGCCGAGGCGGCCCTCGTGGACACCCTGCGCGCGGTGGCGGCGACGCCCGCGCGACGCCGGGTCCTCGTGCTCGAAGGAGCGCCCGGCCCCTGGCTTCCGGCCGGCTTCGACGTCGTACGACAGTGCGCCGGCACTCTGGACGAGCGGCTGGCCGCGGCGTTCGCGGGCTGCGACGGGCCCGCGCTGCTCATCGGCATGGACACGCCCCAGGTGACGCCCGCCCTGCTCACGGTGGACTTCGCGGACTGCGACGCGTACTTCGGGCCGGCCGAGGACGGCGGCTTCTGGGCACTGGGCCTCGCCGAACCCGACCCCGAGCTCCTGCGGGGCGTACCGATGTCGACGCACACGACGGGTGCCGTGCAGCGGGAACGACTCGTCGGGGCCGGGCTGCGGGTACGGGATCTGCCCCGCCTGCGGGACGTCGACACGGCCGCGGACGCGACGGCGGTCGCGGCGGTCGCGCCCGAGGGGGGCTTCGCGGCGGAGCTGGGCCGGCTCGGCGCGGTGGCCGCACCGGCCGCCGGACACGTTCCCCGACCGTCCACGGGCGAGGCGACCTGGCCGGTCCCGGGGCAGGCCCCCGGACAGACCGCGGGGCGGACCCCGGGAACAACGGCCGACCAGCCCTCGGGATTCATCGCCGGCCTCAAGGCCGTGCAAGCCGCCGGAACCCCGGCCGGAATCGGTACCGACGGTGATGCCGGCGCGGTCGCCGGGCAGCGGGGTGCCGGACGATGAGCGGCACACGCGGGACGACCGCGCGGGGTGCGAGCACGACACGGAGCTCCGTTCCCATCGCGGGGACGGAGGCCCTGCCCGGGACGAGGACCGAGTCCGGGACTGGCGCTGGGACCCGGACTGGGAACGGAACTGGGACTGGGACTGGGACTGGGAACGGGATCTCGACCTCCCCCGGGACCGGGACCGCGAACGGGACTGGCACCGGGATCGGGAGCCAGGCTGCGAACGGGACCGGGACCGGCATCGACGGCCGGACCGGGGCAGAGGCCGGGGCCAAGACAGGCACGGGGACCGGAACAGCAACCGGAAGCGGCAGCGGAGCCGGAAGAGGCGGCGGGACCGGAAGCGGCAACGGGACCGGAGGAGGGGCCCTGGTCGGGCGGGCTGCTCGGTCCTGGGCCGCTGATCCCTACGCGGACGCGCTGGGCGCCGGTCGGGGACCCCTGTTCCTGCGGCGGACGGACGGCTGGCTGCTCCCCCTGGAGGTGGAGCGCTGGTGCGCCCGCGCCGACGCGGTGGACCTGCAGGTGCTGGCGTACTGCGAGGGCGCCGTACTCGACGTGGGGTGCGGGCCGGGGAGACTGGTCGCGGAACTCGCCGCGCGGGGACGCCCCGCACTCGGCATCGACGTCAGCGAGGCCGCCGTGGCACGCACGGTACGGCTCGGCGGGCAGGCGCTGCACCGGTCCGTCTTCGAGCCGCTACCCGGAGAAGGCCGATGGGGCACCGCCCTGCTCGTCGACGGCAACATCGGCATCGGCGGCGACCCGGCCGCCCTCCTGCGTCGCACGGCCGAACTTCTCGCCCCGGGCGGCCTGTTGATCGCCGAGACCGTGGCAGGCGCGGACGTCGACGAACGCGTCGACGTCCGCATCGTCCGCGCCACGCACACCGACGACGAGGACGCGGACGCGGACGCGGACGCGGACGACGGTGCTTCCGAGACCCGGGCCGGGACCGGGGCCGGGGGGACCGAGCCCGGGGGCGAGGGCACCGGCGACGGCGAGGGCACCGGCGACGGCACAGGCGCGGGCGATGGCGCGTCGGGCGACCGGGGCGCCTTCCCGTGGGCCCGGCTCGGCACCCCGGCCCTGCTCCGGCACGCGGCGCGCGCCGGATGGCGCACGGACGCTCAGTGGGCGGCGGGCGGACGTTCCTTCGTGGCCCTGCGCAACGGGTCCCGGCGGGACGCCCGGACGGACCGCAGGAGGAGCAGCAGCGCGGACCCGGCGAACAGCGCCGCCGTGATCAGCAGCCAGTGGGCCAGGAAGTCGTCGGCCGACAGGGCGGTCGCCGACCGGTAATGGTCGGCGACCTGCCCGCTGATCAGCGGGAACCACACCAGCAGCAGGAGACCGGAGAGGGCCGCCGGAACACGGACGTACATCGTCCGGTCCCGGTGCCCGGTCGCGTCCAGCGCCTCCGAGACGGCCCGGTCCGCACCGGCGTACAACGGCACCAGGACCAGGTCGTGCAGCACCGCCGCGCCCACGAACCAGAGCGCCACCCGGGACCATTCGGCCGCGAGCAGCCGCACCCCCGCGTAGGCGGCGAGCGCGAACGTGCAGGCCAGCAGGAGGAGTTGGAAGGGGCTGCCGATCAGGTCCCGGCCGATGCGCGGACGCGTCGCCGGGCGCAGCGCCGCAAGTCGTCGTCGCAGCTCAAGTCGCCGCGGGTCGAGGCGTCGCGGGTCAAAGCGCCGCGGGTCGAGGCGTCGCATCACAGGTCTCCGAACGTCATCCGGGCCACCCATTTGGTGTTCAGCACGCCGGGCGCGGCCGGAACGATGACCCGCGCCGGGTAGCCGTGATCGGGGGTCAGGTCCTCGCCGTTGACGAACAGGGCGAGCAGGGACCGCGGATCGCGTACCTGGTTGTCACGCAGGGCGGCCACCCGGAACGCCCCGTGCCGCTGCAACGACTCCACCAGTACGTCGGGGGCCGCGTCCTTCTCGTAGCCGACGAGCCCCGCCAGGTCCCGCAGCCGCACGCCCCGCCACCACTGGTCGGACGTCGACCAGCCCTCGACGCAGGCGATGGGCAGCGCGGCGCTGTACAGGGGGAGTTCCCGGAGTTCGGTGCGGCTCAGCCGGACCGTGCGGTCCTTCCCCGTGACGACCAGGCGCCAGGCCTCTTCGCTGGTCTCCGTGGCGGTGATGCCGCGTGACGCGGCCGTCTTGTTGATCTGGAAGCCGTTCGGTCCGGAGCCCGGTTCGGCGCCGCCGTGCGGGGCCAGCAGCGCCGTTTCGCGCAGCGGTCCGTCGAAGCCGTGGCCCGCCGTGGTGGCGACCAGGAGCACTGACCCGCCTCCGACGAATCCGAGGGCCCCGCGCCGCGAGACGGTGGGCGGCAGCGGGTCCGGGGACACCAACTCGTCCTCGGGCCGTGCCGGTTCACCCGCACCGGGCAGGCCGCTCGCCCGCTCGGGCGAACCACTCGCCGGCCCCGTGCTCGGACGGCGGACGTGGCGCAGGTTGCGGAAAGCCGTCGGCACCCGCAGGACCGCGTGCGTCACGAACGCCGCGATGAACACCCAGGCTCCGTAGAAGTGCAGCGTGTAGAAGGAGCCGGGGAAGACGTAGTCGAGCTGGATGTTCAGCACGCCGGTGGTGAACTCGAAGAGCGCGCCCCCTACCAGGAGCAGCAGTGAGAGCCGTTCCAGGGCGTGCGCGAGCGATCGGGCCGGCGGCAGCGCGAACAGCTTCGGTACGACCGACCACAGCTTCGCCAGCAGGACGGGGACCAGCGCGATGCCGAGCGTGACGTGCACCCCCTGCGTGAGGCGGTACAGCCAGACCGGACGGGTCGGCCAGGGGAAGAGGTAGAACCCGAGGATCCCCTTGTCGGGGGTCTTGTCGTTCACCGCCGAGAGGTTCGGGTTGTAGGCCGCGTACGACAGGAGCCCGGTCACGAACAGCACCGTGATCCCGACGAGCAGCACCACGCCGAGCACGGAGGTGAACCAGGGACCGCGCAGCGGGCTGCGCCAGAACGCGGGTGACGAGGGAGACCGTGGCATGCCCCGACCGTAGGCCGGGGGCACCCTCCGAACGGGTTCTCAAACCATGACGAAACTCTGACGTCCACCTCAGTGGCCCCGCTTGTCGGAGCCTCCCGGCCTAGCGTGCGAGGGTGAACCGCGACCTCTCCCGCGATCTGCCTCGCGACCGCCCCGAAGACCCTTCCCGGGTCCTTCCCCCGGCTCCTCCCCGAGCCGTTCCCCGGGCAGTTCCCCGAGCCGTTCCCCGAGCACTTTCCCGGTGCCTGTCCCGTGTCCGGTTCCGGGCCGGGTCCCCCGACCTTTCCCGCGCGCTGCTGAGCGACCGGCCCCGGGACGTCCTGCGCGACCTGGCCGCCGCCCTGGCCGCCGCGCTGCTCGTCCTGACGGCGGTGATCGTCGGCTACGTCATCGAGCACAGCGACGGCACGCTGTTCGTCAGCGCCGCGCCGCTGTACGGGAGCTGGGGGCCGCATGTCGGACCCGGCACCGCGGCCGCGATGACCGTGGCCGTCGCGGTCGTGGCCTACGGACCTCTCCTCGCCGCACGGCTGCCCTGGCGGCGGCTGCTGTCCGCCGTGTGGGGCACGACGACGGTGTGGACGTTCTCCCTCGCGCTGATCGACGGCTGGGAGCGGGGCGTGGCCCGGCGCCTCACCGCGCGGTACGAATATCTCCAGGTCATCTCCCCGGTCAACCGCTTCCACGACATCCCGGCCGCCCTGCGGGACTTCACCCACCACATCCTGTTGCACTCCCCCGACCACTGGCCCGCGCACATCGCCGGACATCCGCCGGCCGCCACCCTCACCTTCGTCCTCCTCGACCGGATCGGGCTGGGCGGCGGGGCCTGGGCGGGCGTCTGGTGCGTCGCCGTCGGCGCGACGGCCGGGGTGGCGGTGCTCGTCACCGTGCGCGTCCTGGCCGGGGAGGCTCTCGCCCGGCGCGCCGCGCCCTTCCTCGCCCTCGCCCCGGCGGCCGTGTGGATGGGCACCTCGGCGGACGGCTACTTCGCGGCCGTGGCCGCCTGGGCCCTCGCCCTGCTCGCCCTCGCGGTCACGGGACACCGGCCGCGGACGACCGGCCTCGCCTCCGGTCTCCTCCTCGGCCTCACCGCGTATCTCTCCTACGGGCTGACCCTGATCTCCGTGATCGCCTGCGCCGTCCTGCTGCTCGGGCGCCGCTCCAGGCTCCGGCCGCTCCTGTACACCCTGGCCGGACTCACCGTCGTACCGCTGGTGTTCACCCTGCTCGGCTTCAACTGGTGGGAGACGTACCGCCTGTTGGTCACCCGCTACTACGAAGGGGCGGGCGGTATCCGGCCGTACGGCTACTGGGTCTGGGCGAATCTCGCCTGCACGGTGCTGATCGCGGGACCGGCGTCCGTGGCGGGTCTGCGCAGGGCGGGGGCGGCGGCCCTGCGGATCGGGGCGGCGCCGGTACGGCTGCGTACGACTCCCGTACCGGAGAACCGGTCTCCGGCGCTGGAGAACCCCTCTCCCGCGCCCGAGCAGGCCACCCCGGCCCACGAGGAGGCCGCGGCCACCACCGGACCCGCCCCGCGTCTCGCCGTCCTCGTCATCGCGGCGCTGCTCGCCCTTCTCGTCGCCGATCTCTCCGGTATGAGCAAGGCCGAGACCGAACGCATCTGGCTGCCGTTCGTGATGTGGATGCTCCCGGCGGGGGCATTCCTCCCCCGGCCCCGAGCCTGGCTCATCGCCCAGGCGGCCCTGGCCCTGCTCCTCAACCACCTGGTGCTGACGGGCTGGTGACCGTCGGACCGGTCCCGGGTGCCCGACGGCGGAGCGTCGGGTCACGTCGACGGAGGCCATCAAGGACTTGATCACGGCCGCTCGAAGAGGTGGGCGCCCTCGCCGCTGGACCGCAGCAGCAGGCCGGTCAACCGGGCCAGGAACGCGGCGACTTCGTCCGGAGCGGCGACCGTGTCCGGCTTCATCGGCCACCTCCCCTCGACGCGTGGCCCGGCACCCACCGGGATGTGCGCGCGGTCCCGCCACCAGCATGCGGAACGCCCGGCCCGCACGCCGAGCGAAGCGGTCCGAACGGGTGAGGAGGGGCGGCCGGAACCGGCGACACCCATTGCTCACCCGGACGGGTGAGCAACAGCCAGGGCCGGCAGAGACCGCTGCCCACCCGGACGGATGAGACCGGGCCAGGACCGGCGAGGACCGCTGCTCACCCGGACGGCTCACCCGCCGCGCGATGCCACTCACGCGCCCGGAGGCTGGCCTCAACTCTTTCGCCCCATGACCAGGGAGGGGTCCGATGAGCTCGATGGACATGCCCGCGGACGCGCCACGGCAATCGGCGCGGGCCGCGCACGCCACGATCCCGGATGCGCCCCGACTCACCTGGCTGACGCTGGCGCTGATGACGACGGCGTCGGTGGCGAGTCTGCGGGCCGCGCCCACCATGGCGGTGTACGGGCTGGCCTGCGTGTTCCTCTACCTGGTCCCGGCGATCGTGTTCCTGCTGCCGACCGCCCTGGTTTCCGCGGAGCTCGCCTCGGGCTGGAACGGCGGTGTCTACCGCTGGGTCAGCGAGGGGCTGTCCAAGCCGCTCGGCTTCCTCGCCGTGTGGTGCCAGTTCGCGATGACGATCTTCTACTACCCGAGCCTGCTGGCCTTCGTGGCGAGCACCCTCGCGTACGTCATCGACCCGGCCCTCGCCTCCAGCGGCCTCTACACCGCGATCGTCATCATGGTCCTGTACTGGACCGGCGTCTGGATCTCCTCCCGCGGCACCAAGGCCCTCGCGGGGCTGTCCAGTTGGGGCCTGGTCATCGGCACCCTGATCCCCGGCACGATCCTCGTCGTGCTCGGCATGGTCTTCCTGGCCCAGGGCAACCCCTCGGCCGCGCCCATGACGGCCAGCCATCTGCTGCCGGAGTGGACGGGCCTGGCCAGCCTCGTGCTGATCGTGAACAACTTCCTCTCGTACTCCGGCATGGAGATGAACGCCGTCCACGTGTCGTCGCTCAAGAACCCGGCGAAGGAATACCCGAAGTCGATGTTCCTGGCGATGGGCCTGGTGCTGCTGATCTTCATCCTGCCCGCGCTGGCGATCAGCTGGGTGGTGCCCTCCAGCCAGACCAGCCTCACCGCCGGTGTCATGCAGGCGTTCGACGCGTTCTTCTCGTACTTCGACATCGGCTGGATGACCCCGATCGCGGCGGTGATGCTGATCTCCGCGTCACTGGCCGGCATGCTGACCTGGCTCGCCGGACCGTCCAAGGGTCTGCTGGAGATCTCCCGCAGCGAGGGCTATCTGCCGCCGTTCCTGCAGCAGTTGAACCGGTTCGGCGTCCAGCAGAACATCCTGGTGACCCAGGGTGCCGTGACCACCGTGATCGCCCTGGGCTACGCGTTCATCCCGAACGTCTCCAACGTGTACTGGATCTTCTCGACGATCACCACGCAGGTGTACCTCATCGTCTATCTGCTGATGTTCGTCGCGGCGATGCGCCTGCGGAAGAACCAGCCCGACCACCCGCGCGGTTACCGCGTCCCCGCCCTCAATGTGCTGTGCGTGGTCGGTCTGCTGTCCTCGGCCGCGGCCATGGTCATCGGTTTCGTGCCGCCCTCCCAGTTCGGCGGCGGCAGCGTGCTGGTGTACGTCGTCATCATCGGCAGCGGCCTGGGCCTCCTCGGCCTGCTGATCCCGTGGGCCTTCCTGAAGTTCCGCAAGCCGAGCTGGCAGACGGAGGCGGCGCGCGAGGAGGGAGCGGCGTCATGAGTCCCACCCGGTTCGCCTCCGAGCACAAGTGGATCTACATCGGCGCGATCGTCGTGCTGCTCGCGCTCGTCGTGATCGGACTCGTGCGCTACGCGGCCATCACGACGAACAACAAAGCCACGCAGAAGGCCAACGAACTTGCCGACGCCGCGGTGGCGGCCGGCTACCGCCGCCCCGACACCGCGCTGATCGCCGGCCTCCTGGGCACCGACGGCGGCCTGGTCTGCGACGACCCCGCCAGTGCCCTCAAGTCGGCCCTGTGGAAGATCAACGTGTCGAACGGCGCCGCGTTCGTGGGCCAGCGGCCTGTCATCGGCGACGGCAGGGCGCTCGCGGCGGAGGCCACGATCATGAAGATCTACTGCCCGGACAAGCTGGACAAGATCCAGGACAAGCTCGACGACCTGAAGACCGACGACACCGTGAGGCAGTGACGTGTCCGAACTCGCCGAGAAAGTGGCCGGGTTGATGGGCCGGGCCAGGACGGACCTGGCCGAGCTGGTCGCCATCCCGTCCGTCGCCGACCCGCGCCAGTACCCGTCCCAGGAGTGCCATCGGGCCGCGCGCTGGGTGGCCGACGCCTTCACCGAGGCGGGGCTGCGTGACGTCCACCTCGCCGAGACGCCCGACGGCAGCCACGCCGTCATCGGCCACCGCCCGCCGCCGCCCGGCGCGCCCACCGTCCTGCTGTACTGCCACTACGACGTGCAGCCGCCGCTGGACGACGACGCCTGGACCACCCCGCCCTTCACCCTCACCGAACGCGACGGCCGCTGGTACGGACGCGGCACCGCGGACTGCAAGGGCAACATCGTGATGCACCTGACCGCCCTGCGGGCGCTCGGCGACGACATCCCGGTCGGCCTGAAGTTCGTCGCCGAGGGGTCGGAGGAGCAGGGCACGGGCGGACTGGAGAGTTACGTGGCCCAGCACCCGGAGCAGTTCCTCGCCGACGCGCTGCTGGTGTGCGACACCGGCAACGCGGAGGTCGGCACGGGCACCGCCACCGTCACGCTGCGCGGGCTCGCCAACGTCGTCGTCACCGTCGACACGCTCGCCGGAGAGGTGCACTCGGGCATGTTCGGCGGCCCCGCCCCGGACGCGCTCGCCGCGCTGATCCAGATGCTCGCCACCCTGCGCGACCCGGCCACCGGCGCCACCCGCGTCAACGACCTCGACTGCGAAGGCAGTTGGGAGGGGGTCGGCTACGACGAGACACAGTTCCGCGCGGACGCCGGCGTGCTGGACGGCGTCCGTCTCACCGGAACCGGCACGGTCGCCGACCGGCTGTGGGCGCGCCCCGCCGTCACCGTCCTCGGCATCGACTGCCCTCCGGTGGTCGGCTCCGCCGCCGCCGTACCGGCCACCGCACGGGCCCGGGTGAGCCTGCGGGTCCCGCCCGGCACCGACTCGGCGGCAGCCCGCGCGGCCCTCACCCGGCACCTCACCGGGGCCGCGCCCTGGGGAGCGCGGGTCACCGTCGAGGACGAGAGCACCGGGGCCCCGTTCCGGGCGGCCACCGACGGCCCCGCCTACACCGCGCTCGGCCGCGCCATGGACGAGGTCTACGGCAGACCCATGGCGTTCCTCGGCCAGGGCGGCTCCATCCCCCTGTGCAACGTCCTCGCCGAGACCTACCCGCGCGCCGAGATCGTCCTCATGGGCGTGGAGGAACCCCGCTGCCTCATCCACGCCCCCAACGAGAGTGTCGACCCGACCGAGATCGAGCACATGGCCCAGGTCGAGGCCCTCTTCCTGCGCGCCTACGCGGCCATCGGGGGCCGCGGCCGCTGACTCGCGGCACGATCGCTCCCCGCGGGATCACGACGTCGCCGTACGGCCGTGATCCCGTCCCTCGGTCCTGCGCGGACGTACGGTCACCCCTGCACGGAAGCCTTCTTGATCGCCTCGCGGATGCGGGAGTAGGTGCCGCAGCGGCAGACGTTCTCGATGCGGTCGATGTCCGTGTCCGTGGGGTTCGGGGTCTTCTTGAGCAGGGCTGCGGCGGCCATGATCTGGCCCGGCTGGCAGAAGCCGCACTGGGAGACGTCACAGTCGAGCCAGGCCTGCTGCACGGGGTGCAGGCGGTCGCCGTCGGCGAGGCCCTCGATGGTGGTGACCTCACGGCTCGCACAGTCCGCGACCGGGACGACACAGGGCTGGAACTCCGCGCCGTCGAGATGGCTGGTGCAGGCCCGGCAGACACCGACACCGCAGCCGTACTTGGGCCCGGTCACCTCCAGCAGGTCGCGCAGCACCCACAGCAGGGGCATGTCCGCGGGTGCCTCGACGGTGACTTGTTTCCCGTTGAGCACGAAGGAGTAGGACGGCATCAGCACTCTCTCCGGAGCGGCATCGGTACCTGCACCTCTAACGGGTCTCGGAAGGGGGTCGGAAAGGAATCGGAAGGAAGCCTCAGAAACTGATCGGGAAACGGCGGGGACGGGTTCCCGTCGCCCGGGCGTAGGCGTTGGCCACCGCTCCGGCCGCCGCGGGAACACCGAGTTCGCCGGCTCCTCCGGGGTCTCCTCCGGAAGGCATGATGTGCGCCTCGAAGTGCAGCGGCGCGTGCCGATGACGGGCCCAGTGGAAGTCGGCGAAGCTGCCCTCGCGGACGGCGCCCCGGTCGAGGTGCAGCCCGGCCGTGAGCACGGTGGAGATGCCGTCGACGGCGGTGCCCATGAGCTGGGCCTCCAGTCCGCGGGGGTTGACGGCCGTTCCGACGTCGGCGGCCATCACCACCTTGGTGACCCGCGGGTTCTTCGGGTCACGGGCGTCGATCTCGACCAGGCAGGCCACGCAGGAGCCGTACTCCTCGTGCACGGCCACGCCCTGTGCGTGCCCGTCCGGCATGCTCCGGCCCCAGTGCCCGGCGTCCGCCACCCGGTCGAGCACGGCCCTGACCGCCTTGCCGCGCAGTGTCGTCCGCCGGAACGCGACCGGGTCCTGGCCGAGGCTCCGGGCGATGTCGTCGACGACGATCTCCTCCGCGGTGCGCATGGTCCCGGAGTCCACGGAACGCCAGGCACCCAGCGGCATGGCGAGACCCACCGATCCAGAATCGCCGGACACACGGCCGAAGTTGTAGAGCCCGCTGTCGCTGGGCAGCGGTCCGCCCGCCCTGGCGCCCATGGCGGTGACACCGCCCTGCGCGGTGACGCCCGGCTTCTCGTACGACTCGCTCACCGACGCCGTCATGTGCGTGAACGCCACGACCCGGCCGCCCGCGTGGCTGGCCCGGATGCGGTGGTGGCTGGCCGGGCGCATCCGGCCGTGCCGCATGTCGTCGCTCCTGCTCCACATCAGCTTCACCGGACGGCGGGCCGCCTTGGAGACGAGGGCCGCCTCGACGGCGGCGTCGTAGGTGAGCCGGCGCCCGAACGACCCTCCGCCGCGCAGGACATGGACCCGGACCTTTGAGGCGGGCAGCCCGGTCGCCGAGGCGATCGTGTCGCGCGCGTCCATCGGCGTCTGGGAGGAGAACCAGATCTCGGCGCTGTGCTCCCGTACGTCCGCGACCGCGGTCAGCACCTCCATCGGGGCGTGTCCGACGAAGGCGAACTCGAACTCGCCGCCCACCTGCCGGGTGCCGAGCAGCGGGGTGCCGAGCGGCGGGACGGCGGCGCGCAGCCGGGCCCGTACGTCCACGTCGGACAGTGCGGCGAGCGGGCCCGGCGACCAGGTGATCCGCAGGGCGTCCCGAGCCTTGAAGGCGTGGTGGAAGGTGTCGGCCACGACGGCGACACCGCCCTCGATCCTGACGACCGCGTGGACGCCGGGCAGCGCGCGGGCGGCCCGGTCGTCGAGTGAGCGGACCTTCCCGCCGAGCGTCGGCGGCCGGGCCACCACGGTCGGTTTCGCCCCGGCCACCGCCAGGTCGCCGGTGTACTTCGCCCTGCCGGTGACGATGTCACGCGCGTCGATCCGGGATGTCGGCCGCCCGATCACCCGGTGCCGGGAGGCCGGCTTGGGGTCGGTGGACACGGCGGGCCGGTGGATCCGGGCGGCGGCCGCGGTCAGCGATCCGAACATGGCCGTACGGCCGTCGGGCGCGACGACCATGGTGTCCCGCGTGTGCAGCTTGCCCGGGGGTACGTGCCAGCGCCGGGAGGCGGCGGTCACCAGTTTGGCGCGCGCGGTGGCGGCCAGCGCGCGGGCGGGCCCGTACAGCGAACCGACCGAGTTCGAGCCGCCGGTGAACTGGTTGCCGCGAGTCCGGGCCTCGGCGAGGGGGATCTCGACATCGGCGAGCCGGGCGTCCAGTTCCTCGGCGATCATCATGGCTACCGCGGTGGTGATGCCCTGGCCGACCTCGACCCGCGGCAGCCGGACGACGACCTTGTTGGCGGCGGTGACCTCCAGGACCAGCATCTCGTCGTCGGTGCCGGTCACCAGAACGTCGGAGGGTCCCGAGGTGGGCTCGGCGCCCTCCGCCGGGGAGGCGTCGCAGCCGAGCGGCGCGGCGACGGTCAACGTGGACGCGGCCAGCGTGTGGACGATGAACCTGCGGCGGGACAGCTGACGGGCCAACGAAGGCTCCTCTCCGAGCCAGCCGGGGGCGTACAACTGGTAGGAGGGCGGACCCGGCCGTGCGGTTCCCGCTGAACGGATGCGGCGTCTGCCGCGTCCCCGTACCACCGGATGGCGGACGGGGAGCAACATGAACAAGCGAAGCAGGATCAGGGCGAGCGGCGGCGGCGTGGCGGTAACTGCCGTGGCACTCATGACGGTTCAGGGGTCGAGCGCCGACGCGGGAAGCGATCGGACACCCGTCGCGGAGCACACGACCGTGTGCGTCGGCACCCGGCCGACGCACAGCCTGCCCGGCAGGGAGTCCTCCCCGCTCCGGGTGACGATCCACGCCGACAAGAGGGGCGGGACCCGCTACAAGAGCGTCTTCACCGGCGTGTCGGTCGACGAGCGCGGGAACGCCGTGAACGTGTACCGCATCCCGTCCAAGGCGTTCGACGCGGACATCTGCAGCCACGCGATCAAGGGGGTGAAGGTGCGGATCCACGACACGGACGTCACCCAGCAGCAGACCTACGCCCTGGTCGACCGGATCAGCCACGACATGGACCGCTGGGACGGCCGGTTCAAGCTGTACACGGTGGGCCCCGACGTCAATGGCTATGTAATCTTCGGCGTCGACCGCCCGGCGAAGGCCGAGCCGATCATCAAGAAGGCCTTCGGGAAGTTCTGGGCGAGGCACATCAAGGTGGAGCAGTCGGGAGTGCCGAGGCTCGACTGACGGCGGCAGCCGGTCCGGGCAGGGGCCCTTCGCCCGGACCGGACCGGCTGCCGCCCTGTCCGGACCGGCTCGCACCGCGCCCGGGGTTCGGCTTGCAGGTGCGAGGACCGCCTGCCTATCGTCGCGCGTATGCAGTCCTACACGATCGGCCAGGCCGCCCGGCTCCTCGGGGTGAGCCCCGACACCGCCCGGCGCTGGGCGGACGCCGGGCGGGTGACCACGCACCGGGACGAGAGCGGACGGCGGCTCATCGAGGGGCGCGATCTCGCCGCGTTCTCGGTGGAGCTGGCCGGAGCCGGTGGTGAGGAGGGCGTCACCTCCTACACGTCCGTCCGCAACGCCTTCCCCGGCATCGTCACCGCCGTCAAACTCGGCGACGTCGCGGCCCAGGTGGAGATCCAGGCGGGACCGCACCGGCTGGTCTCCCTGCTGACCCGGGAGGCCGTCGAGGAACTGGGCCTGGAAGTCGGCGTGGAGGCCACCGCCCGGGTCAAGTCGACCAACGTGCACATCGACCGCGCCTGAACGGCCACCGGTTCAGGAGACCGTCGTCGAGTACGAGTCGGCGCCGGGGTCAGGAGACCGTCGTCGAGTACGAGTGGGCTCCCGTCCCCGCCAGCGCGCCCCCGTCGACGATCAGGTACTCGTCGCGGATCGGGGTGCCGTCCAGCCAGCACTCCAGGATCTCCCGGGTGCCCGCCGCGTAGCGGGCCTGCGCGGAGAGCGAGGAACCCGAGATGTGCGGGGTCATCCCGTGGTGCGGCATGGTGCGCCAGGGATGGTCGGCGGGCGCCGGCTGCGGATACCAGACGTCGCCCGCGTAACCGGCCAACTGCCCACTGACCAAAGCTCGTTCGATCGCATCCCGGTCCACGATCCGGGCCCGTGCCGTGTTGATGAGGTACGCCCCCCGCTTCATCGTGGCGAGCAGCTCGTCACCGAACAGTCCCTCGGTCTCCGGGTGCAGCGGCGCGTTGATGGTGACCACGTCGCAGTGCGGGGCCATGTCGGCCGCGGTGGGATGGAAGGTGAGCCCCAGCTCCCGTTCGACCGCCTCCGGCAGCCGGTGCCGGTCCGTGTAGTGGAGCTTCACGTCGAAGGGCGCGAGCCGCCGCAGCACCGCGAGCCCGATCCGTCCGGCGGCGACCGTGCCGACGTGCATGCCCTCCAGGTCGTACGAACGGGCCACGCAGTCCGCGATGTTCCAGCCGCCGTCGAGCACCACCCGGTGCGAGGGCAGGTAGTTGCGGACGAGCGAGAGCGTCGTCATCACCACGTGTTCGGCGACGCTGATGCTGTTGCAGTACGTCACCTCGGCGACCGTCACCCCGTGCGCGATGGCCGCGTCGAGGTCGACGTGGTCGGAGCCGATCCCGGCCGTGACCGCCAGCTTCAGGTTCCTGGCGGCCGTGATGCGCTCGGGGGTGAGGTACGCGGGCCAGAACGGCTGCGAGATGACGACGTCCGCGTCGGGCAGCTCCCGGTCGAAGACCGATCCGGTGCCGTCCTTGTCGGAGGTGACGACCAGGGTGTGACCGCGCTCCTCCAGGAAGCGGCGCAGCCCGAGTTCGCCGGTCACGCTGCCGAGCAGCCGCCCCGGGACGAAGTCCGTCCCCTTGGGAGTGGGCGCGGTCTGGCCGCCGGGGTAGTGGCCGATGACGGGGAGGTCGTCCCGGGCGTACGTCGTCGGGTATCCGTCGGCCGGGTCGTCGTACAGCACGCAGAGCACCTTGGCCATGTCGCGGCTCTCCTCAACTCCGTTGTCCGTAAGGTGCTTTCACCATCCTCGAAGTCAAATTCCCTGGTCAAAGCGAACGTTGCTATGTGCTGATAGCCGCGGGCTATGAACCCGCCTCCCCCAGATGCGTCTTCAGCAGTGCGTCCAGCGCGTCACGCACCCCCGCCTCCCTCGCTACCTTCAACAGCGCCTGCGCCAGCACCGATTCGGGCTCGTGCCGCGCGACCACGATGCCGACCCGGGGCCCGTGCGCGGGACCCTCCAGCGGCACCACCCGCATCCCCCGCGGCACCCCGAACATGTGCAGCCAGGCGTGCGAGATCACGCTCGACCAACGGCCCCCGGGCAGCTGCGCGTACAGCCCGGCGACAGTGTCGGACTCGATCGCCGGAGCCGCCCGCGCACCGTCCGCGGCGAAGCACTCGTCGATGATCCGGCGGTTGCGCATCCGCGGGCTCAGCAGACACAGGGGGAGACCGGCCGCCTGCGCCCAGCGGGCGGTCGCCGCGCCGGCCAGCGGACCGTCCACCGGGGTGAGCAGCACATACCGCTCCTCGTACAGCGGAAAGCGCCGTACGTGACGCAGGTCGTCGTCGTCGAGATACGTCATCGCCGCGTCGAGCTCGAACTCGGCGAGCCCGTGTGTGATCTGCGCCGACGACAGCGACTCCAGGCTGACCCGGGCCCGCGTGTGACGCTCGCAGAACGGGGTGGTGAGCAGGGACGCGGCGGGCAGCGCGGTGGGCACGATGCCGAGCCGCAGGGTGCCGGTCAGACCGCCGCGCAGCGCCGACAGCTCCTGGCGCAGGGCGTCCCGCTCGGCGAGGATCCGGTGCGCCCAGGCCAGGACCACCTCGCCCTCCGGGGTCAGCCCCTCGTACCGTCGGCCACGGCGCACGATCGGCACGTCCAGCTCGTGTTCGAGCCGACGGATCGCGGCGGACAACGACGGCTGTGACACGAAGCAGGCCGCCGCCGCGCGGGCGAAGTGCCGCTCCCGGGCGAGCGCGACCAGGTACTCCAGCTGACGCAGCAGCACGCGCCACCTCCCGTAGGCGGGCCAGGGTCGCAGACGCGGGGCGGCCCTGTCACGACCCTGGGACCGGCCTCGCGCCCAGGCGATCGGGCTCACGCCCCGGGCGGTCGGGCTCACGCCCCGGCCGGTCGGGCTCACGCCTCCGACCGCGGCTCACGACCGCGACGGGCGAACCCGGACCGGCTCGGGCGGTCAGCCGGAGGTCTCGTCGGACCAGGACGGGTAACGGCCTTCCACCCGGATGGCGTTGATACCGCTGATGTGCCGGGCCCCGCACCGGTCCTGCGGCAGGACCAGCTGCGGACCCGCCCGGTCCAGCGGGGTGCCGTCGATGCCGACCGCGAGCAGCACCGGAGCGCCCGCGAAGTCGGGGTCGATCTCGGCCCAGGTGAGCAGTGCGTGGTGACCGTCCGCACCCGCCACCGCGATGAGGAAGCGCAGCCGGTCCTTGCGGCGGGCCGGATCGAAGCGGGGCCCGGCGTCCCGCAGCACGTCGTGCAGCAGCGGGCCCTCGAAACCGTGGTGCCGCACTCCGCTGGTGGCGCACTCGAAGCTGACCCGGACCCGGTGCCGGGGCCACGCGAACAGGTCGGGCACGGTCAGCCGGGCCGGCCGGGCGAGGTCGCCGCTCAGAGCGAGTTCCGCGAGCGAGGGAGCCGGCGGCGTCGGCTGTGTCAGGGACTGGCTCACTGGGCAGCACCTCCCGCAGGACCGTACCCAGCGGGCGGTCCCGTGCAAACGCACATGCGTACATCCGAAGGCTGTACGCACAGCTCATGCGATGCAACAGGAGACTTAAAGCTCGCACATGCGGAAGTATGATCAGCGCACAACAGAACGTGAGCTCATGACTGAAGATCACGACGGAGGCTTCAGCGAGCCTCAGAGTTCCCGAGGGAGTAGATCCGTGATGACCCGATCCGCGCGACGGACCCGCCGCACCACCCGGACCCTGCAGGTGGCCGGCGTCGGTGCCGCCGCGCTGCTGGCCCTGAGCGCCTGCTCCTCCTCCGACAGCAAGTCCGACTCCTCCGACAAGACAAAGTCGCCGGCCTCGGCGTCCTCCGCGCCGAAGCTCTCCGGCACCGTCACCGTGTTCGCCGCCGCCTCCCTGAAGGAGAGCTTCACGGCTCTCGGCCAGGAGTTCGAGAAGGCCCACCCGGGCACCAAGGTCACCTTCAGCTTCGGCGGCAGCGACTCCCTCGCCGCGAGCATCACGGGCGGTGCCCCGGCGGACGTCTTCGCCGCGGCCAGCCCGAAGACGATGGCGATCGTGACCGACAAGAACGACGCGGCGACCGCCCCCGCCACCTTCGTGCGCAACCAGCTGGAGATCGCCACCCTGCCCGGCAACCCGGACAAGATCGCCTCCCTGAAGGACCTCACCAAGTCCGGCCTCAAGGTTGTCCTGTGCGACAAGACGGTGCCGTGCGGCGCCGCCGCGCAGAAGGCGCTGACCGCGAGCAGGCTGAAGCTCACCCCCGCCTCCTACGAGCAGGACGTCAAGAGCGCCCTGACCAAGGTGGAGCTGAAGGAGGCCGACGCGGCGGTCGTGTACAAGACCGATGTGAAGGCCGCGGGTGACAAGGTGGAGGGCGTGGAGTTCCCCGAGTCGGCCAACGCCATCAACGACTACCCGATCGCCCTGCTCAAGGACGCGCGCAACGCGGCCGCGGCCAAGGCGTTCATCGAGCTGGTGCGGTCCGCGGAGGGCCAGAAGGTGCTGACGGCGGCCGGCTTCCTGCAGCCCACGTCCTGACAACCGCCCCCGGCACCCACGTCCTGACACTCACGTCCTGACACCCGCCTCCCGGCGTCCGTCTCCTCCGTCCGTCCGTCTCCTCCTCCGTCCGTCTCCTGGCGCGGGCTTTCCCGGCACGTATCCCGTGAAGCCCGCCCCTTGAAGCGGACACCCTGAACCCGTCTCCTGAAGCCATGAGTGATCCCGTGACCTCGCTCGACAAGTCCGACGCCCCGGCCGACACCCTCATGGGTGGGCCGCGGCGCGGGCGCGGCCGGACGCGGGGCCGGACGGGTGGCCGGGTGCGGGGCGGGGCGCCGCCCGCCCTTCTGCTGCCGGCCCTCGTCGGGCTCCTCTTCCTGCTCCTCCCGCTCCTCGCGCTGCTCGTCCGGGCGCCCTGGCGCAGCCTGCCGGAACAGCTGACCGAGCCCGAGGTCTGGCAGGCCCTCCAGCTGTCCCTGTTCTCGGCCACGGCGGCCACCGCGGTGTGCCTGGTGCTCGGTGTGCCGCTCGCCTGGCTGCTGGCGCGCACGGAGTTTCCCGGGCGCGGGCTCGTCCGGGCACTGGTCACCCTGCCGCTCGTACTGCCTCCGGTGGTGGGCGGTGTCGCGCTGCTGCTGGCCCTCGGCCGCAACGGAGTCGTCGGGAAGCTGCTCGACTCATGGTTCGGGATCACGCTGCCCTTCACCACGGCCGGGGTGGTCGTGGCCGAGGCCTTCGTGGCGATGCCCTTCCTGGTGATCAGCGTGGAAGGCACCCTCCGGGCGGCCGACCCGCGCTACGAGGAGGCCGCCATGACCCTCGGCGCCTCCCGCTTCACCGCGTTCCGCCGGGTCACCCTGCCCCTCATCGCGCCGGGCATCGCCGCCGGTTCCGTCCTGGCCTGGGCCCGCGCGCTGGGCGAGTTCGGCGCGACGATCACCTTCGCGGGCAACTTCCCGGGCCGTACCCAGACCATGCCGCTGGCCGTCTACCTGGCCCTGCAGAGCGACCCCGACGCCGCGATCGCGTTGAGCCTCGTCCTGCTCGTGGTGTCGATCGCCGTTCTCGCCGGGCTGCGGGACCGCTGGCTGACGGCGGCGTCATGACGGACATCCGTACGAGGGCCGAGCAGGAAGCCGGACGTCCCTACGAAGGCGAGCGTCACACCGGTCATCCCTACGAGGGCGAGGTGATCGCGTCATGACGGACGCGACCCCGACGGCCACGACCGCGCCGTCCGACAAGGGCCTCGACGCCCGTCTCGTCGTCCGGCGCGGCTCGTTCCGCCTCGACATCGAACTCTCCGCCGCCCCCGGTGACGTCGTCGCCCTGCTCGGGCCGAACGGCGCGGGCAAGACCACCGCGCTGCGCGCGCTGGCCGGGCTCACCCCGCTGTCCGAGGGCGGCCGGCTTCGACTGGACGGTGCCTCCCTGGACCGTACGCCGCCCGAGTCCCGCCCCGTGGGCGTCGTCTTCCAGGACTATCTGCTCTTCCCGCACCTGTCCGCGCTCGACAACGTCGCCTTCGGGCCGCGTTGTCAGGGCGTGCCCAAGGCGGAGGCGCGGGCACAGGCCGCCGCATGGCTGGAGCGCATGGGCCTCGCCGACCACGCCGGGGTCAGACCGCGCCGGCTCTCCGGCGGGCAGGCGCAACGGGTCGCCGTCGCCCGCGCCCTCGCCACCCACCCCCGGCTGCTGCTGCTCGACGAACCGCTCGCCGCGCTGGACGCCCGTACGCGCCTGGACGTACGCGCCCAACTCCGGCACCATCTGGCCGACTTCGAGGCCGTGGCCGTTCTCGTGACGCACGACCCGCTGGACGCGATGGTGCTGGCCGACCGGCTCGTGGTCGTGGAGGACGGCCGGGTCGTCCAGGAGGGCAGTCCGTCGGACATCGCCCGCAGGCCGCGCACCGACTACATCGCCCAGCTGGTCGGCCTCAACCTGTACCGGGGCGAGGCCGAGGGCCACACCGTACGGCTGGAGACGGGCCCGGCGATCACCACGACCGAGAAGCTCGACGGACCCGTGTTCGTGGCGTTCCCGCCGGGCGCCGTCACGCTCCACCGCGACCGCCCGACCGGCTCCAGTGCCCGCAACCTGTGGCAGTGCCGCGTGGGCGGTCTGGAGACGCACGGCGACCAGATCCGCGCGGACCTCACCGGCGAACTCCGGCTCGCCGCCGACCTGACGACGGTCGCCGCGGCGGAACTCGACCTGCGTCCGGGCGCCGTTGTCTGGGCCACGGTGAAAGCGGCCCAGACACACGCCTATCCGGCCTAGGGGCTGTCCGACCCCACGCGTCGGATCGGACCGCGGCATCCGGTGACAGCCTCCGATGCCACTCCCCAGCCGGGGGGGGGGCGCTCCCTGTCGGACATACGCGCGTGTCCGCCGGGAGTTGGTTGAACCCCTTCCGGCCGCGTGATAGAGGCAGGGGGTGACCTCTCCTGAGACCGGAATTCCCGCACTGGCCGCCGCCCTGAACATGCAACCCCACCCGGAGGGCGGCTGGTTCGTCGAGACCTGGACCGCGCCGCAAGCCTTCCGGCCCGACGGCTACCCCGGCCCCCGCGCCGCCGCCTCCGCCATCTACTTCCTCCTCGCACCGGGCGACACCTCCGCCTGGCACACCGTCCGCTCCGACGAACTCTGGCTGTGGCACCGCGGCGGCCCCCTCGACGTGCTGCTCGGCGGCGACGGAACAACTCCCCAGTCCACCCCGCAGGTTGTCCGTCTCGGCCCCCGCGTCGAGGCCGGGGAGCGCCCCCAGGTGCTCGTCCCCGGCGGCGTCTGGCAGTCCGCCCGCCCGGCCGGCGACGAGGAGGTTCTGGTCAGCTGCGTGGTGGCGCCCGGCTTCGACTACGACGACTTCCACCTGCTGGACTCGGGGCGCTGAACCGCCCGTTGGGGCCCCGTGGCGCCCGAACGGGGCCCTGTGGCGGCTTTGTGACGTAGGTCGTTGGTTGCCGATCGCCCGGGTGGGGCATCACCCGAAGGCAGGACCGGCCGCGCACCGTCTCGCGCGGGGTTCCGGTCGACGGGGACGGAGCCGTCGGCCGGTGCCGGTTGTCCTGGGAGGGGAAAGAGAGGTGTCAGTCATGCGTGCGCACCAGCGCACCGTCCGGCCGACCGCCCGCGTGGAGTACACACTGCCGCGTACGGCCGTCTCGGCGGGCAGGGCCCGCAAACTGACCACGGCGTTTCTGACCCGGCCACGGCCGCGGCTCGCGTCGCCGACCGCGGACCAGGTGGACGACGCCACACTGATCGCCTCCGAGCTCGTCGCCAACGCCGTACGGTACGGCCGCAGCGGCTGCAGGCTGCGTCTGCAACTGGGGCACGGGCGGGTGACGGTCGAGGTCCACGACGACAGTCCCGGACGGCCGCAGGTCGGCGTGCTGGACGCGGAATCGGAAAGCGGCCGGGGCCTGGCCATGGTCCAGCAGCTCGCCCACAGCCTGGAGGTCGTCAGTACGGGCTTGGGCGGCAAGACCGTCCGAGCGGTCCTGGCGGTGTAGCAACCGGGCTTACGCCATCGGCGCGATCGGCAGCGAGCCCTCCGTGGGCATCCGCATCGAGATGGGCCGGCATCGCCCGATGCGCTGGCACGGTCGGCGCGGTCGGCGCGGTCGGCGCGGTCGAACAGAGGAGCCGAGTTCGGAGCCGCCGAACGTGGGCAAAGGGCATCGAAAATTCATCGCAATTTCAATGACCGAAAAAAACAGATGGCCGGAGCCCACACCTTGCGGTGCGGACGCCGGCCATCCGGTGTCCCAGACTAGGCGGGGACGATGTTCTCCGCCTGCGGGCCCTTCTGGCCCTGCGTGACGTCGAAGGTCACCTTCTGGCCTTCCTGGAGCTCACGGAAGCCAGAGGTGGCGATGTTCGAGTAGTGAGCGAAGACGTCGGCGCCGCCGCCATCCTGCTCGATGAAGCCGAAGCCCTTTTCCGCGTTGAACCACTTCACGGTGCCAGTAGCCATATCAAAATCTCCTTCGGGGCAAAGCTCGAAGGTCCACACTGTGTGGACCTGCGTCGCCGCAATGATTGCCCCAACCGGAATGCACCGGGAAAACTTTGGGAACCACAACTGCAACTGATATCGACAGTAGCACGCTAGAGGCCCCGAAGGGGGCGCACTATCTCACCCCGGCGCGGGGAATATCAAAACCTCGCGGGCCCGTGCACCAAATTCTGTATCGGCCGAAGCAGATATCCCGCGACCGGCCGGGAAACGGCCTGAGAGGGCCTCTGACTTGCCACTCACGCGTCCTGCGGTGTCGACCCGCGCAGCTCCGCGTTGATCCGCAGAGCCTCGTCGAGGCAGTCCTCCAGCGTGACGATCCGGCAGGCCGCCTCGACGGGCGTGCCCTGGTCGACGAGATCCCGGGCGCGGGCCGCGACGCGCAGCTGATTGCGGGAGTAACGGCGGTGGCCGCCCTCGGAGCGCAGTGGCGTGATCAGCCCGGCCTCCCCGACGGCCCGCAGGAACGCGGGGGTGGCGCCGATCAGCTCGGCGGCGCGGCCCATCGTGTAGGCGGGGTAGTCGTCGTCTTCGAACCGGTCGGTGGGGCTCATGGTGCTTCCCTGGGGCGCGTGCATCACCTTCCACTTTGGCAGATCCCGTCCGGTACCGGCCCGGGGCACCCGGCATCGGCCCTGTGACATCCGCGCGCCGCACTCACCCGGACGGCCCGGTGCGCTGGTGGGAGGCCCTGTCCGGTGATGGCGTGGAGGGACACAGCCCGACCTCGGGACCGTCCTCGGGAGGCCTCCGCAATGAACCGTCCGTCCTGTCTCCTCGCGTCCGCGCTGACCGCGGGGATGCTCCTCTCGACGGCCGCCTGCTCGACCGACGGAGGTGACGGCGGCGGCTCCGGCCGTACGGACTCCCCCGCGTCCCCCGCCTCCGCGTCCACCGTCCCGGCCTCGCCCGTCGCCGAGGAGCCCGGCGCCGCGTCGCCCTCGCCCTCCCCCTCCGTCCGTACGCTCACCAAGGCCGAGGCGCAGACCGCGCTGATCACCAACTCCGACCTGGGGTCGCAGTGGGACGAGTCGCAGGGCGTGGCGGCCTGGCACGACGCGCTGCTCAAGAGCAAGGTCGACGAGGCGGACTTCGTCACCGACAAGGCGAACGCCGAGCAGTGCCAGAAGCTGCTGGACGGTCTGTACTCCGAGGACCTGCTGGGCAAGCCGCAGGGAGCCAGTGCCGTCACCGGCTTCGACGACAGCGACAACGACGCCCAGATGCGCTACGAGGTCGCCTCGTACGGGAAGAGCTCCCTGGACTCGCAGCTGAAGTGGCTGAAGACGCTGCCGGACATCTGCGACCAGTTCACGGCCGTCAACGGCAAGGGCGACCGGCAGACCGTCCAGGTCGTCTCGACGCATCTGCCCGACGTGGGGGACGCCCGTCAGGGCCTCCAGGTGACGATGAGCGGTGAGCTGGAGGGCGACCCCGAGACCCTGACACTCGACTTCGCCGCCGTGCGGGTCGGCGACAGCGCCCTCTCCCTCACCAACGGCGGCCTCTCCGGAACCGAACACCAATCCACCGAACAGGCGGTCAAAGCAGGCGCGAGCCGCTTGAAGGACGTCCTGGCGGGGAAGTCGCCCGCCCCGACACAGGGCTGAGGACCGAAGGGGCACGGAGACGGGCACGGCGCCGCCGCTCCCGCACATCGGGAGCGGCGGCGCCGTGCCCGTGGCGGCCGTGTCTCTCAGGGCGTGACGATCGGGAACCGGGGGTCCGGCCGGTCGACGTACGAGAACAGGCGTCCGAGCAGCGCGGTGTCGCCGTCGCTCTCGATGCCCGCCAGGTCCCCGCCGGCCAGGAGGCCCAGGAGTTCCGGCTGGGTGAGGACGAGCGTCAGGCCGGCGTGCGGCTTCGGGGTGTGGTGGACCGGCATGGAGCGGTGTGTGAGGGCGCCGTTGTGCAGGTTGACGCGGTGGCGCCGCTGTTCGTCGGTGAGGACGAGGTCGATGGTGATCCGGTCGTCCCAGGCGCGCGGCCCGTCGATGCGTACGGCCACGGAGTCGAGGAGCATGGTCACCGAGAGCGCGGACGCCATCTCGGGGTTCGTGGTGTCGATCTCGACGGCGTGCGGTCCCTCGCGAAGTTCCAGGGCCCCGGTGAGATAGAAGTTGCGCCAGGTCGCGTTCTCGGCGCCGTGGCCGAGGCGGTCGTAGACACCGGCGAGGGCCTCTCTGGCGGCCATGTCGTCCGGGTCGGCGAAGACGAGATGGTTCAGGAGGGTGGCGGCGAAGCGGAGGTCTCCGTCCGCCGCGTACCGCTGTGCCGTCCGCAGCGCCTGTTCCGGTCCGCCCGCGACCTCCACGTAGCGCCGGGCCAGCTCGACGGGCGGGTGCTCCCACAGATGGGCCGGGTTGCCGTCGTACCAGCCCATGTACCGCTGGTAGACGGCCTTCACGTTGTGGCTGAGGGAACCGTAGTAGCCGCGGGCGTGCCAGGCGTTCTCCAGCGCGGGCGGCAGCCGCATCTCCTCGGCGATCTCGGGGCCCGTCAGGCCGTCGTTGAGCATGCGCAGGGTCTGGTCGTGGAGGTACGCGTACAGGTCGCGCTGTTCCGCGAGGAAGCGGACGACGTTGTCGCGTCCCCAGGTCGGCCAGTGGTGGGAGGCGAAGGCGACGTCGTAGGAGTCGTCGAAGAAGTCGATGGCCTCGTCGAGGTAGCCGGCCCACTGGCGGGCGTCGCGGACCAGGGCGCCGCGCAGGGTGAGCAGGTTGTGCATGTTGTGCGTGGCGTTCTCCGCCAGGCACAGGGCCCGCAGGTCCGGGAAGAGGAAGTTCATCTCGGCCGGGGCCTCGGTGCCGGGGGTGAGCTGGAAGACGATCCGGACGCCGTCGACCGTCTCCGTCTGGCCGGTGCGGGTGATGTCCAGGGTCGGCGGGACGAGCGTGATGGTGCCGGTGGAGACCGCCGGGCCGAGCCCCGTGCCGATCTGGCCGTGGGGCACCTTGGGCAGCTGGTCGCCGTACATGTAGCCGGCGCGGCGGACCATGGCGTTGCCCGCGTAGACGTTCTCGCTGACCGCGTGTTCCAGGAAGCCCTCCGGCGCGATCACCGGGACGCCCTCCTCGGTGCCGTGCGGCAGCACTCCGCGGGCGCCGCCGAAGTGGTCGCCGTGCGAGTGCGTGTAGATCAGGCCGGTGACGGGGCGGTCGCCGCGGTGCCCGCGGTACAGGGCGAGCGCGGCGGCGGCGGTCTCGGCGGAGATCAGCGGATCGATGACGATCACTCCGCGGTCGCCCTCGACGATCGTCATGTTCGAGAGGTCGAGGCCCCGCACCTGGTACACGCCCTCGGTGACCTCGTACAGCCCCTGCCGCGCGCACAGCTGCGCCTGCCGCCACAGACTCGGATGCGCGGTTCCGGGACATTCCGCGTCGAGAAACCCGTAGGCCTCGCTGTCCCACACCGCCCGCCCGTCCTCCGCCTCGACCACAGCGGGCCCGAACGCCACGAGAAAACCCCGGTCGGCGTTCTCGAAGTCGGTGACATCGTCGAACGGCAGCTCATCACGCCCAGGAGAGGTCATGCACCCAGCCTCGGCCGGGGCCCGGCACGGAGCATGCGCTGTGGGCCGTTGGGGGCCGGGAGCAATGCGGACGAACCGATGGACGGCGAACCCGGACGGGCGATGGACGGGCGGCATAAGGTTCCGTGACTCACCGGGGGAAGCGCGTCACACCCGGCCGGTCTGCACGTGGAGACCCTCGTCGACGGGGAGGCGGGCGGGCCGCGCGGCACTCTGGAGCGGCTGCGTCCCGAACCGGCGGACATCCTGCCCGGGAACGGCGACCGGATCACCGGTTTCCGGCTGTCCCTCTTCCGGGGTACGGGGAACACCCGTGGCAACGCCGAATCGGGCTTCATCCGCAGCGCCGACGACTCCGTCGACCGTTTCCACGACCTTGTCGTGGTCCATCTCGACCACCGCGCACCGCGGCCCCGGCAACCTGTGGTGGGGGCTGCCGCGGGCTGAGGTGGCGGGCCGGGGTGTTACGTCATTGCGTGCTAGTCAGAGCCGGTCCATCCGGGTGTAAGGGCTCAGGACGCGGACCTGGCGGGCGCCGAAGTCGACGAGCATCGCAATGCCCTCTTCGACGCCGACGATCGTGCCCAGGCCGTACTGGTCGTGGGAGACCCGGTCTCCGAGGCTGAACTCCTTGGCCACGGGGACGACGGGTGCGGCGAAGGGGCTGGTGGGCAGGTGGCGCCGGGGCGCGGAGGATTTACTCATCGTGATTCCAGTATGGGCCCTATTCCGGCGGGCGGTAGGGCTTGATGGTCTCGATCCCGCTCCGACTCGGCGTCCCGGACGGCTCCGGAACCCGGTGTGCGGGGACCCCGGTGTGCTGTCCCCGCCCGGCCGGCCGCGCGTTCCCTGAGGTCAGCCGTCGGGGCGGCGGGTCCGCGATCTTTCAGGTGCGCGGACCCGTCCACCGGGCGAGCCTGTTGTGCACCGGACAGGCCGCGACGGCGGGTCCGGGACGGGCCGGACCCGCCGTCGCGGGGGCGGCGGCACGGCGGATTCCCCGGGGGCGTACGCCGGCACGCTGCCCGCACATCGGCGCCGGGGAACCGCGCGACAGGAAAGCGTGAACTCCTGGCGGGCCGACTCGGCACGCACCCCGTGTCCCGGGGTGCGTGCCGACCGGGCTCGTCAGCCCCCGGATGTCAGCTTCGGGCCCTGAACCGGCCGCGGGGCGACGGGATCCAGTCGGTTCATGACGCCCGCCACGACATTGGCGGCCACTGCCGACGCCGTGGACGGGAGTTGGGCGATGCGGGCCGGGTGCCCGCCGTGGGCGGGATGCTGGGCGAAGAGGGCGACCGTGGTGGACAGCTTCGCGTCGTACATGGTCTGCCACAGGGTGCGGGTTCCGGCACCGCCGGTGAACACGCCCCAGCGCCCGCCGGCGGAGTACAGGAGTTTGGTGACGAGCTGCGCGGAGGACGGGTCCATCGCGGTACGGGTGTGCGGGCGGGCGGTGTAGAGGGTGCGGCCGTCCCGGGTGATCCTCTGGACGGTGTACGGCTCGGCGTACGTGCCGCCGGCCGCTGCCGTGGCGTAGGCCGCGGACAGCGAGAGCGGAGTGGGCGCGGCCCGCTTCGCGAGCGCGGCCAGCGGAGCGCCGAGCCCGGCCCGCGTGAACGGCTCCATCGCCGTGCCCGCCTCCACCGCGCCGGCCAGCGCGTCGTTGAACGGCTGCCGGGCGTAGTCCGCGCCCCCGTACAGCACACGGACCGCGCCGTCGCCCGGCACCAGCGCGACGATCGCGGTGTGCAGGCTGATGCCCTTGGCACCCGCCTTGTCGGCGACCGGTTCCGCCGCCGCGTCCTGGGCGGCGAGGTCGAAGGTGGTGCGGATGGTGTACCCGCCGCCGGCCAGTTCGTCCTGGGTGATGCCGAGCCGGTCGGCGGCCTCCGCGGAGGCCGCGTCGATCAGATACTGGCGCTGGCCGTCCGTGGCCCCGGCCGGATAGAACCGGAACGCGGGAAGGCGGGCCGCGGCGCGCTGGGCCGGTGTGATCGCCCCGCTGTCGGCCATCGCGTCCAGCACCCACTCCCAGCGGCGCGTCAGTTTCGCCGTCACCGCGGCGTCCGAGCCTGCCTTCTCGTAGTACGAGGGGATGTTGATGACGGCGGCGAGGGCGGCACCCTGACTGACCGAGAGAGCGGACGCGTCGACCCCGAAGTAGTTGCGCGCGGCGGCCTGGATGCCCGCGGCGCCGCGGCCGAAGTAGACCGTGTTGAGGTAGCCCTCCAGGATCTCGTTCTTCGACCGGGTGCGGTCCAGCTTGATCGAGATCAGTGCCTCGCGCGCCTTGCGGGACAGCGACTGCTGGGGACTGAGCAGGGCGTTCTTCACGTACTGCTGGGTGATCGTGGAGCCGCCCTGCCGGCCGCCGCCGCTCGCCGTCGACCAGGCCGCCCGGAGGATCGCGGTCGGCGAGATCCCGGTGTCCGTACGGAAGGAACGATTCTCCGCGGCGATCACCGCCTCCTGGACATGCCGCGGCACCCGGGCGAGCGCGACCTCCTGCCGGTCCACCGGGCCGCGCCGCCCCAGGTAGTCGCCCCGGGCGTCGACGAAGACCGTGCTCTGCATCGCCGTCTCGGGGTGCGGCTCGGGAATCCCGGTGAGCCGGTACGCCACCACCGCCGCGCCGGCGAGCGTGAGCGCGAGGACGAGCAGGGCGATCAGCGCATGGCGCAGACGGCGGCCGCGGGTGCGGCGGGCCTTCACGCGCCGGGCGCGGAGGATGCGGCCGAGGCCGGACCGGACGCGGGCACCCGGGCGCCCGCTCCGCGCAGGGGCGGTGCTCTCGGCCCGCGTCCCCCGCCACGACGGCGTCCCCGGCACGGCTCGCGAACCCCTCCTGCCTCGCGAGCCCCACACGCCGCGCAGACCCGTCACACCTCGTGAGCCCTGTACACCTCGTACGCCTCTCACGTCACGTGCGCCAGGTACACCTCGCGCGCCCGTCACGTCATGTGAGCCAGATACGTCTCGCGCATGTGAGTCAGATACGTCTCGCACGCCCGTCACACCTCGTGAGCCCCGCACACCTCGCAGGCCCGTCGCGCCCCGGCGGCCCCTCACGGCCTGTACCACCCGGTCGCCAGTACCGCGCCCGAGCTGTCGTACACCGTGACTCTCCGGGGATCCTGGGACGGGGCGTCGTCGGGGGCCGGGGTGGGCGGCGCCGGCATCACCGCGTACCAGGCGCCCCAGCCGGGCTTGCCCGCCAGGGTCAGGGCGGTGGCGTGGACGATGCCCGCGGCGGTCGTGACCTCGACGCGGGCCGCTTCGCCCGAGCCGTGGAAGACCCCGGAGAGGAACGTGCGGCCGTCGTTCCAGTAGGACGACTGGAGCGAGACACCGGGGCTGCTCAGATCGAGGTTGCCGTTGACGACGCTGTGGAACTGGACGGGCATGCCCGGTTCCGTCCAGCGCGAGCCGTCCTTCGTCAGCCAGATCTCGGTGCCGGACGCCACCGACACCCGCTCGCCCGACGCCACGACCCGCATCCGCCCGGCGGTCTCCGCGGGGGAGGGGGTCACTCTGTCGCCATGGGCGGCGGGCGGGCTCACCGACTCGCCGAATCCGAAGGGCACACCGTCGCGGAATCCGACCACGGCGAGCGGCACCAGCAGCGCACCGCAGGCGGCCCCCAGCACGGTGGCCCTGCGCCGGCGCCGGCGCCGGCGGCCCTCGCGCTCGATGGCGACGAGCGGCACGGCGGAGGGCGTGACGTCGTACGCGGCCTCGGCGAACACCTCGCGCAGCCGCTCGGCCTCGGCCGACATGCGCGCGGAACGGGACGAGAGGTTCATGAGCGTGCTCCGGAGACGGGGTGGCGGCCGGCGAACACCGGGTGGGCGCGCAGCGCCTGCAGGCCGCGCCGGGCATGGGTCTTGACGGTGCCGACCGAGCAACCGAGCAGCTGGGCCGTCTCGGCCTCGCCCAGGTCCTCCCAGTAACGCAGCACCAGGACGGCACGCTGCCGTGTCGACAGCGCGGCCAACGCGGTGTCCAGAGCGGCCCGTTGGGTGACCGCCTCGGCGTGTCCGGGATCCCGCTGGTGCGCCCGCTCGGGCACGAAGGGCATCAGCAGCTGCGCGACCCGTCTCTTGCGCGTCCGGCTGATGTTGTTGTTGACCAGCGAGCGGCGTACGTAGAAGTCGACGTCGTCGCTCGGGATGCGCCGCCAGCGGGCGTACACCTTGGCCAGCGTGATCTGGACGAGGTCCTCGGCGTCGTGGAAGTCGCCGGTGAGCAGGTGCGCGGTGCGCACCAGGCGGGGCCAGGCAGCGCCGGCGTATGCGGCGAAGTCGCCGCTGTCGGCGTGGACTTGGGAGGTGGCGGTGAGGTTGTGCGGCACGACCTGCGGTCCCTCGGGTCGGGTGCGTGGGGGGGGGTGGTTCAGGGCGGGGGAGCCGGAGCCCGGGCGGCCCGGCTCCCCCGCCCGCGTGCTCAGTTCAGGTCCAGCCGGGAGTAGACCTCGCCCTCGGTGTCGCGGACGACGATGTGGCGGACGCCGAAGTCGTCACTGTGGGCCGGCAGGTCGGCGCTGACGTACCAGACGCCCCAGCCGGGGTTGCCCGCGAGTTCCAGGAGCTTGCCGTGCAGGGTCCCGGCCGTGGTCCGCACCGTGACGCGCGAGGCCGTGCCCCTGCCGCCGTAGTACACGCCGGAGAGAGTGGCGTGCCCTTCGGCGGTGACCTCGACGTGCGCCGAGACACCTGGCGTGTGGAGGTCGATGTTCCCGTCGACCACGCTCGCGAACTGGGGATCGGGGTTGTCGAGCGTCGTCCAGTGCTTGCCCTGCGCCGTCAGCCAGAACTCGGCGCCGCCGGGCTCCACGACGTGCTCGTCCGGGGCGACGATGCGGGCCGTGGGGGCGATCGTCGCCAACGAGAGAGGGGTGGCGTGCACCGACCCGACGGTCACGTGCGCGGACCGGCCGGAGGCGGGCGCCGCCTTCCCCGGCGAGACGCCGTACGCCGCCGTGGGCGCCCCGATCAGCGCCACGGCGACCGCCGCGGCCGCGACATACTTCTGAATCCCTGCCATGAACGGACAACTCCTCCTGATGTAGCCGACGTTCGGACGGTGCAAGGGCGCCTCTCCCCTCCTACAAACTCCCGGCGCCCGCGGGCCGGATGACACCGGCCGGAGATTTTCCGCACGGATGTGCGTCAGTCGAGCGCGCTCGCCGCCCGCCACTGGTCCCAGCTCAGGTTCCAGTCGCCGTAGCCGTTGCCGACGGCGACCGTGTCCCGGGAGCCGACGACCTTGACGACGTCGCCGGGGACGACCTCGTCGTAGAACCGCTTCGCGGGGCCGCCGGTGGCGAGTCCGACACAGCCGTGCGTGACGTTCTGGCGCCCGCCGTAGGTGTTCGCCTTCGGGTTCTGGTGGAGATAGGTGCCCGAGGTGGTGAGGTGGACGGCGTAGTAGTAATAGCCCGCGTACGCGTCGCCGTAGCCGACGGACTGCGAGTTCATGAAGACCCTGGCCGCCTTGTCGGAGACGACCATCGTGCCGTTCCAGGTGTCCATGCCCGGCGCGCCCGCGGTGATCGGGACGCGGCGCGACGAACCGGCCGTCTCAACCGTCATGAAGTGTGTACGGACATCCACCGTGGCGACGAGGGAGCGGCCCACCGTGAAATGCCTAGTGATTCCGGCTCCGGCCCGGACGGTGACCGCCGTGCCGGGCTTCCAGTACACGCGGGGCCGGAAGTCGACGCGCCCGCCGTCGGCGAGGTTGTGGTCCCTGACCCAGCCCCAGGAGCCCTCGGCATCGGCGGTCACCTTCAACTGCCGTTCCACATCGGCCCGTTCGGCCACGGGTATCGGGTGGTCGAAGGTCACCGAGATCGGCATGCCGACGCCGACGGTCTGCCCGTCGGTGATGTTGATGTGCGCGCCCGTCAGGGACTTGAGCGGGGTGGCGGAGGGCTTCGGCCGGGCCGTGCCCGTGGGGTCTGCGGTCCCGGTGGCGGCCGCCTTCCCGTCCGGACCGACTCCCGTACCCCCGCTGCCGTCGGCCACCGCCTGCGCCGAGCACCCGGTGAGCGCGAGCGCGCACACGGCCGCCGCGCTCCAGGCGCGGGCGAACCGGCCGCGGCCGCCTCTCAGTTCCGTCGTCATGGTGATCCCCCTGTGGTGTGTTTCGATGTGCGACGTACGGGACCTGTACGCACGACAGGGACGGCCGGGTTGCACACGGCCGGCGAAACTGCGGAAATTCCGGCGGGGGGCATGACCGAGGAAGAGTTCGACGCGTTCTACGCGACCACGTTTCCCCGGCTGACCGGCCAGCTCTACGCGTTCACCGGGGACCACGGCGAGGCGCAGGACGTCGTCCAGGAGGCGTTCGTCCGCGCCTGGGACCGGCGGCGGGAGTTCCTCGCCGACGGGGCACCCGAGGCATGGATACGGACCGTGGCGACGCGGCTCGCGGTGAGCCGCTGGCGCCGGGCGCGGCGCTGGCTGGAGCTGGTGCGGCGCACACCGCCGTCCGACCACGCCCCGGGCCCCGGCCCCGAACGCACGACACTCATAGCCGCGCTGCGTACCCTGCCCGAGGCACAGCGGATGGCGATCGTTCTGCACCATCTGTGCGACTTGAGTGTCGAGCAGGTAGCCTCCGAAACCGGTGCCCCCGTGGGCACGGTCAAGGCCCGGCTCTCCCGTGGCCGGGCGGCGCTGGCACGGGTGCTCTCGGAGGATTCGGCGGACCCGGCCGGCTCCGCGCGTCCCACGGACTCCGCGGGCGCGCCCGGCAAGGGGGAGAGGGAGGACGACCGTGTCCGATGAACTCACCTCTGACCTGCTGGAACTGGCGGCAGAGGGCGAGCGGCCGCCGACGCTGACCGGTGCGCAGATCCGCGGCCGGGCGGTACACCGCCGACGCCGCCGACGTACGGCACTGGCCGCGGCCGGCGCCTCCCTCGCGGGAGCGCTCGCCCTGGTCGTCGCGGTGAGCCTGGGCGGCGGTACGGACCGGAATCCGCCCCCGGCCGCGAGCCCCACCGTCACCCCGAGCCTGCCGACGGCGGCGTCGCCGGACGCCACGATCGACCTGGGCCGGCGCGTGATCTCGGTCGCCGGCCGCGAACTGACGCTGACCTCCGACAGCCTGACGGGTTACGTGCCGACCCTGCGGACGACGGTCACCGTCAAGAAGCCCTCCATGAGGGTCTCCGGCAAGACCGTCGGCTTCGGCGACGCGTACAGCTTCAAGGCCTCCTGGGCGATCGAACTCAGCGCCCCCGACGGCACGACGGACTACGTCGGCTCCCTGAAGTACAACGAGAAGGGCGTCTACGACCCGTCCCACGGCTGGATCGGCCTGCGCGAGGCCGACGCCAAGTGGCTGTACGAGCGGCTCGCACCGGGCTCGGTGGTCGAGATCAAGCCCTCGGCAGGCGGGCCTTCTTCACCGAACCCGACGGCGGTGGACCGGGGCAGGGCGACGGCCGGCACGAACACGGGCACGGCGGGCACGAACACGGTCACGGGCTCGGGCCTGGTCACCGGCACGGGGGCCCCGGGCTCGGGAACCTCGGGCGGCTGACGGCTCGGTGCGCGACAGCCGATGGCGCCCGCCATCGCGCGATCCGCGCGTTCACGAAGCTCCGGCGGTGAGGCCGGGCGTCGCCGGCGGATGAGCGCGCGTCCAAGGGTCCGGCCGTTCCGGGCCGTAAGTCGGCACAACGGAAGGGGCGGTGCCGGAATCCTCCGGTGCCGCCCCTTCCGGATGTCTGTCCGCGTGCTCAGGAGCCCGACATGGCGTCCCCGAACATGGGGTCGTTGCCCGAGTTCCCGATGCCCACGGACGACGCGCCGAAGCTCACCGCGCCGGTGGCCGTGACGCCTCCGGTGGAGCCGCGCAGGACCCACACGGCGCCGTCGTCACTGTTCTCGCCGCCCGCGCCCACCGACAGGTCGGCGCGGCCGTCCTTGTTGTGGTCGGCGAGGTGGACGGCGCCGCCGAACATGTCCGCCGACTCGTTGCCGCCCGGGACACCCGAGGTGTCCTGGTTGAAGGACTGTGCGCCGGTCCCCGTCAGGCCGGAGGGGCCGCCGCGCAGCACCCAGACGTTGCCGACGCCCTCCGCCGAGCCGATGGATTCGTTGTCGGCGCCGACGGCGAGGTCCGGGTAGCCGTCGCCGTTGACGTCGCCCGCCGCGAGTGAGGTTCCGAACCAGTCGTTGGACTCGTCCGATCCCGGCACACCCGGCGTGTCCTGGCTGAAGGCGGCGCTGCGCGTGGTGTCGACGCCGGCCGTGCCGCCGTAGAAGACGGTGGCGTAGCCGCCCTTCACGGACGAGTTCAGGATGTCGACGAAATCGGTGCCGACGACCAGGTCGTCGTGCCCGTCGCGGTCGAAGTCGGCGACGGCGAACGCGCTCGCGTACCCCGCGCCGGCCTCGGTCTGGAGCGTGGGTCCGGTCGAGGCGCCCCGGTAGACGAAGTTGCCCGCGGAGGAACCCACCACCAGGTCGTCCGTGCCGTCGTTGCCGAAGTCCCCCGCCGCCAACTGGACGGCGCCCTTGGGATACGCGCCGGACTCGATCTGGGTGTCCAGGCGCACCTTGCCGGCCGCGCCGCCGGACTTGGTGAAGCCGCCCTTGAAGATCCACACGTCCTTGCCGGTGGAACCGACCGCCAGATCGGCCTTGCCGTCACCGGTGAAGTCGCCGACCGCGAGGGACTGGCCGAACCGGTCGTGGCCCGACGCGTTCGGGTCGCTGATCGTCGTACCGCCCGACAGTCCGGACGAGCTGCCCCACAGGATCGTGACCAGACCGCCGTCGACATCGCCGCTGACGTCCTCCAGCGGTGTGCCCACGACGAGATCGCCGTAGCCGTCGCGGTTGAGGTCGCCGTGCGCGAGTTCGGTGCCGAAGCGGTCGGAGGTCTCCGAGTCGCCCGGCACGCCGGAGGAACTCTGCGATGTGGTCTTGTGGCGCGCGGCACTGATCCCGCTCGACGAGCCGTAGTTGACGACCACAGCGCCCGCCTTCGCCTTCCCGCCCGCGACAGCACCCGGGGCGCCGGTCGCCAGATCGCGGTAGCCGTCACCGTTGAAGTCGTCGGCGAGGCCCGACGCGGCGGCACTCGCGCCGCCGGGCAGGGCGATGAGCAGGCCGCCGGCCAGGGCGGCCGCGACGGCGACGGCGCCCAGGACGACGGGACGCCGTGAACGCTTGTGGGGGGACCGGGACATCAGTTCCTCTCAAGAACATACCTGCGGACTCGGAGATGACCTGCGGTGAGCCTGAAGGGTTGTACGGGACAAGGAAATCGCCGCCGAAGAAGGCCCTCCGGAACTTCCCCGGACGCCGCGAGCACTTCGCCGAGAGCTGTCCGGCCGCCGTCGGCCCGCTCTCCGACCGCACCACCGAAAGATGATCACCCGTCAGTCACCGGTCACCAGTCATCACCGGCCCCCGGGCCGGCACGCCCCGGCCTCCATCGCGCACCACGCCTCAACGCCGCTGGGCGGAAGCGCTCCCGGCACCGGCGTGCGCGCCGAACCGGGCATCGGTCCGGGCATCGATGTGCGCGTCGATGTGCGCGTCGAGCGCGGCGAACGTCGCCTCGGGCCGCTCGATGTGCGGCAGGTGACCGGCCTCGGCGATCGTCTCGAACCGCCCTCGCGCGAACGCCCGCGCGTAGGCCCGCCCGTACGCGGGTGTGACGATCCGGTCGCTCTCGCCCCACAGCAGCAGGGCCGGGATCCGCACCCGGCCGAGCCGGTTCAGGAGCTTCGGGTCGTGCATGTACGGGTCACCGGCCAGCACGCGCATGGTGGCCATGTTGGCCTGCTGGGCCGCGATCCGCTCCTCGGTGAGGGTGGCGGGGTCCACGGCGAACCGGGCCGGATCGTGGAACGAGTACGCGGCGATCTCGTCCGGGCGGAGCCCGAAGATCTCGCGGACCGGCTCTCCCGGGACGGCCACGCCCGCCGCGTTGACCAGCACCAGCGAGCTGATCACCGCGCCGTCGTCGCGGAAGGCCATCTCGGCCGCGGTCCAGCCGCCGAGCGAGGAGCCGACGACGAGGACGTCACGGTGGCCCTCGTCCCTGAGCCAGTGCAGATAGGCGATCGCCAGGTCGTCGACACCGGTGAACCAGCCGGGACGCTCGGTCCCGTTCCAGCCCGGGTGCGTGGGAACGACGGCACGCATGCCGTGCCGGCCGGCCAGGTGCGCGGCGATGCCCTGGACGGTCGCGGGCCCGCCGCCGCCGTGCAGGACGAGCGCGAGGCGGCCGTCGGCGGGGCCGGTCTCGGTGAGGGCGAGGGGGAGGTCGGGGCGCGGGTGGACGGTACGGGTTCGCATCTCGGTGTCGGTCATGCGCCCCACGGTATCTACGCATACGTATATACGCAACCTTAGATTCCGGATTAGGATGCGGACATGACCGCGAACCATGAGGACCCCGGAGCCCGCGCCGCAGCCGACAGGACCGAGAGCGGGACCGCTGCCAGGACTGCTGCCGGTCCCGGTGCCGGGCCCGCCGACGACACCGGGACCGGCACCGGGGCCGGCGTCCCCGCCGCGGCCGCCGTGGACCCGGACCCGTCTCCCGCGCTCCCCGCTCCCGTCGATCTCGAAGAGCTGGGGCGTGCCGTGAAAGAGGCGCAGTACCGGCATCACCGCACGCTCGACACCCGCCTCACGGCGGTCGGCACCACGCTGGCGCAGTGGGACGCGTTGCGGGCGATCGCCCGCACACCCGGAGCGTCCGCGCACGAGCTGGCGGTCGCGACCTTCCAGGGCGACCAGTCCTTCGGCACCCTCGCCTCCCGGCTCGCGGCCCAGCACCTCATCGAGCGCCGGCCCGGTCGCGGCCGGCGTATCGAGCACCACCTGACGGAGACCGGCGAGCGCGTCCTGGCGGCGGGGCGCGCCGTCACGCGCGATGTCCTCGCCGCGTCCTTCGGCCCGCTCGACGAGATCGAACGGACCACGCTGCTCGGCCTGTTGCGCCGCCTCGGCTCTCCGGGCGAAGCGCTCTAGGATCCGTGACCATGGAATTAACAGGTCTCATCGTCCTCGCCGGTCTCATCGTCGCGAGCTTCGCCGCCCTGGAGGGCAAGCTCGCCCGCACCGACCGCAGGGTCGCCCACGTCGAGCACCAGCTCGACCTGATACTCGACCGCCTCGGCATCCGCGAGGATCCCCCGCACCTGCCCGAGGTCATCGCCCTCGTGCGCGAGGGCAAGAACATCCAGGCGATCAAGGCCTATCGCCAGGCCACGGGCGCGGGTCTGAAGGAAGCGAAGGAAGCGGTGGAAGACATGATCTGACGCGTCCGCCGGTCCATCCCGTCAGGCGTCAGAGAGGGGGTTGGGCCGGGGCCGGGCCGAGGGTCGTCGTGCCGGGGGCGGTTCGGTGGCCGAGGCCGGTGCGGTAGGCGTCCAGGGCCGCCTCCACACGGCCGGTGCGCCGCAACAGGTCGCCCAGCAGCCGGCACAGGTCCGCCAGGTCCCCCGCGGCGCCCGCCCGCTCCAGGAGGCTCATCGCCCGCACATAGTGCTCCTCCGCCGCCTCGGTGTCCCGGGCGTCCTCCGCGATGATGCCGAGCAGGCGGTGCGCGGCGGCCGAGTGGATCGCTCCCCGCTCGGAACTCAGATCGCCGAGCACCTGTTGCAGCAGTTCACCGGCCTCGTCGGACTTGCCGCGCTTGTGCAGTACATCGGCCAGTTCCACGGCGACCTGGCTGGTGTAGAGCGCGGCCCGCTTGGCGGAGAGCATGGCTTGCGCCTCGCGCAACTCGCCCTCGGCACGTTCCAGTTCGCCGTTCTGCGCGTAGAGGTACCCGCGCATCCAGTGGCAGTTGGCGAGTTCGGTGCGGATCTGGAGCTGCCGGTAGAGCTCGGCGGCCTTGGCCAGGGAGGCGTCGGCCTCGACGATCCGCCCCTCGGCGATCATCGTCCGCGCCACCGACCGGTGCATCCGCGCCACCAGGGCCGGGTCCCCGACCTGCGGCGCGAGCGCGAGCGCGAACTCGGCGGCCTGGGCGGCACGGGCGTGCGCGCCCATGTCCATGTAGGGCGCGATGACTCCCGTGTAGAGGAGGAGCAGCGCTTCGGGGTCGTGCAGGCCCGTCCGGTTGAGTTCGTCGAGGGTCGACTCGAACAGGTAGCAGGCGTAACGGAGTTCACCGGCGAGGTAGTGGGAGACCGCCCGGCCGCGCACGGCGGGCACCCGCTGCGGCAGCGGCGCGTCCCCCATCCGCTGCTCGGACTCCTCGAAGCGCCGCTGTGCCGTCTCCAAGTCCCCCATGTCCAGGGCGCATTCGCCGAGCCCGAGGAGCGCCGCGGCCTGCTCGGCGACCAGCCCATGGGTCTCCGCCTCCGCGAGCAGCGCGGCGTAGACCTCGGCGGCCGGCTCGGCCTCTCCGGTGGAGAGCGTGCGCTGCGCGTCGGTCAGCCTCAGGCGCAGACCGGTGGCTAGGTGGGCGGGCCGCCCGGTCGCCAGTTCCTCGTACGCGATCCCGAGCCGGCCGGCGATGTGCCGCAGCGCGGGTTCGGAGGCCCGCACCCGGCCGGCCTCCAGGGTGGAGATGTACGCGGGCGTGTACGCGGGCTCCGCCAGCTGTTTCTGCGTCAAACCGCGTTCCGTACGCAGCTGTTGCACCCTGCGCCCGATGATCTCAGGGTCGTCCCGCTCCGCCATGGGGTAAGCATGCCATTAAGCCGAGTCGAGTCAGTCCAGCTTTTGACTACTGTCCAAGCTCAGGGCCCTCTTGCGACGGAAGCCCGGGAGCCTCTACGTTAAGCGCCGGATTAAGCATGCTTAATACGCCGCTGTTGTTGCGAGGTCACCGTGCTCCGACGTATTTTCGCGCGCTACTCCAGGGGGCTCCTGGCCGCCGTCATCGCGGTCGCCGCGCTGGTCACCGCGGCCAACATCGGCCCGGCGAGAGCGGCCGAACCGGCCCCCTCGGCACACACCGCCTCCCACACCGCCCCGTAGACGGCCTGGCATCAGGGATTCCGCACCGGACGGTGACGGGTTCCCTCCTGCGCGGGCGGCCGGGGCACGCCGACGTTCACCCGGCCCGCCCCGGGCCCCGCACCCCGTCAGAGAGTGCCGGCCACCGCTGCCCCGACGAAGGCGGCGAAGGCGTCGCCCCCGACCGTGAGGACCCCGAGTGCGGGAGCCTTCGAGTCGCGGAGGGCCACGCGGGTGGCCAGGGGGGCCACCTCGACGCACTGACCTCCGGTGTCGCCGCTGTAGGACGACTTACGCCATCGCGCCGCCGTCAGATCCTGGCTGGTGCCCATAACGCCCCTCCATCACACGAGCGATCAGCTCCGCCGAGGCCTCAACGGACAGGGCGGCGGCCTTCAAGTGATCGTATCGAAGGAAGCCCTCCTTGAGACTGGCCGGATTGGCCGTCATATGTCCCTGCACGAAGTCCTCGGTGTAGACGATGTCCGGGTCGCCATCGAAGCGCAGAAGGTTGAACGAACCCATCGATCCCGGGTGTTGACCTGCCTCGAACGGCAGCACCTGGACCTGCGTCCAGCCGTCACGGGGAAGGTCCAACAGACGGCCGAGTTGGTCACGCATGACTCCTGCACTCCCGATCTGCCGGTGCAGCACGGCCTCGTCCAACACGACCCATGCCACGGGCGGTTCATCCCGGGCCAGGACCCGCTGCCGCTCCAGCCGGGCGGCCACCTTGGCGTCGAGGTCCTCTTCGCTCCGCGATCCCAACACCGCCCGTGCGTACCCCGGGGTCTGGAGAAGTCCGTCCACCAACTGCGCCTGGAACGAGTAGACATAGGCGGCCCTCGCCTCCATCTCCGCGTACGCCTGGAACCACGTCGGCAACTGGCTCCGCAGCACCAGCCCCACGAGACGGGAGAACGCCCCGCCCGTCAGCAGGGCCGCGTCGACGCGCTCGGCGAAATCCCGGGTCGGTACCTTGTGGGCCGTCTCGACCTGGCCGATCAGGGAGCCGGTGCAGAAGATGATGTCGCCCAGCTCGCCCTGTTTCAGCCCCGCCGCCTCTCTCAGTCGGCGCAGCTCCGAACCGAAGTAGTCCAACGGGGACGCGCTGGGGTCCAGTTCACGGATGTTGGGCATGGGACGGTCACCCCCGGGTCCGAACGCCCGACGGCGTTCAATTCGACTTGTAGCCGAGCGTAACCGTCCCGCTCCACGCTGGAGTCGTGAATCATGCAACTGACCTGCCGAACGGGACGATCGACGCGAGGTACGGCATCCGTTTCACCGTGGGTGAGCATTCGGCGCGGCAGCTGCGCCGGATCCTGAAGGCGTATCTGGTCGCCTGGGAGATGCCGGAGCTGACGGAGGCGGCGGCGCTGGCGCTGACCGAGCTGCTCGCGAATGTCGTCCGTCATGTGCCCGACCGGCGCGCCGCGCTGCTGATGCTGCGGCGGGCGAACGGTGTGCGGGTGGAGGTGACCGACACCTGCCCCCGGCCACCGCTGTCCACAGCTGTGGACAGCGAACTCGCGGAGCGCGGACGCGGGCTGCTGATCGTGGACGCGGTGACCGACCGGTGGGGATGGCATCCGCTGCCGGGACGCGGGAAGACCGTCTGGTTCGAGTGCCACACCTCGGTTCGCGCCCCCGCGTGACCCACCCGCCGGAGCGTCCTCGCATACGCCACGGTCGTACGACAGCCGCGAATCCCCCGTACGAGGGACAGATGGCGCCTACGCTGGCCCCGTGACCTCTGCCGCCGCCCGCACCGCGCTGGACCTCACCGCCGACCTCCCGGTCCTCGCCCTGGAGGACTTCTACCGGGACCTGCACCGGCATCCCGAGCTGTCGCTGCGCGAACACCGTACGGCCGCCGCCCTCGCGGAGCGGCTGCGCAAGGCCGGGTACGACACCACCGAGGGCGTCGGCGGCACGGGCGTCGTGGGCGTGCTGCGGAACGGGGACGGGCCCACCGTCCTGCTGCGCGCCGACATGGACGCGCTGCCCGTCGCCGAGGAGACCGGGCTGCCGTACGCCTCGGGGACCGACGGAGTCATGCATGCCTGCGGTCACGATCTGCACGTCACCTGGCTGGCCGGGGCGGCGGAGGTGCTCGCCGCCGGGCGCGACACCTGGTCCGGCACGCTGGTGCTGGTCGGGCAGCCCGCCGAGGAGACCGGCGACGGCGCGGCCCGCATGATCGCGGACGGGCTCCACGAACGCTTCCCGCGGCCCGACGTCCTGCTCGCCCAGCACGCGGCGCCCGGCCCCGCCGGGCTGTACGCGCACTCCCCAGGCCTGATCATGTCCGCCTCGACCGACATCGACATCGTCGTGCACGGGCGGGGCGGGCACGGCTCACGGCCCGAGGCGACCGTCGACCCGGTGGTGACGGCGGCGTACATCGTGACGCGGCTCCAGACGGTCGTCAGCCGGGAGATCGCGGCCCGGGATTCCGCCGTGCTCACGGTGGGGCGGATCGAGGCCGGCACCCGGCACAACATCATCCCGTCCGAGGCCCGGATCGCCCTGAACCTGCGGACCCAGTCGCAGGACGTGCGGGAGCGGATGATCGCCGCCGTGCGGCGCGTCGCGGCGGGCGAGTGCGTGGCTGCCGGCTGCCCGAGCGAGCCCGGGATCACCGTCGGCAGCGACTTCCCGATGACCGTCAACGACGCCGACACCGACCGGCGGATCGCCGCCGTGCACGGCGAGGTCTTCGGCGCCGGGACGATCCTCGACCCCGGTCCGGCCATGGCCAGCGAGGACTTCCCGCGGCTCGCGGCCGGTGGGATCCCCTACTCCTACTGGTTCGTGACCAGCACTCCGGCCGACGTCTGGAACGCGGCCCCGGGCGGCGACGACCTCATGACCCGGCTCGCGGCCGTGCCCAGCAACCACAGTCCGCACTTCGCCCCCGACCTCGGCACGGTCGCGCCCGGCGTACGGACCCTGGTGTCGGGGGCGCTGGCGTCGCTGTCGACCGGCGGCTGAGTTCCCCCGGACGCGGGCCGACGGCTCGGGCCGGCGGACGCGGGTCCGCTGCCTCAGGCCTGCTCCCTCAGGCCTGCTGCCTCAGGGCTGCTGCCTCAGGGCTGCGTCTGCAACTGGCGCAGTTGTTGCCGTACGTGGTCCAGCGCGCCTTCCCGGCGGCCGGGCACGCGCAGCCTCAACCGGGCCAGTTCCGCGCCGAGTTCGCGGGCCCGTGCCGGATCGTCGATACGGCCCCACTGGTGGTGCGCGCGGTCCACGGCCGACTCCACCTCCGGGGCGTCCGGCGCCTGCCCCGCGTCCAGCCGGGTCCCCGCGAGAGCCAGCCAGCCACGGCAGCTGCGCTCCGGGTCCCCCGCGAACATCGCCAGGTCCGCCCGTACCTCCATCCAGTGCAGCACCTGCTCGGAGCCGAGCCCGTACGCACGCAGCGCCTCCCGCTCCCGCCGCCCCGCCAGAGCGAGAGCCTCGTCGTGCCGGCCGTCCCGGACGGCGGCCGTGATCTCCCCATGGGGATCGGACGGCGGTGGACTCACTTGTTGAACGGCTTGGCCGGGGATGGCCACGGGCGGCGCGGGCGGCACGGCCGGCGGGGACGGCGGGGTCCGCGGCGGAGACGTCACGGTCGTGAACCCCGGTGCCGGGGGCCATGGTTGCCCGGCCCACGACTGCCCGGGTGCGAACACCAGGTCCGCCGCGCCCGGCCGGGCGGTCTCCTCGCCCGATGTCCTCGTCAGGGCCTGCTGGTGGAGCTGGAGGAGAGGAGGACGGTGGCCGCTGCGGAGAAGGGTGGCGACGGCTCTCATGTAGGCCGGCTGCGCCACCGTACGACGGGGCGGCGGCGGGGCGACGCGGCCGTACAGCGCGGTCGCCGGGCCCACCGTGAGAGGGCGCCCGGCGAGGAACGTCCAGGTGTCCGCGTCCGCGTGCAGGTCGATGAAGACGGTCGTCGAACCCGGTGGGCGCAGCCGGAGTTCCTCGGTGACCCAGTGCCAGGGGAAGGCCGTGTAACGGACCGTCGACGGGGTGGTGCGGGCCAGCGCGAGGTGCGGAAGCCGCTGGCGGCGGTCCAGTTGGAGCTGTCCCGTCACGAACATCGTCAGCGGTCCCGGAGCCGTCGCCGCCGCGCGCAGCCGGGTCAGCACGGCCTGCGGCTCCAACGGGTCGGCCAGTTCGACGACGTTCGCGGTGTCGGTGCCCGACAGCACCGACGGGGCGACGGCCGCGAGCACGGGGAGCACGGAGGCCGCGTCCACCAGACACCCCTTGCCCACCGGCGAAGCAGCGAGGAGCAGCACGGTTCCGGGCATAGGTTCCCTCCCCCATCGATCAGGTACCTCAGCACCGTAACGGCTGCGCATGCAAAGGGGGGACGCGAAGAGCGCGAACGCCCGGCCCGGCCCAGTGCCCCGAAGCCCGCGTCCGCCGCCCCGGCTACGTCCCCCGCCCGCCGCGCGCCCGGCGCCGTACGGCGAAGATCGTCGTGTCGTCGGCGAGCCGGCCGCCGCAGTGGTCCAGGGTGGCGTCGCACACGAACCGTACGAGGAGATGCGGGTCGGCGGTGCGCGGGTCCCGCGCCAGCGCCTTCGCGAGGGCGTCGCGGAGCGGGAAGAAGTCGCCCGCCGCGTCCCGGGCCTCCGTCACCCCGTCCGTGACCAGGAGCAGCGTCTCGCCGGGGGCGAGCGGGACACGGAGCACCGGCGGCGGCGCCAGCGTCAACTCGCTGAGACCGAGCGGGAGTCCGTCCCCGGGCGGCAGCCTCCGTACGCCGTCGGGGGTGACCACGAGCGGAGGTTCGTGGCCGAAGTTGATCACCTCGACGGTGGCCGGCGTTTCCTCGGGGAAGGCGACCAGGACTCCGGTCGCGAAACGGTCGGCCTCGTCGCGGCCGACCGCCGCGCAGTAGCGGACGTGCCGCAGCATCCGGATCTCCAGCCGCCCGGCGACCGTGTCGAGGACCCGCTCGTGGTACGCCGCCTCGCGGAAGGTTCCGAGCAGCGCGGCCGCCGCCTCCACCGCCGCGAGTCCCTTGCCCTGCACGTCACCGAGCAGCAGACGGGTCCCGTGCAGGCCGGGCTGGATGTCGTAGAAGTCGCCTCCGACGCGGGCCTCGCTGTCGGCGGTGAGGTAGACGGCCGCGTGGTCCAGGCCGCCCCAGCCCGGCGGCATCGGACGCAGCACGGTTCGCCTGGTCGTCTCGGCGACATCCCGCATGTGCAGCATGCGCCGCTCACCGCGCACCCGCAGGGAACAGGCGAGGGTCGCGAGGACACCGCCCGCCAGGACGAGGATGAAATCCGGCAGGCCCGTCTGGTACTGATGCGGCCACGCCGTGTCCACGGCACCGTAGGTGAGCAGTGACAGCACGCCGAGGGCCATCGTGCCCAGCACCCCGCAGATCGCCGCGGCGACGGCCGGGACCACCACGACCCAGGAGATGATCCGGAATCGGCCGGAGGTGTTCGCGTCGAGCAGCGCGATGCCGACGAGCAGCAGCAGCGGCGGCACCCAGGCGGCGTTGCGCCCGCGCAACCGCAGCGGCTTCTGCCGCTGGACGGCGTCCGGCGGCCCGCCGTGCGGGAGTTGGCCGAGTACGGATCTCCGGTCGGCCACCTCGCCGTACCGCCTCCTTTTCGTTCTCTCAGTAAGCGACGGACATGCGGCCGTGCGGGTGAATGGGCATCTCCAGCTGGTCGACGAAGGCCATCGCGTAGTCCTCGGCGCTGATCCGGCTGTGGCCTTCCGCGTCGGTCAGCATGCGGTCGCCGCCGATCCTGAATTCGCCCGTGCGTTCGCCGGGTCCGATCTCGGCGGCGGGTGAGATGTAGGTCCAGTCGAGGTCGTCGACGTCGGTCCGCAAGTACGCCAGGGCGTCGCGGTGGGCCAGCGCCTCGGGAAGGTAGGCCTCGGGGAAGTCGGGCTGGTCACAGGCGGCCTCGCCGGGGGCGACCTCCAGGGTACCCGCGCCGCCGACGATCACCAGCCGCTGCACCCCCGCCGACCGGACGCCCTCCACCAGGGAATGGTTGAGGGCGAGGAAGGGTTCTCGGGGATCCGAGCCGTCCCGGGGCGGGACGCAGGCCGACCCGACCGCGTCCGCGTCGGCCACCAGCTCGGCGACCTTCGCCGAATCCGAGGCGTCGGCCGCTGTCGCGGCGACCCCGGGAACCGGGGACTGTCCGGACCGGCTGACCGCGACGACCTGGTGTCCGCGCGCCGACGCCTCCGTGGCGATACGGCTGCCGACCATGCCGGTGGCACCAAAAAGTACGAGCTTCATGCACCTCAGCGAAGCACGCGACCATGATCACCGCATCCCGGCGACGCGACGGACCGGGGTGCCGTGGGGGTCCGGTGGGGCGTCCCGTGCGGGGCCCCTTCCCGACTTGCCAGGGACTTCGGCGAGGTGTGACCTGGAAGGCGGGGGCGAGCAGAGAGGAGTCCTTCCATGGCTCAAGCCGCACCCGTGTCAGGGACACCACGTACATCCGGGTCGACCGACGTCTTCGGGGAACAGACCCACACGATCACGAAGTGGGCCGTACCCGTCGTCGGCGGGCTCGTCTACGGCTTCTGGGCCGCCAACATCAACCGGGACGCAGGTGCCGTCACGGGCTGGAACGTGCTGTTCGGCTTCGTGTGCGCCATCGCGTTCGCGGCGGCCTACATGGGCGTCCGCATGCTGGCTCCGCTGATGCGGCGCGAGATGCACGCGCTGCTGTGGGCCGTGTTCGCGGGCTGCGCGTTCGGCTTCCTGTACAGCCAGACCGACGCGACCGTCCTGCGGTCCGTGTTCATGTCGCTGCCGGTGGCGGTGGGTGTGTTCGCGGTGGCCTTCTACCGCTACTACACGCACGAGGACGCGGCGGGAAAGGCGAGCTGACGCCGTACTGTGCCGGTCCTGCGTCGTAGTACGCCGGACCGGCACACGGCGCATGAGGCCCCGGCGGACTGCCGGGGCCTCATGCGTCTCCCTCACTCACCTACTCACCTGCCACCTGGGACCCAGTCCCAGGAGTTCGAGGAGGAGCCGGACACGGTCCAGCTCCACGCACTGGAGACGGTGAAGGTCCAGGAGCCGGAGGCGGTCACACTCCAGCCGGGGTCGTCGGCCGGATTCCGGTTGTTGTCCCAGTGCGCGTTGTGCCACACCCCGTCCTTCTGGTCGGGGCACGGGTCCGAGCAACTCGGCACCCACCGGCCGCCGGTGTCGACGAAGGCCGCGCTGGCCCAGGCATGGGCGCCGACGAGCCAGTACCAGCTGGTGTCGCCGGACACGCTCTGTCCTCTCACCGAGCACTCGACGCGGTCCTGGCTGCCCGGTGAGAGCGCGCCGACGACGGGCGATCCGGTACTGGGCTGAAGCCGCAGGTTCAGTTCTCCACGGGAGACGACGGTGCCCCAGACAGGACTGCCGGAGCCGCCACCGTCGCCGGTGTGCGCCGACGGGACCGCCGCCATGGAGGTGCCGGCGGCCGCGACGGTCAGTACACCGCCGCTGAGCAGGGCCGCGGCGAGAGTCCGCAGGGCCGGGGTGGTGCGCATATCGGCCTCCTTTTCCCCAGATCCAGGAAACACCCGTTCGGGTGAGGGCTCCACCTGAGCGGCCAAGACCCTTGGGGCCACTGGGATGCACGGGGGTGAGCCACGCCGCCGGGGGCCTCCGGCGAGGTCCAGGACGGGGTTACGGGCGGCCCTGCGACTGCGGCGGCTGCCCGTTCGGCTTGTCATATGCGCCCATTTGCAGTCAAACCGGTCGCGCACGGCGGCCGAGAGGCCTTGCCTGAAGACGTGTCCCCTCGTGTCCGGAGCGCTGTGTCGGCCGTGCTGATCGTGCTCGCCTGCCTCCTCGCGCCGCTCGGCGCGCTGTCGACGTGGGCGACGTACGGGCTCGGCGACTCCGAGCGGTACGAGGCCACCATGGCGCCGCTGGCCGCCGACGACGACGTCCGGGACGCCATCGCGGCCGGCGTCACCGACGACATCCTGCGCGAAGTCCACGTACGGCCGAGGCTCCAGGGGCCGGTGAACCACTTCGTGCGGGACGCGGTGCGCTCGTTCACCGAGACCGAGGCGTACCGCACCGCGTGGGAGGCCGCCAACATGGCCGCGCACGACGCCGTGATGCGGGCTCTGCGCGAGGACCAGGAGGGTGCGGTGACCGTCGACCTCGCGCCCGTCACCGAGCGGGTCAAGCGCCGGCTCGCCGACGACCACATGCCGTTGGCCAACCGGATCCCCGTCGAGCACACCGAGATCACCGTGCTCGAGGCCGAGGACCTGGCCCGGCTCCGGAAGGGGTTCCACGTGCTCGAAGTCGCCGGTTTCTGGCTGCCGGTGGCGTCGGTCGTCTTCGCGGCGGTCGGGATCGTCGTCGCCGTACGCCGCCGCCGGGCGGTTCTCGCGACGGGCCTCGGCACCGCGCTGGGCGCCGCGCTGCTCGGTGGCGCGATCACCGTCGGCCGCAGGCTCACCCTCGACGACCTGCCGCCCGATGTGTCCCGCATGGCCGCGGGCGCGGTGTACGACGCCCTCACCGAGACCCTCCGGTTCGTCAGCTGGCTGCTGCTGGCCGCGGGTCTGACGGTGGCTCTGACCTCCGCGCTGGCCGACGCGTACGCGCGCTACCGGCGGGCGGCCGAGGCGCCCCCGCGGACTCCGGCCGAGCAGTCGACACACGTGGGCGCCTGACCCGCCCCGAGCACGCGGAACGCGCCACCGGCCGGACTTCGCACCGGCCGGCCCTCGCAACCCTCCACCAGCGGGACCGAGCCGGAGACCGGCCCCGGGAAACCGCCATACTCGGTACATGTCCCGCGAGTTCCCCATCGGCCTCACCCCTCCCGACTGGCTGGTCAGGAACCTCAAACCGCAGCGGGCACCCGTCAACCGGGCCGCCACCGCCCGCGCCGCCGTCGCCCTGTCGCTCCCCCTCGCCATCGGCCTCGCCCACGACCAGCCCGCGTACGGCGCGCTGGCCTCCATGGGCGCGCTGTCCGGAGTCATCGGCGACACCGCGGACGCGTACCGCATGCGGATCTTCAACATCGCCGTCCCGCAGTTCTTCGGCGCGATCGGCGTCACGATCGGCGCCGCGGTCTTCGGGCACGGCTGGGCCGCCGTCGCCGCCGTGACCGGCGTCGCCCTGATCTCCGGGATGATCTCGTCGATCGGCGCCGTCGCCTCCGTCACCGGACTGCTGCTGCTCCTCAACTGCGTGATCGGCGCCGGACTCCCGCTGCCCGGCGCCTGGTGGCTCGCCCCGCTGCTGATGTCCGGCGGCGGGCTTCTCGTCCTCGCGCTGACCCTGCTCGCCTGGCCGCTGCGCTCGGGGGTGCCGGAGCGGTCCGCCGTCGCGGGCACCTACCGCACGGTCGCGGACCTGCTCGCCGCGAGCGGCACCGACGACTACGAACGCATCCGCCTCGCCGTCACCCAGTCACTGAACGAGTCGTACGACATCGTCCTCGCGCGGCGCGCGTTCCACCACGGCCGCAGCCCCGACCTCGTCCGGCTGCTCGCCCAGCTGAACGCCGTCACCCCCGTCGTCGAGGCCGCCCCCGCCGCCCACCAGCGGGGCGTACCGCTGCCCGCCGGGATCGCCGCCGCCGTACGCCGGCTCGCCGAGACCGTCGAGACCGGCGGCACCGGCCCCCTGGAACTGCGGCTGCCCACCCCGGCCGACGAAACCGGGCGCGCCGTCGACCACGCCCTGCGGCACGCCGCCGACGTCGTGACGGAACGGTCCCCCGACCCGCACGCCCTCGACGACCGCCTCGGCCGGCCCGCCGCGCTCCGCGTCCGCACCGCCCGCGCCACCCGCAACGTCCTGCTGTCCGCAGCCTCCTGGCGCTACGGCACCCGCCTCGCCCTGTGCATCGGCCTCGGCCAGGTGCTGGTCTCGACCGTCGCGGTGCCGCGCTCGTACTGGGTCGCGCTCACCATCACCTTCGTCATGAAGCCCGACTACGGCTCCGTCTTCTCCCGGGCGCTGCTGCGCGCGCTCGGCACGGTCGCGGGCCTCGTGGTCGCGGCGGCCGTGCTGACCGTCGTGCCGCGCGGCTGGTGGGACGTGCCCGTGCTGATGCTGCTCGCCGCGCTCATCCCGGCCCTGACCCCCCGTGGCTACGGCTATCAGACCGCCGCCATCACCCCGGTGATCCTGCTGCTGTCCGACATCCTCAACCACCAGGGAACCGGGCTGATCGTCCCGCGCCTCGTCGACTCCCTCATCGGCTGCGCCATCGCCCTGGTCGCCGGATACCTCCTCTGGCCGGAGAGCTGGCACGCCCGGGTCGGCGACCGGCTCGCGGACGCGGTCGCCGACACCGCCGGCTATGTCGAGCTGGCCTTCGGGGACGCCGCCGAGCCCGCGGCCCGCGCCCGCAGCAGGCGCCGTCTGTACCGCGACCTGTCCTCCATCCGTACGGAGTTCCAGCGCGCGCTGACCGAACCGCCCCCGAACGGGCGCCGAGCCGCCGCCTGGATGCCGCTCGTCGTCGCCGTCGAACGGATCGTGGACGCGACGACCGCCGCCCGGGTCCGCGTCAAACAGGGCGCGACCGAGCCGTCCGCCGTCGAGATCTCCACCATCGCGCGCCAGCTGCGGGAACTGTCCGAGGGACTGCGCGAGACGGACGTGCTCTTCGCCGTCCGCACCGGTCTCACCGGGCCCTCGGAGAGCGTTCTCGAACCGGTGCGGCAGGAGGTCGCGGCGGCCAGGGCGATCGCCTCCCCGCACTGACCTGAGCCGTGCCGGCACCCGGGACGCGCTTTACTCTCCCATTGCGATCCGTTCACACAAGCGTGACACCAGGGGAGGGTATGCGGCCGAACGTAGAAATCCGACAAATCCCCGTGATAGGAAAGTGAACCAGTGGGCGCTGTAAGGGGGTTGACGTGGCGGTCGTCCGGTGTGCCGCCCCTGCCGAAGATCACCATCTATGGCCGCTAACCTTACGTGTCCGTCCTGGCCAGGGATTGACGGGATCAACTCACGCGAAGGGTTGCGCACATGGGCATTCTCACTCTCCTGCGGAATGCGATCGGCCGCTCACGCAAGGGTCGTGACGCCGACGCGGAGACCTCGCGAGAGGCAACGTCGACCGCGACGGTCCCGGCTCCCGCCGCGGAGCCGACGCTTTCTCCGGAGGCCGAGCCGGCCTCCACCCCCGTACCGGAGGCCGAGGCCACCATCCCGGCTCCCGCGTCCGAGCCCACGCCCTCCGTGGTCGACGAGCTGGTGTCGGCCGCCTTCGACAACGTGACGGTGCCGAAGCAGACCTCGTCTTCTTCCGCGGAAGAGACGCCTGCGGTGGAGCACCCCACGCAAGAACCCGCGGAAACGCCCGCAGCGGCGGAGGCCGCGCCTGCCCTCGCCCCCGAGGCCGAGGCCACCACCGAGGCCGCCGCCGAGCCCGCCGCCGAGGCCGAGGTCGAGGCTGAAGTTGAGCCCGTAGCCGAGACTGCGGCGGAGCCGGTCGTAGAGACCGCGCCTGCCGCCGAGGCTGAGCCCGCGACCGAGGTCGAGGCCGAGGTCGAGGCCGAGGTCGAGGCCGAGGTCAACGCTGTCGCCGAGCCCGAGGCGGAGCCGGTCGCAGAGGCCGAGCCCAGAGCCGAGGCCGAGCCGGTCGCCGAGGCGGAGGCTGAGGCTGAACCCGTCGTCGAGCCGGAGGCCGAACCCGCCGCCGAGGCGGAAGCCACTGCCGAGCCCGAGGCGGAGCCTGTCGTCGAGGCCGAGGTCGAGGCGGAGCCTGAGGTCGAGGCTGTCGTCGAGCCCGCGGCCGAGCCCGTCGCCGAGACCGAAGCTGCCGTCGAGGCCGAGCCCGTCGCCACGACCGAGGTCGAAGCGGAGCCTGAGGTCGAGGCTGTCGTCGAGCCCGCGGCCGAGCCCGTCGCCGAGAACGAGCCGGTCATCGAGGCCGAGCCCGTCGTCGAGACCGAGCCCGTCGTCGAGACCGCGCCCGTCGTCACCGAGGAGGTCACTCCGGTGGCCGCCCAGGTGGACGAGCCCGCGGCCGAGGCGGCGACGCCGGGTACCCCCGCCGTCACGGCAGCCCGCGTCAAGGAGGAAGCCCCGGCCCTGGTCACGGCGTACCAGGAAGCGGGTACCGCGCTCCAGAAGCGGGACCTCACCGGCGCGCGCGCCAAGGTCTACCTCGTGCTCGACCGCTCGTCGTCCATGCGCGCGTACTACAAGGACGGCTCCGCCCAGGCCCTCGGCGAGCAGGCCCTCGCCCTCGCCGCCCACCTGGACACGGACGCGGCCGTCCACGTCGTCTTCTTCTCCACCGAGCTGGACGGCACCGGCGCTCTCACGCTCACCGGGCACGAGAACAAGGTCGACGACCTGCACGCCGGCCTCGGCCGCATGGGCCGTACGAGCTACCACGCCGCCGTGGAGGAAGTCGTCACCCACTACCAGCAGTCGGGCACCACCGACCCGGCCCTGGTGATCTTCCAGACGGACGGCGCCCCGGACGCCAAGACCCCCGCCACCCAGTCCCTCACGGACGCGGCGAAGGACCACCCGGGCGTCTTCTTCTCCTTCATCGCCTTCGGCGAGCACGACAACAAGGCCTTCGACTACCTCCGGAAGCTGAAGACCGGCAACACGGCCTTCTTCCACGCGGGCCCGACCCCGCGCGAACTGACGGACGTCGAGGTCTACGACGGCGTGCTGGAGAACTGGCGCCCGTAACCCCCCGTCCGACCACCACCTCGGCCGCCCCCTTCCCACGCCTTAAAACGGGAAGCGGGCGGCCCACCCATGTCGGCTACGATTTCAAGGTTCACCGGCGACGACCCGCCCACCGGAAATCCGACGCGATCGTCGCCCCACGTAGCGACCTGGGAGCAGCCCGCGATGGCTCGACACCTCATCACCAGCGCCCTTCCGTACATCAACGGGATCAAGCACCTGGGCAACATGGTGGGGTCCATGCTCCCGGCGGACGTGTACTCCCGGTACCTCCGCCAGCGCGGCCACGACGTCCTGTACATCTGCGCGACGGACGAGCACGGCACCCCCGCCGAGCTGGCGGCCAAGGAGCGCGGCCTGCCGGTCGACGAGTTCTGCGCGCAGGCGCACGACGCGCAGAAGGCGGTGTACGACGGCTTCGAGCTGGCCTTCGACTACTTCGGCCGCAGCTCGAGCCCGGAGAACCATGACATCACGCAGCACTTCGCGCGACGCCTGAACGAGAACGGCTTCATCGAGGAGCGCGCGATCCGTCAGGTGTACTCGCCCACGGACGGCCGCTTCCTCCCGGACCGCTATGTCGAGGGCACCTGCCCGCACTGCGGTTACGACAAGGCCCGCGGCGACCAGTGCGAGAACTGCACGCGTGTCCTCGACCCCACGGACCTGATCGACCCGCGTTCGGCGATCTCCGGCTCGACGGACCTGGAGGTCCGCGAGACCAAGCACCTCTTCCTCCTCCAGTCGAGGCTCCAGCACGAGGTCGAGGAGTGGGTGGCCCGCCACGAGTCCGAGTGGCCGCAGCTCGCCTCCTCCATCGCCCGCAAGTGGCTGACCGAGGGCCTGCACGACCGCGCGATCACCCGTGACCTGGACTGGGGCGTCCCCGTCCCGGCCGACACCTGGCCGGAGCTGGCCGCCGAGGGCAAGGTCTTCTACGTCTGGTTCGACGCCCCGATCGAGTACATCGGCGCGACGAAGGAGTGGTCCGACCAGGACACGGAGAACCGCGACTGGAAGTCCTGGTGGTACGACGCGGACTCCGGCGAGAACCCGGTCCGCTACACGCAGTTCATGGCGAAGGACAACGTGCCCTTCCACACCGTCATGTTCCCGGCCACCGAGCTGGGCGTGCGCGAGCCGTGGAAGAAGGTCGACTACGTCAAGGCCTTCAACTGGCTGACGTACTACGGCGGGAAGTTCTCCACGTCCCAGAAGCGCGGCGTCTTCACCGACCACGCCCTGGACATCCTGCCCGCCGACTACTGGCGCTACTTCCTCATCGCCAACGCCCCCGAGTCGGACGACTCGTCGTTCACCTGGGAGCACTTCACGGCCACGGTCAACAAGGACCTGGCCGACACCCTCGGCAACTTCGTCAACCGCGTCCTGTCCTTCTCCAAGAAGCGCTTCGGCGAGGAGGTCCCGGCGGGTTCGGAGGCCGGCGAGGCCGAGGCGAAGCTGGGCGTGGAGATCGCGGGCCTGCTCGCGGAGTACGAGACCCAGATGGAGGCCCTCCAGTACCGCAAGGCGGCCGCCGCGCTGCGCGCCCTGTGGTCGGCGGGCAACTCCTACCTGGAGGAGAAGGCTCCCTGGCTGGAGATCAAGACCAGCCCCGAGGGAGCCGCGCTGACGCTCCGTACGGCGATGAACCTGATCCACCTGTACTCGGTGGTCTCGGAACCCTTCATCCCGGCGTCCGCCCGCGCGATGCGCTCGGCCTTCGCCCTCGCGGACGACACGGCGACCTGGGTGAGCGCCGACGAGGCCCGCGCCCTGTCCTTCCTGCCCGCCGGAACCCCCTTCACCGTTCCCCCGGTCCTCTTCGCCAAGATCACGGACGAAGACCTGGAGTCGTACAAGGAGCGCTTCGGCGGCGCGCCGGAGTAACAGCGACCGCTCGACAGGGCCCGGGAACGAACGGTTCCCGGGCCCTTCGCGTGTCCCGAGCGGCCAGGAAACAGGCCGGTCCACCAGCGGCTTTACCGGACCCTGACCATCGGACCCGTCGTCATCTCCTGTTAGCATCCGCGCACTTGTGCGAGGGCGGGGGCCCTCGCGGGGAGGGACACTTCACGTGGGCAGAAACGCCCCGAGACGGCGCGGCCTTGCCGCGGCCGTCTCCGCCTTCGCGGTCGCCGTGGCGGCCGCCACCATCGCCGTTCTGCCGCAGCACGACGCCTCGGCGGACCCGGCCGCACCGGCCGCGAACGCCTCCGAGATCACCCTGACCGACCCCGCCGACACACAGCCGCGCGCCGACCGCCCGCTGGTGGCCGGCGCGAGCGGCTTCCTGCACCGGCAGACCGGGATCACCGGGCTGCTGTGGACGGACTACGCCGACGGCACCAGCACGGTCGTCAGGACCGCCGACGGCGTGTACGCGCCCGCGGGTGTGTGCGCGAGCCTCGGCTCTTCGACCTGCCCCACCGCCTGGTACGGCAGCGACGCCGACCTGGTCGCGCTGCCGTCGTCCGGCTCCGTCGCCCTGTGGGACCCGGCGACCCGGACGACGTCGTCGTTCACCTCCGACGAGGGGTACCGGGGGCTGGCCGGACGGACCGTCGTCACCGAGGAGTCACTGCACGACCTCGTCGACGGCACCTGGCGCTCCCGCGCCATCACACCCGACTGGGTGCGGATCACCTCGGGCGCCATCACCGCCGCCGACCGTCACGGGGCGCTGTTCAAGGTCGACAGCTACCTGTATTACCTCGACCTGGCGACGGCCACGGCCACCCAGGTCTTCTCCGGCATGGACGCGCGGCCGTACACCGTCCTCAGTGACGATCGGATCGGCTGGTACGACCCGGCCGGCGGCAACCTGCACGTCAAGCCCCGCACGGACCCCGAAGCCGCCGAGCAGGTGATCGACCTGCCTACGCCCGGTGCCCAGCTCGACGGCACCCCCGTGCTCTCCGGCGACCGGCTGCTGCTCCCGCTGCACACCGGCACCGGGACCAGCGCGCTGCGGGCCGACTCCCTCCTGGACGGCTCCTCTCGCACCCTGGCGGCCGAGGCGGGGGCGTACATCGTCCGCGCGTCCGGCGGCACCGCCCTCGTCACCGGCGGCACCGGCGCGAGCGACTGGTGGGTACGGCGGTTCGCCCAGGCCGGGGACGGCACGCCCGGCCTGCAGCAGCTCGCCCAGATCCCGGCGGCGGAGAACGCGAAGACCGGCCTGGCGCTCAGCCGGGGCAGTCTGCGCGTCGCCGAGGACGACCCGAGCGGCACCATGGACACCACCTCGCTGCGCACGCTCGCCGTGGTCGGCGGGCAGCTCACCGCCTCCGCTCCCGGGGCCGGGGACAAGGTGCTCACGCGCTGCCCGTACACGGGCGTGGCCTGTTCGGTGCTCTGGGGCAACCTCGGCAACAACCCCCGGGACGCCTTCCTCGGCACCACCGACACCGGTCTGACCGGCAAGGACCGGCTGGTCGCCATGCTGGACGGCTCCTCGGACTGGACCCTTGAGTTCGGCACCACGGGCGGTCACATCGTCGACGTCTCGGACAACTACGCGGTCTACGACTCCGGGGGCGCCTCCCCGGAGCAGTACATCGGCGAGTTCGGCCAGGGCCAGAAGCTGAAGCGGTCGGTGCGCGCCGCCGCGCTGAACGGCTCGACCCTCTGGAGCGCCTCGACGACCGGCAAGCTCACCTCGTACAGCCTGCCCGAGGACAAGACCCTCGCGACGGTGACCGTTCCCGGCATGACCTGCGTGCCGGGCGAACTCCAGGCGGCGGGCCGCTGGGTGTACTGGGCGTGCGGCGACGGCTCGGCCGGCGTGTACGACACCAAGGCCTCCACCTCCCGGGCGGTGAGCGGCGGCGACGAGCTGCTCGGCGACGGCTTCACCGTCCGCCACGACCGTGCCGCAGGCACCCTGGTACTGACGGACGCGGCCACCGGCACCAGCCGTGTGCTCGCGACCGATGTCGCCGACACCGGCCTCGCCATGGACCGCCGCTTCAAGTGGACCGTGGACGAATACACGGGCCTGGTGGCCTGGACCGATCTGTACGAGCGGACGCACATCGCCAGGACCGGTGTCACGCCGTCGGCCGTGACGGCCTTCAGGCCCGAGGCAACGGACTTCGTCGGCTCCAACACACCCTTCCACGGCTCCTGGCTGCTGTCCCGCCCGGTCACCTCCTGGTCGGTGACCTTCGCGTCCGTCCAGAGCGGTGCGCGGGGCAAGGCCACCCGCACGGTCGGCGGGGGCGCGTCCACCGCCTGGGTGGCCACGGACTGGTCCGGCACGACGGTCGACAACGCCCGGTTCCCCAACGGGCACTTCACCTGGACCCTCAAGGCCACCGGCATCGGAACCGCCTCGGCGGTCACCGTCGCGACCGGCAAGGGCTTCCTGCAGGGAGGCGCGCCGGTGCGGCACGACTTCGCCGGCGCGGAAGGACCGGACGGCCGCGGCGACCTCCTCACCTTGAACTCGTCCGGCGGTCTGACCTTCCAGTCGGGCACCGGCACCGGAAAGTTCGGCGACAAGATCAGCGGTTCCGGCTGGGCCACCAGCATCAAGGCCGTGCCGTTCGGCGATCTCAACGGCGACCGCTGCAACGACGTCCTCGTCCGGCTGAGCAGCGGCGCCCTGCGGGCGTACAAGCCGCACTGCGGCGCCGCGGTCACCCCGAAGACGTCGTACACCACGCTCGCGAGCAGCGGCTGGACTCAGTACGACGTCCTGACCTCGCCCGGCGACGTGAGCGGCGACGGCCGACCCGACCTGATCGCGCGCGTCGCGTCCACCGGGACCGTCTACGTCTACAAGGGGACGAGCACGGGAACGCTCTCCGCGCGCGTGAAGCTCTACGACAACTGGAAGAGCTACAAGAAGATCGTCGGGGCCGGTGACCTCAACGGCGACGGCATCGGCGACCTGCTCGCCCAGGACACGTCCAACACCCTCTTCCGCTACAACGGCAAGGGAGACGGAACCTTCGCCGCCCGCGTGAAGGTGTTCGCCGACTGGGGCGGCTCCTACAACGCCGTCGTCGGGGTCGGTGACATCACCGACGACGGCAGGGCCGACCTGGTCTCCCGGGACACCGGCGGCAATCTGTACCGCAACAGCGGGGACGGCAAGGGATCGTTCGGCTCGCGCACGAAGATCGCCACCGGCTGGAGCGGATACCGGTCGATCTCCTGAGGCTCCTCGCCTGGGGAAGGGGGCACGGACGACACGTCCTGTGCCCCCTTTCGCCGTCCCCGGACCCACCCGCCGCGGCCGCCGCCCCGGCGCCCGGGGGACCGGCCGGACAGCACGGAAGACCAGGTGAGAGCCCGGTGAAGACCCGGCAAAGAGCCGGGAAAGCCACCCTCTGTCCGATGCCGCCGATCCGTAACGGACCCCGGCGCCACAAGGACCTCGACCACCCGTATGGTTTCCGCCATGGCAGTCCCCGAGGTCATTCCGATCGCCTACGAACCGAAGCACCGCACCGAGACAATCGGCCGGTACGCGGACGGTCAGTTCTTGGCGTCGATCACGTACGCCTTCCCCGAAGGATTCCGTCCCGATGACGGCTGGGAAGAGCACAAACGTCTGTACGTGGTGCTCCACACCTTCGACACCGAGGGCCGCTACCGCGACTCGGAGGTCTGGTGCGCAGGCACGTGGGCCGAACAGCAACGGGCCGCCCAGGGCGAATACTCGGTGCTGTCGCGCGCCCGCGTCCACCTGGCGAAACTGCTGCGCAGCCTGCCCCGGCGCTCGTACACGGACATCGCGATACGACCGTTCCAGCTCACCGTCGACGGCGTGCTGTTCGGCCTGCTGACCGGCGTGGACGAGGGCGAGGCCTGGGCCGAGCTGTACCCCGACCGCCTCGGCTTCGCCGAACCGTGGGACGGCACGTACGACGTCTGAGCGGATCCTCATTCCCGACGTGACCCTGACAAGCGCCCCCGGCCGTTAGCATCGGGTCCTTTGAGTCACGAGGGGCTGGGGGGCACGAGTGCGGATACAGGTGCGGGTGCGGGTGCGGGGAAACAGGTGGCTGCTGGTGGGCGCGGCACTGACCGCGTGGGGGATCACCGCCTGCGCCGGTACGGGCGGGGGAACGCCCGGCTCCCCGGCGGCAAGCAGTTCACCCGGCGGCGCCTCGACCGCGTCCACCGCGCCGGGGCCGCCGCTCTCCGCCGAGGCCCTGAAGTCCATCGCCCTCACCGGTGAAGACGTGCCGGACAGCTTGGCCGTCTCGGCGGACGAGCGGTCACCCGCCGACTCTGACAGCACCTCCCCGCCGGTCTCGGACCCCTCCTGCGAGACGCTCCTCGACGCCACCCACGCCATCGGCGCATCGGCCGTCGTGGACCAGAACATCACCTGGAAGGGCAGCATGCTTCCCGGCGGCAACACCCTCGCCTCCTACGAAGGCACGGGAGCCGAGAAGGCGATCGACCGTGTCCGTACGTCACTGACAACCTGCCACGACTTCACCGGCGACAGCCGCGGGGGGAAGTACACCGCGCACGTCGCGCCGGAGAAGGCCCCCCGGCTCGGCGACGAGTCGATCGCCTTCCGGGTCACCACCCCGGTGAAGCTGGAGGCGCCAGACCTGCCCAGCGGTCTACCTGTCCCCGTGCAGAACGAGCAGCACATCCTCGTGAGAGTCGGCGGCGTCACCGCGTCCTTCTCGATGCTGGACCTGGACAACAGCAACCGCTTCCCCCTGGCCCTCATCCGAAAAGAAGTCGCCCGCATGGCAAAGGCCCAGCACGCCTGACGCGAGACACCCCGCAAGGCACGATGGTCACCCGTCGCGGCCCACCCGGAGCCGCCCCAGAAGCGCGGCCGGCCCCTGCGGGGTGACAGGAAGTATTCGGCCGGAGTCATCGCTCTCGCGGAGCAGCAATGTGCCCTCTTGCAGGGCGACTTCCACACACTCGTCGCCATCCCCGCCTCCGGAGTAGGAGGACTTCTGCCACTGGATCACGCTCTTACAGCTCCTTCGTCATGCGGTGAAGAAAATCCCGCGACTTCGCAGGGTCGAGCGACGCCGATTCCACCTTACGAAAGAACGTTCGGAACCGAGCCAGCTGGGACTGGGCGTCCAGGAACGGACCTCCATGCGGCGCGTCCCGCTTCGCGGTGTCCAACTGGGGCACGGGGCCACCCGTGTACAGCATGGACGAATTGGCGCCGGCGAACCCGTCGGCCTGGAAGCGCTGGGCCGTGCCCTGCAAGGGATGGACTGGCAGGCCTCCGACTACTTCTACGAGTTCCTCGACGTCAATCTGGGGAATACCCCCGCCGGCGATAAATGGAGGGAAATCTTGAGCTTCGTCACCTACTTCCCCGGCAGGGGAACCGTCCGCGAGACGGCCTATCTCGAGGGCAAGGCTGAAGGCAAGGCAGAAGGCATGATCCAAGGCGTGGCCGAGGGGGAGGCGAAGGGGGTCCTTCGGGTGCTGGAGGTGCGCGGGCTGACCGTCTCCGACGACGTCCGTACGCGGATCACCACCTGCACCGACCTCGACCGTCTCGGCGACTGGCTCGACCGGGCCGGCGCGGTCGCGCACGCCGAGGAACTGTTCGGCGAAGCCCCGCGCGGCCCGGAGAGCACTTCGGAGCAGAGCTGAGCAAGCCCCGCACGGGGAGGGCCCGGAACCAGCGTGCTCCGGGCCCCTGCCCGTCAGGGAGTCAAGGGGCCCGGAACCCGTGGTGTTCCGGGCCCCTGTGTGTCGGGAGGGGTCAGGACGCCGAGGCCGACGCGCTCGGCTGGGTGTCCGTGCTGTCGTGGGTCTCGTCCGGGGCGACGCCCATCGTCAGGTCGGCGTGGACACCCTTGGCGATGTTCTTCTTGTCGTACTTGAGGTACAGCAGGCCCCCCTCATGGCCGTTCTGGGGGTAGATCGTGTCCTCGGTGAGGGTGGTGCGGGTGGTGGTGTTCGTGGAGTACGGGGAGACCGCCGCCGACGCCAGGACCGCCTTCTCGTCGAAGAAGAACTGGCCCGTGTGGCAGGCGTGGCCGCCCTCGTAGCCCGCGTCGGTCCACGTGCCGTCCACATGGACCTTCACGTGGATGTGGACGCAGCGGCCCTGGTACCAGCCGGGGAACACCGTCTTGAAGGTGACGTAGCCGTGCTTGTCGGTCTTCCAGGTGCCCCGGAGGTAGCGCTCGTCGTCGGTCGGCTCCGAGTGGCCGCCGCCGGTGCCGCCGGAGGGAGCGCCCGACGGAGGCTCACCTGTGGGCGTACCCGAGGGGGCGTCGGACGGGGAGCCGGAGGGCGGGGTGCCGCCGCCACCGCCACCGCCGCTGCTCATCGCCTCGTAACCGGAGTAGAGGCCCAGTGCGCTGCAGTGCCAGATGTCGACCGCCGCGTTCTTCACCGGCTTGCAGGTGTCCGCGTCGATCACCTTGAGCTTGAGGGTCAGAGGGATGCCCTCTTCGTCCTCGGTGATGTCCTGGCGGATCTTGTCCGCATCGATGTAGTAAGGGCCTTCGGTGGTCTCGGTGGTGAGCTTGTAGCAGAGCTCGGAGGCGGTGGCGCTCGCCGAGGCGGTCGGGCCCTTCCCCTTCGTCTCCCCGGCGAAGGCGCCGGCGGCGACCGTCCCGCCCACACCGACAGCGGCGACCGCACCGGCACCGGCGACGACGACCTTACGACGCGTCAGATTGCGTTTGTGCTTGGGTCCTTGCTGGTTCTCATGGCCGTTCTCGGCGTTTCCCGTCATGGGCAGGGACGCTAGGAGGCGGGCCTGTCAGGGACGTGAGAAAGGCCTATGGAATCCCATGCACACGCAAAAGAGCGTCGCGGGAAAGCCCTGTTTCCAGGCCTTTCCAGTAAACATAAAGCAAGGCTTGCCTTACTTTTTATAGATCAGCGCGGAGGAGGAGCAGAACCTGTCCGCGAGCGAGCTCGATGCACGAGTTGCCGTCAGCGCCGCCGGAGACGACCCAGAGCCTGCGGGCGGACCTGTGGGGCGGCCCCTCTGGATTCCTATGGGGCTCCGGTGAGGTTTCCAGGAGGGTCCGGTCCCCGGCCGTGAAGGGCGGGGACCGGAGACCGCCGGTCCGTCGGTCCGTCAGCTCGCCGAAGCCGATGGTGACGCCGACGCACTCGCCTGGGGCGGCGCGCCCTGGCCGTCCTCCGTCGCGCCCGGGTCGACGCCGACCGTGAGCGACGCATGGACGCCCTTGGTGATGTCCCGCTTGTCGTAGTGCAGCCTGAGCAGGCCGCCCTGGGCACCGCTCTGGTCGTAGATCGTGTCCTCGGTGAGCGTGGTGCGCTCGGCGGCGTTGGCGGAGTACGGCTCCACCACCGCCGAGGCCAGGACGGACTCCTCGTCGAAGAAGAACTGGCCGGTGTGGCACGTGTGCCCGCCCTCGTAACCGGCGTCGGTCCACTCGCCGTCCACGTGCACCTTGGTGTGGATATGAACGCAGCGGCCCCGGTACCAGCCCGGGAAGACCGTCTTGAAGGAGACATGGCCGTGCCGGTCCGTACGCCAGGTGCCGCGCAGGTAGCGTGTGTCGTCCGTCGGCTCCTGGTGGCCGCCGCCCGGCATCCCGGTCGGGGGCGCACCCGTGGGCGCACCGGTCGGCGGCTCGCCGGTGGGAGCGGGGCCGCCACCGCCGCCGTTGCCCTGGTTCTCGTAGCCGGAGTAGACGCCTGCGGCGTCGCAGTGCCAGATGTCGACGGCCGCGTTCCGGATCGGCCTGCAGGTCTCGGAGTCGATCACCTTGAGGCTGAGGAGCAGGGGGATGCCTTCGCGGTCCTCTCTGACGTCCCGGCGGATCTTGTCGGCGTCGATGTAGTACGGGCCCTCGACCGCCTCCGACGTCAGTCGGTAGCAGGCCTCGGCGCTCTCCCCGGCCGCCGGTTCTCTGTCCTGCGCGACCGCGTTCGCCGCGAAGGCGCTGCCGCCGAGGCCGGCCACCGCGAGCGCACCCGCGCCGACGACCACGACCTTGCGGCGCGTCAGTTCACCGCTTTCCTGGGGTACTTGGGGGACCTGGGGTTCCTGGTGCTGTCCATTCACTGTCATGCGCCCGGAAGTTAGGCAAGAAGGCTGTCAGCAGGCTGAGAAAACAGCGGTCTTTGCTGCGGGCACGCGAAAGGGACCTGAAATCGACGTCGACTTCAAGCCCCTTTGCGGTCAGGCCAGTTGAAAGGCTTGCCTTACCTCGGCCGCGGCCACTTCGGCCGTGACCACCTCGATAACGGCTACTTCGGCTGCGGCTTGCGCACCGAGATGTGCAGCTCGCGCAGCCGCGTCTCGTCCAGCTCCGTGGGCGCGCCCATCATCAGGTCCTGCGCGTTGCCGTTGAGCGGGAACGCGATCGTCTCGCGGATGTTCGGCTCGTCCGCGAGCAGCATGACGATGCGGTCGACGCCCGGGGCGATCCCGCCGTGCGGCGGGGCGCCGAAGCGGAAGGCGCGCAGCATGCCGGCGAACTGCTCCTCGACGGTCTCCCGGTCGTAGCCCGCGATCTCGAAGGCCTTGAGCATGATCTCGGGCTCGTGGTTCCGGATCGCGCCGGAGGAGAGCTCGACGCCGTTGCAGACGATGTCGTACTGCCAGCCCAGGATGTCCAGCGGGTCCTGGGTCTCCAGGGCCTCCAGACCGCCCTGCGGCATCGAGAACGGGTTGTGCGAGAAGTCGATCTTCCCGGTGTCCTCGTCCTTCTCGTACATCGGGAAGTCGACGATCCAGCAGAAACGGAAGACGTTCTCCTCGAAGTTGCCCGAGCGCTTCGCGGCCTCGACCCGCACCGCGCCCATGATCTTCGAGACCTCTTCGAACTCGCCCGCGCCGAAGAACACCGCGTGGCCGGGGGCCAGCGAGAGGCGCTTCGTCAGCTCGGCGACGTTCTCCTCGGTGAGGAACTTGGCGATCGGGCCCGTCAGCGAACCGTCCTCGCCCACGCGCACCCAGGCCAGGCCCTTGGCGCCCTGCTCGACCGCGTAGTCACCGAGACCGTCGAAGAACTTCCGCGACTGACCGGCGACGTCCGGCACCGCGAGGGCGCGCACGTGCTTGCCCGCGAAGGCCTTGAACTCGGAGCCCTCGAAGATGTCGGTGATGTCGGTGAGCTCCAGCTGAGCCCGCAGGTCCGGCTTGTCGGAGCCGTACTTCAGCATCGACTCGCGGAACGGGATGCGCGGGAAGGGGGAGGTGACGTGACGGTCACCGCCGAACTCCTCGAACAGCTCCGTCATGAGCTTCTCGATCGGCTGGAACACGTCCTCCTGCTCGACGAAGGACATCTCGACGTCGAGCTGGTAGAACTCGCCCGGCGAACGGTCCGCGCGGGCGTCCTCGTCGCGGAAGCAGGGCGCGATCTGGAAGTAGCGGTCGAAGCCGGAGATCATCAGCAGCTGCTTGAACTGCTGCGGCGCCTGCGGGAGCGCGTAGAACTTGCCGGGGTTCAGCCGGGAGGGGACCACGAAGTCGCGCGCGCCCTCGGGGGAGGTGGCGCTGAGGATCGGGGTCGCCATCTCGTTGAAGCCCAACGCCGTCATCTTGTGACGGATCGCGGAGATCACGGCCGTACGCAGCAGGATGTTGCGGTGCATGCGCTCGCGGCGCAGGTCGAGGAAGCGGTACTCCAGGCGCCGCTCCTCGTTGACCCCGTCCTCGGCGTTGATCGTGAACGGCAGCGGGGCGGCGGCGCCGAGCAGCTCGACCTCGCTCACCTCCACCTCGACCTCGCCGGTGGGCAGGTCCAGGTTGACGTTCTCCGCGCCACGCGAGACGACCTTGCCGTCGATGCGGACGGTCGACTCCTTGGAGACCTTGTCGAGGGCCTCGTAGGCGGGCGTGCCGGGGCGGGCGACGAGCTGCGTGATGCCGTAGTGGTCGCGCAGATCGATGAAGAGGATGCCACCCAGGTCTCGGCGATTGTGCAGCCAGCCGCTCAGCCGGACGTCGCTGCCGACGTCAGAGGCGCGGAGCTCGCCGCAGGTGTGGGACCTGTACCGATGCATCGTCGTTTCATCCAGTCTTCGCGGATTGAGGGCGTGTTTCACGTGAAACACCCCCAGGGTACCGGGCAGCCCAGGACCGCCTCCCCATCATTAACCGCTCCGCCACGGCTCGGCGCCCTGGACGGCATCGGTGGCAGGCACCGATCACCTGTTCCTACAGTGGGCGCATGCGCACTGGTGAGCCCCTGCCCGCCGTAGGGGACGTCCTGGCCGCTCTCGCGACCGGCGTGTGGCGCTGGGACAACGCCGCGGGCCTCGTCACCTTCGACGCGGAGGCCGCACGGCTCATCGGTATGCCCGCGGAACTGACGACGCTCTCCGAGGCGGGCGCGCGCTCCCGCATCCATCCCGTCGACTGGAACGAGATGGACGGTGTCGTGCAGCTCGCCGTGGCCGAGGGCACGCTCGCCGAGGCCCGGATGCGGATCATGGACGGGCACGGCCGGGTGCTCCGCACGGTCCGCAGCCGCTCCAAGCCGCTCATCAACCCCGAGACCGGGCAGTACGAGCTGATCGGCACCCTTCAGGAGGTCAGCGAGCAGCCTCCGGACGCCGCCGCGCGGACCCCCGTCACCGGGGACTGGCGCCGCTCGCGGGAGGCGTTCCTGCTGGACGCGGGACGGGCGCTGGCCGAGGCGCGGTCCACGGCGGAGGTACTGCGGGTGGCGGCGGGGCTGTCGATGCCCGGCTTCTCGCCGGACGGTCTCGCCGTGTTCGGCGCGGAGGGCGACCGGCTGACGATCATCGGCCATCACGGGCACCAGCCGGGCGACGAGGACCCCTTCTCGCACATGTCGCTGGCCACGGACTATCCGGCCGCCGAGGTCGTCCGTACGGGCCGCGCGGTCTACCTCTCCACCCCCGACGACTACAAGGAGCGCTACCCGGCGTCCTGGCCGCTCGCCCAGCGCTTCGGGCGGCAGTCGTGGGCTTTCCTGCCGCTCACCGTCGCCGGCAGCACCATGGGCGCGTGGATGGCGGCCTTCACGTATCCCGTCACCTTCACGCCCGACGAGCGCTCGGTCCTCACGACCGTCGCCCGCATGCTCGCGCAGGCCCTGTCGCGCGCCGGAGCCGCCGAGACCGCGCGGGAGCTGACCGACGGCCTCCAGCGCTCGATGATGCCGACGCTCGGCCCGCAGATGCCAGGCATGAGCGTCGCCGCACGCTACGTCCCGACCGGCGGCGGCCTCCAGGTCGGCGGTGACTGGTACGACATGATCCCGCTGCCCGCCGGCCGCTACGCCCTGGTCATCGGCGATGTGCAGGGCCACGACGTCCGAGCGGCCGGCCTGATGGGGCAGCTCCGGATAGCCCTGCGCGCGTACGCCTCCGAGGGCCACCGACCCGACGCGGTGCTGTCCCGGGCCTCGCGCTTCCTCTACGGGGTCACCGACTCGGTGACCTACGGGTCGAGCGGTGGCGCCGACGAGGGTGAGGACCCGGCGGATCCCGCCGATGTGCGCTTCGCGACCTGTCTGTACGTCGAGGTCGACCCGGCGACCGGGACACTCGACATCGCCCGCGCCGGACACCCCGACCCCGCGATACGCATGGCGGACGGGACCGTGCTGATGCGGCCCACGGCGGGCGGGCTGCCGCTCGGCATCGACCCGGACGCCGACTATCCGACCACCCGGCTCGTCCTGGAGCGGGGCGAGACCATGCTGGTCTGCACCGACGGGCTCATCGAGACCGGCGGCCACGACCTCGACACCGGCTGGCGCCGTATCCGCCGGACGCTCGAATCCCACGACGGCGACATGGAGGCCCTCGCCGACGCGCTCGTCCAGGCCGTCCACGGGCCCTCCTCCCACCACACCACCGGTCCGCTGGCCGACCGGCGCGAGGACGACATAGCGGTGCTGCTGCTGTCCCGGCTGGGCGTGGAGGGCGCCTACGACGGCACGGCCCCGGCCGTACGGCCGATGGTGCGCAGGACGATGCTGACCGTGGCGCAGACCGAGCCCGAGCGGATCGCGGACGCCCGTCAGCAGCTGCGGGAGCTCCTGCACGACTGGGCCTCCGCCGACCAGCTCGACTCCGCGGTCCTGCTCGTCTCCGAGATGGCCACCAACGTCCTCGTGCACACCGACGCCGACGCACTGCTCGTCGCCGAGGTGACGGGCGAGCCGGGCAAGCGGCGGATGCGGGTCGAGGTCACCGACGGCAGCGACGACCTGCCGCACCGCCGCCATCCGGGGGAGCTGGCGTCGTCCGGGCGCGGACTGGTCCTCGTCGAAATACTCGCGGACGCCTGGGGGGTGGACCCACGGGGCGAGGGCAAGAGCATCTGGTTCGAGTTCTCCGAGACGCAGGAGGCCGATTCCGGCGAGCCGGGGACCTCGGACCACCCCGCGCTGCTGGACTCGTGGCTCTCCGACGGTTACGAGTCCTCGGACGGGCCCGACGCCCCGGGCACCCCGGGCACCCCGGGAAATCCTGGTGTCTCCGGTCCTTCCGGTCCTTGCGGTCCCTCCGGCGCGTAACGCACGCGGAGTTCGTGCACCACGCCGAAGGCCGCCGCCGTCAGCGGTACGGCGAGCAGCATGCCGAGGACGCCCGCGACGGACGCGCCCGCCGTGATCGCGAGCAGCACCACCGCCGGGTGCATCTGCACCTGCCGGCTCTGGATCATCGGCTGGAGGCCGTATCCCTCCAGCATCTGGATCGCGAGCACGAGCCCGAGCGTCCACAGGGCGATGACGAACCCCCGGTCGGCGAGCGCGACCAGGACGGCCACCGCGCCGGAGAGGAACGCGCCGAGATACGGGATGTACGCCCCCACGAAGACCAGCGCGCCGAGCCCGACGGCGCCCGGGACGCGCAGGACCAGGAGTCCGACGGTGATGCAGAGGGCGTCGATGAGCGCGATGATCGTCGTCCCGCGCATGAAGCCCTCGACGGCCGCGTAGGCGCGCCGGGCCATGGCCTCGACGACGTCGGCGGTCCCCCGGGGCGCGAGCGACCGCAGTGATCCGGCCACCCGGTGCGAGTCGCGCAGGAAGAAGAACACGAGCAGCAGGGCGAGGAAACCCATGGCGAGGGTCTCGGCCACGACGCTGACGCCGCTGACGACGTTGGACGCGGCGGTGCCGCCGAACTTGGCCAGCAGGTCCTTGGAGTTGGCGGCGATGTCGTCGAGCGAGGTGCCCGCCGCGCCGAAGTGCTCGGCGACGGAACGCGAGGCCTGCCGGAGCGAGGACACGATCTGGGCGCCGGTGTGGAAGAGCGCGGCGACGACGACGTAGACGGCGCCACCGACCACGACGGCCACCGCGACGCAGGTCAGGGCGGCGGCGAGCGAGCGGTTGATCCGTGCCTTGACCATCCGTCGGTACAGCGGCCCGAGCAGCGCGGTCCCGAGCAGCGCGAGCAGCACCGGCACCACCGCCGTGCGGAACTCACCGCACAGCAGGATCCCCACCCATCCCACACCGGCGGCCAGCAGGATCACGACACACCAGGCCGCCAACCGCCGGGCACCCTCGGGGAGTAGCTGCACCCTGCCAGCTGACCATGCGTCAGCCGAACCGGCGCCCGGGGAGGCCCGAACGGGGGGGCGCGAACGGGGGAGTCCGGGTACAGCACGCGGAGAAGCCCCGTCCGGTACGGCGGACGGGGCTTCTCCGTGCTCGATCGCTCACGAGGCCTCGGAAGGACGAAGGACTCGTAGGGACTCGTGGCGGACCTACGGCATTCGGGGCGGACCTACAGCCCGCCCTCCGACATCCCGTGCACCGCCGGGATCGTCCCCAGGCGGCCCTTCTGGAAGTCCTCGAAGGCCTGCTGGAGCTCGTCACGGGTGTTCATCACGAACGGACCGTAGTGGGCCATCGGCTCGCGGATCGGCTGACCCCCGAGGAGGACGACCTCCAGGTCCGGCGTGTTGGAGTCCTGCTTGTCGTCCGCGCGGACGGTCAGCGTGGAACCCGCGCCGAACACGGCTGTCTGACCGGTGTGGACCGGGCGGCGGTCCGCGCCCACGCTGCCGCGTCCGGCGAGGACGTACGCGAGGCCGTTGAAGTCCTCGCGCCACGGCAGAGTGATCTCGGCGCCGGGCCGCAGCGTCGCGTGGACCATGGTGATCGGGGTGTGCGTGATGCCCGGTCCCTGGTGTCCGTCGAGCTCACCGGCGATGACCCGCAGGAGCGCGCCGCCGTCCGGGGTGCTGAGCAGCTGCACCGTACCGCCCCGGATGTCCTGGTACCTCGGGGCCATCATCTTGTCCTTGGCCGGCAGGTTCACCCACAGCTGGAGCCCGTGGAAGAGTCCGCCCGACATCACGAGGTGCTCCGGCGGCGCCTCGATGTGGAGCAGGCCGGACCCGGCCGTCATCCACTGCGTGTCGCCGTTGGTGATCGTGCCGCCGCCACCGTTGGAGTCCTGGTGGTCGAAGACGCCGTCGATGATGTAGGTCACGGTCTCGAAGCCGCGGTGGGGGTGCCAGGGGGTGCCCTTCGGCTCGCCCGGCGCGTACTCCACCTCACCCATCTGGTCCATCATGATGAACGGGTCGAGGTGCTTGTAATTGATCCCGGCGAACGCACGGCGGACCGGGAAACCCTCGCCCTCGAAGCCACCGGGCGCGGTCGTCACGGCCAGCACGGGACGCTCCACACCGTCGGCCGGCGCGGCCACACGGGGCAGGGCCAGCGGGTTCTCGACAGTCACTGCGGGCATGTCGGTACCTCCTTGCGCTTCGAGTTTAGTTGAGAGTTGAACTTTCTACTACCCGTAACGACGCGCGCCCGGAGGACATTCCCTCCGGGCGTCACGGGTTCATGAGGCATCTCGGCCGTACGGACGGCGGACGTCGGCCGCGCCCGCGACAGCGGTACAGGCGGCCCGTCGGCCGTCTGCGCGGCCGGTCAGCCGTACATACGGCGCATCGCGAAGTCCACCATCTGCTCCACGGCCTTCGCGTCGAAGACCATGCGGTGCTTGCCCTCCATGTCGATCACGAAGCCGTAGCCCGTGGGCAGCAGGTCGATCACCTCGGCTCCGGTGATCACGAAGTACTTGGACTCCTTGCCCGCGTACCGGCGCAGTTCCTTGAGCGAGGTGAACATCGGGATGACGGGCTGCTGGGTGTTGTGCAGCGCCAGGAATCCGGGGTTGTCCCCCCGCGGGCAGTACACCTTCGAGGTGGCGAAGACCTGCTGGAAGTCCTCGGCCGCCATGGCACCCGTGGTGAACGCGCGGACCGCGTCCGGCAGGGACGGCGGGGACGGCTCGGGATACAGGGGCGGCTGCTGGCCGTACCCGCCGGGCATCTGTCCGTCCGGCATCTGGCCGGGCATCTGCTGCTGCGGCGGGACGTACCCCTGCTGGGCGCCTGCGTTCTGCTCGTAGCCGTACATGCGTCAAAGAGTAGTGGGCCACATATGGCCCGCTCGGGGTTGCTTCTTATTACTGGCGGGTAGCATCATCGTAGCTACTTGCTAGTACGTGAACTGGTGCGAGGAGTCAATACCTCGCCGATCCCTTAACGGAGCCGTCGCCATGGGGCACTACAAGTCGAATCTCCGCGACATCGAGTTCAACCTCTTCGAGGTGCTCGGGCGCGACAAGCTGTACGGCACCGGCCCGTTCGCGGAGATGGACACGGACACCGCCAAGAGCATCCTCGAGGAGCTGACCCGCCTCTCGGAGAACGAGCTGGCCGAGTCCTTCGTGGACGCCGACCGCAACCCGCCCGTCTTCGACCCGGAGACCAACACGGCGCCGGTCCCGGCATCCTTCAAGAAGTCGTACAAGGCGTTCATGGACTCCGAGTACTGGCGTCTCGGCGTGCCCGAGGAGATCGGCGGCTCCACCGCGCCCCGCTCCCTGATCTGGGCGTACGCGGAGCTGATCCTCGGCGCGAACCCGGCGGTCTGGATGTACTCCAGCGGCCCCGCGTTCGCGGGCATCCTCTTCGAGGAGGGCAACGACGTCCAGAAGCACATCGCGACGATGGCCGTCGAGAAGCGCTGGGGCTCCACCATGGTGCTCACCGAGCCGGACGCCGGCTCCGACGTGGGCGCGGGCCGCACCAAGGCGGTCCAGCAGGACGACGGCTCCTGGCACATCGAGGGCGTGAAGCGCTTCATCACCTCGGGTGAGCACGACATGGAGGAGAACATCCTCCACTACGTCCTCGCCCGCCCCGAGGGCCACGGCCCCGGCACCAAGGGCCTGTCCCTCTTCCTCGTCCCGAAGTTCGAGTTCGACTTCGAGACCGGCGAGCTGGGCGAGCGCAACGGCGTGTACGCGACGAACGTCGAGCACAAGATGGGCCTCAAGGCCTCCAACACCTGCGAGATGACCTTCGGCGACCGCCACCCCGCCAAGGGCTGGCTGATCGGCGACAAGCACGACGGCATCCGCCAGATGTTCCGCATCATCGAGTTCGCCCGCATGATGGTCGGCACGAAGGCGATCTCCACGCTGTCGACCGGCTACCTGAACGCGCTGGAGTACGCCAAGGAGCGCGTCCAGGGTCCCGACCTGGCGAACTTCATGGACAAGGCCGCGCCCAAGGTCACCATCACGCACCACCCGGACGTGCGCCGCTCACTCATGACGCAGAAGGCGTACGCCGAGGGCATGCGCGCCCTGGTCCTGCACACCGCCGCGGTCCAGGACGAGATCCAGGTCCTGGAGGCCGCCGGCGAGGACACCTCCGCCGCCGAGGCCCTGAACGACCTCCTCCTGCCGATCGTGAAGGGCTACGGCTCCGAGAAGGGCTACGAGCTGCTCGCCCAGTCGCTCCAGATCTTCGGCGGCTCCGGCTTCCTGCAGGAGTACCCGATCGAGCAGTACATCCGCGACGCCAAGATCGACACGCTGTACGAGGGCACCACCGCGATCCAGGGCCAGGACTTCTTCTTCCGGAAGATCGTCCGCAACCAGGGCGCGGCCCTGAACACCCTCGCCGAGGACATCAAGAAGTTCCTGGCGCTCGGCACGGGCGGCGAGGAGCTGTCCGCGGCCCGCGAGCAGCTCGCGAAGGCGGCCGTCGAGCTGGAGGCCATCGTCGGCCTGATGCTGACCGACCTCGCGGCCACCGAGCAGGACGTCAAGAACATCTACAAGGTGGGCCTCAACACCACCCGCCTCCTGATGGCCTCCGGCGACGTGGTCGTCGGCTACCTGCTGCTGCGCGGTGCCGCCGTCGCCGCCGAGAAGCTGGAGACCGCCTCCGCCAGGGACAAGGCGTTCTACACCGGCAAGATCGCGGCCGCGAAGTTCTTCGCCGCCAACGTGCTGCCCGGCGTCACCGGTGCCCGCAAGCTCGCCGAGGTCGTCGACCTGGACCTGATGGAGCTGGACGAGGCCGCCTTCTAGGACAGGCCCCAGGACGGGCCCCAGGGGTGCCCTGAGGGGCCGCCGCCCCCGCGAAGCCCGGTGGACACCCGACGCCGGACCTGTCCATCGGGTCAGGTGTCCCAAGGTGTCCACCCTTCACATCCCCCTTACGAGGGCCCGCTCCCAACCCCGGGGGCGGGCCCTCGTGCGTCGTTAAGGTGAACCCATGAGTGCACCCACCCGCTTCGATCGCGGCCACACCGACGACCTCATGTCCTTCCTCGCGGCGAGCCCGACGCCGTACCACGCCGTGGCGACCGCCGCCGAGCGGCTGGAGAAGGCCGGATTCCGTCAGGTCGCCGAGACCGACGCGTGGGAGGGCACCAGCGGCGGAAAGTACGTGCTGCGCGGAGGGGCGATCATCGCCTGGTACGTGCCGGAGGGCGCCGAGCCGCACACACCGTTCCGGATCATCGGCGCGCACACCGACTCCCCGAACCTGCGGGTCAAGCCCCTGCCGGACACCGGCGCGCACGGCTGGCGGCAGGTGGCCGTGGAGATCTACGGCGGACCGCTGCTGAACTCCTGGCTCGACCGGGACCTGGGCCTGGCCGGACGCCTGTCGCTGCGGGACGGCTCGACCCGCCTGGTCAACATCGACCGCGCACTGCTGCGCGTGCCCCAGCTCGCCATCCACCTGGACCGTTCCGTCAGCAACGACGGACTCAAGCTCGACAAGCAGCGGCACCTCCAGCCCGTCTGGGGACTCGGCGACACCCGCGACGGCGATCTGATCACCTTCCTGGAGGAGGAGTCGGGGCTGCCCGCGGGCGAGGTCACCGGCTGGGACCTGATGACCCACTCCATCGAGCGCCCCTCCTACCTGGGCCGCGACAAGGAGCTGCTCGCCGGGCCGCGCATGGACAACCTGCTGTCCGTGCACGCCGCCACGGCCGCACTGGCCGCCGCCGCGGCGGCCGACTCCGGGCTCTCGTACATCCCGGTCCTCGCCGCCTTCGACCACGAGGAGAACGGTTCGCAGAGCGACACCGGCGCCGACGGACCGCTGCTCGGCAGTGTGCTGGAACGCTCCGTCTTCGCCCGCGGCGGCTCCTACGAGGACCGGGCGCGCGCCTTCGCCGGCACCATCTGCCTGTCCTCCGACACCGGCCACGCCGTGCACCCCAACTACGCCGAGCGGCACGACCCGACGCACCACCCGCGCGCCAACGGCGGCCCCATCCTCAAGGTGAACGTCAACAACCGCTACGCCACCGACGGTTCGGGCCGCGCGGTGTTCGCCGCCGCCTGCGACAAGGCCGGCGTTCCCGTCCAGTCCTTCGTCTCCAACAACTCGATGCCCTGCGGCACCACCATCGGCCCCATCACGGCGGCCCGGCACGGCATCAAGACGGTCGACATCGGCGTGGCCATCCTCTCCATGCACAGCGCCCGCGAACTCTGCGGCTCCGACGACCCGTTCCTGCTGGCCAACGCGCTGGTGGCGTTTCTGGAGGGATAGTCCTCCGGATGGCTTCCGGAAGCCTCCGGTCTTTCCCCCACAGAACGGAAACCACGGTTTTCGAACCTGCTCGAGCCAGGTCCCGCCGTCGTACGATGCGGGCCGATCTTGAGTCTCGTGGGGGGACCACACATGAACAAGCAGGCAAGAAGACGATCCCTGGTGCTCGGCTGCGCGTCGGTCGCGGCTGGGCTCCTGCTCGGGCCCGTCCCGGCGGCACACGCCGCGACGGCGCCCGAGCTGGTGTACGCGGGCGACATCGGCGGCGGGTCGAGCGGACTCGTCGAGGTCAGCGCGCAATCCGACAGCGCGATCACCTCGATCACGGCGCACCTGTACGCGGAGGACGAGGCGGCCGGAGCCGCCGAGATCACACGTGTCACCGACTTCACCAGGACGTCGGGAACCGACCAGCAGGGCGTCTGGCAGACCGGCACGCCCCTGCGCCTCGCCGACCTCGGCCACTACCGCCTCGTGATCGATCTGACCGACGCGGACGGCGACACGTCGACGACGCAGGCGCGCTACGGCTTCAGCTACTGCCTCACGACGAGCGCGTCCGATTTCCAGGTCACGCCCAGCCGCCCCGACTTCACCCACCGGAAGGTGTCCGTCTCCGGCCGCTACATGATCACTGACCCCCGTACCAGGGACACGACGCCCGCCGACGGCCAGGTCGACATCCACACGAGCAACGGCGGCACCACCACCGTGCACACGGACGCCGAGGGGCGCTTCGCCACGACGTACACGCAGACGGCCACCTCCGGTGACGTCAGCAGCTGGCTGCGGCTGCCGACCCCGGAGCCGATGGAACAGGGCAGCCAGACCGTCTGGGTCTCACCGGTGCGGTCCGACACTCGCGTCACCCTCGACAGCACCGGCCTGAGCCTCAAGGAGGGCGAACCGGCGAAGATCTCCGGTCTCGCCGAGCTGTTCGTCGACGGGGCCTGGCGACCCCTCGCCGGTACGACGGTGGTCGAGGACTGGTGGAGCGACATGGGCGGGGCCACAAGCCGGCCCGTCACCGGCGCCGACGGCCGCTTCACCGGCGAGCTGAAGATGTCGCAGACAGGGAAGGTGCACGTCTCGGTCTCCGACGGCACCTACCTCAACGCGAGCCCGGACCGGACGGTCCAGGTCACGGTCGCCCGCAAGGCGTCGGTCAGCGGCTTCACGGTCAGCCTGAACAAGTACGCCGAACTCACCGCCGCCGGCTACCTGCACACCGGAACGAGCATCCCCCTCGATGCTTACAACCACGTACAGCTGCAGTACTCGGCCGATGGAAAGACCGGCTGGAAGACGATGAAAACGGTCACTCCCGGCCACGGCGAGCCGGAGACCGGCAACCACTTCAAGGGCACGTTCGACGCGCCCGCCAAGGGCTACTACCGGGCCTACTTCGCCGGCAGTCCCAGCTGGCAGCCCGCATACAGCAAGGTTCTCCACGCCGAACGCACGCAGACCCGCATCACCGGCGGGAACGCCTCGCCCGAGCCCGTCACCAAGGGCCGGACCCTCACGGTCGCCGGCACGCTGCAGCACTACACCTCATCGGCGTGGAGGGCGTACTCCGGCCAGAAGGTGAAGATCCTTTTCCGCCCCAGGGGCTCCAGCACCTGGTACGACGAGGGCGACACCACGACCCGCTCCAACGGCTCCTTCAGCAAGGCGTTCACGGCCCGGCAGGACGGAACGTGGGTGGCCGTGCTGCTCTACCCGAACAGCACCCACCTGGTGAGTTCCGGGCGCGAGGACTACGTCGACGTGAGGTGACACGCGGGCGGTGAGGGATCGCCTCCGCATGGCTCGCGGAGTCCCGGGTACCCGGAACGGGCCCGGAATGACTCCGCGTTGCTACTTCAAGGAGGCGACACCCATGGGCCTGGGCGGATGCATCATCCTGATCGCCGCAGGGGCGATCCTCACGTTCGCGACCGACTGGCACATGCAGGGGGTCGATCTCCACATGGTCGGCGTGATCCTCATGATCGTCGGACTGATCGGCGTGGCGACCTTCAGCAGTGTCGCCCGCCGCCGGCGGGTGGTCGTACCGCCGACGGCGACCGTCGTCGAGGAGGACCGGCGGAACGGCTACGCCGACGGATACGGCGTCTGAGCCGACTCAGTCGTCCATGCCCGCGAGTACCAGGGGCAGCCGGTCCGCACCGCCTTCGGTGAGGCGGACCGGCACACCCCAGTCCTGCTGGTGGACATGGCACGCCGGGTACTGTGCGTCCCCAGCCGGATCGTCGTCGCAGGACGCGGCCATCGCGGACACGTGCAGCACGCCCTCCGTGACGGCAGGGTCCAGCTCGACCGTCCGCGAGAGGTCGGTGCCGGCGCCCTCACCCGCGAGCAGCAGCCCGGGCGGGGTCGCGGAGACGAGGAGCCGGGTGGAGGGGCCGTACCGGGTGTCCAGTTTCTGCCCGGCCGGCGCCTGGAAGACGACGTCCAACCGGATTACACCCGGGGCGACTTCGGTGGCCTCGCGCCGAGTGCGATGGGCGACCGACTCCACCCGCACGGCCTCCTCGGGAAGCCGCAGCCGGGTCAGCCTGTGACGGGCGGACTCCACCACCACGATGTCGTCCCCGACGAGCACGGCGTCGCTCGGCTCCCGCAAGTCGGTTGCCAGCGTGGTCACTTCACCCGTCGCCGGGTCGTAACGACGCAGCGCGTGGTTGTACGTGTCGCTGACCGCGACCGAGCCGTCGGGCAGCGCGGTCACACCCAACGGGTGCTGGAGCAGCGCCTGTTCGGCCGCTCCGTCGCGGTGCCCGAAGTCGAAGAGCCCGGTGCCGACAGCGGTGTGCACGGTCCCGTCCCGGTCGACCCAGCGCAGCGCCGAGGTCTCGGAGTCGGCCAGCCAGAGCCGGTCCTCGGTGGCGGCGAGCCCCGACGGCTGCGCGAACCAGGCCTCGGGCCCCGGCCCGTCGACCAGCCCCTCGTTCGTCGTGCCCGCGGTGACCTCGACGGTCTCCGCCGCCGGGTCGAACGCCCACAGCTGGTGCACGCCGGCCATGGCGATCCAGACCTTCCCGCCGAACAGGGCCACGTCCCACGGCGAGGACAGATCGACCTCGCGCGCCGGTCCTGACGTCGGCGCCCCCTGCCACCACTGGCGGCCGGTGCCCGCCAGCGTGCTGACGGCGCCGGTCGCGAGATCGACCCGGCGCAGGGCGTGGTTCACGGTGTCCGCGACGACGACCGCGCCCTCGTCGAGCAGCGCGAGCCCCTGCGGTTCGCTGAAGCCCGCCGCCTCGGCCGTCCCGTCCACGAAGCCCCGCACCCCGGATCCGATGCGCCGGACGACGGTCTCGGCGTCCTCCGCCAGCTCCACCAGCTGATGCCGGGTCGTGTCGCTGACCAGCAGATTTCCGCTCGGCAGGGCGAGCGCCTTGCCCGGGAAGCGCAGCACGGTCGGCTCGGGCTCGGGCGCCACGTACGGCCCGTCGCCGCGCCGCAGGGTGCCCTTCGCCGCGTGCTCGGCCTCCAGCTCCTCCACCAGCAGCTCGATCGCGTGGGCATGCCCCTCACCGGCGTGCTGCGCGACGACGTACCCCTCGGGATCGATCACCACGAGCGTCGGCCAGGCCCGTACCGCGTACTGCTTCCAGGTCGCGAGCTCCGGATCGTCGAGGACCGGATGCTCCACCCCGTACCGCTCCACGGCGTCGACGACCGCCTGATGCTCCGCCTCGTGCACGAACTTCGGCGAGTGCACCCCGATGATCACCACGGTGTCCCGGTGCTTCTCCTCCAGCTCCCGCAACTCGTCCAGGACGTGCAGACAGTTGATGCAGCAAAAGGTCCAAAAATCGAGCAGAACAATGCGTCCTCGCAGGTCAGCGAGGGTGTACTGCTCGTCTCCCGTGTTCAGCCAGCCGCCCTTGCCGATCAGCTCGGGGGCGCGGACGCGGGCACGGCGGTGGGCGGGCGCCGAGGCGGGTGCCCGGGTGGAGTCGTTCATGGATCAAGAGTGCCACCGGGGACGGACAACCGGCCGGGCGGTGGCCCTCACCGTCCGACCGGCCCGGGTGCGACCGTGTCCGGCCGGCCGGCCTTGCCGATCACCGTGTGACCGTGTCCGGTCGGGGCCGTCGTCAGTCCAGGGCATGGCCCGTCGTGGCGTCCACGTGGGTGGGAATCTCGTCGTGGCGGTCGCCGACGGTGAGGGTGCCGGTGGGTTCGAAGAGGAGGATCGCGGCGCCGCCGGGGGCGTACGGCTTGTGCTCGGTTCCGCGCGGGACCGTGTAGACGGAGCCCTTGGGGAGGACGACGGTCCGCTCGCCGGCCGGTTCCCGGAGCGCGATGGTCAGCTCGCCCTCCAGGACCAGGAAGAACTCGTCCGTGTGGTCGTGCGTGTGCCAGACGTGCTTACCCTCGACCTTCGCGACGCGCACGTCGTAGTCGTTGACGGCCGTCACGATGCGGGGGCTCCACAGGTCGGTGAAGGAGGCGAGGGCGGCGGAGAGGGAGACGGGTTCGCCGCGGCGGGCGGGTTCGCTGGTCATGCGTTCATCCTCGGCGCTGCGCGGCGCACCCACGAGTGCTAGAAATCGCTCATGCCGCAAGGATCCTCGCATCGTCCGTCCGCTCGGGAGCTCCCTCCCGGGAACGGACAGGGAGAACCCTTGTCGTCCCGGCCGCATCGCGTCGCCGTGATCGTCGACGAGGGTACGAATCCCTTCGAAGTCGGCGTCGCGACGGAGCTGTTCGGGCTTCCCCGGCCCGAGCTGGGACGACCGGAGCCGCTCTACGAGCTGACCCTGTGCACCCCCACGCCCGGCGTCCGGATGAACCACGGGTTCTTCACCCTGAGCGGAGTGCCCGGCCTCGACGCGGTGGACGACGCCGGAACCCTCCTCGTCCCCGGCCGGCCCGACAACGTCGTACCGCGCCGGCCCGTCGTCCTGGACGCCATCCGGCGCGCCCACGCGCGCGGGGCCCGCGTGGTGAGCTTCTGCACCGGAGCCTTCGCGCTCGCCGAGGCGGGGCTGCTCGACGGGCGGCGGGCCACCACCCACTGGCGCTGGACGAGCGCCTTCCGGGAGCTCCATCCGACGGTGCTGCTGGATCCGGACGTGCTCTTCGTGGACGAGGGGGACGTACTGACGGCGGCCGGCAGCGCGGCCGCGCTCGATCTGGGGCTGCACCTCGTGCGGCGCGACCACGGCGCGGAGACAGCCAACGCTGTGTCGCGCCGACTGGTCTTCGCCGCGCACCGCGACGGGGGCCAGCGCCAGTTCGTGCAGCGGCCGCTGCCCGACATACCCGACGAGTCGCTTGCACCCCTGCTGGCCTGGGCGCAGAGACGGCTCGGTGAGCCGCTGACGGTCGGCGAGCTGGCGGCGCGCATCGCGGTCAGCCCGGCCACGCTGCACCGCCGCTTCCGCGCCCAGCTCGGCACGACACCGCTGGCGTGGCTGACGGCGGAGCGGGTGGCCCTCGCCTGCCGGCTCATCGAGCGCGGCGAGGTCCGGCTCGACGTGGTGGCGGACCGCAGTGGGCTCGGGACCGCCGCGAACCTGCGCGAGCGGGTGCGCCGGGCGACCGGACTCAGCCCGTCGGCCTACCGGCGGCGTTTCGGACCGCCTGGCGGGGAACCGGTGACGGCATGAGATACCTCGTACGCGACCGGCTGCTCGGCTTCGGTGACGACTACTGGATCGAGGACGACCACGGCAACAAGGTCTTCCTCGTCGACGGCAAGGCCATGCGGCTGCGGGACACCTTCCAGCTGAAGGACACCCGCGGACGGGTCCTGATCGACATCCACCAGAAGATGCTCGCGCTGCGCGACACGATGATCATCGAGCGGGACGGCGACCCGCTCGCGACCATCAAGCGCAAACGCCTGTCCCTGCTCCGCAACCACTACCGCGTGTCCCTGGTCGACGGCACCGAGCTCGACGTCAGCGGCAAGATCCTCGACCGCGAGTTCGCCGTCGACTACGACAACGAACTCCTCGCCCAGATCTCCCGCCGCTGGCTCCACCTCCGCGACACGTACGGCGTCGACGTCGTACGGGAGGACGCCGATCCGGCGCTGCTGATCGCGGTGGCGGTGTGCGTGATCCATCTGGCGGAGAAGGAACGGGGGGACGACTGACAGGGACGGCTGGCAGCAGGCAGGGCGGCGGCCCGGCAGGGGCCGACAGGGTTCGGCATCGGGGACGACCGGCCGCGCTGCCGGGTCGGCCGCCCTGCCGCCGGTCAGCGGCGGGGAGTCTCCAGGCCCAGCAGCCGGTCCTTCAGGGCCGGGAACTGTTCCCGTGTCGTCGCGACCTTCGACGGGTCGAAGTCCACCGTGAGGATCTCCTCGTCCGAGCCCGCCTCGGCGAGGACCTCTCCCCACGGGTCGACCACGATCGAGTGACCGGCCTGGGGAACTCCCGCGTGCGTACCGGCCGTTCCGCAGGCGAGGACGTACGCCTGGTTCTCGACGGCGCGTGCCTGTGCGAGCAGGGTCCAGTGGGAGCGGCGCCGTTCGGGCCAGCCGGCCGGAAGGACGAAGGTCTGCGCCCCCGCGTCGACGAGCCCGCGGAAGAGTTCGGGGAACCGGAGGTCGTAGCAGGTGGCCATGCCGAGGACGGTCTCCGGCAGCCGCACCGTCACCAGGTCCGTGCCCGCGCCCATCAGTACGGCCTCGCCCTGGTCGAAGCCGAAGCGGTGGATCTTGCGGTAGGCGGCGACGAGTTCACCTGCGGGGGAGTAGACGAGGGAGGTGTTGTAGAGGGGCGACTCGGTCGTGGAGCCGGCCTCGGACTCGGCGCGCTCGGGGATCGAGCCCGCGTGCAGCCACACGCCCGCGTCGCCGGCCGCCTTGCTCATCGCCTCGTGGGTCGGCCCGTCGAGCGGCTCGGCCTGCGCCCCGAACTCCTCGTAGGCGAAAGCGCCGACGGTCCACAATTCGGGGAGCACGACGAGATCGACTTCGGCTTGATCCCGTACCAGATCGGCCACACGACGTCTGCGGGCCGCGACCGATTCGTTGTCGTTTACGTCGATCTGGAGGAGCGAGGCGCGCACACTACCACCGTCCTGGCATTCGAGCCGTCGATACGGGCCTACGATCGTCACACGAAAGCACTGCCGGGGTGCCTCACAGCAGCGTAACTTAGCGTCCCAAGACACCCGCTGCCTGTGCACTGCCCGCGTCCAACCGCCCGAGGGGTCCCGTTCCGTGAGTCTGCATCCGAGTCTTCAGTCCTACGCCGACGCCTGGGCCCACTCGATCGAAGCGATATCCGAGCTGGTGCAGCCGCTGGTGGAGGGCGAGTGGAACCGGCGGACTCCGTGTCCCGGCTGGTCGGTCCGCGACATCGTCTCGCATGTCATCGGGCTGGACTGCGAGATGCTCGGCGATCCCCGGCCGATCCACACGCTTCCCCGCGATCTCTACCACGTGACGAACGAACACCAGCGGTACATGGAGATGCAGGTCGACGTGCGCCGCCACCACACGGCACCGGAGATGACCTCCGAGCTGGAGTACACGGTCATCCGGCGCAACCGACAGCTGCGGAACGAGTCGCGGCAGCCCGACGCGAAGGTGCGCGGTCCTCTCGGCACCGAGGTCACCCTCGAACACGCGATGCGCAACCGCGCGTTCGACGTATGGGTGCACGAGCAGGACCTGCGGTACACGCTGGGCCGGCCGGGGAACCTCGACTCCCCCGGTTCGCAGATCGTGCGGGACGAGTTGCTGGCCGCACTGCCGAAGGTCGTCGCCAAGAACGCGGGGGCGCCGGCGAACTCCGCGGTCGTCTTCGACGTGCACGGTCCGGTCGAGTTCCTCCGTACCGTCCGTATCGACGCCGACGGGCGCGGTTCGATAGACGGTTCGCCCTCCCTCGGTCCCGCCGCGAGCCTCGCCCTGGACTGGGAGACCTTCGTCCGGCTCGCCTGCGGCCGCGTCCACCCCGACACCGTGTCCGACCGCATCAAGGCCGAGGGCGACCCGGAACTGACCGCGGCGATCCTGCGCAACTTCACCGTCACGCCGTAACGGGGCCGGGCGGGACGGTCCTCCCGCCCCGCCGTCTCGCTCCGCCGTTCCCATGTCCGGAACCGCTCCCGTGTCCGGGGGCCTTCGCGCGCCTGGGATCTTCGGGTGTCCGGGGCCTTCGCGTGTCCGGGATCCCGCCGTCGTACCGACGTGCTCGTCCTCAGTCGCCGGACAACCCAGGGCTTTCCGGCGCGCCCGGACCGCAGGGGCGGCTCGGCTCCTCCGGCCTTCGTGGAGCAGGCCGGGCCGTTGGGCAAACGCCCAGGTCGGGAGCCCGATGGCAGCGGCAGCGGCAGCGGCAGCGGCAGCGGCAGCGGCAGCGGCAGCGGCAGCGGCAGCGGCAGCGGGACGGTACAGCCCCGATGGCTACGCCGGCACGTGCACCGTTTCCACCCGGCTGGCCACCAGCCGCTCCCGCTCCCGGCGGGCCGCCTGCTTCCGCAGCCGGAAGATCTGGCTCAGTCCGAGTGCCTGGAGCACGAACACCGCGGCGAAGGCGACCCGGTAGTTGTCGTCGGTGGCGTCGAGCAGGACGCCGATGGCCAGCAGCGTCGTCATCGAGGCGACGAAACCACCCATGTTGGTGATCCCGGACGCCGTCCCCTGACGCTCCGGCGGATTCGCCGGCCGCGCGAAGTCGAAGCCGAGCATCGAGGCCGGACCACAGGCCCCGAGCACGGTGCACAACGCGACCAGCACCCACATCGGCGCGTGCTCGCCGGGGTACACCAGCACCCCCGCCCACACGAAGGCCGTCGCCGCGACCGTGCCCAGCGCCAGCGGCAGCCGCGCGGTGTGGTGCCGGGCGACGATCTGCCCGTACACCAGCCCGACGACCATGTTGGACAGGACGACGAGCGTCAGCAGTTCACCGGCCGTGGCGCGCGAGAGACCCTGCGCCTGGACAAGGAACGGCATCCCCCACAGCAGCAGGAACACCATCGCCGGGAACTGCGTGGTGAAGTGCACCCACAGACCCAGCCGGGTGCCGGGTTCCCGCCAGGACGCGGCGATCTGCCGGCGGACGTACGCGGCACCCCGGTGCGGGAACGGCTCCGGCTCGTGTCCCTCGGGGTGGTCCTTGAGGAACAGCAGCAGGAGGACGAGGACGAGCACACCGGCGGCGGCGCTGCCGGCGAACGCGGCCGTCCAGCCCACTCCGTGCAGCAGCCGGGCGATCACGAGCGTCGAGACGAGGTTGCCCGCCATGCCGACCAGACCCGCGAACTGCGCGACCAGCGGTCCGCGCCGAGCGGGGAACCACCGCGTGCCGAGCCGCAGCACGCTGATGAAGGTCATCGCGTCACCGCAGCCCAGCAGGGCGCGCGAGGCGAGCGCCATGCCGTACGACGAGGAGAACGCGAAGCCCAGCTGCCCCGCCGTGAACAGCAGCACGCCGATGGTCAGCACCTTCTTCGTGCCGAGCCGGTCGACCAGCAGTCCGACCGGTATCTGCATGCCCGCGTACACGAGGAGCTGCAGGATGGAGAAGGTCGACAGGGCGGAGGCGCCCACATGGAAACGGTCCGCTGCGTCGAGTCCGGCCACCCCCAATGACGTACGGAAGATGACCGCGACGAAGTAGACCGAGACGCCGATGCCCCAGACGGCGATCGCGCGCCGGCCACCGGGCGGGTCGCCGGGCAGCGTGGCCGAGGAGCTCATCGGACCTCGCCCCGCGCCAGGTTGGAGAACCAGCTCACGTGTCCGTGGATGAGTCCGACGACCGCGTCGGCGTCGCCGGAGCGCAGCGCCTGGAGGATCTGTTCGTGTTCGACGAGCGTCTTGGTGATCCGGTCGGGGTGCGCGTGCATCACGGCCACTCCCATCCTCAACTGCCGGTCGCGGAGCTGGTCGTAGAGCCGGGAGAGGATCTCGTTGCCGCCGCTGCGGACGATCTCGGCGTGGAAGCAGCGGTCGGTGACGGCGGCGGCGGCCAGATCCCCGGCGGCGGCCTGCTCCTTCTGCTGGGCGAGCAGTTCCTCGAGGCGGGCCAGGAGCTGCGGCGATGCCGGTACGGCCTTGCGCGCGGCGTGCTCCTCGACGAGCTGGCGGGTCTCGACCACGTCCGCGATCTCCTGGGCGGAGACCGGCAGGACGAGCGCGCCCTTCTTCGGGTAGAGCCTGATCAGTCCTTCGGCTTCCAGCCGGAGCAGCGCCTCGCGGACCGGGGTGCGCGAGACGCCCACCGCGTCGGCGAGTTCGCCCTCGGTCAGCAGGGACCCGCCCTCGTAACGGCGCTCCAGGACTCCCTGTTTGACGTGTGCGTAGACGCGGTCGGCGGCGGGCGGCTGCTTCACGGCAGGCCGCATCGGCGCGGGTGGGGCTGAAGGCATGCGCACATCATAGATACAACACGTACGCATGCCGCGAGGTATTTCAGCATGCGGACCCCAACCGACCCCAACTGGCTTCTGGTGTAACCCAGGTCACATGAATTCCACTCGTTCGCCGTACATCCCTTTGCGCGCCCCGCGAGTCCGAACGTGAGACGGCACTGTCATGTGTCGTTCTCCCAGGGGCATTTCGCGCATACGGAGCGTTCATTTTGATTACCGGCATTAAGGGCACGCGTTTCCGCAGGGCCGCCGCTGTGACCCTCACGACCGGCGCCGTGCTGGCAGCCGGAGCCTTCGGCGCCGCGCCCGCGGGCGCGGTCGCCACGCCCACGATCGCCGCCAAGGGCGGCTACGTCATGAACAATGGCACCGGCACCACCCTCTACACCAAGGCGGCGGACACCCCGCTGTCCACCGGCTCCACCACGAAGATCATGACGGCCAAGGTCGTGCTGTCCCAGCCGAACCTGAACCTGGACGCCAAGGTCACGGTCCAGAAGGCGTACAGCGACTACATCGTCGCCAACACCGCCTCCTCGGCCCACCTGATCGTCGGTGACAAGGTCACCGTCCGTCAGCTCCTCTACGGGCTGATGCTGCCGTCCGGCTGCGACGCCGCGTACGCGCTCGCCGACAAGTTCGGTTCGGGCACGACGCGCGCCGCCCGTGTGAAGTCGTTCATCGGCAAGATGAACTCGGCCGCCACGAGCCTCCACCTGGCGCACACGCACTTCGACTCGTTCGACGGCATCGGCAACGGCAACAACTACTCGACGCCGCGCGACCTGACGAAGATCGCCAGCAGCGCCATGAAGAGCGCGACCTTCAAGACGGTCGTCAAGACCCAGACCACCAAGCAGAAGGTGACGACCGCGAGTGGCGGCTACCGCTACTACACGTGGGAGAACACCAACAAGCCTCTGCTGAGCGGCTACAGCGGCACGATCGGCATCAAGACCGGTTCGGGCCCCGAGGCGAAGTACTGCCTCGTCTTCGCCGCCACCCGTAACGGCAAGACGGTCATCGGCACGGTGCTCGCCTCCACGTCGATCACCCAGCGCACGTCGGACGCCACGAAGCTCATGAACTACGCCTTCGCCAGGTAAGGCGCGCAGACGGAAAAGAGGGGCCTGCCGGGCGGTGCGCGGCGGGCCCCTCTCATGTCGCGGGCCGTCCGGGAGCCCGGCTCGACCACGCCGAGGGCGCCTCTTCTCGTACGGGATTCGTGCGAGAAGAGGCGCCCTCGGCGGTTACGGAATCGCTTCCGGGCGGCCGGTGGGACTCACGTCCCACCGGCCGGCCGGCTCACGCCCAGGTGATCAGCCGCTTGGGCTGCTCCAGGACGGCCGCCGTGTCCGCGAGGACCCGGGAGCCGAGCTCGCCGTCGACCAGGCGGTGGTCGAAGGAGAGCGCCAGCGTGGTGACCTGACGGGGCTTGACCTTGCCCTTGTGCACCCAGGGCTGGAGCTTGATCGCGCCCACCGCGAGGATCGCGGACTCGCCGGGGTTGAGGATCGGCGTGCCCGTGTCGACGCCGAAGACGCCGACGTTGGTGATCGTCACCGTGCCGCCCTGCATGGCGGCCGGCGAGGTCTTGCCCTCGCGGGCCGTGGCCACCAGTTCGCCCAGCGACTCGGCCAGCTGCGGCAGGGTCTTGGTGTGGGCGTCCTTGATGTTCGGCACGATCAGGCCACGGGGGGTGGCGGCGGCGATGCCCAGATTCACGTAGTGCTTCTGGACGATCTCCTGGCCGGCCTCGTCCCAGGACGCGTTGACGGCCGGGTTGCGCTTGATCGCGACCAGCAGGGCCTTGGCGACGAGCAGCAGCGGATTGACCCGCAGCCCCTGCATGCCCTTGTCCTGCTTGAGCTCCTCGACCAGGCGCATCGTGCGCGTCACGTCGAGGGTCACGAACTCGGTGACGTGCGGCGCGGTGAACGCCGAGCCCACCATCGCGGTGGCGATCGCCTTGCGGACACCCTTGACCGGGATCCGGGTCTCCCGCGCACCGTCGTACGACGCGGCCGGGGCCGGAGCCTGCGGCTGAACGCGGGCCGGGGCCTGCGGAGCCGGGGCCGGGGCGGCGACCGGAGCGGGTGCCTGTGCCGGGGCTGCCGCCGCGTGCACGTCCTCCCGCGTGATGATGCCGTCCGGGCCCGACGGGGTGACCGTCGCCAGGTCGACCCCGAGGTCCTTGGCGAGCTTGCGGACCGGGGGCTTGGCGAGGGGCCGCTGCCGGTCCGCGGACCCGTGGCCGTTGAGCTCGCCCTGGATCGCGGTGGCCGCGTAGAGCGTCTCGCTCTGCTCCACCGGGACCTCGGCCCCCTTGCGGGGGCGCCGCTTGGTGGAGGACTCCGCCACGCCGTACCCGACGAGGACCGGCGTGCGGCCCTCGGGCTTGGCCTCCTCGGCGGGGGCCGCCTCCGCCACCGGGGCGGCGGGAACGGCGGGAGCGGCGGCTGCCTGCGCGGCGGCCGGAGCCGCTTGCGCGGGCGCCGCCCCACCGGACACGTCCACCGCGATGATCACCTGGCCGACGTCCACCGTCGTGCCCTCGGGGAAGTGGAGCTCGGCCACCACGCCGTTGAACGGGATCGGCAGTTCGACCGCGGCCTTGGCCGTCTCGACCTCGCAGACGACCTGGCCGTCGGTGACCGTGTCACCGGGCTGGACGTACCACTTGAGGATCTCCGCCTCGGTGAGTCCCTCGCCCACATCGGGCATCTTGAACTCGCGGAGTCCCGACGCGTTCTCAGTCATCGTCGTCACGACTCTCTCCTCAGTACGCCAGCGAGCGGTCGACGGCGTCGAGCACGCGGTCCAGGCCCGGAAGGTACTCGTCCTCCAGGCGGGCCGGCGGATACGGGGCGTGATAGCCGCCGACCCGCAGGACGGGCGCCTCCAGGTGGTAGAAGCACCGCTCGGTGATGCGGGCCGCGATCTCCGCGCCCGTCCCGAGGAACACCGGGGCCTCGTGCACCACGACCAGGCGGCGGGTCTTCTCGACCGAGGCCTGGATGGAGTCGAAGTCGATCGGCGACATCGAGCGCAGGTCCAGGACCTCGATCGACTTGCCCTCCTCCTGGGCGGCCGCGGCGGCCTCCAGGCAGACCTTCACCATCGGGCCGTACGCGACCAGGGTCAGGTCGCTGCCCTCGCGGGCCACCCGCGCCTTGTGCAGCGGACCGGGGATGGCGTCCTTGTTGACCTCGGCCTTGTCCCAGTAGCGCCGCTTCGGTTCGAAGAAGATCACCGGGTCATCGCTCTGGATGGCCTGCTGCATCATCCAGTAGGCGTCGTCGGCGTTCGACGGGGAGACCACCTTCAGGCCCGCCACGTGCGCGAAGAGCGCCTCGGGGGACTCCGAGTGGTGCTCGACGGCGCCGATGCCGCCGCCGTACGGGATACGGATGACGACGGGGAGCTTGATCTTGCCCAGCGCCCGCGCGTGCATCTTCGCGAGCTGGGTGACGATCTGGTCGTACGCCGGGAAGACGAATCCGTCGAACTGGATCTCCACGACCGGGCGGTAGCCGCGCAGGGCCAGGCCGATCGCGGTGCCGACGATGCCCGACTCGGCGAGCGGGGTGTCGATGACCCGCTCCTCGCCGAAGTCCTTCTGGAGTCCGTCGGTGACCCGGAAGACACCGCCGAGCTTGCCGACGTCCTCGCCCATGATGAGGACCTTGGGGTCGGTGTCGAGGGCCGTGCGCAGCGATTCGTTGATCGCCTTGGCCAGCGCCATCTTTTCGGTCGCCATGGCTACTTGCCCTCCCCTGCGTCCGCGAACGACGCCTGGTAGGCGGCGAACTGGGCGCGCTCCTCGTCGACGAGCGCGTGCCCGTCCGCGTACACGTTCTCGAAGATGGCGAATTTGTCCGGGTCCGGCATGGCCCGTACGACTTCGCGCACTCGCTTGCCCAACGCTTCGCTCTCGGTCTCGAGTTCCGCGAAGAATGCCTCGTCGGCGTGGTTCGCGGCCTCCAGGTAGGCGCGCAGGCGCAGGATCGGGTCCTTCGCCTCCCACGCCTCGCGCTCCTCGTCGGCCCGGTACTTGGTCGGGTCGTCGGAGGTGGTGTGCGCGCCCATGCGGTAGGTGTACGCCTCGACCAGGGTGGGGCCCTCGCCGCTGCGGGCCCGCTCCAGCGCCCACTTCGTGACCGCCAGGCAGGCGAGGACGTCGTTGCCGTCCACGCGGACGCCGGGGAAGCCGAAGCCCTGCGCGCGCTGGTACAGCGGCACGCGCATCTGGCGCTCGGTCGGCTCGGAGATCGCCCACTGGTTGTTCTGGCAGAAGAACACGACGGGCGCGTTGTAGACCGCCCCGAAGTTGAAGGCCTCCAGGACGTCGCCCTGGCTGGAGGCGCCGTCCCCGAAGTACGCGATCACGGCCGAGTCTGCGCCGTCCTTGGCGATGCCCATGGCATAGCCGGTGGCGTGCAGCGTCTGCGAGCCGATGACGATCGTGTACAGGTGGAAGTTGTTGCCGTTCGGGTCCCAGCCGCCGTTGTTCACACCCCGGAACATGCCGAGCAGGTTCGTCGGGTCGACGCCGCGGCACCAGGCGACGCCGTGCTCGCGGTAGGTCGGGAAGACGTAGTCGTCGTCGCGGGTGGCCCGGCCCGAACCGATCTGGGCGGCCTCCTGGCCGAGCATCGAGGCCCACAGGCCCAGCTCGCCCTGGCGCTGCAGAGAGGTGGCCTCCGCGTCGAAGCGGCGGCTCAGGACCATGTCCCGGTACAGGCCGCGCAGGTCCTCGGGGGTGATGTCGGCGACGTACGGGTCGTACGTGGCGTCCTTGACCCGCTCGCCTTCCGGGGTCAGCAGCTGAATGAGCTCCGGCTCGCCGCCCGTCGCCCCGGGCGACTTCTTGGCGGCCGCGCCGGCGCTCCTGCTCGCGGTGCTCTTGGTACCGGTCGTACTGGCGCTCGCGGCGCTCTTCGTACCGGCGCTGCGTCGCGGCTTTCGCGCGGCAGTGCTCTCCACGGTCACGTGTGCTCCTCCGTCGGTCCGGCCCCCGGGGTTGCCGGAAGGCTGGGGTCCCCCTCGCTCGCGGTTTGAGCTCGGGGGAGCGGCTCGCCTGTACCGGCACCCGTGCACGGGGTGGGTGCCACTCGGCCGGGAACAGGCGTGACAGGTGCCCCGGCGAGCGCCCTGCAACAGTCACGTTACCCAGTGCTTCACAATTCTGTGAAACCCCTCCTGACCTGCGATTTTGATAGGAAATCCAAGTACTTGGATACGTGGATTTCCTACTAGATCGAGCAGATCGGGAACAGTCGCTGGTCACAGCACTGGTTACAGCCTTGCAGGGGGCCGGAACACCGGCACGTTATCCCGGCCACCCCGGGCTCGGGAAGAGCTCACCTGGGGCAATGCCCATGATCGTGTGTGACACTGACAGCGTGCGTGAAATCGGGAAAATCACCGTATTCCTACTCGATGACCACGAAGTCGTCCGTCGCGGAGTCCATGAACTTCTGTCGGTCGAGGACGACATCGAAGTGGTCGGGGAGGCCGGTACGGCGGCCGACGCACTGGTCCGGATCCCGGCCACCCGCCCGGACGTGGCCGTCCTGGACGTACGCCTCCCGGACGGCAGCGGCGTGGAGGTCTGCCGTGAGATCCGCTCCGCGAACGAGGACATCAAGTGCCTGATGCTGACCTCGTACGCCGACGACGAGGCCCTGTTCGACGCGATCATGGCGGGTGCGTCGGGCTATGTCCTCAAGGCTATCCGCGGCAATGAACTGCTCGCGGCCGTACGGAACGTCGCGGCCGGAAAATCCCTGCTCGACCCGGTGGCCACCGCGCGTGTCCTGGAGCGGCTGCGGGACGGCGGCACCAGGGGCGACGACCGGCTCGCCCGCCTCACCGACCAGGAACGCAGGATCCTCGACCTGATCGGCGAGGGGCTCACCAATCGCCTGATCGGAGAGCGACTGCACCTCGCCGAGAAAACGATCAAGAACTACGTGTCGAGCCTGCTGTCCAAACTGGGGATGCAACGCCGGTCGCAGGCGGCGGCCTATGTGGCGCGCATACAGGCGGAACAGCAGCACCACTGACACCGAGCAGCACTGACACCGAACACCACCGAACGAAACACCGCCTCCGAGGGCGGGTGCCTCTTTCCCGCACGGCCCGGATCGGCGGCGCCGGCACGACCTGTGCCGCGCCGGACACCCAACGCCGGACACCCCACCCAACGCCGCGCGCGCGTGAAGCCCGTGTGGGCCTCCCGCGCGCGTGGAAGGTGTGCTCTTCTCGGATCCGTTCGGACCCTGCCGAATCAGGTCAGCCCAGGTCCCCCGCGGCGGGGGACTCGGTGCCGCCGTCCGCCGGATCGCTGGACGTCGGTTCCGTCGTCGGCGTGGTCGGTTCGCCCGTCGGGGCCGCCGTGGTCGGCTTCGTCTTCGTCGGCTGGTCGGTCGGCTCGTCCGTCGGCGGCTCGCTGGTCGCGCTCGGGGTCGGCTGGTACGACGGGGTGTAGCCCGTGCCGTCGCCGGTGTCGGTCGAGCCGTCCGAGGTGTCGTCCGTGGACTGGTCCGTGGCCGTTTCGGTGGGCTGCTCGGTGGAGTCGTCGCTCTTGCTGGAGTGCGTTGCGGCCGGCGGCTGCGAGGTGCCGGTCCCCGCGCCCCCGCCGTTGCCGGTGTTGTTGAGCGCCAGCGCGACACCCGCCGCGATGGCGATCAGGGCGAACACCGCGAGGATCCACAGCTTGCCGCGGCCGCCGCCCTGGTTGCCGTGCCCCTCGAAGCCGCCGTCGTCACCGCCGCCCCGGTAGGGCGGGATGAGCGGCGCCGGGATCTGGGTGGTTCCGTAGTCACCGGGGTGCGGCAGCGCGGCCGTACCGGCGAAACCGGCCGCCGGGGTGTGCAGCCCCTCGTGCAGGGTGACCGGACCGGTGTTCCAGGTGCCGGTGTGACTGCCCTGGTCGTACAGCATCTGCAGCGCGTACTGGACGAGGCCGCGCATCTCCTCGGCGGTCTGGAACCGGTCGTCCGGATCCTTCGCGAGGGCGCGCATGACCAGCCCGTCGAGCTCCGGCGGCGCCCCGGCCGCGACCTCCGACGGGGGCACCGGGATGTCCTGGACGTGCTGGTAGACCACCGAGAGCGGCGTCTCGCCGGTGAACGGGGGCCGCAGCGCGAGGAGTTCGTAGAGCAGACAGCCGGTCGCGTACAGGTCGGAGCGGTGGTCGACGGCCTTGCCGAGCGCCTGCTCCGGCGAGAGGTACTGCGGGGTGCCCATGACCATGCCGGTCTGGGTCATCGTCGACTGCGCGCCGTGCAGGGCGCGCGCGATGCCGAAGTCCATCACCTTGACCGCGCCGGTCTCCGTGATGATCACGTTCGCCGGCTTGATGTCACGGTGCACGATGCCGTGCTGGTGCGAGTAGGCGAGCGCCTCCAGGACACCGGAGACGATGATCAGCGCCTGCTCGGGCCCGGGGGCCTCGGCGTTGATCAGCAGATCGCGGATCGTGTGACCCTCGACGATCTCCATCACGATGTACGGGACGACACCGTGCCCGACCACGTCCTCGCCGGAGTCGTACACGGCGACGACCGCATGGTGGTTGAGCCCCGCGACCGACTGTGCCTCGCGTGTGAAACGCGCCTTGGACACGGGGTCCTCGGCCAGGTCGGAACGGAGCAGCTTGACCGCCACGGTCCGCCCCAGGCGAACGTCCTCGGCGGCGAACACCTCGGCCATACCGCCCCGGCCGAGTCTGTGCGTCAGCCGATACCGGCCGTCGCCGACCAGCCCGCCGTTACCCCACATCTCCGGCGCATCTGACATACCGCCGCCAGTCGCCTCGGGGTCGGACGGGCCCTGAGCGCGCTGCTGCTGTGCCATCAGTCCTCGCCGTCGTTTCTGCCCGCGGTCTGCGCGGTGGTTGTTACGGTCTCCGTCGGGCCACGCTACAGGCTCCACGCAGGGCGCCGGTCCGAGATGAACGTGAGATGGACCGGCCATCCAACCCGTCGGAGTGCCGTCGGTGCAAATTCCGTGTACCGGCCGTACGCCACCTGTAACGCTTCCGCGACGCTTCTTTCTCAGACGGTCACGGAACGGGCACCGAGCTTGACGTGTCCGTGCCCTCGGGCAGACTTGGCCCGGAATAAGCCAATCGATCACCGATGCCTCGGGGGACGCAGAACATGAGCCAGGACGGCGCACAGGGCCGGTACGCGGGGCGCGCGGTCGCCGGCGGCCGCTACCAGCTGCGCGATCTGCTCGGCGAGGGCGGTATGGCCTCGGTGCATCTCGCCTACGACTCGGTGCTCGACCGCCAGGTCGCGATCAAGACGCTGCACACCGAACTCGGCCGCGAGCAGGCCTTCCGCGAGCGCTTCCGCCGCGAGGCCCAGTCGGTCGCCAAGCTCACCCACACGAACATCGTCTCGGTCTTCGACACCGGCGAGGACGACCTCGACGGCATGACGACGCCGTACATCGTCATGGAGTACATCGAGGGCAAGCCGCTCGGCTCCGTCCTCGACGCGGACATCCAGCAGTACGGCGCGATGCCCGCCGACAAGGCCCTGAAGATCACCGCGGACGTGCTGGCCGCCCTGGAGATCAGCCACGAGATGGGCCTGGTCCACCGGGACATCAAGCCGGGCAACGTGATGATGACCAAGCGCAATGTCGTCAAGGTCATGGACTTCGGCATCGCCCGCGCCATGCAGTCCGGCGTCACCTCCATGACGCAGACCGGCATGGTCGTCGGCACCCCGCAGTACCTCTCACCGGAGCAGGCCCTCGGCCGGGGCGTCGACGCCCGGTCCGACCTGTACTCGGTCGGCATCATGCTGTTCCAGCTCGTCACCGGGCGGCTGCCGTTCGAGGCGGACTCTCCGCTGGCCATCGCCTACGCGCACGTCCAGGAGGAGCCGGTCGCGCCCTCCTCGGTCAACCGCTCGCTGCCCCCGGCGGTGGACGCGCTGATCGCCCGCGCGCTGAAGAAGAACCCGAACGAACGCTTCCCGAGCGCCGAGATCATGCGGGACGAGTGCCTGCGGGTCGCCCAGTCGTTCCAGGCGGCCGCGCCGAACATCGTGCCGGGCGCCCAGACGCCGAGCGGCTCGGGCGTCGGCTCCGCCGTCTTCCCGCCGGTCGACCAGGGCACCCCGGCACCCGGACCCGTACAGATGCCGTACCAGCCGGGCCCGTACGGCACGCCGACCCCCGCCCCCGCGTACGGCTACCCGCAGCAGGGCGGCTACCAGACTCCGCAGACCGCCGCGTACTCCCCGCAGCACGGCACGTCGACCCCGCCGCCGTACAACCTCACGCCCCAGCCCGCCCCCGGCGGCTCGGGCGGCGGCAGGAGCAACAAGGCGGTCGTGATCGGTTCCGTCGTGGTCGCGCTCATCGCGATCGGCGGCCTGATCACGGCGCTCGCCATGAGCGGCGGGAACGGCGACGACAACAAGGGCGGCGGGAACGGCGCCAGCAAGTCGCCCACCGTGGTCGAGGGGTACAAGGGTCCGGACACGTCGAAGAAGATCGACACCGAGAAGTGCACGGATCCGCAGGAGGCGTACGACGACCCGGACAAGATCCAGGTCCCGGACTTCCACTTCAAGAACCTCGACTCGGTGAAGTCCTGCTTCCAGGCCGCCGGTTGGCAGATGAAGATCACGCGCGTGGACGAGAACACGTACGGCAAGGACACGGTCATGGACCAGTTCCCCTCCGTCGGCGACGACGTCGACCCGAAGAACATGCCCGAGATCGAGCTCAAGGTGTCGACGGGCAACCCCGCCTGAAGCCTCCCTGAACGCTCGCAGCGGTTCGGGCGGGCCGTGCGGTTCGTGCGACCGCGCGATGCAAGTGGACCCTGCAGTCCGAGTGGCCCGAGCGTGCCTCGGCAGCGGAATCGGGAACGGGCCCGGCACTTCGGTGCCGGGCCCGTTTCGGTCGGGGTGACCTTGGCTCGCTGGGGTGACGGGGATGACTCGGTGACCCGCGTAATTACAGGTACGGTCCGCCCGAGCGACCTCCCGTGCGGGGGTCCTCATCGCCGTCCAGACCGCCGACACCCGGCGGAAGGGCACGGCGCATCTGCTCCAGCTGCGCCCTGGCCGCCATCTGCTGGGCGAACAGGGTCGTCTGGATCCCATGGAAGAGTCCCTCGAGCCAGCCCACCAACTGAGCCTGCGCGATCCGCAGTTCCGCGTCGCTGGGGGTGCCCTCGTCCGTGAAGGGCAAGGAGAGCCGCTCCAGTTCCTCCACGAGCTCGGGGGCCAGACCGTCCTCCAGCTCCTTCACGGAACTCGCGTGGATCTCCTTCAGCCGGACCCGGCTGGCCTCGTCCAGAGGTGCGGCGCGCACCTCCTCCAGCAGCTGCTTGATCATGCTGCCGATGCGCATCACCTTGGCGGGCTGTTCCACCATCTCCGTCACCGGGATCTCGCGGGAGTCCTCGTCCCCGGTGCCGCCGAGAGCCATTCCGTCCTGGCCGACAACCAGGATCTGAGGGTTCTCCGGCGACCGTTCGTTCCTCGGCATCTCCATGCCGCCATTCTCTCGCACCCACGTACTCCATCACGGTGGTGCCCCCCGTACACGGTGATCCACCACGTACGAAGGCCCAGTTCGCGACGGGACGGAGGTCTACGGCCCCTGAAGTGCGCGAATGAAGTCACTTTCTGTCGAGATGCCGGGATCACGGCGTCATGTGAGGCTTGTTGCGTCGATCACGGCACCCGTCTTGGCGAACCGTACCGGGAGGGGGTCACCGAGGTGACTCCATGGCTGCGCACCCTGCCCACGGCCGGACTGCTGACGATCGCCCTGCTGAACGGCCCGGGCCCCCTCGCGAACACCGCCCCCACAAGCTCCGGAGCCCCCTCGGCCCGGGCGAGCACCGGGGCTCCCGCGTCCGCCCCCGCGAACTCCGGGGCCCCCTCGTCCCGGGCAAGCTCCGGGACCCCCTCGGCTCCCGCAAACTCCGGGGCTCCCTCGTCCGTCGCAAGCTCCAGGGCTCCCTCGTCCCGGACAAGCTCCGGGATTCCCTCGTCCCGGACAAGCTCCGGGGTTCCCTCGTCCGCCGCCGCGTCGGCTCCGTCCGCCGAAGGGAGCTCGGCCTCGGACGCCGCCGGCCCCGCCGCCTCCGATCCCGCACGGCCCACCCTTACGGCGGACCCCTCCCGTGCGGGCAGCTTCGCGGGCGAGGGACGTACACGGCCCGGCCGCACGGAACCGGACACTCCGAACAGCCAGGACAACCCTGATCTCCAGAACACGGCCCCCGCCGCCGACACCGACCCCGGGCTCACGGAGCCGAGTGCGACCCCCGAGCCCTCGCGCAACGACGCGGTCCCCGTTCAGCAGAGCGTCGTGGGCCCCGGCTCCACGCCCGAGCCGGAGCCGGCGATCCTGCCGCTGGGCAGCGGCCTGATCCTCATCGGCCTGGGCCTGGGACTGGCGTTCCTGGCGCTGCGGGCGCGACGCGCCTGAGGCACCCCGCACGGAAGCGGTGCGCTTCGTCGCACTGTTCTCGGACTGAGGCACCCGGCACCGAAGCGGTGGGCCCCGTCGCACTGTTCTCGGACTGAGGCGCCCCGCACCGAAGCGGTGGGCCTCGTCGCACTGTTCTCGGACTGAGGCGCCCCGCACCGAAGCAGTGCACCTCGTGACCGCCTCTCGCCTCGTCGCCCTGTCCTCCTGGGCACACGGCACCCCAGGGGCCTGCGGCCCGCCACCGGGCGGGCACCTGAAGTCCGCCTCCGGGCGGCCACAGCACCCCCGGAAGAGGCCCGGCACTCCACCGGGGCCCGGGGAAGAGCGTGCCCGCCCTAGGGGGCGACCAGCAGCACCTTTCCGATATGGCTGCTCTCCTCCAGCACCCGGTGCGCCCCTGCCGCGTCGCTCATCGGCAGTTCACGGTCGATGACCGGACGGACATGGCCGGAGTCGATCAACGGCCACACATGCTCGCGTACGGCCGCCACGATCGCCGTCTTCTCGCTGAGCGGCCGGGCACGCAGCGAGGTCGCGCTGACGGCGGCGCGCTTGTTCAGGAGAACGGCGATGTTCAGCTCCGCCTTGATGCCGCCCTGCATGCCGATGATGGCGAGCCGGCCGTTGACGGCGAGAGCGCGCACGTTCGGGTCGAGGTACTTGGCGCCCATGTTGTCGAGGATGACGTCGGCACCCGCCCCGCCGGTGGCCCGCTTGATCTCCTCCACGAAGTCCTGCTCGCGGTAGTTGATCAGGATGTCCGCGCCCAGCTCGGCACAGAAGTCGAGCTTCTTCTTGGTGCCCGCCGTGACCGCGACCTTCGCTCCGACGGCCTTCGCCAGCTGGATCGCCATGGTGCCGATGCCGCTGGAGCCGCCGTGCACGAGCAGGGTCTCACCGGGGCGCAGGTGGGAGACCATGAAGACGTTCGACCAGACGGTGCACGTCACCTCGGGCAGCGCCGCCGCCTGCCGGACGTCCAGGCCCGCGGGCACGGGCAGCAGCTGCCCGGCCGGGACGGCGACCTTCTGGGCGTATCCGCCGCCCGCGAGCAGCGCGCACACCTCGTCGCCGACCGCCCAGCCGAGGACGCCCGTGCCGACCGCGGCGATGCGCCCCGAGCATTCGAGTCCGGGGTAGGGGGACGCCCCGGGCGGCGGGTTGTACAGGCCCTGCCGCTGCAGCAGATCAGCACGGTTGACGGCGCTGGCCACCACCTCGACCAGCACTTCGCCCTCGGCCGGCACCGGATCGGGGACCTCGTCCCACACCAGCGCCTCGGGCCCACCAGGTTCAGGAATCGTGATCGCGTACATGAGAGGGACGCTACTCCTGAGGGGCGCTGCCTATTCCTGCGGCAGGGGCCGAATGCCCGGCGTCGTCCAGGTGCCCCGAGTGACCCGCGCGATCGTGATCAGCCGGTCCGTCAACTGCAGTGTGCCGACGTCCGGATCGTCGTATCCGAGCACGCGATGCCCCCGTACGACGCTGACGACCAGGTCGGCGGTCTCCCGGACACCCTGGCCCACCTCGGCCTTCGTGACGGGCCGCTCGACGATGTCGAGCCCGCTGCCCTGATGGATCAGGTCCTCCATCACCATGCCCGCAGCGGGGCTGAGCACGGAGAGCCCGAGCAGCCGGCCGGCCGCGCTGGCGCTGGTGATGACCGCGTCGGCGCCGGACTGGCGGAGCAGCGGCGCGTTCTCCTCCTCGCGGACGGCAGCGACGATCTTCGCGCCGCGATTGAGCTGCCGGGCCGTCAGGGTGACCAGGACCGCGGTGTCGTCCCGCTGGGTGGCGATGATGATCTGCCGCGCCCTGTGGACCTCGGCACGCATCAGCACATCGCTGCGCGTGGCGTCCCCGATCACTCCCGCGTACCCGTCGGCCGTCGCCGCGTCGACCACCCTGGGGCTCGGGTCGACGACCACGACCTGTTCCTTCTTGAGCCCGGTCGCACAGACGGTCTCGACGGCCGACCGCCCCTTGGTCCCGAATCCGACAACGACGGTGTGATTCATCAAGGCCGTCCTCCAGCGGTTCAAGCGCCACTCCTCACGGGTGCGTTCCGTGAGGACCTCCAGCGTGGTGCCGACCAGGATGATCAGGAACAGCACCCGCAGGGGCGTGATGACCAGGATGTTGATGAGCCGGGCGACATCGCTGGTCGGGGTGACGTCGCCGTAGCCGGTGGTGGAAAGGGTGACTGTCGCGTAGTAGAAGGCGTCGAGCAGGTCGACGCTCCCGTCCGAGCTGTCGTTGTAGCCGTCGCGGTCGAACCAGACGATGAGCGCGGTGACCACGAGCACCAGCAGCGCCATCGCCAGCCTCTTGGCGACCTGCCGGATCGGACGCTCCACGACCTTCTGCGGCAGTCTCACCTGATGGGTCACGAGATGTTCGTCCGCTTGGCGGGCGATCGCGTCATGGCCCGGAAGTTTCACGTGAAACACTCCCCGCTCGGATTCATGCCGCTCCCGCCCTCGACCGGCTCAGACGAAGCACGCGTCGATCCCCGCGGTGGCCCACGGCAGATCGATGAGTTCCAGTTCCTGGCCGGCCCGCGCACCGCCCGGCGGTACGACCGCGAGCGCATCGGAGGCGGCGATGCCGCGCAGCATCGCCGGGCCGTTGTAGTGCAGCGGCGCGGCCCGGTCGCCTCGCAGCGAGACGGGGACGATCCGGGTGTCGTACGGGTGCCCCTGCACGGCTTCCTTGAGGGGCAGCGTGTACGGCTCCGGGGCCGCGCGTCCGGCCAGGGTGCGCAGCAGCGGCTCAGCGAGCGTGAGCAGTCCGGAGACGGCGGCGAGGGGGTTGCCGGGCAGGCCGACGAGGTGCTGGTTCTCCTGGGTGCGGGCCAGCAGCATCGGATGACCCGGCCGCACCTTGACGCCGTCCACCAGCAGTTCTGCGCCGATCCGGCGCAGCGTGGGGTGGACATGGTCGACGGGGCCGCCCGCGGTGCCGCCGGTGGTGACGATCAGGTCGGCCCGGGAGCCGGTGATGGCCTTGTGCAGCGCCTTGGCGTCGTCGCCGAGCCGGCGTACCGCGACGACCTCGGCGCCCAGCGCCCTCAGCCATGGCGGCAGCATGGGTCCGAGCGCGTCCCGGATGAGCCCCTCCCGGGGCAGTCCCTCGGTGAGCAACTCGTCGCCGAGGACGAGAACTTCGGCGCGCGGGCGGGGGACGACGGCGAGCGTGTCGTACCCGGCGGCCGCCGCGAGCCCCAGCACCGCGGGGGTGATCAGCGCTCCGAGCGGCAGCAGCTGGTCGCCGCTGCGGCACTCCTGGCCGCGCGGGCGGATGTCCTGACCGTGCGCGATCGCCGGGATTCCCCGGGAGCGGGCGGAGCCGGGCGTTTGCGCGCCGCTCGCGTGCAGCCGCCCCTTGTCGTCGAGGCGGCCGTGCTCGCTGCGCAGGACGGCGGTCGCGTCCCGCGGGACCCGCGCCCCGGTGGCGATCCGGACCGCCTCGCCGTCGCTGAGCCGCTCCGGCTCCGCGTGCCCGGCGAGTACGCCGTCCTCGCGCACGTCCCAGGGACCGGGTCCGGCGACCGCCCAGCCGTCCATGGCGGAGGTGTCGAAGGAGGGAAGGTCCGTGAGCGCGGTCAGGGGTGCGGCGAGGACGAGGCCGAGGGAGGCCTCCAGGGGGACCGAAACGGGGGTGCGGCGCGGCAGGGACCGGGCGGCCCGCTCGGCAACGGCTCGGGCCTCGGGCCACGGGGTGGACCGGTGATGGGTGTGTGCGCCCTTGCCGCTTTCCTGCGCGTCGGGCGCGGGAACCGCTGTCCGGTCGGTTCCCTGGGGGCCGAAGGCGGCGCTGTCCGCTCGGCCGGGCTCACCGGGCGCGCGGGCACCGGCTCCCTTGACCAGGGCGAGTGCCTCCTCGACGTCGAAGTCGTCGGCGTCCTGGCTGTCCCTGGTGGAGCGGGCGGCGGTCATCCGGCGTCCGGCTCGGTGGCGGGGGCCGTCGGGGTGGCTCCGGCGGGCGTGGTGGGGGTGGCGGCGTCCGGTTTGGCGTCGGGGGTGTCCTCGTCGGCCCAGCGGAGCGCGAGCGCGGTGGCCTTGCGGGCGGCCTCGGCGACCGCCTCCGGTCCTCCGCCGGCCAGCGCGGCCGCGTATCCGACGAGGAACGTGGTCAGTGGCGCGGCGGGCCTGGCCACCCCGTGCGCGGCATCGCGGGCCAGGTCGAGCAGAACGTCGGTGTCGACGTCCAGGTCGATGCCCAGCTCGTCCTTGACTGCGGAAATCCATTCATCCAGCACGTGCCCATGCTCCCTGATGCGTGCTCTGGCGGCGGCGATGTCGTCCCAGGTGTCGCAGTCGAAGGACGCGACGGGGTCGGAGATACGAGTGAGGTCGAGGGCGGCGACGAGCCGTCGGAGCGGCAGCCCGTCCAGTCCCCCGTGCGCGGCGGTGAGGACGGCCAGCTCACGGCGCAGCGCTTCCGCACGGTAGACGGCCACGAGGGGCTGATCCCGCCCGTCGGGGTCGGTGAGGAGGACGCCGTCGGGGCGGATGCCGGGACCGGTGCGGGCCGGGCGGGCGTCTTCGGCAGCGGGACGGGACTCGTGGGTGCCGTCGGGGCGAAGGGTGTCCAGCAGGCGCCGTACCGTCTCCTCCTCCAGGAACGGCAGGTCGGCCGAGAGCACGACGACACAGGGCGCCGTGGTGTGTCGCAGCCCGGCGTCCAGCGCGGCGAGGGGTCCCCCGCCCGGCGGGTCCTCGCGGGCCCACTCCACGGGGTGCGCGGTGGACCTGGGTTCGGCCACGACCACCGTGCGGTTCGCACCGGCGCACGCGGCCAGCACCCGGTCCAGCAGCGCCCGGCCGCCCACCCGTACGCCGGGCTTGTCCGCGCCGCCGAGCCGACGGGCCGCACCGCCCGCGAGCACGACGGCGTCGTACCCGGCATCGGCACCGGGGGTGCCCTGGGGGCCGGAGCTGCCCGAACGCCCGGTCGCGCCCTCGGGCTCGTACGCGGTCATGCCCCGAGTATGGGCGCCCGAGGGATCAGTGCCACCCCCCGGGGCACGGCATGGAAACGGGGGTGACCGGATCCCCAGGGGCTACAGGGTCCGCAGCAGCACCGCCGGCTGTTCCACGCAGTCCGCCACATACCGCAGGAAACCGCCCGCCGTACCGCCGTCGCAGACCCGGTGGTCGAAGGCGAGCGAGAGCTGGACGACCTGGCGCACCGCCAACTCGCCCTGGTGCACCCAGGGCTTGGGGATGATGCGGCCGACGCCGAGCATGGCCGCCTCGGGGTGGTTGATGATCGGCGTGGAGCCGTCGACGCCGAACACGCCGTAGTTGTTCAGCGTGAAGGTGCCGCCCGTGAGGTCCGCGGGCGTCAGCGTCCCGGTCCGGGCCGCCTCGGTCAGCCGGCCGAACTCCGCGCTCAGCCCTTCGGCGTCCCGTGTGTGCGCGTCGCGTACGACGGGGACGACGAGCCCCCGTTCGGTCTGGGCCGCGAAGCCCAGGTTCACGTGGTCGAGGCGGACGATCTCGCGGGCGTCCATGTCGACCGTCGAGTTGAGTTCGGGGTAGCGGGCCAGTGCCGCGGTACAGATCCGGGCCAGCAGGGCGAGCAGGGAGATCTTCGGGCCTCCCGCCGCGTTCATCGCCCTGCGTGCCTGCATGAGCTCCGTCGCGTCGGCATCCACCCAGCAGGTCGCGTCGGGGATCTCACGCCGACTGCGCGAGAGCTTGTCGGCGACGGCACCGCGGACTCCCCGGAGGGGGACACGGACACCGTGCGGGATGGCGCTCCGGGCGACACCGGCCGCACCGGGCACGACCGACGCGATGTCCGTGAGGGGCGCGTCGGGGCCGAGTCCGGCCGCCGGAGCGTGGTGCGGCTCCATGGTGGCGGACGATCGCAGCCGGCCGGTCGCCGCCGCACGCAGCGCGTACTCGACGTCGGCCCGCAGGATGAGTCCTTCGGGACCGGAGCCCTCCAACTCCCGCAGATCCACGCCGTTCTCCCGGGCGAGCCGGCGCACGAGGGGCGAGATGACCGGCACGGGGCCGTCACCTCGCGTCGCGGCGACGCCGTTCCGGGCGGCAGGCTCCTGGCCTGCCGCAG